>CAWJUG010000008.1:0-311298 GCA_963846025.1 Terriglobia bacterium | reverse complement strand
TCAACTGAAGACCATTAAGGTCTCGCATGACGTAGCCAAGCTATTCGACGGCCTTTCACCGGAGCAAATAGCCGAAATCGCCGCCTAAAGCAGTCTAAAATCCTAAATCGCGCGCGAAGTGAAGCCAACCGTGTAGCCTGACCACGCTCGACTGCTTTAATGCCAAACTGTCAATAGACTCCGAATTGCGAATTCGACAACCATGATCGTGATGCCTGAGGCAACCTCGGAAGGAACGACCACCCATCTCTCATTTCTCGCCGGCGGTGGCGAGCTCGGCGACATGATTCGTGGCTTTGATTGGGCACGAACATCTTTGGGAGTTCCCGAACATTGGCCGCTGTCACTGAAAACGGCCATTCGCATCTTGCTTACTTCGCGTCAGCCCATGTTCGTGTGGTGGGGCAGCGATCTCATCAATATCTACAACGATCCTTACCGCGCCATCCTTGGCGCCAAGCATCCCCACGCTTTGGGCCGGCCGGCATCCGAAGTGTGGCATGAAATTTGGGATCAGGTCGGTCCTCGCGCCCACTCCACCATAGCTCGTAATCAAGGCACCTACGACGAAGCATTGTTCCTGATGATGGAGCGTAGCGGCTATCCCGAAGAGACTTATTACACCTTTTCCTACAGTCCCCTCCCCAACGATCAAGGCGAAACGCGCGGTATTTTTTGTGCCAACACGGACGATACCGAACGAATCATCGGCGCCCGCCGCCTGGCCCTTCAGCGTGAATTGGCAGCGCGAACAATAGACGTTCGGACCATTGCTGACGCTTGCAACCAGAGCGCTTCTGCGCTCGCAACCAATCTCCACGATCTGCCATTCACGCTTCTTTACCTGAAGCCGCCGGGTGAACACCAGCTCACTCTGATGGGGACCTCCGGCATTAGCCCTGGCCATGACTTAGCGCCGCCTGTCATTGCTCCGGCAGATTCCGCCGTCTGGTCTCTTGATGGCGTCCTGAACGGCACTCAGCCCGCGAGCGTGGACCTGCCCGGGAATATCGAGATTCCTACGGGAGCCTGGGCCCGCCCGCCTCAGCGCGCCATTCTGCTCCCCATCAATCCGTCTACTCAGATCGGAAGCTCCGCCGTTCTTATTGCGGCTCTCAGTCCCCATCGTCCGTATGACGACGGCTACCGGGACTTCCTCAGCCTGCTCGCCTCGCAAATTGCTGCCGCCCTTACCAGCGCGCAAGCCTACGAAGACGAACGTAAGCGCGCCGAAGCCCTCGCCGACCTTGACCGGGCGAAAACTGTGTTCTTCTCGAACGTCAGCCATGAGTTCCGCACTCCCCTGACGCTCATGCTCGGGCCTCTTGAAGATCTTCTCCGCCGCGATCAGGAGTCGCTCGCGTTAGCCGATCGCGAAACCATCGAGCTTGTGCAACGCAATGGACTTCGTCTCCAGAAACTCGTGAACGCCTTGCTCGATTTTTCGCGTATAGAGGCCGGGCGCATGCTGGCGCAAGTGCAGCCAACCGATCTGGCGGCATTTACTGCCGATCTCGCCTCCACCTTTCGTTCCGCAATGGAGCGCGCAGGACTGGCTCTCTCAGTAGATTGTCCGCCGTTGTCTCACGTCGCTTACGTGGACCGCGAGATGTGGGAAAAAATCGTCCTCAACCTGCTTTCGAACGCTTTGAAATATACGTTTGAAGGCTCCGTTGTAATCGGCCTCACGGAAGAAAACGGCCAGATCAGGCTCTCCGTCTCAGACACTGGAGTCGGTATACCTGAGTCGGAGTTGCCTCTCCTGTTCGAACGCTTTCACCGCGTCGAGGGGGCGCGAGCACGAACCCATGAAGGCACTGGAATCGGTTTGGCGCTGGTCCATGAACTCGTTCGCATACACGGCGGCAGCATCAGCGTCTCCAGCAGTCTCGACCAGGGTACAACTTTCACCGTCTCCGTTCCGTTTGACGTAGCGAATAGAACCTCGCCTGACACAACCGGCGGCGCATTGCCCGATCCGAATTCGTTATTGGAAAACTCCTATGTAGAGGAGGCGCTCGGCTGGCTCCCGCGTACCAGCGACCCCGCTTCCGAAACGCCGTTGCCGTTGCCTCTGCTGCCTGTAACGCGCAGCCCGCAGGGCCGTATTCTCCTGGCTGACGACAACTCGGATATGCGCGGTTACGTCCAGCGCCTGCTCGCCCCTGAGTATGAAGTGGTCGTTACCGCTAACGGGCGTGAAGCTTTGCAGGCCGCCATCCAACACCCGCCGGATCTCGTCCTCGCCGACATCATGATGCCCGAGTTGGATGGGCTCGGTCTGCTTCAGGAGTTGCGCGCGAACCCCGTCACGCGTTCCGTCCCGGTCGTCTTTCTTTCTGCACGGGCCGGGGAAGAAGCCAGGGCGGAAGGCCGCGAGGCAGGCGCTGACGATTACATTGTTAAGCCCTTTACTGCGCGGGAGTTGCTCGCCCGCGTGCGCGGCACGCTACAGATACATCGCGAGCGCCGCCACTCAATGGAGCAATTGAACCAGATTTTCGCGCAGGCTCCCGTAGCCATTTGCGTGCTGTCCGGACCGGATTTTGTTTACGAAATGGCGAATCCGTTCTACCATCAGCTTGTACTCCACCGGCAGTTGCTGGGCCGCAGAATTGCGGACGTTATTCCCGACCTGCCGGAAGATGTTTGGCAAGCCTTTCGCCGCGTCGTAGATCACGGCGAAACATTTTCTGCCAAGGAATGGTACATTCCCTACGATGCGAATAATGATAACGAGCCCGAAGATCATTGGTTCGACCTGACATTCCAGCCGCTGCGAAACTCTGCCCAGAGCATTCAGGGGTTGATAGCCGTCTCCCACGACGTCACCCTGCAAGTGCAGGCGCGGAAAGAAATCGAACGGGTCAACCGGGAGCTGGAGGAGTTCGCCTACGTGGCCAGCCACGATCTGCAGGAGCCCTTGCGAATGGTGAACTCTTACAGTCAGCTTTTGGTGAAGCGGATCGGTAGCGCCCCGCCGGAACAAATACAGAAGTATGCGGATTTCATTACCTCTGGCGCTCATCGGATGCAGCAGTTGATTGAAGATCTTCTCTCTTTTGCGCGTACGGTCCATTCCGGCGAGTCAACCTTGGAGCCTGTGGCTCTCGCGAGTTCCGTCAATCAGGCGTTGGAGGTATTGCGCCCACGCATTGAGGAATCGAACGCCAGGATCGAGATCTCGCAACTGCCGCTGGTTCTGGGTGAGGAGATGCAGTTTGTCCAACTGTTCCAGAACCTGCTGTCGAATGCGCTCAAATACTCGAAATCCGATGTCCCGCCGCATATTCGAATCTACGCTGAACAGTCGGACAGCGAATGGATCATCTCAGTCGCCGACAATGGAATTGGTTTCAGACAGGAGTTCACAAACCACATTTTTGGACTTTTTAAACGCCTGCACCGCGGTGAGTATCCCGGTACGGGCCTGGGGCTGGCTATATGCAAGCGAATTGTTGAGCGTCACAACGGTCGAATCTGGGCGAGAAGCGAACCGGGGAAAGGCTCCACTTTTTCTTTCGCACTGACGGGCGCTGACTGGTCTGCTAACCCGGCCGGGCATAGATAAACGAGGCGAAATTCTTAAAAGACAAATGGCAAGAGTACTTTTGGTGGAAGACAATCCTGCGGACGTGGAACTCGTTCGCGAGGCTTTGGCAGAAGTCAAACTGCCGCACGTGATGGATGTCGCAACCGATTTCGAAGAAGCTCGTGATTACATTGAGAACATCGGCGGATCACAGCCCTGCCCGGACGTTCTGCTGATGGACTTGAATCTTCCGAAGGGCAGTGGTCTTGAGTTGCTGCGCATCTTGCGCGGGAAGCCGGATTACGGGGAACTTCCCGTGATCGTGGTCAGCTCTTCGAACGCCGCCGGCGACCGCGCCCGCGCGGCCGGCCTCGGCGTAAAACATTACTTCCGCAAACCCGCGGATATCGACGAGTTTATGAAGCTCGGCGGTCTGGTAAAGTCAGTCCTGCACGGCGCAATTAAAAAAGCTCCTGGGTAGCGCAAATTAAAAGAGCAATTTCAATGCGAACTGAATCTGCCTAGCCGGATAGGTCGTGCGTATCTGCCCAAACGCCGCACTCGTCGAGATCGCTGTCGGCAAACCGAAGTTCGTATGATTTAGCACGTTGAAAAACTCCGAGCGGAACTGCAACTGAGTGCGTTCGAAAATATGGAAATTCTTATCTGCAGCCAAGTCCCACTGCCACAGGCCGGGGGCACGGAATGAATTGCGGCCTTCGGCGCCGAAAGGAGCGTAAACCGGAGGCGTGCTGAAACTATAACCGGCAAAATAGTTATTCACCATCTGTCCCTTCGTTAGTCCGGTCGCCGCCTGACCAGTCACGTTGGGCCGCAGAATCGCTTCTCCGCGGTAATCGTTCGTAAGGCCTGTCACATCGTTGAAGCTGGAAGGCGAATACGACACATCGATGGGCGGTCCGCTATTCAGCGTGTTCACCGTGTTTACTTCCCAGCCACCCAGGGCTGCATCGAAAACTGGATTCATACTTGATCCGAATTTCCGGCCTTTGCCAAACGGAAGCTGGTAGACAACACTGGTCACGTTAACGAACTCAATGTCAAAGCTGGAGGGTCCGCGTTCGTCATGCAAGTCGCGAATATTCTGCGGATTGGCTTGGTAATATCCGGCAAAATATTCAAGCGCCTGCTCGGAATCTCCTAAGGCCTTGGACCACGTAAACGAATTGAGGAAGTACAGTCCGCCCCCGAAACGATGCTCCAGGCGCGCGGAGAAGCCGTTGTAATCGTTATCTCCGGCAGGATCTAGCCACGTAATGGCGCCAAATGTCGGGATGGGCCGCCGCGCCTGAACTCCCAGGCATCCGGAGGTCACCGTAGCATTGCAGGTAGCAGTCAACGGGTTCGGATTGGCTTGATTGTAATCGGCGATAATCGGCAGCCGCAAGCTATGGTTGCCGTTATATGCCAATTCCAGGAATGTGTCGTGCGTCAGTTCCTGCTGCACAGAGAAAAGCCAGGATTGGATGTAAGGCCAGCGCGTATTGGCCGGGATGTAGTCGATGTTCGAAACGATGGGATTGAAGTTCGATGGAGTGTCGAGCGCGGTAGTGAAGCTGTTTTGCGTTGTTAGGAATCCGGCAGGCACAGAACCGCCCGCCGGGATGGATTGCGTCTGTAGCCCGAAGAGAGCCAGCGGGGCGTTGATCCCTTCCTGAGCGCTGCCGGGGCGATTGAAGAATGAATAGCTGATGCCGTAACCGCCGCGAATCACAGTCTTCGGCGTGGCGCTGTAAGCGAAGCCCAGTCGAGGGCCAAAATCGTGATAATCCGGATGAACCAGTGCCCGATTGTAGAGGCTGCCGCTGCTGGCTCTAATGAGGGTGTTCGTCGTGGGATCGAAGTTCGACCATAAATTGTCGCGCTCCCAGATGGGCGTGGCAAACTCCCACCGGAGCCCTAGATTGAGGGTCAGCTTATTACTTACACGGAAGTCATCTTGAACGTAGAGCGCGTGAACTTGCTGCCGTAAATTCGTGACCAGATTGTTTCCGAGTTGAATTGTGCTTGGTAGAGCGAAGATAAAATCCGCCAGGTTGTAGCTGGTCGCATCGGATGCTATTGCGCACCCCGTCGGCTGGCCCAGAACCGCGCACGTCGGTTTGCTGAACTGTCCGGCGTAGGTGTCGGCCCCATAGAGCGGGTTGATGTCCAGAACTTCGGTGCGAATGTCCGTGAACTCATAGCCCATCTTTATAGCGTGGCGACCGCGGATGACTGAGTAGTTCACTTTAGGGTTGAATGTCGTCGGATTCTGAAATTGCGGATTGCTGGTCTGACGGCCCAATTGTGCGAACCCGCTGATCGATTGCGAGTTCAAGCCGCCCGTCAGGTTTGATGAGGTTGGCAGGCCCGGAATGCCGTAAAGCTGCTGCATACTGGGGCCGCCCAGGTAAGGCGGCACTTTTCCCGCCAGCACGTGGCTGAACCCGAACCGCGCATCTAGCAGTGAAGTCGGCGTAATGCTCCAGGTGTATCCGGCCGCTGCGTCCTGCTGGATAGCGTGAATGTAGCCGTTGCCGTTGCCGCCCGAGGGTCCTGGAATGTCAGGCTGATAATACTGCAGATCCTTTCGCTGGCTCCAGCGCACGAACGAAGTCATTTTGTCATTGATCGAATAATCGAGCTTGGCATCGTACTTGTCGCTGTAATCGCGAACCAACAGCAGCGCTTCGTAATTGCTTGATCGTCCTGGTCCGTTTTGTGCCGGCAATCCGCTCAGCACCGCCGCCGCAAATGGATTCAATGCTGAAACCGGAATCTGGGTATTGGCTGGATAAACGGTGTGATTCAGTGGATCGTAAACGCTGACCGGAAGTATGCCAGTGCGATCGGTCGTGTCCGGTATGGAATCGAAGTTAAGGAAACGCTGCAATTGGCGGAAACCTTCGTAGTCGCCGAAGAAGAACAGCTTGTTCTTGATGAGCGGGCCGCCAATGGTCAACCCGAATTGGTTGCGCTGCAGCGTAGGCTTCTGGAAAACAGCCGGGCTGAAGGTGAAGCCGGTGGCGTTCAAATCCGTGTTCCGCAAGAACTCGTACAACGTGCCGTGGTATTGGTTGGTTCCCGAACGGAGCGCGGCATTGATGACGCCGCCGCCCACTCGGCCGTACTCGGCGCTGAAGTTGCTAGTGATGACCCGGAATTCGGCCAGTGCATCTGGCGATGGCTGCACTACTTGGCTGGAGTAGCCTTGATTACTTGGCGAATAGGCATTATTGTCCAGGCCATCAAGCAGGAAATTGTTATATGTGCTGCGCATTCCGTTCACATTGAATGCGCCTTCCCGCGGCGTTCCATTCGCCGCAAACAGCACCGACATTGGAGATCGGTGCACGTTGGTTGAAAGCAGCGCCAGATCGGAATAGGCACGCCCGTTCAATGGCAGTTCTACTATTTGCTGGGTGTTGATGACTTGATCGTGTTGGCTGGAATCGGTTTCGAGCGTTTCCGCGGCGCCCGTGACATTCACCACTTGGTTAACCGATCCGACTTGCATAGTGATATCGACGCGTTGCCGTGCGTTCACGTCCACCGTGACGCCTGTGGTCTTGAACGTCTGGAAGCCGGACAGTTCGGCGGCTACCGTGTAGCGTCCAGGCTGCACGTTGAAGAAGTCGTAAAGCCCGTTTTCATCGGACGTTGTTTTTTTCTCAACTCCGGTACTCTCGTTCGTGAGCGTCACCGAAGCATTCCTGATTACCGATCCGCTTGGATCGTGAATCGTACCGAGAACTTCTGCGGTTTCAAACTGCGCGAAAACAGAGCATGCAAACAGCATCATCCCGCTTAGAACGCGCACGGTTCTATACATAAAGACCCCCATGGTCCAGTTCAACGATAGTCTATTACGGAATCATTACAGGTAGCAAAATAATTTATGGATAATACAACAGCGCATGAATAGGAACCACTGCTTGCCAATCATCTTCCTAATTGTTGTTGGGGCGGTGTCTCTCGCCGCCCAGAAACCGGAAACCATTCCCAACACCGGCCAACAGATCACGCCGGCTGCGCCGAAGGGGACAAGCTTCCAACAACTGAATCCGGGGCTCGCGGACGTTCCGCTTTATACGGCCGGCCAGGCAGTTACAACTGTGACGAACCCTTCGGGAACGACAATGCTGGTTCTGACTTCCGGCTACAACGTACGCAACTACAGTTCAGGCGCAAGGGCAGGTCGCCGGGACCCTGCCGATTCGAATGAATATGTCTTTGTCTTCGACATCTCTAATAAAAATCCGAAACAGCAACAAGTGGTCCGGGTACCGGATACCTATGCCGGAATCTGCTTCGATCCAAGCGGCAGCACGTTCTACGTTTCGGGCGGAAATGACGATAACGTCCACGTATACGATCTGACCGATGGCGTTTGGTCGGAACGCAAGAGCAGCCCGGTCTCTTTAGGCCATGGAAAGGGAAACGGCCTGGGCGTGGCGCCCACGGCGGCGGGTCTGGCGATCACCGCAGACGGGTCCAAGATCGTCGTGGCGAATTACTTCAACGATTCCATCTCGGTACTCACGAACTCGAACAACAGATGGAGTAAAACAGGCGAGCTCGATCTTCGCCCGGGTAAGATCAACCCCGCGAATTCCGGCACTCCCGGTGGCGAGTATCCCTTCTGGGTGTCGATCAAGGGCAACACAACCGCTTATGTTTCAAGCATGCGTGATCGTGAGATCGATGTCATAGACCTGGGAACGCTCGCACTCACCAAGCGCATCAAGGTGACCGGTCAGCCCTCGAAAATGACGTTGAATGCCGGGCAAAGCCGCTTATTTGTGGCCGAAGACGAGAGTGATTCCGTTGCCGTCATCGAGACCGGAGCGAATAAGCTGCTACGCGAAATCCCTGTTGGCGCGCCCGCCGGGCTTCTGCCGGGAACGTTAGCGACTTACACCGGACACAACACGAACAGTGTCACATTGTCGCCCGATGGCACTATGCTGTACGTCACACACGGCAATACCAACGATGTAGCGGTCGTGGATCTCCACGGAATGGGTGAACACGGAGCAGTCGTGGGGCTAATCCCGACTGCGTGGTATCCGACTTCCGTCAGTTTCAGCGCCGACGGAAACTACACATACGTCGTCAATGCGAAGTCCATCACCGGACCAAATCCCGGCAACTGTTACCGGGAAGCTGTACCCGGACGGAGCGCCACCGGTTGCAAGGCGACGAATGAATACAACCCTCAACTGATCAAGGCCGGCCTTCAAAGCTTCCCAACTCCGGCGAAGGGGCAACTGCAATCTCTGACAGAACAGGTTGCTGCGAATAACAAGTATCGGCGAACGATTGGCGAGACCGACCAGAGAATCATGGCGGGGATCCGTGAACAGATCAAGCACGTCATCTACATCATCAAGGAGAATCGCACCTATGACCAGGTACTCGGCGATCTGGAAGTGGGCAATGGCGATCCCAAGCTCGTCGAGTTCGGAAAGGGCACGACCCCGAATCTGCACGAACTCGCTCGACATTTTGTCGATCTGGACAATTTCTACGATCGAAGCGAAGTCAGTATGGACGGATGGCCATGGTCCACCTCGGCACGAACTCCTGATGTGGTTGAGAAGCAGACCTGGGTGAACTACGCGGGTCGCGGTCTTTCCTACGATTCAGAAGGCACCAATCGCAACATCAATGTTGCGATACCGACGGCCGCCGGACGCGTGGCGGCCAATCCACTCAACCCAAAGGATCCCGATCTTCTTCCCGGAACCACGGATACCGACGCACCCGACGGCCCGGATGATGAGATCAATGGGGGCTATCTCTGGAATCAGGCATTGCGTGCTCGACTTTCGATCAGAAATTATGGCTTCTTTATCGATCTCACTCGCTATAATTTGCACGATCCTTACAGCGCTCTTAGCATCAGAGAAGACCGGACTCCTTTTGCTCATCACTATCAGGTTTCCTATGCCGCCAACTTGGCTTTGGCGCCGTACACTGACATTTACTTCCGCGGCTTCGATAACGCCTTTCCTGACTACTATCGGTTCAAAGAATGGGAGCGCGAGTTCGATACCAAATACAAGAACGGCGGCCTGCCGCAGCTTAGCTTCGTTCGCTTCATGCACGATCACACCGGCGACTTTGCTATAGCCATTGACGGCATCAACACTCCAGAACTCCAGGAAGCAGATAACGACTACGCGGTTGGGCTGCTGGTACAAAAGATTGCCAACAGCAAGAGCTACAAAGACAACACGCTGATCTTTGTCATCGAAGACGATTCGCAGGACGGCGCCGACCACGTCGATTCTCACCGCAGCGTCGCATTCGTAGTCGGCCCGTACGTGAAACAGCATCATGTCATCTCGACCGCCTATAACACCGTCGATTTTCTTCGAACGATGGAGGAAATTCTAGGGCTTCAGCCGATGAACCTCAACGATGCCATTGCTATTCCTATGTCCGATATTTTCGACCTGAGACAGAGAACAGTGGAGCTTTCACAGCGACTCCATCGACGCTGCTGCAGAAGACGAGTTTGCCGCTCCCGCAGTCTCTCTTCAGCGGCCCGCAATTACGACCGACTCACGACGCCCGGTATTGGGCCGAGGCGACGAGAGGAATGGATTTCAGCGTGGAAGATCATTTCGATTTCGACAAGTACAACCGCATTCTTTGGAACGGCCTCAAAGCCGGTCAGCCCTATCCGGAGACTCCGCAATCGGGAAAATGATCTTGTTTGCGCGAATCGCGTGTTACTTTGGATTCGCATGGCCTGGTTCACTCGACAGAAACCGTCTCTCGAAGCCGAACCTGCAAAGGATAGTGAGAAGAGCGTTCGCACCGAGGGCCTCTGGCAAAAATGTGAGGCTTGCGGGCAGATCATTTGGCGCAAAGCGGCTGAGGATAGCCTTCAAATCTGCCCACAGTGCGGGCATCATTTCCGCGTCAGTGCGGTAGAGCGGCTGCAGCAACTGTTTGACGACGGCCAATACGTAACGTATGACTCGACTCTTCGCTCCTCCGACCCCCTGCGCTTCGTCGACTCCAAGCCGTACTCCCAGCGTTTGCGCGAGATGCAGCAATCGACTCAGTTACCTGACGCGGTAATTTGTGCCGGCGGGCTGCTTGATGGCCGTCAAGTACAGATTTGCGCGTTAGAGCTAAAATTCATCGGCGGCAGCATGGGGTCGGTGGTGGGCGAAAAGATCACGCGCGCGATCGAACGCTGCCTGAAGGAAAAGACTCCCTTGGTTATTGTTTCAGCATCAGGCGGGGCGCGCATGCAGGAGGGCGCTATCAGCTTGATGCAACTTGCGAAACTATCTGCTGCTTTGATGCGGCTGGATGAGGCGCGCTTACCCTATATCAGCGTGCTGACCGATCCCACAACCGGCGGTGTAACGGCCAGTTTTGCGATGTTGGGAGATCTCAATATTGCAGAACCAGGCGCGCTGATCGGATTTGCAGGACCGCGGGTAATTGAGCAGACGATTCGCCAGAAGCTCCCTGAAGGCTTTCAACGCAGCGAATTTCTTCTGGAACACGGCTTTCTGGACGCTGTAGTCAAACGTCCCGACTTGAAGCAATACATCAGCAACGCGTTCCACTTTTTCGCTTCTTAGCGAAAATAGTAGGCAGCGGATGCTACAACTCACAGGAGCCGGTAAGCGGTTCGGACACAAACTGCTGTTCGACGATTTGGATTGGCTCATCACTCCCAAAGAACGTGCCGGCCTGGTTGGAGGCAACGGAACGGGGAAATCAACACTCCTGAAGATCATTGCCGGTATTGAGCAGCTTGACTACGGGTCCCTTTCTGCGACAAAGGGCATCCGGACCGGCTATCTTCCGCAGGACGGATTGCAAGTCAGCGGTCGCACGGTATTCGCCGAATGCATGAGCGTCTTCGCGGATGTGATGGACCTCGAAACGGAACTGGAATCGCTTACAGGGCAGATGAGTGAACTGGATCCGGCGAGTGACGAATACCATCAGGTAGCGGAGCGTTTCGAGCGGGCAGATACTGAATTTCGAACCAGAGACGGCTACACTCTCGAAGCGCAAGTTGGGGCCGTTCTTGTTGGATTAGGGTTTGCCAAGGAGACCTGGACCCGCCAAACGGAGGAATTCTCCGGCGGTTGGCAGATGCGTCTGGCTTTAGCTAAACTGCTGCTCCAGAAGCCGAATCTGCTGTTGCTGGATGAGCCCACGAATCACTTGGACTTGGAAGCGCGGAATTGGCTGGAAGAGTATCTGGCCAACTATGAATTCGCGTATGTACTGATCTCGCACGACCGTTATTTTCTGGATATCACCGTAAAGAAGATCGTCGAGATCTGGAATAAGAAAGTTCAGTTCTACACCGGCGGATACGAAAAATATAAACAACAAAAGACAGAACGCGTTGCCCAGTTGGAAGCGGCGTATAAGAACCAGCAAGACAAAATCCAGCAACTCGAGGCTTTCATCAATCGCTTTCGATATCAAGCGACAAAAGCAAAGCAGGTGCAAAGCCGAATCAAGGAATTAGAAAAAATTGAGCGCATCGAGTTGCCGCCGGAAGAGAAGACCATTCATTTTTCTTTTCCGCAGCCGAAATCGAGCGGCCGTATTGTTGCGCAATTTCAGAACGTTTCGAAAAGGTACGGGAACAAGCTTGTTTTCAGCGGCGCGACTTTTGCCATTGAGCGCGGCGACCGTGTCGCCCTTGTGGGCGTGAATGGAGCAGGCAAATCCACGCTCATCAAGCTGTTGGCCGGCACCGAATCGCTCAGCACCGGCGAATATACGCTGGGCCATAACGCCGAGCCCGATTACTTTGCTCAGGATCAATACAAAGAGCTGGACGTGAATGCGCGCATCTTGGATGACTTAGGTACCGCGGCGCCGCGCACCACCCAGACCGAGCTGCGCAGTCTGCTGGGCTGTTTTCTATTTAGCGAGGACGACGTTTTCAAGCGCATTGGCGTGCTCTCAGGCGGTGAGCGCAACCGTTATGCACTGGCTCGGATGCTGCTGCATCCGTCAAATTTCTTGCTGCTCGACGAGCCGACGAATCACCTCGATATGCGGGCCAAGGATGTTTTGCTGGAGGCGCTGGAAAAGTTTACGGGCACAATCGTCTTCGTTTCTCATGACCGCTACTTCATTGAGCATCTGGCGACCAAAGTGTTCGAAATCGCCGATGGTAGCGTGAACGTGTATCCTGGCGATTATGCCGATTACTTATGGCGGAAAGCTGGCGGCGCCCAACAAACTCCTACCTTGACGGACGTGTTAGTTGGCGTTCCGCCGGCCGCACCCATACCTATAACGTCCAAAACTCCCGCTGCGAAGCGCATGAATCCAATAAAGCTGCAGCAGATGCAGGATCAGGCAAAACAGTTAGAGCAGCGCATTGCCTCCCTTGAACGCGAAATTCAGCAGTCAGAGATGGCATTTTCGGATTTCGTGGGAGCGGACGAGGCTACCCGCTTATCGAATCTGTTGGAATCGCAGCGAGCAGAACTTGAGTCGACGATGAGCGAATGGGAGCAGGTAACGGAGCAGATCGAAGCTACCGCTTAATCTGGCGGAACTTGGGTATCCGATGGTTTTTTTCGTTGGATTTCATCCCAGCGCCGAACAAGTTGACGCCATTGGTCGAGCGTTAGGACACTGCGCAATTGGAAGCTCATTTCCAGAAACACTCGGCTTGCACTCGCACGTGCTTCTGCGGAGCGTTCAATGACTGTCTGGGCGGCTTGTGGAGAAACGTCCTGGTCATTGAGCATGTCTTCCAGATCGCCTTGGGCCTTATTCGCGTTATTGCGCGCATCAAGCAGCCGGCTTCGATAACTCCGAACGATTTGACGAATGCGCTGCTTCTGAACCGTTGTCAAGCCTAATTGCGGATCATCAATAACCGGACTATTCCACCAAGGGAAATTGGCGCGATTCTGCGCGAACAGCAGCGCAGCCACAAGGAAAAGCAGCGCCAAGGGGCGAAGAAATTTAGACATTATTCGTCGAACAGTTGTTGCAGCGGCGCAGTCGGCAATGGCTCGGAATCTTGAGCCATCCGGCTTACCTCCTGGGCTAACTGAGCATCCGATTCTTTATTCTGCACCATTTGGCGATGCTGATTCTGCTCATACAGCAATGCGCCGCCGCCCAGCAGAGCGAGCATGGCTCCGGCAGCCGCCCAGCGGCGAACCTGCAAGCCGAGCCGCCAGGCTGAAATCTGCGCGATACGCGAATAGATGCTCCGTCGTTGAGCCGCGAGCAAGTCAAAAGGGACTTGATCAAGCGGCGAAGATTCCGCCTCGATGGCGCGGCGAGCAGCCGAAATCGTTGACAGCCGTTCGCGACAAATGCCGCACTCGTCAACGTGGTTCCCGTCGGGTCCGATGCCGTACAGGTATTCAATCAGTTGCTCATCTGTCCAATGTCCTGACAGGTTGGACTCGATGTTCATGTGGTCCTCCGGGTTTCTCCTTCCCTCGGCCGGTATAGGTCTTTCAGTTCTTCCCTCAGCTTTGCAATAGCCCGAAAGAGGTGCGCTTTTACGGTACCAACGTCCAGTTTTAGGACTTCGGCAATCTCTTCGAGTGCCATGGCATCATAATGCCGCAGCGAAAAAACGGCTCGCTGGCGGCCAGACAACTTGGTCAGCGCCTTTTCCAGTCTTTGCTGGATTTGTGAAGCGAAAATCCGGCTTTCAGCATCCGGGTCAACGCCAGCGGTTGTCTGCAAAATAAACTGCTCATCTTCAACCGATGGCCGCCGCTGCCAGATCTTCCAGCTTTTTGAGCGAAGACGATCCAGGCAGGTATTCACCGCAATTCGGGTGACCCACTTTGCCGGATTGTCCAACTCGATGCCTCCAGAACCCTTGCTAAGGGCCCGGTAGGCTTTGAGAAAGACGTCCTGGGTAGCGGAATCGGCCTCGTCCGGATCCTGCAGCATCCTCCGGCAGAGCAGAAAGACGCGCCTCTGTTCAGAGGTCATCCAACTACCGAAGTCCCGCAGATCGGCGCCAACTTGGATTTCTATGCCCAGTTGTTCCGCCATCGCGCCTATCATAATGGCTTATCTGCTTAGAACGACGCGAGTTTGGGGCCAAGGTTTACCGGCAATGCGTCGCACCACATTCGTGCGAAGAAAAATTAATGGCTAATGAACGGGCACATAAAGGAATTCGGTAGGTGCGGGGAGTTCGCAAGCCACTCCGGACGGAAAATCCAGCGAATTTGTGCCGGAACTCAAACGAGCCCAGCGGACTCGATCGGATGTCCCTTTCGTGTGACAGCGTAGCGGGACATCAGCCGTAAAGTCGTCGTCAACTCCAGAAACATCGACGTCCTGCCCCTTCATTTGCGAGTTTGGGAATACCCGTTCCGTAAATCCATGTATCGAAGAACAGGGACAGGTTCTTATCGGGCTGGCCCGCAGGTACGAACTCAGCCGCTACTTTGCGGAAATCCTCATTGGTCAGGGGGCGGTCGGCGAAATCGTGCAATAAACGCAACTGGAGTTTAAGAAAGCCGTCGTCGCCCAGGCGCTGGTGAAGCATATGAAGTACCCAGGAGCCCTTTTCGTACGTAATGGTGTGCCAAACGGACGCACTTTTCGAGTCGATGAGGCGAATCCCGAACTCCAGAGGACCGTAAGAGTCAGTAGGTTGGCCGCCATGGTCCTGTAACAAATCTGCTCGATAGCCGTCCAGGATAGAATCGACGGCTGCCTGTCCATGATTCTTCCCGAGGAACTGCAGCGCTGAGTAGTTCGCGAACGCCTCCATGGTCCAGGCCGACCGGTACTCGGCTGCAGTGACAATGTTTCCCCACCACTGATGGGCCACCTCGTGCGGCAGCAAGAGATCGGTAAAAAACTGATCGTAAACAGCCGTCCGGAGACTAGCAGGACGATCTTCCGGGCGAGTGTAGGACACGTCGGAAAGATAGATCAGACCTGGAAACCCCTGCCCCAAGGAAGCCGGAATTGGCGAAACGGCAATGTTGTGAATCGGAAGCGGCATCCAGCGATTTGTGTAATAGTCGAGCAGCGCATCCATCTGCTTCGGGATGTCGGCCATGACTTCTTCAGATCCCTTATTGGAGTAACATTCGATGTGGTAAAGGCCATGATTTTCCGATTCGACGTCATAATCTCCCAAATTGAACCCCGCGAGCGCCTCCGGCATTCGAGTTTTCCGGTGAACAACACGAAGGTTGCCTTCGGACGTGTCTGAGACCAACTCGCCTGTTGAGACCAGGCGAAGGTTATCCGGGCAGCGAAACGTCAGATCAAAGGTGGCGAGCGTCGGGGTGGCGAATGGATACCAGGCATTTCGATCATCTACGAAATAGCTGCCGGCTGCCGTTCTGCGAATGACGGACCCAGCATAACGGACTTCCACCTCGTGCGTGCTGTCGGGAGCCAGCGGAGTATTTGCAAGAACGAAGAATGCCGACGGCCTCTTGAGGGGATCTGACTGGCCGACCGTAGGCTGAAAAACCTCTGCAGGCCGGCCATCCACCTGAGCGGATTCGATCTTGAGCTGATCGGCAATGGCCAGCGGAATTACACGGCCGCTGTCATCGGAAGCGCGCCATTTGAAATTCGCATCGGCGGACAACGTCAGATCCGGGTGAATGTCAGTTTTTATTCGATAGTCGGCGATAGAGGGGGCAGGCGGCTTATACGGCCCGCTACGACGCGAGCGAAAGGAAGCCCAAAGTTGGAAGGCAGGATCGCCCGATATGAGCCGCACGCTTCGGCCGATGGTGATCTGCTCAAAATCGGCAGGGTTGTAGAGAACGTCAAAACTTCCAAGCGTCCTGCCGCCTATAAATCCATAAAAAAATCCCTGGTCCGGTCTATGAGCATCGAGTAGTCCGGCTACCAACTGCCCGCGGGTATCCGCCGCAATTTGCTGAAGCAATGTGTGAACCGATGACGCCAATTGAGGAGCCACATCCGGCAAGTTGTGAACAGGGAGTTGCTGAATCGCGGTAAGCAGTTCTTTGGCAGTCTCATCAGTGAAGAGAAACAATGCTGAGTCGAAATGCTCATCAAGGTTAGGACTCTTGATGATCGATGCTAGCGAAGCGCGTTCATTCCGCTGTTGGGGAAGAACTATCACCTCCGCGTCGCCAGCCTCCACGGGGCCAGTGGAGAAGACAGCGGCAACAGTCTTGCCGGATACAGGAGTAAGGAAGGATAAAACGCCTTCCGTGAGATAGATTTTAAGATCGCCGCGGTAAAACTGCAGGTCGCGAACCCGAAACGTCTGTTTCGGATCGGGCGACATCTGCCCTATCGCTTGACTTAGCGCGGCCGCGCTGGGCGGCTCAGCAGCCGTGCAGAGACAGATTAGCTGAAGTGCAAACCACACAACGCACAGCAGCCTCACGACCCTTACTTTAGTTCATCACTTTTTTCTGTGGCGGGCTCCGAACTCCAGTTTTGCCGGACAATTCCTGTCTGATCGGTATAGAAAGTGCGCCGTCCCGTGCTGCCAAAAGACTTCGGGACCGCACTAACGGAGTAACCTTGCGGGCTCTGCGTAACAGTGAAGTTATAACCACCAGCGACACCGCTCGCCAAGCTTCCGGGGATCAAACCGGCCGCAGTAGGGCCTTCCGCCGCTCCGGTGGTTGCTGGCGGCCCCAGTTGCGCCAAAGCAGTAGCGTACTGATTGAATTCGGAGTAGTACTGAATTTCGGCCTTGTTGATGGTTCCCATTTCCTCAATAGCGGCCATCTCTTGCGCGTGCATGCGCGACTTGTTCATCTGCGGCAGAGCGATAGAAAGGATGATGAGGATAATCGCGATAACGATCAGAAGTTCGATCAGCGAGAATCCAGCCTGCCGGGGGCGATTATATCGCTCATACCGGGCCGTAGCCCGACGCAGTAAACCGCGTTTGGGGAGACATAGAACCATACGATTCACATAATACGACGCTACAGTAGAGCCGAGCGTTGGGTCCATTCTAAAGAGTAATCGGACGCAGGGGACGGCGGGAGTAGGGTCCGCCAGCACAAATTGCGTCTCCACAGCCTCTACGCAGCTATATCACCAAATTGGCCGGTCGTCGATGGAGGATGACATTTTGCAAGAGGTCGTGCTAAAGGTCTACTAACAAATTAAGTCCCTGCGCGAACCTAAAGCATTTCGAGCTTGGGTCTACCGAATCGCTACGCGGATCGCCTTTATTCACCTGGAGCGGGAGACACGATGGCGGCAATCGGCGATTGACCCCGAAACGATAGCAGCGATCTCAGCATAGAAATCACTGAGACAAGGTTGGACCCGTTAACCGGAAAGTCGAGCTAGCGAATCATCGAAAATGTCAGCGGGCGCAATATCACGTTGCTGATGTTTGCAACAATTTCCGCATCCTTCAACTGCGGCTGGCTGCTCAGCTTCTTCCAATCCGGGTCGCTGCCAAAGCATGCCAGAGCGTGTCGCGCGCGGCTAGATCGTCATAGGAAAGCATGTAATTCAGGTTCGGCTGCTTCGGACCGATAATCGTCTCGCCGAAGAAAACCGGCCGCATCCCCAAACGTTCGAAAATCTGCATTTCGCCATTGTTGAACATGGCGACCTTGCGCCGGAGTGTGACAAACGATTGAGACTCGTAGGTGCGCAGCTCAAATATCCGTGGTGGGCGCTTTTCAGCGTCGGGATACGTGATGGAAGGCATACGGTCGAAACTGCGCAGCAGACTGCTTTCGACGCGCACGAACGGCATACCGGCCCCGGACGACAGCTTCTCAAGCTCACGCTCATGCACCGGGTCCGCACGAACTGCAGCGAAGGCGTCTTGGAACGCTTTGAGCGACTGGTATTCGGTCAAGGTGACGTAATATGGTCCGTCCTGACCTATGACGTTTGAAAATGCGCCGGCAAGTTTTGCGCCGGCTCGTGAGAGTGCAGGAGATAGACCGGTCTGCAGGTAATCGGCGAGGCGAGCAGCCTGGTTCTCTTCGCTGTTGTGAAGCCGCCAGGTTTTTAATTCCAAGAAAGTGTTCGGTCAGTTCCGCAGCAGGCACTTCCACGTTTGTTACAAATGAAGCCGCGAGTCCGGCCAACACTTCTCTACGGTGCATGCCAAGAGGGTAGCAATACACCAGCCGATAAAGCTAACGCTCCCGCATTGCCTGAATCAACGCTTCCATGTGATCTAGATACCGCTCGAAGGCTTTGCGACCGGCCTGTGTGAGGCGATATTCTGTCTTGGGCATGCGGCCCTCGAAGCTCTTCGTGCAATCGACGTACTCGGCTTCTTCAAGGCGGCGCGCGTGAACGCTGAGATTGCCGTCCGTGGTTTGCAACAGCTTTTTGAGTTCGTTGAAAGTGAGCGATTCGTTCACCGCGAGGGCGCTCACGATTCCAAGACGCATGCGCTCATGAATAACGCGGTCGAGATTGGGGAGAGCGTTTTCGACGGTCTCTTGTTGATGGCCGGAGCTGGTGAGCTTCCTCGGCCGGTCGTTGGCCTCCGGGTCTTGCGGCAGCGGCGCAATTGCAGTTCTAGCCACCATGCCTCCTCGCGATGACGGCGCCAAAGACAACGTGTAGGCCGCCGAATCCCAACACGAGGAATGCGTTTCCCCAGGCGGCGGGAAAAACCGCCGCAAAAGCGCCAGTCAGCATGAAACAAAGGCCCATGACCGGAACAATACGGACGGAAAATGCGCCGCCAGTTACGACAGCGGCTCCGTAGAGCAATAACCAGAGGGCGGGTAAAACACCAAATGCTTCCGTGCGCACCAGAGCAGCGGTCATAACAGCTCCGGCCAGCAGCGGAGGCATGAAGCTTAGCAGCGCCCGGCGAGCCGCTCGCGTTTGTAGTGACATGGTTAGCCGTTTCGATTTGCGGCGAACTGCAATATACGCGACGATTACGGCCAAAATGGCCTCGCCGCACCAAATGTCAAATTGCTGCGGCGCAGTGCGGCCGATTGCAAAGCTGCCGGCGACCATAGCCGTTAAGCCGATGAGGATGCCACCCAAGCCAGGTACTGCCGTGAAGGAAGCGGCACGCTCCATGGTGTCGCGTATGAAGCGAAGATTGTCTGCAGCACGGTCGCCAATGCGCGCAGGAGCATAAATCCTTCCCGAATGCTGCGCTAGGCCCATATGGGAGGAGTATACCTCAGAGCCTCGGGCAAGTTCTTTACATAGCAAAGAATGTGCGTTACCTGCTAAAAGCTGAAGCGGAGCCCGCCGACAGCCCATCGCTCCGGAGTGCGAAACCCGTCCTCGTAATAGTTCTG
The DNA here is from genome assembly GCA_963846025.1 of Terriglobia bacterium. Taxonomy (GTDB): domain Bacteria; phylum Acidobacteriota; class Terriglobia; order Bryobacterales; family Bryobacteraceae; genus Bog-105. The sequence continues at coordinate 291,507 of CAWJUG010000008.1, read as the reverse complement.
ATCTAGGACATTCGACACTCGTACGTAAAAGCGCACACCGGTCTTTTCGTTGAAAGCCAACGAATAGCCGGCATCGAGACCAAGCTGACGAGGACCGTTGAACCGATAGGCGAAGCCGAAGAGCGGATAAAGGAAATTGCTGCCGGCCACGAAGTCCATGCCTAGATCGGCGTGCTTGCCCCATTGCTGACTCGCGACGATTGAAACCTGGTTCGGAAGAACGCGTGGGGTTTGCAGTGGAGCGTAAGGCAAGCCAGTGTAATACTCCGATTGCAGATCTTTCGCGTTGGTGTAAGTGTAGGTTGCGAAAACGCTCGTTTTGCGCGTGGGGTGGAAATCGCCGCTGAGTTCAACGCCGCGGGACATGCCGCCGGGACTCCCGGCATATCCCCCAGAGCGGCCGTAGGGATCGACATAACCCGGAGGGAAGCTCAAGTACGTGATGACGTGCTGAAGGCGGGTGTAGAAATAGGTGCCGCTGACTTTAAGATGCTGCTGAAACAGATACTGATCGAATCCGAAATCGCCTGACACGGAACGCTCGGGCGCGAGGCGCGGATCGCCGTATGCGTAATCAAAGCCATCAAACAGATATCCGCCAAACCGCTCGTAGAGTGAAGGCAAACGGAAGCTATTGCCGGAATGAGCGCGAACTTTCGTTGAGCTGGTTCGAAGGAAGTAGGCGATGGACGCGTCGCCCGTGTAAGCCGCGGGCGGATTCGTGAGCCGGGCGCCGGCATACGGCGAGAGTGCACCAATAAATGTAGGCTGATCCAGATTGGCTTGCGTGAAACGGCCGGAAAGCAGGATTTCCAAGCGATTGCCGATCAGGCGAATTTCATCCTGAACGAAGACGGCGTTATCGCGCTGGCGAGCTTCCGTGCGCTCATACACACGTTGGGCGGCCACCGGGTTGGCATCGGTGGTGATGTTGCGATAGTGCTCCTGTTCAAATTCGTACCCGGCGGTCCAGACCTGATGCGAACCGAGGAGATAGTTTACTTTCGCTTGCAGCGTATCGATGCGGCCAAGGTAACGGTCGGATTGGTTGAATTGAGGCTGATAATAGCCCGGGCCGGCAGGGCCGTTCCGATTGTCACGCACGCTGCCGACGACGTTATAGCCGATGCGGTACGAGAAACGAGAATTCACTTCGTGCTCAAAACGATATAGCGAGTCGATGAAGTGAGAGTAAAGACCGGAATCGGGGTCGCCGAGCGAAGGTACGAAGGTGGCGCTGTCAGCGCTATACGCAAGGTTCTGGTCGGCGAGACGAATCTGCGTCCGTGCTGAGCGGAACTGCGGGAATGATTCCGGAAACGGGCGCCGTTGCCGTCGGCTGGGGACTCACTGGCGTTTGCGTGTACCCGGTGTTGCCGAGCAAGAGGGCTGAGACGCGGATCTTCGCGGTGAGAGCGTAAGTAATTTGGCCCTGACCGCTCCAATCACGGGCGGCTTCAACCTTGTCAACGCCACTGCTGACGTTCAGATTGGAAAGCCCCGCGGAGTAACTGAGGCGATTCGCAAATGCACCGCCGGCGAGGCGTGCGACGCCGTGGAAAAGCCCGAGACCGCCTCCCTGTAGATCAACGTCGCCGTGAACGGGGCCGCCGCCTTCATTGGTGATGATGTTGATGGTTCCTCCCATTGAATTTGTTCCATAGAGCGAGGAACCAGAGCCTTGCAAAAGTTCGATGCGGGAAGAATCCGTGAGAAACAGTTGGCCGAGAAAGGCGCTGGCGTCCGCTTGTGGCGCAGTCGGATCACGGAAACGGAAACCGTCGAACAGAACGCTGGTATCGATATAGCGCAATCCGCGCGTCTGGATTTCAGTGAACTGGCCAGGGCCTCCGCGCGCGCTCACTCGCAGGCCAGGCAAGTATCGTAGTGCGTCAGGCACGGAGAAGAGCCCTTGCTGCTCAACATCAGCAACGTTGACGACGTTCAATTCTTTCGAGACCTGGTCGACGGATTGAGGTTGCCCCGCGGCCGTAACGGTCACCTGTGAGCGGACAGCACCGACGATAAGATGCAGGTCTAGTTGCCGCGACTCTCCGCCTTCGATCGAGAGGTTGACAGGCTGCGAAAGAGTGAGACCTGGCGCTGAAACATCTAACAAGTATTTGCCAGCCGAAACGCCAGCAAAGGTGTAGTTGCCCAAAGCGTCCGAGTTTGTGGTGATCAACGCGGAGCCGGCAAGCTGATGAAGATAGATAACTGCGTCTGGGACGGACGCTCCCGAAGAATCAGTTACGGTTCCGGAGATAGTGGCAGGTCTATCAGTAGCAAACAAGAAAACAGGCGCGAATAGAAAAACGCAGGTACGCGTGTAATGCGAAAACATGTCAGCCCTCCCGCGAGGCGTCAATAGAATTCCGCTTGCGATCCAGGCTAGAGCCGGGTACACGGAGCGGGCTGCGGCAGGTCTTCGGACTAACAGGCAGGTCAGCCGTTAATGCGACTGAGTTTCTACTCGCCCGGCTTCCCCTCACCTCTAATGAGAGAGTGCCATGTTGGGTTTTCGTTCCTGATTACCGCTGCGGGGCAGTCCTGGATTTACGCCAGGTTCCCTTTTCAACAGCGAAGTTCAAGAGTCGAACCTCGCCGTACCAACAGCGATTTCAAGAGTAGCAGATTGGCTTAGATTTTCAGTCTTAATTCAGCTTAGAAGTCGTTATGCGACGTCCACGCCCATGCTGCGGCAGGCGCCTTTGACCTGCTCGACGGCGGCTTCCAGGGTGAAGCAGTTCAAGTCGGGCATTTTGATTTTGGCGATCTCTTCCAACTGCTGCTGGGTGATCTTGCCGACTTTGTTCTTGTTAGGCTCGGCCGATCCCTTGGCGAGATTGACCGCGCGCTTAACCAGAATGGCGACCGGCGGCGTCTTCGTGATGAAGGTAAATGAACGATCCGAAAAAATTGTGATAACGACCGGAATGATCAGGCCTTCCTGATCTTTTGCGGAGGTCTTCGCGTTGAAGGCCTTGCAGAACTCCATAATGTTCACGCCCTGCGGACCGAGAGCGGTACCCACGGGCGGAGCAGGAGTCGCCTTACCGGCCGGGATTTGCAACTTTACTTCTGCTGTAACTTTCTTTGCCATTTGTCTATTTCCTAATACTTCCTGCTCAATCTAAAATTTGGCCAACTAGATTTTTTCGACCTGCAAGAAATCCAGTTCCACAGGCGTGGACCGGCCGAAAATTGTGACCATCACGCGCAGCGTATTGCGTTCGGTGTTGACGTCGTCAACCTTGCCCGAAAAGTTGGTGAATGGGCCGTCGACGATCTTGACGGTCTCGTTCTTCTCGAAATTCATCTTTGGACGCGGACGCTCAGCACTCGATGCCTGACGATACAGAACGGAATTCACTTCATCCGCTGTCAACGGCACAGGCTTAGTGCCGCCGCCGACAAAGCCGGTTACGCGGGGAGTGGATTTGACCGCATGCCAAAGCTCATCGTCCATTTCCATCTCGATGAGCACATAGCCGGGATAAAGAAGCCGTTTACTGGTGACTTTTTTCCCATTTTTCAACTCTATGACTTCTTCCGTCGGGATTAAAATCTGGCCCAGACGGTCGGCAAAGCCGAAAGCCTGCGCGCGCGTGCGCAACGATTCAGCGACTTTTTGCTCAAAGCCGGAATACGCATGAACGATGTACCAGTTTTTCGGCGGCCCGGTTGGCTCATCTGGAGCGGCGGCGTGCCCGGCGGCCGCTTCGGGCTCATTTGCGGACGTTTCTACATCATGGTCGTGAACGACGCTGTGTACGCCGTCATCAGCTTCATCTTCCGAATGAGCTTCATCAGAACCGTCCGGATCATCTTCGTGATGGATCTCTTCTTCCGGGAAGCCTTCGTCTTCCTCTAGCGAGTCTTGCTCATCCAGGCCGGTTTGAGAGGACTCGTGCTCGTCCTGCTCAGGAGCCTCATTCGCGTGCTCGTCGTCAAACGTATCTTTGACCATCGTTTTATCCGTTTCCACGCAAGACTTTTAGCGATGCGTGAAGTAGTTGATAATTCTGGTCACAATAGCGTTCACGATATTGTCGACGACGAAAAAGTAAGCCGCGAATAGAAAAGTGGCGGCGATGACGACCCAGGTGGTCGCAAGCACCTGCTTGCGGCTGGGCCAGGTCACTCGGCGCATTTCCGCCCTTACTTCCTCGATATACGACTTCGTCTGTTGAGGCCAACTCATGACGTTGCTGGTGTCCATAATTATGTTTGAAGAAGCGCCGACTCCAACACACGGTTCTAGCCGCGTAATTATTCCCGCGGGGTAGTCTGGCAGGGGCAGAGGGATTCGAACCCCCACTCGCGGTTTTGGAGACCGCTGGTCTAGCCGTTAAACCTATGCCCCTGAATTGGAACTTAGTATTGAAACGTAGCCCTTTTAGACTAGCAGAATTTGTGAAAAGCGCCTTTACTTCGTTTCCCGATGCGGCTGATGTTTCCGGCAATACGGGCAGAACTTCTTCATCTCCAATCGTTCCGTAGTGGTCTTCTTGTTCTTTGTCTTGCTATAGTTCCGGTTCTTGCACTCGTTGCACTGGAACTGAATGATCTCACGCGGCATACTGATTTCCTATTTGGCTAGCCAGCCTACTCCACAATCTCCGTGACGGTGCCGGCTCCGACCGTGCGTCCGCCCTCGCGAATCGCGAAGCGCAAGCCCTTTGTCCATAGCGACCGGCGTGATCAACTCCACTTCAATCGAGACGTTGTCGCCCGGCATCACCATCTCCATACCTTCCGGCAGTTTCGCCACTCCCGTCACGTCCGTCGTGCGGAAATAAAACTGCGGCCGGTAGCCATTGAAGAACGGCGTATGCCGTCCGCCCTCTTCCTTAGACAAAACGTATACTTCGCCCTTGAACTTCTTGAACGGCTTAATCGTGCCCGGCTTCGCAATCACCTGCCCGCGCTCCACGTCCGTCTTTTCAATGCCGCGCAGCAGCAGCCCTACGTTGTCCCCGGCGCGCCCCTCGTCCAACAGCTTCTTGAACATTTCGACGCCCGTTACCACCGTCTTGCGCGTGTCCCGGAAGCCGACAATCTCCATTTCCTCGCCTACCTTGCAGATGCCCTTCTCAATACGCCCCGTCACCACCGTGCCGCGGCCCTGAATCGAGAAAATGTCTTCAATCGGCATCAGAAACGGCTTGTCAATCGCGCGCTCCGGCACCGGGATGTATTCATCCACCTTCGCCATCAGCTCGTCGACGCTCGCTTCCCACTTCGCCTCGCCGTTCAATGCACCCAGCGCGCTCACGCGCACCACCGGCAGAACGTCGCCCGGAAACTGATAGCTCGACAGCAGCTCGCGTACTTCCAGTTCCACCAGCTCCAGCAGTTCCGCATCGTCCACCATGTCGACCTTGTTCAAAGCCACCACAATGTACGGCACGCCCACCTGGCGCGCCAGCAGAATGTGTTCCCGCGTCTGCGGCATCGGTCCGTCGGTTGCCGCCACCACCAGAATTGCCCCATCCATCTGCGCCGCGCCCGTGATCATGTTCTTGATGTAGTCGGCGTGACCCGGGCAATCCACGTGCGCATAGTGACGGTTCTTCGTCTCATACTCCACGTGCGCTACTGCGATCGTGATCCCGCGCGCCTTCTCTTCCGGCGCATTGTCGATCGAATCGAAGCTCCGGAACTTGTTCTTCGGATTGTGCTTCGACAGCGTCTTCGTGATCGCCGCCGTCAACGTCGTCTTCCCGTGATCGATATGCCCGATCGTCCCGATGTTTACGTGCGGCTTGCTGCGGTCAAATTTCTCTTTCGCCATTCTCGTTTTCTCAATATCCTGGAATCTTCGTCCCAACGGGAGGAAGGAGGGGGATGAGCCCGCGCTCCTCTGCGAGGCGAAGACTCAAGCCTAGAAGGGCGACGGCACACGAGTGCTGTGGCACGCCCTCTGCTGAGCATAACATGAATGGCTGGATTTGAGCGCCGAACCTATCCGCCTGTGTCCTAACCGCCCCTTCAAGTCTTCAGGTCGATTTGTAGGTCTTGACCAGCGGCTGTATTGAGCTGGATTTTCTTTTGGAAAATGGTCCGGCCTTGGTAATGAATCAGGACAATGTAAATTCCCAGTGGAAGCGATCTCATCTTAAATGTTCCGTCCGAGGCTGTTGTGGTCGCAAACTGCCGCACGGTTTTGTTTTGCTGCGGATTGAGCAAGTATGCGGAAACGGATGCGGCGGCTAACGGTTTCTGCGCGACGGTAACCGTTCCATGAAGCAATGAAGATTGCGCCCACAATGCGGCTGCAATCAGCGGCACCAGGCTACTTAATCTTAAGACTCTGCAGTTCGGCATCGGAAATTGCTTTAATGGGTTGCACATTGATGGGAGCGGCCGGCGTATAGGTGAATGGGTCGACGGTAATACGACCGTTCGCGAACTTTGCATTAACCGGAAACACATGCCGGTTGACTTCGTATTTCACTTGGTAATCAGTAACTCCCGGAAGCAACGGAACCGGGCTAGAGTATTGCCCCGAAGTTTCGAGCGACTTTTGGTAGGGAGCCGGAAGCGCGAGCACCAGAACAGTCGCACTTTCGCCCTGCAGGTCGATACTGCCGTCGACGGTGCCGTGCTGCAAATTCGGACCTTTAGGATTTTCGTAGACCGCATAGCAGATCAACAGGACTCCGGCCGCAATTAAGAACAGCGCCGGAGTTTGCGTTTTCAATTTTCCGATGACTGGAATTTCGAATTCGATCGGTTCTTTGGTCTCGCTATCAATGTAGATCCGTCGTAAGCCGATGAGAAGCATCGTTGACACCAAAAGAACGAAGCCTGCCACCTCCGCTGTGATGAGGATGACTGAATTAGCCATACGCTACCTCCTGGTTGCGAACAGTATACAGAAGAAAAGCGCATCGGCGCATCCGCCAGCCAACTTAACTTGCTTACGCCGCGACGAAAGGCTAGCTGCCCGTTAGAATTTGTTCCAGCTTCTTCAAGCTGGGCTGCTCACCGAGAACGATAAAAAAGTCACCGGCGGAGATGGGCGAATCCGCGGGCGGATTGAAGATCATCTCGCCGTTTGAATGCCGAATCGCAAGTAGCATCACGTTCAAGCCGGCGCTCGAGAGCATAGCCCCCGTCGTCTTTGAAACAAATTTAGTTCGCACCCCGACGCGCACTTGTTCCATCATGATTTTTGGGCCGACAGCGCTTGTCGCAAAATCGAGGAATTCGACGACATGCGGGCGCAGCAGCGAGTTCGCCAAGCGGCGTCCAGCGAGTGTGTAAGGAGCGAAGACGGTGTCGGCTCCGGCGCGGCGCAGTTTCTCTTCTGCCTGCTCTTCCGAGGCGCGGGTCACGATTATTAGGTTCGGGTTGAGAGTTTTAGCTGAAAGAATGATGAACAGATTTTCGGCATCCGATGGAAGAGCAGCAATAAGGCCTCGCGCACGCAGGACGCCCGCCCCGCGCAGGTCGTCATCGTTCGTCGCATCCGCCGGAATCGCAAGCATCCCCGCCTCAGTAGCGCGGCGGACACGATCTTCATTCCGGTCGAGTATCAGAAAGGGAACGTTAGCTCGTTGAAACTCGTAGGATGCGTTGCGGCCGACCCTTCCGAAACCACAGACGATGACGTGATCATGCAGTTGCGAGATCAAACGCCGCCTCCTCCTGGTCCCATAACGATCCTGTAGTTCCAGCTCGATAATAGTCTGCGTCAGTGCGCCGAATGCAAGCACCATGGCGCCCACGCCGAAAAAAATAAGAAAAGAATTGAAGACGCGACCAGCGGAACTGAGCGGGTGCAACTCCTGGTATCCGACCGTGGTGATAGTGATGAGCGTCATGTAGAACGCATCAAACACCGTCCAACCTTCGATGACGCGGAACCCAACGGTGCCAATGCAAAGGCTGACCAAAATAGCTGCGGCGATCAGTAAAGCTCGCCGAACCAGGCGGCCGTTCATAGGTGCTTAGTGTAACGGGGCCGCAAACGAAACGGTAGCGCGACAGGTCGCCAAGCATTTACTTGGCTGGCGGGCGCCGGGCTTGGCCGGCAGGCCGGTTAGAACGGTTCGCCGGGCAATGGCGCGATGACGGGCGTTACTTTACCCCAGCCTTGTTCCTGAGCGGCTTTCATGTCTTTGCGCAGTTGCTCCGGAAGTGTTTCGTTGAGTTTGGGACGGCCCGGTTCTTCGGCCAGCGTCCAGCCGACTGCCGATACCGTCTTCGATACCACCAGCATTTCGTGGAAGTCGATCTTATCGGGCGTATCCGTCGGCCGGTGGTAATCGGGATGAAGCCCGGTGGTGAAGAACACGATCGGTATCCCTACTTTGGCGAAATTGTAGTGGTCGCTGCGATAGAAGATGCGCTGGCCGCGAGGTTGCGGACCCAGGTTGTCATGGGTCTTGTCAGGCGCGGTTGTGTCGTAAAAGTGATTGAGCACCAGCTTCTGATAACCCTCATTCACGCCTTCGATGGTCTTTTCCAGATCGTTACTGCTGATATTCGGACCGACCAGCATAATCTCGCCGGGACTTACTAAAACGTGAGTCGGATCGGAGTCTTTGAAATCCGGGCCCTTGGTACGGCCAATCATGTCGATGTTCAAATCCGCCACGACTTTGGTCAAATCTATGGGCGGGAATTCGGCGAAGTACTGCGAGCCCCAGAGCCCTTTTTCCTCCCCGCCGTTCCAAAGAAAGATGATGGTTCGATCAGGACGAATGCCCTTTGCCGCGCCTTCTGCATAAGCATGGGCTATGCCGAGCAGCGCCGTGGAGCCGGAAGCGTCGTCATCCGCGCCGTTGTTGATGTTGTGAGCGCCGGGCGCGGTGTTTGCACTAATTCCGATGTGGTCGAGATGCGCGCTGAAAACCACGTATTCATTCTTTTTGACTGGATCGCAGCCTTCAATCATGGCGACAACGTTCTCGGCATGACCCGGTTCGTTCTTGAGGGCTAGATGCAAGCTGGCTTTTTTCTCCGCGCTCAACGCGAAAGGCTCCTGCTTGGCATCGCCAATCGAACTGGCGAAGATCTGTTCCGCGTTCTTCTTTTCGCCGGCGAAGAGGCTGTTGGTCAGAGCTAGACCCGCAGTGACGGAAGGCACAGCCGGACAGGCGAGTTGAGGATGGAATTTAGCTACCTGATAGGGGGGACCGTTCGGTCCAGTAGGCCGTCCGAAAACCGCCGGGCCGAAGCCGCCGCCGAACCCGCCCGCCGCATTGGGCTCGCTCATAGCTGTCAATTGCTGGAAACTGGCCACCCGGATTACCGCGACAGCGCCGTTCTTCGCCGCGGCCTGTTCGGGAGTCATGAAATCCGTGCAGTCTTCGCCAAGCGGATTCTGTGCCTGAGCAGCGCGCCCGGCGTTTTGCTGAGCCGCCAACTCCGGCGGCAGGCCGGCCACGACAACGATTTTGCCTTTCACATCGAGGTTTTCAAAAGGGTTGATTTTGGTTTTGTTGATGACGTAGCCGTTTCCAGCAAACACAAGTTCGCCGGAGAGATCAAGCGGCTCGAGCCCCGGACCACCACGGCCGCCCGCGGTGACCGTCCAATCCTTCCCGTATTCGAAGTTCGTCGTACGCGGACCGGCGTTTGCGCCACCTCGGCCTGCCCCTGCTCCTCCCCCGGCTGCGGCCCCTGCCCCGCCGCCGAACCCGCCGCGTCCACCGCGGGGCGCCGGGCCAGTGACTGACACCTTGCTGTCATCGGGCACAATCTGCTTGCTGACCAATTCAAAAGGCATAAAAAACGGCTGCAAAGGACCGTTCGTGGCGCTGGTGCTACCGGCCGGTTTCAGTCCCCATTCAGCCAAGTTGCTGGCGACATAGAGGGCGGCCGTATCGTAGCCACGGGATGGAAGATTTCTGCCTTCCAACTGGTCAGAGGCAAGGAAGTAATCGTAAACCTTCAGCTCGTTTTCGGAGATGGCGTCGCTATTTCCAAATGTAGCGGCGGCATGAGCTTTTGGCTTCGATGCCTTAGCTTTTGGTTCCTTGGCGTAGGTGGCGGTTCGCACACTCGCAAACACGATCAAGGCGAGAGCGGGCAAGCCCGCGGCAAGAATTCGGCGCATATAGTCTGAAGGAGTCGAGTTTAGCAACAGAGAGGCTAAATAAGTATGGCTCCTTCAAGGGGCCTAGGGTTACTCGGGAGGACAAAAGGTGACGTTTTCGCGAAGAGAATTGGCACTGATAGTGCCTGCGCTATCTATTGCGGGTGCAAGCGGCGAGGGGCAGCAGAAACCTGACTCGGCCCACGAAGCGGCGGCCCTAGCGGGAAAAATCTATGAAGTAGACACAATCCCGTGGCGCGCCACCGCGAGTGGCGTATCGAAATCCAGAGGCGTTTTCAACGGCTTCACGACTAGAGGACAGCACCTGACGATGCATGTGACGGAGCTGGCGCCCGGCCAGCGACCGCATCCGGCGGCACGCCAGCCACACGAAGAGGTGCTGATCTTGCAGCAAGGGACCATCGAATGCACCATTAACGGCCAGACGGCCACGCTGCATCCGGGCGATGTGGTGTACTCGGCCTATAACGACTTGAAGGACTGGAAAAACGCGGGAAACGGCCCGGCGATTTACTATGTGATTTCTCTCGAAGAGCACCAATAGACAACCTGGAGCTCAGGCCATATTGGACCGTTTTCGATTCCAAAGTCCACGCGTGAAATCCGGAAACTTCTGTGGCGCGCTGCCTTGCGCAACTGAGGCGACGCTGAGCGGCCAGGGAGCGCTCCATGTAACGGCGTCATAGACATCCAAATCCGGCACAAGGCCGCGGCGCATGGCATCGATCAGCCGGTACGCCATGATGAAATCCATGCCGCCGTGATCGCCTTCTTTCTTGGCGCGCTCGCCATTCGCTTTCCAGAAAGGATGCGTGTAGGCCTCCTTGTATTTGTCGAGCGAGGTGAATTCTTCCTTTGCCGGGTCGTCCAGGTAAATGCGGGGTGGATAGTCGCGGAAGACTGCCTTGGTCCCGGAAATCAGGTTGATGCGGTCGTACGGCCGCGGGTTAACAACGTCGTGCTCAAGCACGATGGTGAGACCGTTTGCCGTCTTGATCAGAGAGACGTTCATGTCGCCGCAGATGTACTTCTCTTTCCATTTCGGGCTGTCCTTGGGGATGTTGGCGGCGCGCCATGCATCCAGGCCACGCACGCGTGAACTCATAGAGACCAGATAATCGAAGCGGTCGCCGCGCTGGATGTCCATGTAATTCGCGATGGGACCAAGCCCGTGAGTCGGGTAGAGGTTTCCGTTCGTCTGGGTATGCGGAAATCGCCGCCACAATCCTTCACTCTTGTCTTCAAACAGGATTCGGCGCAGGTCGTGGATGTAGCCGCCTTCGCCATGCAGCAAATCGCCGAACAGTCCGGCGCGAACCATATTCAGGACCATCAACTCGCTTTCGCCGTAACAGCAGTTCTCACACATGATGCAGTGGCGGCGCGTGCGCTCGGACGTATCGACCAGTTTCCAGCAGTCTTCAATACTAGTTGCAGCGGGAACTTCCACCAATGCGTGCTTTCCGTTATTCATGGCCGCAAGTGCAGCAGGAACGTGCCATTCCCATGGTGCGGCGATGTAGACCACCTCGACGTCATCGCGCTTTACAAGCTCTTCAAATGCGTGATCGCCGTCCGTATATAGGGCCGGCTCGGGAAGGCCGCTGGTGCGAACCGTTTGCTGTGCTTCCGCAGCGTGGTCGCGAACGGGATCGCAGATGGCTGTGAATTGCGCGCCATCGGTGGCCAGAAATGTTTTGAGCATGGAGTTGCCGCGCAGGCCGGCGCCGATCAAGCCCATTCGGACTTTTTCACGAGGCTCGAATGCCATGCCCATGACAGTTCGGGATGGCGGGATTTCCGGTTGCGCGAGGAATGGCAGCCGTTGCGGCAATCGCCCCGAGACTAGCCCCGAGAGTTTGCAGAAGAGAGCGGCGCGTGCTGTTTTCCGACATATTCCTCTAAGCTATCGCCTCAGGATTACAAGAAACCAAAAGGTTCCCGGGAAATCGAATATACTAGCCACACTTGAGGTGATGCGCCATGAAAGTGCTCGATAGCGTAGGCACGGTCTTGAAGGATAAAGGCGGCCAGATTTGGTTTATCGACCCCGGGGCCACAGTGTACGACGCGCTGGAGGTGATGGCGCAAAAAGGAGTCGGCGCGCTTCTGGTTATGGAGGCAAGCAAACTGCTGGGCGTGATTTCGGAACGCGATTACGCTCGCAAGATCATCCTGACCGGCCGATCTTCAAAGAGCACGCCCGTGAGCACAATCATGAGCTCGCCGGCGAAGACAGTTGACGCTGAGACGACGGTTGACGACGCGATGCGCACGATGACGGCTCACCGAATCCGGCATTTACCGGTGATTGAAGCCGATGGCAAGGTATCTGGCGTGGTTTCCCTTGGCGATCTGGTGAAGTGGATTATCACTTCGCACGAGCAGACGATTGAGCAACTGGAGAGCTATATTTCCGGACGCGGTCTGACTTGCCTAGCGCGATTCCAATCTCTCGCGAATCTGGTCCCAGCTTACGAGGCTGAAGGAGCGCAGTTTGCCCCAGCGCCAAACCATGTAAACGCCGCGTTTGCTGACAAGCAACTGGCCGCGACGTGAGTGTTTCAGGGATGCTGCAGAGGCGCTCTTGCGCGGCATGACGCTATGTTAGCGCAGAGTTGCCAGATAGTTGCCGTAACCAATGATGATGGTGGAGCAGATGAGTACCGCCAGTCCTATTGCCAGTAGCCGCATAGCCTTACGGCTCGCGCCCTTCCATTCATGTAGGCCGAGACCCCAAAGGGTACTAAAGATAACAATGCTGGCCATGTGGATGGTCCAACTTGAGAAGCGGTAAGCGCCCATTTTCGTCTCGCCCATGGTGTAGAAGAAAAACTGCATGTACCAGGTAACGCCTGCCAAAGCGCAAAACAGGTAGTTCGCGAAGAGCGGGACACGGACGGTCTCGCGCAGCACGTGTGCAGGAGCACGCGTCAGAACGCTTGTTGTCGGCCCGGTAAGAGCGGTTTCTTCAATCGGCTGCGGACCGCCCGGGTCGGAAAACTCGACCGGAATTTCGGAGGCAAGATATTCGTGTCCGCTCTTATTGCGGATGTTGAGCAGGACAGTCCAGATGAAGTTTGTGGTGAAGCCGCCGAGAAGCACGACTACCAGCACCGGCAGCCCTTGCCAAAGCGGTGGTGTCCCGTGGCGAACGGTGAGGTCTTTGATGGGGTCTCCGGCAGCCAGACCATAGGCGAAGCAAGCGCTCATTACGCCCGAAAGCACGGCGACGGCGAAGCCTTTTCTTAGGCTGAATTCTTTAATTGCGGCCTGCTGCTGCTGGAGCGGCACGGAGCGTTCCTTGTAAACACCCGCTAAGCCAGCGATGGCGATGCCGAGAAGGCACACCGCAATGCCGAGAAGAATGACACGCCCGGAAGTTGTGCCAAGGACCTGCGAAACGAATTGGCCGCGGAAGATGGGCGGCATGAGCGTTCCGAATGCGGCGCAAAGCCCCATGACGATGGCCATCCCCAGTGAGAGGCCGAGAAAACGCATGGTAAGCCCGAAGGTGAGACCACCAACGCCCCACAACAAACCGAAGAAATAACACCAGAAGATATTGCCGCCCGGCGTGGCGCTGAGTACCGCGATTAGATCCTTAGTAAGTAAGCCGGCAAGGATCCATGGCGCGATGATCCAACTGAAAACGCCGCCTACCAGCCAGTACGTCTCCCACGACCAGCGTTTGACGTAGCGGTAAGGAACATAAAAACTTCCGGAGGCGAGTCCTCCCAGCCAGTGAAAGAGGACGCCAAGAGCGGGGTTGGGTGTCATTTCGTGATGGACTGCCCGTCCAGGTGAAACACTTCTTCAAGTGGCGCCATGGCGCGGTCCGGCGCAGCGCCGTTCGGCTGCACAAAGAACGGCATCATTTCGCGCTGCCAGCGATGATTGACTTCGCGATGAGCCATTTCGGAGCGGGCACGCTCAAAATCATCCGTTTCAACATAACCAATCAGAAGCCCGTCGGGCCTCAGGAAAAGAGAGTAGTTGTTCCAACCGGTTTCGCGCAGAGCCTGCTGCATCTCCGGCCAGACGGCGCGGTGGCGCTGCTTGTATTCTTCCAGGCGCTCCGGGCGAACCTGGAGCGTGAAGCAGATTCGTTGCATCGCCTTGTGAGTTTCTCCTAGCGCAGGAATGCTTCCTGCAGACCGCCGTCGACTGGAATGATATGTCCCGTGGTTTTAGCGCTTTCCTCACCTGCGAGCCAGACGATCGCATTCGCGCAGTCCTGGGGCAAAATGGGGCGGCGAGTCAGCGTACGTTGCGCGTAGAAGTTAGCCAGCTTATTGCGCAGCTCTTCCGTGCTTTCAGATTCCGAAAAATCAATTTTGTATTTCTGCAGCGACTGCATGACGCGGTCGCGCGGAAACATAGTGGAACCGGCGACAACTGTAGCCGGCGCGATCCCGTTCACACGCACGAGCGGCGCCAGCCCAACAGCCAGCTCGCGGATGAGATGATTGAGCGCGGTTTTGCTGATGTCATAGGCTTCGGTCCCGCGCTTGGGGACGATTGCGTTGGCGGAACTGGTGAGGACAATGGAAGCGGGCAGTTTCTGATCGCGCAGAACCCAACCCGTTTCACGAGCTAACAGATAATTGCCTGTGACGTTCACCAGAAAGGTCTTGTTCCATTGCGCTTCCGTAAGTTCGCCGTCTTTCTGGGCCACGGGGAAAATGGCCGCCGTGTTGATGATGCCATCAATGCCGCCAAACTGAAGCACCGTAAAACGTGCTGCTTCGGCGATGCTCTCGGCTGAGCTGAGGTCGACGGCAGTGTGCGACACAACGTCCGATGACGCGAGCGCTGCAGCTTCCGATGCGACTTCTTTGGCGCCCTCCGCATTCTGATCTGCCACCACAATATGCGCGCCTTTGCGAGCGAGAATGAGAGCGACTTCCCGGCCAATACCGCTGCCCCCGCCAATCACGAGCAGAATTTTGCGGCTGAACTCGGCCTCAGCAGGCATGCGCTGGAGTTTGGCCTCTTCGAGAGCCCAATATTCGATTCGAAAAGCTTCCGAACGAGGTAAAGCTACGTAATTGCGGCGGCTTTCAAACTGCTTCGATTGGCCGGCATCGCGCGCTTGCGGAAGCGGATGAGATGCGGCCCCGGAATCGAGTGCGTTGGCGCCGGCCATCACATGAATCGCGTTGATGAAAAATTCCGTCGTGATGCGCGCTTCTTTTTTGTTTTTGGCGAAGCCGAACAGGCCTACACCGGGGACGAGCACCACGGAGGGATTCGAATCGCGCAGCTTGGGAGACTCGGGCGTTGCCCAATCCTTGTAGTAGGCAGCGTATTCGTTGCGGTACGTTTCGGCGCGTTCGGCAATCACCGCTTTCAGGCCTGTCGACATTCTCTTCGCTAGGATGCCAATCGATGAGCATGGGGCAAATACGAGTGCGCAGAAAATGATCCGGACAACTAGTGCCAAGCTTGCCCAACTCCGAAGCCCACTCGGAGCCCGCGAAGGCGAGCGCGTCTTCGTGGTCTGTGTAGTGTGCGATCACACGTCGATTGGAAGACATGATGCCGCGGAGGCTTGGCAGTATGGCGGCGGCAATAGCCTGACGATTCTGCAGCGGCTTATACTTCTCGCCACCAAACGGAGGAGCATTGAGCTTTTTCCGATGCTCCATAATGAACTCGCCCATCTGGTCGATGGTGCGGATGCTGTTGAGATAGCACTCGCGCTGTGTGTTGCCCCAAGTGAAGAGGCCATGGCTGCCGAGCAGAACACCATCGCAGCCGGGACTATCTTTCACCGCCTTTTCCAACTGGAGAGCCAACTCGAAGCCAGGACGTTGCCACGTCAGCCAGACAATTTTGCGGCCGAACTGGCGATTGAATTCTTCTAGCTTCTGTTTGCCATTCGCGGCAGCGGCGATGGCGATGGCCCAATCCGGATGAAGATGATCGACGTGCGCATAAGGCAGAAAAGCATGCAGCGGCGTGTCGATTGAGGCGGCGACGCGATTCTGGCCAAATGCGGAGAGCGGATAATAGCCAACCATCTCGTCTTCGTGCGCTTCGCCTCGATAGAGCTGCTTCAGTTGTTCCAGGCGATCCAGATAAACAAGAGCGAAGCCGGACTCCTTAATGGACCCCAGGTCGCCACCGCTGCCTTTCACGGCCAAAACGCGGACGGGCTTCCCGGTAAACGGATCAGGTAACTCGATTTTGGAGCTGGTATTACCCCCGCCAAAGTTCGTGATGCGGAGGTCGGCGCCCAGCAGGTTGGAACGATAGCGCAGAAGTGCAAGCTGATCGCCTTCCAATTGCGCGGCGGTCTTGTCATCCCAAAGATCCTTCAAATGATGAACGGTTTCCGTAGTAGTCGGCATGGTTCTTACCTCGTTGTAAGTTCCGCTTGCGGTAGTCCGCTATGCGTAAGACGTAACACTGGCCATGTTTTTAGCGCCGCGTTCTTGTGTGATTCTTTCCAGGTAGCCGCTCGCGCGGAACGCTTCCATCGGGTCTTGCGGTAGACCTTTCGAGGCTCGCCATTCGCGAATTACGGGGCGTACGTCAGTCGCGAAAGCGTCCTGCAGATAGGACTCAGCGCGAACCAGATCCGATTGATCCTGGGCGGCAGCCAAGCCTTTGTGATCCACCAAAGCTGCCTTGGCGAAAAGCTCTTGCGCCATTGTGACGGTTTGAATCATCGCCTCCATTTTTCCTTTCAGATTATGGCTCTGGTCAATCATGTAGGCGATATCTGCACGTGCGCCATTCTCCCACTCGAAGAGAAGAATTTCGTGGAAGATGCGGAAGACCTGATAAGGATCGATTGAGCCCAGGGTAAGGTCGTCATCCGCGTACCGGCGGTCGTTGAAATGAAAACCGCCCAGCATATTTTCCGAAAGCAGCCAAGCGACAATCTGCTCAATGTTCTGCGCCTGATAATGATGCCCGGTATCCACCAGAACTCTGGCTTGCGGTCCGGCGGCGTGGGCCAGGAGCAGAGCCATCCCCCAATCGGCGATATCGGTGTGATAAAAAGCCGGCTCAAACGGTTTATATTCCACCAGAAGCCGCTGATCGGGCGAAAGGTGGGCGTGGCTTGACTTTAGTAATTCGGTAAACCAGGCTTTTCGGCGCCGAATATTTGCGGTCCCTGGATAATTGGAGCCGTCGGCAAACCACAATGAGATATCGCGGCAGTGCAGGCGCTTGGCGATTTCGATGCTCTCTTCGGTATGGCGCAAGGCTTCTGCGCGAGTGGACTTTTCCGGATTGCCGAATGAGCCAAACTTGTAAATCTGATCCTGGAAATAGTTGGGGTTGATGGCGCCAGGACGAACACCGTAACGGGAAGCCAGTTTGTCTACTTCAGCGCAACTGTCGAGACCGGCCGGAAAGTCCCATTGAACGTGCAGCGCAACTGTGGGACAAATACCGGTCAGGGCATGCACCTGGCCCGCATCGCTGAATTTCTCCTCTATCGAGGTGGCTGCAGCCAGCTGCAGGAATTTTCCAAAACGAGTGCCGGTGTTGGCAAAACCCCAGGAAGGCAGCTCAATTCGGAAGGTTTCGAGCGCAGGGTGTATTTTTTCCGCTAAGTTAGTTGGCATTCAACGACACCAGTTGGATGCCGACATCGTAATTCCCGTTCGCCGCATAAGCAAAGAACTTTCACGATACGCCGGCAGATTTCACATTGTGAAACTGACAATGAATGAGTTGGCGCTCGCTGACGAAGCGGACATTCGCGCTGAATCCGCTTGGGCGACGCATGTCGAGATAACGCCGTAAAGAGTGGCGTTCTGCACTGCAGAAGACGTGCGTTACAGTTGTATGAAGTTATACAGCGATCCTCCTTGTGCCGAGGTGAACGATGAGCCTGGAAGTCCGGAGCCGTGATCCGTATCTAATCAAGTCGGTCCTTCATTCCTCGCAGTTGCTGCTGGCCTTCCGAACGGCCGGCGAGACGTTACGGCTCAAGGAAATCGCAGACCGGAGCGGCCTGCCTAAGACCATGGCATTCCGGCTGCTCTATACGTTGGAACGCTGCGGGATGGTGGAGAAGGTGGGCGAAAATCTCTACCAAAGCTGCCTACGGCCATTCAAGCAGCGGACGTACCGTCTGGGATATGCGGCCCAGGGGACCGACTATCAATTCTCAAAGGACGTCTCAAACAGCTTGCAGCGAGCTGCTGCTGCCGAGGGGATTGAGCTGATTTCGCTCGACAACCGCTATAACCCAAAAATCGCCCAGCGCAACGCTGATTTGCTGGTCCGCGAAAAGGTGGACCTGGTGATTGAGTTCCAGACCGACGAGAATGTAGCGCCTGTCGTAGCCGCGAAGTACCGCGAGGCGAATATTCCGCTGATTGCAATCGACATTCCGCACCCCGGCGCCACTTATTACGGCGCAAACAATTATGAGGCTGGACTGATCGGTGGCCGCTACATGGCGCGCTGGGCTAAGCACCATTGGCAATGCGACGTGGACGAGATAGTGCTTCTGGAGCTGCCAAGGGCGGGAAGCCTACCGCGCATGCGGCTGACGGGAATGTTGGCCGGCTTGAGGGAAGTGATCCCCAAACTGGACCATTGTCCGGTTATCTATCTGAACACGGACGGGCGGCTGGGCGAGAGCTTCGAGGCTACGCGCAGGCACCTGCGTGGAAGCCGCGCCAAGCGGACTATGATCGGAGCTATCAATGATGCCAGTGCCCTGGGCGCCTTGCGAGCGTTTCAGGAAGCGGGACGCGCGGCAAACTGCGCCATTATGGGCCAGAATGCTTCGCCCGAAGGGAGGGCGGAGTTACGGGAACCGGAGACCAGGTTAATCGGCTCCGTTGCGTACTTTCCAGAGCGTTATGGCGACGATTTAGTGCGCGTGGCGCTCGATCTCTTGAACCGCCGGCCCGTACCCCCCGCCGTCTTCGTGAAGCATCAGCTCGTCACGCCGGAGACGGTGAATCATTTCTATCCCAATGACCGGCTGATTCAGGTAGCAACGGCGGGAGCCTAGCTTTCGGGGCGACAATCGGAGAATGTTGACCACTCGCGAACTTGGACTCCAGGGCCTCACCACATCGGCTATCGGACTTGGCTGTTGGGGAATGACCGGGCGCGCCTACGGGGCTGCGGACGAAGCAGAGTCGATCGCCACGATAAACAAAGCCCTTGAGCTGGGTATCAACTTCTTTGATACGGCGGAAGCGTATGGCCCGTTTACAAACGAAGAGATGCTTGGCAGGGCGCTGAGAGGCCGTAGCCGCGATCAAATCGTCATAGCTACCAAGTTTGGATGGCGCATCGAAGCTGGTCGTGCTGCGGGCACAGACAGCCGGCCCGAGCATGTCTACGAAGTTGTCCACGCATCGCTCCGTCGCTTGCAGGTCGATTACATCGATTTGCTATACCAGCACCGCGTCGATCCTGCTGTTCCCATCGAAGACACAGTAGGAGCAATGGCCAATCTGGTCGCGCAAGGAAAGGTTCGCTTCCTCGGCTTGTCGGAAGCCGGCGAAGCCACTATCCGCAGGGCGCATGCGACTTCTCCAATCTCCGCACTTCAGAGTGAATACTCGCTGTGGGAGCGCAACCTGGAATTCCGAATCATCCCGCTTCTGCGGGAGCTTGGTATCGGCTTGGTGCCGTTCGCGCCTCTAGGCCGAGGCTTCCTCACCGGAGCCGTAAAACGCGCCGAAGAATACCCGGACACCGACTGGCGTCACAACGATCCACGCTTTCAGGGACAAAACTTCGACGCCAACATGAAAGTGCTCGGCGCCGTTCGCGAACTCGCAGTCAAGAAAGACGTTAATCCCAGTCAAATTGCGCTCGCCTGGCTTCTCCACAAAGGGCCGGATATCGTGCCAATTCCGGGCACCACGAAGGCGCGCCATCTGGAAGAGAACGTCCAGGCAGCGGCCATCTCGCTCAGCACTTCCGAAATTGAGCAACTCGACAGTGCACTTGCACCCGGGTCCATCGCCGGGAACCGCTATCGCGAGCGCGAGATGAGCTTTATAGATCGATAGGTGGATTCAGCCCTATCGCGTTGACAAGCCTCATCTTCAGAAATCTTCAGACACTTCTTCGCACTGTCCCAAGCGGAATTCAAGAAACTTCGGGCCTTTATTCCTTGCCCCCTACGCTCGTCCGTGTGACACTGCACATCGCCATGGCGAGAACAGCTTCTGATCTCGCATACGAACGTGGCAAAAAGGAGAACCGTCGAAATGTTGAAAAAGACTCTTGGAACTAGCGGGCATGTTTGTCATAGCCCAACCCCGCCATTAACGTTGGGATCCAGTCTGCCCGCCGCCGTTTTCTTGTCCCGCTGCCTCAAGAAGGTGGCTTTCGGATTGGCGCTAATCCTGTTTCTGGCCCTTGCGTCACCCGTATTTGCTAGTACCGTTCTATTGAACTTTGATTCTGTGGACACTTCAGCCTCTCCACACAGGGTTGACGCAACAGCTTATTTCGCCAGCTACGGAATCACGGTGAGCGGCGTCGCTCCAGCCTCTGTCAGCCCCGATATCATTCTGGACAGCGCCGTGTACGACGTCTGCGCGCCTGGGAACGGCTGCGTGGTAGCCGCTTCCCCATCGAACGTTTTGGAGCTTTGCTGTTTCGTAGATACGCAGAGCTCGACGGGGTCTTTCACCCTTCACTTCTCTCAGGCCGTCTCAAACGTCAGCTTTGTGAGGCCCGAGATTGTTCCCGGAGCTTCTGGGATTATTACGCCGGCATGGACGGCAACTGCATACGATAGCTCCGGAAATGTGCTCGGTAGTGTCGGGGAGGGATTTGATAGCACGTACTCCGCAATCCCCGCCGTGACTTTCAGTCTTCTTGATTCCGGCATTGCCTCGCTTACCATCGCCAGCAACAACGGCGGCTTCGCCGCACTCTCAAACATTCCGATCGATAACCTGCAGTTTAATACTGCGCCTGAACCTGAATCGGCTGCTTCGGTAGGCCTCGGGATACTTGCACTTTCCTTCTGGGCTCTGCGTGTTCGATCACGGCGGTTGAGAAGCCCAGATTAGACAGGCAGTGTGAAGGACGCCTAAAGTTTCCTGTCAAGCTCTCTCGACTTGATCGGTTATTTTTGGCATTATAAAAGCCGCTGGAATGCAACGGCATTACTATGGATTCGGTCCTTTCCGTCTGCATCCAGATTCCCGAACTCTGTGGAAAGACGGATCAGAAGTTGACCAACCGACCGACACAGAGTTCCGTATCCTCATAACAATAATTTGCGGGAAAATGCCCGAGCCTGGAGTGAGGCTTGAGCCGGCACACAGGCCGATCGCCCCGCGTTCGCTTATAGCTGAGGTTTGGCCCAATAACAGGAGCAAGGAGGAAAGCAACCTCGCGAAACTGGCGACGCACATAAAGAACTTGCGGGGAAAACTGGGGAATACCGATGAGGGAATCTCCTACATACGGAACTCCCGTGATGACGGATACTACCTTGCCGTCCCGGTAAAGCTTGTCATCGAGAAAAGCAACGTCGCGCTCCGCTGGCTCGCTACTTTTGTCGCCGCCTGCACCATCCTCGGCGTCTTCCTCGTTCGCCCCAACCAAGCTAGCGTGGTCCAGTTTGTCCAACTCACCAACGATGGCTGGCAAAAGAGCGGGCCTATTCTGACCGGTGGCAGGCGATTATTCTTCGAGGAGCAGCGGCAGAGTACCGGGCGAATCGTATCAATCCCTATCGAAGGCGGAGAGCCTGTGCCGCTGTCTGGCCTGGCGGGTGCGATAACGTTGCAGGACATCTCGCCGAACGGGCAGAACCTCTTGTTTTTGCGTGGGGACGATAAGGGTGAGCACTCTGCCTGGCTGTATTCTTTACAGAATGCGTCGGCTGAATTAATTGGGCACGGGATCGATGCCGCCGCCTGGCGGGACGATAACGCCATTTCGCTGGCGCGGCGTAATTCCCTGTTTATTCGCGATATAAGATCTCAGCGCGAAACCAAGCTACTCGAATCCCCGGGGTCACCCGGCGGGCTTAAATGGTCACCAGACGGAAAGACTCTGCGGTGTTCGATCGGCGGCGGCGCACACGAGGGAGTTTTCTTGTGGCAGTTGGCGCGTGACGCTCACAGGCTTCAGCATCTCCAGGGAGGACAGAAATATGCCTATGCCGGATCCTGGAGCCGGGATCGACAGCACTTCTTCTACGATGCCGGTGACGACTCGCGAAAGGACATCTGGGTGGAAAGCTTATACGGCATTAACGCCTTTACACACTCGCCTCTTCGACTGACAAACGGACCGGGATCGTGGAGTTCCCCTGAGGCTTCCAGCGATGGGTCGCGCTTATTTGCGCTACATGGGGAACACCGGACAGCACTTGTGCGTTTCAACCTGGAGAAAAACGAATGGGAGGATATGTGGGACGGTTCGCCGGTACTGGAGCTAGAGTATTCCCCTGATAAGCAGTGGGTTGTTTTTGTTCATCAGCCTGACTACACGATTTGGAAATCGAGGCCAGACGGGAGCGGACGCATCCGGCTAACCTCGGCCCGTCTGACTGCGCGTCAGCCTCACTGGTCACGCGACGGCCAAGAAATCGCCTTCATGGGCCAGAACTCCAAGGGTGCATACCGGATTTTTGTTGTGCGTGCGGATAGAGGGGCAGCGGAGGAACTGCAGCCAGATGGCCCAGATCAAGGCGTTCCGACGTGGTCGCCCGATGATTCCAATGTTCTCTTCGGCGAACGGATGGACCGCCGCAAGCTGTCTGAGATGTGTCTTCACACTCTGAACATTCGCACGCGCGAGATCAAAGCTCTGAACGGAACTAACGGACTTTGGAGTCCCCGGTGGTCTCCCGATAGGAAAAGCATCCTGGCAGTCACAAGCGATAGCAGGACCATTCGTATTTTGCCGGTGGGTAAATCTCACTGGAGCGACATCGCCGCAATGGCCTTCGTCGAAAATGTGACCTGGTCGTATGACTCCCGATACATTTACTTCGACGGACGTCTTCGTGGGCTATCGCCGTTCGCGCTATACCGCGTTGGCGTAGCTGACCGGAGCGTTGAGACGCTGGTTGATCTGAAGGAATTCGCTATTCCTGGTGAGAACTGGTGGGGCATAACCCCCGACGGATCGCTGCTGGGTTCAAAGGAATACGTGAGCGAAGAGATCTACGAACTTCGGTGCAAGCTGCCATAAGTACAATCTGGCGAATTCCATACTGTCAGGCATGTGAAACTTAGTAGTCGAACATGGCCCACGTGATCGGCACACCCGTAACATACGACGTTGTGATTGTAGGCTCCGGAGCCGGCGGCGGTGTAGCCGCTCAGGTGCTTGCAAACTCTGGCGCTAAAATCTGCATGCTTGAGGCAGGCGGCCATTTTGATTGCACCAAGGATTCCAAGATGTTCGAGTGGCCGTATCAGGCTCCGCATCGCGGGGCCGCGACTCGGCAGATGCCGTTGGGATATTTCGATGCCACCCTGCTCGGCGGCTGGCAAGTGCCCGGGGAGCCGTATACGAATGCGCCAGGGTCGGAGTGGATGTGGTGGCGCGCGCGTATGCTGGGCGGTCGAACCAATCACTACGGCCGCATCTCGCTGCGTATGGGGCCCTACGATTTCAAGCCATATAGCCGCGATGGGAAGGGCGCTGATTGGCCCATAACCTATGAAGACTTGGCCCCGTACTATGACAAGGCAGAAGAACTCATCGGGGTCTTTGGCTCAAATGAGGGGCTCGAAAACGCACCGGATGGTAAATTCCAGCCGCCCCCGGCGCCACGCGGCTACGAAAAGATCATCAAGGCCGCAAGCGACAAACTGAAAATTCCTTGCGTTCCATCACGCCTGGCCATTCTGACCCGTCCTCTCAACGGCCGTCCAGCTTGCCACTACTGCGCCGAATGCGGCCGCTCGTGTGGAGTGAACGCGAACTTCAACTCGCCCGGAGTTCACATTTTCCCGGCGATGAAGACCGGCAATTTGCAATTGCGGACGAACGCCATGGTGCGCGAGGTATTGGTAGGCTCCGACGGACTCGCCAGCGGCGTAGTCTACATCGACAAAAACACGCGTCAGGATGTAGAGGTCCGCGCCAAAATTGTTGTGCTGGCTGCAAGCTGTTGTGAGACGGCTCGCATCATGCTCAACTCTAAGAGCAATCTGTTTCCGAACGGAATCGCAAACTCGTCCGGTTTGGTTGGCCGCTACGTAATGGACACGGTCGGGTCTTCCGTTAGCGGATTTCTGCCAATTCTGCAGGATCTGCCGCCGCATAACGAGGATGGCGTTGGCGGCATGCATCTTTATATGCCCTGGTGGCTGTACAAGGAGCAGAAGGCCGGGAAATTAGATTTCGCCCGCGGCTATCATATCGAGATTGGCGGCGGCCGCCGTCAGCCCGGTGTGGGCGCAATGGGTGGGTACGCGGAACGCTGGCTGGGGGGCGGCTATGGCGTCGAGTTGAAGCACAATCTGCGAAGGCTCTACGGCTGCGACGTTCATTTTGCCGGGCGAGGCGAAATGATTCCGAACGAACAGAGCTATTGCGAATTGGACCCGGATGTAGTTGATCAGTGGGGAATCCCGGTGCTCCGTTTCCATTTCAAATGGAGTGCCGACGAAATTTTGCAGGCCAAGCACATGCAGGACACCTTCAAAGAGTTAATCGAGGCCGCCGGCGGAATTGTGACGCAGCATTCAGGAGCCGGGACTAACTGGGGTATCGAGCACGGTGGAGAGGTAAAGCACGAAGTCGGCGCGACCAGAATGGGCAGCGATCCTAAAAAATCAGTGCTGAATCAATACTGCCAGGCATGGGACGTCAAAAACCTTTTCATTACGGACGCTGCGCCGTTCGTCAGCAATGCTGACAAGAACCCCACTTTGACAATCTCAGCGCTGGGATGGCGCACCTCGGACTACATCGCGGATCAAGTCCGAAAGCTGAACATCAAGGTCTAGAGAAAGCTAGAGCGTTTCTTCAAGACGTAGATCCTGACCCTTCATCTGGGGCGGTTCATCTATTCCAAGAATGCCGAGTATCGTCGGGGCCATATCTTTCAGTGCACCGCCTTGGCGGAGCGCGACCTTTTCGTTGGCCAGAAAGATAAACGGAACGGGATTCGTCGTGTGATAGGTGTGCGGTCCCTTCGTGACTGGGTCGACCATCATCTCGGCGTTGCCGTGGTCCGCTGTAATAAGCCACGACCCGCCGCAGCGTTTCAGCGCTGAGTAGATCTCCGAAAGACCGGCATCCACCGCCTCCACCGCGCGAATCGTGGGCGCCAGTTTACCCGAATGGCCCACCATATCGGCGTTTGCATAGTTCATGACGATGACATCGAACCCGCCCTTTTCAATGGCCTGCACCACCTTTGCGGTAATGCCGGCGGCGCTCATCTCCGGTTGAAGGTCGTAAGTCGCTACTTTCGGCGAGGCCACCAGTTCCCGCTCTTCGCCCTGATAGGGCTTCTCATTGCCGCCGTTGAAGAAATAGGTGACGTGCGCGTACTTCTCGGTCTCGGCAACGCGGAGGTTTTTCCAGTTCAATCGCTCCATCACGTCCGCCAGGATGTTGTCGGGGTGCTCGGGCGGCAGTACGAACGGAAGAGGAAAGCTCCTATCGTATTGCGTCATCATCGTGTACGTCAGATTCTTAGGCGCCAGCGCGCGGGAAGGCCGCTCAAGCTTCCCGTCGGTCAGCGCCACTGTGATCTCACGGGCGCGATCAGCGCGATAGTTGTACATGACGACGCTGTCGTCATCGCGAATGAGGCCGATTGGTTCCTTGCGCGTGTCTATGATCGTCACCGGCTCGATAAATTCATCAGTGACGCCCTTCTCATACGAAGCGCGCACGGCCGCGGCAGCAGACTCGAATTTCAGACCGTTGCCAAGCACCATGGCGCCGAACGCGCGCTCGATTCTCTCCCAACGTTTATCCCGGTCCATAGCGTAATAGCGGCCCGAAACGGAAGCTATTTTGCCGATGCCAAGGTCGCGCATCTTGCGTTCAAGCTGTTCGATGTAGCCCGCGCCGCTCTCAGGAGGCGTATCGCGGCCGTCCATGAAGCAATGCACGAATACGTCCGTCAGATGATGCTGTTTCGCCATTTCGAGCAGCGCGTATAAATGCGTGAGTTGCGCATGCACTCCACCATCGCTGCACAACCCGAGCAGATGAAGCCGATGGCCTTCCGCTTTGGCCAATGCGTTTAACAGAACGGGATTGTGAAAGAACTCGCCCGAGCTAATCATCAGGTCGATACGAGTAACATCCATGTAGATGACGCGGCCCGCGCCCATATTCATGTGGCCGACTTCGCTGTTGCCCATCTGGCCCTCGGGCAGACCGACGTACGGCCCAGACGTCTGGATCAGCGTGTTCGGGTAACTGGAGAGCAGATGATCGTAGGTGGGCTTGCGGGCGAGAGCGATCGCATTTCCTTCGATGGCGTCCGAGTAGCCCCAGCCATCGAGAATCGTGAGAACCAGCGGTTTCGGTTTAGCCATCTTCCCTATTGGCGGAAGGCTTTTTTCCCGAGGTAAATGGCTGAGTCGCCCAGTTCTTCTTCAATGCGAAGAAGCTGGTTGTATTTGGCGATACGATCTGTGCGGCTGGCTGAACCCGTCTTGATCTGCCCGGCGTTCGTTGCGACACAAAGATCCGCGATGAACGTGTCCTCGGTCTCGCCCGAACGATGGGAAACCATGGCGGTGTAATTCGCGCTGGCCGCAAGGCGCATCGCATCCAACGTTTCGGTTACAGAACCGATTTGGTTCACTTTCACCAGGATAGAATTCGCGATTCCCTTTTCAATACCTTCCTGGAGGCGTTGGGAATTCGTGACAAATAGATCGTCGCCCACCAACTGAATTTTCTTTCCGAGCGCGTCTGTCAATTGCTTCCAACCGTCCCAATCGTCTTCAGCCATTCCATCTTCAATGGACACGATGGGGTATTGATTCACCCACTTCGCATAGAACTCAACCATTTGGGCAGAAGTCTTTTGGCTCTTATCTGATTTCTTGAAGACGTAACGATTTTTTTCTTTATCGTAGAACTCGCTGGAGGCGGGATCGAGAGCAAGTGCAATCTGTTCGCCCGCCTTGTAGCCAGCTTTCTCGATGGCCTCCATCAACACTTCAAGCGCCTCGTCGTTCGATTTCAGGCTGGGCGCGAAGCCTCCTTCGTCACCGACGGCGGTCGAATAGCCTCGCTTCTTCAGAACGCCCTTCAATGTGTGAAATGTTTCAGCTCCCATGCGCAGAGCTTCAGAAAAGCTTGCCGCGCCAATGGGCGCAAGCATGAATTCCTGCATATCGACCGAGCTATCGGCATGCGCGCCGCCGTTGATGACGTTCATCATAGGGACGGGCAAAACACGCGCATTCACGCCGCCGATATAGCGGTAGAGTGGCGTCATCTCAGACTGAGCGGATGCTCGTGACGCGGCCATGGAAACGGCTAGAATGGCATTCGCGCCCAGCTTGCTTTTATTAGCTGTTCCGTCCAGATCCAGCATGGTGCGATCAACCAGAGTTTGGTTTGCGGCGTCCATACCGGCGAGAGCGGGCGAAATCCTTTTTGTAATGTTTTCGGCGGCTTTCTGTGTTCCCTTTCCCAAATAGCGCGATTTGTCGCCGTCCCTGAGTTCGACGGCCTCATGCTCTCCCGTAGATGCGCCCGACGGAACAGCCGCACGTCCGATGCTGCCATCCGCGAGATGAACATCTGCTTCAACGGTCGGATTGCCACGCGAATCGAGGATTTCTCTGCCCACCACTTTCACAATTTCCATGCGCTTGTCAGGTTAGCAGGGGAGCAGGTAAATCTATTCGTAACGGAGCGCTTCGGTGGGGTTCAGTTGAGACGCGCGGCGAGCGGGCAGAAGCCCGAAGGCGACCCCGACTGTGAACGATACGGCAAAGGCAACCAGTATGGAAAGAGGCGAAATGGGTACGCGGATCTGATTCGTCAGTAGCCGGGCGCTGAGTGGCAGCGCCAGCCCCACAATAATTCCAATCGCGCCGCCAATCAGGCTGATGAGAACAGATTCGATCAAAAACTGAAGCAAAACTTCGCGCCGCGATGCGCCTACCGCCATACGCAGGCCAATCTCGCGCGTTCTTTCTGTAACCGTAACCAACATGATGTTCATGATGCCGATACCGGAGATGATAAGCGCGATCGCCGAAACGATGATCAGCACGATGGTGAGGATCGTTGCAATCTGGTCGGCGGTATCGAGAATGGCGCTTAAGTTCTGGACATTGTATTTTGCGCCCGACCGGTGGCGGTGTTCCAGAATTGAATTCACTTGCTGAGTCACCAGAGGCACATCAGCGGCGTTGCGGACTTCGATATACACGGGATTGATGCGTTCATACTGCATGAAATAGCGCATCACTGTCACCGGAATGAGAATGGTCTCGTCCGTGATTTCGCCTTGGCCGAAGGTGCTTGTCTTTTCACGAAACGTGCCGATAACGGTGAACTGAAGCTGGCTGATTTTGATGGTCTGGCCGATGGCAGCGTCCTGGCTTCCAAAAATGCGGATGGCCAGCTTGTCGGTGAGCATGGCGACGTGCTCGCGCAATGAGATGTCGCTGTCGTCGAAAGCGCGTCCGCGAAGAATAAGCAGGTTGCGGACCTTTGCGTAATCCTGATCGACGCCGTCGACTGTGACGGTGCGCACCTTCCCGTTCACCACAATCTGATCGTTACTGTTCATCACCGCGGATGCGGCAATGATGGAGTTACCAAGCTTGTCGCGAATTGCTTCCACGTCCGAGAGTTTGACGAAGTCGGCCTCTACCTGGGCCGTATTTTGGCCGCCGGCTTCGTAGTCCGCATAAACGAGATTGGAGCCGATGCCGCGAATCTGATCAAGAATCAGGTTCTTGCTGGCGAGTGAAATGGTGACCACCAGGATCACGGATGCGTTCCCGATGATAAGGCCAAGCGCAGTGAGGAACGTACGGAGACGATTGGCTCGAAGCGCCTGCAGGCTGAAGCTAACGGCTTCGGTAACGTGCATCAGAAACGCAGTCTATGCTCCGCCCACCTGCTTCAGCAGATGAAGCGCTTCCTGTTTTGGCGGATCGTCAGGAGTGATGGACGCGCGTATGTATTTCTCGAGCAGGGTTCGTGCCTCCTCCAGATCGCGTTTCTGCCTGATAAGAACGTCAGCGCGAGCGTACCAGACGCGAGGCGAATCGGGACTTACTTTATCAGCTTGCCGAAACACTTCGTCACTTTCCCGATTTCGTCCCTGGTTCGCCAGGAACATGGCTAAGTTGACAAGATGGCCCACTTCATTAGGGGCAGCCGCGACGGCCTCACGAAGGTGCAACTCAGCGGCCCTGTATTCTTTCCGTTTCTGCGCCAGCTTCGCTCTTTCATGAAATCCCTCCGGAGGATCTATAGCGGCAGTCTTGTCCGCAATTGACATGGCCTTTTCGTAGCCGCCGCCCATAAAGCCCGGAGCATTCAAGTAGTAGTCGAAGAGGTCGCTTAACGCGTCGCTGTTCTTAGGATCAAGGCTAACTGAACGCTCAAAGGCCTCTCGCGCCTTCGATGCAAAACCGGGAGCAAGAATAATGTTCGCCGTTTCAGCGCGCTTACCATAAACGCGGCCAAGCCAGTCGATATAGCCGCTGTTATTCGGCTCCTCCTGAGTCGTTTTCAGGAGAAAATCAGTCGCCTTTTTTAGGTCGCCTTGCATGAAGTAGTCACGACCGATTAGAAAATTCGTAGCGGGATCCTGCGTGTTCTTGTCAAGAAGCGCAAGCGAGCCCTCGTAATCGGTATGCTGATACAGTTCTTCGGCTTTGGTGAGTGTTTGGGCAGAAGTGTGGAAAACGGCTCCCAATAGGATTGCCACGAACCCTAACGCTAGTTTTTTACCCAAAACGACGTGCCTTTTCTGCATAATATCGATGCCCCCAAGCGGTATTAATAGGATGCAGAGAAGAATGGCTGGGTTGCCACTTCCAAGACTGCGGTGCCCTCTCCGCTGGTTAACTGACAATGACCTATATAAGGCCGGTCGCGCATCACACGTTGTAGTATGCTGAGGCTGAAATCTGTAGATAGGAGACAACCAAGTATGCTCGCCCGGTTGCGGAACTCGATAGTTTTGGCGGGATTTTGTCTACTGGCCACCACAGCGTGGGCACAGACGACCACCTTGCAGGGAGACGTCAAGGGGGCCGATGGCCAGGGACTTAAGGGTGCGGTTATTGACCTTACTCGCACGGACATAAAGGGACATTACACGGTCAAATCCGACAAGCATGGCCACTGGCTTTACACCGGTCTTCCGGCGGGAACTTATGACATTTCATGCTCAGTCGATGGGCAGGTGGTGGACAAGGTCTCAGGAGTAAAGTCCGGCTACGGGGACAATCCGCCTGTTAATTTCGACATGAAAAAGGTGGAGGAGGCCAAAGCCGCAACGGCAAAAACCAACGCTAGCGGCGAGTTGACCCAGGAACAGCAGCGCAGCATGAGCAAGGAGCAGAAGGAGCAGTACGAGGCCACGCTCAAAAAGAATCAGGAAGCGATCAAGAAGAACAAGGCCCTGAACGACGCCTACAATGCCGCGAAAGATGCGGCCACAAAGGCGCAGGCTGATTCCGATAAAGCTGCGAAAATAACCGATTTCCAGGCTGCTGTCGACAACTTCAACAAAGCCGCCGCCATTGATGCAACCCAGGAGGCGATCTGGGCCGGTCTGGGCGACGCGGAATACGGACTGGGCCAGGCGCAAACCGGCGATGACCGTACGAAGTCTTTCGATGCTGCGGTTGACGCCTACAAAAAGGTGCTGACGATCAATCCGAATGAAGCTGCTATCTACAATCAGCTAGGCAACATTTACGGCGCAGAGAAAAAGATCCCTGAAGCCACTGAAGCGCTCACAAAAGCAGCGCAGTTAGACCCGGCAATGGCCGCCAAAGCCTACTACAACATGGGCGCCAACCTGGTAAACGCCGGGAACTCGGATCAGGCCATCGATTTCTTCCAGAAGGCAATTGCAGCCGACCCGAACTATGCCGATGCGCATTATCAGCTTGGGATCTGCATGATGGGCAAGGCGCAGGTAGACACTAAGACCGGAAAAATCACACCGCCGGCAGGAACCGCGGATCAATTCCAAAAATATCTGGAATTGAAGCCAGACGGTCCAAACGCTCAATCGTCCAAAGATATGCTGGCTTCCCTAGGCACCACGGTCGAAACAAAGTACAGCAATCCGAGCGTGGACAAAAAGAAAAAGAAGCCATAGCCGTAACTAGTAGTATCAGAGAGAGGGGCGCCTTCGCGGAGACCCCTCTCGAAGCAGTTCCCTTGCATGCGTGCCCTCCTTGAATTAGTCCTCACAATCGTCGCCGTTGTTATAGCGCGAGCCATTCTCACCAGCTTCATGCGCGGCATGGCAAACGCAGGCAGGATGAGTTCAGCTTCGCCACCCCCGGCGGCAGACAATTCTTATCAAAAGCAGAGTCAAACTGGCGCCGCGCAGCAGCCGCAACCCACGGGCGAGTTACACAAAGATCCTGTTTGCGGAACCTATGTAGTGGAATCTACTCCGTTTCGACGCCAGGTATCGGGACAGACGTTCTACTACTGCTCCGGCGCCTGCAAAGACAAGCACGCGCTAGTAGCGCGCTAAGTTTCCGTTTCCCGGGTCCGGCATCGTTCGATACGATAACGGAATCCGATGAAAAGAAGACATTTTCTAGTTTCCGCCGCTGCGGCCGGTGTCGCCGCGCCATTTAGCCTGGCACAACGGCGCGAGCCCGATGTAGCAACCGTAAACGCACCCGCGATCAATGCGCTAAAAAGCAGGCATTCGGAAGCTAAACCGATCACCGTTGCAGAACGGCGCGACAGGCTAGCACGCGCACAGCAGTTGATGCACGAGAACAAGCTTGACGCAATCTGTATGGCTGGTGGGACATCGCTGGCCTACTTTACGGGCATTCGTTGGGGCAACAGCGAGCGCCTTTTTGCGCTCGTGTTGCCGCAGAAAGGTAATGCTTTTTACGTCAGCCCCGCGTTTGAGGAAGATCGCGCGCGCGAGCAGATTTCGCAAGCTCCCGACGGAGACTCATGCCGGGTATTGACTTGGCAGGAAGACGAGAGCCCATACGCTTTGGTGGCGCAGGGGCTGGAGGCAGCGGGCGTAAAGACTGGACGGATCGGCATAGAGGAACGGACCACGTTCGTTTTTGCGGATGGTATCGCGCAAGCTTGCCCCGCCGCCAAGATTGTCAGTGCCACCTCAGTTACTGCCGGTTGCCGGATGATCAAGAGCCCGGCTGAACTGGCTCTGATGCGTTTGGCAGCGGAGGTTTCGCTGGCTGCTTATGAAGCCGCTTGGAAAAGCTTACAGCCCGGGATGACACAGAATCAGTTCGGCGCGTTGGTTGCGGCGGCTCACCGGCAATTGGGATTTGCAGGCGAAGCATCGATTCAGGCCGGAGAATACTCGGCTCTGCCTCACGGGTCGAGAACGCCGCAGACCCTCAAAGAGGGGACAGTGCTACTGATGGATGGCGGATGCAGCGTAGAAGGCTATCAGTCTGACATCAGCAGGACTTTTGTTATTGGCAGGGCAACGGACAAAATGAAGCGTGTCTTCGACATTGTTCACCGTGCACAAACTACGGCGGTGAAAACGGCGCGGCCGGGATTGCCTGCGGGCGAAGTGGATGCCGCGGCACGTAAAGTAATTTCAGATGCCGGGTATGGGCCGGGATACAAGTACTTTACGCATCGGGTCGGACACGGCATGGGCATGGATGGGCACGAGTGGCCGTATCTGGTGAAGGGGAATCCGTCTGCCGCTCCAGGCGGATATGACGTTCAGCGATGAACCGGGCATCTACATCCACGGCGAGTTCGGAGTTCGGCTGGAAGACGATATGCATATCACCGAAACCGGCGCTGAGCTGTTTACGCCCCAGAGCCCGTCTCCCGAAGAGCCGTTTGCCAGGGCTTGAAAGAGCGGCTGCTACATATTGATTGATGAACTGGACTGCGGTTGGAGCTGCGCTGATGGCGTTGGCTGTGGGCATGGGCGCATTCGGAGCGCACGGCTTACGGGACAGACTAGATGCGTATTCAATGACGGTATACGAGAAAGCCGTCTTTTATCATTTCGTGCATGCACTCGGAATCCTGCTCGTGGCTCTGTTGGCGCGTACCGGCGCGATTACGCTCGCAGGTCAGACGCGCGTCGCATGGCTGCTGTTAGTCGGCATTATAATTTTTTCCGGCAGCCTTTATGCGCTTGCGGTAAGCGGCGTGCGCATGCTGGGAGCAGTTACACCCATTGGCGGGCTGGCGTTTATTATTGGCTGGCTGATGCTTGTTTACGAGGCGCTTCACGCGCAGAGGAGTTAGCTCTTATTTCCAATATCGAACGCGCTCCCAGACCTTCGGGCAATTCGTAGCGGCAGAGCAGGCGCGCCGCGACGTGGTACTTGTCGGCCTCCGTCAGTTCCGCTTCGATATCCGGTCCTTTGTAAAGAACGAGCCGTGCTCCGCGTTTGAGCGGCAGCCTGAACAAGTCTAGAATTCGGCCCAGGGGAGCGATAGCACGCGCTGTAATGATGTCAACCCGCTGTGTGATTGCCACGTGTTCCGCCCGGTCATGCGTTACTCCTACGTTGGGCAGATCCAGCGACTCAACAACCGATTCGACAAAGCGGGCCTTCTTCTGAGTAGATTCCGAAAGCGTGAACCGCACGTCGGGCATAATCACCGCCAGCGGCACTCCCGGGAAACCTGCGCCCGTTCCAGCATCGAGTATTCTGATGGCTCCGCGAAAATGCTGCCAAGGGGCAACCGAATCGTAGATGTGTTTGATAGCCGCTTCGCGCGGATTCGTAAGCCGCGTTAGGTTCATGTACTCGTTTACTTCTGCAATAAGAGCCAGGTGCTGAGTAGCTTTGCGGATGAGCAGCTCGCGATGGGGGAGATCTGGCGGCAGAAAACGCGCCAGTTCGTCCTCGAACTCCACTATTTCATAATGCCATTCGGACTAAAAGTAGCCCGCTTACGCGAAGATGGAGTGGAATGTTAAGAGCGGGAATTGTGGGGCTTCCCAACGTGGGGAAGAGCACCTTGTTCAATGCGGTTACACAGACGCGCAAAGCGATGGCCGCGAATTACCGATTTTGCACCATTGAGCCGAACACGGGCGTTGTAACTGTTCCGGACGAGCGGCTGGATGTGCTGGCAAAAATGAGCAATTCGCAAAAAATTGTGCCCGCCGTTTTTGAGTTTGTCGATATCGCCGGTCTAGTGAAGGGCGCCAGCAAAGGCGAGGGTTTGGGCAATCAGTTTCTCGGGCATATTCGCGAAGTCGATGCACTTATCCAAGTCGTGCGTTGTTTTGAAAACGTGAATATTGAGCACGTGATGGATACAGTAGATCCGGTTCGCGATATCGAAATCGTCAACACGGAGCTGGTGCTCTCGGACCTCGAATCGGTGGAAAAACGCAAGGCGAAGCAGCAAAAAGCAGCCAAGAGTGGGGACAAGAAAATCCTGGCGCGAGGTGGAACTGCTGGAGCGAATCGAGGCCCATCTGAACACCGGCAAGACCGTGGTCACCATGGACCTGACGCCCGAAAATAAAGCAACCGTCAAAGGCTTTTTTCTGCTGACTGACAAGCCAACTCTGTTTGCGTGCAATGTGGCGGAAGAGGATTTGGCCCATGCCGGCCAAAATAGATATGTGCAGCAGGTCCGGGCGTATGTTGGCGAGCATCACGATACCGGCGCCATCGTGGTATCGGCTGAGATCGAATCCGAATTGGTGACGCTTTCGCCTGAGGAACGGGCGGAGTATCTGGCCGGGCTCGGAGTAGCTGATACCGGCACCAGCAACCTGATTCGCGAAGCATACCATCTGCTCGGATTGCGAACGTATCTGACGACCGGCGAGAAAGAAACACGCGCCTGGACGATTCATGCCGGCGACAAAGCTCCGCAAGCGGCGGGGGTAATTCATTCCGATTTCGAAAAGAGCTTCATTTCGGCCGAGTGCGTTTCTTACGATGATCTGGTGGCCGCGGGTTCCTTCGCGAAGGCGCGCGAGTTGGCGAAACTCAGAACAGAAGGCAAAGACTACGTCGTGCAGGATGGCGATGTGATCGAGTTCAAGACTTTCTTGTAGGGCGGGACGCCTTCTTCAGCAACGAGACTTCTTGTGCGCTCAATTTGCGCCATTCGCCTATCCGCAGTCCTTCCAGAGTCAGTGGGCCAATATTTGTCCGGACGAGCTTCAGCACTTTGCTGCCGATCGCTTCCAGCATGCGGCGTACCTGCCGGTTGCGACCTTCCGTGACGGTGACTTCCAGAAAGGTGTATTTTTCGGAGTCACGGATGCGGCGTGCATTTGCTGGACGGGTCATTCCGTCAGAAAGTTCAACACCGCGTGCAAGCTGCTCTAACCTGAGAGTCAGAAAGAATCGTCGACGCTTTGACCAGATATGTTTTCGCAACCTGATGTTCAGGATTGGTCAAAGCTTCCGCAAGCTGGTTATCGTTCGTGAGCAGAAGAAGACCGGAAGTGTCCAGGTCAAGGCGGCCAACGGTGCCGACGAACTGATCATCAGGGATGAGGTCGTAGACAGTAGGACGGCCTTGCGGATCGCGGTAGGTGGTCACGTAACCCTTAGGCTTATACAACAGCACGTACCGGCGCTCGGCTTCCGTCACAGGCTTACCGTCGAGCGTTATTTTGTCGTGATCAACATCCACCCAATGATCGGGCGTCTGGATCAGCTTCCCGTTGACGCGGACGCGCCCGGCGCCGATCCAGCTTCTGGCCTCCGTTCGCGAGCCGAGACCGGCTTTTGATAGCAGCCGGTCAAGCGTTTTCAGACGTCGCAAATTTTTTGGCGAGCCTGCTGCACTTGCCCGCCCAGGCTTATGGATTTTGTTGGTCAAACAAATCCGAACGGCTGACGCGTTCGCCGCGGAACATAACTTGCGAGATGCGCTCTGTGTTCGAGATGTCTTGCAACGGATCGCCATCGAGAACCACGAAGGTGGCATCGCGGCCTTTCTGGATGGAGCCAATGCGGTTTTCGACTCGAAGGACTTTGGCGGCGTTGTAGGTTGCCGCTTGGAGCGCAACGGCGGCGGGGATGCCGTCCTTGACCCATAATTCCAACTCGTGCTGCACAGTGGGACCATGAATGACCAGCATGTTGCCGGCATCGGTACCGGCGATCAGCGTGATTCCCTGCTTGTAGGCCGCCAGAAGATTCTGCCGGGACTGTTCGAGCATCGGGATGAATGCCGAGTCCGGAACCTTCTTTTGCTTTTGAACGAAAGCACGCGTGGACGATAGAAGATCGGCAGGGCCCACCTGCTGCAGAAGGGACCGGTTCAATAGCTCGGTGTTGCCGGTTGCCATATCAGCCACTCCTTCGAAGACGCTGATGGTCGGATCATAAGCGATGTTCTTCTGCTTTAGCTCGGCGAAAGTGGATTCGGGGATAGGATCAACCGTGGACCCGTGCTCAACGCTGTTGCTACCGGCATCGGCCGCCTCTTTTACATCGGCCGCGTTGCCGGTATGGGTGGCGGAAGGCAGGTCGTCCTTGATCGCCTCCGCAATGACTGCCCTGTAGATGGCGGGGTCCATGTGATTAAAGAGCCCCCACCCGGCGTTGCCTGATTCAAGAACCGCTTTAATGCAATCGACCCCAGCCGTCTTCAGCTCGTCCACTTGTTTGCGGGCTTCGTCTTCCGATTTCGGCAAGCGGACAAACTGCTCCTTTGCCGTCTGCTGCATAGATTGCGGGAAATTCTTGATCAGTTCCATTGGATGGCCGCCCTCAGTTGTGAACAACGGCCCGCAGGCGAAAAGCTCCGCGCCCAGATATTTCCCGGAATTGGTATCTTTGCGCAGCTTCAGCGAAGAATCGAGAAAATCACCCGTGCTTCGAACGGCAGTAATCCCGCTGTAAAGGTATGCGGCCAAGCGCCGGTCACCTGCTTGCGGGTCCATATAGCGCTTCTGATCCTCATAAACGCCGCCGGGCGCTCCGATGTGAACGTGCATATCGATGAGACCCGGAATGATAGTTTTTCCGGAACTTTCGACTATGTCGGCATTGAGAGACTTGGTATTCGAGGGTGGCGTTTGGAATACTTCGGCGATCTTACCGTTGCGGACCAATACCGCTCCGTTCTGTATGACGGTTCCATCCCCGACGAAGATCTTGGCATTGTTGAAAAGTGCGGCGCGGTTTCGCATCGCGTTGCGCGTGAGTATGCGTGCGCGCTCATTGTTTTGCTGTGTCTTCGCTTGATAAATGCCCATGATGAAGAAGGGCGCAAGGACAGCCAAAATCCATAATTTCGCGCGGTTAGAAATCTTTTCTTCCTTCTCCCATCGAAAGAGTTTGACGCCTACAAACATGGCCACGGCGAATGTGACCAGGAGCGCGAAAACCGCAAACCAGTTGGCGGCGATGCTCTCGCCCGCGATCATAAGTGATTGCATGCCCTGGAACAAGTAAGTCGCAGGTAGAAACTGGGCGATGTTCTGTATCCAAACCGGCATAATGCTGACGGGAAACGTGGCCCCGCTTAAGAACAGCATTGGCAGATACAAAATCTGAATTAGAATCTGCGCCTCCTGTTGGGAATTAACCACCGCCGCGATGATCATCCCGAAGGAGCGAAAGGCGATTACGCCGATGCAGACGAAGAAGAAAAAGGAGAACAGGCTATGAGGTAGAGGCGCGTGGTAAATCGCGCTGCCGAAGAAAAGGAACAAGAAAACAGTCGGTAGAAACGCCACTAGGCCCGCAACAATCGACGCTGCAATGACGGGCGCAGCGCTGATAGGCGCCACCTTGAAGCGCCGGAGAACGTTGGTTTCGCGGTCCTGCACGGTGCGCATGCCGGCCCCGAAAAAGCCTTGCCCGAGTACGCCGATCATCACCACCATGGCAATAACCTGTGCCATGGCCGCGGGGCTTTTACCGGCATCGAATGTCTGCGCAAAGATGAAGAAGAACGAGAGCGGAAATAGATAGCTGAAGAAAAGTACCGAGCGGTCACGCAGCATCAACCGCAAGGTGATTCGGATTTGTGCAATGTATGCCTTCATTCGCGCAACTTCTTCCCTGTAAGTTCGATGAACACATCTTCGAGTGTCGGGCGCTTCATATGGATGTCGACAAGGCGCAGATTCTGTTGATCGATCCACTTCACCAGTTCCACAATCAATGCCGCCGGCGTTTCCGTTTGCATCGATAAAGTGCGGCCCTCGTCGCTAGCTGAATATTTATCGCTGCGAAGCTTTTCCGGTAACGTCTCGAGCGCCATTGGCTCGTTGGTGGTCACTTCGACGAGAGTGTGTCCAAGCACGCGTTGCTGAATTTCACGTGGACTCCCGAGTTCGATGATCTTCCCGGCATCGATGATGGCGACGCGGTCGCAAAGGCGTTCGGCCTCTTCGATGTAGTGCGTGGTGATCAGGATAGAGCGGTGATTTTCTCTCAGCTCTTGAATCAGGCCATGAATCTCGTGCCGGACTTGCGGATCGAGACCGGTAGTCGGCTCGTCCAGGAATAGCAGGCTGGGCTCGTTCACCAGGGCGAGAGCCAGCGCGACGCGTTGCTTCTGGCCGCCGGAAAGTGATTTGTACAGCGCGTCCCGTTTATCGGTGAGCTGCAGCCGGTTCAAAAGCTTGTCAAGATCGGTGTGACGATCATAAAACGCGGCGAAGAGTTCCAGGGCCTCATGAACCTTTATCCTGTCCGGCAAGTTAGTAGCTTGCAGACAAACGCCGATGCGGTTCTTGATTTCACGCGATTGAATAGCCGGGTCTAAGCCCAGAACAGAGACCTTGCCGCTAGTGCGCGGCCGCAACCCTTCCAATATTTCGATAGTGGTGGTCTTCCCCGCTCCGTTCGGGCCTAAAAGGCCAAACACTTCGCCCGTGCCGACTTCAAGGTCGATTCCGCGTACAGCCTCGAAGTCCTCATAGGATTTGTGCAGGTCCTGAACGGAAACTGCCGCCGAATTCGTCATCAGTTGTTTTAACTAGTATGCAGGATGACCAACAGGTTTGCTGTTACAAGTACTTGCATCAATGATCACAATGCAACTTCGCCGCGGATGAGATCTTCCATCGACTCTCGCTGACGGGCGACGTGAACACTATTGCCGTCAACCAGAAGCTCACAAGCGCGAAGCCGCGAGTTGTAATTTGAAGAAAGCACAAAACCGTAAGCTCCAGCGTGGCGAATGGCTAAGAGTTCGCCCGGTTCGACCGCGGACATCTGGCGCTCGTGGGCAAAGAAATCGCCCGTTTCGCAAACGGGCCCAACGATGTCGGCAGTTATATCCAACGCGGTGTCCCCCTGTTTCACCGGGACGATCTCATGATGCGCCTGGTAGAGCGAAGGACGAATGAGATCATTCATAGCAGCGTCCACGATAACGAAGGTCTTCTGGCCGTTTTTCTTCAGTAGCAACACGCGGGTTAGTAAGATGCCGGCCTCAGCTACGATAGAACGGCCCGGCTCCAGCATTAGCGTAAGATCGCAGCCCCGAACCCGGCTTTTTAGAGCCTCAATAAAGGCTGCCGCATTCACAGGGCGGTCACTAGAGCGGTAAGGCACGCCCAAACCACCGCCCAGATCCAGATAACGGATGCGCAGACCTCGCGAGCGGAGGCGATGGACAAGGGCAAGGGTCTTATCAGCGGCTTCGAGCACCGGTTTAATATCCAGCAATTGAGAGCCAATATGGCAGCTGACGCCTTCCGTAACAATGCCCGGCAGGTCCTTTGCCCGAAGATAGATTCGTTCCGCTTCGGCAATGTCGATACCGAACTTGTGTTCTCGGAGACCGGTGGAGATGTAAGGGTGCGTAACGGCGTCGACATCCGGATTCACCCGCAGCGCGATAGAAGCAGTCTTGCCGGTCTCAGCAGCGATACGCGAGAGCAAGTGGAGTTCGCACTCGGACTCGCAGTTGAAGCTACGGATGCCGCGGTCGAGAGCAAAACGGATTTCAGCTTCGGTTTTGCCTACGCCAGAAAAGACGACTCGAGACGGATCGCCGCCTGCTGCCAGAACACGATACAGTTCACCGCCCGAGACAATATCGAAACCCGCTCCTTCACGCGCAAGAAGGGAGAGAATAGCCAGATTCGAGTTCGCCTTTACAGCGAAGCACACCTCGTGCGGAATGCCGTGTAGAGCGTCCTTATATGCGTGGAAGCGGCTTACAACTCCATGCCGCGAGTACACGTAACATGGGGTCCCATACGCGGCAGCCAGAGATTCAAGATCAACGCCTTCGCATGCGAGACTGCCGCTGTTATATCTGAAATCGCTATCCTGAAACATTCGAAGGCAAAAATCAGAGCACTCTTAGGGCGATAACTGTCTGATCGTCGGTCAGAGGAGTCGCTCCGCGAAACGCATCTAGATCCTCGAAAACAGCCTTCACAATCTCGTTTGGCGGCTTGGCGCAATTCTCTACAATCAGCTTCTCCAGGCGGGCGCGTCCATATTCTTCCTGGTCAGCGAGTTGATCTTCCACCCCATCTGAATAGAACAAAACAAGATCGCCGCGCTGTGCAAGTATAGGAACCTCTTCGTAATCGCGGTCCTCCAGCAGACCGATGGGTACACCTTCGGCGCGGGTTTCGATAATTTTTCCCTCACGGCAAAGCAAGGGCGGAAGCGAACCGGCATTGCAGATGGTGAAAGCGCGGTTCGGTGCGTCCCACAACGCCAGGCAAAGTGTTGCGTATTGCGCATCGACTTTACGTTCGAGGAGCGCTTCGTTCAGCAGCTTCATCAGGGTAGCAGGAGGGCGACGGCGCGGAGCAAGGATGCGCAGCAACCCCGAAATCAGAGCCCCAAATAGCGCCGCTGCGGCCCCTTTGCCGCTGACGTCGCCAAAAGCAATCAGGCTGTAGTGTTCGCTGTGCTCGAACAAGTCATATAAGTCACCGCTGATTTCACGGGCCGGCCGCGACTGTATGGCGGCATCCAGGCCGATGACGTTAGAGAAGGTGCGCGGCAGAAGAACGGATTGAAGCTTGTAGGCAGCGTTCAGGTCCTCTTCCATGCGCTGCTCGCGCTGAGCCAGTTCCGCATAGAGGCGCGCGTTTTCGACCGACGTCGCAATCTGCGGCGCCAGAAGACTCAATGTGCGAACGTGATCCTCCGTGAAAAAGCCGAGACGCGCGCTTTCCAGATCCATCACGCCGATCAGGCGATCGCGCACGATGAGGGGGACTGCGACCTCGGACAGGATGTCACTGTCACTCGCGATGTACCGGGGATCTTCCGTGACGTTCGGCACGCGAATAACCTGCCGCGATTCGGCAGCCGCACCGGTAATACCCTTACCCCATTCGATGTTTTCTGTCGTGGTTGTCTTGTCGTACCGCTGGCTGAACCGGCAAGTCAACAGCTTGCGATCTTCTTCGATCAAAAAGATGCTGAAGGCGTCGAAATTGATGAGCGCGCGAACACTAAGCGCGATTTTTGTGAGAAGCTCATCGATTTCGAGAATCGAACTGAACTCATGCGACAAGTGCGCGAGGACTCGAAGAATCCGGTTCTGCCGCTCTACGCGCCGGTATAGCCGCGCATTGTCAATGGCCACCCCCACACGGCTTGCGATGAGCGCGAGCAGAGCGCGGTCCTGCTCGGAGAAAGCGCCCACGCGCGTGGCCTGCAGGTCGATGATTCCCACGAGCTTGCCTCGAATGAGCATGGGAGCAGCAAGTTCGGCACGAACGGCATCAAGAGCATTAAGATAACGGGCATCTTGACGAACATCGCCTACCAGGATTGGCTGGCGCATAGCGGCAGCAGTACCCACGATTCCATCGCCCAACTGCATGGAGAGATTTTTTGCAACTTCATCGCGATGGCCTATGGAATAGCGCATCCGGAGAGTGCGCGTGCGTTCCGTGTAGAGCAAAATCGCGAAGAGTTCGTACGGAATTACATCCTTGACGATCTCGGCGACATTGGCGAGCAGGCGATCGAGGTCGAGCGTTTCAGATGTGGCGCTGCTAACTTCCAGGAGAAAATCCAGTAACTCCGCACGCTCGCTGAAGCGAACTTCGGATTTGCGCGAAGTGGCCATCAGTACGGATTCACGTCGCCCGCAAGAACTGCCGGTTTTTGTGAAGCCGAGCCGGTTTGTAGCTCGCGGACAATAGCCACGCCCGCACTAGCGCCGATACGATTGGCGCCCGCAGCCACCATTTGGCGGACATGTTCAAGCGTTCTAATCCCGCCCGACGCCTTGACGCCCATCTTCTCACCGACAGTCCGGCGCATGAGCTGCACGTCGGCAACAGTTGCCCCGCCAGTGGAGAATCCGGTCGACGTCTTCACGAAATCAGCCTGCGACTGCTGGGCAAAGCGACAGGCGGTAAGTTTTTCTTCTTCGGTCAGAAGGCAAGTTTCGAGAATGACCTTCAGGAAACCGCCATAAGAATGCACGATATCGGCCAGATCGCCGATTTCCTTATAGACGCGATGATATTCACGCGATCGAAGAGCCCCAATGTTCTGCACCATGTCCACTTCTTTGGCGCCTTGAGTAAGGGCGAGATCCGCTTCCGCAATTTTGGTACGCAGATCATTGGCCCCCAGTGGAAAGCCCACGACGGTGCAGACGCGGACGGCGGAGCCGGCCAGAGCCTCAGCTGCAAAGCTGACCCAGCAGGGATTGATGCATACCGAAGCAAACTGAAACTCTCGCGCCTCTTCGCAGATACGAGCGATGTCTTGCTGAGTGGACTCAGGCTTCAGCAGCGTATGGTCTATGAGAGCTGCGACGGCCTGAGGATTTTTCAGATCGGCATCCGAGATCACAATTTATCTTACGGGTTTACCAGTTTTCCATTCTGCACGTTCAGCTTGCGCGGTACCATTTGTTCGCGGTTGGCGATGTCGTAGACGAGCGTGGCAATCACGGCGGATGCTTGCATTAAGTCTTCCTGGATAGCGTGAGGATATGTGTCCATGTCCGAGTGATGGGTCACTGTGCCGTAGTCCAGCGGATCTTGAATAAACTGGAACGCGGGAAGACCCGCATCGTCAAACGAAAGGTGGTCTGTGCCACCGGTGTGCCGCAGACTCAAAGTAGTGACGCCCATGTCACGAAACGGAGCCATCCAGCGCTCAAAAAGCGGGCGAATGGCATCGTTGCCTTCCAGATAGATGCCACGGATTTTTCCACTCCCGTTATCAAGATTTAAATAGGCATCGAGTTTCGCCTGCTCCGGTTTAACCTCACCGGTATTGATATCGGCGAAATGCTGCTTGACGTATGCGCGTGAGCCAAACAGGCCTTCCTCTTCCCCGCTCCACAATCCAATTCGGACGGTGCGGTCCAGCGGCAGATCTAACTTCTTCAGAATGCGCATGACTTCCATCATCACGGCGCTTCCTGCACCATTGTCCGTCGCACCCGTGCCGCTATGCCAGGAATCGAAGTGCGCGCCGATCATCACTACCTCGTCTGGTTTCTTCTGCCCAGGTATTTCAGCAACGATATTTGCCGCGTCTACATCGTGATCAGAATATTTTGCCCTTACCTCAAGGCTCACGGAAACCGGAACCTTCTTTTCAGTCAGTCGCTGCATTCGGGAGTACTGCTCCTCTGTTACGACAAAGGTAGGAGGCGCCATCGGCTTATCGGTCTTGAAAGATCCGGCGGCTTCGGCAAACAACAGCCCATTGTGCGCTCTTGGGTCCCACTTGAGGACGGCCACAACCCCTTCCGATTTCAGAAAAGCGCCCAGATCGGCGAGAGACTCATCATATTTATCGAAGAGTGCGTCTTCGACCGAATTGGGCAGACTCGCCATGTATTTTCCGATCTCATCCGGATTTTCGGGCATCTGCACCTGGTCGACAGTAATGTGACGCTTGATTGCCGGTTCAGGCGCTTTGGCGAAGTTTGCTAGCTGCTCGTCCGTGTAGCGCGTGAAGAGCGGATTCGTGGTGGGGCTGGGCTGCCTGGCGTCTGACAACATCACGATTTTGCCTTTCAGCTTCCCGTGCCATTCCGCCTTGTAGTGCTCCAGCGCCTCCTGATTCTTTTTGAACTCGTACCAGCGGCCTTGCTCAATCGGCGCGAAGAGGACGTCGCCGGTCTGCACGCCATTGGTCGGCGAACTCCAGGCAAGGGGA
This sequence comes from Terriglobia bacterium, assembly GCA_963846025.1. GTDB lineage: Bacteria > Acidobacteriota > Terriglobia > Bryobacterales > Bryobacteraceae > Bog-105. The sequence continues at coordinate 247,242 of CAWJUG010000008.1, read as the reverse complement.
ATGGCGACCAGGTGCGAATAGCGCGGCGTGAGCATGTCGATGTTGCACGATTCGAGCGACCAACTTCGACCGAAGGGACCCCACTTTTCTTCGTGTACGTTTGTAAGGCCAAAGCCTCTCATGGCCTGCATCGCCCATTGCGCGGCCTGCTCCCATTCCGGCGAGGCGGTGAGCCGCGGCCCGTACAGATCTGAGAGATTCGCCAAATGGTCCATGACCTTGGAGTTCTCGAAAGCTTCGACCTTAATTTGATGCAGAGCTGTAAGACCCGGGTCGTCCTGTGCCCGTAAGCCTACACAGGAGAGTGCAAAAAGAGCGGCGAAAACCAGAATCCGGCGCATGGGTTTCTTTTTATCATGGCCGGTGCACTCAGGACCAGCCGTCTACTACATAAAGGCGTGATAAATCCTGGTGAATAGAGTACGCGTAAGCCCCTGCATCTGGAGCTGCAACGATTCCGCCGAGTTGAGCTAGCGAAGATTGCGAAATGTGCAGCGGCTTCCAGAGTGTTCTAGAGTTGCTGTCGATGTCGAGCTTCATAAATTGCGGAGGCACACTCAACGTGTTTATAAGAAACAAGGATTGGGTATCCGCGCTCCACGCCACCGGCATGTTGCCCGGTTGGACCGGTAACGGCCGCGCGCTCTTGTCGCAAAAATTGACCAGCATAAGATCTCTTCCGGAGAACCCGGCCAGTTTTTCACCGTCAGGAGTTATCGTCGGATTATCCAAATACGGGAATCCGCTGAGAGCCGTAGGTGCGCCACCATCCATGGATTGACGGTACAGCATCAACCGGCCCGTAGAGTACGAGCCGCCCGCAAGAATCGCGCTCTTGGACAAGAATCTGGCCCATTGATAATGCAGGCCGTGCCCTAGGATGCGCCTGGAAGAACCGGCTTCGAGGGAAACGAGAGTCAAAGCGGTATCGTCCTGCGGATCAAGAAGCAATGCAAACAGACCATCCGGCGACAACGCCATAGCTCGCCCCGAGCCGATGATGCGCGAGGAGTGACGAGCATTGTCGAAAAGCAGTGTGGTGTAGTGCTGGCCACCGGCGTCGCCGCTTTCTGTGAAAAGTATCCGCTCACCGTCGCGCGACATGGCCTGTACGTTGGGTTCATCGAACTCAGTCAAGTCCGTTTCTTTCGGAGCTCCAGGGAATTCGGCAAGCATAGCGCCTCGCAAGTCATCCACGGACAACAAGAGACGCCCGTCAGCGGAGATGTCAAAAAGATGTAACGAGGCGGGCGTGTTTGATATCCGACGAACCTGACCTGCGATGGAGACCGCGTAGAGGCTTCGTGCAACGCCCGCTTTGCTTGCTGTAAACCATACCTCGCGCCCAGAGCGGGACCACGCTAACCCGGCGGCGCTGTTCCAATCTGTCGTCAATTGCTTTGTCTTCCCGTTCCTGTCCACAAGCCGCAGGTGGCCGCGATCATCATCGCGAGTGGGATGCTCGATGAATGCGACTTGCTCGCCGTTGGGCGAAACGCGGAGATCGGTAATCCAACCACTGCATCGGTATGCCACGCGGCCGGCCGGAAATTCGATTGTGGATTCGACTGCAACTCTGCGAATTAACGCCACCTCCTTTCCATTCGGGAGCCAATCGAGCGCGCGAGCATTCTTCGCGTCTAGAGAGGACTTCCGCCCGGAGGGGGAAACCCGCGATAGCTGCGGGCCTTCCTGATTGCCTACCTTGTCGAATACGGCTAAATCGCCTGACGGAGATATAGAAGCAAGCGTGCCATCTCCGACGAAAGCCGGCTGTATGTTACTGCCCGCAATGTTTGAGCGGAGCGTGCGAACCCCTTCGGGCTCAGAGAAGGCGCTGTAGACTGCGCTCTTCGCGCCAGGCAGGAATCTGGCCGAGTAGATTACTTGTGCTTTATAAGTAAGTGGATGAAACGCAGGCTGGACTAACCTTCTCTTGGTTCCAAGGTATAGATATGTCGCGAACGCAATCAGGAGTACTGGCAGCAGCACTAGCATTGTGTTACGCAAGCTTGGCCGGGCAACGTAAGATCTGACGGGTTCGGAAGTTACCGGAGCCGGATTCGAGTTTGGAATTTCGGCTGGAGGTTGGGGCGTTACTACGGGGCAGATAAATCGATAGCCTAACCGCGGAAGAGTCTCGATATAACGAGGGCTTTCCGCAGAGTCGTGCAGGGCGACCCGAAGACGATTTGTGGCGGTATTCAGGCCGCTTTCAAAATCGACAAAGGTACCTTCGGGCCACAGCTCCCGGCACAATTCATCCCGCGTCACCAGCTCACCGGGTCTGTCGATCAGCGCGCGCAGGATTTGAAGAGGCTTCGACTGAACCTTTATACGGATACCGTTCTTTCGAAGTTCCTGCAAATCAGGGCGAAATTCAAAAGATCCGAACCGCACGACTCTTTCACGTTGGTGAAGCGGCGCTCCGCTGCCATTCGACTGATGCTCGTAAGACATGCACCCCTCCCTTGGCTGTTCCTTCTTTGACGCAACAAGAGCACCAAAGTTAGTGCCTTGCTCAACATCAATGAATGGTTAACCGCAGGCGGGTGGCCCAAGTAGGAGACCAATTCAAAACGTGTGCTTCTGGAACGCAGGTGTAGCGAAATGCGACACGGCTCAGTGAAACGAGAGCGCGGACGGCGCGGAAGTTCCAAGTTTTTCCGCCTGGATTGCATTAGTCACTTGTATGCGCGTGGCAAGAAGGTCGGCTTGCTCGGCATCGCTGAAACGCTGCAAGTTCCTAAGCAGGGCTGCGTACTCACGGAGGCACAGAGCCAACTCCTCTCCTTGCGCTCCTGGTGAAGCCTTGAATAAAGCGATGGCCTTTGAGTACGCTTGCGCCGCTTCATCAAAGTGTTTTGAAGCCTGATTCACGATGGCTATGCTATGTAACGTCGCAGCTACCCGCACGCTCTCCGGCCCGAAACACTTCTCCTGAATGCTCTTCGCGCGTTCATAAAGCTGTATGGCCTCGCTCCGCTGCCCACGAGCGAACACTTCCGCAGCAACGTTACTGAGATCGGTCGCGACCTGAGGATGATCGGGGCCTAGTTGCGCTTCGTCAATGCGCAGCGCCGCCCGGTACTGCACTTCGGCCTTTTTGTGATTGCCCGAATTGTCGTATACAGTTCCAATATTGGTCGTCGTGGCGGCGAATTCGGGACTCTCCTGACCTTTTATCTTTTCCCAAATGTGCAACGCGATCTCATACTGCGCTCTGGCAGCCGAGCGATTCTTGCGCCGCAACTCCAAGCAGCCAAGCGTGTTGTGAATATTCGCCGCTTGCTCGCTTTCGGCCCCGGAAACTTGGGCAGTCAAGTGCAGCGCGTCCGAAGCGTTCTTCTCCGCTACCTCGAATTTGCCCAGGTTTACTTGAAGCATTGCCAGCGCGTTCAGGGCTTCAATGACACTCGGATCCGGGCCGGCCGCTTCGGCCCTATAAAGCGCGACCGCGTCTGTCAACAGGCGCTCTGCCTCGGTCAGATTGGCGAGTTGTGTCAAGACCAACCCCAGATTGTTTTCCGCGGTCGCCCTCTCACGCCTACTTACGCCTGGCAGTTTTTCTTCAATCTGCAAAGCCAGTGTATCCTTTGCTAACGCGTCGTTGAAATTGCCGGTTTTGAAGCTAAGAAGCCCCCGAGCGATCAATAACTTCGCGTATTCAATGCTGTTTTGGCCGTCGCTGTGAGAAATAACTTCCCCAGCTTTTTCGTAAATGTCATGAGCTGCGCCGTACTTCCGTTCCCTCTGCAATACCAGGCCTAAGTTACTCGATACGATGCCTGCCGTGGACGAATCGGCCAGGCCGCCGTGCTCTAACACGCCAAGCGCCTCTTCGAGGCGCTGTTCCGCCTTGAGAAAATCTCCCTGCTCCATAGCAACGATGCCGAGGTTATTCAGAGAGGTAGCCTGTTCGATCCCATCAGGCTTGGCAAGCCGGGTGTTTATTTCAAGAGCCGCCAGCGAATCGTGTTCAGCCTCAGAGAATCGCCTCTCTTCCGAGTGCACATGGCTGATGTTGTTCCAGAGCACCACCGCGTCATGACCGACGGGATTAGTGAGCTGAGTCAGCGCTGTTTTGAAGAGCCGCTCAGCATCCGCATACGAACCGTTTTGTTCGGCGTTCTTCGCCTGTGCGTTCAGGTCAGAGAACGATATGGGTGCATCGGCAAGGAGCCAAGAAGGCCCCGCAAGAAAAACGGCACATACTGAGACGCGCTTAACGGCAGCGCCTATCCGGCGCAAATTCGATTCAATGGAACACATATTGATCGGTTTCCTCTGGCTCGACGCTAGGTTGAAATACCAGCCGATTCAATAGCCTGGATCTAACTTGTTGATTAACTTGGCCACACGCGACATAAGTTAGCCAAACGTTAGGTTCATTTCCTTTCATCCGGCCGTACATTCGGAACAGAACAAAGGAGGCAGGTGGGATTTATGCCTCGCCTGCGAGTGGGAACCCTATGAATATTGCTGCTTCTTTCTTACCTTGTTTGCGCCCGGGGCTACTGTGCATTGCCGCCGCGATTTCCGCCGGTGCGGTCATGGCACAATCGACCAGCGGAAACATCGCCGGTACGGTTTACGATGCATCTGGGGCGACTGTCCCAGGCGCCTCCGTCAAGGCGGTGAATACAGGAACCGGAGTGACGACCGCGACGGTATCGACCTCCGCTGGACAGTACCGTATGGCCGACCTGCCAGTCGGATCCTATACGTTGCATATTTCGGCGCCCGGGTTCGCAGCCAGCGAAGTGACCAACGTTTCGGTTGCCCTGAACCAAACCGCGACTACGAACGTAACGATACAGGTAGAGAAGACTTCGACTCGCGTCGAAGTTTCAACCGCTCCGCCGGCCATCGATACTACGTCGGCTCAAGTCCAGACGACGTTCGAATCGAAGCAATCCGAAGATCTGGCGATCGCCGGCGGGGCTTCAGGTGTCATCAATCTCTCCCTGCTGAATGCCGGGGTGGCTTCAAGCGGCGGCGTGGGCTATGGAAATGGACCTTCCGTAGGCGGTCAGCGTCCCACAGACAATAACTTTACGGTGGAGGGGATCGATAACAATCAGAAGAGCACCACCGGCCCACTGGTGACAGTTCCGAATGACGCAGTTGCGGAATTTACCGTACTACAGAATCAGTTCTCGCCCGATTTCGGACATTCCTCGGGCGGACAATTCAACCAGGTTGTCAAGAGCGGCACTAATGCTTTCCACGGTTCCCTGTACGAGTATTTTCAGAACAGGAACCTGAACGCGGCGGACAATCTGAACTTCGTATCGGGCAGCCCCTTGCATCCGAGATACGACAACAATCGTTTTGGGGGGACTTTAGGCGGTCCTATCAAACGGAACAAAATGTTTTTCTTCGTCAACTGGGAATACAACCCCATCGGCCAGGCACTCTCGACTTACTATGATGTTCCAACGAACGCCGGGTACGCAACGCTGGCCAACATACCGGGGATTAATCAGGTCAACTTGGCCCAGTTGAAGAAATACCTGGGTACTGCACCGATAACATCAGCCCCCGACAGCTTGCCGTTTGGAAGTCCAGTTACTGTGGGACGAGGAAACGAGAGCCTCGGTACCCAGACTGCGGCGGCAATCACCATCCCCGTAGGTCAAGTGGCAGGGACACTACCAAATTGGGAAAACATCGACAGCGGAGTCGCTTCGTATGACTATGCCATATCAGATAAGGATTCGCTGCGCGCCCGCTATGTGTTCAACCGTTTCGGCCTGCTGGATTACCAGGGCTTCCCGGCTCAGTTCTTCGACGTGCGGCCGACCCATGATTATCTGGTGACCGTTTCCGAGTATCATACCTTCAGTCCCTCGTTGATAAACGAGTTTCGGCTGGGTTACAACAGGTATCACGATTTCATCCCGGTTCAGAACCAGACGTTTCCCGGCCTGGATGCATTTCCCAACATTAGTATCTATGAACTGAACATTGCATTGGGGCCGGATCCAAACGCACCCCAATTTACAATTCAAAACACCTATCAGCTAGCAGATAACGTCAGTTGGACGCATGGCAATCATTCGTTCAAATTCGGTTTCGATGGCTGGAAATCCATCTCGCCGTCGAGTTTCACCCAGCGAGCACGGGGGGATTATGAATGGTCCTTCCTTTCCGATTACTTGTTCGACAACAACCCCGACGGCATCGCGCAACGAGGCCTGGGCGATGTCGTCTACTACGGCGATCAGTTTCTACTCGGATTCTTCGGAAACGATGTTTGGAAAATCAGACCGAATCTAACTGTCAACCTCGGTTTGCGATATGAGTATCAGACGGTTCCCTACTCCGAGCGCCTGCAGACATTGAATGCGGCTGCGAGCGTTCCCGGGTTGATCACGTTCGGAGAGCCACAACCGCAGAAAACCAATTTTATGCCGCGCGTCGGGCTGGCTTACTCACCCGGGACGACCGGCAAGACGTCTATAAGAGCGGGCTTCGGGACCAACTACGATGTGCTCTATGACAACTTAGGAACGCTGAGCCTGCCGCCCCAGTTCCAGACAACGGTAGACGTGACTGGTCTCGACAGAACCGGCTTCCTGGCAAACGGTGGGATTACGCCCAACAGCCAGGTGGGCGCTCTGACCGTCGCGCAGGCTCGACTGCAAACACAAGGATTCATTCCCGATCAGAAGCGGCCTGAGTCCATTCAATGGAACTTCGGAATCCAACACGTGTTCGCGGGTAATTACACCTTTGAAACACGGTACCTGGGGAGCCGCGGTCTGTTTCTACCGGTGCAGGTCCAACTGAACCGGCAGCCGGTGGTGAACGCTCAAAACGCGCTGCCGCTGTATTTCAGCCAACCGAGCCAAGCTGTATTGAACTCTCTCCCGAACAAATTAAACAATCTGCAGGCTGCGTTTAATGCGGGCGGTTACATTGTACCCGCGTTCGCCGCGGCGGGTTTCAGCAGCCTAAGCACGCCGATTACAGCCTTCATGCCAATCGGTAACTCCACTTATCATGGCCTTGCCAACCAACTTACGCGCCGGTTCTCCGACGGGCTGCAATTCATGGGAGCCTATACCTGGAGTCACGCCATTGACGACTCGACAGCAACGGTAGCCAGCACCGTGTTCACGCCACGGCGGCCTCAGGATTCGCAGAATCTGATACCGGAACGTTCCAGTTCAGCTCTTGACCACCGGCAGCGGCTGTCCTTCGAAATGATTTACGACATGCCGATCTGGAAGGACCGCAACTGGTTTTTGAGAAACCTAGTTGGAAACTGGGAAGTTGCACCGATCTACATCTACCAAACCGGTACCCTGATTACGCCCCAGAGCGAAACAGATTCAAACCTGAACGGCGATAGCGCTCCCGATCGTGTATTTATCAATCCGGGAGGGAATCCGGCATTAGGCTCCGGAGTTCACGCACTTACTAACAGTGCCGGACAAACGGTCGCTTACCTGGCTTCCAACGCCAACGCCCGGTATGTTTCAGCGCCGCAAGGCACGCTTCCAACCGGCGGCCGGAATCTGATTGCGCTGAATCCGATAAACGATGTGGATTTAACGCTGGCGAAGCACCTGGACATTACCGAGCGGGTAAAGGCGCAGTTCGCGATCAGGCTTTTCAATGTCTTCAACCATCCTCAATATGCGGGCGGCTACCTGGACGATGCGCTGTTTACGCAATACTCGCCCAATAGCGTTGCCGGCCAAGTGGCGCGAACCAGCTTTGATCCCAAATCGTCGGCTTTCGAACAGTGGGATCAGGTATTTTCTAGCAATCCGCGAAATATCACACTTTCACTGAAGTTGATCTTCTGAGAAGCGACACTGCGAGCGCGGATAATTTGCTGCGTTCTATTGTTGACGCATTTTCAGGCGGCGAGTTGGTGATTTTGAGGCGGCGGCGCGGCGTCCAGCTTCTTTTCCGCGACCTTCCGCTTCGTTTCTATGAGCTGAAGACGCTTTTCGGCATGCGCGACGGCGTACTTGTGCTGTTCGATGTCGCGATTTTCCTTCGCATCGCGACGTTGTTCCTGCTTTTCCGCCCGTTGCTGCGATTCAAAGCCAGCCTGCGCTTTGAGCCTTTCTTTTTTATGCTTTGAGAGTTCGTTAGAGTAGCGCTGAAAAGCCCGGTCATGGTGCGCCTGGTAGCGCGTGTAGCGTTCGAGCTCCGGGCGCACAACCAGTCCGACTTCGGAATTCTTGACGTCTTCGCGGGATCGCTCCATAAAGACAAAGCACGGGTCCTGGAGGTTGCGGGCTCGGCGTGACATCCAGAGCGATTCGGCCATTTTCTTCACCAGTTCCACTTCGAGTGTGCCAACCGGCTGTTCCTCCAGAATGAGCTGGTCGAGGAAATCATCGAATGTATCCTGGTCCTCGCTGTCGATGACTCGGAAGCGGCCAGTCAGGCCGTGGACTGCGCGATTTTGAGAGACCTTGGCTTTGCCTTCCGGAGAAGTTGGTCCGGTGGACTTTTGCGCGTTCGCGCGATTGGAAATGAGTTTACGCCAAGAGGTAGGCATGCCCGAATTATGAAAGCAGGGCGTACGGGAAAGGCAGCGAGCGGAGGTTAAAGCGTTGTGGGTGGGAGAGATATGGTTGAAGCCAGTTTTGTCACCGCCTTCCTGCTTGGTTAGCCTTAACGCCTGCCGCCGAACCTGCGGCCCGGGCTTCGAAAACCGCCGGGCCGGCCGAACTGGTGGCCGGATGAGGGATGCGCTCCTGAGCCGAATCTCCGGCCGACGCCATCGTTATTCATTCCAGGCTGATCGCGGGATTCGGCGCGCGGCCCACTCGCAGCGCTTCCGGGGTGCGATGCATATCCGGAAGCGCTAAACCCGCCCCGCTGCACATACCGGCTGCCGGCGTAATGTGTCTGAGTGAAGGTCCCGTGAGTTCCGTACTTGGGCGCGGCTGCCGGACTCTCCTGGCCATAGTAGGTCCTGCCTGTGCTTTGGGCCGTGCGGTAGGCGCGATATTCGTCTGCGAGGACGGGCCGATAATCGTGATGCCACAGCAATTCGCGAAGAACCAGGTATTCCGGCAGCCAAGTCCAGACGCTATGGCCGCTCGAGTGGTCCCAATAGCCGTATTGGTTCGATCCTTGTGATTCCGGAGCGATGTAGGCGAACCCGGCCGGTTGAGGCGTGGTCTGTGCTTCCGAATCGAAGAGCCCCGCGTCTTTATGCGCGATCGCCATGCCCAAGTCGTTTTGAACAGCTCGAAATTGAGGTTCGGAGACGTTCACCCAGTGTTCGTCACTCGCGGTCTCCGTCTTTTTCGAAGCTACATCGATGAAGTGCGTGCGAACCGTCTTAATCCGCTCCCGAAATACTTGGTCGCTGCCGTAACGCGGATCGTCAAGATCGGTAAGAATCTTGTCCCACGAGTAGTAGAGCTGTCCTGAAAGACTCTGTAGTTCGCCGGCCTTGGAGGCCAGTTCGGTTGTATCCCTTGTCAGATCAGCGTCAGTTTCAATCAATGTTGCGAGCTGATTTCCACTTGCCTTTCCGCTGGCGGCAGACTCTCGCACGCCTTCGGTGGCCTTCCACTCTGCTTGGGCCTGCTTCGGTATATCGCGCAAAGTTTGGAGACGCTCATCCAAGGCGCCCTTTTTTGCCGGCCAATCGTGCTCGGCTCGATCCACATCTTGCGCGACAGGCGCCAGGTCGAAACTAGAGACACTTTCGTACTCGTGGCGCAGCTTGTCCAAATGCGACGGCAAATCACGCCCGAAATCAAGCCAATTACCGGCTGTTGCGAGCACGGCGCCGGAATCAGTCCTCACCGTTTCCAATAATTGGCGTTCGTATGTAAGTAGTCGCCGCGCACGGGGTTCTGAGTCGGACCGACCGCGGTCTGCAAGTTCGGCGAGTTCAGTCTGGATCTTCTCGGCGGAGTGCAGCTTTTCTCTATCGGAACGAAGCCTCGCTTTCCATTCCGCCGGCGCGGAGGAACTCTGGAACAGGTCCGGATGTTGCGAGAGATCGCTGTCGAGAGTCTCTTCCGTACGTTGAAGTTGGTGCTGGGCTTCGTGTACGCGATCACTCTCGTATGAGATGTCCTCGCGCAGGGCCCTCGGAACTCTGCTGCACGACGTTAGAAGCACGAGAGCGGCGATCAGCAGACCCGGCTTCGATAATTTCATCACGTACTCCGAAAAACAGTAATATCCGCAGGCTCTACACTCAGCCAGAACGAAGCCGAAAACGGCTCGCCCTCGGCTTTGCGGATACTCAGGAATCGTTTCGTGTTCTGCTCCTGAAACTGCCAGCAATAGAAGCCGCGGCCCAGAGTATCGCCAGCCCGAAAGATTCCGATTTCGCGACTAAAGCGATAGAGCCAGAACTTACCGTCGTAATCGAAGAAGTCCGCCGGGTTCTGCCGTTGATCCATTTGTGCCAGATCGTCCTCCCCCAACCCGAGTTCGTCCAGCGTGATTCTGCGTCCGTCGAAATTGCCCAGAACGCTTGTGGTGTCCTCATTGTGCACTTCGACGTACACACGCCGATCGCGCCACATGCCGCTCAGTTCTTTCCAGCGTCGATTGCCGGCCTGGTACCAGTCGAGCTTGTCGACCGTGAAATCGACGTCAGAGAAATCAGCAGCAGCTCCCGAAACTGACAGGGTATCCCCTGGAGCAGCCCCCGTGATTTTGAGGTTAGCCAAGTCCTCTTGGGCGCCGATAGGCTTTGCCTTTCGATCGAACAGCATGCAGATCAGCGCCCGGGAGCCGGAGGTAGTTCTTTCGGCAATTCAACCCTGCCGAGCCGTTCACGCTTGAGCGCCTGCAGTTCGGCGTCTACGCTATGCCCCTCGAGTTGAGCGAATTCCGCTTCCAGATTCGAGTCCTTGCCCGCCGCGGCAAGCTCATCGAACGCCTTCGCAGTTGCCTCTTCCTTAGCCACGGATTTTTCGAAATTCGAAAGCGCTGCAAACGCATTGTCCGCCTTACCAACGCCCGCCATAGCTTCGGAAACCTTTCTCTGCGCCATGGCTGCATTCTTGCGCGCCACTAAGGTTGTGGCAGTCCGCTCGCCCTCCTCGATCTTGTGCTTCAAATCGACCACTTGCGCCTTCAGCGACTCGCTGGCCTTTTGGGCCGATTCGACAGCAGCCTGCAGAGAGGTGACCTGTTTGTCGGATTCGGCTTTCTTGGCCAACGCCTTCTTGGCGAGTTCTTCGTTCCCGGCGTCAAGCGCCTGTCCCGCGCGCGCCTTCCACTCCTGCGATTGCCGGACGTACTTCTGGTACTCGGTGTCGAGAGAATTATAGTTGCTCATCGCGGTTGCGGAAGACCGCACCACGTTGTTCAGCTCGGTTCTCATATCCGCCACGGTTTGCCGAACGGTTGATTCAAAGGCGGCGTCCTCTATGGCGTCCATTCCTTTATTAGCCTGGCCCCGCGTCACCCGTCCGGCCCGGTTGAAGATGTCCGAAAAGAAACCCATTGTTGTGCCTTTCTAAATCGATTTAGGCCGCCTGCAAGTCGGCGCCAATCAGATCCTTTGCGTGGACAACATCGGCCAACAAGAAGCTGACACAAGAGAGGATATCGTCCTCGTCGTCAGGTCCCAGCTCCTGTAGCTTGCAGAAATTATTCAGGGTTATGGCCGCCTGTCCGTTGCCGGCATCGTACAGCTGAAAGTGTGAAGTAGAAATACCATTATCCGCAGCGAGCATCTTGTGCATCAGCTCTGCCGTGACCTTCGAGCGCGGAACCACCATGCAGACGAGCGATAGGAATAAGATTTCGCCTTGCAGCACAGCGCGCAGCGTGATTCCACTTTCAAGGTCCTGAATTTTCAGTACGCTGTCATCTGACTCACTTACCGAGTAGCGCTTTCTGGCGAGCAGATCATGGATCAATGCAACAGGGGAACTGGCGGTATCGGGCATAGACATACCTCTTATATACGCCTTTGCGATTCGTTTGTTCGAGGTTTCCGCGTATCGGCGTGATTCTGGAGCGACATGCCGCTTGGTGACTTCCCGGTTCTAACGTGTTTCTACGCTTCCGGTGTCAGCGCCATGCAGGATTATGGTCTGTCCGACCGCCAGTCGACCAATGCGAGTGACCGCGCCGTAAATTCCAGCATTGTTCTGGTTCGCGCAAACGACCGCCTTCAGCACTTCGGGAGCAGGAGCTGCTGAATCGGGATCAAGGTTCACCATCGAGCAGCGAACGTCGCGCATCGTGACTGTGATGGCGGGGGCGTCGTCCCCATCGCCGAACGACAGTACTCCGCCCAACCACTGGTCCTCCTGGAAGGGAACTGATCGCAGTAAACGAACTACAACGTTTGGGCGAAATCGTCGCACATCTGGGGGCACCCTCGCGAGCCCCGTTATTTCGTGCACCGTATCCAAGGCAAGCACGGAGATGCTCGCGTCATCGAAGATGCCATGCCTCAAATGCATCATCTGTACCGGAGCCCCGTACCGATGCCCAATCTCGGCAGCCAAGTTCTCCCCGAAAACGGGCATCTCTTCGCCATCCGGTGTGCGGACGTGCGTAGGGATGTCTCCTGGAGCGTCGCCTTGGCGCCAGCAGGGAGTAAACAGGAGCAGGCCGGGAAGCTTGGTTGCTGTTAGCCACGGGAACCCTCCGTGGTCATTGGTCCGCCGGAAAGCCAGGCGTCTATCACCATCAATGCCGTGCCAGCCCAGATTGGCGAGCTGGAGTCGTTCGCCGCGCATGGACTTCACGGGATACCGGAAGATCGCCTCCACGTGTCCGATTTCTATAGGCATGCCCGTTCGAGTCCGCCCGAAATGTGAGAGTAGCTAGAAGCACCCGAAAGTGAGGCGGCGCTATTCGTTCGCATTTCTGCGCCAATTCAGAATGACACGCATCTTCTGCTGCTCATCGTCGTGTTCTGTCACTACCAGAAAGCGTTTGCCATCTGCGCTCGGAAGATAGCGGTTCCGGCGAATACTGACAATAAAGGGTGCACTGAATAGAAGGTTCGCTGCGCCGTGTTCTATTCCGCCCGGCGTCACCCTTATATCCACTGCAAAAAGTTGTTTGTCGCGGGCGAAATACAGTTCCTTCCCGTCACCGCGCCAGGATGGCTCCCCACCGCCATTCGTCGACAACTGCCAACGGGTGCCACCAACAGGGAAACTTTGGAGATAAATCTCAACCTGGCCCAACTCACGAGACCGGTAGGCAATCCATTTACCGTCCGGCGATATGGCGCCCTGATCGTAATATCCTGGCCCCTGTACTACTGGGAACGGCTTGTGCTCTCCCTGAACAGAGACACCCATGATCCGGCCAATCGCGTCGTTGTAGATCAGGAACTTTCCATCTGGGGACTGGCCTTCAAGCGAGTTCTCGGTGCCGCCCGCGAGGATCAGGTCCGCACGGCCAAGACTGGTTGCTGGCGCGATAAAGAGATCTCGGACGCCTTTGCGCTCGGACGAGAATCCTATTCGCCGGCCGTCGGGTGACCACGCCGGATTCAAGTCGTCTTTCGGATCGTCGGTTACGCGCATGCCGCCGCCGAAAGCGTCCAGTATCCAGATGTCACGTGTTCTTGTGCGGGGATCGGCAATTCCAACCGCAATCAGTTTTTGGTCCGGGGACAATGCGGGGTTGCTGTACTGCGCGATCGCGCCCACCGAAGACATGCGCTTGCCCTGCCGATCGAACCAGACAAGCTCCGTCGCGCCCACTTGTTCCGGAAAGTAGGCGAGCACATTGGCGGAGGCCGCGAAAGCCGCATACGGAGTGAAGATCCCGGCGCCGGAATAAACGTGCTCCGGCAACGGAAGGTGGCCGCGCTCTTCAAGCGATACCGGCCCACCCTTCATCCGCACGGCCTTCCAATCGAACTCTTGCGCCATAAGGGTCTCCGCTCGCGCAAAGATGAGATCCTTGCCGACGAGAAAGAAAGGCGCCACGGAATTTGTCATGACGCGCTTCACCTCCGGAGAATCCAGGGACCCTTCATAAATGGCGCTGTCGCCCGCTCGCCGGCGAGTGGAGAAGAACAGAAACCGGCGCCCATCCGGAAGAAAATACGGGGTTAGATGACGAAGTTCACCATGGGAGCTATCAACGTGAGTGACCGGGGCCGGCTCTCCACCGGCGGCTGAGACACGGTAAATCGCACTTTTATAGGAAAAGATAATGATGCCGGATGAGTTCCAAGAACCCGAAATCTCATCGCTAGCGTCGGCGAGATCGCAGATGACCTGATGAATCTGCGTTGCTACATCAAACCGGCTCAGCTTGCCATCAACATACAATGCGATCTGCCTGCTATCCGGTGACCAGATCGGCAGCGACAAGCCGTCCGCTCCCTCGATCCGTTTTCCCTCGAAGGAGGAGAAGGAACGAACCCAAAGCTCACTCTTGCGTGCGTCACCTATGATGTACGCAATTTGCAATCCGTCTGGCGAGATCACAGGTGGACCCGCGCCAACAGAGCCAGATCGCGTTGGGAAAGTGAGCCTGATTGTTCGCGGCGTGCCGCGGGACTCCCGCATCGCATAGAGTCCGAGCCCTGTGGCTGCGAAAGCCACAATTAAGAGCAGAGCCAAACATATACGCGCGAGAGAACCGGCCAGTCGTGGTGGCCGCGGCTGAAGGACCAATTCAGGAACACAACCCAATGCCGCGCCGAGATCGCGGACGGACTGCCATCGAGCTTCGGGATCTTTCGCAAGGCATCGCTGGAGAACCCGATCGAGAGCGGGAGGCGAGAGCGGATCGACACCGGAGAGGGAAGGAGGTTGAGCCGTTAAGATCGCCCCCATAGTTCCGGTCGGAGTCGCAGCATCGAATGCGCGCCGGCCGGTTATCAATTCGTAAAGAACTGCGCCGAAAGAGAAGATGTCACTACGGCTGTCGATCTTCGCTCCCGTCAACTGCTCCGGCGACATGTATTGCAATGTTCCCGCGATACACCCCTCCTGCGTCGCAGGCCGAATCAGAGTCTCATCGGAGGCGGTTTCTACTCCGCGCGCGTCCACTTTCGCTATTCCGAAATCGAGTAACTTGATTTCGCCTGACTTCGTGACAAAAATGTTGTCCGGCTTGAGATCGCGGTGCACGATCCCTCGGACGTGAGCGGCATCGAGCGCATCGGCAATCTGGGCCGCGATCCGCAGCGCCTCGGAAATGGCCAGCGGACCCGCTATTGGCTTTCCTTCCACATATTCCATCACCAGATAGTCGGGGCCGACATCATACAGTTGGCAGATGTGCGGGTGATTCAGTGCAGCGATTGCGCGAGCTTCCTGCGCGAAGCGCTCGCCGAACTGTTCCTGACAAACCTTGATGGCTACAATGCGGTCGAGCCGGGTGTCACGCGCCTTATACACCTCACCCATGCCACCTTTGCCGACGGACGCGAGAATCTCGTAGGGACCGAGACGATCACCGCGCCGCAGACTCATGCGTGCTAACAAGTCTACCGGGAATTGAGGACCGGCGCAGAAAAATGAAGGCGCTATCAAAAGGCCGGCCCGGCGTTTCATCGCCAACCATCTGCGTCCCACAGACGGACACCGATCGCACCTGATATGTTGACATTGCTTCCCCAATATCATTGAGTTAGACGTCGTTTGCGATTTGGTCCGCAAAATGCGTTGCAGAGGTTAAGAATTTCATGGATGTTCCTCGTGGAAAAGAAGTCGCGCGTCAGCGGCGTCTGAAACGTATCGCCTTTATCGTGCTCGCCGTCCTTTGCGTCGGCGGCGCTACCGTTGCGCTGGCGCGCCTGAAACCTGCCGCCCCGTCTGTCGACATGAGCGGGCTCTGGCCCGGCACTGTGCGGCGCGGCCCTATGGAGTTGCAGGTCCACGGCCTGGGTGCGTTGAAGCCGGAGCAGATTTATTGGATCAATGCAGCCGTGGATTCGCGCGTGGTGCAAATTGTGCGCCGTGCCGGGACCGACACGATAAAAGCGAATGACGTCATTATGGTTCTAAGCAATCCTGATCTTGAACTTGACGCCGAAAAGGCCGAGTGGACCTGGAAGCAGGAACAAGCTAATCTCGCCAATCTTAAGGTGCAGTTAGAAAGCGACAAGCTGGATCAGCAGGCCAACTTGGCTTCGCTGCAGTCGCAATACACGCAAGCCAAGCTGACGGCCGATAAGGATCTGGAACTCACCCGGCTGAATCTGCAAAGCGAGCTGACCTCGAAGCTTTCGGTGGATCAAGCTAACCAGTTGCAGAATCGTGTTGCACTGCAGAACCAGCGTTTGGGTATCCAGGATTCCTCCATCAAGGCTCAAGTTGAAGCGCAGCAAGTAACAGTGGAAAGCGCGCAAGCCGCCTATGAGTTAAAGCGCAAGCAGGTGGATCAGCTTACGATCCGGGCGGGTGTCGACGGTGTACTCCAGGAAGTAGATGTCGAAGTTGGGCAGCGCGTGCCCGCGGGAACATTGCTGGCGAAAGTCGCCGATCCGCGCAAGCTCAAAGCTGTGCTGCAGATTGCGGAAACGCAGATGAAGGACGTGCGAATTGGTCTGGACGCGACGATTGACACTCGCAACGGCATCATTCCCGGCCGGGTGACTCGCATCGATCCATCGGCGACTAACGGAACCGTAGGGGTGGACGTAACGCTATTAGCGCCCCTGCCGCCTGGAGCGCGCCCTGAGCTGAGCGTCGACGGCACGATCGAGATTATGCGTCTGGCCGATGTAGTCTACGTCGACCGGCCGGTATCCGGCGAGCCCGGAGCAACCATTGGCTTGTTTAAGATTGATCCGGACGGCAAAGGCGCGCAGCGGGTAAACGTAAAGCTTGGACGTGCTTCGGTCAATACCATCGAAGTGCTCGACGGGCTCAAGGTGGGCGATCGGGTCATCTTGTCCGACATGTCGCAGTACGAATCGTACCCGAGAATTCGTTTGAACCAATAGATCTTCAGGCGCGTATTAACGTTTTGACTCAGGTTAAAGACATTAACAACAGGAAGGTACCGGAAACGATGAATGCATCAGATCCATTGATCCATCTGGATGGCGTGACCAAGGTTTTTGTGACCGATGAGGTAGAGACCCACGCCCTATCGGGGATCCACATCGATATCCAGCGCGGCGAGTATGTCTCCATTTCAGGGCCATCCGGCTGCGGGAAATCGACTCTGCTGGCCATCCTGGGGCTACTCGATTCGCCTTCGTCTGGCACCTACATCCTGAATGGAAAGCCGGTGCAGAGCCTCAAATTATCCGAGCGCGCGCGTATTCGCAACCGGGAAATCGGTTTTATCTTCCAGGCATTCAATCTTATTGGCGATCTGAACGTGTATGAGAACGTAGAATTGCCGTTGACTTATCGTGGGATGGGGTCGAGCGATCGCAAGAGAAAGGTTCACGAGGCTCTGGAACGAGTGGGCATGTCTCATCGCATCAAGCACTATCCCTCGCAGTTATCCGGCGGTCAACAGCAACGTGTCGCGGTCGCGCGGGCGCTAGCCGGCGACCCATCCATTCTGCTGGCCGACGAACCCACGGGTAATTTGGATTCTCAAAACGGCGAGCAGGTGATGGACCTGTTGCGCGAACTTCATCGCGCCGGCGCTACTATATGCATGGTTACGCACGACCCGCGTTACGCGCGCTATGCTGATCGATCTATTCATCTTTTCGACGGACGTGTAGTGGAAGAAAATAGAGAGGTATTGGCGTGAGCAGGAACGTGGATGTGCTGGCAGTGGCGCTGCTCCTGGCCGGCATTGCCGTGTACGCGCATGCACGCGCACTGATAGTCTTTGAAGTCAACTCTCACCGGATTGGCTTCACGCACTACACGAGAACCATCGTCGTACCGCCTGAGACGCCCGCTCCGCCATCGCTTCCCCATATCAAGGTCATGCGCGATTGATGATCTCGCTCCGAAACATCGAAAAGTTTTTCGAGCACGGCCCGAGCCGCACGTACGTACTGCGGCGAATCAACATTGACATCAAAGAGGGCGACTTTATCTCTATCATGGGGCCGTCCGGCGCTGGAAAATCGACGCTGCTCCATTTGCTCGGGATGCACGACAGCGCTTGGACGGGCGAATATCATTTTCTGGATGAGGCCATCCACCGAATGGACAAAAAGCGCCGTTCGGAAATTTATAAGAAATACATCGGGTTTGTTTTCCAGAGCTATCATCTGCTGGATTCGTTGACAGTCTACGAGAATCTAGACATCCCGCTTTCCTATCGAAACGTGAAGAAATCGGAGCGGCAGTCGATTGTCTGCGACAATCTGGACCGCTTCAACATGGTAGGGAAAAAGGATCTGTACCCCAATCAGTTATCGGGCGGTCAGCAGCAGTTGGTCGCCATCGCTCGCGCGATGATCGCAAATCCGAAGATCATTCTGGCCGATGAACCAACGGGAAATCTTCACTCCAGCCAGGCGAAAGAGATCATGGAGCTTTTCAAGCGGCTGAATGAGCAGGGCACGACTATTGTTCAGGTTACCCATAACGAGAAAAACGCCGAGTACGGCGACCGCATCATTTATATCGAAGACGGCTGGATCAAGCAAAACTGAACGCGGCTGCCTTTCCCTTACTTCCGATACCGATATGAAAACGGTTCCGTCTCAAACTCGCATCCTGATTGCCGACGACCAGCCGGATGTCCTGGAGGCGTTGAGGCTGCTGCTCAAGCGCGAGGGATACAAAATCGAGTCCGCGGAATCGCCGCAGCAGGTTCTGCAGATGATCGATGGCCGCGAATACGATGCGGCGCTGATCGATCTGAATTACACCCGCGATACGACCTCTGGACAGGAGGGCCTGGATCTGCTTGCCAAGATCCAGAACATCGATTCCATGCTGCCGGTGATCGTCATGACGGCATGGAGCAGCGTTGATCTTGCGGTGGAAGCTATGCGGCGCGGCGCGCGTGATTTCGTGCAGAAGCCCTGGGAAAATGAGCGGCTGTCGTCCATTATCCGCACGCAGTTGGAATTGAGCGCGGCCATTCGGCGCGGCCAGCGGCTCGAAGCCGAAAACCAACTCCTGCGCGAAAACGTGCCCACCATGATCGCGCAATCGGCGGCAATGCAGCCGGTGCTCGACCTTATTTCACGCGTGGGCCCGTCTGACGCTAACGTTCTCATTACGGGCGAACCAGGCAGCGGCAAAGAAGTGGTTGCCCGCACGCTTTACGCCATTTCAAGCCGTGCGGGTAAGCCGATGGTAACTGTGAATGCCGGCGGCTTAGCGGAAGGCGTGTTCGAAAGTGAGCTTTTCGGCCACGTGAAAGGCGCCTTTACGGACGCGAAAATGGATCGCGTCGGCCGTTTCGAACTGGCGGACACCGGGACGCTGTTTCTGGACGAGATCGCAAACGTCCCATTGAATCTGCAAGCTAAACTGCTGCGCGTTCTGGAGATTGGCGAAATGGAGCGCGTCGGTTCGTCAAAAACCAAACGCGTGGACGTACGAGTCATCTCGGCGACGAATGCGAATCTGCAGGATGAAGTTGCGAACAACCGCTTTCGCCAGGATCTTTTGTTTCGCCTGAACACGATTGAGATTCACGTGCCTCCGCTTCGCGAACGCCGCGAAGACATCGCGCCTCTCGGGACGCATTTCCTGGGAATTCACGCGCGCCGTTACCGAAAGTCGATCACGTCATTCGACCACAATGCAATTCAGGCCATGTACGATCATCCCTGGCAAGGGAATGTGCGCGAGTTGAACCACGTAGTAGAACGCGCTGTGCTGATGGCGCAGGATTCCGTGATCAAGGCTAGCGATCTCGCGCTTCGCCCGGGAACTTCAGCCTCCCCGAGGCTGGATCAGATGAGCCTGGAAGAGGTAGAAGAGTTCCTCATTAAGAAGGCGCTTGCCCGGCATAACGGGAACGTTAGCCACGCGGCTAACGCACTGGGTCTCAGCCGAAGCGCTCTGTATAGGCGGCTCCAACGCTTCGGGCTCTAGCAATTAACGCCTCCATGAAGCCGTCACGCGACCGATGGCAACTCAGTCATGACGTCCGCGTGCTGCTGCTCGCGTTAGCGGCGGGATTCCCGGCAGTCCTTACGTGCGTCATTCTGTTGGCAATCGGCCGCTACTCGGCGCGTACCCAGTGGACGTTCGATCTTCTGGTCACCTTTTGCTGGTTCGCTTTCGCCTTCGCGGCGCGCGGACGTGTGGCAAGCTCGCTGCGCACGCTTGCCAATCTGCTGGAAGCGATGCGCGAGGGTGATTACTCCATCCGAGGCCGTGTCGATCATCCGGGCGAGCCGATGGGTGAAGTCATGCTGCAGGTGAACGCGATGGCCGCGACGCTGCGCGACCAACGTTTGGGAGCTCTGGAAGCCACAGCATTGCTGAGGAAGGTCATGGAAGAGATCGACGTGGCGGTTTTTGCGTTCGATCCGCAGCAGGTTTTGCGCCTGGTCAACCGCGCGGGGGAGCGCCTTCTGGCCCAGCCCGCCGAACGGCTATTGGCATTGGATGCCGACTCGCTCGGCTTAGCTGAGTTTCTGTCCGGCGACACAGAGCAGACCATTCAGCGTGCGTTTGCGGGCTCAACCGGCCGCTGGGGAGTGGCCCGCAGCCAGTTTCGGGAAGGCGGAATCCCGCATCAGCTTTTGGTCCTTACCGATATCACGCGTCCACTGCGAGAAGAAGAGTTGCAGGCATGGCAGCGGCTAGTACGCGTCATCGGACATGAGCTGAATAACTCGCTGACCCCGATAAAGTCCATAGCGCAGAGCCTGGAAAATCTCGTCAAGTCCGATCCGCTTCCTGAGGACTGGGGAGAAGACATGCTGAGAGGACTAAATGTGATTGCGACGCGATCGGAATCGCTGAGCCGGTTCATGAGCTCGTACGCGCGGCTGGCCAAATTACCTCCGCCAAAGTTCGCGCCCATCGAAATCAACGAGTTATTGAACCGTGTAACCGCACTTGAGACACGGATGCCCGTGTTCTTCGAACAGTGTCCCGCGCTGATTTTTCAAGGCGACCCCGACCAACTCGAACAGGTACTCATAAATTTGATTCGCAACGCCGTTGATGCAGCGCTGGAAACGGGCGGGCGTGTTTTTGTACGGCATGACCGGACAGCATCAACGCTCGAAATCATTGTTCGCGACGAAGGGCCGGGGCTGTCGAATACCGCCAATCTCTTCGTGCCGTTTTTCACCACAAAGCGCGGCGGTTCGGGAATCGGGTTGGTCTTAAGCCGGCAAATTACGGAAGCGCACAACGGAACGTTAACCCTGCGGAACGCGGCTGTTGGTCCCGGTTGTGAGGCAAGGCTGTCGCTGCCAATTCAGTGAGTACAAGCGTGAAGGCCGGCCGCGCTCGCTTCTGAGGAATCGGCGTGATAGGAACTACGAACCAGCGGCCCGGCTTCCACATGAGCGAAGCCCATCCGCATGCCGGCGGTTTTGTAAACGTCGAATTCCTCTTGCGGAATATAGCGGAGAACCGGCAGATGTTTCTGCGAAGGCCGCAGGTATTGACCCAAGGTCAGAATATCCACATGATGATCGCGCAGGTCGCGCATCACCTGCAGCACTTCGGCCTCGGTCTCTCCCAGCCCAAGCATTAGGCCCGATTTAGTGGGAATGTGGGGCCGAACCTGCTTGGCATACCGCAGCATATCCAGCGAGCGGTCATATTGGGCGCCTAAACGTACCTGGCGGTAGAGGCGCGGAACAGTCTCGGTATTGTGATTCAAAACGTCGGGATGCGCATTCATGACCACGTCCATGGCGGCGTGCGACCCCTGAAAGTCGGGGACAAGAACCTCTACCTTGCAACCCGCAATTGCTCCGCGAATGGCTTCGATGGTCAACGCAAATAACTCTGCGCCTCCGTCCTTCCGGTCGTCGCGATTCACGCTGGTGACGACGGCGTACCGCAACCCGAGCGCCGCGCATGCTTCAGCAACACGCCGCGGCTCATCATAGTCGATAGTGAGTGGCGCGCCTTTCTGCACCGCGCAAAACCCGCAGCGCCGCGTGCACACATTGCCGAGAATCATGAAAGTCGCGGTGCGCCGGTTCCAGCACTCACCCACATTCGGGCAAGCTGCGCTTTCGCAGACCGTGTGGAGGTTGAGGCGGCTGACCAGATCCTTCAGTGCGCGGTAATTTTCCCCGATGGGAGCAGGAGCGCGCAGCCAACGAGGCCGCTCGGGCTGTGAAGAGATCGTGACTAGCACTGCCTTTAGTGTAACGACGCGCTTAGATCCAGTTACCCGGAGGTGCAACCTCCACCCACTCGCCTTCCACAGTGTCCGCATGCAGCGTGACCCGCCGGATATATTTGCGCAAAACACGATATGCGCCCGGTATTTCGACGTCGTAACCTTCCGCGCGCTGAAGGTGCTTCGCCGTCAACGTTCTCTTCACACACAAACACTGAAGCAGCTCGCTTGCAAGCTGTCCGGAATCCTGCGGATCGGGGGCGACGTCATAATCGGGCTCGACGACAACGCGTCCGATTTCGGGCGAAGTCTGTTGCACAGATTGGAACGCTTCTTCGAGAAACAATTCGAGATCAGGATGCATTGCAATTACATCTCGCGGCGATTTTCAAGCGAGCGCGACATGGTCACTTCGTCGGCGAATTCAAGATCGCTGCCCACTGGAATGCCCATGGCGATGCGTGTAACTCGCGGGCCTAACGGCTTCAGCAGCCTGGAAAGATACACGGCGGTTGCCTCGCCTTCTACTGTCGGGTTCGTGGCTACGATGATTTCCTGAATCTCGTTCTGCTGCAGCCGGTCAACCAATCCTTTGATCTTCAGTTGCTCCGGACCAATGCCACGCAAGGGAGAAATGGCGCCATGCAGGACATGATAGAGGCCGCGAAACGTGTGCGTGGTCTCAATTGGAACAATGTTGTGAGCCTCTTCGACGACACATATCTGGTTGTGCTCGCGGTGGGGGTCGCGGCAGTAGAGGCAAAGCTCACTGTCACTAATGTTGTTGCACTGGGCGCAAATGGTGAGCTTCTCTTTTATGTCGAGAATGGCTTGAGCCAGGTTCGCGGAATCTTCGCGCGGCTGGCGCAAAAGATGAAAAGCGATGCGCTGGGCCGATTTTTGGCCGATTCCCGGCAGCCGCTTACATTCCTGAATGAGCCGTGCCAGCGGCTCTGCAAACTCTGCCATCTTTGGCTCTAGAACATGCCGGGCGGAAGGCCCAGCCCGCCTAACATGCCGCCCATCTTGGATTGCGATTCTTCATCCACCTTCTTGGCGGCCTCATTGAATGCGGCGGTTACCATATCCTGCAGCATTTCAACATCACCGGCTACTTCGGGATCGATCTTTACGCCCAAAACATTTTTGTGACCGTCCATCTTCACCGAAACCATCCCCCCTCCAGCCGAAGCTTCCACGCGAATCGCAGCAATTTGCTCCTGTAGCTTCTGCTGCATGGCTTGGGCTTGCTTCATCATGTTTTGCATGTTGCCGGGCACTTTCATGGCTGGTCGACTATTCCCTTCCCTTACTCATTCAAATTTCGCACGGTACGCACCTGCGCGCCTGGAAAAAGCTCCTGAAAGCGCTTTACGCCGGGGTGTGAGAGTGCTCTCTGGCGCAGTTCACTGTCCGGAGACGCCGGTTTTTCCGCCACCGGCACCGGGCTGGCCGCGATGCTTTCGTTCACCTCCAGACGCACGCGGACAGGCTTACCGGCCACTTGCGCCGCAACGCGGTCCATGCCAGGATCTTTCAAAAGCAGCATCATCGCCTTCGGCGCGCGAATGAGAATCTCCTGGCCATTGACGCTGACTTCGGCTTGCTGAATTGCGTCGGCAGTGTGTTCCATCCCCGCTCTCGAAAGCGCCTGATAAAGATCGTGCCGAAGGTCGCCAGTTGCCGCCAGGGGTTCGGGAGCAATTTCGCTGGCAGGCTTTTGAATAGAATTTTTTTCCGTTCCAGCCTTTGACACAGCCGGCGCTTGAAAAGCCGGCGAGCGTGGCGCCGAACGTGCAGATGCCGTCAACATAGATCCCGATGCGGCTGGCGAACCACTGGCCAGTTTATCGGTTTTCGGCAAACTGGCGAGCGCTTCCTCGATCGATTGCAGCTTGCCGGCGTGCACCAGCTTCACGAGCCCAAGTTCAAGATGCAGGCGCGGTTGCAACGAAGATTGCAGGGTTTTGTATAGATCCAGCGTAAGATTCAAGTAACGGGTGAGATCTTCTTCGCTAAATGACTCTGCTGTCTTCAGAAGACCGTTTTGTTCGTTATCAGAAGCCGCGATTAGCCGGGTTGGCTTGCCGGCAATCCTGGCCACCAACAAATTTCGCCAGTAGCGCGCCAGTTCGCGGCAGAAATGCTGCAAACTTTGTCCGTGACTTTCCAGCTCGTCGACAATCTCCAGCATGCGATTGCCGTTACGCTCAGTAACTGCTTCGGCAACGGCGCGGAGCGAGTCGGTCCCGAACATCCCGAGCAATGCGCGGATGCTATCGACACGCAAGGTATTTCCGCAGCAGGCGATCGCCTGATCGAGCGCGGAAAGTGAATCCCGGACGCTACCCTCACCGGCGAGAGCAATCACGGACAGCACCTCATCGTCGGCTTGAATGCCCTCCTGCTCAACGATGTATCGCATGCGCTGCATCAACTCAGTGAATTCGACAGAACGAAAGCTGAAATGCTGGCAGCGGGAAGCAATAGTATTCGGAATTTCGTATGCCTCTGTGGTGCAGAGGATAAACACCACCCACTCGGGCGGCTCTTCCAACGTCTTCAACAACGCGTTGAACGCTTCCTTGGTGATCTGATGCGCTTCGTCGATTATGAAAACTTTGTAGCGGTCGCGCGCCGGACGGTAGCGTACGTTCTCGCGTATCTCCCGCATTTCATTGATGCCGCGGTTCGATGCTGCATCGATCTCGATCACGTCGATCGCATTGCCGGCGCTAATTTCCGTACAGCTTGAACAGACGCCGCAAGGAGCGGGCGTGGGTCCGTCTATGCAGTTCAAGCAACGGGCTAAAATCCGGGCGACCGTTGTCTTGCCGGTGCCGCGCTGGCCGGAAAAAATGTAGCCATGGGCAAGCCGGTTGCTTGCAATCGCATTCGCGAGCGTCTTCTGGACGTGCTCCTGCCCGATCAGCTCCGTGAAATTTTGCGGGCGGTACTTTCTCGCGATGACTTGGTACATGGTAATTAGACGCTGTACCCGGCACAGGAGCTTGCCGCTCTAGGAGTGTCTTGCCAGACCCCGGGTGATCCGCGGCACACAAGCTAAGCCGCTACCGTTGCTCCCTTCCGGACCTGGCGGGGTTTACAGCCGCCCATTGCACGAAGCCCGGAGCCTGACAACTCATAATGTTAGCATCCGTTCTTTACTTGTTCGGGTCGAGAACGGCACGCAGTTTTTCGCCAAATAGAGTATTCGCGGGCGGCGCAGGGGGCCCGTTTCTGTGCGGCTCATGAACGGGCGCGGGAGTAGAGGAGACTGGCTCTTCAACGGCTGCCTGCTGCTCGGGCGCAGGGGTGTTTACCGACGGCCGCAGCAGGCTGTTGAACCGATTTGTCCTGTAGATACTTGTCCTTTCTCAACAGGATTCGCTCCAGCGGCGCAACCCAGCCGGTAAACTCACTATCTACCTGCTGGTCTCGCTTTAATGCACTGCGGAGCGCATCCATCTTGGAATCCATGTTGTCGAGATGATGCAGCAGCAGGGCCTCAGCGAAGATGGGCACCTTGGGTGAACCAAATTCCAGCTCGCCATGATGGCTGAGGATCATATGTTCAACTAGCGTGCGCAGCTTGGGAGGGAAGTTCGGAAGCCGATCTATCTTAGCGGCCACGAGTCGCAGGCCAATGACAATATGCCCGAGTAATTGGCCCTCGGCGCTGTATCCAAAACTGCGGCCATAGGAAAGCTCCTCCACTTTTCCGATGTCATGCAGAATGACACCGGTAATTAATAGATCGGCGTCGATGTCCCGGTAGTGCGTCGCGGTGAGCCTTGCTAAGGCACATAGCGAAAGAACATGCTCCAACAGGCCGCCGCGGCAGGCGTGATGAATAGTTTTCGCTGCCGGCGCCATCTTGTAAAGCGCCTTCAGGTGCGTGTCTTCAAAAATGCTGTTGAGCAATCTCCGCAAATCGGCATTTCGCAGGTTTGCAATGATGCCTTCGAGCTCGGCGAACATCTCCTCCGGATCTCGATCCGAGCAGGGGAAATAGTCCGCCAGATCCACTTCATGATCTTCCAGGCGTCGTAGCTTGTGAATGGTAAATTGCGTGCGGTTCTGATAGAGCTGCAGCAGCCCCTTCACCTTAACGAAATCGTCGCGATCGAACGTGTGCATCACTTCGACCACGTTGTCCCACATCTTCGCTTCCACCTCGCCTGTGCGATCGGCAAGGTGTAGCGTCAAGTAGGGTTCGCCGGTCTTTTTTTGCCGGATTTCTTTGGAATGAACAAGGAACTGTGCTGTGACGACGTCATTCGGCACTAGATTGCCGATAAACGGCGACTTCATACGGTGCTCCTACCTGACTGGCGTTTGATTAACGCGAACTGCTCTTTCCGGTGACCTCGGCCTGCGTTCCAGGAATCGGCAATACCCACAGCAGCCGCTTCATGCGCATCTTTTGTTCCACTTCGGTTTTGCTCACGGTCTCCGGTTTCAATTGGGCTGGATCCTGCCAGGCTGTGTTCATGCCCGCAGCGGCGCCCGTGTCCACGTAACCCGGCTTGATCTGCAGAAAAGCCGTTTTTCTAAGCTCTGTGAGGTAATCGCGAACCTTGGGCTCCATCTTGGGACCATAGAGAACGTTCTCGATTTCGGGCTTGGCGTCGGCCAAAGGCTCAAGTCCAGCCTTGGTGTGATCCTCCACTTTGAAAATTTCGTAGCCCGTAGCGATCTTGATCGGCTGAGTAACGCCGCCTTTTGGAAGGCTCCAAACGGCGTCTTCAATGCTCTTCTGCAACTCACCCTTTTTGTATCCGCCCAAAACACCGCCGTCCTTCGCGGTTGCAGCGTCGGAATTATCTCGCGCGAGATCCGCAAAGCGTTCGCCCTTCGTAGCTTCATCGGCAATCTGCTTCGCCTTTTTTTCAGCAGCGGCCACGGCGGCAGCGTCTTTGTTCTCGGTCGAGATCAGGATCTCGCTCAGATAAATCTTTTCGTCGCGGATGAAGTCTTTTTTGTGGGCGTTGTAGTAATCCTCAATTTCCTTGTCCGTAATGTTGATATGCCGCCCCACTTCCTGGCCGATCACTTCGCGAGTCAGGAAATTGTCTCTGGTCTCCGACTGGAAATCTTCAAAGGTTCGGCCCGACTGCTGACGAACCCATTCGTGGAATTTATCCGGATCCGTAAGCCCGGATGACCGCTGCACGTTGGCCATGTATTTCGTCACATCGGAATCAACGTTGATATTCAACTCTTTACCCTTTTGCATCAAGAGCAGCTCATCGATGCGATTCCGTAGTATGTCCTTTTGGTGCGCTTGGTATTCGCTGTCAAAAGCAGGTCCTGTTGCGCCCTGCTGCTTCAGTTCGGCCGCAAGCTCCTTCTGCAGACGCTGCAGTTCGTCCTGACTGACGATGTCTCCATTGACCTTGGCAATAACCTGATCGATCACAGTCACATTGTCGGCAGCGAAAGTAAGGTTCGCGAAGGCGCCGGAGAGCACAACTGCTGAGGCAAAAAAGTACTTAAACTTCATCGATTACTCTCATTATGACGCGCGCAACGGGACACCGGATACGCTGTGCGCTCATTCATTATGGCAAGACTAACGGAACCCGGCTGAATCCGCTACGGGCGAGCGTTTTTCCTGAATGGCTGTGACCACAGGCTCCAGCCCTTTCTGACACAAGCTTAGGAGAGGCAGATTGGTACGCTGCCTCGCGTTTCGTCCTAAGACCCGTCACCCTCAGCGTGTCCTTCATCAACTGATCGTCAATCACAATGTTCGTTCGCAATAGATGTGTACCTTTTCCTACTAGTATACACATTGCTGATACGTGTTTGGGAGATCGCTCCCCAGCAAAAAATCAACTGGCAACCACTTGCTCTCCGGTTAACTCCAGAAGCATTTGCCGCAGCTCCTCCAATAACTCGACCTGGTTCTTCGCAGGCGGCATGGGGTACTTCAAGACGCCCGCAGGCGTAAACTGAACACCGGCTGTATTTCGGACCAGGGCCATCAGCCTAAATGGATCCACTTTGGACTGCTGATGGAATTTGATATTCACGAAGCCCTGCCGGCGATCAACCGATTCCACGCCAGTGTGCTCGGCCAGGCTCTTCAGCAAGGAGAAACGTACCAGGTTGGTGACCTCTTCCGGAACGGGGCCGTAGCGGTCGGCAATCTCCTCTATCAAGCGCTTGGCTTGCTCTTCGTCCTTCACATCGG
Source organism: Terriglobia bacterium (assembly GCA_963846025.1). GTDB lineage: Bacteria > Acidobacteriota > Terriglobia > Bryobacterales > Bryobacteraceae > Bog-105. The sequence continues at coordinate 218,903 of CAWJUG010000008.1, read as the reverse complement.
CAATACGCTTGTAAGAGCGAAGGCGTTGCGTCTCATCACTGATGTAACTGGACGGGATGCGAATATCTATGCCGAGATTCAGAGTTGCATGTATCTCGAGCGGCACTTCCTCGCCCTTCAGTTCTCTGACCGTCTCCTCCAACAAGCGCACGTAAGTGTCGTAGCCAACTGCCTCAATGTGGCCGTGCTGCTCGCCGCCCAGCAGGTTCCCCGCCCCACGAAGTTCCAGATCCAATGCGGCAATCTTGAATCCAGCTCCAAGATCGCTGAACTCTTTCAAAGCAGCCAGCCGTTTCCGGGCCACTTCGCTTAGCTGCGTGTCGGCCGGAACTAACAGATACGCGTATGCGCGTCTATTTGACCGTCCCACCCGCCCACGCAGTTGATACAGCTCGCTCAGGCCGTAGCGCTCGGCATTTTCGATGACGATCGTGTTAGCCAGCGGGATATCCAGGCCGTTCTCGACGATTGTGGTGCAGACAAAGACGTCATATTCGTGCCGCATGAAACCTAGTAGCACTCTTTCCAGTTCGCCTTCGCCCATCTGGCCATGACCGACCCCGATGCGGCATTGCGGCAAGAGTTCCTGAATGAACGCCGCACGCATGAAGATCGTGTCTACGCGATTGTGTACAAAATAAACCTGGCCCTGGCGCGCAAGCTCCTGCTCGATGGCCGATTTGATCAGGTCCGGATTGAAATGCGCCACCACGGTGTTGATGGACAGCCGGTCCTTTGGCGCCGTTTCGATCACCGACATGTCGCGCAAACCCAGCAGCGACATGTGCAGGGTGCGCGGAATAGGCGTTGCGCTCATGGTCAGAACGTCCACGTTCTGCCTCATCTGCTTCAGCCGTTCTTTATGGCGCACGCCGAAGCGCTGTTCTTCGTCTACAATCAAAAGCCCAAGATCCTGGAACTGAACGTCCTTCGAAAGAAGCCGGTGAGTGCCGATCAAGATGTCCACTTTTCCGGCAGCGAGATCGTCCAGTACCGCCTTGATCTCTTTCGCCGAGCGGAAACGGCTGACTAACTCCACGCGCACGGGGAAAGAAGCAAAACGCCTGCGAAAGGTCTCATAATGCTGGAAAGATAAAACCGTAGTGGGCGCCAGAACCGCAACCTGCTTTCCATCGCCCAGCGCCTTGAAGGCAGACCGCATGGCAACTTCCGTTTTTCCAAAGCCGACATCGCCGCACAGCAGACGATCCATCGGCTGGGCGCTTTCCATGTCGCCTTTGATGTGCTTGACGGCTTGAATCTGATCTTTGGTCGGCGTGTATTCGAAGGCATCTTCAAACTCGCGCTGCCAGTTCCCGTCTGCTGAAAACGAAAAGCCTTTGCTCATCCGCCGTTGCGCATACAGCTTCAGCAATTCCTCAGCCATGTCGCGCATTTTGGCTTTGACGCGCGACTTTGTTTTCTCCCAAGTGACGCCGCCAAGCCGGTCCAGGTGCGGCTTGGCTTCTCCCGCGCCCCGGTATTTCTGCACCAGATCCAGGCGTGTCAGCGGAACGTATAATTTCGACTCGCCCGCGTATTCCAGCAGCATGAAGTCGCCCTTTTGATCGCCCTGGCCAATCTCACGAATGCCAAGAAACTGACCGACGCCGTGCGCGCTGTGCACCACAAAATCGCCCGGCTTAAGATCTGCAATGTCGGCTGCGAACGCCGCCAGGCTGGATTTCGATGGCTGTCGCGCAATCAGGTCAGAAGTTTCGAAAAGGTCTTCCGACCCGAGGATGGCGAGATGCGAATCCACCAGGACCGCGCCGCGGCGCACGCAGCCCTTTATCAAGTAAGTGCTTGAAACGGACCCGGCGTGATAAGCGCGGTCGACGATAGAAGGCCTTGCACCGGCAGTGGAATCGATGCCCACCTGGTAGGGAACCGCGTACTCTTGCAGCACGTCGGCCAGGCGCTCCAGCTCGCCCGTAGAGGCGGCGAAGAACGCAACTCGATTTCCAGCATCGATCAGATTGCGCGCCTCCGCTACCGCCACCGGCATATTGCCCTGGAATGTCAGGGCCGGACGCGTGGGAATGTGCAGCGGTGGGCTCGAACCCTCGATTACTCCGGAAATGAGCTCCAGTTCCTGCAAGATAACGATCGTGCGTTGGTCCATGGCCTCGCGCAATTCTTCCCAGCGCAGAAAATTCTTTTCAGGCTCGATTGGCGCGGGCCGATCCGGTTTTTCAAGTCGCTGCCAAAGGCGGTCCGCGGCCGATTCGATGGCTTCCGGTTCATCGAGAACGACTGTGGCTTCCTGAGTCAGAGAAAACAAATTGTGCGTGCGCGGCCGGACAAGCGGAACCAGGAACTCCCAGCCGGGAAACACTTCGCCGGGGTTCGACAATTCGAGATCGATGCGTTCTGCGGCGTCGGCGAGTTGGCGCAAGAGGGCCGGCGAACGTGGATATTCCGCGAGCGGAAGCAGGGCGGCTGAATTGACCTTTAGCACGGAACGCTGCGATTCAACATCGAACTGCCGGATGGATTCGATGAGATCACCAAATAGCTCGACGCGGACGGGACGCGATGATTCGGCGGCAAAGATGTCCAGGATGCCGCCTCGAACCGAGTATTCACCCACCATCTCCACCGGTTCGCGCCGCTCATAACCGATGCTTTCGAGATGTTGAATCAGATCTTCGAGCGGAATTTCCTCGCCGACACGTAGTGTGAGAGCCAGTTGACGGTAGAACGCCGCCGATTCGGTGCGCAACAACGCGGACGCAAGCGGGACAATCGTGATCGGTATTCGCTGCGACGAAAGCCGCCATAACCCGACGGCGCGCGCTTCCACAATTTCGTTGTGAGGCGACAGATGCTGGTGCGGCAGCACATCAAGCGCGGGAATCAACTGCGGCTTCGGCAGATTCTGCCCATCCAGCAACAGCTCGAAAAAGACTTCCGTTGATTCCAAAAGCGCTTCGGCTTGCTTGTTGCCGTCCACCAGAACAAAGAGCGGCTTCTCCGTCGCTTGATACAGAAGAACCAGGTAAAGCGCTTTCGCTGTGTTGACAAGTCCGGAAACCGGGAATGGACCGCGCTCGCCGCGAGTCAGGGATTGAATCAGAGACTGAAAAGCCGGCTGCCGCGCCGCCGATTGCAGAAGTTCGCGTGTAGCCGGGTGAGTCACTGCGGAAGGTGTACGGAGGAAAGTATTTTCTCCGCAATATCGGTGGTGGAATAACCGGGTTCCAGCGGCAGCGCAAATACTCGTCCTCCGGCCGCTTCCACCTCTTCGCGCCCGGCAATAAAGTGCGCCCAATCCGCGCCCTTTACTAAGACGTCCGGGAGCACGGCCGCGATCAGTTCCCGCGGCGTGTCCTCATCGAACAACACGACCGCGTCGACCGCCTCCAAATGCAGCGCGAGTTCTGTACGGGATTGTTCGTCGAAGAATGGGCGCGATGGCCCCTTCAGGCGCTGAACGCTTGAATCCGTATTCAAGGCGAGAATAAGAATGTCGCCCAGGGACCGTGCCCGCTCCAGCAGGCGAATGTGGCCAGGATGAAGGATGTCATAGCAGCCGTTCGTAAAAACGACTTTCTTGCCCTCCGCCTTCCATTTATGGCGTTGCGTAATCAAATCTTCGCGTGTGAAATACTCAGCCACAAACAGATTCCCAACAGCTAGGTTCGCATGGGCGGCCGGAGCAACCCAGTATCCTGAAAATTCGAGCCTGAGCACCGCATGCAGTTTCGGAATATTCTAGTTCGTGCCACCAATTGGGTTGGCGACGCGGTCATGTCGGTATCGGCATTACAGGCGTTGCGCGAACGCTTCCCGAGTGCGCGTATTTCCATCCTCGCTCGACCCTGGGTTGCCGGGCTGTACGGACGCGAGCCATTCTGCGACGAACTGATTCCCTATGAAGCGCCCAGAGGCTGGAACGGCATCGGCGACAAACTCCGCATTGCGGCGGAATTGCGGGCGCGCAAATTCGATTGCGCAATTTTGCTTCAAAACGCGTTTGAGGCGGCTGCTTTGGCGCGCATGGCCGGCATTCCAGTCCGCATCGGATACGCCCGCGATGGCCGGGAGTGGCTGCTCAGCCATCCAATACCCGTTCCGCGGCCGGACGAGACCCCGCGTCACCAGCGGTTCTATTATTTGGAATTGCTAAAGCGCGCCAAGCTAATCGATAGTTATCCGGTGGATCCAGCGATTCGACTTTCGGGAGCGCCTGCGGCGGCGAAAAAGGGACGTGAGCGGTTCTATCAAGCATCCATAAAAGGACCCGTGGTCGGGGTCAGTCCGGGCGCAGCCTACGGCGGGGCGAAACGTTGGCTGCCTGAGCGCTTTGCCGAAGCGGCCATGATAGTGGCCCGGGAACGGAACGCAACCGTAGCCATCTTCGGAGCCAAAGAAGAGCTGCCTGTTTGTGAGCTGGTACAGCAACATCTGGATGTTCTCCATCAACCGTGCGTCAATTTCGCCGGCGCAACCAGCCTCTCCGAGTTCATCGAAATGGCTGCGGCCTGCGACGTGTTCCTGACCAACGATTCAGGTCCCATGCACATTGCATCTGCACTGGGGCTGCCAACGGTTGCGATTTTTGGTGCTACGGATGACGTGGCAACCGGACCCACCGGTCCGCTGAGCCGGGTTGTGCGGGAACCGGTCGATTGCAGTCCATGCCTGCTGCGCGAATGCCCCATCGATCATCGATGCATGGTTCGTGTCACGGCCGAGCGCGTCGCTGAGACGGCGTTCAGCCTGCTAAAGATCGAAAAGCAACCCTCAATCGAAAAGAGATCGTAAGCCGCATTGGATACACGAGAAAAGATCGTTCTATTGAGCGAGGCCTCAAGGCAACTTTCACGGAATCAGTGGACCGTCGTGCCGGGTCTATTCGATCCGCTGACTGCAACGCAGGCGAAGCGAGTGAACTCTTTCGCCGAACCGGGCCGGAAGCTGGCAATGATCGTTCTCGATACAGAGCAGACGTTGTTGCCTGCGGATGCGCGCGCTGCACTTATCGCCGCCCTACGCGCTGTGAACTTGGTTGCTATTGCCCAGCCACATGAATGGCGCGCGGCAATTCCGGCGTCCACCGATATTCGCGTGATTGACGATCTCGCGGGCGAAGCGGCACGTTCAGCCGAGTTTATTCAGTTCGTTTTCCACCGTCAGGCTGAATCGAAAAACGGAGCGCAGCGCCCGTGACGCAAGGCTCCATTCTCGTGATTCGACTCAGCGCCATGGGTGACATTATCCATACGCTGCCGGCGATTACCACGCTGAAAAAGAGCTTTCCCGAGCGCAAGCTCGCTTGGCTGGCCGCGCCGAGGTGGATGCCGCTGCTTGAGGGAAATCCATTTATAGATGAACTGATCCCGCTGGACCGCCGCAATTTTTCCCACGCTCGCATGACGCTCCGGCGCGTTCGGGCGCTCGAACCGGAACTTGCATTTGATTTCCAGGGTTTATTTCAATCTGCTTTAGCGGGACGATTAGCGCGCCCAAAGGCGTTGTTTGGATTTGCGAAATCAGTCGCGCGCGAGCCTTTTGCGTCGCTGCTTTACACCCATCGCATTCCGGTCGTGGGCCCACATCGCATACAACGCGCGGTACAGCTTGCCGCTGCGGCCGGTGCCCGTGAAATAAGTTTTGACGCCTGGATACCGCCCGGATTCGCCGAAGGCGACCTGCCTGTCGGGCCATTTGTTCTAACCAGTCCATTTGCAGGCTGGCCCGGGAAAGAATGGCCGCTTGAATCCTATGAGGCGCTCGGACAATTGCTGAACAAGGAAGGTCTGGAATTGGTGGCGAATGCGGCGGAGCACAAATCAGCCGAACTCAAGCGGCTGAAGCATGTTCGCCTGCATACTTCGGGCTTGAACGGCCTTATTGATGCAACGCGTCGAGCGACTGCCGTCATTGGATTGGACAGCGGGCCTCTGCATCTGGCGGCCGCCTTGGGCAAACCGGGAGTCGGCTTATACGGTCCCACGGATCCGGCACTCACTGGCCCCTTCGGCGATAGCATGACGGTCCTGCGCACCAGGAATGTCGAGACCACCTATAAGCGACACAGCGAGATCCACGCCAGCATGCGGGAAATCACGCCGGAAGAAGCCGCGGCAGCGCTGCTCCACTCCATGCGCCATGCGCCTATTGCCATTGCTCCAACAACTCCGTTGGTGTCCCGTTCGTGAGCGAGCCCCGTTACTGGTTTCCCAAGCGATATGCCGATTTCGTACAGCGTCTGCGAGTCGCCTGCGGTTTTCTTTTGTTGATCGCGTTCGCTTATCTGTCGCATCCGCTGCCGCTTTCCCTGGCTATCGGACTGCCAGTTTCCGTCCTGGGTCTTCTTTTGCGCGGCTGGGCAACAGGGCATCTGGCGAAAGATCAACACCTGGCTACTTCCGGTCCCTACGCCTTTATTCGAAATCCGCTCTATGCAGGAACACTGATCGTCGCCGCCGGCATTGTAATCGCGTCCCGAGACATTTGGCTCGCCGTGATTTTTGCCGCAATCTTTCTGCTGGTCTATCTGCCCACGATTGAACTTGAGGAGCAACATCTGCGAGGCAAATTCCTCTCGTATCCGGACTACGCGCAACGCGTGCCGCGATTGATTCCACTGCGGCGCTGGCCGGGCGAGAGAGGATGGTTTTCCTGGGCGCTGTATCGCCGCAACCAGGAATATAAGGCGCTCATCGGATTCGCCGTCGCTGTCGCATGGTTGATTTGGAAGTGCCGCTATCCCGGCGTGATACGCTTTCGCTGATGAGAGTCGGATGTTTCACCCCGCTGCTGTCGCAGTTTTCCCTCGATGACGTTTTTAAGAAACTCAAGAAGCTGAACATCACTACGGTTGAGCTTGGCACCGGCAACTATCCGGGCGACCCTCACTGCAAGCTGGCGATGCTCAAGAATGAGAGCGAGCTGAAAGAGTTCAAGAAGAAGTTAGACGATCAGGGATTCTCTATCAGCGCTCTCAGCTCGCATGGAAACCCGCTGCATCCCGATGCGGCAGTCGCCAAAGGCTACGCGGACACAAGCAAGCGGACCATAGAACTCGCCGCGAAACTGAGCGTTCCAATAGTAATTGATTTCTCCGGATGTCCCGGCGACAGCGATAACGCGAAGTTTCCTAACTGGGTAACTTGCCCCTGGCCGCCCGAATATCTCGACTTACTCGCCTGGCAATGGGAAGAAAAAGTAACTCCCTATTGGACCGCGCACGGCAAATTCGCCAAAGATCACGGCGTGAAAATTGCTATCGAAATGCACCCCGGTTTCGTTGTGTATAGTCCGGAGACCATGCTGAGGCTGCGCGCCATCGCGGGCGATAGCGTCGGTTGCAATTACGATCCCAGCCACATGTTCTGGCAAAGCATCGATCCCATAAAGGCAATCCGTGTGCTGGGCGATGCCATCTTTCACGTGCATGCGAAAGACACTCAAATTTACGACTACAATCTGCCGAAGACTGGCGTCTTGGACACCAAGAAATACACCGACGAGCGAAATCGCGCCTGGATCTTTCGCTCGTGCGGCTATGGTCATCCCTATGGCTGGTGGAAAGAATTCATCTCGACTCTGCGCATGTATGGCTATGATTATGTGCTTTCCATTGAGCATGAGGACTCATTGATGTCTCCTGACGAAGGCCTCACGAAAGCCGCTGAATTTCTGAATCAGATTATTATTCGCGAACAGCCCGGCTCGGCCTGGTGGGTCTAGATTCGCGCAGACCCCCGCCGCATCGCCGCTTAGACGGAGAGTTTGACTGAATTTTCAGAAGTCGAACCTGTTTGGCCGCGCAGTGAGAATCCACAGTAAGGGCAATAGCAATCCTCAGCGCCCGCTACGTTTCCGCCGAGTGTCCGTTGGCATCGCGGACAGCACGGGCTGATTCTATAGCCGCACGTCGGACAAAAATCGAAGTCCATCTGAACTGCTTTCCTACATTGTGGACACGAGCTGCGGCGCGGCGTACGCAGGATGAAATAGAGCAAAATACCAAAACCATTCGGGATGATAATGGCTACCAACGTCCAAAGCAGCGGGCTCATGCCGCGCCGCCGCGCGTCCCGGTTCACGTAGCCGAGGAACAACAGGTAACAGCCCAATACAATGCCGGCCATTACTCCCAGCGCTATCCTGGCCGCAGCCGGCGCTGCCGCCATAACCAAGTTGAAGATAAGCTGCGCGCTGACGAACCCAATTGCCGCCAGCGTCCACGCCCAAAAAGGAACAATCTCGAGTTCCGCCGCCAGTCTATTCTTCTTCTCGCTTTTTACTTGCATGAGCTTATCCGCCTTCTTGTCTCGATATCTTCCCTACGCCATTCGTTAAACGAGTGCCGCGAGCCAACAGAACTGCGCTTGCCAGGAGCGTCGGCACGATAGAAGCGAACGCGAACGCCGCCTCCCACGCCCAGCTCGGGGCGCCGGCCCGGACGCCCATCCATTCAAACGCTTGATAGAACAGAGGGATTGTGAGAGCCGATAACAGTCCAATCACCAAACAGGAAAGGCTCACCAAGTAAATCCGTTCTTGCCGCTCCTGTCGTTCCAGAACCCGTGAGCGCACGCGTCTCTGTGCCGCTCGCACCAGCGCAAGATCGGTAATTAGCGGCTGAGAACGCAACGCGCGAATTACACCGCCAGCCGCCTCTTCGTATTTGCGGCAGTCTGCACACTCCCGCAGATGAGATTGCAGCCAGGATTGGTGTTCGCCGGAAAGACCTTCCGTTCCGGTTAGCGCGATCAGTTCGCGTGCCCGTTCATGAACATCCCGGCTCATGGCTGCGCTCCTGTAATCTGCTTTATCAGCAGATTGAGGCCTCTATAAAGCCGGGACTTGACCGTGCCCAGGCGCGCTCCCGTAATCACCGAAATCTCTTCCAGCGACAATTCCTCCAGGAATCGCAACGTGACGGCCTCCCGATATTCCACATTCATGCAACACAAAGCCGCGGTCACACGCTCCACTTCCTCGTCGAATGCCACGACATCGAACGCCGTAGCTCCAGCATCGGCTGGCTCGAACGGCACATTCTGCTCCAGCTTTGCCGGACCATCTAAGCTGACCGGCCTTTCCTTGCGCAGAAAATCGATCGTCAAATTTCTCGCCAAAGCAAAAAGCCATGTGCTGAATTCGTGCTTGCCGTCATACTGATGGCCCCGTTCTAAAACACGAATCCAGGCTTCCTGCGAGAGATCCTTTGCAAGTTCGCGATCTCTCGACAGGCAGATCAAATAACGAAGAAGCCGCGGGTGATACTTCTCGATGAGCAAATCCAAAAGCACCGGGTCGTGCTGCCGGAGCCCACGAGCAATTTGGCTACTTTCCGGCTCACTCAATTTTGCGAACCAACAAGCTATGGCTTCCATGCTCAGTGGAGATACGGGCCACCAGCCCGAAAGGATCCCAAAGTAGGACATATTGTTCAAGCTTTCCTGTTCACTAGTGCACTTTTTGCCATCCTGGAATCGTGTAATGTGACATGAGTTCCCTATTTGATGACCACGCATCTTCGGCGACCGTCGAGCGACTTGAGGAAGGAGCTGTCGTTTTGCATTCCTTTGCCGCTTTCGAATCCTCTGCCCTGGTGGAAGAAGTCGAGCGGATTGCCCGCGTCGCGCCCTTCCGCCACATGAAGACTCCGGGCGGCTACACAATGTCTGTCGCCATGACAAATTGCGGACGCGTCGGCTGGATTTCGGATACCACCGGCTATCGGTACGACCCGAAGGATCCGGAAACTACGGACCCTTGGCCCTCTTTGCCGGCTGCATTTCTGCGTCTGGCGACCAGTGCCGCCGCCGCTGGCGGCTTCGCCGGCTACGATCCCGATGCTTGCCTGATCAACCGCTATGCGGTCGGTGCGAAGCTCAGCCTTCATCAGGATCGTGATGAGGAGGATGCGTGGTCTCCGATTGTATCGGTCTCGCTAGGGCTTCCTGCCGTTTTCTTATGGGGCGGTAAACGCCGCTCTGATCCGGTCCGCCGACTGCGCCTGGAAAGCGGCGACGTCGTGGTTTGGGGTGGGCCTGCTCGCTTCGCTTATCACGGGGTGGCCCCGCTCAAAACGGGAGATCATCCACTCACCGGGCCTACTCGAATCAATCTCACGTTTCGAAAGGTTTACCGTGAAAATACCGCAACAGCTTCCTGACGCTTGCCAAGAGTGAAAGCGACGCCTTCTGTTGCGAGCTATTTTTTTACGGCAGCCGTGGTCTTGGTGCCTACGGCGCGAACGGCTTCGTCGACGATGACATAGAGGAGTTGGTCATGGTCGGCTCGGGCCTTTTCTTTGATAATCTCACCCATCCGTTTGCCCGCAGCAGCGTCGTTGGGCAGGGTGAGGCCTCGTTTTTCAGCGGATAGTTGAGCTAGCTGTTCGACAATGTCAAAAAACGCTTCTTCGTTCTTACCGCTCAGCAGCCAGGCGTCGTGAACGGAGGCGGTAACAATCTGGTCGATGGGATAAACCTTGTCGTTAGCATCAACTTTGGGATGCGCGAGAACCTGCGGCTGTTGTTGGACCTCCGCGGGGGCTGCGGCCAGTGAGAACGTTGCGGAACTGGCCAAAAGGGCGGCAATGAGGAGTGAGTGCGGATTCATGAAAGTTCCTTTCGTATCTGAAGCTATGTGTCAAGACAAGGGAGCTAGTGTCATTCGTCGCGGCGGTGTTTTTGGGCGGCCTCGCCGACAACAGCGCCAATACCCGCTCCGGCTGCCCCTCCGATGAGGCTTCCCTTAAGTCCCCCACCGAGCACGGCGCCGAGGACCGCACCGCCAGCGCCTCCAATGAGCGCGCCTTTGCCGGGACCAATCCCGCCACGTTGCTGGTTATACCGCTCGTCATAACCATCGTTAGCGTGACGCGGATCATAATATTCTCCGCCATGCCCGCCTTCTCGCACGCCCCTGTCAAAGTTTTGATTGCGGCGATACTGCTGATTTCCGCGATTGCCGTTGCTACGGCTGTCTCGACTGTTCTGATAAGCATGGCTGCCGCCGCGATCCTGACCGCGACTTGCTTCATAGCCTGATTGGGCCAGAGCCGGCAGGCATGCCAGCAGGAGAGCGGCGGTAAAGGAAGCTGCTTTTCCCCTTAGCATTCGAGTTCCTTTCGTCCGCAGCCTGGGATGACCACGGTAATAACTAAACTTATGATGCTGGACGTGCCAGGAACTGTTACATATAAACCTGAGGAGATTTCCAGCGAGTACTATGAACCGGCGACACTTCGCACGAACACTTTTGACGACTGGATTGGGAGCTGCGGGAATGACTGCAGGGTGCGTCACGCGCGTTCCCGCATATCCGGCGCCGCCCCCCGGCCCGCTTCCAAATCCCACAAATGTGGATCCTCTGAACTCCGGGATCGAGCATGTGGTCGTCGTTGTCATGGAAAACCGGAGCTTCGATCATTTCCTCGGATGGCTGCCCAGCGCTGACGGAATACCCGCCGGACTCAGCTACGTGGACACGTCGGGAGCGTCGCACGCCGTGTATTCGCTCGACGGCGATTACACCGGATGCGGGCATAGCGTACCGAACAACTCCTACGGCGCCCCGAACCTCACCGCGTATGACAACGGACGCATGGACGGATTCTTGCGCGTCCCGGGGAATGACATCTACAGCATCGGCTATTACGGCGCGGCGGAGCTTCCGTTTCTTTCCGCGTTCGCCCAAGCGTACACGACGTGTGACCACTGGTTTGCTCCCGTACTCGCCGAGACCTTTCCCAATCGCATGTTCCTGTGGGCGGCGCAAACCGATCGGCTCTCAAATACGCTATCTCTAAGCAAACTGCCCACCATCTTCGATGCGCTCTCAAAGGCGGGAATTTCCCATCGCTATTATTTCGGAAACATCCCCTTCCTTTCGTTATGGGGGCTGAAATACTTAACAGTTTCGGCGGACTTCGACGACTTTCTGTCTGATGCCGCTTCCGGCAATTTGCCGGCGGTTTCGTTCGTAGATCCAAAATTTACCGTGTTGGACGACGGTCTCGGAAACGACGACCACCCGCATTCAGACATTCGTAACGGCGATGCGTTCTTGTCGCAAGTGTTCCATGCGGTCACGCGCGGGCCGAAGTGGCCCAGCACTGTAATGATCGTCACCTTCGACGAATGGGGCGGCTTTTTTGATCACGTTGCTCCACCCCGCGTAATCGCGCCCAATAAAGTGGATACGAATGTGGTCAATGGGGCGGCGCTGCTCGGCTTTCGCATACCGGCCGTCATCGCCTCGCCGTTCACACGCGGCAACAATCAAGTCGACTCGACCGTTTACGATCACACTGCCATTCTGAAGCTCATCGAGTGGCGTTGGGGATTGTCGCCCCTGACGCTGCGAGATGCCTCTCCGGCAATTGGCAACCCGGTCGCAAAATTCAACTTCTCGTCTCCGAATGCGAGTGTTCCCAGCCTGCCGAGTGTTGGCACAGTCACCGGTCTGCCATGCGCGCTGCAAGGCCTCGCAAGTAAGGCTGTATCGCCCGGAGCTCTCCCGGCCCCGGCGTCGCCGTCGACCGAGTTCGGAAATATGAGCCAAAGCCAGACCGTGCGCGATTGGCTAAGCAGTCCTCAATTCCAAAAGCGCAAGTAAGCAGAACGCTCGTAGCGGATCTTCGCCCGTTATATTTTGGAGCCGACGCACTGCCTAGGCGGTGGCCTCAGCGGCATCGCCCTTCGCCGGCTGATAGCTGCCAACCGGCGCGCGGGCGGCGATCGCCAATCGGTTCCACCCGTTGATCTGCACCACCGCGAGGGTCAGATAGACAATCTCCTCTTCGCTGAAGTGCTCTTTCATTCCTTCATATAAGTCGTCCGGCACACCTTTGCCGGCAATTAGCGTTAGCTGCTCTGTCCATTCCAACGCAGCGCGCTCCCGATCCGTATAGAAAGGCGTTTCTCGCCATGCACTGAGCGCATACAGCCGCTGCTCGGTTTCACCCAGTGCTCTCGCATCCTTGGTGTGCATATCGATGCAGTAAGCACAACCATTGATCTGTGAAGCTCGCGTTTTCACCAGTTCCCGCAACACAGGTTCGAGTCCCGAGTTCCGGAGCGGCGCTTCAAGGCCATACATCGCCTTCATCACGCCATTGAACGCTGGATCCGCCAAGCTGATTCGTGATTTCATACTGTGTGTCTGTTTGTCTGCCATTTTGCTTTTTTCCTCTATTTCTTTCTACGACATGGCACGCGGCGATGGCGAAAACTTGAATGCGCTGCTTGCGTTGTGGCCGACATTTTGCACTACGGACTGAGTTACCTTTTGCCGGAGTGTTCTGGGCGAACCATCATTTGCTGTAGCATTGCACTACCGCGGTTTTAGAGCAGCCGAGACTACTTTTTCAGAATCCCTGAGCAGGATATCGATCGATTCAAATCCTGCATTCTTCAGCAGCTGAACCCAACCCATGACCGCGAGTTCGTCTCCGATGCGTTTCTGATCGTCACGCTCGCCGAGTTCTTTGACGTAATCGTAGCCCAGCAGAGTATTCACGCGGGACCAGAACTTGATCCAGTCCTCAGGTCTATGTTGGCTCGGCTGCGTACTTCTCCAAGTGGCGAACCCTGATGTAAAGGGTGCCTCAGTACCCACGGGTTCCATAAACAAAAAGCTGCCACCAGAGCGGAGCAACTCAAGAATATCCGCGAACAACTGAGTAGCCTGTTGGATGCTGAACCAATGCAGACAATTGGCGGCTACTACGACGTCGTAATCCTTCTGGAAATCACCGTGCCAATTGGGGTCCAACAGGTCGCGCATGAGTGTCCGTCCGCAAATACCATCGCGCTGATTCACCGCAGAGCAGAGCGATATAAAAAACAGATCTCGATCCAAGAAGTCGATACGCGCATTCGGAAACTTGGAAGCAATCACGCGACCGGCATCCCCCGTGCCGCAGCACAAATCCAACACATGCAGGTTCTTGTCGGCCGGGAACGGGATTGCTGCCGCCATTAATTCAAGGGAACGGGGCTTGGCGGGACCCTGCTCCGTACGCCACAACTGCAGCCACTCTTCAAGATCCTCGCCACAAAGTTTTTCTGCGATTTGGGCCTGAGTAATCATCGGCATCCGACTTTGTTCCTGTGCGCGAGTGTGACCCACTTGTTTTTGCTCCACTCGTTGAATCCCGCCTCGGTTAGCCGCGTCACGGCGTCGATCAGTTCCGGCGTCGGCTCAGCCTTGAAGTTGAGGGAGGTGTCCGCGGTCACAGCTGGATGATCCGCATATCTGATAAGTACTGGCTTCCATACTGCGAATGCGGCGGCAAAATCGGCAGCCATACGGGACAGTTTATGCGATTCGATGTTTCTTGGTGCAAGCCGGTAACAAAACTGGCTTCAACCATATCCAGCCCACTTACAACGCCTTAACCCTCGCTCGCTCCCTTTCCCGCACGCCCTGCTTTCATAATTCGGGCATGCCTACATCCTGGCGTAAACTCATTTCCAATCGCGCGAATGCGCAAAAATCAACCGGACCAACCTCTCCGGAAGGCAAAGCCAAGGTCTCCCAAAATCGCGCGGTCCACGGGCTGACTGGCCGCTTCCGAGTCCTCGACAGCGAGGACCAAGACACGTTCGATGATTTTCTCGACCAGCTCATCGCTGAAGAACAGCCCGTCGGCACGCTCGAAGTCGAACTAGTGAAGAAAATGGCCGAATCGCTCTGGATGTCGCGCCGAGCCCGCAACCTCCAGGACCCGTGCTTTGTCTTTATGGAGCGATCCCGCGAAGACGTCAAGAATTCTGAAATCGGACTGGTTGTGCGCCCCGAGCTGGAACGCTACCCACGCTACCAGGCGCACCATGACCGGGCGTTTCAGCGCTACTCTAACGAACTCTCAAAGCATAAAAAAGAAAGGCTCAAAGCGCAGGCTGGCTTTGAATCGCAGCAACGGGCGGAAAAGCAGGAAAAGCGTCGCGATGCGAAGCGAAAATCGCGACATCGAACAGCACAAATACGCCGTAGCGCTGCCGAAAAGCGTCTTCAGCTCATCGAAACGAAGCGGAAGGTCGCGGAAAAGAAGCTGGACGCCGCGCCGCCGCCTCAAAATCGACAAATCGCCGCATAAAAATGATGCACGGGTCTCCATCTGCAAATTGGGGCGCGCCGGCAACCGCCCCGGTCGATGACAAAAACCTCAAAGAAACTTTACTGAATGAAATCAAGCGCATAGGTGCTGATTTTTTGGTCTGTAACTCAAACGCCGTTCATGCTGGTGGCGCAGGAAGAACCCGCATGAGCATTGTTCTCGCATACAAAAACTTCTCGGCGCGACGGAATATCAGCCATATTGGCCTCGGCGTCGCCGCCATCAATACAGCCAAGGTACTCCAGCGCGCTGGGATGCCAACGGAGGTTTGGCCCATTATCAACGCCGCGGATCTGCGGCAGCGTCTCGAGAAGACACCTAGTCATCAGGTCATCATCTCCGCGCCATGGATCCCCACACTTGAGCTGCAGGCGTTGTCCAACGACTTTCCGCAGACGCAGTTCGCGGTTACGTGCCACTCGAATGTGGGATTTCTACAGGCGGATCGCAATGGCGTAAAGCTAGTGCGGGAATTAATGGACGTTGAGATGTCAACGGCAAACGTGCATCTGGCAGGCAACACACGGCGTTTTTGTCAATGGATCAACCAGGCCTTTCGTGTGCCGTGCACGTATTTGCCGAACCTGTACTATCTGGCCACATTGGCTCCTCGACCGCGCGGCCCGTTTGGCTGTGGCACGCTGCGCATCGGCGCTTTCGGGGCCACCCGGCCTTTGAAAAACCTAATGAGCGCGGCGGGCGCAGCACTCCAAATCGCCCGCAGGTTCGGGGCCCCGCTGGAATTCTGGATCTCAGCAGGACGCACGGAGGGCGGCGGCGATGGAGTGTTGGCAGCGGTCAACGAGATGCTGCAGGGTCTGCCCGATGTAAGCCTGAAGCTGAACGGCTGGCAGACGTGGCCGGATTTCCGCAAAACAGTCGCAAGCATGCATTTGTTATTGCAGCCAAGTTATACGGAATCCTTCAATATGGTGACAGCCGATGGAGTCGCTGAAGGCGTTGCGTCAGTAGTTTCAAGTGCCATCGACTGGGCGCCGGACGATTGGAAGGCCGACGTAGATGATGTTCCTCAAATTGCGCGCGTCGGACGACAAATGTTGTTGGATGCGCACGCCGCACAGGAAGGTTTTCAGGCTTTACAGTCGTACGTTGCCGATGGGCTAGAGGCCTACCGGAAATATTTCGCTAATCGATAAGCATGCAGTCGCCGTAGGAGAAGAAGCGATACCGTTCGGAAACGGCATGGCGGTAGGCACGCCAGACGAGATCGCGACCGCCGAACGCGCTTACTAGCATCAGCAGGCTGGATTGCGGTAAATGAAAGTTCGTGAGCATCGCCGCGGTACCACGGAATTGGAAACCGGGGTAGATGAACAGGTCCGTTTCCCCGCTCACATTCTTCAAACCGCCGCGGAGCAGGGCCGTTTCCACCGTTCGCACGCTGGTTGTGCCGACACAAAAAAGCCTGTCGGCAGCACGCATAATTCCGGCGTCCCGTTCGGAGATTTCAAAGTGTTCTTTGTGAAGCCGGATATCGGCAAGATTCGATTCGCGGAGCGAAGCGAAGGTGCCGAGGCCGACATGCAGAGTGACACATGCAATGTGGGCGCCCGCGGCGCGGCACTGATCCAGCATCTGCTGAGTGAAATGCAGACCGGCCGTGGGCGCTGCCACGGAGCCACGTTCCTTTGCGAAGACAGTCTGGTAGCGGTCGCGATCGGCACTCGAGGGCGCGCGATGAATATAGGGCGGAAGCGGCGTTTCGCCTAGTTGCTCCAGAAGCTCCGGAATCGCTTGCTTGGAGATCAGTTCAATCGATGCGCTCGCCGGAATCACCCGCGGATAGAACTTTAGCTTGCAGCTCCTCGCTGAACAGAATTCTATCGCCGGCGCGGACGCGTTTCGCCGGCCGCACCAAAGCCTGCCACTGAGTCTCCTCGGTATTCAAGGGGTGAACAAGGAAAACCTCAACGTGCGCTCCGGATTCGGCATTGCGCCGGCCGTGAAGGCGAGCGGGAAAAACTCGCGTGTTGTTCAGAACAAGGCAATCACCGGGCTTGATGTAGTGGTGAAAATTTGCGAACAGGTCATCCCGAAATGACTGCCGCGCACGCGAAAGCACCAGCATACGCGCTGCGGCGCGATCCGGCAACGGTTCCTGAGCGATCAGCTCCTCAGGCAATTCATAATAGAAATCAGAAACTTGCGCCAAACCGTCATTTTAGGGATTGAGAGTTCGTGCGACGAAACAGCGGCCGCAATTGTTGAAGAAGGACGACAGATTCGATCGAGTATCGTCTCTTCACAATTCGATACCCACGCCAGGTACGGCGGCGTCGTTCCGGAATTGGCATCCAGAGAACACTTGCGCGCGATTGTACCGGTGGTCCGCGAGGCACTAAGTGGGGCGCAGCTCAACTTAGGGGACTTGAGCGCCATTGCAGTGACCGCTGGTCCTGGGTTGATTGGATCGCTGTTAGTGGGAGTAACCTATGCCAAAGCGTTGTGCTTCGCGCGGCAGATCCCGCTCATCGCCGTAAATCACGTCGAGGGACATATTCATTCAGTTCTAATCCAGCAGTCCTGACATTCAGTTGCCGGCGGTAGCTTTAGTTGTGAGCGGCGGCCACACTCACTTGTTCGAAGTCCGTGAATCTGGCGAATACAGACTGCTGGGCAAAACTCGCGATGATGCAGCAGGAGAGGCTTATGACAAGGTGGCAAAGCTGCTCGGGTACGGTTATCCGGGAGGGCCAATCATAGACCGACTGGCTGCCTTCGGAAATGCGCGCGCTGTAAAGTTCACGCTCGCGCGAATGAAAGGCAATCCGCTGGATTTCAGCTTCAGCGGAATTAAAACGGCGGTATTGCGCTGGACTGAAGAACACGGCATAGGCGATGAGATTGCGCGGCGCAAGCGGATGAGCGACGCTGGATTGGACGATTGGCTAGCCGCGACGCCGCAACGCACACGCGATCTTTTGGCGAGTTTTCAGTACACCGTCATCCAGGAACTCCTGACTCGTGCCGTCGCAGCCGCGGAGCAAATTGGCACGGAAGCCGTTTTGGTTGCGGGCGGCGTTGCCTGCAACGCGGGACTGCGAAAGACGGCGCAGATAACCAAAGGCCTGTCTTTCTATTTCCCTGCGCCAGGTTTGTCGACAGACAATGCCGCGATGATTGCGGCTGCCGCATTTCCGAAATTGCGCCGTGGCGATTTCGCCGGGCTCGATCTGAAAGCACAACCAAGCTTGCTGCTAGCCTGAGGTCATGGGTCCTCAGGCTCCTGGCGAGCAGCCAAAATTACCTATTCCCGGTGTGCAAAACATCATTGCTATTGGCTCCGGGAAAGGCGGAGTCGGGAAGAGCACAGTTGCCGTGAATCTCGCCATCACCCTTGCAAAGATGGGACACGCCGTGGGCCTGCTGGACGCTGATGTCTACGGCCCCAATGTTCCCTTGATGATGGGTGTTCGCGCGACCCCGCACGCTATTGGGCAAAGGATTCAACCCTTGGAAGCCCACGGACTGCGGTTGATGTCGATGGGATTTCTAAATCCTGGCGACAAGCCGCTCGTTTGGCGCGGTCCCATGCTGAACAGCGTGATTCAGCAGTTTCTCCGAAACGTGGAGTGGGGGCCGTTGGATTACCTGATAATCGATTTGCCTCCAGGCACTGGCGACGTACAGCTTACGCTTGATTCAAACGACGCCGCTGACGGGAGCGGTCATTGTTACGACGCCGTCCGACGTTTCGCTGGAAGATGCGCGTAAGGCGGTTCTCATGTTCGAGCAGGTGCGCGAACCGGTTCTCGGGATTGTTGAGAACATGAGTTACCTGGAGCACCGGGGCGAAAAGCTTTACGTGTTTGGAAAAGGTGGTGGCGCAAGGACTGCAGAACAGATGAAAGTGCCGCTGCTTGCAGAAATACCTCTCGATTTGAAAACGCGCGAGGGTGGGGATACAGGCAAGCCGATCGCCACCTCCCAAGACGGGAACAGCCAGGTGACTGCCTTTGAGAAGCTTGCGCGGACCATCATCGAGAAGGCCGAAGCAAGCAAGCAGAAGGCAAGGCCGACGATTACAGTAGCCGACTAGCCATCCGTACTGCGCGGATCAACTTTCAATTTGGAGCCGTAGCTCCACTCCGTAAACGGACGCATGGTCAACACCTGGTTGTCGCGCTCGTGCCAACTGCCCCGGAAGAAATCACGATTCATTGCCGCAATCACTTCAAGCGGAATTTCCTTCGGGCAAACACCCGTGCATTCGCCGATGTTTGTGCAGCCGCCGAACCCTTCCTCATTCATTTGCGCCACCATCCTGATCGCGCGCAGGTCTTTTTCGGGTTTGCCTTGCGGCAGGATTCCCAGGTGGGCAATTTTTGCGCCCGTGAATAGAGCCGCCGAGGCATTCGGGCAGGCCGCAACACAGGCGCCGCATCCAATGCACGCGGCGGCATCCATTGCACGATCTGCTGATTCTTTGGATACTAGAATGGCGTTGCCGTCGGGCGCGCTGCCAGTGGAAACGGAAATGTACCCGCCGGCGGCGATGATGCGATCGAATGAACGGCGGTCGACAACCAGATCTTTGATAACCGGAAAGGGACGCGCCCGCCAAGGCTCCAGCACGAGTTCTTCGCCGTCTTTGAAATGACGCATGGTCAACTGACAAACGGTTGTGGCCGGGAGCGGACCATGCGCAATACCGTTGATCATAAAGCCGCATGAGCCGCAGATACCTTCGCGGCAATCATGTTCAAAGGCAATTGGCTCTTCTCCGCGCTCGATCAGTTGCTCATTCAATACGTCGAGGCATTCGAGTATCGACATGTCCGCGTTGGCATTGTCGACCGGATAGGAAACGAACTTGCCGCTGCTTTTGTGTCGCTGCTGCCGCCAGACTTTGAGCGTGACGCGCATCTACTTATAGCTCCTTTGGCTTGGATGAACGTATTCGAACTCAAGTGGCTCTTTCACCAGGTCTTCCCGATTGCTGTAACCGCGATAGGCCCAGCACGCCACGTACGAATAATTTTCGTCGTCACGTTGCGCTTCGCCTTCGGCTGTTTGGTACTCCTCGCGGAAGTGACCGCCGCAGGATTCGTTACGCTCGAGCGCGTCCACACACATCAGTTCGCCCAGCTCGAAGAAGTCGGCCACGCGCCCCGCCTTTTCCAGGCTCTGATTGAGATCGTCGCCGCTGCCTGGAACCCTGACATCGCGCCAGTACTCTTCGCGAAGGTCCCGAATTTCATCGATCGCAGTCTGCAGACCTGTCGCGGTGCGCGACATTCCGCAATAATCCCAAACGATTTTGCCGAGCTGCCGATGGAAGGAATCGACCGTGCGTTTGCCATTGATCCCCAACAGCTTTTGGACGGTTTGCTGAACGCAAGCTACCGAGTTGCGAATTTCCGGATGTGAGCCACTTACGCTTTCGAATTTGTTGGTAGCGAGATAATCGCCCACCGTGTAGGGCACGATAAAGTAACCATCCGAGAGACCTTGCATTAATGCACTGGCTCCAAGCCGGTTCGCGCCGTGATCGGAGAAGTTCGCTTCGCCAATGACAAAGAGCCCTGGGATAGTGCTCATCAGATGGTAATCGACCCAAAGTCCACCCATGGTGTAGTGAATCGCGGGATAGATGCGCATCGGCAGCTGATAAGGATCTTCGTCTGTGATGCGCTGATACATGTCGAAGAGATTTCCATAGCGCTCTTCGATGGTTTTTCGTCCCAGGCGGCGGATAGCGTCCGAGAAATCAAGATAGACCCCTAGCCCACTTTCGCCGACGCCGCGGCCTTCGTCACAGACGTACTTGGCATTCCGAGAGGCAACGTCGCGCGGTACCAGGTTGCCGAAGCTGGGATAACGCCGCTCTAAATAGTAATCGCGTTCGCTTTCGGGAATTTGAAGGGGCGGCCGTTTGTCGCCTTTTTTCAGAGGCACCCAGATGCGGCCGTCGTTGCGAAGCGATTCGCTCATCAGAGTGAGCTTCGATTGATACTCCCCCGAGACGGGAATGCAAGTCGGATGAATTTGCGTGAAGCACGGATTAGCAAATAGCGCGCCTCGCTTGTGAGCTCGCCAGCAGGCGGTGACGTTAGAGCCTTTCGCGTTCGTCGATAGATAAAAGACGTTCCCGTAGCCACCGGTGCCGAGAATCACGGCGTCCGCAATGTGGGTCTCGATTTCGCCTGTAACCAGATTGCGAGTGACAATACCGCGCGCGCGGCCGTCGATAACAATCAGGTCGAGCATTTCCGTTCGCGGGTACATGGCCACAGTACCGGCTTGCACCTGACGCTCAAGAGCCTGATAGGCGCCGAGAAGAAGCTGTTGTCCTGTTTGACCTCGCGCGTAAAACGTACGCGAAACTTGGGCTCCACCGAACGAACGATTCGTCAGTGTGCCACCATACTCCCGCGCGAAGGGTACGCCTTGTGCGACGCATTGATCGATGATATGAACGCTGATCTGGGCCAAGCGATAAACATTCGCTTCGCGGGCACGAAAATCGCCGCCCTTTACAGTGTCGTAAAAAAGACGCCAAATGCTATCGCCATCGTTCTGGTAATTTTTTGCGGCATTGATACCGCCTTGTGCCGCAATAGAGTGTGCTCGACGCGGAGAATCCTGAAAGCAGAAGCAACTGACTTTATAGCCGAGTTCGCCCAATGTAGCGGCGGCCGAACCACCTGCAAGCCCCGAACCGACAACGATGATGTGGTGCTTGCGCTTGTTCGCTGGATTGACCAGCTTCATGTTGAAGCGCTCTTTATCCCAGCCTTCTTGAATCGGACCGGCAGGAGTTCGCGATCGGAGTTCCATCTACTTGACCAGACCCAACATGATGCTTACGGGTATTGAGATGTAGCCCACAACGATAATGATCGCTAGAATAGCGGCGGCCTTTTTCAGGATGGGTGTGTGACGCGGGTGGTTGATTCCCACCGACTGGAACATGCTCCAAGCGCCATGCCGGATGTGAAATCCCAACAGGATCATGGAAAACACATACCAGGCGGACACGTACCAGACCTGAAAACCGGCGACCACGTTGTGATAGACATCGCCTTCGACAAACTCACCGCCAGGATGGATAACGCCGGCCGTCAAATGCAGTAAATGGTAAATAACGAACGCCAGAATGATGGGGCCGCTCCAATACATGGTGCGGGACGCATAAGTCGAAACCGTATTCTCTCTTTTTGCGTAACCGATAGGACGAGCCTTATTTTTTCGAAGAGCCAGTTCTACCGATGCCCATATGTGGAGAAGCACACAGATCAACAAAATAATGCGGACGCTCCACAGAATTTCGGGCACGCCGTGCAGAAAATGTCCATAGGCGTTCAGTTTGTCGGGACCTTCAAACACTTGCAAGTTTCCGAGCATGTGCCCGATGACGAAGAGAAAAAGAACTGCGCCGGTGATCGCCATAACGATCTTTTTTCCGTTGGTTGCAGCCCAAAAGCGCACGGGCCGAACGTCGTTGGCGCCGACAAGGGTGGTGGCCATTTCTTCGTATTTAGATTAGCTTAGGCGTGCAAAAGCCCCTGAAACAATCGCTGGAGGCGTGTGTCAGGGAATCGCGGAGACCCGCGTGCGTAGTTCTAAGGCTATACGGTTCGCCCGCGACCGCGCACGAAATGGATAATAAGGGCGATTACGGCGAAAACCAGCAGCAGGTGAACGAAGCCGCCCGCAACGTGAAACGCCGCCCAAGCTATCAGCCAGACAACGATCAGAACAAAAAACAGCACGACAAAGAAAAAGTCCGCGATCAGACGCACGTAAACCCTCCGTCACACAGTGGATGATTGCCTGCGAGGATTGTTACGCCGCGAGCACGACCGGGGAATTCAAATGGCGATTAGCCCGCGGCGAATGCCGAGCGAAACTGCTTCGGTGCGGCTGCCCGCGTTCAATTTTGCCAAGATCTGAGCGACGTGGAACTTGACCGTGTGTTCGGAGATGCCGAGAGCCAGGGCGATCTCCTTATTCCCGCTGCCATCTGCGACCATTCGCAGTACTTGTAGTTCACGAGCGGTCAGTTCCTCGATTGGCGTTTCTTCGTCGGCGCGTTGATGATTTGACGGAAGCCAGCGAAGAGCCTGGTCCTGTGTGAAAACGCTGAGATCGTTGGCCGCCGCTTCAATTGCCGCACTTATCACCGATGCCGAGGCGGAAAAGGGGAGAAAGGCACGAACATTCTCACCGAAGCCGAACTTGGCATCTGAAATCAGGACAACAGGGGCCGGATAGTGAGATGCATCTGCGGGCGCAATTCCGGCGGCAACGATAACGTCGACCCAAGTGTCTACGGTGTGCTCAATAGAGGTGCGGACATTGACGATATCGAGGCGCTCATCGTCTGCGAGCAGCGTCGCGAGATGCCGTGCACGGCCCAGCGTGTCAGCGACGATTGCGATCCGGATCAAACTATGCCCGCCGGTCACGAATCAGCGCGACTAGTTCGGCTTCCGAGCGCGCTCGGCGATTTTAATTTGCTTGTCTACCGTTTCCCCGCCCCGAACGAAAAGTGCTCTCAAGCTGCGACCGACATTTTCGCCCCGAAGCGAGGCTTGCAGTTCATCGACGTCCGTAATGGGCTTCGCGTCTAATGCGATGAGAATATCGCCCAGTTGAACACCGGCTTCTTCCGCCGGCGAACCGGACTCCACGCTCAACACAATTAGGCCAGACTCGGAGGTGTAGCCAGTCTTCTCACGCAGCCCCGCAGGAATAACGATGGGCTGCATGCCGACCCCGAGGTAGCCTTGACGGATTCGCCCGGTCTTTAGCAACTCGTCGAGAACACGGTTAATGGTGACGAGGGGGACGGCCACCGCAGAGTGGCGGAGTAGCGCGGGGGTCGCCAGACCGATGAGTTGGCCGGCGTGATTCACAACCGCAGCGCCGGACTGCGATGGATACAAGTTCACGTCAAGGCGATAGAAATGATCGAGAGTAGCGCCGCGCCAAGTTCTGCGGGGACCGCCGACTGCCCCCAGAATGCCGATACTCGAGGAGAGACCGACATCAAGAGTAAGCCCGACCACCGCGGCGAGACTGCCGGGCTTCAGCGATACCGGATCGGCCGCAGTGAGCGGCGTGGGGTCGAGCCCGTCCGCTTTGAGAAATGCTACATCTATGCCAGGATCACGACCGAGTATGGCGGCGGAAACGTGGTTGCCACTCATTGTGTGAACGGGTACGCGGTCTTCACGCCGAAGCGAATGGTCGGCAACGGCGAACACATTATCACGAACGCAAATGCCACTGACTACTCGATAGGGCGCCGCCTTGACTGCTACGACACCTGAGGCAGATCTAGCGATCAGATCCACAAAGGATTGAGAAAGGCCAGCCAGATCTAACGCTGTAGTATTCATGGCTTCATTGTGAAGCGGCGGAACGCGATGCACATCAGCCGTTCGGCTAGGCACGCGGAACTTTTTCGGAAGACGCCTTTCGGGAACGGCGCAAAATCCATTTTTCGGTTGTGGAAGTTTTTGCGGCGGCAAACTGGTTCGCGGCGGTGTGAAGGTAAGGACGAAACTGGCGACGCCAGTAAGCTATGAATCCGGAGCGGGCAATCTCCAGCAGCGATGATCTGTAGTGATCAAGAAGGGCTCCTCCCACGACCGAACCTGTGCGGGTTGCAGCGATCCCGGTTGCGCGAGAAAGCCAGAGCAAATTTGAAGGGACGTCCGTCAACGTGGAGAGCGCGACCGCGGAGCAGAGCGCGAACACGGAGCGGTTTTGCGATTTTGCAGAATCGACAAGATCCTTCCAGAGACTGCGGAGCACAGCAGCGGACGGCAGCCTCGTATGGGGAAAAATGGCCAGTTCTGTTTTCAGTTTCAGCCATTCGCGGCGAAGCCCGGCGATATTCAGCGGCGGGGTGTTCAACGCATCAGCGAGGTGAGCGCCGGTTCTCTCGAGGCCGTCAAGAAGCTGATCAACCGTTTCAAAGCGCACATTCGAGTCAAGCAAACCTTCGTCTTTCAGAGCTTGCGATACTTCTTCAACGAGCGCCCCGCCCGCTCCAGCAGCATCGGCAAGAGCGGCCAGAACCCAGATAGGCGAGACATGCAAAGTGAGAAGCCCGAGGAGTTCGATCCCATGACTCGCGCCACGCTGTAGCAGAAAGTCTTGCGCGAGACGTTCTTCAGTGGGATAAATGTTCTCCACTTGTCCAACCTCCTGAATGAGGAAGCGCAGAGTGACCTCGACTGCCGTTCGATAGAGCGAAGTGCGCCGAAGGCGCGCTGGAATGGCAACCGCTCCGAGTTCTTTTAGCAGGCCCCCTGAGAGTGCGGCTAAGGAGCGGAGCATACGCTCCGGCAGGGAGAGCAGAAAGGGAAATGGGATGCGCAGACGATTCAGGACTTGCGGCCTTTATAGAGCAGCAGTCCGGCTACGCCAATCGCTGCCACCGCTGAAAAAACACCGACGGTCGCGCGTATAAGGCGGTCGACCGGTTTTGAAGGCAAGTAGACAATGCCGGTTTCGTCAGCACGCGCCGGTTCGGGAACGTATCGGCCGTGTTCCGGCACAGGGAAGTTATTTGCGAGCTCCTGTAGTGCAGCAGACGCCGCTGCCATGGGCAGGCCGTGGCCGGCAGCAATGAGGAACGGCTTCAGATCAGCTAGCTTCCGGACGGACTCGCGCGCTTGCTGCCAGTCGTAGGTGGCTGGAACCGGAGGGCGGCAGAGTTTCTGATCGCGTGTTGCAATGTCGATGATGTTGTCCAGGTTCATGGTGGTGACGGCGTCGCCGGCCAGCAGCACAGCGTCATCGGGACGAAAAAACGCGAAATGCCCGGGAGCATGACCGGGCGTATGAAGGGATCGCCAGCCCGCGATTCCAAAGATGGAGAAATCGCCGTTCCATTCGAGCAGCCGAGTGGCTATGTTGACCGTGCGCGATGGGAAGAAGCGTGCCAGAAAAGAGAACGCGCCAGGAGCGGTGACATCCAGCGGAGGATACAGTGATTTGCCGGTGAGATAAGGCCTCTCCAGCCGGTGAGCGTGGACCTTCACGTTCCATGCCTCTGCCAATTCCAGACAGGAACCGGCGTGATCGAAGTGGCCATGAGTGAGAACAATGGCGCGCGGCTTCGTGCCAGCGCCGAAGCGGGTGTCGGCCGCTTCCTTTATGATTTGTGCATTGCCGGGCGTGCCGGAATCGACAAGAACCCATGCTTGGGCATCGCCAACCAGGTAGGCGTTGGAGATACTCATAGGGACTATGGCGACGCCGCGAGCGATTTCTTCCATCACCTCAGCGTAACGCTCCGAATTGTCGGGGACGCGCTGGACGAAAGGGGGGCGAACCGACGATCGCCCCCTCCTTCCGTCAGAATGCCGTGCACCTACTTCCGGGTTGCACGTCGCATCGGATTGCTTATCGGCGCGCGGGAAGACGATGGGGTAGGAAGTTGTACTAGGCCTAGAAGAAAGCGGCAGTAGGAGCTGATCGCGTTGCGCGGCTCGGGAACCGCTGCCCAGCTCTTAGCGCCTGGAGAACATTTTTCCCGGTCCATAACTACCCGGTTAGACGCGGTGAAACCTCCGAGTCCGCGCCGGCCACGCAGTTCTCGTATTAAGGATTGCGTGGCGTTTCTTGACTGCAGCCGTTTACTAAGTTCGTACGTACGCCGGCGGCTGCTCTACGCTTTGTAGCCTGATGCAACAGCTAACCGCGGCGACCGCCGCCCAGCACGCGCAAGAGGATGTTCAATGCCGCAACGAAGATGTTAAAGATGCTGGCGAAGAGCATCAGTGCACCGGGAATAGGACTGTCCGCATCCGGTGAACGAAGAACCGCGCTCGTGGAGTAAACAAGGGTGAATACACCGAGCGCGCCAATGCCGACGGCGATGAGAATTCCCGCCACACCGATATGCAGGAAGCTATTCAGGATGATGGCGCCGATTACTGAGAAGAAGATGCCGGTCAAGAGACCGCGGGGAGCGGAGAACGTCCGGTTCGAGCTCATGACGTAGAGCGTGATCCCGACAAACACGAAACCAGTGATGAACAGCGCAACTAAGATTAGAGCGGGCGCGTACAGGCGCGCTACCCAGAGCAGCGGGGAAAGCGCTATACCCGAGATGAATCCGTCGAACACGAGAACGGCAACCCCGAGCTGGTGGTTGTGACGAACAGAGATGGCAACGCGTGGAACGAAGTTCAGAAGAAGCAGGGCGGCGATCCAGCCGATCCAGCCGGAAAAGAAGCGGGCCAGCGTCTCGGAGGTTGCGCCGACGTACCCACCCGCAATGGCACTGAAAACGGCAAGGCCCAATAGCAGATAGGTCTGCTTTACCACCACTGCTGTGCGCGTGGTGAGGGGCGTAGTTCCACTGAGGTTGTCCCAGGCGGTTGGTTGCTGACGATAGCCGTTCATGTGCTTCTTCCTATTAGAGCTGATGTTTTGGACGTGCGGTGGGTTGCTTTGTGCCAAATAGACGGTATTAAGCTGTGCGTTTGTATAGTCTACCCGGCATGCCGCTAGTTACCGTATATGGCGCTGACTGGTGCCCGTTGACCAAAGCCGCGTTGCTGCACTTGGACGACCTGGGCGTCGAATATAAATACATCGATATCGAAGAAGATGCTGCTTCGGCGAAGTGGGTGGCCGATCACAACGACGGGGCGGAAAAAAAACCGACGATCGATGTGGACGGCCAGGTTTTGAGCGAGCCGTCAAATTCAGAACTGGATGAAGTGCTGCGCTCGAAGCATGTTCTTGGTTGAACGCGCCCCAGGAAGAGCGCTGGAATTCTGTTCCGTAAATTTGCTTACGGAGCCGATATACCGGCATCGCTCGAAACAATACTAGCCAAAGTTCTGCTATTTTGGAGTTGCCGACGCACTAACTCACTAGTAATTAATCGCACTCCTGCATGTCCTATCAGATTCAACCGTTACGAGAATTCCTCGTGCGCCCGGCATTGCCGCCCGCACTGAATCGTCTTTCAGAGCTTTCCTACAACCTGCTATGGAGCTGGGATCACTCCATTCGGTCTCTGTTTCGACGGCTTGATCCCACTCTGTGGAAAGAGTCGAACCACAATCCGATTCAGCTTTTGGGACGCATTTCCCAAGAGAAACTGGATCGGGCCGCGGCCGACCCGCGGTTCATCTCTTTGTATCGCCGCGCGTGCGAACGTTACGATTCATATCTGCACTCGGTCGCTCCCAATGAAAGCACGCCGCAGATTGCATATTTTTCGATGGAATATGGCCTGCTGGACTGCATGCAGATCTATTCCGGCGGTCTGGGAATTCTATCCGGCGACCATCTGAAAGCAGCGAGCGACCATGATTTTGCTCTTACCGGAGTGGGTCTTCTCTATCAACGGGGCTATTTTCAGCAATACCTAAATCCAGATGGATGGCAGCAGGAGCGAGCGCCGCTCAACGACTTCTACACTCTTCCGGTCAGGCCGTGTCTGGGCGACTTTGATGAAGAAGTGATCGTCAGCTTGCCGCTGCCGACCGGCGAGCTGTTTATAAAGGTCTGGTACATCGATGTCGGGCGCGTAAAGCTGTACCTCCTTGACACCAACATCCCGCTTAACAAGTCTGCCGAACACCGCGAAATCACCGATCAGCTCTATGGCGGAGATATACACAAGCGCATTCGCCAGGAGATTGTTCTGGGTATCGGGGGTCTGCGCGCTCTGAAGAAACTGGGCATCAAACCGACCGTTCATCACATGAACGAAGGGCATTCGGCGTTTCTCGCGATCGAGCGCATTCGGCTGATGATGCAGGAAAATGGACTGGCCTTCGAGCAGGCGCTGGAGGCGACGCGACTGAGCAACGTCTTCACCACGCATACGTGCGTTCCGGCCGGCATCGATCTGTTTGATTCGAGTCTTGTTTACGACTACTTCGCCCGTTATTGCGAAAAATCCGGGTTCCCGTTTGAGAAACTGCTGACGCTTGGCCGGAATAATATGCAAGATCCGGCGGAAAGCTTCTCGATGGCGGTTCTTGCCTTGAAGACGTCAGCTTTCCGTAATGCGGTCAGCGTGATTCATCGCAAAGTCTCGCAGGAAATGTTCGAGATGCTCTGGCCGCGCTTGCCGATGGAGGAAGTGCCGATCACGTCTGTTACGAACGGAGTCCATTCATCTACCTGGATCAATGGCGATCTGGCAAGTCTTTACGACCAGTATTTACAGCCCGATTGGCGCGAGCGCCTGGAAGACAAACAGCTATGGGAATTGGTGCATGAAATCCCCGCCCAGGAATTATGGGAAATGCACCGCAAACGTAAGCGCCGCATTGTGGCATTTGTGCGTGAGCGAGCGGTAGCCGCCGCCACCCATCGAAAAGCTTCCAGCGCAGAAATTCGGCGGCTTCATGACGTTCTCGATCCCGACGTATTCACGATTGGATTTGCACGCCGGTTCGCCACTTACAAACGGGCGACGCTGCTGTTCCGCGATGTTCCGCGTCTCAAGAAGATCCTGAACAATCCCAAGATGCCGGTGCAAATCGTGGTGGCCGGCAAGGCGCATCCGAAGGATACTCCAGGCAAGACGCTCATCCGTGAAATTGTCGCTCTGTCGCGCGACCCTGAGATTTCGAAACGCCTGATCTTCGTCGAAGACTATGGCATTCAGGTTGCGCGCGAAATGGTACAGGGTGTTGACCTCTGGCTAAACAATCCGCGGCGCGGGGAGGAGGCTTGCGGGACGAGCGGTATGAAAGCGTCGATGAACGGAGTCCTCAATCTCAGCGTGCTGGATGGGTGGTTTGACGAAGCATTCGAGATCTCCGGCGGTTGGGCCATTGGCGATCGTGTGAGGTACTCGGAAGATCAGGACGATATTCACTCGAGCGCCGTCTACTCCACTCTCGAAAACGATATCGTTCCGCTCTTCTATCAGGCTTCCGAAAACGAGATCCCGCTCGAATGGATCAGGCGCATGCAAACCTCTATGGCCAACATCACGCCGCTGTTCAGTTGTGGACGTATGGTGACCGAGTATATGTCGGAGTTATACCAGCCCGCGCACAAATTCTGGATGAATCTTTCCAAACAGAATTTCGAAGCTGCCCGTCAGAAGACGGTGTGGGACTCTCGCGTGAACCAGGCGTGGAATCTGATCAAGTTTGTGGATGTGGGGGAAACGCCGGCCGACCAGGTGATGAGCGGCTCGGCTGTTCCACTGCGTACTACGGTGGATCTCGCCGGGCTCAGCCCGACTGAAGTTCGAGTAGAAGCAGTGATCGGGCAAATAGGCGTCAACGGTCAACTGCAGGGCACTTATACCTTACCCTTAGCTCCAGTGGAGGAAAAGGGCAGCGCGGTAACATTTGCTAGCGAATTTACGGTTCAGCAGAGCGGGCGCGTAGGCTACTCGGTGCGAATTAGCCCGAATCACTTCGATAATCCACTAACACGGCCGTGTAATGCCTTACTAAAGTGGGTTTCAGACTGAATTTTCATCTAATAAGCTTTCTTGCTACTGGCGCGGCCCACAACAGTTGTGGTACATACTAAGCAGGTGCTGGCGGGATCTTAATTCTTCCACGTCCTCCCAAGACCCCGTCCTCTTCTGAGAACCCAGCGTACTAGAACTTTTTTCTCGAACACTGGAACTGCACCCACTTTCATCCGGTCACGGAAACTGCTCTGAAAAATCGCTTTAATCGGGACCGGACACTCTCTAAGGAGTCGATCAACGAGAATGGACGGAGATCGCAAATACCGGCAAAACGGCTACCAGGATTCTGATCGCGGCGATTCCTATCGCTCCGATCGGCCCCGCCCTTCTGGCGCCAAGCCGCCACTCGATTTTACTGGGCCTAAGCTGCCCCGTCTGGTGCAAACGGTGGCCGCTGCCCGCTGCTTCAACTGTGCGGTGGCATTAGCGGCCGACACGGACTTCACAGGCAAATGTCCCAAATGCGGGGCCGCCTTGCACTGTTGTAAACAATGCGTGAACTTCGATTCCTCTACACGTTTTCAGTGCCTGAAGCCGATACCGGCCCGCATCGCGATGAAGGATCAAGCGAACACGTGTGAGTTGTTTTCATCGCGTGTGACAGTCGCGCGCGATTCGGCACCGGGCGGTGTCGTGTCCCAATCCCCCGGGAACGGCGTCGTCGCTGCCCCGCGCAATGCTACTGACGCGCGTGCGGCGTTTGATAGCTTATTCAAGAAGTAACTATTTTCAACGCAAGCTGACGTAAGCCTAAAGAGCTTTACTGCCTTGGGCCTATGCCGGCAGCTAACTTCCGATGGCCGGCCCCCGAATCAAGAAGAAATCATCTACTTCCAAAACGTCTGCAATGCCGAGGCAAGGCGCGATTCCCTGCCTCATTTTGCTGGCCATTATTTTATTGGTTCTGGGCTTTTTCTTCTTTGCGAGTTTTCACGGCGGCGGCAGTTAAGCTGCAGAACCCGGGCTTAGATAAGCTTAGGTTTGCGCACCGACGGCAGGCAACCAGACCAACTTAGACCAACCAAAATTACGCCGGGCTACCTGGTGACTGCCGACGGCTCTGTCCTGATCGAAGTTGGCAATACTCGCGTGCTTTGCGCGGCAAGCGTAGAGAACTCCGTTCCTGGTTTTTTGCGCGGCAGCGGCAAGGGATGGGTAACGGCCGAATACGCGATGCTACCTAGGGCAACTATTACGCGTACTCCGCGTGAGGTTTCTAAAGGACGCCCGTCGGGCCGTACCCATGAAATACAACGCCTGATCGGGCGTTCTTTACGCTCTATCGTCGATCTTGCGGCGCTAGGCGAACGCAGTGTCATCGTCGATTGCGATGTGCTGCAAGCCGATGGCGGGACGCGCACCGCTGCCATTACGGGCGCCTATATGGCGCTCGCAATCGCGCTTCGAACGCTGGTCAAGTTCAAAGCCATCGGGAAGTCGCCGCTGGTTGATTCGGTTGCTGCAACTAGCGTGGGCGTGGTTAACGGCGTTGCGATGCTCGACCTTTGTTACGAAGAAGACTCTCGTGCGGATGTCGACATGAACGTCGTCATGAGCGGAGCCGATCAATTCGTGGAGCTACAAGCGACTGCCGAGCGCACACCGTTCGAAGACACTCACTTATTGCAGCTCATCGCTCTCGCTCGGAAAGGAATCCGTGAACTGCGAGATTTGCAGCGGCAGGTGCTGGCAGATTTCGGCGGCTAAATGCGCATTTACGTCTGCTCGACCAATGCCGGGAAGCTGCGGGAATTTATGCTAGCCGCGCATGAGGCGGGCGCCGCAGATCTGGACTTCGAGCCGCTGCCGGATCTAAATCGCATCCAGCCTCCTGAAGAGACGGGGAGCACGTTTGAAGAAAATGCAGTGTTGAAGGCTCTCTATTACTCCGGCTTCACCTACGAAATCGTCTTGGCTGATGACTCCGGACTTTCCGTCGATGCACTGAATGGCGCGCCGGGCGTTCATTCTGCCCGGTATGCAGGTCCGGATGCGACGGACGAGGAGAATAACAATCTGCTTCTTCGTGATCTGGGCGCTACCGTTCATCGGGAAGCGCGATTTATCTGCGTATTAACACTAGCTTGCCGAGGCCACGTGCTAACTACCCGCCGCGGCGTAGCGGAAGGCCGAATCCTGCCGGCACCGCGCGGCCAGAACGGTTTTGGTTACGATCCGCTTTTCTTTTTTCCTTCTCTCAATGCGTCCTTTGGCGAAATATCAGCCGAAGAGAAATTTCAGGTGAGCCATCGCGGCAACGCTCTTCGCGCACTCTGCAAAGAGTTGCCTCAACTTTTGACTGCCGCTGCCACGCGCTCTGCCTGACTGCTCATTTCTTCGTTAAAATACGAGTAAGTGCATCCCAATCTACTTCATAACGGCAAGATCCACGATACTGCCGAACGTCTGCTTCGGCCGGGCCAGGTAGGATTTATGAACGGCTGGGGTGTTTTCACCACCATGCGCGTTGTGGATGGAGTGTTGTTCGCTTTCGACCGGCACTACCGCCGAATGCGGGGCGATGCCGAACGTATGCATGTGCCTTTTGAATTGTCGGAAGATGATCTGGCGCGTGCATTGCTTTCGCTGGTGGAGGCCAACCATGCCCACAATGCCACTCTCCGTGTCGCTCTGGTACGCAATCACGGCGGATTATTTGAAGCTCCGAATTTGACGCGCCATACGGATCTGGTTGCGTTTACTGCTGAGTTACATCAATGGGGTAACGGTGTAAAGCTGGCCTATAAGGCAAATGCCCGCTACGGCGCTTCTCCTTTTGCCGGCGCGAAGATCATGTCCTGGGCGCAAAATCTCACCTGGTATGAAGAAGCGCACGAGCAAGGTTTCGACGAATTCATACTTCTCAACGAAGAAGGGCAGGTCAGCGAATGTACATCCGCGAATGTTTTCGTCATACAGGGAGATGACATTTGGACGCCTCCCCTGGCCACCTCTGGCTGTCTTCCGGGCGTGACTCGCGCTGTGCTAATCGAGCAGATCAGCGTACCGGGCCTGACTATTTCCGAGCGTGAACTTACTCCCTCCGATCTTGAACAAGCGGATCAGGTATTTATAACGTCGACCACGCGAGATCTATTACCTGTATTAGAGATAGATCATGAGCCATTGGCACAAGCACCCGGGATTCTGGACGCATTACGCAGCGCTTTCCTTTCCTATCAACAGACTTACGTAGCGAGCCGTCAAGCCGATAAGATTGTGGCGGCATGATTTATCCGGTTACTTGCGACTATTGCGGCAGTACGCACCTTCGCCGTTCGCGGCGGCAGTCAAATGCCGAGCTAGCCAAGATGGCAATCGGCACCTATCCCTTCCGCTGTCTCGATTGCAACGGCCGTTTTCCGGTGAACGTATTATTGCTTTCTAGGCTCGCTTATGCCAAGTGTCCTAAGTGCCTTAGCCTCCAGCTTACTAACTGGCCTCGCAAGGGATATCACGTCGGGGTGGCAAAGAAGCTGATGCTCACTTTTGGGGCGCGGCGCTACCGTTGCGCCACCTGCCGTTGTAATTTTGTCAGCTTCCGGCCTCTCGGCCCGCCCCAGGAACCGTTTGGGCAGGCTGCAGAAGATACGCTCGCAAACGCAGATCTCCCTTTGGGCGATATAGCTGAAACTCACCACGAAATGGGATAGATTTGTCGCGGTGCAAGGGCGGCGCATGCCGCGCGCAGGCAGTCTCTTGCTAGACGGGAGCCACCTCGTTGGTCCGTTTCTGCTGTGAAAGCACCAGCAAACAACCTACCTGCTCGCCGATTGTGCTCAGCATCTCCATATCGCTTCCCGAATGGAGGCGAGCTTCCTTGTGCTGCACATTAATAACGCCCACCACCTTTCCCTGGGAAATTATCGGGGCTGAAAGGAACGCTTCGAACGTATCCTGCGGCAGATCCTTAAAAAATTTGAAGCGCGGATCATTATAGGCTTCGCGCGAAATAGCCAACAGTCTTCGCTCGCGTGCTACCCAGCCCGTGAGCCCTTCATCGATCCTGAGGCGTACCTTGCCGATGTTCGCGCGGTTGGCATCACTCGACGCGAACAGCACCAACCGCCCTTCTTCGACCAAGTAAATCAGACAGGAATCACACGCAAGGAAATCGCGGATTAGACCGACAATTTCGTGTAAAACCCCTTCAAGTTCCATGTCGCGCGTCATCAAACGGCTGACTCGCTGAAAAAGCCCAAGCTGCTGCTCCGCTCTCTCTAACCGCGATTCCAGGTCCCGATGCTTCGACACCGCCTCTATTATCACAAGCCTTTGTCCGGAACGGCGGAATACGTTCTGCAGGCGTTCCAACCGGCGGTACGGTTCGTACTAAAGCTCACAATACCGGGAGTAGTACGATTGAGAGGAGCATTTCCAGGAGATCCCTGTTTCATGTGGAGCAAACGAAAAGAAGACGAACTACCGCAGCAGCCGCAACGGCCCGCTGGCGTGCCGGCTGCACCCGTGCACACGGTGGAAACACAGAGGAGAGAACCCGAGACTATGTCATCGCCATCCAGAACTTTTGAACCTGAAACCACTTCCGCCCGTGGCGGATCAGCCGCATTGGGAAAAAATGTAACCGTCAAGGGTCAGATCTTCGCTCGTGAAGACCTGACAATCGATGGGGAAGTGGAAGGCACCGTTGAGTGCCAGGAACATCGCTTGACTATCGGGCCGAATGCCCGCGTGCAGGCTGGCCTGAAAGCCAGAGAGATCATCATTCACGGTTCTATACAGGGCAATGTGGACGCCACTGACAAAATCGATATCAAAAAAGAAGCGAAATTGGTTGGTGACATCAAGACCAGCCGCATTGTGATTGAAGACGGTGCTTATTTCAAAGGCAGCATAGATATTTCGAAAGCTACATCCGCGAAGCCTACTCCGACGCCGCAGGGCCAGCCGGCCTCCCCGCCAGCTGCCGCAGCTTCGTCGACGCCCGTAACTCCGGCCAGCACTGTGAAGCAATAACGCGCCCCGCGCGGAACGCGTCAGTAGTTCGCCGCAGTTCCGCGCCTCGCCATCGTTTTTCGGAGCTCCGCTTTCGCAACTCCTATGAAATTTGGCGGTCAAAAAGAATCCTCCACCAACCCGTCGGGCAAAGGTGCGCCTCCCACTTTGTCCCGTCAGAGCAGCGGCTTCGATCAGTTCTGCTCGACGCTGCGGAACTCAGAGAACCTGTCGATTCTGGATATGTCGGGAGCCAGCCAGGCGAACATCAGCTTCATTACTGGAATGGGCCACCGCATTTCATCCGACGACGTGATCGGCACGATGCAGGATTGCTTCGGCGAAGACTTCCTCGAAGCGCAGCAGGCGCCGAGTCTCGCGCAACGGTTTCTAGACCAAACACTCACCTTCCCGGACGAGTTCTTCGATGGCGCGCTGGTATGGGACGCTCTGCAGTTATTGACTTCGCCCGTACTTGAAGAAACGGTGGCGCAACTCCTCCGCGTGATGCGTCCGGGCGGTCAAATGCTGGTTTTTTTCAACGCCGACGAGAAAGCAAAGCAAATTCCCGTTTACAACTACCGGATTCAAGATCAAAAGACGTTGCTGCAGATGCCCCGAGTAGGCGCAGGCTATCAGCGCAGTCAGTTTTTCAACAATCGCACGCTGGAAAAGCTTTTTCAAAAGGCTGCATCACTAAAATTTTTCCTCACTCGCGATCACTTGCGCGAGGTGATTGTCAGGCGATAGCTGCCAACGCTTGCTACTGTTGGCGTGCATCTCGTCATCTCGCATTTTGGCCGCCGCCTCTTACAATTGAATTGCAAGGAGCGTCCTTTCTGGCACTAGAAGATGAGATATTGCGCCAACGTCATCAGCGGCTGTCGCAAATACGCGAGCTAGGCTTTGACCCGTATGGCCGCGCCTTTGACCAGACCGATACCGTCCCGGGCATTCTTTCCGAACATGGATCCAAGACTGCCGAGGAATTAGCGCCGCCCATCCACGTTCGGTTCGCCGGCCGCATCCTAACCATCCGGCGCATGGGCAAAGCCGGTTTTATTCACCTGCTGCAGAATGGCGAGACGCTTCAGATCTACATCAAAAAGGACGCACTCAGTGAAACGTCATACAAGCTTTATGAACTGCTGGACAACGGCGACATCATCGGTGTTTCCGGATATCTGTTTCGCACCAGAACAGGCGAGCTCACGGTTCACGTCGAAGATCTGACGTTTCTATCGAAGATCATGCTTGCGTTGCCGGAGAAGTGGCACGGCCTTGAGGATGTCGAAATGCGTTATCGGCAGCGCTATCTGGATCTGATCGCTAATCGTGATGTCCGAAAGATCTTTGTAACGCGCTCGAAAATTATCAGCTCGCTTCGCCGCCGCCTCGATGCCCGCGGCTTTCTCGAAGTCGAAACGCCGATGATGCAGTCGCTTTACGGCGGCGCCACTGCCCGGCCTTTTATTACGCACCACAACGCGCTGGACATTGATCTCTATCTCCGCATCGCGCCCGAGCTTTACCTGAAGCGCCTGGTGGTCGGCGGGATTGAGCGCGTCTACGAAATCAATCGTAATTTCCGGAACGAAGGCATCTCCACTCAGCACAATCCCGAATTCACGATGCTCGAGTTCTATCAGGCCTACACGGATTATCACGGGATGATGCAGCTCTCAAAAGAGCTGTTGGCCGAGGTCGCCCTCGACGCGACTGGCTCGAGCAAAGTGGAGCGCGATGGACGCACGCTGGACTTTGCCCATTTCCGCCAGTTCTCGATGCGAGAAGCGCTAGTGGAATTCTGGCAGGGTGATGCGAAGCCATCGCTCGAAAACGTGAAAGACCCTGAGTGGCTGCAACACCACTCAAAAGAGGCGACCCCGGGAACAGCCCTGATCGCTCTCTTTGAGCGGCATGTTGAAGATCAACTATTCGAGCCCACGATCATCTATGATTTCCCGGTCGAAGTCTCGCCGCTTTCGAAGAACAAGCCAGACGAGCCAGCGTTCGTCGAACGTTTCGAAATCTACGCGGCTGGTATGGAAATCGCCAACGCTTTCACAGAGCTGAACGACCCCCAAGAGCAGCGCCGCCGCTTTGAGGCGCAGCTTGCACGCAGGGCTGGCGGCGATGAAGAAGCGCACATGATGGACGAAGACTACGTTCGAGCGCTATGTTATGGGATGCCTCCCGCCGGCGGTGAAGGAATCGGTATTGACCGTCTGACGATGATCCTTACCGGGTCCCGCTCCATCCGGGATGTAATTCTCTTTCCCTTGCTTCGCCCTGAAGGAGAAATCGGAATTGCAGCTCGTCTGAAAGAGCTCGAGTCATGACCAAGCGAGCCTGATGTCGCTCTTTGAATGGCTTGTCGCTATCCGTTATCTGCGCGCCAAACGCAAACAGACCGTCATCTCGGTAATTACAGTAATCTCTGTCCTCGGAGTGGCCGCCGGCGTTTGCGCTCTCATCATCGCTCTCGCAATTACGAACGGTTTTCAGAGCATTTTGCAGGCGAGTCTTCTCAGCGCCACCGCGCACGTTACCATACTCGAACGCAACCCGTCGTACGGCATCGAGCATTGGGAGCAGCTTATTCCGAAGTTAAAGCGCATTCCGCATGTGATCAGCGCCACACCTGGACTCTATGGGCAGGTCGCGGTAAAAGGCCCGCTGATCGGAGCGGGCGCCTTGCTCAAAGGCGTTCCCCTAGGCAACGGCGCGGCCATTCCCGACATGCTGCGGCACCTGAAAAGGGGTTCTCTGGATCCGTTTGATAAACCCGGCGTCGATTATCAGGTAGTGCTCGGTTCCCGACTGGCGGAGCAACTCGGGCTTACAGTAAACAATTCCGTAACGGTGATCAGTTATCAGGGGGAACTAACGCCGGTGGGGATTGTCCCTAGCATGTATCAGTTTCACGTCGCCGGTATCTTCGAATCGGGTCTCTACGATCTCGATGCCACCTGGGCATTTACGTCGCTCAACGCCGCCCAGCGCGTGCTTGATCTAAACGATGTCGTCAACACGATCGAGGTGCGTCTCGACAATATCTTCGAGGCTCCTGCCGTTGCGCGAGAGGCCGAAGGAGTGATTGGGGCAAACCTGGTCGCCCGCACCTGGATGGACGAGAACCGTTCGCTTCTCAATGCCCTAAGGCTCGAAAAGCTGGTGAGTGTCATCACCGTAAGCCTGATCGAATTGGTGGCTGCTCTGAACATTCTGGTGGTGCTCGTGATGCTCGTCATGGAAAAGCACCGCGACGTGGCCATCCTTATGTCCATGGGAGCGGCACGAGCGCAAATTCAGCGCATTTTCGTACTACAGGGACTGATTATCGGCGCTATCGGCTGCATCATTGGGTTGACCGCCGGGTACACAGTTACGGCGCTCTTCAATCACTAC
Source organism: Terriglobia bacterium (assembly GCA_963846025.1). Taxonomy (GTDB): domain Bacteria; phylum Acidobacteriota; class Terriglobia; order Bryobacterales; family Bryobacteraceae; genus Bog-105. The sequence goes on along the minus strand of CAWJUG010000008.1, from coordinate 179,991 downwards.
CGTTGGCTGAAGCTGGATGAACAGATCTACGCACTCAGCTATGTGCCGTTTCAGAGTCATTGGACCGACGGCGTCTGGGTGGCTGGACTTGCACTGCTCACCAGCTTCATCGCGACGCTGCATCCATCGCGTACGGCCTCACGCATCGCGCCGGCTGAAGCGCTGCGCTACGAATGACTGAGCAGGCTTTGAATCACCTTGGGTAAGCTGTCTTCTACTAGCTATGTCTCTATCCGGCTGAGACTCGATTCTCGGTGCTGCTGGTTTGTCTCGACAGGGGTAACTGAACAGACAAAATGACCAAGTCTAAACGGCAATATTCGATCAGTTATGCGGACGTTTTGACAAAAGCCAAAAAGATCTCGCCACGCGATATTGTCGGATACTTGAGGCATCGTTTGCCGGAGCTTTGGGCCGGTCAATATCGGGAGTCAACCGGGCGACCGACTAACCTCGTTGACGTTCAACTTGGCTCACTGATGTACATCTATGATTGGTATTCGGGGCTTGAAGATTTGGGCATTGTCGCCTCAAGTTCCCGGAAAATAGAAGACCGCCTGGTTGCCGTTTGCGGTCACAGCAGCGTTCCCACACGCGCTCGTGAGAAGTCGCGGATCAGGGGCTGGGCTGGGCCCACGGAAGAAAGTCTCGGGGAAAATCGAGATAAGGGTCACTTCATCGCCCATTCGATGGGTGGAATGGTAGACGGGCTCGAAATCAACTTTTTCTCGCAGCTTCGTCCTCTTAACCGGGGATGGTCAAGAGAGGGCATGCAATTCCGCCAAATGGAGGCATACTGCGCCGCTCACCCGGGAACTTTCTGTTTCAATCGGCCACTCTATGAGGACGATTCCAGCTGTCCTTCGGCCTTCGAATTTGGATTCCTGCGACCCCAATTGGTGTTCGACGTAAGCCAGTTTAAGAATTGAGGTCTCGCGGAGCGCTCCCCAAATAGCACGCGCTCTCAACACCTCTACCGTGCCGCTCCCGACACGGCGAAATCCCAGACCAGCAGTTCGATATCCTGCTGATCTTCCGTGTCTGCGTATTCGACAAGCGCGTACTCGCCCGGTTCGAGCGGCTTCTCCGGCCACACCTTATACAGTCCGTCGGCGAGCTGCTGCTCAAACGTGTCCATCTGCTTGCGTTCCTCGATGGCCTGCTTACTTACCGCAATGATTGCGATGTTTTCTACCACTCGCGCATCCTTCTTAGGCGTCAGCCGTATAATGCCGAACCGCTCTTCTTTCGCCAGCCGCATGTAAAAGTTCGGCCGGGGCTCATTCACGACGAAGGTGGAATGACTGCCTTTGATCACCACGGACGCCTTACCCGGAACCAGTGGAATTGGCGATAACATCTGAATAGCTTTGCGCTTTTTATCCGTGATCACCTGGTAATCGGCCAGCTTGAGCGCTTTCACTTGGCCATCCTGGTTGTAGTAACCGCCGGGGTCCTTCGGAATGGACGCAATTTCACGCCGCTGTTCACGAACCGCCTGGTCTTCCTCATTCTCTTCGCGCGCTTCCTGCTGCTTTTCTTGCTGGCGCGCTTTTTGTTCGCGTTGCGTCTTGTCCAAATCCACGAGTGCCGTCGGCATTTCTTCCCATTGGCTACGCTCAGTGCTGTAGAATCGCACCCGATCACCCTGTATCTGATATTCGCGGACGAGATGAAACCCGCCGTCCTTCAAGAAAAGCTTGAACGTGTCGCCAAAAACCAGTGAGGCCGCCAACAACAACAGCACAACTCCGCGCACGACTCCATCGTAGTGCAATGAGCCCGACATGCCCGACGTCATCTGCTGCGCTAACCTGTAAACAGAATGGCGAATATCGGTGACGTGCTCGGTTCGGCTGCGGCCATCGCCAAGGGCATGGGCATCACGTTCAAGGAGATGCTTCAGCCCGCGATCACGGAAGCATATCCGGACGGTCCGGCCCGGCTGGAAGAACGCTATCGTGGCGCTCACGTATTGCAGCGCGATGAAGCGGGCCTTGAAAAATGCGTCGCTTGCTTCCTTTGCGCGGCAGCGTGCCCAGCCAACTGTATCTACATTGAAGCGGCCGAGAACACGGAGGTTGTTCGCTTCAGCGGCGGAGAGCGCTACGCGAGCGTTTACAACATTGATTACAACCGGTGCATTTTTTGCGGGTATTGCGTAGAAGCTTGCCCTACCGACGCCATCACGCACGGCCACGGGTTTGAGCTTGCCAGCTACAACACCGCTACGCTCATTTACACGAAGGAGCAGATGCTGGTACCGTCTACCCGAAGGCGGTCAGCCGGCAACCCAGAAGAATCCCGCTCCAGCGGGAGCCGTACCAAAGGTCCCCACGTATTAGCGGGTGTTCCGGCTTCGCTTGGAAGGCGTTCCATTATTAGTCACGCCGACAATGCGCGACATGGATCGGCAATAATCCAAGAAGCTTTCTTTTCCCTCGGGTGTGAGGCGACACAAGGTTAGGGGTAGTTTCCCTTTGAAGGTCTTTTCAATCTTGACGTAGCCTGCCTCTTCTAACTTGGCCAGATGGCTCGACAAGTTGCCCTGGGTGAGATTGGTTTCTTTCTTGAGATACAGAAAATCTCCCTGGCCAATCTCATACAGAATGGAAACAATCGCGAGGCGCGCGGGCTCGTGAATCATTCGGTCTAGGTCGATAAAATCCGGCATCGACCAATCACGCACTTGCGGTTGCTTGGGCCCGGCGCGAATTGTGCCGCAAATATTGCACCAGGCGCCATGCTCCACGGCAGAACAGCCATACGCCTCCGAGGAATATCGGGAGCATTGCTTCAGCGCGCAACGGCAGCGCCACAAAGTAAAAAGGAATTCCGGATAGGCCAAGGAGCAGCGCGGACCACCAGGAGTACGGATATTCAGACCATCTGTGGCCCCAGTAAATCAGAGCGGCAATCGTGGGCATCATTACCGCAACGCCCCAGTGCGTCCGGAACGCTTCCGTCAAAGTCGTCCCCAGAACAAACAGATAAACAGTATTCATACGAAAGGCCGTGACGTTCCGTTTTGAGCTTGGCTTAACAGTACTGTTCAGAGTGAGGATGTACTGTCCCTCTGGATAGCCGTCTAGCGGCGGTTGCGCATAGCCCGTTCGGGGATAGGTCAGCCGCGTCTTGATTAGATCAAGTATCTTTCGGTCCCAAATATATAAAGCGAAGAACCAACCCGCAGCAAGGGCAAAGGCCAGTGCCATCCACCAATACGGCATCCAGCTAACCCAGGCTATGCCGATGCCGCCCAAAGCTGTCATCGCTGAACCGAAAGCGACTTCCGGCAGCCCGTCACTGAACCAGTACGCTGCCGCGCGCTGTCCGGAAGACTCCGGAAGCGCGTGGATGCCACCCATGCATACTAGTTTGCCACACAAACTGAAAAATGCCTGAGGGAGAAACGATTTAGGCTAACGGCACAATCAAGAAAGGTTTGGTGGTCGGAGCGGTCGAGCCAGCCAGCGGCTCCACGCTAACCGCAACTGCTGCGGCTCCGGAGGCGTTGACGAGGGCCGATGAGATATCAACAGCTTCCCCAATTGCATTGGGCCTAAAAACACCGGCCGGCTTTGGAGCGCCTTTGGCGGGCACCACCCAGAGCTCAAACGTCTTATTAGCTGACAACGCAGGTAAGCCAGTCCCAACGAACACTATCGCCGCCCGTCCTGCTTACAAAGACACGGCCACGCGGAGCGTTCGGCAGATTTCCGAACTGCACGGCCCGCGTCTCGGGCCTGCTCATCAGTTCAAGAGCGGATTCCAACTCGTTTCGTTGCACCTCGAGGCCGGCAAGCTTACCGTGCAAACTACTGTTCTGTGCTCCGAACCAGATCGAAAGCGCCAACAAAGCAACGCAGGCCGCGGCTAAACCGGCAACTGCGAAAACCCAAGAAGTCGAAGGTCTCGGCGGTGCTACGCTCGCCAGCACACGCCGGCGCAAACCTGCTGGAGGTTCCACCTGATCCGCAATGCCAGCCATTGCAGCGCTAAGCCGGGTCGCGTCCTGCAGTTTCGTCCGGCAATAATCGCAGTTCTCGCGCAGATGAGCCTCAATCTCTTCGGCCTGATCCGCCTCCAGGACGCCGAGGACGTAGAGCTCGTAAATCTCATCTCCCATTCCAGCGTGGTTCATTTCACACCGCCCTGGATGACTTGTCGCATCCGCAACAAACCAGATCGCATCCAGCTCTTTACGGTTCCAAGAGGTTCGCTGAGCTTTGCCGCTATCTCCGATTGAGACAGTCCTTCAAAATAAGCTAACTCTAATACTTGCTTCTGGTTCTGATTAAGATACGAAAATGCCGCTCGAACGGTTCTAACATCGTCAATTGCCGACTCTTGCTGACCGCTAGGCAAACTGTAATCCTGGCGATGCTCGGCATCTTCTAAGGGCCGCAGTTTTGCCGAAAATCGCGACCCGGCTGAGCGCAGATGATCAATGGCCATGTTGCGCGCGATAGATAAAATCCAGACTCCTAATGAGCCTTTACTGGAATCGAAGCGCTGCGCGTTGTTCCAGACACGGAGAAATAGTTCTTGAACCAGATCTTCCGCGGTGGCTGCATCGCGGGTAATCCTTAGGAAAAGGGAATAAACCACCTGACCGTAGCGGTCGTAGAGAACTCCGAAAGCATCCGATCCTCGCTTTTTTATTTGCTCTATGAGGTCTTCGTCGCCCAGATAGGCTATGCTCCCGTTAAATAGATGCGCGGAACCAGCACTTACAATATGTATTTCTCGGGCAATCCGCTTACGGCTTACTGCCGGTAGTTTTGTATGTAAGAATCGCGCGGCAAACCCATGCCAATCGCCCGCTGCCGCAACCGCGCGGCTTCCTCTCTAGTCATTCTTCCGCCGACTGTCACCAAATATGGACTTTCCTGCGGTTTTGGACTAAACACTTTCGCATCTAAGTTGGGATGCCGTTTATTTACTAACTCCGCCTTCTTTTCTGCGTCTGCCTCGCGTGCGTAAGTAAATACCACGACGCGCCATACGGGTCCATTTACGGTCAGCGGAGATCGTCGCTCCAGTTTGGCCAAATCGGCGGGGGCTGGCAGCGCGGGGCGTACCGGCGCATTTCCGTTGGGTTTAAGTGTCTTGGTCTCCCATACATTTTTTGAAGGCGGGACCACGGGATCGGGCACCGTCTGCAGCGCGGATACGGTTTGGGTTGCGGGCGGCGGTTGACGCTTCGGCCATGCGGCCCATAACAAAAGCAACACGACCACGACCAGCGCGCCGGCGTAGATCCACAACCTGGGTATCGAACTGTTGTCGCGCCTCTCACGTCGTGCCACCCGCGTCAAGACCGGCGCGGCCTCTGGTTTTGCGACCACCGCAGGCGAAAGCGGCTCCCGCGGCGCGGTGTTCGCAAGCCGGTTAGCGGCAAGGTCGGCAACTTCGCGCAGCGTGCAGCGCGTCTGTGGATTGGGATCGAGACAGCGCGCGACGATTTTATCGAATGGCTTCGGCAAACCAGCCACTTCCGGTGACCGGTTTGAGGGAAAACTCTTTTGGGTCAGCGCTTCGAAAAGAGTTGCACCCAGGCACCATACATCCGCGGCGGGAGTTACGTTTGCGCCCGATGCCTCCGGCGCACAGTATTTTGCCGTGAGCAGTTCAATCGGTCGCGCAGCATTAATCTGTCCGGCGTATTCGCTCGAAATCCGAATAGAATCCCCAACTGCGAGCACCTGCTCCGGCGCCAAATGCCCATGAACCCATCCATGCGCGTGCAAATACTCCAGCCCACGACGCAAACTCACGAGTAATTCACGCGCTTCTTCGACCGTTATAGCGCGCTCACGGAGTACGGCGGCTAAGCTCTCGTCAGCGCCCGGGGCCACAACATAAATCAATTGCGCCGCATCGTGCTCGAACTCCCCTGCCGCAAGCGGGCTGCTCAGATTAGAGTTCTGCAACTGTCTTGCGGCCATCCAGAGCGCTACCTGTGCTTGAGCCTGCGGGCCGGAGGCGCAGAACGCATCAAGAAATGCATTTGCGGACCAGTCCCCCAATACCCGAACGCGAAATCGCGCTTTTTGTGCGTCCGCCTCAACAATCTCGCCGGGTTCGTATCCTCCGGGAAGAAGCGTGCTAGAAAGAGTCGGCCAGTTTGGCTCGCAAAAAGAAGGGTTCTCAGCAACCATGATTCGTGCGCAAGGCTTGGAGCTCCGGGTCAGCAAGCCTATCCCCGCACTATACCACTGGCCTATTGCGCTACTCGTCTTTTCGTTTCAATTAGTTACGCGCAAGTTATTGAAACTTAATAAAACAAGTTGGTTATTTCACCTCAACCGGCACCCAAACGCGCGTGTTCTCCCACTCGAGCACCAGGTCGGCTTTCCTATCGTCCTGCTTTTTCCAGGAAATAAGAAACTCCTCGACGGGCTGCGGCAAAGCCGATTTCTGCATGTCCACGCGCACCAGATCTTTGTCGGCGTTGTAACTCGTACCCCACTGCCCGGTCTCTTTGTTAACGATCAGCTTCCACGCACCTTCGGAAGGCAGAGTCCACAGGGTATATTCGCCGGCTGGGACGTCGGCGCTCCCAATTCTTAACGCCACCGGAGTAATTAGGGTGGTTGCCTCATTCGCGCCCGTTCTCCAAACTTGTCCGTAGGGTACTAACTGACCCATGATCTTCCTTCCCCGCATGGAAGGCCGACTGTATTTAATTGTGATCTGCTTACCCGCCAGCGTCACATCCGCTGTCGCGGCCGGGCTCGGTTTATCATTCTGCGCAAAGGCCGCCAAGCTTATCGCCAGTGCGGCAACAGTCAATAGCCTGAAACGCTTGAATATGGTTTGCATCCATTCCTCCACGCATTACCTTATCAGCACAGAAACGGCAAAAACTACTTCACGCCGGACGGTTTTACTGCGCGTCCTATAAATCGAGGAAGCTGCTGTGTCGCTGTACATGGCATGTAAGCTCGTCTCGATTCAAGCGCTTACCTCATCCATTTAGGATTTTCGCCAGCTTGGCAGCAGCCGTGCTCTATACAGGCCCGGAGGAGATCAATGATTAACAAACTCGCACCTGCAGTGTGCGTCCTAGCACTCGGCGCAGCGATGATGCTGCCGACCGGCGCTTACGCCATGCAGAACCGAGCTCCCGATAACACGGCTGTAAACAAGCAGGATCGGAACGCGAACTCACCTACCGCCGACCAGGCGAAAAACAGCATGTCCGATCGAGACATGATGAAGAACATCCGCCACGACGTGGTGAGCGACAAATCGCTCTCAACGTATGGACACAACGTAAAGATTATCGCCTCGCACGGCCGGGTGACGCTAAGAGGACCCGTGCACTCTGACGAAGAAAAACGAGCCATTGAAGAGCATGCCCGCAGGTACGCCCACGATGGCAACATTGATAACCAGATCACGGTGAAGGGTGATCGCAAGTAGCTCTCAAACCAATTAGAGGAGAAAAGAATGGCAGGAAAGAACACCGCAGTTTATGGCATTTATGCCGATCGCACGATGGCGGAAAACGCTGTCGACCGTCTCATCGCGGACGGTTTCCGTAGCGAGGACATATCAGTGTTATTGCAGGATAATGTGGGCACCAAAGATTTCGCCCATGAGAAGCAGACAAAGGCGCCTGAAGGAACAACCACCGGCGTAGTCACCGGTGGCGTGATCGGCGGAACGCTCGGGCTTTTGGCCGGTATCGGCGCGCTTGCGATTCCGGGCATTGGGCCTTTCATCGCGGCTGGACCGATTATGGGAACGCTTGCCGGAATCGGTTCCGGCGGGGTAGTCGGAGGCATTGTCGGAGCACTTATAGGGATGGGTATTCCCGAATACGAAGCTAAGCGCTACGAAGGGCGAATTAAGGAAGGCGGAATCCTGCTTTCCGTGCACTGCGACAACAGCGATTGGGTCGGGAAAGCGAAAGACGTTCTCAAGGAGAGTGGTGCAGAAGATGTTTCTTCCGCAGGAGAATCGTCCGCCGATTACGCTGTGAGCAATGTTCCGGGCTCACGTAGAACGACGACTGTGTAGTACGAGTAGAGTTGAAACCTCCCCTCGCCCAACGAGATTTCGATCTCGTTGGGCGTTCGTAATTTTGGCTGTCTTATTCGGCAACTCTTCGTCTGTCCCATTGCCAGCCGTAAATGAAAATTGAACCCAGCCACCCGGCACAACATAAGGCACTCAGTCCAGGTAAGGCATGAACGGCGTTGCCAACTGCGAACAAAACTGCTATTTGGACTATGCCGTCCGGCACGAGAGCACCGGAAGTAAATCGCCATCTCATTTGTGAGCGAGGCTGCAAAACGGATCGATGGTGCCCAATCGCGAGCATCGCGCTACCGCAAACCATTCCACTGAAGAGGTCCAAAGGAAAGACGAGCAAACTAAGCAGGACCAAGAAAGCAAGATCTTTCGCCAATAGGATCTGCCATCCGCGAATGGGCATTTGCCGATACCGCTCAATTCCGCAACCGTCCAGGCCGAACAAGACCTGTGTCTGCGTGCTCATTGCTAAGACCACAACTAGGGATAAAATCCGCGATGCAGCAGGGTCCAGATGCCGCCCCGTCGCTTTATAGGCGACCGTGCTTGCCATCAACGCCAGCGCTACATACGGATCTAACGTTTGCAACATCGTGCGCCATTGCAGCCGCATAATGGAGCCGATTACACCGGGCGGCTTCGGAAGCCAGCGCAGCCAACTGGTGGAGGCAGCAGGCAAAAGAAACGTCGCCGCACGTCTAAAAAATTGAATCGCAACTGTTACCGCAACGACCAACGCGCTTCCGCCCCACCCTGCCGTTAGGAGAAGTGTTAGGGCGACCCAGGAAATCGGGCTGAGGGCCCATGACCCAAGCCGCACCGCAACCCACTCCCTTTTCGATAAAGGCCAACTCATCCGGCGCTCTTCAGGCACCACATGCATGGGGTCCGACGAGAGCGGAAACAGCATAATCAAAATTAAGAGCAGCAGGAAGAAATATGCGCTCTCCGGCTGGAGCGCCACGAAGATTAGAAATAAGAAGAGATTTTGGCCAGCAATCGAACGGAAACTCTTTGCATCACGCCAGGAAATCCGGCCGATGGCTTTCAGAAGACCTATCGGGCTTCTGATCCCAGCCACCCCATATTTTCTCCCGGTTCGTGTTCCACCGTTTCGAAGTACATTTCTTCCAGGCTCTTCGGCAGGTTAGCAGTATCCACATGGAACGCAATTCGGCCCCTGTCAATCAACAAAACCTCATCAGCCACCCGATCCACCATTGAAAGAATATGGGACGTCAAGAAAACGGTCACGCCCCGTGCCGCTATCGCGCGCAATTGAGTTCGGATATGCTCGGACGTTACGGGATCGATGCCTTCGAACGGCTCATCCAAAAATAAAATCCGCGGACCAGGCAGCAAGGCCATTGCTAAGGCTGTCTTCTTCTTCATGCCGTAGGAACATTGGCTGATGAAGGTATCCCTATCCTCCATCAAGCGTAGCGTTCGCAAGATTCGACCCGCTCGCTCATTCGCCTCTGATCGGCTCAGTTTGTAAACAGCTCCGGTGAGTTCCAGATGTTCCGCTATTGTCAATGACTCAAATAGCCCAAGGCTCTCGGGAAGCACTCCCACTATAGTTCGCAATCGAGGATCGGGAACGGGAATGCCACATACCTCGGCCGCGCCTGCCGTAGCGTGCAGCAATCCCGTGAGAATTTTGATCAGCGTCGATTTTCCCGCCCCATTCGGTCCAAGCAGCGCACAAATCCGGCCGCTCGGAACTTCGAACGAGATTTCGGACAGCGCTGCGAAATCCCCAAAGTTCTTCGTAATCCGCTGGCAAGAAATCATCCAGCTAGATACCGCGCCCCCATCAATGTCCCGAGCGTAAGCGCTCCCTCGACGATTAATCCCGCTCCAATAACCAGCACGAAGCCCTCAAAATGCGGCGCCCGCAAGATGTGAAAGACCGCAGATGCACCGACCCAAAGGATGGCTGCAGCGCCGAGCATCACAACAACTCGCAAGACAGAACCTAACCTGAAAAGGACTAGCAGCAAAGTCGCCAATCCCTGGATCGCGATGAGGACATCCATCGCAGCACGTCCGGCGTAACCGTCGTGCTTCAGGACATTCTCCATCACAGCCAGCCAACTGCCGGCAGCTATGGTGAAGACAGACATCACAATCAAAGCATTCTTCACGGCTGATCCTCCCAAAATTCGAACTGCGGCAAAGCTAAGCGCCTGACGCAAATACCAATAGTTCGCCCGTACCGGGCCTAACCGCGGCACGCGGTCTTCGCAATACTCTTCAAACAAATCTCCCGAAACCGTTTCGCGGTCGCGCAGAGGCAAAACGCGGATAAGAATCCATTCCAACCAGCGGGGCGGACTTGCGTGCCGCATCAGGCTTGCGCTCCAAGCGGCCACTTCGCGCTTCTCCACAACTGCTCCAGGGCGGCCCTTGATTCATTCAGCGCCGCTGCTCCGTTGGCGGTCAACCGGTAATAGCGCCGTGGGCGTCCGTTGCGCTCTGCAGTCCCTTGAATTATCTGGGAAGTAATCAGCCGCTTATTCTCCAGCCGATCCAATGTCGCGTATACCGCGCCTGCCGCAACTTCCCGCCTGAGCCCATCCTCGACCCCGCGGAACACAGAACGCCCGTAAGCGTCCTTGCCGGCCTTCACGATGGCCAGCAGCACAGCCTGTTCAAAAGCGCCAAGTAAGTCAGCCAAGATGTCTACATTGTAGACATACACAGAAAAGGAGTCAAGACTTGCGCACGAACGGTCTTAACCTACGCCGTCCCATAACTGAACACTCTTCGTCTATCTGCACTTCGCAAAGGGCTGAAAACCGAAGTAGAACATTTGGCCTCTTCATTGCGTCCTCTGGCAGGGGATCATGTCCGCCTTCGCAAACGTCCGCTACGCCGCCCGGCAACTCCGTAAGAGTCCGGCTTTCACCATTACTGTTGTAGCCACGCTGGGTCTCTGCATCGGCGCCAACACGGCGGTGTTTACCGTCGTAGACACGCTCTTCTTCCGCCCCCCACCTTATGCCGATCCGCAGCGGCTTGTAGTCGTCTGCACCATGCAACGGCAAGGCGGCGCATCGGACCTCGACACCGCACAAACGGGTCGTCAATGGGAAGTTGTCCGCGATTACGCCACGTTGCTCGATAGTGCCGTTTTCGGCTCGGCAGGAGGCGTAAATCTCGTCGCGGAAAACCGGGTTGAATATGTCGGCAACGAGCGGGTCAGCGCCAATTTTTTCCATGTTCTCGGCACAAAACCATTTCTCGGACGCGAATTTACCCGCGCCGAAGATGTTCCTGGGGGTCCGCCGCTGGCAATCCTCAGTTTCGCTCTTTGGCAGCGTGTTTTCCATGGCAATCCGGCGGTCATCGGCCACGCGATCGAACTCCGCGGGGCTCCGTATACAGTCGTCGGCATCATGCCCGCCGGGTTCCTGCCGCCTAGCCACGCAATTGATAATCGTGAAACACAAATTGACATCTGGACTCCGCTTCAACCCACTACGACAGGTGAAGGCTCCGGCGACAATTACGAAGTTATTGGCCGCCTCGCTCCCGGAGTGAGCTTTGCCGAAGCCAATGCACAATTGAACTCTGTTATGCACCGCATCTTCGGGCAGATGAAGCTGCCGCCGAGGATGGAGTTTGAAGAGCAAGCGATCCCGTTGCAAGTCGGACAGTCATACGATTTGCGCGGTAGCCTGCGTCTGATGTGGGGCGCGGTGGCTGTCGTCCTCCTCATCGGTTGCGTGAACATCGCGGGTCTTCTGCTCGCGCGTTCTGCGTCGCGTGCCCGTGAGGTCGCTACCCGTTTAGCGTTGGGCGCTACTCGCGCGGCGATTCTTGGGGAACTTTTGGCCGAATGCCTTCTGCTCGCGCTGGGTGGCGGCGTCCTTGGCATTATCGTTGGCAGATACGCGCTCGACGGACTAGTTCGACTCAATCCGGGCGCTTTCGAAATTTGGGGCTCCGTCAGCCTCGACGCTCGCGTTATGAGCATCATGATCGTGGTCTCAATGGCCACGAGTATCGTGTTCGGCCTCTTCCCCGCTCTCGAAACCACCTCTGTCGACCTGCGCTCATCTTTATCTGAAGCCGGCCGGAACACTGCGGGCGTGCGCCGTCAGTGGAAGCGAAAGGCACTCGTTTTTGCTGAGGTAGCGCTCGGGGTCATGTTGGTCGTCTCTGCGGGTCTCCTGATCCGCACATTCGCAGCACTGGCCGGGGCGAGTCCAGGCTTTGACCCGCATCACGTCATGGTTGCGACGGCGTCCCTTCAGGATGCTCGTTACAAAACTGCCCAAGAAGGTGAACGCCTATTCCGGGAATCCGTTGATCGTATCCAGCAGATTTCCGGCGTCGAATCGGCCGCCGTAGCCTTGACTCCCCCATACGGCCGGCCGCTGAACGAGTGTGTTTCGCAAGTCGCCGGCGTCCGGCTCACTGACAGTTTCTGTTTAGTGAACTTCACCTACGCAACTCCAGGAATGTTCCAGACGCTGCGCATGAAGCTACTTCGAGGGAGTTTATTCACAGCATCGGACACCGCCGGCACTGCTCCCGTTGCGGTCGCCACTCAATCCTTGGTTCGCAGGTATCTGAAGAACGTTTCCGATCCCATCGGCACAACGGTCGGTGTCGAGGGGAAAAATTGGCGCATCATCGGCGTAGTGGCCGACGTCCAGCAGAAGAGCGGTTGGGGCGGACAATGGGGACCTATCGATGTGTTCCCTCAGCTTTACGTGCCCGCGGCCCAATTTCCAAACGGAATTTTCGCGATGGCGAATATCTGGTTTTCTCCCGTGTGGATCGTCCGCACTCGCGCCGACATTCCCGGTCTGCCTGAAGCCATGCGCCATGCACTCGCGGCTGTCGATCCCCACCTGCCCTTTTCCAGCTTCCACAGCATGGAAGAAGTGGCCGGGCGCTCGATCCAGCAGCAGCGCTACCAAGCCGTCCTGTTTGCAATCCTCGGCGGCCTTGCGACCTTGCTCGCGGCGATTGGAGTCTACGGATTGATCGCCCAATCTGTCGCACAGCGAACTCGGGAGATGGGAATCCGTCTGGCGCTGGGGGCTAGTTCTCCCGGGGTCGTCCGCACTGCGGCCGCTCCGGGCATTCTACTTTCTTTGGCCGGGGTTGCGGCAGGTTCGGCAGGCGCCTGGTTCGCGACTCGGCTATTGAAGAGCCTTATCTGGGGCGTCAAAACGACAGATCCCGCAACGTTCCTTGCGGTCGCGCTCTTGCTGATTACAGTGGCAACCGTTTCGAGCGTGGTTCCGGCCCTGCGCCTTGCACGAATAGACCCCGCGCAGACACTCCGCAACGAGTAGAAGATTTTCTATTGTGATTGCAGACGCTGGAGGCAGGCGCGATAAGGCGCCTCGGTCATATTTCCCGCTGCGCAGAAGAGCCACGGAAAAGTTTGTTGCGTAATTGCGCCGCCCTCCGGATGCGACACGCTGTAGAGCGTCATCCATTGCGCTCGCATCTCAGGATTCACTTCAACCTCGTGGAAAAGCGTGTTGAAGGTCTGAAAATTGAAGCGCGCCCTCCCCCAACTCTGTCCGAAGCTGTACTCGGCTCGCCAATCCGCCTTCTGCCCGCGGTCGAAATCATCGAGGTTCGAAAGGTAGTAAGTCCTGATATCGCTGAACACCCCGCTCGATCGGTAAGTAACTACACGAAAAGCCGGATTTTGACCGACAACCGGGCTTAATCCCGGCGTCAATAGCACAAGCGAGTGGTCCACCAGGCGGAAGTCGTCCATATGCTCATGCGCCGCTAAACTGATCGTCACCGTATCGCGGTACTGCTCCAGAAGCCGTTCGAACGCGGCTGTGTACTCCGGCTTCCACATAGGCACGACAGGCTTTTCAGTACCGCCGCCCTTTGGATGTGCCGTCGCATAGCCGTCGATTCCCGGGGCAATGTGGAAGAGGAGCCAGACCTTTTCATGGCGCGCCTTCGCGTCGCTGAGCTTAGTCGCCAACCAAGCCATCTCATCCTTTCCTGGATCAGCTGCGCCCGTTGTCGCGCATGAGTTGCGGTATTTCGGCGAGAAGTATACGGAATTGAGGGAGATTACCCGGTAATGCTTCAACGCGGGATGCCGCACGCTATAGCTGCCCGAAGCGGACCAATCCGCCTGGCTGGTCTTATCAGCCAACCGCCCCAGGATCTTTTTAATGGCCGCATTGGTATCGCTCAGAAAAGCTCCGTTCGGCTGCAGCTCATAATCCCCACAATCTCCGTCATTGTTACCGAATGTGAACAGAACTGGCTTGCCGGGCGCAAGACTCTCCAGCTGCGCCATTACAAACTGAAATGTTTTGGTCGCAAAATGCCGAAAGTCCTCATCGCCGTGGTTCTTCGCAGTTTTATTGAACTTATCCCGGAATTTGTGAACGAAGATATCGCCCGTCACTACCACGAACTGCGCCTGCGGAGATGTCTTTCGGATCTCGTCCAGTGACGACGCGAGCAGCGGCCAATCCGTGTCCTCCCCAAACTTGGACGCTCGCCCCGGAGATGATTCGAGGATGCTTAGCCAGTCCGCAACGTTTCCTTCTGCCAGAGCGTCGGTTAGCGTCGCATTCGCCGTGGGATCGAAATGCACATCAGAGATCCAGATGAATTCAGCCGCCGATCCGGAGGGCGTTTGCCCGTTGGACCCCAGCAATAAAATTGGGCTGGTCAAAATTGCCAACATGATCGTTCGCCTCATGATCAATTCTTGTAGTATCTGTTACCCATCGGCAAAATAAAGAGGACATGGAAGAAACTCGCCCCAGCCGTACCGCCTTCCGAGTGGCGACGCGCCGCGCGGCACACCAATTGCTGGATCGACCGCTGGTGTTCGAAGATCCGCTCGCGCTCCGCATTCTCGACCGCAAAACCATCAGTGCACTACAGATGAATCCAGCAGAGTTCGACGGCCGCGCGTCCCGGGCATTCCGTGCGTTTTTCGTTGCCCGGGCACGCTATGCGGAAGATCAACTCGCAGGAGCGGTCGAGAACGGCGTCCGCCAAATGGTTGTTCTCGGTGCCGGTCTGGACACCTTCGCCTACCGCAATCCGTATACTCACGTTGGCCTTCGGGTTTTCGAAGTAGACCACCCGGCGACCCAGGCATGGAAGCGCCATCGGCTGCAAGAAGCCGACATTGAGATTCCCAATTCACTCACCTTCGCGCCCATCGATTTCGAACATCAGACACTCGAATCCGGTCTTCAAAGCTCGGGTCTTGAATTCAGTAAACCGGCCTTCTTCTCCTGGCTTGGTGTCACTCCCTATCTGACCAAGGAAGCCTTTCGCTCGACGCTAGCTGCTATCTGCGCGCTGCCGTCGGGAACGGGGGTTGCCTTCGATTACGGAGTCGATCCTAAGATCCTGTCCCTGAGGGAGAAGCTGGCTGTAAAGATGCTTGCCAACCGCGTCGCCTCTGTAAATGAGCCATTCCGCCTGTTTTTCACACCGGACGACCTTTCTAACGAACTGCGAGCCGCAGGATTCCACCGCATCGAAGACCTCGGGTCCAGCGAGATCAACGCCCGCTACTTTAGAAACCGCGCGGATGACCTAAAAATCATCAGTAATGCCGGTCGCCTCGCCGGTGCGTGGCTATGAAAGTTTGTAGATTTCGCCGGTGATTTCCTAAAGACACAACGACGTACCGTAATCGGCAGTCCATCTTCTCCAGCACGCCATACTAGAAATAACTATGCTTGGCGGTCGCTCTGCGGAATCGCACGGGTATTCCCTGCCCGAAGTGCATGGCAGCATCGCCACCTCGCACACGCAAACGTGGAGACGACTTCTCGCGTTCGCCGGCCCGGCTTACCTCGTCAGTGTCGGCTATATGGACCCGGGGAATTGGGCAACCGATCTGGAAGGCGGTGCGCGTTTTGGCTACCGTCTGCTCTGGGTATTGGTTCTTTCCAACCTGGTAGCGCTTCTATTACAGACGTTGAGCGCTCGGTTGGGGATTGTCGCCGGGCGCGACCTGGCGCAAGCGTGCCGTGATGAATATCCCCGGGCCATCAGCTATGTGCTGTGGGTTCTCTCCGAGATTGCGATTATTGCCTGCGATCTAGCCGAAGTACTCGGCGCAGCGATCGGGCTTAATTTGCTGTTTCATCTTCCGTTGCTAATAGGTGTCCTGGTTACCGCCGCCGACACTTTGCTGATCATCTGGTTCACGCGCGTGGGCATCCGAGTAGTGGAAGCGTTCGTACTGGTCTTGATCGCCACCATCGCGGGCTGCTTCGCCTTCGAGATCTTCCTTTCCCGTCCGGATGCCGGCGAATTGTTCGCAGGTCTGCTGCCCCGCATCAACTCGAGCACCGTCTACATCGCGGTCGCTATCTTTGGCGCAACCGTGATGCCGCATAACTTGTATTTACACTCGGCGCTGGTCCAAACCCGTCGTATCGGAACCACCTCGGAAGAAAAGCACACAGCTTGCCGCTTTAATTTGATTGATTCAACGGTGGCTTTGAACGGCGCTCTGTTTGTAAACGCCGCCATCCTTGTAATGTCGGCAGCCGTGTTTTTTACCCGTCACATCGTTGTCACGGAAATTCAGCAAGCGCACCAATTGCTCGCTCCACTGCTGGGCACAACCGCGGCTAGCGTCCTGTTCGGAGCCGCTCTACTCTGCTCAGGCCAATCGTCCACACTCACCGGCACCATGGCGGGGCAGATCGTGATGGAAGGTTTCCTTCACTTCCGCATCCAACCTTGGCTTCGACGCGCCATAACCCGCTTCCTGGCCATTATTCCGGCCGCCTTGACCATCTATTTCGCCGGTGAGACGGGCAGTTATCAGCTTTTGATCCTCAGCCAGATCGTTTTAAGCCTACAATTACCGTTCGCAGTTATCCCACTTGTGCATCTAACCTCAGATCGCAAACGTATGGGTGAGTTCGCAAACGGCTTTTGGCTGAAGCTTGGCTCCTGGTTTTGCGCCTTCTTTATCTTGCTTTTGAATATCTGGTTTTTGTGGAACCAAGCCTTAGGTTGGGCTGCTCACAGTAGCGCTTACCGCCCGGTTTTCATCGCGGGCGCGGTTCTGGTTGCGATAGGATTTTCGATCTTACTTGCTTACATCACGTTCTGGCCGCGCATACGCCGCGTTCCTGCGCCGGCCGGGCGCGTGGCCGTTACGGTCGGGGAACCGCCCACACCAGCCTGGACATCACCGCGGTATTCCACCATTCTCGTTTCGTTGGATCACAGCGAGTCAGACCAGGATGCCGTTGGCAATGCGCTCACTTTAGCAAAGCTTTACCACGCCCGTATCGTTCTGTTACACGTAGAGGAAGGTGTTACGAGCCAGCTATTCGGCTCTCAATCATCCACCGCTGAAATTGCCGAGGGCCAGCAGTATCTCGCGAATATCGTGGATTCTTTGCGCGAACAGGACGTGAGCGTCGAGGTGGTAGTGCGACACGGTAACAGCCCGGCGAAAGAGATTGCGGATGCAGTCAAACAGGTGCGACCGGACCTGGTGGTCATGGCCTCTCATGGTCATCGCGGCATAAAAGATTTGATTTTTGGCACTACCATCAACGCCGTTAGACACCGCATCCGCGTGCCACTCCTCATCGTCAGCGGTCACAAACAATGACAGATCTTTCCAAGGGCAGGATTCTTGTTACGGGCGGAGCCGGCTTCATCGGGAGCGCACTCATTTGGGAACTGAACCGCAGAGGAATCACGAACATTCTTGTCTCAGATTTCCTTGGCGAAGAGGAAAAATGGCGCAATCTGGTTCCCTTGCGCTTCACTGATTATGTCGAAGCCGACGATCTTCTCATGCGTGTGGATATCTCGCCGCAACTGTTCGAAGACATAACCGCCATTTTTCATCTGGGCGCCTGCTCTTCTACAACGGAGAGCAATGCCGCTTATCTGATTCGCAACAATTTCGAATACACCAAGACCCTGGCGCGCTTCGCGCTGCAATCGAACGTTCGGTTTGTATACGCATCTTCAGCAGCGACTTACGGATGCCTGGAATCGTGCGTCTCTGAATCGATTCCGCTTGAAACACTGCGCCCCCTGAACATGTACGGCTATTCAAAGCACCTGTTCGATTGCTATGCCCAACGAAGTGGCTTTCTATCGCAAATCACCGGGCTGAAGTACTTCAACATCTTCGGACCCAACGAAGAACACAAGGGCGACATGCGCAGCGTCGTTCACAAAGCCTTCTACCAAATCCTCGAAACCGGGCAGGTGTCCTTGTTCAAGAGTTATCGGCCTGAGTTTCATCATGGTGAGCAGCAACGTGACTTTCTATATGTGAAGGATGCCGTCGCCGCGACCATCTTCCTAGCCGAGCACGCGTATGGCGGTGGTCTCTACAACGTCGGCTCGGGGCAAGCTAATACTTGGCTGGCGCTGGTGAAAGCGATATTCGCATCACTGGGCCAGTCACCGAATGTCAAGTTCATCGAGATGCCCGATGAACTGCAGGACGGATATCAGTACTACACCTGTGCTGATGTCAGTAAACTCCGCGGGGCTGGCTTCACGCAGCCCATCACCCCGTTAGCCGACGCCGTTCGGGATTACGTCGTAAACTACCTGATCCCCGACCGGCATTTGGGCGATGAACCCTCCGAGACGCGGCTGAAACGTCCCGAGGCCCTGCGATAGGCTTCAAATCTAAGTCACACGTCGAGTTTCTATACTGAAGCCATGTTCTTTCGCCGCGAAAAACCGAAGATCCCGACGTTTTCCGAACGTGTTGATCTGCTGCGAAAGGCAGGTTTCACTACTGAAAATCTTGCTGACGGCCGTGTGAAGGTGTCTAAGCATGGCGTTGCGGCCGTGGTTGGAGACGAGGGGAAGAATCAGGCGGCTATTGAGAAAGCTGGCGTTCTGGTGGGATCGGACATTGCCACGCTGCTTAGTGCCGGTTATCAGATGTTCCTCGAAACACCTAACGGCAGGCGCATTCCGGCGTTGGCTGGTGAGTTGAAGGCGCTCCACGAGTTCGAAGAGGATGTGAAAGAAGCGCTGGGGCTTGAGAGTCTTTACAACACTTCTCTTGGAACCACCACTCCGAAACACATGTACGACCGGGTTTATAAGCGCGATGCGGGCCAGCAACCGAAGCCTTGGGAAACCAAAGACAATCGCATCGCCGCTCCGGATACGAAAGAGTCAGCGCACACCTATACCCAAGTACCGGTTCATCTCGAAAAAGGAGACGCTGGCGTATAGGTCACCGAAGTCGGGCACAAACGGTTCAACATTCATCTTCTGCGCCTGGTCGGCTTTGCCCTGCCGAACAAGCGAGGCAGCCAGCATCGCACGGGTTCGCAGATCGGCGCCCCCGCTCTCCTGCAAAATGCCGCTCCAGATCGGCACTGCCTCGTTGTAGTGGCCGCCGAGAAAAAGACCGTAGCCCAAGACCAGTTCCTTCATCTGCTGATTGCCGGCAAGGAAGGATGCATTGACCTGCTGTTGCCATGCATCGGCTGGGCCATTTGCAGCGGCAAGAATCGCAACGATGCTCCCGAAAGACCCGGCTCTGGGATCGAGTTGTTGAGCTTTCTCCGCCTGATTGTCTGGCAGCCGCGAAATCGTTCGCCATTATCTGCCACATACCTAGTTCGCTGTAGGCGATGGCGCGCGCGACAGGCTGCGCGAAGCTGGCTGTCGTCAGCAACTCAATCGCTTTTTGAGTTTGGCCGGAAAGCTTCAGCCAAACGGCGCGAAACAAAGTCTTTGCGTCCGGGTTAGGGATAGTAGCAAATAGCCGTTCCGCAATGGTATTGGCCCGCGCGACATCGCCTTCCAAGAGCACGCAAACCGCAAGTTCGGGCAGAACGGTCGCGTTGTTGTCCATTCCGACCAGCAGTTTCTCGGCTTCCGAAAAGCGCCGTGTTTCAAAGAAGCCGTCGGCGAGCGCGCGCCTTACAGAAACGTTCCCCGGGTTGAGGTCCAGCGCGCGCCGCAGATAGCGCGTACCGGCCGAGGCGTCACCCCGCAGAAAAGCAATCGATCCGGCCGCAATGAGAGCGTCAGACTGGTTCGGGGCAGTTTGCAGCACCACGCCAAAAGCCGCTTCCTGCTGTTCTAGTGGCGCATGGGAGTACCGCGCCAGCAATGCCATGAAGCGCGCCCGGTCCAGCGGCGTGAAACCAGCTTCGTGGCTCGACGCATTTTGAAGCAACACGGATAACGCTTGTGGCGCTGCTTGCCCCTCCGCATCCGCCAAAGCAATGTAAGCCAGCCCGAACGACGGATCGATGCTGATGGCGTCCGTCAACGAGGTAACCCGATCCTGCGCTTTGGGCGAGGAAACCGCGGCCACGTATTCCTGCAGCGCACGATTATTGCTAGTCGAAAAAGGAGACGCCTTTTGATCAATTTGCTTTGCCAGACCGTTTAGCAATGGCAAAATACCGGAAGAAACCGGGCCTTCCAGGTTACTCAGTTCGCGATCCTCCTGCGTGGAGCTGTCAGTAATTGCCGTTTCAATAGAAATGCGATTCGCGCGTTCGGTAACAGTGGCGCGCAGGACCTGATTCGCGCCGCTGAGATATGCGCCCGAATCGTCGTTAGCCGGAACCGGAATCAACGAATGCGAGGTAGAGAGATCGGTTTGTAAGACTACTTGAACCGCGCCCGCCATCCATTCGGATGAAGGGTCGCCGATTAGAATATTTCCTGGGAGTATAGCGATACGCTTAACGGCCGATTGTGGCGTGCGTGCGCAACACCAGAGCAGGAGACAGAAAAAAGGGAAAACGCGGGATGTGAGACGCAGAGCCTATTAATTATAAAGGCTTCGGATTTTCCAGCATGAGTTGCTTGAAACCTGCGCTAGTCTTCAAAACCGCGAATTCCGGCATCGCCGGAATCTTCTGGCGATCTTTCACTCCCTCTTCAAGGGCCTTGCGCAAGTAGATGAGCGCCCGGTCATTAGCTCCTGACTTGGCGTACATCTTTGCCAGATAGAGGTGGAACGTAGCCCGTTCGTCGACAGTACGTTCCTGCATTAGCGTCCCAAACGTACTGTGATGCTCAAATACATCTGGATCAAGCTGAAGCGCCTCTTCGTACCACTTCATCGCTTCTTTCAAGTCCTTCCGGGCAAAGTAAGCGGCGCCTAAATTGGCGTAGACAGACGCGGATGGTTCCGAATAGCGGAGGGACCGCTTGTAAAGCCCAATGGCTCGCCGGTAGCTCTTCTGGGCATAGAAAATCGTTCCGAGATTATTGATCGCTTCGCTGTACTTGGGATCCAACTTGATAGCCCGCTCGTAATTCTTCTTCGCGAGATCGAGTTGCAGCATCTGGTGGAAGCCGATGCCAATTTTGTTCGCGAGCACTGGGGAATCCGGTGGTCCCTCGCGGTACATATCGATAGCCTCGCGATACATCTTGCGCGCCATATAGATGTCGCCCCGCAACTCGGGCGTGATCATTGTCGCCGGGCCCGTGGCCTTCGCTGACGGTGTATTCGTCGCCGAGGCTAAAAGATTGTTGCTTGGAAGCGAGGTCTGTTGCGCGGACGCGAAGCTAGAAAGAGCCAGCGCGGCAACGACTCCCCGAGAGAGAACTGACAGCGAAAAAGAGATCATCAAACGACCCCCCTTTGTGCTTACTATATACCCTTTCCGACTGGCTTGGGAGAAAGGTTTTTTTGCGTGCGATTCCACGATGCTCAGTGGAAAATGCTTTTGAGCTTGTCCAATAGGCCGCGCTTAGATTGATCCTGTTTATCTTTAGGGTTCTGAGGGGTTTCGGCGTTGACCGGCGGCGGCAACCCGGTGACCGGAGGCGGGACATTAGCGGGTGTCGATGGTGCTTGCGGCGCAGTCTCCCAACCGGCGATTTCAGTAGAGCCGCCCAAATGTAGCGGACAGAACTGAACTGGCTGCGTTCCCAGAAGGTAATAGTCAGTCACCACGCGGGGGCACGCGCTGGTAGCCAGGGCTCCGCTGTCCGGATCGATCTGCGCACTTACAACGCCCTCAGGAACTTCGAAATCGCCGACGTCGCGATACTCGCGATGCTTGTGCGCGCGCTTCATGAACTCAGCCCAGATGGGTAGCGCCGCTTTGGCGCCTTCCATCTTCAAATCCTGATAGTCGTCCAGCCCGACCCATACAATGCACAACAGCTTCGTTGTAAAGCCAGCAAACCAGGCGTCGTGGGAGGTTCCGGTTTTCCCCGCGGCGGGCAGGGTGAACCCACGGCCCCGAACCCCCGCGCCCGTCCCGCTCCTAAGCACCTCCTGCATGAGGCTGACCATCAAAAAATCTACTCTTGGATCCAGAATCTTCTTCGTTTGCGGCTGCGAGGCCCACGAATCATCCCCGGTTTTATCAACGATTCGCTCGATCATTCGGGGCTGAACCATAACGCCACGGTTGGCAAACAGCGTGTAGGCACCAGCCATTTCGAGCGGAGTCACATCGTACGCTCCCAACGCCATAGCGGGAGTAGCACGAATATCTTCGAGACCGGCGCTGTGGGCCAAATTCGCCACATTGCTATAACCAGCGGCTTGCGCCACTTCGACTGCCGGTACATTCAATGACTTGGCGAAAGCCGTACGCAGAGTCACATCGCCCAACCATTCGCCTTTGTGGTAATCGGTGGGTGCGTAATCTTTGCCGCCGAAACTGAACGTTTCAGGAGCGTCTTGATAGATGGTTGACTGAGTGATGGGATTCGGATGATCCCATAGTCCGGTGTTCAGTGCCGCGGCATAGACGAACGGCTTGAATGCGCTGCCCGAGGGACGTTTAGAGAGAACGTGATCGAGTTGGCTTACACCGTAGTTTCTGCCGCCGATAAGCGCCTTGATCTCGCCGGTGTGGGGGTCAAGGCAAATTAACGCCACCTGCGGTTCATCCATAGGGGTGCCGGATTTACGACGCCGGGCGATGATCCCATCCACTTCGCGCATGCCCGCAGCGACAGCTTCGGCGGCATCGCGCTGCAGATCCAGATCGAGAGTCGTGTAGATTTTGGAGCCGGAATCCTGAAAATCACGATCCTGGAACTCGTCTGCAAGCCTCTCATTCACCAGATCTACAAAATAAGGAGCATCTGCCGATTCAATTCCCTGCTTTGCCGTTACCATCGGAGTCTCTGCCGCCTGGTCATACTGCGATTGCGTGATGTATCCGTTTTCGAGCATGTGAGCAAGCACCACGTTCCGCCGGTTTCGCGCGCGCTCCGGCCAGCGTACCGGGTTCCGGAAGCTCGGCTCTTGAATGAGTCCCGCCAGCGTTGCTGCTTCAGGTAACGTGAGCTGGCGGATATCCTTGCCGAAATACGCTTCCGAGGCTTCCCCAAAACCACGAATAGCGAAAGAGCCGCGGCGTCCCAGATCGACCTGATTGGCGTAGTACTCAAAGATCTTCTGCTTAGTCAGCTTCCGTTCCAGGTGAACAGTAATTAACAGCTCATCAAACTTGCGCGTGAAGGTCTTGCGGCTGTCGAGCCAAAGATTGCGCGCTAACTGCTGGGTGAGCGTGGATGCGCCTTGCGCATTCCTGTGCTCGCGCAAATCGATGAACACAGCTTTAGCAATTCGGATAGGATCGAACCCCGAATGCTGAAAGAAGCGTTTGTCCTCAATGGAAATAACCGCCTGTACGAGGACCGGCGGTATGTCCTCATACTTCACCAGACGCCGCTTTTCCCGGTTTTTATCATAGAGGCTACTCAGCAGCTGCGGCGCCAACGTGTATTGGGTTCGTTCGGTGTTATCGCTTAACGAAATGACAGAGGAGATCCTGCCACCCGCAAAGCGCAGAACCCCGGCATCCGCGCCAGGGTAGGAATGATCGCCCGGGAACACCTCGAGCGCATCCGGTCGTAAGTGATACCAGCCACCGGGGTTGGTTCTGCCATCTTCTACGTAACCGGCCTCACGCAATTTGGCAGCGAACTGCAGAGGCGTGCCAGGATCTCCAACCCCCACCACTCGAGGCGCTGCATAGAGCAATGACGAGTTCGGGAACGGCCCCTGCGCCAGCTTCTCATCGGTAAGTCGCGCGTACTTCATGTAGTACGCGGACACGACAATTATGGCGATCACTGCAACGGTGATCGCGCCAAACAAAATGAAACGGCGCAAAGGAGAAGGAGAACCGGGCACCGCTTTGCGGGTTGAATCGGACTTTCCAGGAACTCGTATGCGAATGGGCAAAATGCTGGCCTAGCTCCTAAGTAATCGCCGTCAGGGCCTGCGTACCTACAGTGTAGGCAGGCTCGCGATATCTCGCCTGCGTGACCAAGCAGCGCTTGACTGCCAGGCTAGAACTTCAATCCCTTGGACGCCGGAAGAATGCCTAAGTTACTTCGGGGCTTGATAGTACGATTCTAGCTCTTTCCAGATGTCGTCATCGTGCGGCTGCCAATCGGGAAAGTGCCGCCCGGTAATCTGGAGTTCTTCAATGCTTAGGGTACCGTGGCCGAACGGGCAGATCAGTTCAGTTCGGGGCCGGCCGAAAGTGACCAGGTGTCCCCATGAACCGGAGTTGACCGGCATGATCAATCGACGGAGGCAAGTGCGGCAGCGACGCCTCTGGTCGCGGAGAATGAGCGAAAGCAGCCCTGCTGCAATCAGCCAGATCCCAAGCGTCAGGAACGTGTACAGCATGTCATGCAGGAACAACGGTTGCGGCGGACCATAGTCGGGGGGTAGCTTTGGCGCCGGATAGGAGAACGCGAGAGCAACTTGCAGTACGTACACGACCCCGATCGCAATCGCCAGCTTGGCGATGAGATAGAGCCAGTATTTCATTCCTCTCATTAGACTCCTCCCGGCCAATAACAGTTCCTGAACGAGGGTGCGCTAATTTCGCAGCAAGTTTCTGGCCAGGAAAACGACGTTAGCGGGCCGCTCCGCCAAGCGTCGCATGAAATATGGATACCATGCGTCACCATAGGGAACGTACAATCGCAGCCGGTAGCCTTGGCTAACAAGTTTTCGTTGCAGATCACGCCGTATTCCATAGAGCATCTGGAATTCAAAACGGTCAGAAGCGATGTTTTGTTCCTTTACATGACGTAGCGCTTCACCCACAATGCTCTCATCGTGGCTCGCGATGGCGGGATAGGTGCCTTCGTCAAGCAGAAGCTTCATAAGTTTGACGTAATTGGAATCCACATCGTCTTTACGCGGAAATGCTACTGCCGGGGGTTCACGGTACGCGCCCTTGCACAAGCGAACAGGAACTCGCCGCCCCGATAACATGCGAATGTCCGCTTCACTTCGGTAAAGATAGGCCTGAATCACGGCGCGCACTGAACCGGGAAACTCATCCTGCAATCGCGTTAGAATGCTGAGCGTCCGGTCCGTGTACTCACTTGATTCCATGTCGATTTCGACCCGGCTGTTCATGTTACGCGCCCGCCTGATTAGCTCGACTACGTTCTCAAGGCAGGCTTGCTGGGAAAAGTCGAGCCCGAACTGGGTCAGCTTTATGGAAACTGTGGCAGGTAACCGCGCCTTTTCGATTGCGCATTGTGCGGCAAGATAGCTATCGCGCGACTGGGACGCTTCGTCGAGAGATCTAACGTTTTCGCCAAGAAAGTCCAGTGTTCCCCAAATATGCTGGCTCGATAAATCCTGCAGAACTCTTACGCCATCTTGTAGCGTTCGCCCGGCTACAAACCGCGAGGTTAGGCGTCGCGACACGGAGGAGTTTTCCATCCAGTGGCGTAGGGATTTGTTTGTTGAGAGATAAAGAAGCGCTTGGCGCAGCATGAATGGCCGTTTTCCCGGTAGGATAATCCGTATCGGTTTGGCCGCTGTACTGCCTGGCCCTCTTCCAATATAGACGCGAGGCGCTGATCGCCTTTTTACGCGAACACAGCGTGACTGGTGAGCGCAAGCCCCGTACCCAACAGCGCGCCAACCAACACGTCGCTCAGGAAATGCATTCCAAGCAGAATTCTAGAGGCCGCAATGATCAAAGCGCAAAACAGCAGCGGACCAAAAAGAAACGGGTAGAACATTCCCATAGTCACCGCGACAGCGAATGCCGTAATCGTGTGACCGGATGGAAATGAGAAGCGGTCGGGAGGAAGCAGGTTTGCCCAAACGTGAGGTTCGATCTCACAGGGACGCTGCCGGCCGGAAACCTTCTTTATAGACACGAATAAGCCGATACCAACAACGGCCGCCGAACCAGTAGCCGCAATCGCCGTAAGCCGGCCATCGCCACCGAACAGCAAAATCAGTAAACCGAGCAGGTACCACAGCCAGCCGTCGCCAATGCGAGTAGCAGCGATGGAAGACAAGCGAATCCATCGTGGCGCTGGCCACTTATTCACTTTCCGCATCAGCTTGTGATCGCCCGTGGCGATGAGCTGAAGCATGGTGTGGCGGGCCGTCATTTGCTTGCCCCTTCAGAACACCAGTGTATGAGATCGAGCAGTTGCCGCCACTCTCTGCGTCCTTTATAGGCAACCGATGGTTACAAATCGATCAAAACGTTACCGAACATCTAAGAAAGTTCGTATTTCCGAGAACACCTGGCAAGTAGGATAGAGAATTGCCAACGAATGCCACGATAGATTTTATCTATTTCGAGGCGGGAGGCGGGCATAAGAGCGCTGCCATGGCTCTTGAAACCGTCATCGCGGCCCAAGGTTATCCCTGGAACGTACGCCTAGTCAACCTGCAAGAGGTTCTTGACCCTTTAGACATCTTCCGCAAAGTCACGGGCCTACGACTGGAAGACCTCTACAACCGAATGTTGGCCAAGGGCTGGACATTAGGTTCGGTTTATCTGCTTCCTGTTATGCAGAGCGTTATAAGGATGTATCATGGCGCATCCGTCAAGCTGCTAATTGACTTTTGGAAAGAGCGGAAGCCTGACATGGTCGTTTCTTTGGTTCCGAATTTGAATCGCGCCCTGTTTGAAAGTCTTCAGAAAAGCATTCCCGGGACTCCATTTGTCACCATCTTGACTGACCTGGCCGACTATCCGCCGCATTTTTGGATTGAGAAACAACCGCAGTACTTCGTTTGCGGAACAGAACGGGCGGAGCAGCAGGCCCTTGCGCTGGAGCATCCTGCCGCGCGGGTCTTTCGGACAAGCGGGATGATTCTGCGACCTTCTTTTTATGAAATACCCGAAGTGATCAAAGCAAAGGAGCGGAAGCGGCTCGGTTTCGATCCCGATTTGCCGTTAGGAATCGTTCTCTTTGGCGGCGAGGGTTCGAACGTGATGTTTTCCATCGCGGAAAAGCTTGGAAATTCCGCGCTGGACCTGCAGCTCATTATGATCTGCGGGCGCAACACGCGCCTGAAAGAAACGCTGCAAAAGCTGGAGACACGAAATCGCATATACGTGGAGGGGTTTACGAAGGACATCCCGCACTACATGTCTCTCTGCGATTTTTTTATCGGCAAACCAGGCCCGGGAAGCATTTCGGAAGCGCTTCAGATGGGCCTGCCGGTCATAGTGGAGTCAAACGCATGGACTCTTCCGCAAGAACGGTTCAACGCGGAATGGGTGCGAGATCAAAAGGTCGGTATTGTTCTGCCCAACTTTCGCCAGATTTCGACGGCCGTGGGGGACCTACTCAACGGCAATCGCATCGACGAAATGAGAAGCCGCATTGCCCGGATGAACAATCGGGCAGTGTACGAAATTCCACCGATTTTGGAGCGAATTCTCGCCGGACGCGAGCAGTGTGGCGACTGCTAGATCGTGTTACGCTGAGCATGTCCAACGATTTGCGGGAGCAGCGGATTGATCGGGAACGGTATTTCCGCATTATCTTAAATTCTTCTCTCGCTCAAAACGCTTCGAATCAGATCAGTGTAAGGCTCTTCTTTCTACCCAAACATGTGCGGAATTGCAGGATTTACTCATTTCGGACGCCCGGCTGCGCCCGGAGTCTTGCGCCGCGCGCTTGACGGCCTGAGACACCGAGGTCCGAACCAGCAGGGCGCATTCGAATCTCCTCAGATTTCAATGGGCGCCGTGCGGCTGAAGATCATCGATCTCGCGGGCGGCGATCAACCGATAGAAACGGCGGATGGCGATTATGTCGTCGTTTTCAACGGTGAGATCTACAATCACGCGGAGCTGAGGCGCGAGCTTGAGGCTCTGGGGCATCACTTTGATTCACACTGCGATACCGAAGTGGCCCTCCGCGCCTTCGTTCAGTGGGATGTTGAGTGTTTCAGGCGCTTTCGCGGCATGTTTGCCGTCGCTTACTGGCAGAATTCGCAGCAGCGCCTCGTCTTGGCCCGCGACCGGCTCGGCATTAAGCCGCTGTACTACACGCGTCACGCCGGCAATCTTCATTTCGCATCGGAGTTGAAGGGAATATTCGAGCACCCCAGCATCCCCCGGAAGATATCCAAAGAGGGGCTCGCATACTACCTGTCTCTGAATTACGTTCCAACGCCATACACGCTTGTGAACGGCATCGAGAAAGTCCAACCCGGAACATGGCTGGAATATGCCAAGGGCCGGATGCGCACGGGTTCTTATTGGCAGAACAAGTTTCAGCAGCGTTATATCAGCCTTGATGAAGCTTGCGAGCAACTGGATACACTGCTAAAAGACTCGATCAGCGAGCACCTGATTTCCGATGTGCCCTTGGGAATTTGGGCAAGCGGCGGTCTCGACTCTTCGACAATTCTGCATTACGCTTCGGAGATCTCCAGCCGGAAATTAGAGACATTTTCAATTTCTTTTGCAGGGCGGCGTTTCGACGAGAGCGAATATTTTCGCCTTTTGGCAGAACGCTACAACACCTCGCATCACGAATTCGATCTCAGCGCCGGCCTGGATCTGCCCACCGCTATTCACGACATCGCGTACTACTCTGATGAACCGAGCGCGGATGCTGGCGCCCTGCCCGTGTGGTTCCTATCGCGAATGACGGCCGGACACGTGACTGTCGCTCTAAGTGGCGAGGGCGCAGACGAAATATTCGGCGGTTATCACACTTACCTCGCCGACCGCTACGCGAATATGGCGCGCCAGCTTCCGCGGTCATTACTTCGTGGCACGCTGCGGGCAGCGGATCGCATTCCAGTCTCCGACGAAAAGATCGGATGGGATTACAAATTCAAGCGCTTTCTTTCGGGCGCACTCTTGCCGGCCGACGAAGCCCATTTCTATTGGAACGGAACCTTCTCGAACTTCGAACAGCAGTCGCTCGGTGCGCAAGTCCCGCCTCAATCAACCGCGGCTCTGTGCAATGGACTTCCCGGCATTCCCTCCCGAAAAGATCTGTTGAACCGGTACTTGTTTGCCGATCAGCATTACTATCTGCCGGACGATATCCTGTACAAATGCGACCGCATGAGCATGGCTCATTCCCTGGAAGTTCGGCCGCCATTCCTGGACCACAGAATCGTGGAGTTTGCAGCTAGCTTACCGGCAAATTTGAAGATTCGGGGCCGCAGCACGAAACACGTCTTACGCACCCTTGTAAATAAGAAGCTTCCCGCAGCGATTTTGAAGCGGCGCAAGGAAGGATTGGATATACCTGCGCATGAGTGGCTTCGAGGCCCTCTGCGTCCGCTGGTTGAAGACGTTCTGAGTGAGAAATCGGTGCGAAGTGCGGGATTGTTTTCTGCAAACGCGATCAATGCGCTTGTTCAGCGGCATTTCAACCGAAAAGCGAATCTGGGTTACCACCTATGGGGCCTGCTGACCCTGCATCTCTGGATGCAGCGCTGGAACATTCAGCCCGATTTGGGCTTACATTCGAAGAGCCGTGCGGCGGTGGCCTCCGGGGGAGATTGAATGAGCAGATTACTTGCATTTCTGGCGGCATTTGGATTGTTTGTTGCAGCCAAGGGAACGGACTGGGACGCTGCAGGCAAGGCATGGTGGAAAAACGTTGAGTATCTTGCCAGCGACGACCTGCAGGGCCGCAACGTGGGCTCGCCGGGTTTTGATAAGGCCGCAACTTACGTGGCTGCGCAGTTCGAAGGCGCAGGTTTGAAACCGGCGGGCACACAAAGCTATTTTCAACCGGTGGCGTTCACAGAGGTTTCTCTCAATGCCGAGAAGTCAACGCTGGCTTTAGTTCGAGACGGCCGAGCGACTCCAGTTGCAGTCCCGCAGGAAGCCCAGCTTGGCTATTCCACCAGCTCGGCCTCGCAGATCGAAGCGCCTATAGTGTTCGCCGGATATGGCTTAGTGATTCCCGAAGCGCATTATGACGATTTGCGAGGGTTGAATTTAAAAGGCGTTATCGTCGCGTTTCTGACGGGCGGACCTAAGAGTATCGACGGCAACTTGAGGTCGCATTACTCGTCGGGCGAAGAGCGTTGGAAAGCGCTGCGCCTTGCCGGCGCAGTGGGAACTATCTCTATTGCGAATCCGAAGAATATGGAGATTCCGTGGAGCCGGCAGGAGTCAAGTTGGGGACGGCCTCGCGTCACGCTCGCGGACCAGGCACTCTCAGGAAATCGCGGCATGAAGTTTAGCGCCTCTTGGAATCCAGCAAAAGCCGACGATCTCTTTGCGGGTTCAGGCCATACTTTGGCAGAAATAGTCGACGCCGCAGATCATCAACAGCCGCTACCGCATTTCGCGCTGACTACTTCCGTTAAGGCAAGCATCGCCGTTTCAGAGAAGCCGGTGGAGTCTAAGAACGTAGTCGGATTGCGGCCTGGTGACGATCCGAACCTCGTAAACCAGTACGTAGTGATCTCAGCCCACCTGGATCACTTAGGGATAGGAAAGCCTGTAAACGGGGATACCATTTACAACGGCGCGATGGATGATGCATCGGGCGTGGCTTCGCTAATCGAGATCGCAAAGACCTTGCATGCGGAACATTTGAGCACGAAGCGTTCTATCGTGTTCGTCGCTGTGACGGCCGAAGAGAAAGGCGAGCTTGGATCTATTTTCTTTGCGAATCATCCGGCAGTGCAGGGACGGATCGTCGCCGATTTGAACATGGATATGTTCCTTCCGCTGTTCCCACTGAAGTGGCTGGAGGTCCAAGGGCTCAATGAATCGACATTAGGTGATGACGTTAAAGCCGTTGCTGAAGCTTCAGGCGTGCAGGTACAAGCTGACAAGGAACCAGATCGCAATCGCTTTATCAGAAGCGATCAATACAGCTTTGTCAAGAAGGGGGTCCCAGCGGTTGCGTTCAAATTTGGCTACATTCCCGGTGGCCCCGAAGAGAAGATCTTCAAAGATTGGTACACAAATCGTTATCACGGCGTGACAGATGATGTGAGTCAGCCAGTGGATGTGGCGGCTGCCGCCCAGTTCAATGCGATTCTGAAGAATTTGGCCGTGCGCGTGGCCGATGCGGACCGGCCACCTACCTGGAAACCAAGCAGCTTTTTCCGCAGATTCGCGCCCTGCGGCGGAATAGCTGCGCATGTATTCTCTTCGGCTCGTTTGCAAGTCCGAAGAAGTTGATGTGATCTCGGCTGACCTGTGGGAATCGGGCACGACTGGTATCCATGAGACCGAAGAGAATCGCGATGTCATACTCGTCGCCGGATTTGAAACAAACGAGCGCCGCTCCGGAATTCTGACACGATTCGCAGCGCATAAGCCGGAGTGGTACGCCGAAGATGCCGTTGACTGGGCGGCGGTTAGCCGAGACGCGTGGCCCGGCCGCAAAATTGGAGACCGCTTCTTTGTTGTGCCGCACTGGTTCGCAGCCCCCAAAGTATCGGGCCGGCTGCGATTGATTCACAATCCCGGATTGGCTTGCGGTACCGGCGAACACCCGTGCACTCAGTTGGCGTTGATTGCACTTGAGAAGCTCCTCGTTCCCGGATGGACGGTCGTGGACGTCGGAACGGGTTCGGGCATGCTGGCGATTGCCGCGTTGAGACTAGACGCCGCAAGGGCAATTGGTATTGACATTGATAGCGCCGCGCTTGCGGCCGCGCGCGAGAACTTTGATCTCAACGAGCTTACCCCTGAATTAGTCTGTGGCTCAGCAGATGGGCTGGCGTCCGGCTGTTCCGATTTGACGATCGCGAACATCAGCGGGACAGTTTTGCTTTCCCTTTGGGGAGACTTGCTGCGAATCACCCGTCGGCCGGGGTGTCTGATTTTGACCGGTTTTCAGGAAGCTGAATCAACAGCGTTACAAAAATTGTTACCGCAGTGTGAGGTATTCGCCTTGGATGGCTGGCACTGTCTGGCAGCCAAACTCAGCTAGATTGCCCTCTCTGCCCTGCCTTGACGTTTTCTCGTTGTCTTTGCGGTCGTGGCGCCCTTCCCCGGCGGCGCACCAATCTTTGCTAACGCGTCCTCAAGCCTTTGCCCACCTGCGAGGACGGGAGCAAATAAATCGCCCACTCGCTTGAATCGCTCGAGGGTGTTCTCGATTCTGAAATCACTCGGCTGTATGCCGCGCTTTACTTCCTTCCAATCCAGGGGCGTTGCCACGGGAGCGCCATCGTAAGCGCGCACCACGTAGGGGGCGGCGATCGTTTTACTTATGCCAATCTGTAAATAATCGAAATAGACTCTACCCTTTTTGCGCTTTTCTACGCTTCTAGGCGTGGTGAACAGGTTCGGTTCGCGCTCGAGCGCCAGGTGCGATAGGAGCTCGGCGAAACCGCGAACCTGCTCGTACGTGTAGATTGGGTCCACCGGCACATACACGTGCATGCCATCGCCGCCGGTAGTTTTTGGATAACCTTTGAGTCCGACTTCTTTGAGAACCTCGCGCACCAGGAGTGTCGCCTCGACAATCTGATCGAATGACGTTTCGACCGGATCGAGATCGAGCAAAATCCAATCCGGATGGTCCAGGTTGCCTGCACGACTCATCCACGGGTTGTGGTCTATGCAGCCCAGGTTGACCAGGTAAAGCAGGCTCGCTCGGTCGGTTGCAATTGGATAGTGATTCACTTTTGGCGGATGGTGTTCAGTGATCGCCTCGCAGCGCATCCAATCCGGGAAGTGAGCGCCCGCGTTCTTCTGAAAAAAGAACTCATCCGCGATGCCGTTGGGATAACGCTTCATGGAAAGGGGCCGATCTGCCAGGTGCGGCAGGAGCCAGGGAGAAACGGCATCGTAAAACGCCAGCAAGTCGCGTTTCTTCCACCCGTCGTTCGGGAAATACACCTTGTCCAAATTCGTGAACTTCAGCCGATGACCGTCAATTTCTGCCGTCAGTTCGCGCCCCCTAAGGTTAAGAGAAGCCGTCCCCTTATCGGCTGGAATATCTGGCTCTGCGGGCGGAGCTATTTCGGTCGGCACCTCGCGGAGAACTTCTTCCGGAGCTTTATCTTCACGCAGCCCGACGAAAACTGGCGCGCGCAGAACACCATCCTTGGTCCATTCCAGAAAGCGTACCTGGCATACCAGTTCCGGCTTGACCCACGTTACGTCCTTCAACCCTTCGCGAATATTCGGCTTCGCCGAAAAGGGCATGGTCTTGGTCACAAGCGGCTTCAGGCGCTCGTAAATCGCCTTCATCTTCTTGTGGTCAAAGCCAGTCCCGACCTGGCCGGCATGACGTATTCTTCCGTTTTCGCGAACGGCAAGGACAAGCGCACCGAAGTATTCTCGTTCGCCTTTGGTAAATCCTGCAATGATGAATTCCTGTTCGTTCTGTACTTTCACCTTCAACCATCGCGTGGAGCGGCCCGGTTCATACGTACTGCGGCGGTCTTTGGCCAGGATGCCTTCGAGGTTCATCTGCTGCGCAGCTTCAAACATCTGTTCACCGCCGGTTTCGTAGGCTTCCGAAATGCGAATGTACTGACTGGGCGTGACAAGCGCACTCAGCAGTTTCTTGCGGTCTTCCAGCATAACGCCGCGAAGATCGTAACCATCGGCGTACAAAATATCGAACAGGAAAAGGACAACGGGGGTAGTCTCCGCAAGCCGCGGTACAGCGGAAGCATTGGCTGCGATGCGTGGTTGAATCAGCTCGAAGCGAGCACGGCCGTCTTCATCCAAGACACAGATCTCTCCATCTAGCCAAGCTGCCTTGGCGCCCACCTGAGACGGCAGGCTGGCGAGTTCGGGATACTGAGCTTCGCAACGATTACCGCGGCGCGATTGGATCTGAAGTTGGCCATTGTGCACCAGGCAAAGCGCTCGAATACCGTCCCATTTGATTTCAAACAGCCATTGGGAGCCAGCAGGGGGTTTTGTTACGGCTGTGGCCGCCATGGCTTCCATTTCGGCAGGGAGACCTGCCTTTTTTGCACCACTAAGGTCCGCAATCTTAAGAGGCTCGACGTCATTTGCGATTTCATCTTGCGTGCGCTTCGTTGCCACGCTCCAGGCAAATTGGTTAATGTCGTAATCGGGAACGACGAACTCATCCTTTTTTTTGATCAGCAGCCATTCATTTCCTTTGCCGGCGTGCTTCATGTGCACAATCGCAAAGGCGCCATTCAACTTGCTGCCGTGCAAGCGCAAACTTGAAATCTCCGCGGTCGAGTTGCTGCTGCGCAGGAAGATCATCGAGCACTTCATACGTGCCCTTGTCCCAAAGCATGACGCTTCCAGCCCCGTAGTTGCCGGCCGGAATATTTCCTTCAAACGTGCCGTAGTCGAGCGGATGATCTTCTACCTTCATGGCCAGCGCTTTTCGCGCCGGATCCAGACTGGGGCCTTTTGGTACCGCCCAACTCACCAGCACCCCGTTCACTTCCAGGCGGAAATCATAGTGCAGGCGAGTGGCGTCGTGACGTTGAACGCAGAAAAAACCGCCGCTGGTCGCCTTGGCGGGCGGCTCAATTGGCTCCGGTTCCGGCGTCTTGTCGAAGTGGCGTTTGCGAGCGTATTCCTTCAGCCCCATAATTACGTTTGCTATCGCGCACAACGGGAACCAAACACCCTGTGTGCCCTGGGCCATTATGGCAACTCACTGCACGTTCGTTAGAGGCTTTTCATTGTTACGCTAAAAAGGTCAACCCCCGACCTTTCTTGCATGACCTTCGCCGAGCAACTCAAAAATCAGCTCAACATTGTTGACGTAGTCGGTCAATACGTGCGGCTGAAGCGCCAGGGAGCGGGTTCGCGCTATCTCGGCTTATGCCCGTTCCATTCGGAAAAGACGCCTTCTTTCAACGTCAACAGCAATCTTCAGATCTATAAGTGTTTCGGCTGCGATGCGGCCGGAGACGTCTTCAAGTTCGTGATGGAGCATGACGGGCTTACGTTTCCCGAAACGCTAAAGTCATTGGCCGAACGCTACGGCATCCCAATGCCGCAGCGCGATTATGGCGATGATCCCGACTCAAGAGCTCGCAGCGCGTTGCTCGAGATGCACGAGATTGCTGCGGATCTTTATCAGAAGAACTTGCGCGGCCATGGCGGAACTGAGGCGCGCAAGTACTTGGAATCGCGCAATGTCTCGAAAGGCGCAATGGATGACTTCCGGCTGGGACTTTCGGAGGTGTCCGGGCAACAAATGGCAGATCGCCTCCAGAAATTCGGACCCGCCTTGCTTGAGCAATCGGGTCTCGTTCTCAAGCGCGATAACGGGACGTTCTTTGATCGTTTCCGGGGCCGGTTGATGTTCCCTATTCACAATGAATCCGGAAAGTTGATTGCGTTTGGTGGGCGGGCACTGCGCGCTCAAGACGAACCGAAATACCTGAACTCGCCCGAAACTAAACTGTATAAGAAATCGGCGGTTCTTTACAACCTTCATCGCGCCAAAATTGATGCTCGCAAGAACGACCGCATGATTCTAGTCGAAGGGTATATGGACGTGATTGGCGTCTACTCGGCCGGTATTCATGAGGTGGTTGCGAGCAGCGGCACATCGCTCGGGATTGAGCAAGTGAGAACGCTCAAGCGTCAGGTTTCGCAACAAGGAGTTGCCGGGCAAATTATCCTGAATTTCGACGCTGATGCGGCCGGGGCCAGGTCGACTGAGAAATACATCGGCATCCTGCTCGCGGAAGGGCTGCGCGTCAGGGTTCTGCAGGTCCCTGGCGGTATGGACCCCGACGAGTACATTCAACAGAATGGGCCAGAGGGATACCAAAAGCTAGTTGCTGCTGCAATGTCCTATTTTCACTGGTTGGCCGAACGGACGAAGGATAGGTTCGACATTCGAACGGCGGAGGGCCGCGTCGACGCCTTCAAATACCTGCTTCCGGTACTTCAGCAGGTGTCCGATGGAGTAGAGCGAGCAGCAATCTCAACCGAAATCGCGGAGTATCTGAACCTGGATCGCGAATTGATCCGCGCCTCTCTGAGACGGACGGCGGCTATTGCAACTCCGCAACGGCCCAGAGATGTGTCTGGGTCTCTTGCGCCGAATGAGAAACTTCTTCTGGCCTGCTTACTAACGAGTCAAGAAGCAAGGCAGGCTATTACGCAATATCTGCGGCGTATTGACATGCTACCCGTGCTGGAAATGTCCACCGTATATCAAGCAGTCTTGGCGCTTGAGGACCAAGGCATTCACTTCTCCCTGGAAGCACTGTCCTCACGGCTGGATTCGCGCGCCCAGAAGATCGTGACGGAGCTAAGCTTTGCTGATTTAGGCATACCGGAGGACGGCGCGTTGCAACAGGCTCTCCACTGTCTTGAGGCGCTTGAAAAAAAGGCCGCCAATGCGGTATTCGAGAATCTGAAGCTTCGTATACGTCAATCGGAGCGCGAGGGAAACCTGGAAGAAGCCAAGCGGCTGTACGATGAGTTGAATAGGTTGCAGCACGCTTCTTAGGGCCAAAATCGTGTTGTACTATGAGGAGTCAAGGAACTGGAGGGGTGCCTTGGTTGAGTCTCGCGGCTAGTTCTGTTTCGAACTTCATCCCGGCGATAAATCGAACTTGGTGAAGGCGGTAAATGCAAGACAGTAACGACAAGAGCTTCGCTCTCTACGGAGACGTGAGCGAGGTGGTCCGCGACGATTTGTCGACCGAAACAGATCTCAACGATCTCTTTGTCGATCTCGACGGATCGGCTGTCGAACTGCTCGAAGAACCCAAAGAGTTCGATAAAAAAGAAGACGAAGTAGACGACTTCTCGGATCTAGACCTCACTCCGGGTGCGCTCGACAAGAGCAACGACTCAGTTCGGGTTTACCTGCGAGAGATGGGCATGGTCCCGCTCCTTACTCGCGAAGGCGAGATTGAATTGGCAAAGCGCATTGAGCGGGGCCAGAAGGCAATTCGCAAAGCCTTATCCAGATCGCGCCTGATCGTTCATCTTCTACTTGAGACCAAACAGGATGTTGAAGAAGGGAATCTCCTCGTATTTGATGTACTTCAGTCCCCGGAGTCTCAGTTAGGGCCTGATGAGAATGATGTTGAACGGGCATCCAAGGAGCAGTTGTTCCATTGCATTTCGGAGATCGAAAAGACTTATCGCAAACTACAGCAGACGCAGAAAAAGCTGATCAGCACGCCGCGGAACATGCGGCCCAAGCAGCATCGAAGAATGCGTTTTGAATATGCCCGGCTTATGGTCTGCATCTCGCGCCGGATACGGGCCATCCCGTTCGCAAACCGTTTCCAAAATTCGCTTTGCGATGGACTGAGAAAATTTGTCGAACAAGTACGGCCGTTGGAACAGGAGATCGCACGGCTGCAACGTAAGTTGGAACAGACTGCTATAGCCGAATCGGGCGCAGCAAGCGGGATTCGGAAGGAACTAAGAAATCTTTCGATCCAGCTTCAGCTTTTGGAAGAGAAGTGTGGAACCACAGCAACCGAGCTTAAGCGCACGCTGCAGATCCTGGAGCGCGGCGAGCTTGAAACGGATTCGGCCAAAAAGCGCTTGATTGAGGCGAACCTGAGGCTTGTGGTTTCGGTTGCAAAGCGCTACACAAATCGCGGCATGCAGTTTCTGGATTTGATTCAGGAAGGCAACATCGGACTGATGCGCGCGGTGGACAAGTTCGATTACAAGCGAGGCTATAAATTTTCTACTTACGCGACATGGTGGGTGCGGCAAGCCGTAACTCGAGCTATCGCTGACCAGGCACGGACAATTCGCATTCCGGTCCACATGATCGAAACCATCAACAAGCTGGTTCGATTACAGCGCAGTATGCAGCAAGAACTGGGGCGTGAGCCCACAACGGAAGAGCTGTCTGTGCGCATGGATCTTTCCCCCACTAAAGTACGCCGCGTCTTGCGGATTGCACAGGAACCAATCTCGCTACAGACACCCGTGGGAGAAGAAGAAGAATCGAATTTGGGTGACTTTTTGGTGGACAGCCGCATGGTTTCTCCTTCAGAGGCCGTGATCAATCTGAATCTAAGGGAACAGACGGCTGAAGTTCTGAAAACACTCAGCCCGCGTGAAGAGAAGATTGTGAAGATGCGCTTTGGGCTGCAGGACGGAAGCGAACACACCCTTGAAGAGGTAGGCCAGAACTTCGCTGTCACTCGCGAACGAATTCGTCAGATCGAGGCGAAAGCGCTGCGCAAGCTTCGGCATCCAAGCCGAAGCCACCGGTTGCGTAATTTCCTGGAAAACGGCGCCCCGAGTTAGCCGTTCAAGCATCGAACGGCGCTGCGGATACGGTATGTTGGTGCTTTCTCCTCATGGCCTCAGCCCTTGTTGCAAATCCAACGCCCGTTCATCCGGTCACTCCGCCGAAAAAAGTTCGCAAGCCTAAAAATGTAGCCGAACGCAAGGCGAGGCTGAGTCGTATTCTCGATGAGCTCGACCGGCTATTTCCGCAAGCAACTTGCGCGCTCCACCACGAAAACGCCTGGCAACTTCTGGTGGCCACGATTTTGTCAGCCCAGTGCACGGACGAGCGTGTAAACAAAGTGACGCCGGATTTGTTCAAGAAGTACCCCACGCCGCAGGATTTCGCTAATGCTCACCAAGAAGAGCTAGCGCAGGATATTCGCTCAACCGGCTTCTTCAACAATAAGGCGCGTTCCCTCATCGGGGCGGCACGCAAGCTACTCTCTGATTACAAAGGAAACGTTCCCCGCTCGATGGAAGAGCTGCTTTCTGTTCCGGGCGCCGCGCGCAAGACAGCGAACGTAGTGCTGGGTACCGCATACGGCATTTCATCCGGGGTGGTTGTAGACACTCACGTCCAACGCATTTCCCGACGGTTGGATCTGACCAAGAATGCGGATCCGGTCAAGATTGAGCAGGACTTAATGAAGGCCGTTCCGCAAGACCGTTGGATATTGTTCTCGCACCAGGTAATCCATTTCGGCCGGCAGATCTGCATCGCACGCAAGCCCCGCTGCGCATCCTGCCCTCTTGACCCTGTCTGTTACGCGAAAGACAAAAGCCTAGCGTGACGTCTGCGCGGTCCCATGTCTTTTTATCTTGGTATCGACGGCGGCCAGTCCAGTACGAAAGCGCTGATCGCGGACGAACATGGGAGCATTCGTGGGCGGGGCGTCGGCGGTCCTTGTAATCACGTCAAAGCGTCGGAAGGGCGGGAAAAGTTCCACGCAGCAATCGCTGATTGCTTGGAACGGGCGTGCGATGACGCAAAACTGGATGCATCATCCGTTCACTTCGCGGCAGCCTGTCTTGGATTCAGCGGCGGCGCAGAAGATAAAGAGACCTATGCGCGAGAAGTGATTCGCAGTAGGAAATACAAGATCACGCACGACGCAGAGATTGCGTTAAGTGGCGCAACTGAGGGATGCGCGGGCATCGTCGTAATTGCCGGAACGGGATCGATGGCCTTTGGCCGGAACCAAACGGGCCAAACCGGCCGTGCCGGGGGCTGGGGTTACATATTCGGCGATGACGGCAGCGCTTTTGACCTGGTGCGACAGGCGCTTCGAGCTGCACTGAAGGCCGAAGAAGGATGGGGAGCCGAGACCGCGTTGCGCGAAATACTCCTGAATGTCAGCGGGGCACGCGATGCAAATGATCTATTGCACCGCTTCTACACGGACGAGTTCCCCCGCGATCGAGTCGCGGCATTTGCGCCTTTGGTCGCCCAGATTGCTGCCGCTGGAGATGAGGTTGCAATCGCAATTCTTCAGACTGCTGCTGTACGTCTGGCAGCGCTCGCCCAAGCGGTGCATGAACAGCTCTTTCGAAAATCTGAGGCGATTCCTGTCTGCTACCTAGGCGGCGTCTTTCGCAGTCATCAGTTATGCACCCACTTCACTCGCGAGGTCCAGCGTGCGATTGCCTGCGAAGCTCAGCGCCCGCGCTACAGTGCGGCAGCAGGAGCGGTTCTGGAAGCGCTCAAACTCGATGGAAATAAGAGCCGGTTATTGAATGTGCCAGAATCCGAAAGATGAACATCCGCCTTGCAGCCCTTATCTTCGCAATCCCCACTCTCGCGGCTGCTGTCGAACCGAACTGGCCCCAAACAGAACAGCACGCGCTTGAGTTACTGCAACGATACGTTCGGATCGCAAGCGTCAATCCGCCGGCTGATACAAGTCAAACCGCAAAGCTGATTCAGAGCGAGCTGGCTGCGGCGGGTATTCAGTCAAGCTTATATCAGAGCGGGACTGGCGGAAAGACGGACCTGATCGCACGTCTGCCGGGTCGCGATCGAACGAGGCGGCCGCTGCTGTTGCTGAATCATATGGACGTGGTGCCGGTGGACCCATCCCGCTGGAAAGAAAATCCTTTCGGTGCAGAGATCAAGGGCGGCGATCTGTGGGGCCGCGGCTCCCTGGACATGAAGAGCACAGGAATTATGCAGCTCACTGCGCTTATTCTGCTCAAGCAGTTGGGAATTGTGCCTGCGCGAGACATCGTATTTGTATCCACTTGCGACGAAGAAACCGGCGGCGTGATGGGCGCCGCATGGATGATCCAGCACCACTGGAATGAGATGAATCCCGAATATGTGTTGGACGAAGGAGGAGTCGGATCGCGGGACGTTTACGCGCCCGGCAAGTTGATTTTTGGCGTTTCGGTGGGGGATAAGCAGGTGTTATGGCTAAAGCTGCGCGCGACAGGCGTGGCGGGGCACGGCTCACAACCGAATCCGGATAATGCCAACGACATTCTATTTCACGCGATTGAAAAAGCGAAAGAATTTCCTTTAGCCTCGAAAGCAAATGCCATAGTGACTCAGATGCGCGATGCGGCCGGCACCTTTTCCTCCAACAAATTCATGAACGCCATTCAGCAGAACACGATTTCCGTAACTTCGTTGCGTAGCGGCGTAGGTGACCCCCCGAAGGCCAATGTGATCCCGTCGTTGGCTGAAGCTACTTTGGATTGCCGTCTCTTGCCCGGACAAAATGCCGACGAGTTTGTTTCGGAGATCAAAGCGAGAATTAACGACCGGCGGGTCGCAGTTGAGCAGATTTCGCCCAACCCGGAAGACCCTCCACTAAGCCCGGCCAATACGCCGCTTTACAATGTGATTGCCGAGTCGATTCGAAAGGAAAGTCCGGAAGCCGCGATCATGCCGATCGTGGTTCCGTTTGGCACCGACGCGACCAAGTTTCGTGTTCGCGGCGTCGCTGCCTACGGCATCATGCCGATGATCATTGACACCGCCACGCTTGCGACAATGCATAGCGATAGCGAGCACATTCCGGTTGATCAGTTCAAACGAGGTCTGCATATCTACTTCGACATCTTGCGCTCGGAGTGGTGAGTCGAGAGACGCTGCGTCTTTAACACGAGAGATGTAAACGCACTCCGCACTTGGCGTTCACAAATCCGGAATAGTCATTCTCATTAGAATTAAGGCTTTTCTTTTTCTGATGTTTACGGCGACTTTGTTAAAGCATCCCCTTGGGGCGGGGCGACCCACCGGACGTTAGGCTCTACCGAAGGAGAGCTTATATGTCTTCCAAATCTATTTTGCGCGGTAGCTATCGCGAGCACCCGGTCGGATCATTGCCGGCCGGTACTCCCGCGCCCCTTGAAATCATAAACATCACATTGGTTCTGCGGCGAAACAACAATGCGCCGGAATCTTTCTCGGCCCACCTCAGCCACAGCAATTTTGCAGAATTGCATGGCGCTGACCACAATGACATTGTGGCAGTTGAGGAGTTTGCAACGGCTCACGGCTTCTCGATCGTGCGCGTTGATCGAGGCGGACGTTCTGTAACGATCAGCGGACCAATCGCAGACCTCGCCTCTCTTTTTGAGGCACAACTGGAAATACGGCAACTCGGCGAGCGAACGGTACGGACCAGGGCCGGTCATCTTCAGCTTCCGGAGCAGCTGAAGCATAGGGTTGTCGCGGTGCTCGGGTTTGATCAACGGCCGGTTGCTGTTACGCATCTTCGCCGTTTGACGGGAGCGTTGCCCACCTCCTATACGCCCCCACAGGTTGCCAAACTCTATTCTTTCCCGCAAAGCACGGCGCAAAATCAAACCATCGCTCTTATTGAGCTGGGCGGCGGCTTCAAACCCGCCGATCTTCAGAGCTACTGGAAACAGCTTGGCTTAAGCAATGTCTCTGTAACGGCTGTATCCGTTGACGGGGCGAAAAATTCGCCGGTGGGCGACCCCAATAGCGCTGACGCCGAAGTTGTCCTGGACATCGAAGTGGCTGCGGGTGTCGCACCGGGCGCTCGTATCGCCGTGTATTTCGCTCCGAATACCGATCAGGGTTTTCTGGACGCGATCAACGCTGCGGTCCATGACACGACTCGAAAACCGTCTGTCATTTCGATCAGTTGGGGCGCGGCGGAAAGCGAATGGACGTCGCAGGCTTTGAATGCCTTCAATGCCGCGTTTCACGATGCGGCCCTGCTAGGGATCACAGTTTGCGCGGCCTCAGGAGATAACGGCTCGTCAGACGGCGAATCCGATGGACGGCCGCACGTCGATTTCCCTGCCTCGAGCCCATGGGTGCTTGCTTGCGGGGGAACCAGGCTCGTGAGTAAAAGCGGTCAAATCCAATCCGAGACCGTCTGGAATGACGGAACCAATGGAGGAGCGACAGGCGGTGGCGTGAGCGCGCACTTCTCCAAACCCTCTTATCAAAGCACCATCAATGTTCCTGCACCGGCCGGTACCTCTAATTCAACCGGCCGCGGTGTTCCGGATGTGGCCGGTGTGGCCGATCCGGAAACCGGCTACGCAATTCTGGTCGATGGTCAGCAGGGCGTGGTTGGGGGGACTAGCGCGGTTGCCCCGCTATGGGCAGGGCTCATCGCTCTGTTCAACCAGCAGCTTGGCAAAAACGTAGGCTGGTTCCATCCCACTATCTATGGAAC
Organism: Terriglobia bacterium; assembly: GCA_963846025.1. Taxonomy (GTDB): domain Bacteria; phylum Acidobacteriota; class Terriglobia; order Bryobacterales; family Bryobacteraceae; genus Bog-105. The sequence goes on along the minus strand of CAWJUG010000008.1, from coordinate 136,895 downwards.
TTTCGCACAACACAAAGTTCTGCACGATATTACTTCCGGTACAAACGGAACGTACAAGGCTGGCTTAGGTTGGGACGCTTGCACGGGTTTCGGTACGCCGAACGGTCAGGCGATGCTCGGGCTTCTGAAGCCCTCTTCGAAGTAAAATCAATGCGCAGGAACGCGGGATGTCGTGGATATCTCGCGTTCCGTTGCGATCTCTTCCAGAATCTGATTGCAAGCAATCGCTGGGTTGGCCGCTCGCGTCACTTGTCGTCCAATCACAAGATAATCAGCACCGTCCCTGATTGCTTCAGCCGGCGTCGCAATGCGCTTCTGATCTCCAGCAGATGTGCCCGCGGATCGGACGCCTGGCGCTACGAGTTTCAGATCCGGGCCGGCAATCTGCCGAACACGCGCCACCTCCAACGGCGAACAAACAATCCCATCCATTCCCGATTCAACTGCTTTTCTGACGCGCAACTCAACAAGCGTCGCGGCAGGAACTGGATATCCTAAATCAGCCAAGTCATCCTGATCGAAGCTTGTCAAGACCGTGACGGCCAGCAGCTTCGTTCTCGCATCACCGCGTCCTTCCACGGCGGCTTTCATAATAGTCCGGCTGCCGTGCACCGTCAAAAATGTGACCGCTCCGGAGGCGCAAATAGTCCGAGTAGCTCGTTTGACGGTCTCGCTGATGTCATAGAGTTTGAGATCGAGAAAAACCTGCTTGCCGAGGTCGCTCACTTCTTTGACGAAGCCCATACCGCCGACAGCGTACAATTCCATCCCCACTTTGTAGAAATCAACTGCCGCGCCTAGTTCTTCCACCAGGCTCAATGCTTGGCCGGTGCTATCTACGTCCAGGGCGACGATAATTGGATTCAGTGTGTCACCTCAATCGGCTTTACGCCGCGTTCTGTCACCCTGCCAACTACGTATGCCTCAGCGTATTGCGATAAAAACTTTTCCGCTTCACCTGGTTCCAGTGCAACGAGCAGTCCTCCCGAGGTCTGCGGATCATATAAAAGGGACTGAATCTCTGCCGGAATCTCCTGAGACATTCGAACGCAATTTTCGACAAAGTCCCGGTTGTTGTTTAACCCGCCGGAATGCGCCCCTAAGTGCGAATACTCAATTGCCCCGGGCAGGAACCGCACAGCACTAGCCGAGATTTGAAGGGTTACGTTACTGGCCAGCGCCACTTCGCGGGCATGGCCCAGCAGCCCGAAACCAGTTACATCGGTACAGCCGTGCACGTCTAATGCAAGCAGCGCGTCACAAGCGGCGCGATTCAGCGTCAACATCTGTTCTATCGATACATCTATATCCGCGGGTCTTGCAATTCCCTTCTTTAATGCAGTGGATATAACGCCCGTCCCGATCCGCTTCGTAAAAACAAGTACGTCTCCGGGTCTCGCGCCTTTATTAGTCCAGATTCGCTGCGGACTTACAACGCCCGTCACTGCGTACCCGAACTTGATCTCCTCTTCAGAGATGCTGTGGCCCCCCAGAATCACGCATCCCGACTCGTGAATCTTATCGGCGCCGCCTTTTAGAATCGCCTCAAGATCTGAAATTTCTCCCTTGCCCGGAAACACCACCAGTGACAATGCAGTTATGGGGCGCCCGCCCATCGCGTACACATCGCTTAAGGCATTCGCTGCCGCGATTCCACCGAATGTGTATGGATCATCTACAATCGGCGTGAAAAAATCTACCGTTTGCACGATCGCAAGTGGGGCTCCGCCAGGTTCCGTGAGATCGTAAACTCCTGCATCGTCGGCCGTTTCGTAGCCAATTAGAACTTTGTCGTTTGTGACGCGCGGAACCGTTCTCAAGGCACGGTCTAATATTTTCGGGCTGAGTTTGGATGCACATCCGCCAGCTTTCACATTTGCGGTTAATCGGGTGGACATCAACACCAGTGTAGTCAGGCCGTGAGAGCCGTCTCTTCAGCAAACTCCCATTCGCGCCAGCTATTAAGCAGCGGAAAATAAAGTCCGAGCGAGATGGGTCCTTCCTCCAAGCGCGACATCAGAGTGGCATAGTTCTCAAGTTGTGGGCTGATAGCGGCGCTGCTCCTCATTCACGAAAGCTTCCCTGCTTCCGCCTCTGTGCTCGCCTGTTTTGTAATCGATGATCCAGAGGCGGCCGTCCTCATCGCGGAACATGCGATCGATAGTGCCACTGATCAGCCTGTCCTGGATACGGCCTCCGACCGGATGTTCAGAGCGCGAACTCGCATGGTGCGATAGTATCCATCGGCCGCGCTCGGTTTCCAAGGCGTTCATAATTGCCGCTATCACCTTCTCAGCGGCCTCGGTCTGCTCCGAACGTGGAACGCCGAGCACCAAAAGCTCGGACCTTATCAATCTCTCCGAACCTCGAAGCCGATCCGCGTTCCACCGGTCGAGACCATCGGTCGCGATTCGATTCAGCAGCGAATGAACGACAGTACCTATGTGGCGCGCATCTCCCTTTACCCATTCGTAAGTAATCTTCCGAGATGATGCGGCTGTAGGGCGGAACTCCGGGTGCCAGGCGACCGAGGCATCAAACGCCGGAAGTCGCCAACCGGCAGGCAACCGGCGGAGAATCGTTTTTGGTGTTTCCCTTGCCGTTTGCTGATTTGCTGTAACCGCGCCCTTGCGCCGAAGAAGCGCTTCAAATTCCGGCTTTATCGAGTCCCAAATCAGCTTCAAAAATGTACCTTTGGGCGCCTCGTGGCACCCACGGCCATCTTTCCTGCTTTTGTTGCTGGACAAAAGATACAGATCGTTTTTTGCTCGCGTGCAGGCCACGTAGAAGACGCGCTTGAGTTCGTGCTCTTCTTTCGTTTTTATCGCCTCGCGGACTTCCCGGTATTCGGGATCTTCTTCTCCGGTTTGTGGCATGGCGGCAATTCTAATCTGCGGCGTACCGTCTTCTGCAAGCTCCTCCGTCCAAATCAAAAGATCTTTATCGAGGCGGCGCGTCGCTTTCGACAATTGCGGAACGATGACGGTGTCGAATTCCAAACCCTTCGCTTCAAAAATCGTCATCACCTGCACGCGGTTGCCGCCCGCAGTGGCTTTTGCAAATAGTTTGTCCAGTCGCTGGTCCAACAGACCAAAATCCAGAATCGTGCCGCCGCGTTCTTCGCTTTCGATCAAGTCGAGAAGAGTATCTACATCTTCCCTTTGGCTGGCGGACAAGATCGCGGGACCGCCGAGTGCCACCCAGGCGCTCTCCACCAATTTGCGTAAAGAAATAAACCCGGCGCTCTTAACTGCAGCGCCCAATATTTCTTGGGTTCGGATGGCGCGAAGCCGTCCTTCGGTGGATAGCCGTGCAATTGTTGAAGAATCGGAGATAAGGTCGAAGATCGTGCGGCTCGTATCGCATTCGGCCAATGCGGAAAGATCTGCTAATGATAATCCGCACCAAGGCGCACGCAAACACGCAAGCCAGGAAACGCGGTCCGCCAGGTGCGTAATGGCCCGAGTCAGCGAAATGACGTCCAGCACATGCTGTTGATCGGTAAGCCGATCGATTTGGACCGCTTCGTATTCGATCTCAGCTTCGCGCAGGGCTGGCAGTATGCCCGCAATGTGGCTTCTGCTGCGCACAAGGATGGCCACCGTACCTCTGCTCTGAGCCTGCCGCACAATATCGACAACTGTGGCAGCCTCAGAGCGGCCGTCATCGTCGATAAACCAATGGCATTGCGGAGGCTTGGCTCCCGGCGCGCGGTGGGCTTGTGATCTCCGGAACAGCACAGCTCCGGCCAATTCGTCATCCGACGACATCACCCGGCTGAACTTTTCCTCTACCCATTTCAGGATCTCGGGAGTGCAGCGGAAGTTTGTTTCCAAAGCGACACGCTGTAGTTGAACGGGGCCCAGTAATTGTCTGTCCCAGCAGCGCAAGAACAGGGATACTTCCGCTTCGCGAAAACGGTAGATGCTTTGCATCGGGTCGCCTACCAGGAAGAGGGAGTGATTGTCCCCCCCGGACCACTGCGCAGTTAACGCTTCAACCAGGATGTATTGAGCGTGGGAGGTGTCTTGAAATTCATCGACTAATAGATGCTCAATACGGTAATCGAGCCAGTACAGTAAATCGCTCGGCCGTTCCGCAGTCCCTAAAGCTCGGATGGCAGCCTGAGTGATCTCGGCAAAGTCGACGCTTCCCTGCTCTCGAAAGATATCCTTTAAACATTCACGAGCTTTTTCGAGCAACACGCAGAAGCGATTAATCAGCTCGGGATGTTCTCCGGATTTTAGGAAACACCATTGATCGCGCTTTTCCAGCATGCGCGTAATCTGGTCCTCAAGCGCGGAAACGTTGTTGTCGAAATAGATCGAAAGGTATCGAAACAGTTCTTTGCTTTTTTCATCGCCCTCCGTCAACGCATGCAACGTGCGCCGGGCGGCCATATGATAAAGCTGATCTGCGTCTTCGATCACCTTTGTCTGGCCGCCAAACCCCGACATCACGGGCATCCTATGAGTCAAGAGCGAGCAGAAGGCGTCGATAGTCTGGACGTGCAGTCGACTCGGATTTGTTAGCAGGTTCCAGCCTTTGGCCTGGCTGTGAGCAAGCGCGTCGAGTGCAAGCTGGCGAGTGCGCTGCTCGTATTCCCCGCTCACGGAGGCGCCGGTGGCTGCCGCACTGAGTGCGTCAACGATGCGATCGCGCATTTCTGCAGCGGCTTTTCGCGTGAAAGTGATGGCCACAATTGATTCGGGCCGCTCCACCACACTCAAAAGCCGCAGAAAGCGCTGTGTCAGTAATCCTGTTTTGCCGCTGCCGGCCGGAGCTTGCACGATAAAAGACTGTGAGGGATCAAGCGCGCGCGCCCGCTCCTTTAGATCAGTCGTCAACTCGCTCCTCTGCTTGGGCACAGCGTCGTTCGTTAATCCGGCAAAGCGGCTTAACTTCACAGTAGTCGCACGCACCCGGTAAAGGATCTACCGCGGCTTCCCCCGCAACGAAAGATTCGGCGAGACGTTCTACAATTTCAATTCGATCTTGAAGATAATCATCCCAACTAAGATCTTTGCCGGGAGGCTTCTGACCGGCGATGTGCAATTCGCGGGCGTATCCGACCAGTTCCGCATCACGAGGCTTCAACTGACCGAAGAAAACACCGTCTACTTCGTTCCGCATTGCAGCCGCGTAAACCAAAAGCTGGGGTTCCTTCGGCCGTTCTTTATTCAGGTTTGCAGCGCTAGTATCGCCGCTCTTGTAATCAATCAGCAAGCATTTGCCGTTTCTAAGCCGATCCACCCGATCAATGCGAATATCTAGATGCAAGCCCGCGATATCAAGCACGCGTTTCTGTTCCGTCGCCTCAACCTGAAACGGTTGCTTGCGGGCACGTTCCACTTCTAGCCACGTGAGGACGATCTCTTCTAACCGGTCTATTTCGGCCAAAGATAGCTGCTGGTGCAGCGGACCTTTCTCACGGCTTGGAATAGCGGCCTTCACCGCGTCAGCAACCAGGAATCGCAATTCCAGCGGCGCGATTGTTTGCAAACCTTCTTGAGTTTTGAGCTGATCCCAAACAATGCTTAAGGCTTTATGTACAAAGCCGCCCCGATCGCGGCTATCCAGACCGAAAGATCCGTCTTCAGGCGATCGCGCATTCAGGCGGCGAACGGCGAAAGCTCGAAAAGGACATTGCGACTGATCCTTGATCAAACCGGTTCCGCCTAACGAACGTTCTCCAGGTCTATAGGGTGGGGCCTTGGTGTCCTCAAGCCGCTCCAGATCCGCCGAAATCAGTGATTGCCGGGTGCTCCGTCCCTGCCATGATGGCCAATCACTCACGCCGTTTGACAAGAGGTTTCCGGCGGCATGGGTAAAAGGCGCCCCGAATACGTCACCCAAATTCGAGTCGCGACGCCAAGCAAGTCAGTTACAGCCTGCTCGCGATATTTGTACAGGGAAGTTGCCGAAGCGCCCGGGACTCCACACGCCCGCTGCATGTTCAACGGAATGAGTGGCGATGTTATCTCCTGGAAAAAGGTGTTTTCTTCGGAAACGCCGGCGACGAAAGCTTGATCGAAGCCGAGTCCACTCGCCTGCGAAATATCGAGTATCTGTATCGGGGAGAAAAGATCGCCTGCAGCGGGACCGCTCTCATTCAACAGTGACCTGAGCCGGGCAAGCGCATCATCGTAGCTCGCCCGGCCAGAAACGAGTGTGAGAGAAGCTAACGTCGACAACTTGTCCTTCCAGGCTTCGACCACATGCTGCTCTTCGGAGGTAAGATCAGCCTCGCCGGGCCATCCAGCGGCAGCCAAAATGTTGCTAAAGAATTCACTCCAGGCGGCGAAATCACCATGACCGGGCTTCTCGCGACTCACATACCGCACACGTCGGATAACGTTTTGAAACAGCGGGCAGGAGTTGGCGCGATACTCCAGGTCGCTAAGCGTAACGTCGAGTTCACGCGACCGGCGAAGGTCGAGCTCGGCCAGCGCGCGCTGGCTCCGTTCGTCAGCGGCCCCCGCGACCCAAGGCGAGCGCAATATCGCGCCGGCTTCCCCGATCGGAATTCGGGAACGTTGCGAGGTGAAATAACCGCAGTGCGCCGGCTACGATTGGGTGATTGCGCAAAGGCGCCGCGGCGTGCAGGTGAAATACAGATTCCGAGTCGCGAAGGCGATCGCGCATTAACCTTGAAACTGCATCGCCCGGATAACAGATCCGATCGAAAGTACGTTCTACAAGGCTGCGATTGTTAGCGAGATCCGGCACAAAGATACCGATCGAATTTGCCGGATCAGCTTCAAATGCAGCTCGGGCCCATCGCGCGGCCGCTTCGATCTCCTCATTGAGATCACTACAGCGCCGCGCTGGTATCGAACTGGCGGGAACACGCGATTCGCTGTCTAGCATGCGAGCCGCGGAGCCGAGCGCTTCGCGCAAACGCGACAAAGCAGGCGTGATATATGGAAATCCGGCAAACAGGATTGGCGTGTCGCCGCAACATCCTGAGCTTATCCATTTCGGGATCAAATGCCAAAGCTCCGAGTAGCTGACCCAGCCTTCCTCTTTGCAGATCCTGCGGAACGTAGCGAGCCATTTCCGAAACTGCTGACCATCCTCGTGCTGGTTCCACGCCTCGCTTTCCAGGGGGATGTGCCATTCAGCGATAAGACGTGACGCTCGGCTCGCCAGGACCGCGGTGCTTTCGAAATCGAACAGCCCAGGTGTCTCGTCCTTTATGATTCGCTGCCACAAGGTGTGCTCCTGCACAGGAGACAACAACGCCGGAAGGTCAGTACCGGAATAGCGCGCGTTTTGCCAGCAAGCGCCGAGCCAGCCAGTCGTACTGTAAACGTTAGGGCGACGCCAGCTCTCAAAGCCGTTCGCTAAGCGCTCCTGACTGAAGCTGCTAGAGGCCACCTGGGCGAGAAGACGGGAAGACGCAACTACTGTTGCCTCGCACCGAAGCATAGGGACGAGGCCCGGACAGGCGAAATGCATTATTAGAGGTGATCAGCTCTATTATCGCCTTCCCAGGCAAATCAGTCGCTCATCAGAAAAATGCAGGGACGCTCTTCTTCACTCCGAGTCATTTCCCAGTAGTGCTGCATGATCGAATACACCATCAGGCCCGTTTCTCCCTCGCCAAAGAGCAAATAGCGGAAGGACTGCCGCATTTGGTTCTGGCGCGTAAGGCGTAGAAAAACAGCATACGGATGAATGAGTTCGCTGAGATAAGCGATGGCGTTGGCCCGCGCCGTTGCCTGGCTTGCCTCAATCAAATATTCATCTTGTTCTTTTCGCACCGAAACTTCAATAGGAGATAGAAATTCGCTTCGATTATCGAGAAGCCTGACATGAACGAATGCGATGGCGCCACGTAATTTGTAGTAGCGCTGAATCTGTTTCGCATAGCTAACTCGAACCGCAGCTTCCAGGCTGGAAACGGGAACCAAATTGACCTTTTGGTGAACGATCTCCGCCCAAAGCCGTTCCGAATCATCATCACAAAAGGTGTGCCCTTCGACACGCAGTTCCGTGGAACGCATATAACGGCTGATCGCGCTTACCACCAGGATGAACATGATAAAGAAGCTGGCGATGATAATGCCGTCCCTTCTTTCGAAAATGTTCACAATGGTGGTGTAAATGAAAACGACGACGATTCCCCAACAGTAAATACTCGATAACCTGGCGTGCTCAATCCAAAGAGAAATGGCAGAAGCAAAGCTGGCGGAGGTCATCAAGACGAGGACACCGGTGGCGTATGCACCGCCTTGGGCGTTAACGTCGGCATGAAAAATAAGAGTCACGATAACGTCAAAGACGAAGAGCACTAAAACCAGCGGCCGGATATCAGCCACCCATTGCGGGGCCATGCCCACGCGCGGCAGATATCGGGGGACTAAGTGAAGCAGACCTGCCATAGCTGAAGCGCCAGCGAACCACAAGATCAGAATGGTGGAGATATCGTAGATGGAACCGAAAACATTGCCCAAGTAAAGATGCGCCATGTACGCGATGAGCCGTCCGCTCGCTGGGCCACCTTCTTTGTAGGCGTGCGGCGGAACGAGCAATGTAGAGATGAAGCCGGACGCCATCAACAAGACGCTCATGATGAGCGCAGCGGTTAAAAGCAATTTGCGGGTGTTGCGGATACGGCAATCCGGTCGATCCTTTTGATCGTCATTCTCCGCACCGCGGATCAGCGGCATTACTGAAACTCCGGTTTCAAAGCCGCTTAAGCCGAGTGCAAGCTGCGGGAACAAGATGACAGCCGCGAGCAGCGCGTGGGTCCAACTTCCCTGCAACCGCAGTGCGTGTTCCCAGCCATTCCAGGCAATGGGATGGCTCAGCACTTCAAACCCCGTCCTTACCAGCACAATCACATTCAGCAGAAGGTAGGGAATACAGACCGCGGTAGCCAAACGGATGGCCTCTTTGAAACCCTTCAAGAAGACCCCCGCGAGCAGGGCCAGCAGCAGCAGAGTGATCTTCTCCCGCGAGTGGGCAATAAACGGATGCAGATAGGGGTTTTCGACGGCGTGCGTAGCGGCGTCCGCAGCCGAAAGGGTCATTGTGATGACGAAATCGGTTGCGGCAAATCCCAGCAGGACAAGAACCATAAGACGTCCTGCCCATCCCGGCAACAGGTTCTCCAACATGGCGATAGATCCCTGCCCCACGTAGGAACGGCCGGCCACCTGACTATAGATAGGTAAGGCGCCCAGCAGCGTAACTGCGACCAGGACCGCTGTGGCGATGGGAGAAATGACTCCAGCGGCCAGAAGCGCAATGCCGGGCTGATAACCCAGCGTCGAGAAATAGTCGACGCCGGTCAACCAGATGACCAGATACCAGGGCTGCAGATGCTCTCTATGCGAGCGCGCCTCTTCGATTACGCCCGGGCCGCGTAACCAGGATCGCCATGCTGAGGGTTTCTGTGCGGCAGCTCGTTGTTCAGGCGCGGCGGCGGTTGTGGGCACGATTCACGCTGTAGGAATCACATCAGCATCTTCGCTGGCCGCGTCCGATTGTTCGTGCCGTTCCTGGTCCTCGCGGCAATACGGGGTCCATGGCACCGCATCAAGTCTCGCCGAATCGATGGCACGTCCACACTCAATACAGAATCCGTATGTCCCCTCGTCGACGCGTTGCAGGGCCGCGCGCACCTGCTGCAAATTGCGAGCGGCGAGGTCGCCCAGTTGGAAATTAGTTGCCTTGCTCTCGTTAGAAGTGACGACGTCAACTGGATCCTCTACCTCCGACGTGCGCGAGTCACGCCCCTCGGCATCAAATCGCGTGGATTCCTCCACCAGTTCCTGTTCGCGGGCGAGCAGGCGTTTTTTGTAGATTTGAAGGTCCATCGGCAGTCCAATACTATGATGTAGCCGAGAGCCGGATCACAACAGGGTTTCGTTAGAATTGCAGAGGCGCATCGTAAACGCCGGTGATGTTCAAGCTGAAGCAGCAGCCGTTCTGCCAGTGTCTTCCTCGGAGCCCGGTTCGATGTCTTGAAATCGCTGTTGGTGGTGCAAGTACCAGTAGACAAAGAGAAGCGTCAGCATGAAGATGCCCAGGATGACCATTATTGTCGCGAACCGCTCCAACTCGCGAATAGGAGCCGCCGCCTTTGCCTCTTCCTGACTGACGAGCACATACCATCCAAGGTTGTCAAAATGCTGTTTGAGCCCTGTGCTCGCGTAACCCACGATATAAGGACCATTGCGAACCCTAGCGAGTGTCCAGCCTGCCTGTTGACCTTGCGTAGAACTTAGGGAATCGCGAACAGAATCGAACTCGGCCGACTTGGCTCGTGCGAATACATCGGTATTCGGAGCACTCACAACCGCTCCATTCTCGTCCACAAGCGCCGCATGCGCTCCGTTCCCGATCTCATTCTGCTGGAATCCGGAAAGCAGGGGTGTGATATTAACCGCGGCTGATAATACGCCAATAAGGTTCCCGGAAGAATCGGAGATAGGAAAGCCGATGTTGACGTAATATGCCTTGATCAGCTCGTTATCCAAAATGTCGCTAATCTTAACCGACCCCTGGCCCTTGTTGTAGACGGCCTGCCAAAAGTCATCTTGAGAGTAATCTGTCTTTGCGGACTGGCCCGCATTAGCAACAACGGCGCCATTCGTATCTGTAGCGACGATATTGAGATAGCGCGGGTCCAGAATACGGCGCTGGCGTAGGAATTCGGATGCGCCACCGTTGACTGAAACCTTAGAAACCGGCGCTGCCGCCTTGTTGCCGGCCTCATGCCCGGCGACAGCCGCCAAAACAGAAGAATCGGCGGCCATTGCATTCACGTCCGCAACACGATCGCGCATGAAGTCGGAAACGTTGTTGCTATAGGTTTTGGCTAGCGCCTTATAGTCGCTGCCAATAGCATTATCGAGGGAACGATCACTACGTCCGGTCAGCACCAGCCCCAGAATGCTCAGGGGCACAATGATGATTATCAACACGATCAAAAGCTTAGTGATGGAGAGTCGAACTTCGAAACGATCCACAGCCCACCTCCTTTGCGGTGCGTGAGAACGCGCCCAGGCCGCACGGTATTAGTGGTGAGACCCACCAGGCGCTGCCTGAGGTCGCTTTCCGTCTAGATCATACTCCAAAACCGATTGCGCAGGAAGAGACGGGTTTATCATAACGGGGAAACACGTTTCAGCAGTATGAGAACAAGAACACTCGGTTTGATCGTCAGTCCAATTCTATTTGCGCTGGCATCCCAATACATCGCGCTCGCGCAACAGCCCGTGTACAACTCTTCTCTGTGGTCCGGAATGCACTATCGCATGATCGGGCCCGAGCGTGGTGGACGCGTGACCGCCGTTACGGGCGTGCCGTCGGAACCTATGACCTTCTATATGGGTTCTACCGGCGGCGGGGTCTGGAAGACTACGGATGCCGGCCATACGTGGGCGAACGTTTCGGACGGGTACTTTTCCGTTGCCTCCATGGGCGCGCTTGACGTGTCGCCGTCCAATCCTGAGGTTGTTTACGCCGGTACGGGATCATCGAAGATCCGCAGCAATGTTTCGATCGGGAGAGGTATTTATAAATCGACCGACGCTGGAAAGACTTGGACTTTCGCCGGGCTGCGCGATGTGGGCCAGATTGCGACGGTGCGGGTGCATCCCGCAAATCCGGACATCGTTTATGTCGCGGCCATAGGCAATCCATTTGTTCCTAACACAGATCGCGGTGTGTTCAAGACCACCGATGGCGGGAAAACCTGGAAAAAGGTGCTGTATTTGACGGATGAGCTTGGCGCGGCCGATCTTGAACTTCAGCCTGGGAATCCGAAAATCGTATTTGCGTGCATGTGGCACGGACAGCGGAAGCCGTGGACTATCATCAGCGGCTCGAAAGACGGTGGAATTTATAAAAGCACCGATGACGGCGAGCACTGGACGAAGCTAGGCGGCGGCTTGCCTACCGGTTTGTTCGGGCGCAGCAATGTCGCAATCTCGGCAGCGAAGCCGGACCGTATTTACGCGCTGATCGAGGCGAAGCCGGGCTCCGGTCTGTACCGGTCGGAGGACGGCGGATCAACTTGGACGCTGGTCAACAGTTCGGGCAATCTTATCACCCGGCCGTTCTACTACACGACCCTGGGAGTGGATCCGAATGATGCCGATGTTGTTTGGATCGGCAACGAAGGTTGGTACAAGAGCACTGACGCCGGCAAGAGTTTTCGTACCAGCCCGGTGCCTCACGGCGACAATCACGATGTCTGGATCAATCCGAAGAACTCGAATTACATGGTTCAGGGCAATGACGGCGGCGCGAACGTATCGATCGACGGCGGGCGTACCTGGAGCACGCAAAACAATCAACCTACGGCGGAAATCTATCAAGTAGCCGTAGATAACCAATTCCCTTATCGCGTATACGGCGCCCAGCAAGACAATACCACCGTCATTGCGCCGAGTCTGGCACTGGGAGATGGACAGGAGTTTCGAACAGGGCCTGGTTGCGAAACCGGTCCGATCATTCCTGACAATACGGACCCGGAAATTGTGTACGGCGGCTGTAAAGGCCAGTTCAGTGTTCGCGACATGAACACGAATGATGAGAAGCAATACTGGGTCGGGGCGGAATCTCTCTACGGAAACGGCGGCGGGACTGAGATCTATCGCTTTCAGCGGGTCGCGCCTATGGAAGTTTCGCCGAATGAGCCGCACACCGCTTATTACGGATCGCAGTACCTACACCGCACGCGCGATTTCGGTGTGACTTGGGACAAGATCAGCCCGGATCTGACGGCAAATCCGCCGGAGGGTCAGGGCCCTAGTGGCGAGCCGATTACACGCGACGCTACGGGCGAAGAAGTTTACAGCACGCTCTATGCGATTCACGAATCCCCGATACAGAAAGGATTGATATGGACTGGGTCGAACGACGGACTTGTCTATGTCACCCGCGATGACGGCAAGACATGGAGCAACGTCACGCCTGGCGGACTTGCGCCCGGGGGCCGCGTGCAGAACATTGAGCCCAGTCCGCATCATCCGGGCACCGCTTATGTCGCCATTTATCGCTATTTGCTCGGCGATTTCGCTCCTTATATCTATCGGACCGACGATTTTGGCAAGAGTTGGAAGCGCCTAACCGATGGAACGAATGGTATCGCGAAAGACGAGCCGACGCGGGTGGTGCGAGAAGACCCTGATAGAGCTGGGCTTCTTTATGCCGGCACGGAGTTCGGGATGTACGTTTCGTTCGATAACGGAGTGCATTGGCAGTCGTTTCAATTGAATCTTCCGGTGACGCCCGTCACGGACATAAAGATTGCCCACGGCGACATGGTGTTATCGACACAAGGGCGCTCGTTCTGGATTCTTGATGACCTCACACCGCTGCATCAGCTGAATCAAAAAGTCGCGGAGTCTGACGCATTTCTGTATCAACCGCGCCAAGCCGTTCGGATGCCCGGGCGCGGAGGCATTCCAGGGCTGGGGCGCGGTGGTCCCAGTCCGCAGTACCCGCCAGTGGGAGCAATGATTGATTATTATCTCGGCAAAGCTCCCGAAAGCGACATTCAGTTGGAGATTCTAGACACCGCCGGAAACACGGTTCGTAAATTCTCGAGCGCTGAAACCGCCGCAGCCGGACGACGAGGCAATCGCGAAGCAGAAGCTGAACCCGCCGAGGACGAAGAGGGCGGATTCCGTTTTAGGGGCGCGCCTGTACGGCTCGAGAAGACTCCCGGTATGCATCGTTTCACTTGGGACCTTCGTTATCCGGGGCCATGGCAGAGCGCTTCTCGACCCGAGGGTCCGAACGGTCCGATGGCTGTGCCCGGCAAGTATTCCGTCAAGTTGTCCGTCGGCTCGTGGACATCTACTCAGCCCCTGATGCTCGTCGAAGACCCGCGCATTACGAAGAGCGGCGTGACCACGGCAGACCTGCGAGAACAATTCGATCACAACATGCGCGTACGCGAGCTAGTCAGCGAGGTGAATAAGACTGTGGCGCGCGCGCGAGCCGCAGAGGCAAAAGCCAAATCCGGAAGCGCTCATGCAGATGCCGCGCAACTCGCTAGCTTAAACGACATCGCCGCGCGTTTGATTACGCCGCCGATTCGCTATAGCCAGCCAGAGCTTCAAACGCACATTACGTATCTCTACAGCATGACGAACATGGCGGATCAGAAGATTGGCCGCGATGCGGTGCAGCGGTATCAGGTCCTCAGGAAAGAACTGACCGAGATCGAAGCCGAGCTGGACAAACTTTTGCCGGCCTTCGAGTAATCCGGCTTCAAGGGGGTCACTCCTCCATTGCTCGAATATTGCACGCTCAGGTTAAGGAGGCGCCTCAAAGTTTCAAGGGGATCGCTCCTCCAATGCTCGAAAATTGCACGCTAAGGGCTTACGGACGCGCCTCGAAGTGCCTGTCAGCGGGAAAACTCTACACTGGGCCGTTACACGCGATCTATGCGCGGGCAAGCCACATCTCGTCGCGGGCGTTATACGTCCAAATGGCGGCAACATGCTTTACATTAAACGCTAGGACTTCGCTGGATGGACGCTTTTTTTAAAGATTTGAAGTATTCGACACGCATGTTCCTCAAAAGTCCCGGGTTCACCCTTACGGCGATTGCCGCGATAGCGCTGGGAATTGGCGGGACCATTGCTATTTTTTCGATCGTCAACACTGTGCTGCTGAAGCCCATCGAGGTTCCTGAGCCGGAACGCCTCGTTGTATTGTCTGCGCCCAACGGAGGTGGCGATTCACCCGCGCTATTCATGCATTGGCGGGCCGAGTCGAGCGTCCTCCAGGAGGTTTCCGCCTACAGCAGCGGCGTCGTGAACTATACGAGCGGCCAAGTGGCGGAGGTATGGCCGTATGCGAGAGCCTCGGCAGATTACTTCCGCTGCTGGGGTTTGTCCATCGTTCGAGGACGTGGCTTCACGGCGCAGGAAGACGTGCCGAACACTCCCCTGGTGGCCGTGATCAGTGAGAGTTTGTGGAGACGCCATTTCGCGAGCGATCCGCGAATTCTTGGCCGCCAGATCTCCTTGAATGGCGAATCCTACACCGTGATCGGAATCGCAGGCCACGACCCGTCGAGCCAGTTCGGTCTCCCTCCGGATGTATACGTGCCCTTCCAAATCGATCCCAAAACTTCCGATCAAGGAGCCTTTTTTTCCGTAATGGCTCGCTTGCGGCCTGGAATCACGTTGGATCAGGCCAAAGCGCGCCTACGCGTTTCGACCGCGGAGTATCGCGCCAGATTCCCGCAGGCCCTGGGACCCAAGGGTGATTTCAGTGCAAAACCATTCCGCGAGGATCTTGCCGGCGACGACCGTCCCTTGCTGCTCATCCTTTCCGGCGCCGTGATTCTGGTATTGCTCATCGCATGCGCCAACGTCGCGAACCTATTGCT
The DNA here is from genome assembly GCA_963846025.1 of Terriglobia bacterium. Lineage (GTDB taxonomy): Bacteria > Acidobacteriota > Terriglobia > Bryobacterales > Bryobacteraceae > Bog-105. The sequence continues at coordinate 121,528 of CAWJUG010000008.1, read as the reverse complement.
TGCGCGCGCAACGGGCCGCAGACGCGAGATCGCCATCCGCGTTGCCATCGGAGCAGGGCGCGGCAGGGTCATTCGTCAACTGCTAACGAAAGCGTGCTCCTCTCGATCGCCGGTGGCGCCATTGGGTCGCTGCTGGGCTATTGCGGTATCCGAATCCTGCTGGCGTTTAACGCTGGAAGTTTGTCCATGGTGGGTGAAAACGGCGTTGCCGTCACCATTGACTGGCGCGTCACGAGCTTCGCGCTCGTCATCTCGCTCCTTACGGGAGTCGTCTTCGGTCTCTTCCCAACCCTTAGTGCTTCGCGCGCAGATCTCAACGCCGCTCTGAAAGATGGGGGCGCGCGTACCGGCTCCGGTTTCCGGCAAAATAAGGCGCGTGCGGCGCTCGTTGTGAGCGAGGTGAGCCTTGCTGTCGTTCTATTGGTCGGCTCGGCGTTGCTCATTCGCAGCTTCGTAACGTTGAGTGCGGTCAACCCAGGATTCGAGACCAGGAACGTCGTGACCATGAACGTTTTGGTGTCGGGGAGGAATTATTCAAAGTCTGCGGCCGTAGCGGAAACTATTCGCGCCGGACTCGAGCGTCTTCGCTCGATGCCCGGTGTCGTCGCAGCGGGGGTCACCTGCTGTGAGCCTCTTTCGCAGGGAACCTACGATATGGGTTTTGACATAGTCGACAGGCCGGCGGGACGTTCATCCGTTGGTCAGGACGTCGGCTGGGCGATTGTTTCGCCAGGCTATTTCGAGGCGTTCAAGATTCCAGTCAAGAGGGGCAGAACGTTCAGCGCACAGGATAACGTCAGGTCGCCGGCCGTAGTCCTGATCAGCGAGCGCATGGCCCAGCAATTTTGGCCGGATCGTGATCCCATCGGAGATCGAATCGCAATTGGCCGCGGCGCCCGAATGAAGGAGTTTCAGGACGAACCCGTGCGCCAGATTGTAGGCATCGTCGGCGATATCCGGTCCGAGGGACTGGACGCCAAACCGCGCGCCATCATCTACGTCCCGCAGGCGCAGCTACCCGATGCGGAGAATGCTTTCTTTCTCCGGTTGCTGCCCCTCGCCTGGGTTGTGCGCACGCAATCGGAATCGCGCACGTTGCTTGCCGCCATCCCGGAACAGTTGCGTCAGTCCACCGGTCTTCCGGTAACGGACGTCGCTCCGATGGACCACACTGTCCGAGGCCAAATCGGCCGTCAGCGTTTCAGCATGGCGCTGATGACGGTCTTTGGAAGCGTAGCGTTGCTGTTGGCCGCCATCGGAATCTACGGATTGATGGCCTATACGGTGGAGCAACGCACGCAGGAAATCGGTGTCCGCATAGCGTTGGGAGCGCAGTCCGGTCAGCTGAGGAACATGGTGTTGCGAGAGGGAATGAGTCTGACTCTGGCTGGCGTCGCCGTCGGCCTCATTGCGGCCTGGGGCTTAGCGCGGTCGATTGAAAGTGTCCTTTATGGCGTAAGAGTACACGACCCGATTGTCTTCGTTGCTGTGCCACTGGTCTTGAGCGCAGTGGCGATGCTGGCCATTTGGTTCCCGGCGGACCGCGCAAGCCGTGTAAATACGATTACTTCACTTCATTGCGAGTAAATCACTTTGTAACATGCGTAGCCGATAGGCTCTAGTAAGTAGTCCGAGCCAATTGGACGCAGAACGCCCATTCGCCATTTCGTCGAAGCGCCAGCAAACCAGCTTGCCTGCGAGAGCGCGACCGCTCGGAGTGGTGAGATCGAGCGCTTCGTTCAGCAAACCGAAGCCCAGGTCGAGCGACGCCAATATCGCTGGAGGAGGGATGCCGGGCTTCGAAAACGCAAGTTGCGTCCCCTCAGGACTCGCAAAACGGGAATGGTTCATTAGCGTTCAATTTTTGACCATTGGAGGACCCGTCAAGCGACAGCGCGCTTCGCGCTTACTTGCGCTGGCCCCTTTTTTGGAGCCCGTTCCTCTTTTTGCTCATTCTTCATGCTTGGCGGCTGATGCTGCCAGGCATCCCACAGCTTCGACATCTCGCGAATCAGCAGCTTCGGTTTCTGCTCATAGACTCTCTCACCCAGGGAAAGAGATTTCTCGCGAAGTTCTTTGCTGTACTCTTCCGCCAGCCTGGTGAACACTTGCACGTTGCGCTCGCCGCCGTACTGTTCGGGACCAGCCTGCAGCTTCTCACTGAGCACAACCAGATTGTGATCGTCGCCGAGCCATGTTTCCAGATCCTTCAACGCGCTTTCACGCGCCTGAAGAACCTCCGTCCAGAGGCTCTCAAGTAGCCGCACCTGATACCAGTGGTCCTTTACGCGTTTACGCCACTCGTGAAAAGTCTCCGGCGCCGGTCGCTTCCGCGCGGCCGCCATTGCATCCTGTCCGCGCTGGTATCGTTTTTTGAAGCCCGGCGCGATAGCCGCAAAGCCATCAGTCTTTAACGGCCATCCAGTTACTTCCTTCGCAGTCGCACGGAGTGCAGACAGCGCTTGACGAATGACGCTATCGACCTTGAGCCGTTTCTCGGTCTCTTGCTTATCCTTCAACAGACCACGCCGGATAGAGCGCGCCGCCTCCGGGTTCAACTGCCCACGATACTTCTCAACCATGCCATCGAACACTTCAATGATTGCCTGGGCATCCCGAATTTCGGAGAGCTGCCGGCCCGTTGCGCCCAATCGATCATTTTCTTTCCGATAAATACGGCCCAGCTCGGGCTGGATTAGCCGGAGCGCGCCTCGAATCTTCTTGATGCTCTTTCGCGCTTCGTGGATAGCCTCGTCCCGCTTGGGACCTTTACCGTCAGCCAGTTCGTTCATGGCCGAATCAATCTCCTCACCTACGATTCGCCGGACGCCTTCAGGAACCGATTCTTTAGCTTTAAAACGATATGCCACACTGATCTCCCAAGCTGATGCCGCCTTTCCGGGTTAAGAGTGACCTTCGTGCGGCGAAGTCGGAGCAACATTGGTGGTCTCTCCACCGTATTCCTTATCTGCCTCTTCGTTGCGTCCCAGCAGCCGGAGCGCGGCAGAAGTCACATGCTCCGCAGTGAAGCCGAAGTGTTTCATGATCTCCGCCCCGGGAGCGGATGCGCCATAATGGTCGAGCCCGATAATGATCCCTTCGTCCCCCGCCCAGCGTTCCCATCCATAGCTGGAACCTGCTTCGACCGTTACACGTTTCTTTATCGCTTTGGGCAGAACGCTCTCGTGATACGCCCCATCCTGTTTCTCGAATAGATACCAACTGGGCATGCTGACGACCCGCGCTTTTACGCCATAACCCTTCAGTTTTTCCGCCCCGCTCACGCAAAGCGACACTTCCGAACCGCTGCCGATCAGAATTACATCTGGGGAACCGCCATCCGGTTCGGAAAGGATATAAGCGCCTTTTCCAACATCGATGTTCTTTGCCTTGCTACGGTCCAGGTGCGGGACGTTTTGGCGCGTAAGCGCAAACAAAGTCGGTCCGCTATGCTGAACAGCTACGGCCCAGCACTGGGCGGTTTCGGTGGCGTCGGCAGGGCGCATCACGTTCAAACCTGGAATGGCGCGCAGACCCGCCATTTGCTCCACCGGCTCATGTGTCGGACCGTCCTCGCCCACACCAACACTGTCGTGCGTGAAAACATAAAAGGCTTTCAGTTGACTCAAAGCGCCTAACCGAATCGAAGGCTTCATGTAATCGGAAAAGACCATGAAAGTGGCGCTGAAGGGCAAAATTCCCCCGTGCGCCGCTAGGCCGTTTACGGCCGCGCCCATAGCGTGTTCGCGAACACCGAAGGCGAGATTACGTCCGGCATAACCCCATACGCCGCCTACCGCGCCCTGTGAAGAGGGTCCGCCGGATTCGGGAGGTTGAAAATCTCCCATCCCTTTCAAGGCGGTATTAGTCGACGGATTCAGATCGGCCGAGCCACCGATGATGTTGGGTATGTGTTTCGCTAACGCGTTCAGTGCCTGGCCGCCGGCCGCGCGCGTCGCAATCGGCTTGTCTTCCGGTTTCCATTTTGGAAGATCGGCGTCCCAATTATCCGGCAGTTTGCCGCTGAGCATTTGTTCAAGTTGCGCGGCTTCGTTCGGAAATTCTTTCTTATAGACATCAAATTTCTTGCCCCACTCGGCTTGAGCCTTCCCGCCCCTTTCACCAACTTCGCGGAAGAACTTCACAGAGTCATCGGGCAAGTAGAACTTCTCCATCGATCCCCAGCCCAGGGCCTTTTTGGCAGCAAGCAACTCGTCCTCACCCAAGGGATTGCCATGGGCTTCAAAAGAGTCCTGTTTCTTAGGACTGCCGTAACCAATGTGCGTATGCACGAGTATCAGCGAGGGACGCCGATGCTGTGCCCGTGCTTCGTCGATCGCTTTCGCAACCTCTTCGGTATCGTTTCCATCGTGGACGTGGCGCGTATGCCAGCCGTACGCCTCAAACCGTTTCCCCACATCTTCGGTGAAGCAGAGGCTGGTCGCGCCCGCAAGTGAGATATGGTTGTCATCGTACAGAAAAATCAACTTGCCCAGTTGAAGATGTCCGGCGAGCGATGCAGCCTCCTGGCTTATCCCTTCCATCAGATCCCCGTCACCGCAGATTCCGTAGGTGTAGTGGTCGATCATCTGGTGACCGGGGCGGTTGAACGTTGCTGCTAGCCAAGCTTCGGCTATCGCCATTCCTACCGCGTTCCCGAATCCTTGGCCGAGCGGACCCGTGGCAACTTCCACCCCCACCGTATGCCCGCGCTCTGGATGTCCCGGTGTCTTGCTGCCCCACTGGCGAAAACGCTTCAGTTCATCAAGCGGCAAATTGTAGCCAGTCAGGTACAACAGGCTATATAGCAGCATGGATCCGTGGCCGGCCGAAAGGACAAACCGGTCGCGGTCAAACCAATTCGGATCCTTCGGATTGAACTTCAGGTATTTAGTCCAAAGCGTATATGCCATGGCCGCCGCTCCCATGGGCAAGCCTGGGTGTCCCGAATTCGCATTCTGCACAGCATCTGCAGAGAGGAACCGTATGGTGTTGATGCAAAGCTCTTCGAGCGTTTGCGTCTCAGTGGTGGGCAAGGTGATTTCTCCTCATTGACAGTTCTCTAGACTCGTTTGACACGGTAAAGCGCTCGCCTTAATCAGATTAGTACTTGAATCCTTTTGGATACCGTTCCCACGATATCCTGGCTATAGAATGGTTTTGCGCGTCGCCACGGCTGCGCTCCTGGTCTGTTTTCTCGTTGGAGCGCAAAGCATTTCCGCCGATAAGGCCCCTCAAAGTAAAGACTCTGAACAAACCAATCCCGCAGCAGGAATACCTGAATCCCCGCCGCTGCTCAGTTGCCCGGCCGGCACCCCGCTGGGGTCTCTCGATCTAAGCGTCAAGTCGCCACAACCTGACCTGCATGCTTTGCCGTTTCAAAACATCAATCATCTAAGCGAAGGCGATACCGTGATCTACTCGCCGGTTCTGCGGGGCCAGGAGAAACGTCCCGGCGAGATCACTCTGGTGATTGTACCGGCTAAGAAAAAGCCCAACGAGCCCTTTCTAACCGTCACCGATCCGAAGGATGCGGACAAACACCAGGAGTGGAAGATCGGCCAGACCGTTGCCTTGGTGGCCTTTGTGTATGGGCCTTCCGGGTTGAGCAAAAAGAAAGTCTCGAAATTTCTTTCCCAGGACGACGTTTTGGTTGCACAGCTCGCCGATTACGCAGAGAAAACGGCGCAAACCGAAGCGCTGGTGGCGGCGCTTTCAAATAGCGAAAGCTCTTCGGCCAGCGTCAATGCGGCGCTGAACGGGTTTGCATCCCAATACGGCTTTGCTGTGCAAATCGATAAATCTGCCCCTCCGGCAGTTCAGGCACAAACTCTGTTCGCCAGCATCAACCCGCAACTCGCTAGTTATAACCCGCTTGCCAGTTCAACCGCAGAGCGCGCCGGTCAAACCGCCAGTTTGGCAACCACAGCAGCGGCGCTCTTTTTCGGCAGCCCCGTTGGACTCGCAGCCGGCGGCACGGCCATGCTGCTCGATTTGCGGTCGATTGCTTTTCCAGATACCCAGTTCCGATCTTCTTTTGCGGAGAAGCTGACAGGCTCAGCAGTGAATCTTTGCGGGGAAAAAAGTCCAACTCCGCCGCACACGCGCGTTGCTTATATTTGGGCCAGCCGCATCCCGAACGCCCCTACTCCGGCCATCAAAATCGGCGCCGCCGATTATCTGCCTATAGGCCAGAAGTCACCGCTTCCGGTGGATGTGCAAGAACCCGCCTGGAAATATCTTCAGCGTGCCCGCAATTGGACGCTCACTGATGGCAAGAACCAGACCATAGAGGTTCCCGTGTTGAAGCTGGGAAACCAAAAGGCGCTTGAATTAGATTTGACGAAGGTGAAGCTCGCGCCAGGCGATTTTCGTTTGGCCGGTTATTGGGACTGGACTCCGTTCACTGCGGATGGATCCATTCATGTGAGGGATCTCAGCACCTTCGATACCGCCAAACTGGAACCGGGCTCGCAGGACCAACTACTCGCGCACGCCGGTAAAATCCCGGTCACATTGGCCGGCGCTGATTTCGAGTTCACAACCAAAGTCGAATTGAAAAAAACCGGGGACGAGTTCGCAACCGCCGAACCGCTGAAATTTATTCTCCCTAAAGGTCTGCGCAACGGGCCGCAGGACCGTATGGATGTGCAGATTGACACCGCAAACCTGGATCCCGGCGGATACGAGTTGCTAATCGCACAGCAGGATGACAAAGCACATCGGGTGAAGTTCAATGTGCTCGGTGATCCGGCAAAGGTCACCAATTTCCCCGTGCTTGTGAACCAGGGCGTCTCAGTGCAGCACTTTGTACTCAAGGGTGAGCGCCTCGGCAATTTGGCGAAGCTGGAAACGCCGGATGCCCGGTTGGAGCTTGGCGAAATCAGCAGCAATGGGACAGAGCGAAGCATGACAGTTCAATTGGCAAACAATTTGAAGCCGGGTACTTCTCTGCCGATTACTGAATATCTGCAGGACCGGGCCGCGCCCGAGATTATCCCCGGCGGCCTGCAAATCACAGGACCATTGCCTGTTATTGCCAGTTCCAGGCTATCTTTACCTGCGGGTTTATCGATTTCGACTCGGCCCAACGAATTCCCGGCCGGTAGCACCCTCACTGCCGTGCTCGATGTTAAAAATATAGAGCGCAGGAGCGAATTGCGGCTTTCCTGCCAGGATGATCCGTCGCCGCGCGCCTCGCTGCAAATCGGCGAACAAAATGCCGCTTCGAGCCTGCAGCAGCTATCGCCCGATCAGCTTTTTCTCTCCTACAGCACCGCCGCTCTGCCCGCCGGCTGCGAATTGCAGGCTACTCATCGATAACCACAGGAACGGGAGATCGCAGCCCTTTGATTTGGCCAAAATCGTGTTGATGCCGCAAGTCGATTCATTCGTTGCGAACGCACCAGACGCGAACCAGCCCACATCCATTTACCCTTACTGGACGAAATCTGGAAATGATTCAGAAGGTCGGTTGGGACCAGACGAACGGAGTTGCTGTAACCAACCTTCCCAGCCCCGTTCCTGGAGAAGGTCAGAAACAGTCTCTGTCGGTGAATCTTCCACCGCTGCCCGCGAATTCGCCTTGTCTGTTTCTGTGGTTGCGAGGAGACGATACCGGACGCTCGACAACGCTGAAGCCCGTAATTCCGGTGGGCGCCCCACCAGCAGCAACGCCGCCTGTCCCAAAGCCCCCACCTGTTCTATAGTTGAAAACAATTGACGAACTTACCCAATCTGCTGACGTTATTTCGCATCTTCCTGGTGCCGCTCCTGGTAGCAGTGCTGGTAGAGCAGAATGTTCGTATTGATTGGGGCAGCCGCGTCGTTGTTGCGCACGATTTCTTTGCGCTGATCGTATTTCTCGCGGCCGCACTGACCGATCTTTTGGATGGTTATCTCGCCCGTCGCTGGAAGCAAGTTACCACCGTCGGAACACTCTTAGACCCTGTCGCGGATAAGTTGCTGATCTCCGCAGCGTTGATTTCGCTGGTCCAAATACGGCTGCTGCCGGGCTGGATGGTCATTCTGATCATCAGCCGTGAGTTCGCCGTTTCCGGCTTGAGGAGCATAGCCGCAGCGGAAGGGTACACAATCAAGGCCGGCGAACTGGGCAAATCGAAGATGATGCTTCAGGTGATTGGGGTCGCGCTCGTCATGCTGTCGATTCGATGGCCACAAATTCGGGTGTATGCGCTCGCGGTGATGTGGGGCGTCGTCTTGTTCGGGCTAGCCTCCGCCGTCGATTACTTCCGAAAATTCTGGCGCAAAGTAGATACCAGCATCAAGCTGCGTAGGAGACACGAACTGTTAACGCTTGAGCGTCAGAAGAGACGAATTCAAAAAGCCGTCAGGACAGGGAAAGGCGCAACAGCAGAGGCGAGAAGCACCGTTCCAGGCTCTTCGCCGTCTACTATTCGCCGCTCTGGATAAGAGCCGCGAGGGCCAGTTGCGCGGCTGATGGAAGCACCTTGTAGTTGTGTTTGGTAAAGACAACCGTGCGGATCTGTCCGCGGGGGCCTAAGACTCCAATATCCTTGCCGTTAAACGTGAAACTGAGCCCCCCTGCGTTGCCGGTTCGTATCCGTGCGGATTCGTGCCCTTCCAGAACCTTTGTCTGTGAGGCATCCAGCATGCCGCTAAAGATTTCTTTGCCATCCGATACGATGGACAACCAGCTACGCTCAATAGCTGAAAGCTGGATATGGAACTCCGGCATCGGAGATTCTGAAAGCGGCCTCTGGATAGTAGACGGAGCATGAATCCTGCTGGCGGTGGAGCCCCTGCTAACATTTCCGCTAGTTTCAATCCGGCTCCCGACAGTGGTAAGCAAACCGCGCCAACCCGCATCCGAATTTTGCCACATGGCATATATCCCCGAGCACGCAGCCACGACCAGGCAAAACGAAACCACTGAACGAAGCCACTTCAGGTTCCAATGGCGCGTCGGTTTTAGCGCCGGAACGTGAATCGTTTTGGGTCCTCCTTGCCCCGGCATTAGCGGTTCCGGCAATGTGCAGGCCGCTTCTTGCACTGCGGTGGCGATGGTGTCGTAATCGAGTTTCACCTTCACTGCGAATTGCCTGCAGAAACTTCGATAAAAGAAAGGAGAACGGATGCGTGACAGCTCGTCAGCTTCGATGTCCGTCAGGTTCTTTAATGTGATACGTGTATCGGCGCTTACCTGTTCAAGCGTCAAACCGAGGCGCAAACGTGCCTCACGGAGTTTTTGACCAACAGACTCCATATGTCCCTTGATGATGTCCGGCTATAGATGTAAAGCTATAATACAACAGTCTTTTCGGCTCCTCGGCTCGTTTCGGACAGACTTTCTACTGTTTAGTGAAAAAACAATCCCAAAAAGTACCAGTGCCAACAATTACCCATCGTCTCAATAGCCTGCGAGGTTTATTTAAAGTACAGCTTTCGCTCATCGTCCCCTTATTGGTTCCCCTGCTGCTGCCGTTGGCGTGCGGCGCTTCCGTCTCTGACCTCACGTTCAATGGAGCGCTCGCGTTCCAGTATACGCAAAAAGCAACCGCTTTTGGCGAGCGTCCCTCTGGCTCGGAGGCTATCGTGAAACTTCGGAATTGGATCATCGGCAATCTAAAGCCGCTGGGCGGACAGGTTGAAGAGGATTCCTTCACCGGCCAGACACCAACTGGCCCTGTGCCGATGGAGAACATCATTTTGAAATTCCCAGGCGCGTCGGGAAAAGCTTTGGTGGTCACTGGGCATTACGACACCAAGCGAATTCCAATGGTCCATTTTGTTGGCGCCAACGATGCCGGCTCGTCAACAGGCTTTTTGATTGAGTTTGCCCGCGCCGTCGCCAAAATGCATCATCCCGATGATCTCTACATCGTGTTTTTCGATGGCGAAGAGGCAGTCGGCGAATGGACGGACACAAATAGCCTCTACGGAAGCCGCCACTTAGTCGAGAAATGGTCGGCTGACGGAACATTAGCCCGTATTAAGGCGCTCATTAATGTCGACATGATTGGGGATAAAGATCTCGACATTCTGAACGATCAGAACTCCTCACCATCGCTGCGCGGGATGGTTGCGACGGTTGCATCGAAGCTGGGTGATGCGAAGTATTTCCATAAGGAGCGAAACGGGATCGATGACGATCACATGCCCTTCGTGAACGCAGGAGTAAACGCGATTGATCTGATCGACTTCAGTTATGGGCCGCAGAACACGTACTGGCACACAGACAAAGACACGATGGATAAATTAAGCCCACACAGCTTGCAGGTGGTTGGCGACGTCGTTTTGGGCGCTAGTGAGAGAGTTCGAAGGAAAAGACTAGCGAACGGCAGCAAGCGATGCTTGGTCAGCAGAGGAAAGTAACACCGCCGTTCCTGCCAAGCCATCGCGCAGTGCGTTGCCGGGCTGTTACTTAGAAGCGGCAGCGACAGTTCCATTACCGGAGGCAAGGCGCTTTAGCTCCGTATCCAAAATTGGCTTAAGCGCGTCGAAGGTGATCGAGCCGTTATAACGCTGGCCATCGATAAAGATCGTCGGCGTTCCCTCCACCTCCGCCTTATTACCATCTTGCACGTCTTTTTCAACCGTCTTGCGCACCTCAGTCGTATCCATGTCGGTTTCCAGTTTCTCGGCGTTCAGTCCGATGCCTTTGGCTATGTTCAAAATCGACTTGCGGCTCAGATCGTCGGGATGCGCGAACAAAGCATCATGCATGGGCCAGAACTTGCCTTGCTTCTGCGCGGCAATGGCGGCATTCGCTGCTAATTCCGCCTGTGGATGCTCCTCGAGCGGGAATTGCTTGAAAATCAACTTGACCTGCGTCGGATACGCCTTCAGAACCTCTCGAAGCTGTGGCACGGCAGCAATGCAATAGGGACACTGAAAATCTGAAAACTCGACTATAGTCAGCGGCGCATCCGTGGGACCAGTAACCGGAGATCCTGCTACCGGAATCTGCACCGGCTCCGACAGGGTCTTGGCCGGACCCCATTTAGAGTTCATCGCCGCCTGCAGCGCTTCGTCCGCCGGTTTCCCCTGCTTGATCGAATCAATAATGATCTTGGCCATGCCATTGCTGTAATCGCACTTCGGGTCGGTAATACGGCATTCAGCTAGCTTCATACCGCAGCCGCACGAGCAATCCGAGTCTCTTAGAATCTTGAGGACTGCGGCCTTCTGCTTGCCCGAGAGGCCGGTGAGATCGATTCCAGGAAGGGCGTTGGCCGTCTTCCAGGCCTGCGCGGAAAGCAACAGAGCAGCGGATGGGATCAGGGCGAGAGTCCCACAAAGGCGCAGGACGGATAAGCGCATACAACTATTGTAGGAGTTCCCGGCAAGGATAGTGAGCGCAATCGGGTTTTCGGATCTAGAATAAATGCATGGATCTGGTTATTAACGGCACGCGAACTCGTGTGTCTGCCGGCCCGGACCGTCCCCTCTTATCTGTGCTTCGAAACGAGCTGGATTACACCGGAGCAAAGTACGGCTGCGGTGAAGGCCAGTGTGGAGCATGTACGGTGCTGATCGACGGCGTAGCACATCGTTCCTGCGTGACGCCCATCGGCTTGGTAGCGGGTAAGGATATCACCACGATCGAGGGTCTGGCCGATGGGGACAAGCTGCATCCGGTTCAAGAAGCATTTATTGAATGCGATGCGATGCAGTGCGGATACTGTACCAGCGGCATGATTCTAAGCAGCGTAGCCCTCTTGCGGAAGAACGCGTCGCCCACGGAAGCGCAGATAAAACAGGCCCTTGAAGGAAATGTCTGCCGCTGCGGAACATATAACCGAATTCTGGCGGCAGTGCAGAAGGCGAGGCAAGTTATGCTCAGCGAAGCGAAGGAGAACCACCGTGCTTAGCCGGCCAGGCATCGGGCGGCGCGAGTTCTTGACTTCGCTCGGTGGCGGGCTGTTGGTTCTTTGTTCCATGGGTGATGCTCTGGAAGCACAGGAATCCGGCGCACCCAGGAGGCGGGAGGGCGGCAATGCCCTGCCCGAAAATGTCTCAGCCTGGTTGCACATCGCGCCCAGCGGCGACATCACTGGATTTACGGGCAAAGTGGAAGTGGGTCAAAACATTCGAACGTCGCTGACACAGGCTGTGGCCGATGAGCTGCGCTGCTCGCCATCCGCGGTGCGGCTTGTCATGGGAGATACGGCTCTGACGCCCTGGGACATGGGCACTTTCGGCAGCCGGACCACGCCCACCATGGCGCCTGTTATGCGAAAAATGGCGGGAACGGCAAGGGAGCAATTGATCGCCGTCGCAGCGCGCAAGTGGAGCGTAGACCCGAAATCGCTCGAAGCAAAGAATGGTTGCGTAACGAACGGCGCGAGCAAAAAGAGCGCGAGTTTTGGAGAATTAGCCTCCGATATCGATTGGGTGCACGTAATGGGAGATGGCGATTGTGCCACGCCTGCATCGAATTGGCAGGTCGCCGGAAAGAGCATCGTCAAAGTAAATGCGCGCGAGATAGTCACAGGCAGACACAAATACGCTTCCGATCAAAAGCGTCCTGGTCTTCTCTATGGCCGCGTGCTCAGGCCACCGGCTTTCGGCGCAAAATTGACGGGCGTCGATACGTCTGCGGCGAGCGCCATGCCGGGCGTTACGGTAATTCGCGAGGGTGATTTCGTCGGTGTCGCTGCCGTTGATGAGCAGTTGGCGGCAAAAGCGTTGGCCGCCATTCGTCCTTCCGTGGAGATGACTCAGCTCATCGGCCAGCCGGAATTGTTTAATCTCATTAAGCCCGAAGAAGCAAACAAGGCGCGCTACACGATTGCCTATATCGCCCACGTTCCTCTGGAACCAAGGGCCGCGCTGGCGGAGTGGACCGACGGGAAACTCACAGTGTGGACCGGCACGCAGCGTCCCTTCGGAGTCCGATCGGAACTTGCAAGCGAGTTCAAAGTGCCGGAAGATCAGGTGCGCGTGATTATGCCCGATACGGGCTCTGCGTATGGAGGCAAACACACCGGCGAATGTGCCGTAGAAGCAGCAAAACTAGCCAAGGGCGCGGGAAAGCCGGTGAAGCTCGTCTGGACTCGCGAAGAAGAATTCACCTGGGCCTATTTTCGTCCGGCCGGTGTGATTGAGATTGCAAGCACTGTGGGCCAAGATGGCGCTTTGACCTCCTGGAAATTCGATAACTGGATGTCCGGCCCATCCGGCCTCCAGACTCCATACGAAGTCCCGTCAAAGGAAGAGCAGTTTCATCAAGTGAAATCGCCCTTACGCGAGGGGTCGTATCGCGGCCTTGCGGCTACAGCGAACCATTTTGCGCGTGAGTCGCACATGGACGATTTGGCCGCAGCGGCGGCAATGGATCCGCTTGCATTTCGCTTGGCAAACTTGAAGAACCCGCGGCTGAGAGCAGTTTTGTTAGCCGCTACCGGCCGGTTCGGCTGGTCAAAAGTGAAATCTTCGAAAACGACCGGGTTCGGTCTGGCTTGCGGTATGGAGAAGGGCGGCTACATAGCAGGTTGCGTGCAAATCTCGATCAGCGCAAATCGCGATGTTCATGTGGACCGCGTGGTCGCCGCCTGGGAATGCGGCGCGATTGTCAATCCGGAGCACCTGAAAAATCAGGTGGAAGGCGCAATCGTGATGGGCATCGGTGGCGCGCTGTTCGAAGCAATCGATTTCGGCAACGGCCGAATTCTCAATGCTCATCTGGCGCAGTATCGCGTGCCGCGCTTTAGCGATGCTCCGAAGATCGAAGTCATTCTTCTGGATCGCAAAGATATTCCGTCCGCAGGGGCAGGCGAAACGCCGATTGTCTGTATTGCTCCGGCCATCGGGAATGCTATTTACGCTGCGACGGGCGTGCGCATTCGTTCCATGCCGATCCTACCGGCATTTCGAGCGTAATCGGCGAACTGAAACTCCCGCCACAGCACCAAATCCATTCATTAGGATGAAAATCGGGTTTGTTGGACTTGGCAAAATGGGTTCGGCTATGGCGCAAAATCTGCTGCGTGCCGGCCACGAATTGACCGTTTACAACCGCACCCGCGAGAAAACGGAACCGCTCACGCAGCAAGGCGCGCGTCTAGGCGAATCGCCTGCGGAAACTGCTTACGGCTCGGAAGCAGTGTTTACAATGCTGTCGGACGACCACGGCGTCGAAGCAGTTACGTTTGGCGAGGACGGCATACTCGCGGGCCTCTCGGACCGCGCGACTCATATATCGAGCAGCACGATCAGCATCAAAGCTGCGCGGCATCTTACTGAAGAGCATCAGAGACGCGGGCGCAGATTTATCACCGCGACTGTTTTCGGACGTCCTTCGGCAGCGGAAGCAAAACAACTCCTGGTTGTCGCGGCTGGAGACAATGAATTTCTGGAACGTAATCTGCCCTTATTCGAGGCCATTGGCCGGCGCACATTCCTGATTGGAAGCGAGCCGTGGCAGGCGAATTTACTCAAACTGCTGGGCAACTTTATGATCGCCACCGTACTGGAGACGTTCGGTGAAGCGTTCGCGCCTGTTCGTAAGGCCAGCGTGGAACCTGATAAATTCCTGGAGATCATGAAAGAGCTGTTCGGGTCTCCTGTGTACAAGAACTACGGAGAGGTCATCGCCAATCAGAAATTCAGTCCGGCCGGGTTCGAGCTGAAGCTTGGTTTGAAAGATATCCGCTTGGCTATGGAAGCGGCCGCTGAGTTCGATGCGCCGCTCCCCATCGCGAGCGTGATTTGCAACCATTTTGTATCTGCGCTCGCGCATCAGCAGGAAGAGCTGGACTGGTCTAGTATTGCGCTAGTTTCCGCCCGCAACGCAGGGCTCGACGCGTAGAGTTAACTGGCGAACCGCGTGATCACCCATTTTTGAGTGTCCTTGTCATAGGCAAAGGAGACGCTAGCATCGAATTCCATTGGGCTCGGGCGTCCACCGCAGACCACGATGTGCTTGAGATCTATTGAAGTGGGTTGTGCCGTCTGATCGGGCAAATCTAAGCTGTAGTCGCAACTGGCATTTTGCTTCTTCACGTAAATCATCCAGGTCTGCGCCTTGGCGTTATAGCGCAGCAGCGCGGCCGCGTTTTCCGGCGTCAACGCCGGGACGGCAGATTTGGGCGGTGCGCCGCAGCCGGTGAATGTCAAAAAGGCGAATGCAAATAACCAGACAGAACAAGCGAGTTTGCTCACTGCGGGCATCGTAACATTCGGCCTGCATGCTCAACAAACCATTCGTATGTTTGCTGAACACCATCTTCGAGCGAAATACTGTGCTTCCATCCAAGCCCATGCAGCCGGCTCACGTCCAGCAGCTTGCGTGGCGTTCCATCGGGCTTCGAATGATCGTATACAAACCGGCCCTGATAACCTACCGTCCCTCGAATCGTCTCTGCCAATTCAGAAATTGTTACATCTTCGCCGGTGCCGACGTTGACAATGTCCCCTTCGTTGTAATGCAGCATAAGAAACACCGAGGCCGAGGCCAAGTCGTCAACGTGTAAGAATTCGCGTTTCGGGGTTCCTGTTCCCCAAATGGTAACTTCCGGGGCGCCGCACACTTTGCTTTCATATACCTTCCGCATTAATGCCGGCAGCACATGCGAATTCTGCAAATCGAAGTTGTCGCCAGGTCCGTAGAGATTGGTCGGCATCAGCGCAATCGCGTTGAAATCGTGTTGGGCGCGGTAGGCCTGGCACAGTTTGATGCCGGCGATCTTGGCGATTGCATACCATTCATTCGTAGGTTCAAGAGGCCCGGTCAGAAGATACTCTTCTTTAATTGGTTGCGGGGCCATTTTGGGGTAAATGCAAGAAGAGCCCAAAAACTCGAGCTTTCTTACGCCGTTGCGCCAGGCGCTGTCGATGACATTCAGCTCAACAGCGAGATTGTCTCGCAGAAAATCCACTGGATAAGTGACGTTCGCAAGAATCCCACCCACCTTCGCGGCTGCCAGAAAGACGTATTCGGGCCGTTCTGCCGAAAAAAACCGATCGACTTCATCGCGTGAAGTGAGATCCAGTTCTTTGCGAGAACGGAGGAGTAAGTTTGTGTATCCTTCGGCTTGTAAGTGGCGGACGATCGCCGACCCAACCAAGCCATGATGCCCCGCGACGAAGATCCGGCTGCTCTGGTTCATTATCGGCTTACCGGAACGGTGTCAGTGCCGTACTTTTTGTCCCAAACCAGCCGCTCTTCTTCAGCCAGGCGTAAGTCGGCGTCAACCATCATCCGGACAAGCTGCTTAAAACTTGTTTGTGGGGCCCAGTTCAAAGCGTTTCGCGCTTTTGATGAGTCGCCGAGCAGAAAATCGACTTCCGTAGGCCGAAAGTAGGCGGGATCAATCTCGACATACTTCTCCCAATCCAAACCCGCATGCGCAAAAGCTTCCTGCGCAAATTCACGTACGGAATACGCTTCTCCGGTGGAGACAACAAAATCACCGCATTCGGAATGCTGAAGCATTCGCCACATCGCTTCCACATAGTCGCCGGCAAATCCCCAGTCGCGGCGCGCTTCCAAGTTGCCCAAGAATACCTTCTTCTGTAGATCCACTTTTATACGCCCGACAGCGCGCGTGATCTTTCGAGTAACAAACGTTTCGCCGCGGCGCGGGGATTCGTGGTTGAAGAGAATGCCGTTCGTGATGAAAAGGTTGTACGCTTCGCGGTAATTTACGGCATACCAATGGGCTGCAACCTTTGAAACCGCGTAGGGGCTGCGGGGGTAAAAGGGCGTCCCCTCATTCTGAGGTGGCTTAGCGGCGCCGAACATCTCAGACGAACCGGCTTGATAAAACCGAACGTTTCTGCGGGTGTGCTGCACATGATCGCGAATGCAATCCAGCAATCGAAGCGTGCCAACAGCGTCGGCGTCGGCAGTGTATTCGGGGTTTTCGAAGGAAACCTTGACGTGCGATTGCGCGCCGAGATTGTAGACCTCGTCAGGCGCTGCGGTTTCGAGGACGCGGCGCAAACCGGTTGAATCGCAAAGGTCGGCGTAGTGCAGAACAAGTCGCCGGCCGGTTTCGTGAGGATCTTCGTAGATATGATCAATCCGGCCGGTATTGAAACTGGAGCTTCTGCGCACAATACCATGCACAGTGTAGTCCTTTGAAAGCAGAAGCTCACTCAAATAGGAACCGTCTTGACCGGTGATGCCGGTAATCAATGCCGATTTAGACACTTGTCCTTTTATAACTTGTTTTAGAGTTCTAGCGACCTGCTATGGCGAGGCGTGCCGGTCACGCCTGTTTAAAAAAGACCTTTCGTCTTTCCTCGCAACTATTTATCGCCGCCTCGATACTCCCACCCCGCACGCCGCATTCCACAATGCACTCGAGGTCACTTCTTATGCCGTCATCACTCCGTAAGCTCAAAGCCAATCGCGCCAACGCAAAAAAATCAACCGGCCCGAAAAGCGCCGCCGCGAAAGAAAAAGTCTCGCACAACAGTGTGAACCACGGCCTTTGTGGCCGCTTCGACGTCCTTGCGTGCGAACACCAGGACGATTACGATCTTCTTCTCAACCGGCTGCACGAAGAAGAAAAGCCCGTCGGCACCGCCGAAGTCGAACTGGTCGTCAAAATGGCCCAGCACACCTGGCTCTGCCGGCGCGCGCTGCGTTTGCAGGAAGCTTGCTTCTCGATGGAGCCGGCCGAGCCTGGGCAGACCCGCGAACAGCAGGCTATCGGCGTCCGCACCACCATCAACAACTACGTCCGCTACCACGCGGCCCAGGACCGCGCTTATCGCCGCGCCTCGCAGGAGCTTCTACAAAGAAGAAAAGAAAGACAGTTAGCCGAGCGTGGCTTTGCTTCGCAGAAACGCCTCGAAGCGGAAGAAACACGCAAAGCTGAAAAGCATGCGCAGACCATGGCGCTGCAAAAAGCCCGCCTCATGTGGCAGAAATCCGCGCTGCCAAGGCGATGGCCGCCATGCTGCCTCCCGATTACTTCAACTCTTATCAGAACCGCGACGGTAACGGAGCGGATCTTGACCGCTTCACCGCCACCGTGCCCCAGCGAAGGCCTTCACACTGAACCACGACGGTTACGGAGCGTAGGTTTACTGCAATCGCAACTTGTTGTTTCTGATTAATGGTGCTGGAGGTGGGGGTCGAACCCACATGACCAGTGAAGGTCGCGGGATTTTGAGTCCCGTGCGTCTGCCAGTTCCGCCACTCCAGCGTTTTTGTTGAAGCAATCTGAGTATAACGAACGACGCGTGCTGCAATCAGCGGACCACTTTCGACTTGCGTCAAAATGTTCAGAAACTTGCAACATGAGCATGTCCTCATATCTCTAAGACGTGAGTATGCCCTCGCATTTAACCGCTGCGCCCCGGCGTGTCCCTCAGCAGACGAGAGGGCAAGAACGTGTTTCCGCTTTACTTGCCGCCGCTTCCGACGTCTTGGCTGATAAGGGTTATGAGGCGGCTACGATGTGCGAGATCGCTGAGCGCGCACACGCCTCCATCGGCTCGCTTTATCAGTTCTTCCCCAACAAAGAATCCATCGCCTGTGCGTTGCACACGCAGTGCGGGCAAGACGTAGAGACGCTTTGGGCGGCTCTGCTGGTAAAGACGGGAACCTTCAGCCTGGAACAACTGCTGGATCGATTGATCCAGGTGACAGTCCACTACATTGATACTCATCCGGCGTTAGTCGCGCTCCAGCACGCGCCCAAAAGCCCCTGGAATGAAAAAGTGCGAAAGCGATTGGAACAAAGAATTGCGCGCTTTTTTCTGGACAACAAGCCGCGGTTGTCCAAACCAACGGCGGAGATTTATGCCGCTGTTTGCCTGCAGATCATCAAGGCGTGCACCGAGCAGTGCTTAAAGACGGACGGAAACAAACGGAAGCCGCTCATCAATGAATACAAGTTTTTGCTGCGCTGCTATGTGGGTTCGCGGCTAAAGGGCGCGAAAGTTCAATAGAGGATCTCTTTGCCAATCAAACGTCATATTCATCCATACGCCTTCCTATTTATTGTCGGCTTAACTGGACTGGTATTGAACACATCCTGTGGAGGGAAGTCGCAATCAGCTTCGGCACCGCCGCCGCCCGACGTAGGAGTGGTCAGCGTGACTCAGGCAAATGTTCCGGTGTATGGGAACTGGGTGGCGACACTCGAAGGGTTTGTTACAGCGAATATTCAACCGCAGGTATCAGGCTATCTGATCAAACAGGATTTTCGCGAAGGCTCTTACGTTAGCAAGGGTCAGATTCTGTTCGAAATTGACCCTCGCCCGTTCCAGGCAGCGTTGGACCAGACGAAGGGACAGTTCGCGCAGGCGCAGGCTCAACTGGGGCAGGCGCAAGCGCAGCTCGGCTTGGCGAAAATAAACGTGCAGCGAGATACACCTCTTGCACAGGCCCACGCCATAGCGCGAAGCCAACTGGACAATGACATACAGACGCAGAAGCAAGACGAGGCGCTGATTGAAGCCGGCAAGGCAGGGATTACAGCGGCCCAGGCGGCAGTAGAAACTGCGGAGTTGAATCTTGGCTTCACTAAAGTTCGCTCGCTGATCGACGGCATAGTCGGAATTACTGCTACGCAAATCGGAAATCTCGTCTCACCGGCTACCGTGCTGACCACCGTTTCGCAAGTAAATCCAATAAAGGCGTACTTTTCCATAAGCGAACAAGAATACCTGGCAGTAGCCGGCAAGATCAGGGAAGGTTCGACGGTGGATTTGCTGCGCTCCAGAAATCCAGTCCCCTTGAAACTGATACTTGCTAATAATCAAACCTATTCCCGGGAGGGCCGGATACTTTTCGCCGACCGGCAAGTAAATACACAAACGGGCAGCATCCAGATCGTGGGGGAGTTTCCGAATCCCGGAAACATCCTACGACCGGGCCAATTCGGGCGCATCAGCGCCGTAACCGCTATAAATGAGAACGCGTTGTTAGTGCCCCAGCGCGCTGTAACTGAACTGCAAGGAAGGTATGAAGCGGCAATTGTGGGTCCGGACAACAAAGTGACCGTCCGTCCCGTTCAGGTGGGCAGTCAGGTAGGGGAAATGTGGATTATCCAGCAAGGCCTCAAGTCCGGCGAACGCGTCGTTTCAGAAGGCACCTCGAAAGTCCAGGCCGGAGAACAAGTGACACCGCAACCTGATAAGTCGAGCATCGTGTCGCCCTACAAACGTGAAGGTGGAGAGCAATAAGTGTCCAAGTTTTTCATCAATCGCCCGATAGTCGCAATGGTGATTGCGATCGTTATGGTGCTGGTGGGACTTATCTCCGTTCTGCGCTTACCGGTTGCACAGTTTCCCGACATTGCTCCGCCGCAGATCTTAGTAACCGCCCTCTACCCCGGAGCAGACGCGCAGACACTAGAAGAGTCTGTCGCGACGCCGCTCGAAGAACAGATCAGCGGTGTCGACAACATGGACTACATGTATTCGGTGAACGCGAATAACGGCCAGAGCCAGATTTTCGTCAATTTTGGAGTTAGCACTGACCCGAATATCGATCAGGTTCTGACGCAGCTCCGGGTAGACCAAGCTCAATCGCAGTTGCCACTGCAGGTTAGTACAGCCGGACTAACGGTACAGAAGTCACTAACATCACCTCTGATGTTGATCGCGCTGTATTCCCCGAATGGATCGTATGACAGTATTTTCTTAGCGAACTATGCGTACATCAACTTAGTAGACCAACTAACTCGCACACCGGGGGTGGCGCGCGTGCAAGTGTTTGGCGCAGGACAGTACGCAATGCGCTGCTGGGTAAACCCGGACCGCCTCGCAACGCTAAACGTTACGGTACCGCAGATTGTTGCCGCGTTGAATTCGCAAAACACAGTGAATCCCGCTGGCCAGATTGGCGCGGAACCAGTACCTAACGGTCAGCAGTTCACGTACACGGTTCGAACACAGGGCCGGCTCACTTCGCCGGAGGAATTTGGCGATATTGTGTTGCGGGCGAATCCGGATGGCTCCAATCTCCGGCTCAAGGATGTGGCTAGGATCGAACTCGGTGCGCAGACCTACGCGCTTACGGGCCGCTACAACGGGAAGCCGTCGGCGATTCTAGCCCTCTACCAATTGCCTGGATCAAACGCAGTCGACGCGGCAAACGCGGTTCGGAAGAATATTGCCGAGTTGGCACGCCGTTTTCCGCAAGGACTTGCCTACGACGTGAGTCTCGATACCACGCGAGCAGTTACAGCAGGTATGCGCGAGATTCTCTACACTTTACTCGAAGCTCTGGGCCTGGTGGTGCTGGTCGTTTATATCTTCCTGCAGGGCTGGCGTGCAACCATCATCCCACTGGCGGCAGTCCCTGTTTCTCTCATTGGAACGTTTGTCGTATTCCCCCTTTTAGGCTTTTCGGTCAACACTCTTTCTCTATTTGGCCTGGTGCTCGCAATCGGCCTGGTTGTTGATGACGCCATCGTCGTCGTGGAAGCCGTGGAGCGGCATATCCACGAGGGAATGAAGCCGCGGGATGCTGCATTCAAAGCGATGCAAGAAGTTTCCGGACCGGTCATTGCAACGGCGCTAATTTTGACCGCGGTTTTCGTTCCCACGATTTTTACTCCCGGCATAACGGGGCGACTTTATCAGCAGTTTGCAGTGACTATAGCGATCTCTGTTATTTTCTCGGCATTCAATGCCTTGTCGCTGAGCCCGGCGCTGGCAGCTTTATTGCTGCGGCCGAAAAAGAAATCTCGCGGGCCGCTGGCACGCTTCTTTGACTGGTTTAACCGCATGTTCGGACATGTGACGGAAGGTTACGTCAGCACCTCCGGCAGATTGATCCGGAAAGCGGGTTTGAGCTTTTTGTTTTTAGCCGTGATCGCGGTTATAGCGGCGCTAATCGGAACCAAATTGCCTACCTCCTTCCTCCCCGAAGAAGATCAAGGCTATATTTTCGTAGCGATGCAGTTACCGAATGCTGCCTCCCTGCAGCGCACGTCAGCGGCGGCGAAGCAAGTGGAAGACGTCATCATGCACACGCCCGGCGTTCAGGGCTGCACTTCCGTTATAGGTTTTAGTTTACTGAGCTTCGTGCGAGCTACTTACAACGCATTCTTCTTCGTCACAGAAAAGCCCTGGGATGAAAGGAAAAACTCAGATGAGCAATACACGGCTATACGGAACCATATTGCGGCGGGGCTTGGGAAAGTACAGGATGGGATTGCATTTTCCTTCTCGCCGCCCTCTATTCCAGGCGTTGGAACATCCGGCGGAGTCACGTTCATGTTGGAAGATCGCTCCGGAGCGCCCCTTGAGTTTCTGACGCAAAACGTGAATAAGTTTATCGATGCTGCACGAAAGAGAAAAGAACTTGTTGGAGTAAGTACTACTTACTTGCCGGCTGTTCCCCAGCAGTTTGTCGATGTAGATCGTGTGAAAGTCGAACGGCAGGGCGTCAATATCAGTGACGTCTATGAGACGTTACAGGCTTACATGGGCGGTTACCTGGTGAACTACTTCAACCGCTTTGGAAGGCAGTGGCAGGTGTATGTGGAGGCCGAAGGAAACTACCGGACAGACGCGTCCCAAATCGGGGAGTTTTATATCACGAACAAGCAGAATGCAATGGTACCGCTGAGCGCGGTGACCAACCTTAAGCGGATCCAGGGGCCTGAGTTCGTGATGCGCTACAACGAATACCACACGGCACAGATAAACGCCGCGGCCGCTCCGGGCTATAGCTCTGGTCAAGCAATGAAGGCGCTGGAAGAGACGTTTGCTCAAACAATGCCGCACGAAATGGGATTCGACTATAGCGGAATGTCCTTTCAGGAACACAAGGCTTCCGAGGGCGTGCCGGCGATGGCGATCTTCGGGCTATCGCTCCTGTTTGTGTTCCTCATTCTGGCTGCGCAGTACGAAAGTTGGTCGCTTCCCTTCAGTGTGCTTTTAGGTACACCCATCGCAGTATTCGGCGCTTATCTGTTCCTCTGGTTACGCCACTTCGACAATGACGTATACGCACAGATTGGACTCGTGATGTTGATTGGGCTCGCGGCTAAGAACGCAATCCTGATTGTTGAATATGCCAAGAGGGAATACGAGGAAAAAGGGAAAACTATAGAGCAAGCCGCGCTGATAGGCGCTCGAATTCGGTTGCGGCCCATTTTGATGACTGCGTTCGCATTCATCCTGGGTTGCGTTCCGTTGTGGCGTGCGCAAGGCTCGGGTTCTACTTCGCGGCAAATTCTGGGAACGGCGGTTATTGGCGGAATGCTAGCAGCATCACTGGTCGCCATTTTCCTGATTCCGGTCACGTTCGATGTCGTCGAGAAGCTATCGCACAAAATCGGCCGCAAATCGAAGGCCGTCGAGCCGGTTAGACGGCCGGATGAGGGAGAACCGGCGTGACACGCGCATTGTGGCTCGCACCACTGTTGGCATATTCGCTCTTACTAACAGGATGTTTAGTTGGCCCCAACTACAAGCGGCCGGCGGTGAATGTGCCGCCCACCTATCGCGGGGCAACTCCGGAGCTAACAGGCAACGACACCGCCGCATCTCTCGGCGACGAGAAGTGGTGGTCAGTTTTTCAGGACGAGGAACTACAAAGACTGATCCGCGCAGGCCTCTCTCAAAACTTCGATTTGCGTATTGCGGCCACGCGCATCCTGCAGGCGCAAGCGCAAGTTGTGACCGTTCGGGCAAATCAGTTTCCGAATGTGTCTGCAGGGCCGGCGTTCTCGGGTATTCGCTCTCCCTCCATTCCCGGGGTATTCCAAGGCTACACGTATCTTGCCGATGCGCTAACGGCCTCAGTCTCCTGGAACATCGATTTTTGGGGTAGGTACCGCCGGGCCACTCAGGCAGCGCGCGCCAATTTGTTGGCTGCGCAATGGAGCAGGCGCGCCGTTATCAGCACGCTAGTGGGGAATTTGGGGGCTGCCTATTTTCAGCTTCGAGAACTCGATTTGCAGTTGGATATCGCGAAGCAGACGCTCGCTTCACGGCAGCAGTCGCTGAAACTAACTGAAACGTTGGAACAGGGCGGAGCTACCTCGCTTGTCGACGTGCGACAGGCGGAACAACTGGTAGAGGAGGCCGCCGAGACAATCCCCGGCACCGAGCGTCAGATTGCCCAGACGGAGGATCAGATCAGCATTTTGACCGGCGAGAATCCACGCAGCATTCCCCGTGGTCGCAAGCTCGAAGACGAGCCTTTACCGCAAACAGTACCCGCCGGTATTCCCTCGCGGTTGTTAGAGCGACGTCCCGACATTCAACAGGCGGAGCAGCAACTTGTGGCCGCTAACGCGGAAATTGGCGTGGCCCGAGCCCAACTGTTTCCGCAGATTTCGCTCACCGGATCTGGGGGATTCGAGAGCATCGGCCTGGGCAATCTGTTTCTCGGCTCGAACGGCACCTGGTCGTACGCAACTCAGTTGACGCAGCCTATCTTCAATGCGGGCAGCCTGCGCGCCAACGTACGCTTCGCTGAAGCGCAGCGACAGCAATATCTTCTTACGTATCAGCAAACTATCCAAACTGCTTTCCGCGAAGTATCCGATTCACTGATCGCGTATCAAAAGTATCGTGATTATCGCGTTCACCAGGAGGCGCTCACTACAGCAGCCGGGGACGCTGCTAAGCTCTCCGAGACTCGTTATCGAGGCGGTGTGGCAAGTTATCTGGAAGTCTTGACAAATGAGACCACGTATTTCGGCGCCGAGCTAAATTTGGCGCAAGCGCGGCTGAATGAACGCCTGTCTCTGGTGCAACTCTACAACGCGTTGGGCGGCGGCTGGGAGCAATAGTCGCTCAACAGCGCCTCGATTTCACGCACCAGCAGCACTTGAATGTCGATCTTGCCGCCTTTCAAATCATGACCGGCCCGTTCTACCACCGTTAGCTTCGTCGCGGCCGGGATCAAATGAATCGCAGCTTGCATTTCCGCGACTGTTCCAAAGCCGTCAGCACTGCCCTGCACGAACAAGACGGGAATCTTAAGCTCCGGGAAATGCGCCGTTCGCAATTGATCTGGTTTATTGGGCGGGTGAAGCGGATACGAAAGAGCGATGAGTCCATCGCATACCGCAGGCTCTCTCGCCGCAAGCAAGGTCGTCTGTCGTCCGCCATAAGAATGTCCCGCCGCGATGATAGGGCCGCTTGTTAAGCTGCGTAATTGCGCGATAGCATCTCGGACCCCGTCCTGGTCCAGCACGCCGGAACCCGGCCATGGAGGACCGGTCGGCCGTTTTCGGCGGAACGGAAGGTTGTAACGAAGGACGGTCCAGCCGGAAGCGCAAAAAGCCTCCGCCACGGCAACAAGAAGGCGAGCATCGCAATTCGCTCCCGCCCCGTGGGTCAGCGCAAGGCCGCCACGGCTGCCGGTGTCGGGTTGGTGCAAGGAACCGGACAGGTTTTCTCGCTCAAAAGAACTTATTTTGCACAAGGTTTACTCTAGCCCGTTATGATATAGTCCACGAGATATTAGATATGCATACGAACCGGACACTGCTTGCGGCCTCTTTGACAGGCGCTCTTTTATTGCTGACTGGATGTTC
This sequence comes from Terriglobia bacterium, assembly GCA_963846025.1. Taxonomy (GTDB): domain Bacteria; phylum Acidobacteriota; class Terriglobia; order Bryobacterales; family Bryobacteraceae; genus Bog-105. The sequence goes on along the minus strand of CAWJUG010000008.1, from coordinate 96,077 downwards.
TGAAAACCCACACAGCCCCGCGGAGAAATATATCTTGGTCGCAGCCAATACCAAGGTTCAATATTGGCAGACCGCTTTAGCGGGGCTGAATCACGCCGCAACAGAATTAAAGGTCAAGGCGGAGATGCAGGGTCCGGACGGCCATGACCCGCAGGCCGAGCATGATGCCTTCCGAAGAGCTATGGCACAGAAGCCGGCCGGCATCTTGGTCTCTGTATCGGACGCCGCTGTTCTGACACCCGACATCGATGCCGCCCTGCAGCAAGGCATCCCCGTTATTACTATGGATTCTGACGCGCCTAGCAGCAAACGGCTTTTCTTCGTCGGAACCGACAACTACAACGCAGGCGTGCTGGGTGGAAATGTCGCCGCCAAGCTTTTGAACGGCAAAGGCAATGTTGTTGTGTTCCGTCTGCCCAATCAGAACAATCAGAAGGATCGGCTGTCCGGGTATCAGGCCGCGTTCTCGGCTCATCCCGAAATCAAGGTGAGCCAGATAATCGATCTCCAGGACCAGCCGGATATCTCGGGGTTCGCTTATGACACATCGAAGAAATTACTTGACAGCAAAGCCAAAGTGGACGCATTTGTCTGCCTGGAATCTAGGTCGTGCGGCGGCGTTGCTGATGCCGTCAACCGAGCCAGCATGGCGGGGAAGGTGGTAATCGTCGCAATGGATACCGATCCGGAGACGATTGACTGGTTAAAGAAGGGCGTAACCTCCGCTACCGTAGCGCAGAAGCCATTCACGATGGCTTATGTCGCAGCCAAAATGCTAGCCGACATTCATCTGCACCCGCCCTCTCCGCTGATCAATAACTGGTCACAGGTGGCGAACGCTCCCATCCCGACCTTTGTAGATACCGGCGCATTTATTGTGGACAAAGCGGGTATCGCCGGTTTCCAACAGCAGAATAGTAGCGCTGCCGGCGGACAATAGCTTTCGTTAGGTTTCGGAAGGGATAAGCGAGTCTATGGCTCGCTTCCCTCCGGGGTGCGTGTTTCGCCGGTATCGGCGGCCCAATCGTCCGCAGGCTTATCTCCTACGTTGGTCAACCCTAGACGGCCGTCGCTGGGCAACATAACCTCGAAACCGTCGTTATCGCGTTCTTCCTGTTCAATATCGAAGTGTCCGCTTGTGGGGTGACGAATGGAGGTGATGCCGCCGAAACTGGTGGGATCAATGGTCGGCATTGCCGGACCAGATCCGAGTTCATCAGGGCTAGCTTCTTCGTCACCCGTGTCTTCGCGATCGCCTCTATGAATCGGGCTATCATTTGGACCCAAATAAAACGCCGGCGCACCCGGAGGGAAGTTGCCGGAAGTGGCGAGTAAGTTCAAGGTTTGACTATTCACATCTGGTGGATAGAGCGCGCAAGGCTTTTGTTTCTAGGGCGGCCGGCGTGATACAACTCTCAAGAAGGCCTGGCTGACAATGCGGCGCATGAGATCGTGCGTTTTACTGCTGACGCTCGGAGTTTGTGCAGTTTTCGACGCATCCGCCTGCCAGGGTTCATCGACGCAAGCTCCTCTCAGCCAGGAACAACTGCTTTTGGCCGCCCGGCAATATGCAACCCGGTACATGGCCAGCCTGCCCCGCTTCGTCTGTGCGCAGACGACCGATCAATTTGAGTCCGGCAAGAAGGCGAAGCATTGGCGCAAGGGCGACAGCCTAACTTCGCAGCTCGTTTGGGATAAGGGACGTGAGCAGCGCACGCTGGAGCTGGTCAACAACCAGCCGCTTACCGCAGAAGCGTTCCTGGCGCTCTCCGCTGGTCAGTGAAGGAGAGTTTGGCAACCTCTTAAACAGTGTTCTGGGGCCTTCCAGCAAGGCAACTTTTCTATGGCGCGGCTGGAACACCGCTGGAGAAAAGCATGTTGGCGTTTTCGAATACCAGGTAGATCAGCAGAATTCGTCTTTGCGGCTCACCCTGGGGTCCATTGAAACTGTGGTGGCTTTTCACGGGCTGGTTTATGCGGACGAGACTAGCGGCACCGTGTGGCGCATCACCAACGAGGCGGGCGATTTCCCGTCTGAGTTAAGGACGAAAAGCATTTCCCGGTCGGTAGATTATGGCGAGATTTTGATTGGGGCCAACAGATATGTTCTCCCGGTCCATGCCACGGTCTTGCTCGATACTGGTACCGGAAAGATAAGGAACGACTTACGCTTCGAGGCTTACCGTGAATTTGAGGCCGATTCCCGTATCTCTTTCACCGGAGATGATCTACACAAGAGCGAGGCCGGAGACGCAATAAAGCGCTAATTCCCTGTCAAAACGCAATTCGACACCAGATTTTCTCGATACGCGACATGTTCCGTCAAATTCGCTGCTACATTAAGGAGTTGTGTCGCTCGTGTCAGACGAAGCAGGACGCCCAAATGTGCCAGCCGCAGCCGTACCAGATTCGGCTGCATCTCTAGGTTCTTTAGCATCAGTCACCAGCTACGAGCAAGTCTTTTACAGCAATCCCATTCCGGCTATCATTTACCGTCCCAGCGATCTCACCATCCTGGAGGCCAATAAGAGCGCCTTGGCCCTTTACGGATACGAACGGGAGCAGATGTGCGGCTTTACGGTGCTGAATCTCTTCGCGCCGGACGCTTACTATGGCAAAACCGATTTGGCAGCTCAACTAAGAAAAAATACAAATTCTATCGGACCTTTTGCCCATCACAGCGCCACTAGAAAAGAATTGGTGGTTAGCATCATTTCTTTTGCGTTCTCATTCAACGGCGCCGAAGCCCGCGTCGCGATGATTCAAGACGAGACGGCTCGCCACGTCGCCGAAGAGGCGCTAAGATCTGGCGAAGAACGCTTTCGCGAACTGTTCGAGAATGCGAACGATGTCATCTTTCTGCACGATCTGAAAGGCATTGTTTTGGCGATCAATCGCGCAGCGGAATACCTCACCGGCTACACGCGAAACGAAGTGATCGGGCACAGCTTTGAGGATCTGGTGGCGCCGGAAGCGCGTAACCAGATGCAGGACAGCATCAGCGCTCATCTGGGCGGAAGCGCAACCCAACACTACGAGCTGCCCATTCTTTCGAAATTTGGGACTCGCCGATACCTGGAAGTCAGCACGCGTATTATCTACCGCCGAGGTCATCGCGTAGGTATTCAGGGAATTGGCCGCGATATTACGGAGCGCAAACTCGCTCAGCAGCGATTGCTGGAATCGGCACAGCAACTGCAAAGCAAAAACGAAGAACTCAGCACCGCATTAGCCTTGGCGCAGGAAGCTACCCAACTGAAGGAGCAGTTTCTAGCCAACACATCGCATGAGCTTCGCACGCCCATGAACGGCATCATGGGCATGGTTAACCTGCTCAAAAGTACTGATTTGACTTCAGAACAGCGGGAATACGCTGATGCTATCAGTCAATGTGCCAATGATCTGCTGACGATTATTAATGATTTGCTGGACCTGTCGCAAATTGAAGCAGGCCGGTTCCCGTTAGCAGATGAGCCATTCGATCTGCAGGACAGCGTGAGGTCAGTCGTAAAGCTGCTGCGGCTCAAAGCGAAAGCCAAGGATCTGGCGCTTCACTACGAAATAGATCCGCTCCTGCCGTCCGATCTCTACGGCGATTGCGTCCGTGTTCGGCAAATCTTGACAAATCTCATCGCCAACGCAATCAAGTTCACCACTCAAGGTGGAATTCAGGTGAGATTGAAGTGCTCCAGCCAGAGATCGAGCATGCGCGTGGAGGTAATTGATTCTGGTATTGGGGTTGACGAGTCGGTTCGCGAACGTATCTTTGAGGCATTCTTCCAGGCTGACGGAACCACACGACGCCGCTACGGAGGCACGGGTTTGGGCCTCACAATCAGCAAACAATTGGTTGAAATTATGGGCGGACAAATCGGCACTTATAACAACGAAGGATCGGCCGGTGCGACATTCTGGTTCGAGCTGCCGCTACGCCCGGCTTTAGCCAAAGCCAACCAGCAGAACTACGTTGCCGCCTATCCCGGCTTGTCTTGACGCCTTTGGCCGTTAATCAGCTTTTTCTTCTATTCGTCAGCGGGATTTTGTCTGTCTACTGCGCTGCTGTCTTCTCGCTTAGCCGCGTACTTGGATTTGCGGGCCTCGGCTGTGCATTTACCGCTGCGTATCTCGCCGCCCACTATCCGATTCACATTCCAGGGCTCGTTTTGCTAGGAACAGCAGCCGTTCTGTATTGCACAGAGTTTTGCTGCAGAATGGATTTCATAGCCGGCGTGGCGGGGGCTCTGCTCCTTCCCCTTGGTTTTGCGTTTCTCTACTCCGGGCACGAACGAATCGCAAACGCGCTTGCGATCCCTTTGGGTCTCGCATTGGGCGTAGCGACAGCCGCGCTGTGCTGGAGCGGCAAGCGGGCACGAATCAACAAGAGTTCCGGCCTCTAATTAGCTCGTCGCTAGATCGCATTTGCAGGCCGAATCACGCGGCAAGAGAGAGTATTCTTATAGCATGAATTTTCCGAGGTTTGTCTTGGCCGAGCAGCGCTTTCCCAACCGTGCGCTCGCAAATATTCCAGACCACGTCGGCAACCAGCTTTCTAACGCCGACTTCGTGGGACGCGTGCCTAAAGGAGGCCGCGTGGCCATCGGCGTTGGAAGCCGCGGCATCTCCAACATCGCTACGATCGTCAAATCGGTCGTAGATTTCTGGAAAAAACAAAACTTTGAACCATTTATCTTTCCTGCGATGGGAAGCCACGGGGCCGCAACTGCCGAAGGACAAAGCGACGTCTTAGCTCACTATGGCATTCACGAAGCGACCATGGGCGTGCCGGTTCACAGTTCGCTTGACGTTGTTTCGCTGGGGCGCACGCCGGAAGGCATTGAAACGTTTATGGACAAGAACGCGTACGAAGCGGATGCTGTCTTTCTGATCGCGCGCGTCAAATGGCATACCGATTTCTCGGGCAAGCTCGAAAGCGGCTTGTTCAAAATGATGGCAATAGGTCTTGGCAAATTCGCCGGCGCCCGTCAGTACCACACCTTCGCATACCGCATTGGTCTCGAACAGATGATCCGCAGCGTTGGAGCTAAAGTTTTCTCCAGCGGGAAGGTTCTGGGCGGCCTCGCTATTCAAGAAGGCGCCCATCATGAAACTGCGGGTCTAACGGCCGTATCGTCCGGCCAAGGCCTTGAGGCAATGGTAAAGCAGGAAGAAAAACTACTGGCCGAGGTGAAATCCTGGATGGCCAAGCTGCCTGCGCCCGAAACCGACATTCTGATTGTCGACGAGATCGGCAAAAATATCAGCGGCGCCGGAATGGATACAAAAGTTATAAACCGTAGTGTGAACGGCCACTACAATCCTTTCCCTGATACGCCAATTGTGCGCCGAATTTATGCCCGCGCCCTGAGCGAACTGACCTATCACAGCGGCGTTGGCCTGGGCATGGCCGATGTTGTGACCGATCGTCTCGTCGCTGACATCGATTGGAAACCCACTTACATCAACTCTTTAACAGCCTCAACGCCTGCCTGTATTCGCACGCCCATTCACTATCCAAGCGACAAAGAAGCTTTGTCCGCCATTGCGCCCACAGTCGGAAAAACTGATCTTTCGCAGGTCACTTACTGCCGCATACGGAATACGCTGGAATTGATTCACTTTGCAGTCAGCGAGAACCTACTGCCAGCGCTCGCGCCAAACGTGAAGGTGGTTTCCGAGCCCTTCGACCTGAGCTTTGACGCATCCGGTAACTTCGACTTCAATCTGGAGGCCGAAGCCGAAACGGGCGATTTCGAGGAAGCTTCGGCGGGCGCTGCCAGCGTTCGAGCATAATTCGAGAAATCCGTTAGAACACAGTCGCGTTGTGTCTCATCTAACGAGCGGGTGGAGATAGAACAAAAGCTTCGTATTTTGGCGGATGCCGCCAAGTACGATGCGTCTTGCGCCAGCAGCGGATCGAAACGGGCCCGAACCGAGGGCGGCATCGGCAACACAGATGGGATGGGAATCTGCCACAGTTACACTCCTGATGGACGCTGTGTATCTTTACTGAAACTGCTGCTGACCAACTACTGCGTCTACGATTGCAGCTACTGCGTCAACCGCATCTCGAGCGATACGCCTCGGGCGCGGTTTACTCCCGAAGAAGTCGTTTTTCTGACTGTCGAATTCTACAAGCGGAATTACATTGAGGGGTTGTTTCTTAGCTCCGGTATTATCCAAAGCCCGGATTACACCATGGAACAACTCGTCCGAGTGGCCAAACTGCTACGCACGGATCACCTGTTCGGTGGCTATATCCATCTAAAGGCGGTTCCTGGCGCTTCGAAAGAATTGCTGCTCGAAGCGGGGCAATGGGCAGACCGTTTGAGTGCCAACGTGGAACTCGCGCGGCCTTGCGATCTCGCCAAACTCGCTCCGGCCAAGACGCATGTTGAAATCGAGAACTCGATGCAGCAGATCGCCAGCGGCATTCTCGACGCTAAAGACAAGACTACACGAGCGGGCCAAGCGCCGCGTTTTGCTCCGGCCGGGCAAAGCACACAATTCATTGTGGGAGCCACGGACGCGCCGGACGCGGCGTTGCTCGAAAAATCGGCGGCGCTGTATAAGAACTATGGCTTGCGGCGCGCCTACTATTCCGCATTCAGCCCCATCCCGCATGCCGACCCCACTCTGCCGGTAAAAAGAATTCCTCTCATTCATGAACACCGACTCTATCAGGCTGATTGGCTGATGCGTTTCTATGGCTTTTCTTCCGAGGAGTTGACTACGCCCGATGATCGGAACCTGCCGCTGGATAAAGATCCCAAGCTTGCCTGGGCTCTGCGTCATCGGGAGTTTTTTCCGGTAGACGTGAATAAAGCGGGAAAAGCCGCGCTCTTGCGCGTGCCCGGATTCGGCGTGCGTAATGTCAAGCGCATTTTGACGATCAGGCGTTACCGCTCACTCACACTGGCCGACCTCGCCAAGCTCAAGATCTCCGTCAGAAAAGCGAGCTATTTCGTGCTAACGGCCGACAATAATGCCGCCGCGCGACAGATCGATACACCCAAACTACCGGAGCGAATCGTGTCCGCTCACCAGCTAAGCCTTTTTGAAGCGGCCACTACGGCGAGAACGGGCGAGTTGTGATCAGTGTTAGCGCTCTCGATTTTGCCGAATGGCGCGAGGTTTGCCGCAAGCTATTAAACAACAATGTGCCGCCCAACCAAATTAGTTGGGGTGGTGGCCTCTTCGACGAAACCGCGCTCGCGGATTCGTCACCCAAGCCGTTTCCCGTTCCAAAAGACTTCGTCGAAGCTGCCCAGCTGGTTGCCCTACATCGCGACAACAATCGCTGGGAGGTCCTCTATCGCATTCTTTATCGCCTCACGCATGGGGAACGAAATTTGCTCAAAATCGAAGTTGATAATGATGTCCGGCAACTGCGAACGATGGAAAAAGCCGTAAGTCGCGACATGCATAAAATGAAAGCTTTTGTACGTTTTCGTCGTGTTGCGGATTCAGATTCCGAGCATTACGTCGCCTGGTACCGGCCCGATCACCGCATTGTCAGAGCTATGGCGCCTTGGTTCGCGGAGCGCTTCGGTAGCATGCGTTGGGCTATTCTGACCCCCGAAGAAAGCGCTCATTGGAACACGCATCATCTAACCTATGGTCCGGGAGTTCCCCGCTCACAAGCACCTGAAAGTGATGATCTTGAGGAACTTTGGCGGGACTACTATGCGTCCATCTTCAATCCGGCCCGCGTTAAGGTAAAGGCAATGAAGGCCGAAATGCCGATCCGGCATTGGGCCACCTTGCCCGAGGCGCAGATCATTCCGGATCTGTTGGCCAAAGCAGATGCGCGAGTACTACATATGGCGAAAACACAGAAAATGTCGGCGGCGCCGTTCCTGCCTGCAACGCATGATCTGAAGGCGTTGCGCGCGGCCGCGCCCAGTTGCCGCGGCTGCGACCTCTATCAGCATGCAACCCAGGTCGTGTTTGGAGAAGGCCCAAAGGATTCGAAAGTCGTCATGGTCGGCGAGCAGCCCGGCGATGAAGAAGATCAGAAGGGGCACCCATTCATCGGCCCTTCCGGCCGCTTGTTGAGCAAGGCGATGCACGAGGCCGGCCTTGACCGGGAGAAGATCTACGTCACGAACGCCGTCAAGCATTTCAAATTTGTCGAACGCGGCAAACGACGTATTCACTCGAAGCCGAGCGGCATCGAAATCTCTGCGTGCAGGCCGTGGCTCGAAGCCGAGTTGGATTCCATCAAGCCGGAGCTGGTGGTCTGCCTGGGTGCAACTGCCGCTCAGTCGCTAATGGGTCGTGACTTCCGTATCACCGCTGATCGCGGCAAATTCTTCCCGCATCGCTGGGCAAAAGAACTGGTGGCGACAGTTCATCCATCGGCCATCCTCCGCATGCCCGACCGCTATGACGAAGAATACGATCTTTTTCTTACCGATCTTCGCAAAATCGCAGTCCGTGTAAAGGAATTGGAGCTGGCAAGCTGACGGCCTGGGATTGATTCCACAAAATCAGCGCGGCGGCGAATTCCGCACAACAGCCTAATTCATTCCCGCGCGCCAACGCTGTATCAGCACAAGCTGCTTCTCGACCTGCTCACGTTCGGGTGCATTAGGCTCCAGCCGCAAATATGTTTCGAAATCCTGCCGTGCAGCGCGATGGTTCTGCTGCTTCATGTGCACGATACCGCGATGGCGGTACTCTTCTGCGTACTCCGGCATCGCGTAAATGAGCAGATCTAGCACCTGGCGCGCCTTCTCAAATGCTTCCCCGCGCAAATAAATTGTCTTGAGATTGCTTAACATCCGAACAAGTATCTGGCGCTTATTCACAGGCGCTAAGACAGCCGGATTAGCCCGAAGATTCACGCCCGCCGTCTGCTGCGCAAGCGCGTTGCAATCGGCGAAACTCAGTAGGCGGCCGCCGTGAAACGGATCGATCCAGTAGCGCGCATCGGCGTCCTCATAAGCAACCACAAAATGACCCGGCAGTCCGACGCCGTAGACAGTGCGGTTCAGTCGCCTTGATACCTCGATGTAGACGAGCAGACAGCGTGATCGGAATTCCCAGCCGGCGCATGAGCACCGAATTCAAGCAACTGTTGCGCGGATCGTAGTATTCACCCTCGTTGCCTCGAAACTGCAAAACTTCGAACAGAAATTCATTCGTGGCGCGAATATACTCCAGTCCAGATGCGCTTCCCGCCAACTGACGACGGATCTGTTCCGCATAATGGTCCAGCCGCGTAAGAGACGAACCCACGTCCAGGCCCGGAAATTCGATGCTCGCCAACTCTAGAGCTGCCACATCAAGCGGTACCGCCGAGCGTTCATCGCGTAGAGCATCCAGCAGCCGCTGCACGCGCATTAGATTAACAAAAACGCTTGTCCGGCTACGCCGCTTTGCGTAGGACAGCGACGATGTTCGAACGATACTTCGCCAGCTTGGGATTCTGCAACGAACGGATGTAAAGCAGCTCGGCCCACACAACGGGTCCCAGCATAACCGTAGCAGCGGAGGTGCTCACCATGCTTATGTCGTCGACGGCGAAATTGGATTTATGCGCAAGCCGCCGGATTTGCTGGTCCGTGTTCATGCGGTAAAAAGTGTGAAATACATCCTCTTCACGCCGGCGCTCCAGAATCCAGATCAGCCGCTTTTTCAGGCCGTCGGGAATACGCGCCGCTAGCTGAATGGTCCAGACCTGGTAATTAGGCGTGTGAAAGATGAACTTCCCACCCGGCCGCAACACGCGACCTACTTCGGATAGCACTTTCTCCGGTTCCGGCAAGTGCTCCGCGACCATGTTTGCGCTCACCACATCGAACGAAGCATCTCGAAACGGCAGGGATACCAAATCTCCGAATATCTTATTCGAAATCTCAGGATGGCGTCGCAAACCCGTCCAATCGAGGTCGATACCGTACACCCTATTGCTGCTCGCTATCACTTCGGACTGTTCTTTTGTCATCCAATCCGCAAACACCTGATGCCCACACCCAAGGTCCAGCCACTCCTTCCCTGGCACAAGCGCTCTTAGCTTGTGGTAATAACCAGACTGGGAGCTTGTAAGACCAGGCGCTAATACCGATTCAGCCTTCCAATAGGCGCGGTACAGCAGGTTCCGCAGCATGCTATTGTGCGCCCCGGCTCAACAGCATCACCTTCACCGTATGAAACATGATGTAGAAGTCAAGCATGGGAGCGACGTGCTTGATGTAATACAGGTCGTATTCGAGCTTGATCATTGCGTCGAGCGCCGTGTCGCCGTACTTGTGATGGATCTGCGCCCAACCGGTAATGCCAGGCTTTACCGCTAATCGCTGGCGATAATACGGAATCTGCTGTGTCAGAAGGTCAACGAATTCGGGCCGTTCGGGTCTCGGCCCCACGATGGCCATACGCCCGCACACTACATTCCAGAGTTGTGGCAGCTCATCCAAACGCAATTTACGCAGCCATCGCCCGATAGGCGTTACGCGAGGATCGTCCACCTTGGCCCAAACTGCGCCCGTGCGAGCCTCCGCGTCCGCATACATGGATCGGAACTTGTACAGAGTGAATAACTCTCCATTCAAACCCACGCGCCTCTGCCGGTATAAAATCGGACCGCGTGAGGAAATCTTCACAAGCACTGCGGTCAGCAACATAAGCGGGAGGGCAATAACCAGCCCGATGAAGCCAATTACGAACGTATAAAAACTCTGAATAGTGATGGCATGTGGCCGCGGCCCCAACATGGAGCTGAAAATTAGTTGTGACGGCTGTATCTTGCGGCTACAGATCCGGCGCATTGCCATCTCATAAGTGTCCGCCGCGTCTTCGATCACGGTGCCGGAAAACCGAATTTCTAGCAGCTCTTGAACAGGAAGCCGATTCCTGCGCTCCGCCATCCCGACCACGATGCGAGTTGGGCGGCATTCAAGGTAAACGCGTCGAATATCGGCAAGAGTTCCCAGACACGGGATAGGGAAATCGCAGGGCTCGAACTCGCACAGATAGCCCAGCAGCGAATAACCGAACTCTGGTTTCTCCATCAGGCGCTGAATCACTTCGCCGAGCATGCTGGAATTGCCCAACAGCAGGACGCGCTCTGAACGTAGGGCGCTGATAATGTAGCGCCAAAAGAAAATTCGCCAGGACGGCAGCAGCAAAATGACAGTCAGGCTGCCCGTAACCATCATCCAGCGCCCCAGAATGTAGTCGTGCCTAATGTATCCAAGAAGCGCCATGAATAGCAGCGCGCAACCCACTGCCAGGCAGACCTGCTGGACCAGTATCATCCTGGATGGAATACGCAGCTCTGTGTAGAGATCCTGAAAGTACAACCCTGCCACGATAACGCCCAACACCACCAGGAGCTTCCACCAGTTGCCCTCGGTAATGAAATAGAGCTGCGGATCCTCACCGCCCGCGTAAGAGGCAAACGTGTAGCAGATCAGAATCAGCGCGCACTCTGATAACAAAAGTGCTACTACACTTGCAGGAATGAAAACGCGAAAGAGTCTAATCACGCGGATGATTTAAGCAAGCCGGCAGCGCTGTGCAAACGTGCCCCGCTGTTCTTATCGGTACAAGACATTAGGACAGTAGCATCTTACGGTCTAAATATGCTGACAGTTCTCTGCAACGCCCTCATTGCATTGTAGATAAAAGTGATCACAAGAGCTTCTGGAACGTGTTATAACTAAATAGGATCTTCTTAGTCTTAGATCGCGGTTCCAGTCCTGCCCTGATGCTTAAACTGACAAAAAAAGCGGACTACAGCTTAATTGCTCTGAAGCACTTCGCGCTACGGCAACGCGAGACGGGAGAAGCCGTCAGCGCCAAGGAAGTGGCGGATAGCTGCGGCATTCCGCTGCCTTTGTTGTCGAAATTGCTGCAGAAACTCGGCAAGGCAGGTTTTCTGGTTTCCGAATACGGCACGAACGGCGGCTATCGGCTGGCTCGCCATCCCGGTTTAATCTCCGCGTTAGAGGTTATTCGAGCCATTGACGGCCCTATTGTACTGGCCGACTGCTTCACCGAACACACCTCCTGCGGACATTCGGGGCGCTGCACCGTTCGCAAGCCGTTGAAACGAATTCACGAAGCGATCCTGCGTCTTCTGAATAGCGTCAGCATCCTGGATATGGTCAACGATGACATGTTGCCGGATTCGCAAGACGCTATTGATGCTAAAGGTATTGTGCCGCCGTCACTGGTGGCTCTGCAGAGCGCCCCTGATGCGCTCAGCCCGGCAAGTTCCCTGAGGAAATAAACACGTATGAAACTACCCATCTACATGGACAGTCACGCCACCACGCGGATGGATCCGCGCGTGTTCGACGCCATGAAGCCGTACTTTACAGAAATTTTCGGCAACGCCGCATCCCGCAACCACAGTTTCGGATGGGAAGCCGAGGAAGCCACCGAAAAAGCTCGAAAGCAGATAGCCGAACTGATCGGCGCCACGCCTAAAGAGATCGTTTTCACCAGCGGCGCAACTGAATCGAACAATCTCGCCCTGAAAGGCATCACCGAGATGTATGCCGAGCGCGGCAACCACATCATCACGCAGGTGACTGAGCACAAGGCGGTACTCGACACCTGCAAGCGATTGGAAAAGGAAGGTGCCCGCGTCACCTATCTGCCTGTGAAGACCGATGGCTTAATTGACCTGGATCAACTTCGTGACGCCATCACCGGCAAGACCATCTTGATCTCAATCATGTACGCCAACAACGAGATTGGTGTGGTCCAGCCGGTGAAGGAAATCGCAAAGATCGCAAAAGAAAAAGGCGTGTTATTCCATAGCGATGCCGTGCAGGCGGTCGGAAAAATTCCGGTCAACGTACAGGCCGATGGAATCGATGTTCTCTCGCTCACAGGCCATAAGCTCTATGGACCTAAGGGCGCCGGCGCGCTCTACGTTCGCCGCCGGAACCCGCGCGTGCAGATAACGGCTCAGATGGATGGCGGGGGTCACGAGCGTGGCATGCGTTCCGGCACTCTCAACGTACCCGGCATAGTTGGTTTGGGCGCGGCTTGTGAGATCTGCCGCCAGGACATGCCAGAAGAGTCCAAGCGCCTCAGGTTCTTACGAGACAAGCTGAAAGACAAGCTGATGACCGAACTCGATGAGGTCTACATCAACGGCTCCATGGAGCATCGGTTGCCGCATAACTTGAACATCAGCTTCGCGTACGTGGAAGGGGAAAGCTTGCTGATGGGCATTAACGAGATCGCCGTATCCAGCGGTTCCGCTTGCACATCCGCGACCCTGGAGCCCAGCTACGTCCTGAAAGCTCTAGGAGCAGGCGACGATCTAGCGCATTCCTCCATCCGTTTCGGCATCGGCCGTTTCAACACGGAAGAGGAAGTCGACTACGTCGCGAACAAGGTCACCAACGTGGTTCGCAAGCTGCGTGAATTATCGCCGCTCTATGAAATGGCCAAAGAGGGCGTAGACCTCTCAAAGGTTGTTTGGGCAGCGCACTAGAATTGATAATAGGGGAAGGAAAATAGAAAATGGCATATTCTGACAAGGTCATCGATCACTACGAGCATCCCCGCAACGTGGGCTCGCTCGATAAGAGCAGCCCCGACGTGGGAACCGGCATGGTAGGCGCGCCAGAATGCGGCGACGTCATGAAGCTGCAGGTTAAGGTGAACCCGGAAACGGGTGTCATCGAAGACGCAAAGTTCAAGACGTTCGGCTGCGGCAGCGCCATCGCCAGCTCATCACTAGCCACTGAGTGGCTGAAGGGTAAAACCGTGGACCAGGCGCTCGAAATCAAGAACACGGATATCGTGAATGAGCTTTCGCTGCCTCCGGTTAAGATTCACTGCTCTGTCCTCGCCGAAGACGCAATCAAGGCTGCCATCGGCGATTACAAGAAAAAGCGGACGGTGCGAACGCCTGAAGCTGTCGCCGTCAACTAAAGGAGCGCAGATTTAATGGCTGAGTTAACTCAGCTTGGTGGCGCTCCCGGAAGTCAGCAACCGGCCGGCTCCGGCGAAGCGCCGAAACAAGTTTACGTCACGCCCAAAGCCGTCCAGAAGATCCGCGAAGCGTTCGCACGCGAAGGGGTCACTGGCGGTTTGCGGCTTGGCGTGTTGGGAGGAGGTTGCTCGGGCTTAAGCTATCAGTTCAAGTTTGCAACCGCGCCGCGTCCTCGCGACCACGTCTTTGAGTTCGAAGACGTGAAAGTTTTTGTTGATCCCAAGAGCATACTGTTTCTGGACGGCATGACCTTGGATTGGCAAGACTCCTTGATGCAGTCCGGCTTTGTCTTCCAGAACCCGCACGCTCAAAAGAGTTGCGGCTGCGGCACTTCGTTCTCGGCCTAGCCGGTAGTGCCGCCTCCCCTGCGCGGACGCTTGTCTTCTATGGCTACTCTTTCGAACGATTTCTACGATTTTTTCGGCCTCGAACGCAAGCTCACTGTGGACGAAACCGATCTGCAGAAACGTTTCTATGACTTAAGCCGTCAGTGGCATCCGGACCGCTTCAGCCGCAAGAGCCCTCAAGAGCAGGCGCAGGCACTCGAAGCAACCGCGATCCTAAACGACGGCTATCGCACTCTTCGTAATCCCGTCCTCCGCGCTGAGTATCTGCTCAAAGAAGAAGGCTTCCCAATAGGCGAACAGCGTTCGAAAGATGTGCCTCCCGAACTTCTGGAAGAGGTCTTCGAACTCAACATGATGCTGGAGGAATTGAAGGGAGGAGACGATTCCGCACGTCCCCAGCTCGAATCCGCCGGAGAAAACTTTCTTAGCTTGCGCGGCAACATCGACCGGGAACTCGAAACGCTGTTCAATAAATACGATGGCGCTGAATCGCACAGTGAAACCGCCAAACAGGCGTTGCACGAAATCCGCGGCGTGCTGAATCGTCGCCGCTATATAGAGAATCTTCTTCGAGATGTAGAGCGCGCGCTGAATCCGGTTACGGTTGCGGCTGAGCCGCTGGCCGAGCGCCTCTGATAAGACAATGGGAACTTTCCAAATCGACTTCGGCGAGAGCCGCACATCCAAAATCGTTGGTATTGACCTTGGTACTACCAATAGCCTGATCGCCATTATGGGTCTTACCGGCCCCGAAATCGTCGAGGATCCACAGGGCCGCAAAATTGTTCCGAGCATCGTCTCGCTTACCGAGGACAACAAATTAGTAGCAGGCGAGGCCGCACGGGAACTGCTCTTAACGCGCCCCAGCCGCACGGTCTATTCAGTGAAACGCCTGATGGGACGTGGTATTCAGGATGTCGCGCAAGAGCTGAAGCTCTTCCCGTTCCGCATCGCGCCTGAAAAGGAGGGCGCGAGCGAATCGGTTATTAAACTTGTTCTCGGCGACCGCACGTTTACCCCGCCCGAGATTTCAGCGGCCATCCTGCGTAACCTGAAAGACAACGCCGAAACGGCCCTAGGTGTGCCGGTTACGGAAGCCGTGATAACCGTCCCCGCTTACTTTAACGACGCCCAACGCCAAGCGACGAAAGACGCCGGGCGTCTCGCTGGCCTCGAAGTATTGCGACTGGTGAATGAACCGACTGCTGCGTCGCTAGCTTACGGTCTGGATAAGCGCCAGGACGGCATCATCGCCGTCTACGATTTCGGCGGCGGCACTTTCGATATTTCGATTCTTCGGCTCCACGAAGGCATCTTCGAAGTCCTGGCAACTAATGGCGATACCCATCTTGGCGGGGACGATATTGACAACCTGTTGCTGCGGATCGCGCTCGAGGATATCCAGAGCGAATGGGGCGAAGATCTGTCGACGGATTCCGAAGGAGTTCAGCGCCTGAGGCGGGCAGTGATACACGCTAAAGAGCAGCTTTCCTTCGTTCCGGAAACCGCCATTGAACTCGCCTACAAAGGCAAGGATTACCAGCGGGCCATCAACCGCGAACTGTTCGACCGCCTCATCGCGCCTATTGTCGAACGAACGCTCGAACCCTGCCGAGCTTGCCTGGCCGACGCCAAGCTGACCCCCGAGCAGATCGACGAAGTGGTTATGGTCGGCGGCTCCACGCGCATTCCCCTGGTCCGCGCCGCCGTCGAGCGCCTTTTCAAAGCCAAGCCGCACACCGAACTCAATCCTGATGAAGTAGTCGCACTCGGTGCGGCCGTTCAAGCCGGCATTCTGGCTGGCGATGTTGAAGATAAGTTGCTTCTTGACGTCACTCCTCTGTCACTCGGCATTGAGACGATGGGCGGCGTAGTTTCCAAGCTCATTCATCGCAATTCAACTATTCCAGCGAGCGCCACCGAATCGTTCACCACTGCTGTTGATGGCCAGCGCAACGTGTTGATTCACGTTCTTCAGGGCGAGCGCGAGTTGGTGAAAGATTGCCGCAGCCTGGCGCGCTTCGATCTGAAGGACATCGCTCCGCTCCCTGCAGGCTTGGCGCGAATTGAGGTTCGCTTCCTGATCGATGCGAATGGGATTCTCAACGTCACCGCCCGCGACGCGCGCACCGGTAAAGAGCATTCGGTTGAAGTGAAGCCCTCGTACGGCCTCACTGAGGATCAAGTCGAAGCCATGATTCGCGAATCCTTCGAGAGAGCCGAGGAAGACATGCGCGAGCGCCAGGTCCGCGAAGCACGGGTCGAAGCCGACAACATTCTCGCGGCTACGGCCAAAGCGCAAAGAAGCGACGCCTGGGCAGCTCTCAGTGCGCACGAGCGGAGCACGATCGAATCAGCCGTTCGCGACCTTCAGAGTGTCTATAACGGCAACGATCATCATGTGCTGAACGAAAAAATCGACGCTCTCAATCGCGCCACGCAACACCTTGCTGAAACGATGATGAACACCGCCGTGCGCGGTGCGCTCAAAGGCACAAAGATCGATTAGCGCGAGACATTTCCCGCTACGGATGCTGGGAAACGCTCAGCAGATTACCGTCCGGGTCCTTGAACCACGCCACTTTGGCTCCCGTCGGCGTCGTCCAAATGCCCTGTTCATCCTGTTTCAGAAACTCGTAGCGCTCGAAGTCGACTCCGGCTTCTCGCAAGGCTTGCACAGCAGCGCTCGCATCTGGAACCTGCCAGCCCAAGACCGTCCCCGGAAATTGAGGGCGATCCTTTACTATCGCCAGACGCAGCATGATGCCGTTCGCATCAAAGACCAACGCGTACGGAAGTTCTTCGCCGAGCAGCCGCAGCCCAAGCGTGTCCTGATAAAAAGCTTTCGCGCGATCAACATTCACGATGTTGACGAATGCGA
Source organism: Terriglobia bacterium (assembly GCA_963846025.1). Classification (GTDB taxonomy): domain Bacteria; phylum Acidobacteriota; class Terriglobia; order Bryobacterales; family Bryobacteraceae; genus Bog-105. Next base: position 78,886 of record CAWJUG010000008.1, on the reverse strand, counting down.
GAATCTTGCACTTGCTGAGTTCGGATGGCACGTGACTTATTGGGATTCCTGGTTCCCCAGTCGCGGATCTGGCTTCAGGGTGACGGGCTGCGTATAGGTCTGCCCATCCACACTCAACCGTATGGTGTAGTTGCCCGGCTGTAGACGGTCAGGCGCCCCGCGGCCCCGATTCGGCCGCCCGGCCGCGGCATTAGACTGGCTCATGGAGGACGCACAAGCGCCCGTCGCCGCCGGAGTTCCGCCACGCCCGAAGCCGCCTCCGAACCCGCGTCCCGCAGGCACATTCAATGCAAACCGATGCGTGCCTGCAGAAGCGGAAGGCACCGGAGCCGGTTGCTCCCAAATTGCTTGCACATTCAGCGTCTCGGTATTCACCGCACGCACCTCCTGATCGCTCGCCGCGCAGGCGCGAACGCCTCCGGCTCCATCCAGCAGTTCGAGCTTCACCGGACCGGACGCCTCCGATTTCAACCAGTAATAAACCGCAACCCCGCTTGGCGGATTGGACAGTTGCGGATCTTCGTGCGGCATTGGGGTACCGTTCATTCCACCCTGAATAACCGCGAATGTCTCTCCGGGCTGAAACAGATAGGCGCCCGCCGAGGTGATTTCCCCACCCTTGGCTGCAATCTGGCGCAGCCCCGCCATCTGATCCATCACCCAAAATCCGCGCCCATGCGTCGCGATGTCCAGATCGTCTCCATGCACTACGATGTCCCGCACCGAAGTCACCGGCATATTGTTCTGCAAGGGCTGCCACGTATCACCGTCATTGAACGAAATGTATACGCGCAGCTCTGTAGCCGCGTAGAGCAAGCCCTTAGTCACCGGATCTTCTTTCACCGAATTGACGTAGGCTCCTTCGGAAATGCCGGTCACAACGTTCTGCCAACTCTTGCCGCCGTCGTGCGTCCGGTAAATGTAGGGTTTCATGTCCGCCAGCCGGTGCCGGTCCACTGATGCATAGGCCGTGCCCTCATCGAAATGACTGGCTTCCAACTGCGAAACCTTGCTCCATGCCGTTAAGGCAGGCGGTGTCACATCGTCCCACTGCTTACCGTCATCACGCGTCACATGAATGGTACCGTCGTCCGTGCCCACCCAAACCAGCGTCGCTTTGATTGGCGAGGGGCTGATCGTATAGACAACACCGAACCGATCCTTCATCGGTTGATCAATGTCTTTCGCCGTAACCGGATCCAAACTGGCAGGAACCGGCGGGTTAAGGCGTGACAGATCGGGACTGATCTTCTCCCACGTTTTGCCTCGATCGCGTGAGCGCATCACGAATTGATTTGAATAATAGAGCGCTTCGTCCGCCGGCGAGAACACCGTCGGCAGCGTCCACGTTTTCCGGTTCGGATCATTCGGATCAGCAGGCGGCAATTGCCCGAGCGGCGTGCCCGTATTCAGGTATTGATCGCACCGGTTGCCGCCGCCATAAAGGAATTTTCCATTCTTTGGATCAGGCACAACGGTATTACTCTCGCCAGCCAGGCACGTCGGCTCCCAGTTCCGAAGCGTGAGCACGCCCTCGGGCGACCAGGTGCTCACCCCGACGCCGCCGCTATCCTGCTGCGCTCCATAAAGCCAGTATGGAAACCGATTGTCCGCAGCAACGTGATAGATCTGCGCCGTTGGCTGGTTGTACCACGTACTCCACGTCTTTGCGCCATCGACGCTCACCACCGTGCCCTGATCACTGCTCAACACCATACGGTTGTGGTCCTTGGGGTTGATCCACAATTGGTGGTAATCATCGCCGCCCGGTGCTCCCTTCACAGGCACGAATGTCTTGCCGGCATCAGTGCTCATATAAGTCGCAGTATTAATGACGTACACGCGATCGGGATTAGTCGAGTCAATGGCCACGCCTCCGAAATACCACCCGCGGCCCCATAGCCGGTTTTCGGTGTTTACCAATTTCCAAGTAGCGCCCGCGTCATCCGACATATACAGGCCACCCTTTCCCGTTGCCGCTTCAGCTTCAGGACGCGGTGGCGTTCGGCCGGTTCCGGGTGCCGGGGTTGGCCGTGTTGCGCCACCAATCGGACGTGCAACGGCAGCGCCCAAATCGTCAACGATGGCCCAAAGCCTCCGTGGATTGCTCGGCGCAACGGCAATGCCTATCCTGCCGACGAACTCGTCATCCGGCAGACCGCCGCTCAACTTCTTCCATGTATCGCCACCGTCAACAGACTTGTACAATCCACCGCCCGGCAAGTTTGTCGGCGCGTACACCGACCATGGTGGCCGTCGCGTTGCCCACAATGAGGCATAGAGCACGCGCGGATTTTTCGGGTCGATGGCTACGTCTACAGCCCCAACATCATTCGGCTTGTCCCGACTGAACAGAATCTTCTTCCAAGTGGCGCCGCCGTCCGTCGAGCGATACAAGCCGCGCTCCGGGTTGGCATCGTATACATGCCCCAAGGCCGCCACGTAAACTCGATTCGCATTACCCGGATCAACTGCAACACGGGCAATCTGGCGCGTCTCGTCCAGCCCCATGTGCTTCCATGTCTTGCCGGCATCGGCCGACTTGTACATGCCGATACCGTACGAGCTTTGGCTGCGAATATCGCTCTCGCCCGTCCCGACATAAACGACGTCTGCATTAGACGGCGCGACGGCAATCGCCCCAATGGAGCCAATCGGAATGCCCTCATCCGACATCGGGAACCATGTGCGCCCCGCATTCTCGGTCTTCCAAACGCCGCCACCCACCGAGCCGAAGTAGAAAGTGTCCGGCTGATTCGCGTTTCCCGCGACGCCGAAACTGCGGCCCCCGCGCATGGGACCCACATCGCGCCACTGAAAGCCCGCCAGCAGCGACGCCGGATATTGTCCAGCGGTCTCCGTCTGCTGCGCGAAGCTCCACACGCAACCCAGAGCAAAAGCGCACAACGCGCTCAGAAAAGCTAAACAGCGATTTCGAGTAATCATATTGATTAACCGGCTCGACGCGGACGCGGGCCGAACGAACAATGTAACACTTACGTATTTAGTCGACGCGCCCAAGACTACAATGAAACCGGAGATATCATGCCCGGACTCAATTGGGACCACACGGAAGACATTGCGCTGAGCCTCTACGAGCTGCATCCGGATATTGATCCGGCCAACATCCGCTACACCGACCTGCATAAGTGGATCACCGAATTGCCCAACTTCAAGGACGATCCCATGGCCTCCACGGAAGGCAAACTGGAGGCGATCCAAATGGCTTGGCTTGAAGAGTACCAGGACAATCAATAGCTATCGTGTTTCCGGCCGAACGGCGATTCCGGCAGGAACCCAGGAACAGAAAACATCAGGGTTGATATGGCAAACGCTTGGATCTTCTCTTAGTCGCTTAGTGAAAGCATTCAGAGCTTCAATACTTTTCGAGGCGGCGATAGCCATATTGTGGTCGGCTTGACTGACTCTAACCAGATAAATGAGGCGGACATTTCCTGTTTTCCGCGGAAGTTCAAATGGAAGCGCCGGAGGACTCATCGTCTGAATCGTTTCTCCGTTTCTGGTCTCTTCTGCCGATACAAATCGCAGCCGCACCCCGACACCCTGCTTTCCGTTAACGGTGTAATGTGACATCGAGTATCCGGCCACATCCGGTGCAGAAAGCGAGATCGTGTTGCCCTTCACCTCTTGCGCAATCAGATCAGAGCTGATTTTTCCGGAATTCAGCAGAGGCAAGACAATCCGAAGCGTCCAGCCAGGCTGGAGGTCGACATAAGAGTTATCGCTCCGAACAGCCTTAGGCGGCGTTGCCACGATAACTTCTTTGTGAGAACACGCGACACTTCCCACTAGCAAGGCCGTACCGGCAAGTAGCAGTGGAAGGCGCGATAGGCAAACATTAGATTGTATGTTCGCGGGTGAGCGTCTAGTTCTGTGCCTCTCGTCTATCTTGATCACGCTTTCCTCGATACTCCCACCGATGCACCACTACCCGTGCAAGGCTCAATATCGGCGCCCTGGTTGGATAGCCCGCCAGTTCTTATTGTGAAGGTTCCGATTGCGCTGGATCTTGAGGACGACCAGAACCGATCAACCGAAGATCGTCGTTCAGCGATTCAGGAAGTGCGAGCCGCAGTGAAAGACCACAGGTCCTTAAGGAAGTAACCCCATGTAACCCGAGCACAAGGCGGTTTCACTACAATGTAGCGGTAACGCCCATGACTCATTTTGCACGTCTCACCGCCCTGATAGCTGTGGCAGGGATGGCTTCCGCGCCGCTTGTTTCTGCGCAGAGCAGCACCGCGGAAAGGTTCGCGCGTGACCCGAAGCAACCGATTGACCAGTGGTACACGGACCGCATTCAGAAATACACCACCGGACCTTCGCTTAACTCGGCGCTGACCAACTACTTGCCCGCTTCGCAGTCAGTGCCGACGCCAGCCAAAGTGCTCGGAGACGTGGCGGGCGCACCCGACATGTTGCCCTACGCAGAGGACGTCTACCGCTATTTCCGCATGCTCGCGGCTGCGAGCCCACGCGTCAAGGTATTCACAATTGGCCGCACTGAGGAAGGTCGCGAAATGATCGCGGTTGCGGTTGCAGACGAATCGCTGCTCGCCAAAGCGAAGGAGAATGACGACCGGCTGGCGAAACTGGCCGATCCCCGTTCGATATCGATGAACGACTCAACGGCGGATACATTGGTAGCGCAATCGTTTCCCGTCTACTACATCACGGGCACCATCCATTCGCCCGAGACCGGCGCTCCCACCGCTCTGATGGAAATGGCATACCGATTGGCCGTCGACGACGCCCCTTACATCCGATACATCCGTTCTCACATGATTACGCTGATCACTCCGGTGGTTGAGGTGGATGGGCGGGATCGTATGGTGGACACCTATAAGTGGCATCGCGCTCACCCCAAAGAGAATTGGCCGCGCCTCGTTTACTGGGGACATTACGTCGCGCACGATAATAATCGGGACGCGATGGGCATGACGCTCGATCTGACAAATAACGTATTGAATGCATATCTGAACTGGCATGCCCAGGTGCTGCATGACCTGCACGAATCGGTTCCGTTTTTGTATGACAACACGGTGGGAGATGGGCCGTACAATCCCTGGATCGACCCGATGCTGTCGGACGAATGGGCGTCACTTGCCTGGGATAACGTCGCACAGATGCAGAATTTCGGCATGCCGGGCGTTTTTACTCATGGCAACTTCGACACGTGGAGTCCAGGCTATTTGATGTTCCTCGCCGGCCTGCACAACGGCATCAGCCGACTCTATGAAACGTTTGGCAACGGCGGGGCAGATACCGAAAAGCGCATCCTTTCCCCCAATGAATACTCGCGCACCTGGTACCGCGAAAATCCGCCCTATCCCACGGTGGAGTGGTCGCAGCGCGACAACAACAATTACGAACAGTCTGCGTTGCTATCGACCCTGAGTTATTTTTCGCATAACGGACCACACTTCCTTCATAACTATTACTTGAAGAGCAAGCGCTCCATTCAGAAGCCGCAGAATGCTGGGCCCGCCGCTTACGTGATGGTGGCAGACGAAGCTGCCTCGAACCGGCAAATGGAACTGCTGAAGGTGCTTGCAAAGCAGCACGTCGAGTTGAACCGGTTGACCGATTCAGTGACAATCGCGATGCCGCCTCCACCGCGCGCCCGGCAGTCGGACGACAAAGATAAGGATGATCAGGCGCACACGCCAAAGACGCAAACTTTCCCGGCAGGCAGCTATGTAGTGCGGATGGATCAGCCATTCTCCCGCGTCGGCGATGCCCTGCTCGACCGGCAATATTGGTCTCCCGACGACCCGCAAAAGCATCCCTATGACGATACGGGCTGGTCCTTCGGCGATTTGTTCAACGCCAAGGTTGTGCGCGTAACGGATCACGCCATTCTCACAGCGAAAATGGAAAAAATCGTCGATCTGTCGCGAGCGACAGCCGATAATCCTGGCAACGGTTCACTATTTGCGATCGACAACACCGGCCAAATCAGTCTTGCGGGTCTGGTGTACGCGCTGAAGGGCGCGAATATCACGGTGGCGGAGGCGGCGTTCGATAACGAAGGGCATCATTTCCAGCCGGGATCGCTGATTTTGAAGCAGGTAGATAGTGAGCGACTGAAACCGGTGCTGCACGATTTTGACCTGAAGGCCTATGCGCTCGGCGCCGAACCTGCGGTTCAGACGCATTCGGCCGCCGCGCCGCGCATCGCGTTCGTGCATACCTGGTTATTCACGCAAACCGAAGGCTGGTGGCGCATGGCATTCGACAACGCTGCGCGTGCCGTACGAATACATCAGCACGCAAGCCGCAGCGCGTGAATCCGACCTGCGCAGCAAGTACGATGTCATTATTTTTGCGCCCGTGGGCAACACCACGCCGGCACAGATCATCAGCGGCTTGCCGATGTGGGGCAATGCCCTGCCCTGGCAGAACACGTCGCTTACACCAAACATCGGGAAGCTCGATTCCACCGAAGATATGCGGCCGGGACTCGGCTTCTCGGGTATCGCGAATCTAAAACGGTTCGTCGAGCAGGGCGGCCTGCTCATCACCTGCGAGGACACATCCCAGCTTGCGATTGAGGAAGGGTTGGCTCCAGGCGTTTTTGTTGCGCCGCGCCGGAACATACACGTCGTCGGAACGGTGCTGAAAGCGGTGACCGTCGACAAGGACCAACCCGTCGGTTATGGGTTTGCCGGGAGTGTTGCGGTATACAGCAAGGACGGGATGGCGTTCACAGTCAGTAACACGATTGTGAACCGGAACGTGCTCACAGAAAAGGAATATAAGCGTCCGACGGGACGGGGAGGCCCGGACGAGGAAGATATTCCAGAAAGCCGTCCAATCGATAAGCCGGCGCCGCTGCCGTCACCCAAGCCGTGGCAAGCGACACCTCTCAACGAAGAGCAGTTGCGCAACAATCCATATCTCATTCCGGAAGAGTATCGGCCCAACGTGATCATGCGTTACTCGGAACAGAAGGGCCTGCTCATATCGGGGCTGCTAGAAGGCGGGGATGCCATCGCCGAACGGCCCATTGTGGTGAATGCCCATCTCGGCAAAGGCAATGTGCTTCTGTTCGCGAATAATCCTATCTATCGGGGAGAAACCATCGGCAGCTACGCACTCGTCTTCAACGCGATCTTGAACTTCAATCACCTCAATGCGCCGCCTCACGAAACCCTGAACGCCGACGGCAAGTGAACTGCCCGGCGCTTCTACAGCAGATTCGGCGACCGGAAAGTGTCAAGCTTGAGGCCGCGAGCCGGCAAGTGCACTACGAAGCGGTTGCGGCCGCGGATGCAAGATTTGGCTGTTCTGAGCTTTTGGCAGAGCGCTTCTGCTGCACAGTTTTCTGAACCTGCTCCTTAAATCCCGGAATGAGCTGCCCAAAAAAGTCCTGGAACGCATTTGCCGCAACGCCGATCATTGCTCCCTTGATGTTGTCGAAGGTTTCTAAGGCTTGGCTCTTCTGTAGTTCCGTCCCGCGGCGGTGTTGTTGGCCGCTATCCCCGGCGCGGTCCTCATTGCGGTAAGATTTGTGACCGTGTCTGCGGCCCGTCATGGACGCAAGCAGCAAACCACCGCCCAAAGCAACCCCCATCATCAACATGGGCCTTTTTTGAAACTGGAGACGCCAGTCTGTAACCTCTTCCACCTTCGATTGCAGTTCGTTCAGGTTCTGTCCTAGTTGCCCTCGTTCCATTTCAATTTGCCGCTCTATTTGGTTTGATTCTTCACCCATTCCACGTTCTCCTTCACTGTTTCGATTGTCTTTTCAGGCTTTGCGTGAACCGCCGCGAACCGCTTCTTTCCCGCCGCGAACAGCACGGCTGTGACGACGGCCATTAAAGCGAACAGCACAAGCGCTGCCGCCCACATCGGAATCGTCGTCGCGAGGGCAAACAGAATTGTCAGCAGCAGCAGCCAGACGGTGAATAGGCCTGTAACCACGCCGCCGACCATCATGCCGCCTGCACGGCCGGCCTTTACCGCCTCGCCAGTAATTTCGGTCTTAGCTAACCGGACTTCCGAACGAATAATTGCTTGTACGTTTGCGACGATGTCTTGCAAAACGTCTGCGATGGATCGGCTATTTTCTCCAATCATGTCCGAGTGCCTAACTCGTTTCGCGAAGTAAATTAGTCTTCACGGAACGCACGGCCGATCAGAAAACCGATTGCGGCGGCGACCAGCAACGAGGGGCCGGGATTGCGCTTCACTATGTCTTCGACGTCTGAGACCATTGCGCGAACATCGTGCTCGCGAATGTATCCCGCTGTCGATTCCAATTTGTCGGCCGCAGAGTGCACAACGTTCTTTGCAGTGTCACCGCCAGGCAGGCTCTCAGCTTTCTCATGGATGGTGGACGCCGCGCTGTGCAGTGCATCCGCCGCCGGGCCACGCTTCTGGTCGATGTTGCCAGCTACCTGTCTTCCGGCCTCGGCAGCCTTCTGCTTAACGTTGCTCGCGGTTTCAGTCACCTTGTCCTTGACGCTTTGCATTGCGTCATTCGCATCGTCTGTAAATTGACTCGTAGACATTCCGGGTTTACTTGCCATCAAATCTCTCCTATTTCCGCCATAGGTTCAGCTAGCGGCCACGCTTTGTGGACCGCCATGCAAGAAAATTGTTGCTCATCTAACGCCCGCACTAGTAATAGCCCAAGCGAAGAACCAATAGCAGCGAATTCTGAACACCCTTAGAGGGACATCTTGAATCGGGGGTGCGCATAAGTTCCTGTAATGCGGACTCGAACGACGGAGCCTGCGCCCTTTTTCTTGAAAAATGGATCCAGTGGCACGGCGAGGATCGATTTGATTCCGGTTGCGGCCTCAGACAAACTGGCGCGCATCGCCAGTCTTCCCCGCAGATCGATAGCTTCGTCCTGTAGGTTGTAAGTTCCGCTGCCTCGCACGGTTGCACCGGGAACGGCGAAAAAGGCGTCCGAGAGAGTTGCGATTTCTTTTCGGAGTTTCACCCGACTGCCGATTTGCGACATGACCTGTACTGGGGAGGCGTGATCCTTACGCCCGCGTGCCCTGGCACTCAGTTGATCCACCTTATCTTCCGTAGCTCCATGCGTAAAAATTCCGTTTTCAATTTTGAAATTACCGTCGATCTGAACTCGTTTTAGGAAACTTTCGGGTTCCGGGGGAATCAGAACGTGTGCTTGCATATTCAGTGCTCCGTTTACCGGTGCGAGATCACCGTTTATGAATAGCCGGAGCAGATCCTGTACCCTGGCTCCATGGCTGCCGACCTCCAGCAGGGCCGTTTTTCCTCGATCTCCACGTATGCTGCCCCGAACTAGGAGGGTTGAGCTTAGAAAATGCACCGTTGCGGCATCTATGGCGACGTCTCCTTTGGTCCCGTCCGTCACTGCACGATATTCCGCGGTAACGGTCTGCTGGTGATGTGAGCGCGTTATCTCAAAATTTGGGATAGTAACCCGCCCTTCTACATCAGTCCTGCCCAAGCGCCCCTTGAACCGGCCGTACGCGGAAGCGGTTCCCGCAATCTCTTTAAACCCGCGTAAGTCGAAGCTGCTCAGCCGGAAGTTGCCTGCGATGTTCATTCCTTTTAGGTCCGCGAGCTTGAGCGGTCCTAGCGATCCAGTCACATCGGCTGTTCCAAACAAGCGCGCAGCAATGATTCGAAGTTCGAAGTTCAAAGCCTTGTCTCTTGCAAGATTGCTGAGATGCAAAGTTGGGAAGTCGAGCCGCTCGGGTTGCGATTTGTTCGACCCGCGCGCGATCTCCAAGACTGCGCCCGAGGCAAACAGATCTGAAACAACTGTCGGTATGGCGGCCGCGGAATGCTTATGCACGGGGGGCGGAATGCGATCTGGAATGAGTACCTGCAACCCTTCCAAATCGATTCGGCTAATCCGATGCGTGAACGAGAGGACCGCAAACCAAGAGGCGCGACACGTGAGTTTTTTGATTTTGGCCAACGTTACGGAGGCCGATCCCGGGCTTCGCGTGAAGATCACCGTCTCCGCGACGTAACCAGGATGCGGAAAGAATGTACCGTGAAACCGACCAATTTCAACGCTGCACGCGGATACCCTTTCCAATGAGGAGATAGTCGGCCCTCGTCTAAACGGCCACTTGATGGCATCGAGGATGAGGTCGCCCCCAAGCAAAATCACCAAGATCACGGCGCCGATCTTTAGGCGACGCAACCACCGGGGGATGGTCTGTGCATTGGCATAAGTTCGCCTCACGGTGTTAGATGAGGTACGGCGAGAATTTTTGTCTTTCGAGACTTGCGGAATCTATTGAGTCAAGGTCGGGCTAGGTAACTGTCCCGATCACGCGATCGGCTAGCGACGGTAGCGACGGAAAATCCGTAAACGGCTCCGTCTGGTACCAATACGCGACGGAGCAGAAGCAGTCTCCGCGATCGTTTGCGTGGCCATGTTCTATGGTGTGTTTCAGCGATTGGGAAAACGCAATCGGGTTATCCGCGTGCCAACGGTATAGACAATAGCGGCCGCCAGCCACCTCAGGCGCCGCTATGTAAGGAGCGCCGTTATATAGGTTGGCGAAAGGCTTGGCAGCGTCGCGTCCACCGAAGTCCCACGCGCCGCAGAAGTAATCCTCAGTCCCGGTTCCGTTGATGGACGGCTTGTTCTCGCCGTCGATGAATGTCATATCGTCACCTTCTCCAAACCACCCGTCGCGGTTCTGGACAATGCCTAAAGTGACCCCCATCAGGTGACCCGAGCCGCGCGTCTCACAAAAAACGTAATTGCGTTTGCCGTCTTCATTCAGCTCCGCAGCAGAGTTGGCGTACGATTCCGCATGCGCGGGAATTGCCTGCCGGTACTGGGCGTGAAAATAGAGCGCGTCCGCCGGGAGCGACGGCGCCAGGCGGTAATCAATGTTGTAGTACAGCGCGTCAACCCGTCTTGCGCCGTCATTCGTTACTGCGATCCGCGCCGAGCGTCTGAAAGGCATGGCGAAATAGCAATTCATTGCCTTCACAGATGAGCAGTTCAGAAACGCCGATTCGTAGAGGAAATAACTTCCGAGGTTCAGCCCAAAGAAATCTCCGATGGGCGTCTCTACGCTTGGCTTCTCGTGCCCATCCCAGTAGATCCGCAAGATCAACTCCTTCAGGTGATGCACTGCCGGGCTGGCGATGGTGAACCAAACGTGGGTGATGACGCCAGGGCCATCTGACCGAAATACTTCAACAGTTTGAGCCGGAGCGACCGAGATGAAATCGCGATTGCCGCCGCTTCGGTCGTAGCTGGATTGTTTCAGCGTTGTGCTGGTCTGCCGGCGCGCGTAATTGGGCAGCACCTCGGGACCGGACGCGGGCTGCGCGGCTTGGACATTCTTGCCGACCACCAATCCCGCCGCGGCCGCGCTGAGGCCGCCCAGGAACCTTCTTCGTCTTTCCATACGCGCTATTCTCCTCTGCCGCTATGGCAAACTTCTGTTTTCACGGAGTCTTCCCGAGCTTACGCGTCGGTTTCCGCTGGTTGCGCCGAGTTCTCGAAATCCGCGATGAGCGGCAAGTGATCAGATGCTAGAAGCGCAAGACGGGTGCGGTGCAGATGCATGCCGAGTAAGTGGAACGTGAGGTCGTAGTAGATATGATCGAGATGGAGAAAGGGGAGCACGCCGGGGTAAGTGGTCCGGCGGCTCAGATGCGTACCAATGTCGGCACTTCGCAGCCGTTCGCTCAAAAGCCGTGTCGCGAGTCCGTGGGTCCATTCGTTGAAGTCGCCTGCAGCTATTCGCGCACCTCTGAAACTCGGATGGTCCAGAATCTCAGCAGATATCAACCGGCGGCCTTGTTGGCGGCGCTCGAAAAATGAGGTTCCCAGGTGAATCGCAAAGAAATGAAGAGGATGCGAGGGTGCGAGCGCAAAGGAGACGCGCAAACACTCGCGCGGTTCGCGCCTATTCACTGTAAGCGCGTACCGTTCGGAAGAAATTGCCGGCAACCGGCTAAACACGGCATTGCCGTACGGTTCGCCCGCGTGCTGGCGCACGGCGCCGAAAGTGAAAGGAAGATCCACGTCGCGCCCGATAGACTCGGCTTGGGAGTAGAGAATCTCTTGCACAGCCAGTATTTCGGCCTTGATTTCACAAATGACTTCGGCAATGCGCCGCGCACTTACTCGCCAGTCCACCCCCTTGCACTTATGCACGTTATAAGTAGCGATGCGAAAGCGGTTCATTCCTGCCGTTCGAGTAATGACAGCACACGCTCAGCCATGCGGAAGCGGCTTTTTGAACGCCAGCCTTCGTAAGTGATCTCGTTGCTGTTTGAGATGTCGCGCTCAAAATCCTGGGTGATGCGGCGCGTAACCGCCGGGTCAAGCAACGCAATGTTCACTTCGTCATTAATAGCAAAGGAACGGTAATCGAAATTGGTGGAACCAACCACGGCCCAGCAGTTATCGACCATCATCGCCTTGGTGTGATTCATGGATGGTCTGTATTCGTAGATTCTGATTCCGTATTTTAGAAGCGAGCCGTAGAGATGGCGGGACGATGCGCGCGTGAGGCGCTGATCGTTATTATCGCCGGGCGTGAGAATCTTCACTTCAACGTGCCGGTCCCGGGCGGCGTGGATGATGGCGCGACGGGCACTTCGATCGGGCAAGAAGTAGGGACTGGAGAGGTAAATACATTTGCGAGCGCAGGAGATGAGGAGTTGAAAGAGAATGCGAGCTTGTGTCGCGCCAGCAGCAGGCGTGCTGCCGATGACGAGAGCCGCCGAGTGACCTGACTCATCGGACAATTCGAAATACTCTCCGCCTGTGAGGATCTCGCCCGAGACACGCAGCCAGTTTTGCGCAAAGACGGCTTGAAGAGCGGAAACCGATGGGCCTTCGACCCGCATCATCATGTCACGCCAGCAATTTCCTTTAAGGCCATCGCGATACCACCAGTCCCCGATTCCCGCGCCTCCGATATAGGCGGTCTTTCCGTCAACAATGAGCAGTTCGCGGTGAGTGCGATTGTTTAACTGAGGAACAAGATCGAGCCGAAGCGAGTGATACCACTTAACCTTGCCGCCGCTTTCAGTGAGCTCTTTGAGATAGGAAAGAGGAGTGCTTAGGCTGCCTATGTAATCGAGCGTAAGACGGACCTTGACTCCGGCGCGGGCGCGTTCAGCTAGCGCGCGAACGAAGCGACTGGAGACGTCGCCGCGATGAAAAATGTAAGCTTCGAGGTTGACGCTGCTGTGGGCAGAACCGATGGTGGCCAGTTCGGCTTCATAAAAGTTGGGTCCGTCAGTGAGGACCTCAACGCGATTGCCGTGGAGCAGTTTGGCCTCGGTCAAAAAGTCCAGCAGGGTGCAAAACTGAGGACTGTCCAGCGGCGCCGCAGGAGTCTCGTCGAGGGTGTACGAAAGATCCGGCCCGAAGAAGGCCAAATACAGCGTGAGACCTTGCAGCACGATGGCGATCAAGGCGAGAATCAGAAAAAGTGTATGCACGGGCTGGCGAGGCGAGTAAGCCGCTATTACGAGGGAGGTTGAAAACGATGGTGAGCCGGGCGGGACTCGAACCCGCGACCACCGCATTAAAAGTGCGATGCTCTACCAACTGAGCTACCGGCCCTAGGAAATTCCAGCGTTTCTAGAATAACATCGCATTCGCGCGACGAAACGTTTCCAAATTGCAGGAATCCAGCTTTTGGAGCGGCAATGAACAAATCTGTTACTTCCATGCGTACACCCCCGCGAGCGCTGTCGATTTTTGGGAAAATTGCGATCGTGGGCGCCACCGTTTACGCGGTTCGGAAGCTTGCGTCACGAAAGTTGGCCGGTGAAAAGCCTTATCAGGCGGCGAGTTTGCGGGAGAACATTGTCCTGATCACGGGTGGCTCACGCGGGCTCGGGCTGGCTCTAGCCTTCGAATTTGGCGCACGCGGATGCCGGCTGGCTCTTTGCGCGCGAGACGAAAAGGAACTTAGTGACGCATGCCTCCGGCTTTCGGAGAAAGGCGCTCAGGCGATTCCGTTCGTGGCTGATATCAGCGATCCGGTGCAGGCGGCAGCGTTGATCGACCGGGTTATCCAACATTTTGGCAGGCTGGATGTCCTGGTGAACAACGCAGGCGAGATACAAGTTGCTCCTCTCGGAAGTCTGAAGCATCAAGATTTTGAAAGCGCGATGAACTTGATGTTCTGGGCTCCCGTTAATCTGTCGCTGGCCGCGTTGCCTCACATGACAGAAAAAGGATCGGGTTCGATTGTGAATATCACGTCCATTGGAGGCCGTGTCAGTGTTCCGCACCTATTGCCTTATAGCTGCGCAAAATTCGCGTGCGTGGGATTTTCAACTGGCATCGCGGCGGAGGTGAAATCGCGCGGCATCCATGTATTGACAGTTGTGCCGGGCCTGATGCGGACGGGATCTTATCTCAATGCAAAATTCGGAGGAAAAGCAAGAGAAGAGTTCACCTGGTTCGGCCTGCTTGGCAATTTGCCGGGTTTAACTATCGCCGCCGATTCTGCTGCACGCGAAGTTGTTACAGCCTTAGAGAAGAAGAAATATAACTGCACGATCTCATTTCCAGCAAAATTGTTAGCGGGAGCTGAAGCGCTACTGCCAAACGAAACACGCAAGATGATGAGTTATGTAAACCGCCTTTTACCCGATGCAAACGGCAGTGGATCACAAGTTCCGGGCAAAGTCTTCAATCCAACAATGAACAGCGTGTTCCAAGCATTCACAATTCTGGGTAAGAAGGCCGCACGCACATTTAATGAGTAACCTCCGTGCTGGTTGATTTACCAGGATAGGTAACAAACTTCCGTTAAATAAGATCCATTCATTTTGAGGCTAGAGAGCAGTCCCAACACGCGGGATATTCTTGTGCTTTTACCCAGAGGAACATCTTGTCGACGATGCACTCAATATTCAAGTCCTTTCTTCAAGCTGGATTTGAATGTTCCAGCCATAAGCGCCGCGATGGTGTTCGCCTCGATCTGCTGAGATCTACACAGCACGAGCGGTTTGCTCGCGCGGACTTCGAGCGCCTACAACCGTTTGGTATCCGCACGGTGCGTACAGCAGCGCGCTGGCACTTAATTGAAGAGATTCCAGGACAATTCGATTTTGCTTCACTGGAAATCATTCTGGATGCGGCTGCGGAAACAGAGACCGAAGTACTGCTAGATCTGCTGCATTTCGGATGGCCTGACGATTTGGACGTTTTGTCGACTTCGTTCGCGGAAAGATTCCGGAAGTTCACGCATGCGGCCACGCGGTTCATTCGTAACAAGGGGTATCGCTGTTGTGCTGGAATCGCTCCGGTGAATGAGATTTCGTTTCTTTCCTGGGCGGGAGGCGAAGCTGCCTGTGTCAATCCATATCAGACAACGACCTCTCATGAAATTAAGCGCAATCTGGTGCGAGCCGCGGCCGCCGCATCCGATGTTCTGCTCAATGAGCTGCCTGAGATTAGGTTACTTTCTCCGGAGCCGGTAATCCACATTGTTGGCAATCCGGATGTCCCCGGCGATGAGGTAGAAGCGGAAGCCTATCGATTGGCTCAGTTTCAGGCGTGGGACATGCTATCCGGGCGCATGGCTCCGGAACTTGGAGGCAAACCTGCATATCTCGACGTCATTGGAGTAAATTTCTACGATCGCAACGAATGGGTGCACAATGCCGACACCTTTCTGCGGCGCAACGATCCGCGTTTTCGGGCCTTTCATCAGATCCTCCTGGAGGTATGGGGCAGATACAAGCGGCCTATCTTCGTTGCCGAGACCGGTGCAGAAGATGACGAGCGCGCCGACTGGTTCAATTACATCTGCAACCAAGTAGTTGCCGCTCACAATTCGGGCGTGCCGGTTGAAGGAATTTGTCTCTATCCGATTCTCAATCATCCCGGCTGGGTGGATGATCGCCATTGCTGCAACGGACTATTTGACTACGCCAGCGGAAACGGTCAACGCGAGGCTTACCGGCCTTTGGCCGAGGCCATTTTGCAACAACAGCCCAGATTATTAGAAAGCTATCAACGCATCAATGACATCCACCAACGCCAACTTACTCTGCCTATCGCACCTCCGATGGGGGTTCGTTTTTCAGCGCCCGCAGCATCTTATGAGCCGTTTTGCCCGGGACCGCCAAGTCTTGTTCTTTGAAGAGCCGATATTTGAAGACGAATCTCCATATGTACGCGAGTCACTCTGTGAGCAATCGGGAGTGCGAGTTTGCACGCCCGTTCTACCGTACGGACTAAGTTCAGCTCAGACACTCACGATTCAGCAGCATTTGCTTCATTCCGTAATGCAAAAGAACGGTGTAGAAGAGTACAGCGCCTGGTATTACACGCCTATGGCGCTGAGCTACACATACGACCTGCGGCCCGCACTTACTATCTACGATTGCATGGACGAGCTATCCGCATTCGCGGGTGCGCCGGCAGCGATGCGCGACAACGAGAAAAAATTGTTTCAGACAGCAGATCTGGTGTTTACCGGGGGTGCCAGTCTGTACGAATCGAAGCGAATGCAACATTCCTCCGTACATCTTTTCCCCAGCAGCGTTGATGTTCGGCATTTTAAGAAATCGCGGGACCTGCGACAGGAGCCGCCGGATCAATCGCCGATCCCGCATCCTCGCATCGGCTATGCGGGTGTGATCGACGAGCGAATGGATCTGGACCTGTTAAGGGAAATGGCGGAGAGCCGGCCCGATTGGCACTTTGTGTTGCTTGGTCCCGTGGTAAAGATCGCTCCCGCATCTTTACCGAGGCTTTCGAATATCCACTACTTGGGCATGAAGCCATATTCCGAGTTACCGGCTTATTTTGCCGGCTGGAAGATCGGCATGCTCCCGTTTGCGCTTAACGAATCGACGCGTTTCATAAGTCCGACGAAAACGCCAGAATATTTGGCTGCGGGCCTTCAGGTAATTTCCAGTTCAATCCGCGATGTTGTCAAGCCGTACGGGGATCTGGGGTTAGTACGTATAGCAGACGGGCCTAGTGAATTTTGCAGAGAGGTAGATTCGCTGCTGAACAGTCAACCAAGCATCGAGTTTATGGCGCAAATAGATCAGTTTCTGTCGCAGTCATCCTGGGACCGGACGTGGAGCGAGATGAATCAGCTTATGGAAAAAACCTTGAACGTCAAGCGTTCGCAGATAGCGCAAAGAGCCTCCTTAGCGGCCTCGCTCAAAGGCACCAGCCATGTTTGATTACCTGGTAGTGGGCGCGGGCTTTGCGGGAGCTGTTGTCGCTGAGAGAATGGCGCGCGGATTCGGGAAAAAAGTGTTGGTGGTGGACCGCCGGGACCACATCGGCGGCAACGCATACGATCATCAGAACGATGCCGGCATTTTGGTTCATCGCTATGGGCCGCACATCTTTCATACGAACTCGGAGCAAGTATTTCAATATTTATCGCAATTCACAAAATGGCGATGTTACGAGCATCGAGTGCTTGCATACGTGGAGGGGAAACTGGTTCCCATTCCGATTAATCTCGACACCGTCAATCTGATTTACGATTTGAACTTGCAAACAGAAGAAGAGGTATCAGCGTTTTTCGCGGCTCGTGCCGAAGAGCGCGGCCATTGCAAGACCTCGGAAGACGTGGTCGTCAGCAAAGTCGGACGCGATCTGTATGAAAAACTGTTCCGGAATTACACCAGGAAACAGTGGGGCAAAGACCCCTCTGAGCTAGATGCGTCAGTCACGGCGCGGATTCCGGTCCGCACAAATCGCGATGACCGGTACTTCAGCGATCGGTATCAGGCGATGCCGCGGCACGGATATACGCGGATGTTTGAGAACATGCTGGACCATCCCAACATCTCATTCGAGTTGGGATGCGATTTCCGGGATATTGTCGAGCGGGCGAACTTTCGCGAAATAGTTTACACGGGCCCTGTGGACGAGTTCTTCGACTTCCGATACGGCGAATTACCATATCGATCGATACGGTTCGAGCACGAAACACTAGATAAAGACTTCCTGCAGCCCGTGGCTGTGATTAACTATCCCAACGATCACGCTTTTACGCGTGTGACTGAATTTAAGCATCTTACCGGTCAAGGACATCGGAAGACCAGCGTGGTTTATGAATACCCGGTGAGCGAAGGCGATCCATATTACCCGGTGCCCAATCCGGCAAATGCAGCCCTGTACAAACGCTACGCCGAATTAGCCGCCGCTACCGACGGCGTGCATTTTGTAGGGCGACTGGCGACTTACCGTTACTACAACATGGACCAAGTGGTGGCGCAAGCGCTGACATTAGTGAAACAGCTAATGGTGGATCATTCCGCGCGCCACAGTGTCGCCGCGAATGGCCACTCCTGGTCGACCCAGGCGGTGAGCGCCTGAAAACCGCTGGACCGTGCGTATACATCCAGTTCATTGCAAGTGAATTTGTGAGACGACTCGGTCCAAATGGTCTCTCCCGCTTCGAAGTGCAGGCTCGTATCGAGAACTCCTAAATAAACGGTCTGATCGCAGCAAGAAAGCAAGTGCATTTCAATGCGGCGCTCGGCCGCGTCCCAGCGGACTTCATGCGCGAACATCCGTAAATCGAAATCGGCATCTAGTTCACGATTGATACGGCCGAGTAAGTTGAGGTTGAAGGCGGCGGTAACTCCTGTGGGATCGTCGTAGGCGGCAAGCATGCGGTTAACATCCTTAACAAGGTCCGCCCCGAGCAGAAAGAAGTCGCCGGGAAGTAAATGAGAACGCATGTCGCGTAGAAACTGTGGGATATTGCTTCGATCCAAGTTTCCGATGGAACTCCCAAGAAAAAGCAGCAGGAGAGCTTCGCTCTTGCGGCGCTCCTGCGCGACCCTTCTCAAGCCGTTCAGCCAATCACCACAAACGGGATCAATCTCGCATACCGTAGTTTCGAGTTCTCTCTCGCAGGTGGTCAGAGCGGCCTGCGATACATCAATTGGCCGGTAAGAAAGGACGGCATTGCGGCGGCATAAGGCCGCAAGGACATGCCTGGTTTTTTTGCCGCTGCCACTACCCAATTCGGCAACAGTGCCGATTGCGCCTGTATATTTGGCAATATCCTCGGCGTGCGCGCACAAGAGCCGCTCGTCCGCACGCGTCAAGCCATATTCCGGCAGAAGAGTGATGGATTCGAATAGAGCGCTACCGAGGTCATCGTAGAAGTAGCGCGGCGAGAGGCTTTTGGGCGAGGCAGAAAGTCCTTTTAGAATTTCAAGCGCGAATGATGATAGCTGCGGCTGGACAGACGCTGACATGTGCCCTCAATCGCTACGACGCATTGTCGACGCAGTGGAAGGTTGCGTAAACGTAAGGATAATCGCGCCGAAACCAGTTTCGGAACGACGCTCGAAGCAAGCGTGTCGCAGTACGCGGTGAGCCGCCCTTGATCACGTTGTGTTCGCCGTCAAAGAAATTTGCTGAATAACCGGGATAACTGGGCTGTGAACGAAAACCTGGAAACGGCGCGAACACCGTGCTGGTCCACTCCCAACCGTTACCTACGAGTTGACTCACTCCAAAGGCGCTGTCGCCCTGCGGAGTGGCCATAACGCTTTCTGGGTCCCAACGTTTGAAATCAAAGTTACCGTGCGACGCGTCGGGAGCAGAATTACCCCATGGATACTTGCGAGGTTCTTGCGACGGCGCGCCATAGGCGGCGCGGTGAAACTCTTCTTCCGTTGGAATGCGAGCGCCCAGCCAGCGCGCATAACTTTCTGCCTGCTGCTGGGTGACGTACACAGGCCAGTCCAGAGGCAACGGAATCTCTTCGAACATGCCGCGGTAGAAAACTGATGCCGTTACGTGTCGCCCAGAAATGCGGCATGTCGGCACCAGCTTCGACGAAACGAAGATAATCGCCGTTGGTGACTTTATGCCGCTGAATTCGGAATGCGGGCACATGCCTGCGTACTTGCGCAAATTCGTTATCCCAGCCGAATCGGCCATCATCCGGCAGACCGAGAACGGCATCACCGGCGGGAATGTCACGCCATTCTTGTTCGGGCTCAGCGCTCGATGATGTATCTGCAGAGCGAATTTCAGCACACTTAACTTTCAGCTTATGGCCGAAATTATGGAACATGTACGCGAGTGTTTCGAGGTGCATTTGGCGATGCTCCAGCGCCATGAGAATAATGTCTTCGCGACATTCATCAAGAGCTTCGTCGACTCGCTGTCGACAGCGCTCTACATACTTTCGAACTCGATCCAGAGAGGGCCAGTCGGCAGGTACATCGGCCGGCAAATGCGAGGAATCCGGATCGATGCCTGCTTGGAAGAGCGAGTCTAATTCGGAATCTGGCGATTTTCTTCCAACCCCCTCGCGGGCAATTTGAATGGCATCGAACCCCTCCAGATGGCCAATATAGAAGATGACGCGATGCCGCTCGGCAATCGGCCTTTCATAAAGCGCTTCGGGCTTAAGAATGCCGAAGAGCCGATCGCTTTGCATCCGCGCTAACTGGATGTCGGACAGCAACTTGCTAGGTGTTGCTTCGACGAGGGGCATATTCGCAGTCTCTCCCGGGCTGTTGGATGATCGACATCCCTCTTATGACGCCAAGGTGTTGCTCAACATAGCAAAAATTGTGGCCTCCGTCGCTTCCATCGGTACTGAAACCTCAGCCCTAGGGTTCCTCCAAAACCGCTTTCGCCATCGCCATAGCCTCGTCGCGACTCTGAATCTCCCCTTCTAGCTGAGCAGTCTCCACAGCATTCAGCGCCCGGCCTAATGCTGGGCCTGGTTTGTAGCCAGCCTGAATGAGATCGTCTCCGGTGATCAGTCGGGCAGGCCGCAATTCTTCCTGGCTGAGTTCATGCAGCTTGTTCTGCATGTACTTATACGTTTCGGTGTAGCCATTGCTGGCGAGGCAGTCGAGGCGGTGCAGTTCTAAATGTTCTTCGAAATTCGGCAAGCGGAGGAAGCGTTTTAGGGTGCTCATGCGCATCTGCCGCACATCTTTGAAGCGCATGTGATTGGCCACCAGTGACGTGACCTGTTCGACATCGTCATTCGAGAAGCGAAGCTGGCAGAGCCTCTTTTGTGCCATTTGCGCGCCCACTTCGGCATGGCCGTCGAAGCGAATGCGCTCCGCAAGACGGAAGGTGGGCGGCTTGCCAACATCGTGTAACAACGCCCCCAAAGCCAGCGTGGGCGTCGGTTCACGCAGTTGTTCGAGCATCAGCAGCACGTGGCTCCAGACGTCGCCCTCAGGATGAAACTCTGGCGGCTGCTGCACCCCCTGTAGCGCCTTGATTTCAGGCAAGATTTGAATGAGCAGACCAGTTTCGTCCAGCAACACGAATCCACGTGCGGCATTGCCTTCCGTCAGGATACGGACAATCTCTTCACGAATGCGTTCGGCCGAAACCGTAGAGATGCGCGGGGCGAGGCGTTGAATCGCCGCCAAGGTATTAGGCTCGATTACGAAACCGAGCCGAGCGGCAAAGCGGACAGCGCGGAGCATGCGCAAATGGTCCTCGTTGAAGCGGCGCTCGGGCTCACCGATTGCGCGAATAACTTTGTTGGCGAGATCTGCCCGGCCGTTTACAAAATCCAAGATCCGGCCCGAAGCCGGATCTTCCATAAGACCGTTAACGGTGAAATCGCGGCGCTGGGCGTCGAGTGCGGGATCAGTTTCGAAGTGAACTTGATCGGGATGACGGCCATCAGTATAACTGCGTTCGCTGCGGAACGTAGCCACCTCGACGTGCACGCCGCCGGGACTGCCAACGAGCACTACGCCGAAGTGAGCGCCAACCGTCTGCGAATCAGGAAAATAAGAGATGATTTGCTGGGGCGTTGCACTGGTGCCGACGTCGTAATCTTTGGCGGGAATGCCTAGCAGGCGATCGCGCACGCAACCGCCGACCAGATAAGCATCATGGGCTTGGCGGCGCAATTCAAGAAGAATTTCAAGCGCAAGCCGTTCCCGAGGATTCAGCGCGTCATGCTCAGTTAAACCAGGGTCAAGCGTGTTCGCTCTTGGCTTTTTCGTGACTTTCGGCGGGAGCATGACCGTCGGCGGACACCGCATCCGCCTGCGCCGCGAGGGCGGCCGCCTGAGCATCCGCTTCCATTTTCTTTAATTCCTTCTTGGAAGGCGGCGCTTGCTCATGACGATAATCGTGATCGTGATAGCAGGTCCGGCAGCGCACCTTTGCCGCTGCTCCCTCGACGAGGGATACGATGGAGTGATTGGTGATACGGCGGCATTTTATGCAGTGATCGTCAATGACATCACCTAGTCGCTGTTCACCCATCATGAAGGCCGTCAAGCGCGAGTATATCAGGAAAGACATGGAAGCTGCACTTTCTAGGGGTTATTGCGGGCGCAAGGCCGTACCCTTTCGTTTGTTAAACTAAAGCTTCTCGCCGGAGCGGCCAGGTAGCTCAGTCGGTAGAGCGCAGCCCTGAAAAGGCTGGCGTCGGCGGTTCGATTCCGTCCCTGGCCACCATCTGAAAACCTTTCATTCAGCACATATACGCGAAGATGGGCTCTAGGCTCTACGCCGAAGATGGGGGCACCCTGGAGTAGAAGCTGATTAAGAACACAGTACCTTAACGCGCAAGCGATAGTTGTTGAAGTTGCGGAAGCCGTAAGCTTGGCGTGAGAGAACTTCCATTTTGTTGTGAAAGCCTTCGGTGATGCCATTGTTGCGGGTGAAGCGCCACATGGCTGCGATTTCATTGGCCCAACTGTGCAGAGTTTCGCCGAGCTTGCAGTATACCGTTTAGCATAATGGAAGCTGCGCAAATCTGAGGTGGACGATTGAAGCGCACGTCCATGCTCAAGAAAATCGGCGTGGGAAGTCAACATAAGCCGAGTGCCGAGAGTAAGACGCCTATGAATGGGTTTATGACTTCGTCTGCCGTGCGGCGCGACATGGTTTTCGATGTCGGAATGTATGACGGCGGGGATACGGCGTACTACTTGCATCAAGGCTATCGGGTCGTATCTATCGAAGCAGACCCTGAGCTTGTTGGGCGTGCTCGAGTGCGATTTGTGAGGGAGTTAGCATCCGGTCTCCTGTGGATATTGAACGTGGCGATTGCGGCCGAATCAGGATCTGCGACTTTTTGGATCTCCGACGACAAGAGGGTGTGGAATTCACTTGATCAACGTATCGCGGCCCGGCAAGGGAGACGTCATCATTCCATAGAGGTACCAGCCGTTCGCTTTCGCGACGTCATCGGCCAGTTCGGTGTTCCGTACTATCTGAAGATTGATATCGAGGGTAGCGATATGTTGTGCGTCGAGGATCTTATAGCGTATCCGCTCCCTCCATTCATTTCGGTGGAGGCGGAATGTTCTGCTGAAGGCAAATTCCTTTCAGAAAGTGCAGCGGGCGCTACGCTCAACTTGCTTCACCGGCAAGGTTATCGCCGGTTCAAATTGATTTCACAGCGCGACTTCTCCGCTGTAGATTCAACAGGGCGGACGGAACAGGGCACGCTCGAAAGAGGCTACCCGCATCGCCTTGACGATACAGGCCCGTGGGGCAATGAAACGCCGGGACGCTGGCTTACGCATGAGGAAGCTAAACGAGAGCTCGCGGCCGCGGCAGGCTCACGCACCGAATCCTGGCATGACTGGCATGCCACCACACTGATTTAGCTCGTCGAGAACACAACAAGCTGGGCGGCCAAACCATTTGGAATTGGCGGCCATCCAAAGTCGAGGTTCTACACCTCTTATTCTTGAAGATTAGAGCGACACCCTTCTGATCTTTGCGCCGCGATTATGACCGACATAAGGTAGAGCTGCCGGCGAATGAACCCACCGGACCGGAAGCGATCGGTTGCGAATGCTATGTTGCAGTGGTGCGGTCCGGAATGGTGTACGGGAAACCGTTCGAGCAAATTTGAAGCACACGAGTCTTGGGTAGACGTTTTGACATCTCTGATCACGGGCGGAGCTGGCTTCATAGGATCGCACTTGGCGGACGCGCTTGTCAGCCGCGGCGAAAAAGTTATCATACTCGACGACCTCAGTACCGGTCGCGTTGAGAATATCGCGGGGCTTCGATTGTATCCCGGCGTTCGATGTTTCTTCGACACTTTGTTGAATGCAGAGCTTTTGGCCGACTTGATTCAAGAGGCAGACGTTGTCTTTCATCTGGCAGCGTGTGTCGGTGTGACAAGAGTCATTCAAAGCCCTGTCCGCACGCTGAATGTGAACATCGAGGGCACACGACTGCTCCTGGAGGCGGCGGCGCCAAAGAAAAAGCTCGTTTTCCTCGCTTCCAGCTCGGAGGTCTACGGCAAAAACGGAAAACTCCCGCTATCAGAGGACGACGACATGGTACTTGGTCCAACCGTAAAGTCGCGCTGGTCTTACGCAGCTTCCAAAGCGGTTGACGAGTTCCTTGCCTTAAGCTACTGGAGCGAGAAGCAGCTCCCGGTCATCGTGGGGCGGCTCTTTAATACGGCAGGTCGCCGCCAAACATCTCAGTACGGGATGGTGCTCCCTACATTCGTTAAACAAGCGCTGAGTGGCATGCCGATAACTGTTTTTGGTAACGGCCAGCAAACGCGCTGTTTCGCATACGTCGGTGATGTGGTCGAGTCCATATTGAGGCTAACGTTACTCGAGCGCGCCGTTGGCGAAGTGGTTAATATCGGTAATGACGAGGAGATTGCGATCGCGGACTTAGCCCGTATAGTTAGACAAAGACTCGGAGCTGCGTGTCCGATTGAATTCATAGGGTACGAGCAAGCCTACCCAGCCGGGTTCGAAGATGTCTTACGCAGGGTGCCCTCCCTTGAAAAGCTCGTCCGTCTAACAGCAATATAGACCTTCTACTCCTGTGACCGCGATAATCGATAGCCTCAGCGTGGAGCCGCAAATGCTTGCTTCTCGGACGCTCGCTGCTCGAAGCTGAGCCGAAGCCGCTGATATATTCGAAGTATCACTTTGAAATGCTTGACCGGAACAAACGCTAATCTGCGTCGCATTACTAGCGTTTGCGTTAGGGAACTTACTTTGCCGAACATTTATCTTCGCCGCCGACCGGACGTCGTGTGGAAGCAGGTCGACGACAGCGGCCTCCTCTTAAAGGTGAGTACAGGCGATTACTGTGAAATCAATGAGGCCGGCCTTTTGGTGTGGCAGCATCTTGACCAGCAGATGAGGGTAGATGAGCTAGCTGCGAGAGTTTCGGTTATATTCGACGCAACCGAACAAGATATCCGGCAACATGTGATTGATTTTGCAAGGGGCCTCGAAGAACATGGCATGCTGGTTTTCGAGGAAGACAGTCGCGCATCCGAATAATGCCCACGCGTTTCACGCCGTGGCCGCATAACGGATCGGCGGTTTATCGATGAAATTCCGGCACCACATCTCGAACATAAAAAGCAACCAGATCCGATAACCGTGCATGATTTGGAATCGATCGTGCTCGGAAAACATTCGCTCGATTGCCCGGTGGTCGTAATGTCCGCGCGACTTGGATTTCTGGGAAAACAGCACGTCTCGAATAAGCTCCCGAATCGGACCTTCTTCCCAAAGCCACGCATCGAGTGGAACACTAAAGCCCTTTTTTGGCCGATCTGTGACTCCAAGCGGCAAATAGGGCTGAATACATTTCTTCAGGATCGCCTTTCCGATCCCAGCGTTCAGCTTTAAGTGCCATGGTATTCGTAAGGCTAATTCAGCGAGTCGCCGATTCAAAAAAGGAACTCGGACTTCCAAGCTAACCATCATGGGAACGCGATCCATTTTCACGAGGAGGTCCGATGGGAGGTAAGTCTGTAAATCGAGCCTCGACGGGAAGTCAGCCGTTGCAGTGAACAAAGATTTCGAGCTTGGCTGCGGCGCAATGTTATCGCATTCCCGCAATAGCTCGCCGCAGACGCGCAAGGCTTGAGCTGGTGTAAAGGCTATACCCTCACCGTACGGAAGCACTCCAGACGTTCGACTTGCATGATGGTCAGCTCGATGCCAGAAATTGCCGCCAAACAGCTCATCCGCACCTTCGCCGGACAAGACGGCTTTTACTGAACGTCGAGCAAAACTCGAAAGCATCAGGGTGGGAATGGCTGATGCATCGCCAAATGGCTCATCAAGCTTCGCGCAGATCATTTCTATGAGAGGAACAGTATCTTTCTTCGTAAGCACGATCCTGTCGTGCTTCAATCCCAAGTGGCTGGCGACAGCATTTGCGTAAGCTGATTCATCAAACGAAATCTCCTGGAAGCCCAGACAAAATGATTGAGCAACTTCTGCGTCACATAGTCGACTGGCGAGCGCAAGAGCACTCGAGTCAACGCCTCCGCTCAAAAAAAGACCGATTGGCACATCGCTGCGGAGTGAGATTCGCACAGAGCGTTTGAGTTCCTCGCGAAGTTTTTCAACAAGCTCGGGCTCACTCGAAGTCGATTCTTCCGTTTAGCGTCGGAATATTCCAATATCTGGTGCAAGTTGACGTTCGCGCCGCAAAGGTGATGTAACTGGCGCTGGGAACTTTCTTAACGCTGGACAGAATACAGGCGGGATCTGTAACGGAAAGGGATGTGAGATACCCTAGAGCCGCGTGACAGTCGATGGATCGGTCAAGTGTTTGGTCTAAGAGCAGTGCCTTCAGCTCCGACGCGAACATTACGCCATTGTTCGTTTTCGAGTAGTAGAGTGGCTTGATTCCGAAGTGATCTCTTACCAGTAGTAACCGTTGCGGCTGAGAGTCCCATAGCGCGAATGCGAACATGCCCTCAAGGCGGAAGAAGGCGTCCGGGCCGTCTTCTTCATATAAGTGCAATACTACTTCGCAGTCTGATAGGGTTGCAAACGTGTGGCCTTTGGAAACAAGCTCTTGCCGCAGCTCGATGTAATTATAGATTTCCCCGTTGCAAATGAGAACAATTGAGCTGTCCTCATTAAAGAGAGGCTGACCGCCGTGCGCAAAATCCAGAAAGCTCAGTCGCCTGTGTCCGAACCCAACCCGAGTATCGAAATAGAATCCCTCACCGTCAGGACCGCGATGCGCGAGCGCATGAGTCATCGCTCGAACAAGGTCGCGATTAGGGAGCGCATCCTGCGGGGCTAGATGACCGGCAATGCCACACATACTGATTCATCCATCAGACAATTATGAGTAGCATGAGAAAAGTTCAGGTCAGCGTGATCATGCCGGTGTTCAACGCGATGCCCTTCCTTGAACAAGCTATCGAAAGCGTGCTCGCCCAAGATCATGCTGCGTTCGAACTGCTAATTTACGACGACGCTTCCATAGACGGAAGTCATGAGGTCCTGCAGCACTATCGTACCGAAGAGCGAGTCATCGTAGTTGCAAATCAGCATAGAAAAGGCGCGGCCGCAGCCCGGAATGCTCTCATTGATCTTGCCGCTGGTGAATATATAACGCCGTGCGATGCCGATGACCTGATGGCGGATAAGAACTTGACGACCCTAAGTCGTTTTCTAGATGAGAATCCCGATACGGGCGCCGTCTACACGGACTTACTCGAGCTACTAACAGACGCCGAAGGGGACCTAATTGCTGCGCCACGAATCGCGGGTAAGGACTGCCGGAAAACGTGGGACCTGATCGAAAATTCCGTCAATCACGGAGGGTCCATGATCCGCCGGTCCCTGCTACTACAGGTGGGCGGCTATGACGAATCCATATATGGTCCGGAGGACTGGAGTATGTGGTTGAAGCTTGCGGAAATCGCCGATATCCATTACCTCGAAGGACCTGTTCTTTACATCTGGAGAAGACATCCGCTTGGAAAAACGCGGAGCACTGGCGAGCATGTAGAAGCGGAAATCGGGACCATTATTAAGCAAGCCGTTCAACGGCGAGGACTGTTAAATTAGTGGCCCCAGCAGTTGATTTACCGAAACTGATCTCGTTCTTTTTTCATTTGAACGGCACGATCGTCGCTATCGAATCCAATACCGGCAGCATCGCGTCCATGATGCTGTCCCGCTACAGAGCGGAGCCGTGCGAGGCGGCGACTCGACCGAATATTGTAGTCCGCATGATCGAAGGCCAACTGCCGCCGACTCCGGCAAAGCGTGGATCCTTCCGAAACAACGAGATTCAGTTCATCGCGGACGACAAGTACTTTGTTGTGGCGTATCTGCGAGGAAATCCATGGCACGTGGAGATTACCGCTTATGAGTGTCTCTCCGAGAATTTGGTCGCTTCCATATTCGATCCGCTGCTCTCAACGTGCCTCGCGCGCTAGCTCGAACCCCAGATGATGACAGAACGTCATCCTAAACAGCTCATATCTCATCGGCGGGCGAGTGTCTCATAGATGGTACTGTAGCGGGCGGCGCAATTTGCGATGTCAAATCTCTCTCGAGCGCGTACTTGCGCCGCGGCGCCAATCTCTTTACGCATCTTGCCGTTGCTCGCAAGCAACAGTATGGTTTCCGCAAGGCGCTGGGGATTTTTGGGTGTGACAAGTATCCCGGACTTTTCGTGCTCGATGAGTTCCGGGTTTCCACCCGAATTAGCTGCGATGACAGGCAATCCGAGCGCCATTGCCTCCAGTATGCCGTTGCTGCAGCCCTCATTGAGCCCCGGAAAAACCATCATGTCGACTTTCGCATACTGCTTGAATCGATCCTGTTTGCAGTGCTCTATGGAAATGCTGCCGTTAACTCCCAGGCGCCTCGCCAGGTCATTAACGCGTTGCAAGTAAAGCGCATCTTGTTCGGATGGGTAGGCAGCACCAAAGAATCGGAAGCGCGAAGCCGGATACTGCATTTTGATGGCGGGAGCTACCGCAAGCAGGTCCATGTGTCCCTTTTGTGGAATTATGTGCCCAACCAATCCGATGGTAAGGGGCTCTCCCGATGAGCGTGCGTCCGTCGCTTCGGCCGCGATGCGGTCTACGTCGACGCCGTTGTGTATCGTGCTCATCGGAACCGTCGAACAAAGCTCCCCGAATTGGCTGGCAAGAAACTCCGAAGCGCAGACTATGTGATCAGCTAGCATTGCAACGACAGCAAGCGCTCTCTTTTTCTCATCCGTTCTGCAGCCTTTCATGATCACGTTGACGTGGCCACCCATGCGCCACAGAACCGGTATGGCTGCGGATTTCGCTGCGAGTGCCAGCGGAGTATTCAGAAAATGGGCATGGACGACATCGATTTCCAGCCTGCTCAACAGAGACTGTATAAAAGCAAGCTCGTCTATGGTCCCAGAGGGCGGCGTAAATGTTCTAAGTGATTCGTTGGCAAGCTCGATTGCGGAGAGACCGTGCTCGGAGCTATAGACGTGGCATTGAAAACGCCTCGGATCCAAGTGCTTAATCAGCCTGACCGTAAACGCCTCGGTTCCGCCCCAGATCTTAGGGTGAACATTCAGCAACAATCGTATGGGCCGACTACTGAGCATCGTTAGGCTCGCACCGATCACAATGCAATCGAAGAAAGTCTTTTAAGACGAGTTGTTGCACAAACTCACTGGTATGGTCGATCAAATGCTCCGGCGCACCGTCGAAGTGAGTTGCGAGTTCTGTCGCAATGTCTTGAACGGATCTATGACCGTCGATGTGCTTCCAAATCTCGACGCCGGACTCGCTGATCTGGACGTAATCTCCCGATATCGGGTTGAGCAGAATGGCCTCACTCCCGAACTCTTGCCACTGAACGCGCTCGCTGCGTTTGGGAATACTTCCGAGGTCAATGTTTTGCATCGAATCCGGCTAACTTAGGGAAACAGACGCCAATCGAGTAGATCTCGGTCCGGTGAGTAAATGCGAACATCGTAAGGCTGTAATAAATCTTTGAAGCGGCCAATCCGATCCCATTCAATGGACGCATCATGGCCCCACAATCTGAGGGTCCGATCACAGGTCACGGGCGTGCGAACTTGAATCGCTGCGGCAGCATCTGATGCGTTGACCAGCATGATTACGAATGAATCCCCATACCGCTTTACACGACACTCAATCTGCTGCTCGTTCGAATTGTGACATGACTCGCATTGAATTTCGGGTGTCCAATCTGCGTCGGCCGAGGTAAAGACGCCGCTCATACATGACAGTTCCTTGATGAGTTTGCAGTAATAACTCCAAAACCATTGGTTGTATTGCTGAGCCTTCAGGAAATCGGCGTGCATCTGTTCCAGGTCTTCGTTGAGGTTGGGAGGTATGCCGCAGGAAATATAGGGACGGTTCGCTTGGGCGACTCCATAATGATGAAGTCCGTTCGCTCCGTGGATCAGGGCCTGGTAAGCTGCGAACCGGCACTGTTCGTATGTCGGATATCCAGCCTCTCCATCCTCCAAACAGTTCCACGCCCAGGCTTGCATGACTGGAATAATCGGTTTTCCAGGGGCGTAGCATTTCCAAAGATCGGTTTGTTTACCGACCACCGCAATCGAGTGCGGCCAGCCATCATCTACGAGGCTCATGCGATTCCCCCAACGCCACAGTGGTATGGGGTAACTGCTAAATCCATAAACGTCCGCCAATCTCGCCCAGCGTTTCATCTCTGCAGCTTGTTGAAAACTTGAGAGCCATTGATTGCACAAAATGGGATGACACGGGTCAATGCTTCGCACGATTTGGCAGCCAATCTCCACATCCGCGAATCTTAGCTGGTTCAGGACCGGCTCGTCGCCCATCTCCCAAAACAGAATTGCCGGGTGCCGCGCGAACATAGAAACGACCTGCCTTAATGATTCGAAGTCGCCGGAAAGCTCGCCCGGCGGCCTGTACCAGACGTGCAAGCCGGCTCTATGGATTCGATTCAGTTGATCTTCGCTGTCGACCCCTCCGTTGAAGAAGACAGTATTGAATCCCATTTCTCGAAGCTTGCAAAGCGCATCACCGGTCGGATCTGATATTTCATCCTCTGCGTAATAAAGACCGATCGGAAAGAACGGTTCTCCGTCAACCAAGATTGTCCGATCAGCGCGCACGCTCACTTCCGGGCGCAGCTCACTGTGCTTAGCTGCCACGTTTACTTTGGCGCGAACCGAGCCGTGTGGTTGTCCTGTGCGCGTCCAGGCGAGCGATGTTCGCTTTTGCCGGCGTGAACCCGGGGTGTAGCTTCAGCGCAATCTTGTACTGTTTGCGCGCCTGCTTGTACATCGCGAGGTCTTCGTACAGTACGCCTAAGCTATTGTGTGCAATCAAATGAAGGGGTCGAAGGTGAATCGCGCGCTTCAGCGCATCCATACCTTCACCAACTCTGCCCTGTTCGACAAATACGATACCGAGCAGTGCCTGAGCGTCGGCGGATTCTGGACTTACCTGGATCGCGTGCTTTAAGTGCTGTTCGGCTGAAGATAGCATCTCGTTCTCAAGGTCTATCATGCCCCATAGTTGGTAAGCCTCATGAAATGAGGCATCGAGTTGTATCGCGCGCGACAGATATTTCACGGCTTCCTTGTCCTGTTTTTCCGCAAACAGAGTTTTGGCAATATTCAAGTAAGCGTGAGTGTCATGAGGGAACTCTTCTAAATGCAGGATCTCGCCATTAAGTCTGAGCTGCTGCTTACTAGAAAGGAACGGGTCCCCTCCTTTCCGGTATTGAAAGTGATGGATAACGACATCGTCGCGATCTTCGATTCGCCCAGCATGTCTACGTAATGACGCAATCGCGCTACTATGAGCTGAAGAGCCTTCGATATAAGTCAGGTCTGGGAAGTTTC
The DNA here is from genome assembly GCA_963846025.1 of Terriglobia bacterium. GTDB lineage: Bacteria > Acidobacteriota > Terriglobia > Bryobacterales > Bryobacteraceae > Bog-105. Next base: position 47,298 of record CAWJUG010000008.1, on the reverse strand, counting down.
TGAAAAGCCGCAATGGTTGAGTTTTCATCCATCCGGGGCAACCCGAGAACTTCTCCTCTTTTCGATAACGGCGGTCATTCGGATACCAATTCCAGACCAGATCGTAATCGTCTGTGTAGTTTCGAATAGCTAACCGGTAGCCGATACATGATCGTCGGCGAACAAGCCGTTCAATTATCGGTAAATCGCGGCGAGCAATCGCCTCATCGGCATCCAATACGAGAATCCAGTCTCCACGCGCTGCACGCAAGTATTCGTTGCGAGCTTTCCCATGGCTAGTGCCGTTCCATGTATGCTGAACAATTCGCGCGCCCAGCCGTTCCGCAATTTCTGCCGTTCGATCTGTGGACCCGACATCCAAGACAACAACGATTTCATCGGCGATTTTGCTGACACTGGTGAGGCTATTCTCGATGAGCTGCTCTTCGTTTTTCGCGATTACGCAGACGCTGATTCTATTAGGCATCCTTGACGAAATTGCCAACCGGCTGAACCTTGACTAGATTATGTCCGCTTGTCAGAATACAGATGTAGCTGCAAACACGGATTTCGAAGGGTCACGCCATTTATGAGCACGGAAAAGCTGAATAAAGAAAACGAACATACCGTTGAGAAAAAAGGTCCAAGCGAACAGGCGGTCGCTGCCAATCCGGCAGAGATAAGGAAGAAACCATGGACGAAGCCGAGAATCACTCGACACGGTAATATGCGCCAATCCACCCAGAATTCCGGCTAAGGAAGGACGCTCGATAATCTTCGCTCCGCGGAGCCCGTTGCTCTTCAGGCTCTATCTTATCGATTTAGGTTTTGCGAGATCGTAAGAAGATTTGTCATCAGGATCAGGGCAGCCGTGAGGGCCCAGACCACACAGCGTTCCGGGTTCAGCATTTGGAAGAACTTTTCATCCAGAAACCAGAACGAAATCGCAAACGTCGCGGGCACAGCTAATGCTGGGTCCGTGAGATACGGATGAATCGACGTGAACTGTGGCAGCAGAATTGCCAGTGTGCAATACGGGATTACAAGGAAAAATGCCTGCTGAAGAGTGCGATATTCTCTGCCGAGCAAGACGCGAAGAGCCAGGGCCACGGACACGGTGATGAAAACATAAAACATAGTGGGCCAGTGTCGAGGATCAAAGGGTTCGAAGACCGCCTGGTATATCCCGGTGGTGTATTTTATTGAACCGTCAAGGCCAGAGCGATAAAGAAAAGCGGAACTAACGGACGTGAGATTGGCCCACCGGCAAACGTACCTGGGCAACATGAGGTCAAGCCAGGCTAGAGCAGACACACCCACCACGGGGAAAATCCACTCTCGTTCTAGGACGAGGGTCTTCTTTAAAAACAAAGCCGCCAAAATCCAGGCAGGTACATATATAGGCGACCAAAGCGCGAGGAACACACCAACAAACAGTAGCGGCTTTTTCGGAACTTCATCACGGAAGACAAACGTAGATAGATAGCAGAAGGCGGCTGCCGCCAAGATGTGGAAGTTATCTCGATTGTATTTAAGCTCAGCCACCCAGGGCAGCGGGCCGGTGACCACAATACCAATCGCCACGAACGCCACTAACCATCTAAGTGGAGAGTGTGTTTGCCCCGTAGCTCGCAAGCCGTGCCTCCGTGTAAAGATGAGCAGCGCGGTCAAGCAAATCACGTAAAGGTAGGGCAGGAAGTTTGCTGCTATCTCGTAAGGAACCTTGAATAAGAAATGAAAGGGAGCTAGGAACGCGAAGTTGAAGAATACGAACGGATATGTATAAGAGGTATAGGCTCTCTTTTGATAGAAATCGTCCGGGTTATATTGCGCTAAGAAACCGTGGTGAGTTGCTGGAAATTCTGACCAACCATTGAACGTATAGGATAGAACTCCGTGACTCGGAGTCACGGTAGCACGCCAAACTCCCAGTCTTAGGATGACAAGCAGCCAAATCGCGCTGAAAACTACAAGCGCAATATCAACCTTACTGCTGTTCTGCCTCACTGTTGTTGCAAGTAGCCTAAGTCTTCCGGATCGCTGTCACACAATGAGTTGAGTAGGTCACCTGCGATATCCCACTGCCCCACAATTGGATATTCCAGCAGCGCCAGTTGAGCACGAGATTTCGATCCTAGGGCGCCAAGCGGATTGGCATCGCGAAATATAGGACATTATAGACGAAGCCATTGAAGACGGCGCGTGGATTCCTGCAAAGGCGGGAGTTGCAGCCCTCCTCGATCAGGCCGAGCAGTGATCCAATCACGTAGTGGGTGCTTCATCTGCGGCTCGCAGCGGATCGTGCGATGACCTACCGTCCGCCCATTGCATTCTCCCGATGGAACGGCCCTTGATTGTTTACAACGCCGAAGTTCGGATTCGATTTTCCTACAAATTAGCTTCTGGACCCCAGAAAACCCGTGACTTTATCAACAGACAAGCAACCTCGCATTTGAATTGCCGAGCTGCCCACGCCGTTTGCCGGCTGGTGATGAGCTTTGGGGCGAGCTTGTTGCCGCTGTATGAAAATTAGGGTCACTTGCTCACGTAATTTTTGCGTAAAATATATCAGCGGAATCAACAGTTTCATCGGAATGTAGAAATCAATAACTTGCCTGTTCTCAACACCCCCACCCGGCCCAACTCCCGCCGCCCCCACCAGACATTTCATGGATACTCGCGACCAGCATCAGCCCCGCGATCGTGAACTCGGGATGGGACGTCCCATCACCCGGCGCGACTTTTTGAACGGCTCGGCCATTGCTCTCGGTTCACTAGCCGCGCAGTCACACCTTCTTGGCGTCCCGAACGACTACTATCCACCTGCCTTGACAGGTATGCGCGGAAGCCATGACGGCTCGTTCGAGAACATGCATGCGCTGCGGGACAAGAACTCGCTCGCGATTTTCGGCACGCCTGTCGAAACAAACGAAACATACGATCTGGTGATTGTCGGTGGCGGCATCAGCGGCTTGGCAGCGGCATATTTCTACCGTGCGCAGGCGGGGCATAGCCAAAAAATCCTGATCCTTGATAACCACGACGATTTTGGTGGGCACGCGAAGAGAAACGAATTCCGGCCCTCGGGCCGATTCCTTCTTGCCAATGGAGGCACCTACGCAATCGAATCGCCCACGCCCTACAGCCGGCAAGCACGTGGATTGCTGGAGCAGCTAGGCGTATATCCTGCCGCGTTGGAAAAAAGATGCGCCGACGACGGCGTCTATCGCGGCTTGGACGCCGGATTCTTCTTCGATAAAGATACGTTTGGCGCCGACAAGCTGGTCGCTGGCTTACCCGAACGCGATTCGGGAGACGAGCCAAAACGAAATGCCAGGGCTTGGCGCGATTTCTTAAACAAAACTCCGCTCCCGCAGCTCGCCCGAAAAGAGATAGCACGCCTGGAACAAGACACGGTTGACTATCTGCCTGGACTGCCACAAGCCGAAAAGAAGCGCAGGCTCGCCAAGATGAGCTACCGCGATTTCCTTGCGCACCATGTGGGAGTAAGTCCGCAGGCCATTGCGTTTTACCAGACCCGCACTCACGATCTGTATGGGGTGGGTATCGAAGCCGTCAACGCGCTCGATTGCTGGGCCTATGGCTATCCCGGATTCGGCGGCATGAAACTGGATCGTGTTCCCTCCCCCGGTCTCGGCTTCACGGCGACGGGTGAAGTCACAAAACGCCCGCCATACTTTTTTCACTATCCCGATGGCAACGCATCCATTGCCCGGCTGCTGGTGCGTTCGCTGATACCCGGCGCAATCACCGGCCACACTGCTGAAGACATTGTGCCGGCAAAAACCGATTACAGCGCTCTCGACCGCGCGTCTTCACCCGTACGCATTCGCCTCAACAGCACTGCCGTTCAAGTCAGGCATGCCGGCTCGCCCGATTCGGCGACTCAATTAGATGTTCAATACGTTACGGGCAAAACGCTTTACCGTGTTCGCGCCAGATCGGTGGTGATGGCCTGCTGGAATATGGTAATTCCTTACGTATGTCCGGAACTGCCGCAGGAGCAGAAAGCCGCTCTCAGTTACGGGGCGAAGGTTCCGTTGGTATATACCGTGGTGGCGCTGCGAAACTGGCAAGCGTTCCAGAAAGCCGGAGTATGGCGTATCGAAGCGCCGGGGATGTATCACAGCGCAATGAATTTGGACGACGCAGTCGATATTGGCGGCTACAAATCGCCGAAGACTCCGGACCAGCCAATCTTATTGCGTATGCTTCGCACGCCTTGCAAAGTTGGCCTTCCAGAGCGCGATCAGCATCGGCTCGGCCGTTATGATCTGCTCACCGCGACATTTGAAACTTTTGAGCGTAACATCCGTGACCAGCTTGCGCGAACCCTGGGATACGCCGGGTTTGATCCGGCAGGAGACATCGAAGCTATTACCGTCAACCGTTGGCCGCACGGATACGCTTACGAGTACAACTCGCTGTTTGATCCCGTTTGGCCTGCGGGACAGCGGCCTTGTGAAATCGGCCGCCGCCGCTTTGGGCGAATCACTATAGCGAACTCAGATGCCGCGGCCGCCGCCTATACTGATCAGGCAATAGACCAGGCTTATCGCGCAGTTCACGAACTTCTGAACATATAATTGCCGGAGTAACCATAGAGGGGAGCAGTGATGGAGAGCGGCGGCACGCCGGAACCAGGCGGCGAAACGAAATCTTGTGGCGGTCTGCCCGTCCCCGCCGAGCGCCGGCGTCACATTTTCCTGAGCTATGGCCATGATGAAACCGCACCCGCAGCCGAACGAATAGCGCCGCTGCCGGAACGCATAAAGCGCGATCTCGAAGCACGTGGACATGAAGTTTGGTTTGATTCCGATCGCCTGATTCCGGGCGACTCCTGGATGCCGGACATAGAGAAGGGCCTTAACGATGCCGCTGAGGATCTCACGCGCGGACGCTTCGTGCTGCTAATGACGCCTCACTCGCTCCGCCCGGATGGATTTTGCCTCAACGAGCTGGCGTTCGCGCTTGATCTCAAATTGCGCGTCCTGCCTGTTCTGGTTACGCAGTGCCGGCCGCCTATATGCATCTATGCGACTCAATATCTCAAAATGGTCGACTGCGTTCCTTGTCAGGAGAAACAACAGCAATACCAGGAATTGTTCCAAAAGCTCGCCGAGGCTTTAGAACTCAGCACCGGAGAAAACCCGAAATTCGACAATCTCGAATCCGAACTCATGAATAACCTGCTGCTCCTGGACTATAGAGGAGACATTAAGTTTCACCTGCCGCACTTCAGGGGACGGCAATGGGTCTTCGACGACATTGACAAGTGGTTACAGAACCGCAACGCACCGCGCGTATTTCCTATCACTGGTTTGCCTGGCACCGGGAAATCGGCAATCGCGGCTTATCTCTGCACAAAACGGCCCGACGTAATCGCATTTCACATCTGCGTTTACGGCAACACGCTTAAGTCGGATGCACGAAACTGCGTGCGTTCCCTCGCCTATCAACTGAGCACGCAGCTTCCGCTCTACCGCGAACGGTTGAGCAAGGTCAATTGGGAAAACCTGAAGAGCGCCAATGCGCTGACGCTCTTCGACGAACTGATCGTCAGAGAACTAGGAAACAACACGCCGCCTCCAGGCCAAAACTATGTCATTCTCATCGACGCGCTGGACGAAGCATCGAACGATGGCAAAAACGAATTGGTAGATTTTATTGCCTCGCACTTCGAGCACGGACCAGATTGGCTACGGCTGGTGGTCACTACGCGTCCCGAGCCACAAGTGCTCGCTGCGCTATCGAAGTACGAATTTTTTGTTTTGGACAAGGAGCGTTCGGAAAATGTCGAGGACATTCGGGCCTACGTCAAAGAAGAGCTGTCGCAGCCGCCGTTTATAAGCGACCCGGAGGCACTCAACAATGCGATCGATATCATCGTTGCTCGCAGTGAAGGTGTGTTCTTGTATGCGTATTTGGTCTGCGCGGACCTGCAGCAAGGCCATCTGCAATTGGATCAGGCCGCAAGTTTCCCGCATGGATTGAGAGGCGTCTACGAGCAGTTCCTTAAACGCCTGTATCCGGGCGGAATGGGATTCGAGAATGTCAGGCCAAAGTTGAGTGTGATCGCCGCCGGCTATGACTGGCTGCCTAAAGAAGTAGTAAACGAGATTTTTCAGCTAAATGACGCAACGGCTAAAGCGGTGTTCGATCCCCTACGGCCACTGTTCCCGTGTGTCGACGGACGCTACCGGCCCTTTCATAAATCGATTCTGGACTGGCTTTCGGATTTAGACCACGCAGGCGATTTCTACGTCGATGTAGCGGAAGGTCATCGGAAACTGGCTGAGTATTGTTGGAGCGAATGCAAAGACCGCGTCGCGCAGAACCTACGTTTGTTAGATGGTCAGTATCAAACCTACGCGTTTCGGCACGGCGTCCGCCACCTTATTCAATGCAACCGCTTTGCCGATGCGGTGGATCTCCTCGATTATCTCTTCCGCAATTCCAAGAAGTTCAATCCAGATGAATACGCCGAGCTAGGCCAACTCGCAAAGCTCGTCACTATTGCGCTCGGGGCCGAAAATGCAAAAATTCCCGAGCCTGAAAAAATCTCCGCGTCGAAATTGGCTCAGCTTATCCAAGGTCTGTACATGAGCCAGCCGCTCAAGGGCGGCATTCGTTTGCTGGTCAAGTATCATCCCAAAGAATGGCCGGAGATCCTGGAAAAATTTTTGGGCTCCGATGACTATGTGCTGCGACACACGATTGCTGAAGTCCTGGCGGACGATTACCTGGAGACCGGCCGCCCTGAGCGGCTGAAAAACATCTGCGATCTATTGGAAGACGCTGAGCTGAACCATCAGGAACTAGGCGCTTATGCTCTGCAGGAGGTCTACGCGAGCGAACCCGACGTGATCGAGTCCAAATACCTGAACCGGCTGGCGAACGGCCAGATTTATCCGTTTCGTTCCGCATTGGGCGATTTGCTTCTCGGATTAGGTCTCCAGGACGTGGGTACCGGAGAATTCGAACGGCTCGAGATCATGAATCAGGTAGACAGCTCCAGTCTGTTTTGGAATCCGATTTGGAATTTCAACGGAATGGATGTTGCCTGGCTGAAAGCGCTCAACTATTTTGCGCGCGCTCAAGCGCTTCCACTGGACGTGCCGCAACAGGTGGCAGCAGCGCACAGCAGTTTAGTGGCGACAGAAAAAGCACGGCAGGAACTGCTGCAACGTAGTGATTTACCGAAAGAGATTTTCAACCCGCTGAAATCCTATTATTCGCTGGGAGTCACGCCGGAAAAAATTCCAGAGCAGGCCTCCATCGTGGGACAAATTGCTGGACTTGAACGGATATTTGAAGTGCTGCTTGCGCATCCCCTTTGGCACATCACCGAAACGGCCGCTTCGCTGCTGGCATCCGTGATCGATGAAGATCCATTTGCAAGCCATTACATCAACAGGCTTTTTGAGCATGATCATTGGCGCGTTCAGTACGGCGCCGCAGAGGCTGCATTCTTAGCGCGTTTCAACAACAAGAATCAACTTTTCCGGCAGGCCATAAACTTGTTTTATCAGCATCCGGAGCCTCTGCTGCGGGGTGACATTGCGGAGAATCTGGCAGCTTGGATTCTGGACACCATTCCATCGAGACGCGTCGATCTGCTTCGCGAGTTTGAACAGCCATTGAGCTATTGGACTGGCAACGAAGACGAGGACGCCTGGATTCTGGATAGTGTTTACCGGCTCTTCCATCAACTTGCCAGGGAAGGGCTCAAAGCCGAACAAACATTCCTGGTGAGCAGCAAGATCTCTTCCCTGCTCTCAGGCGATCCTGTCTGGTACACGCTCGACCGGCAGAGTTTTCTGCTTCGGATTGAGGAACGCAGGCGCAATCGCCTTACGAGGGCCCGATCGGCCGTAATCGGCACGGCTCAGTGATTCGACGTCTCAGACAAGATCAGACTTCGGCGCTGGATGCGGGGATACTATCGAGCGGCGCTGGCGAACGGAACCCACGAAAGAGCGACGTGTAAAGCTTTGCAACGCGCGTTCGCTCAATAAGAAAGCTAAGCACCGAGGTGAAGACGATGCTGAGGAAAACAACTCCGTAGGTTACAGCCTGCAACATCTCACCACCCGGAAAGTGTTGTTCGAGTGGAATGGAAGCCAATACGACCGCCGCCAGACCTTTCGGGCTCATGACCGCGACGAGAGCTGCATCGTGCTTGGGGGTAGTACGGCTTAATGCGATCCACGCGCAGGGCATTCGCAAGGCAAAAATAAGTGCAGTCAAAGCGAGGGCAACATATGCCAGCCAGGGCTCTGTCAGCCGTATGGATACTCCCACGTAGACAAAGAAAAACGTCTTCAACAGAAACACCACTTCACCCAGGAAAACGCGCTCGATTTCGTTCAGCGTGATTGGCTCATCAGGGAGGTAGCGGCGCATCCACTCATTAGCGTGAAACAGCTCAACATTCCCCAGAACAGCCCCGAACACAGCGGCAGCTACGTAACCGCTGTACCCGAGCAACTCGACAATTCCAAACAGCACGAACACGAACGCCGGAGTAGTGAAGATGGAGTTTTCCAGGCCTCGGATGCGGCGCAGCAGAGCCGACCAACCGATCGCACTGACTGCACCGAGCACGCCAGCTAGCACGAGCGTGGCGATCAGCTGCCCAATCATAGGTCCCACCCTCAGCTTGCCCAGACGGTAGCTGTCCATAAAGCCGAATGTCACGACGATACTCACCACATCGCTTACGGCGGACTCCAGAAAGAGAACGGTCTTGGTCGACTGCTGCATGTGCAGCTTTTTCGTTAAAGGAACGATGACAGCAGGCGAAGTGGAGCCGACAATCGCGCCCAGCATAAGCGTCAGCCGGAAGTTCATCTGCAGGAAATAATGCGCTGCGATGCCAACCACGACCATAGTGATAAAAAACGTAGTCAGCGTTAACGTGGTGGTGGTGCGAATGGATTCACGCAGAACATCCAGGTCGAGACTCAGGCCGGCTTCAAAAAGAATAATGATCAGAGTCACCGTTGCGAATACCGGGCCCACCGAACCGAAATTTTCAGGCTTAACCAAATGCAAGATGGGGCCGAGGAAGAGACCGATTATTGTGAGAAGCAGAACGTCGGGCACCCGGGTCCGGCTGAACAGACCAGTGAACGCGTGCGCGATAAAGATCAGCGCACCGACTACTAGGATATTTGTCGCTACGGGCACAGTCGGTAAGGACTATTGTCGTGCACTTGGTCGAGGCGTGTCGACTAGATGCTGCGCACAGACAGGGAGACCATGTCGTCCACCTGCATACACTCTTTGATGACAAACGGCTCGCCATATTTCACGCCAATAAGATTGCCGTAGAAGCGGGCCACAGCAGCAAGGCGTTCTTCCACCTCTGCTTGCGACGGAAACAGCGTTGAAGCCTCAGACGTGTCACCGTATTGTGACGTGTAACTGAGGAGAGCCTGCATACGGAGGTCGAACTGGCGAGAGATGTCCACTACGAAAGAAGGTGGTACGTTCGCGTACAGAGATGAATATAGGATCTTGAACGGGCGATGAGGAGGCGTATCTTCTTCCAGACGCCGCAGCCCGGCGAGAAAACATGCTTCGTAACCAATCTCAGACGCGCGGTAGTGGTCGGGGTGACGGCCGATCCAATGCGGCAAAATAACCACTCGCGGACGGATACGGCGGAGGACGCCAGCTAGCGTCATGCGAGCGGCGATCGTATTTTCCAGCCGGGCGTCGGGCCAACGCAGATTCTGACGCCATGCGAGACGCAAGAGGCGGGCGGCAACCTGGGATTCTTCGATGCGAAGCTGAGGCGTGCCGCGGCTACCCATATCGCCCGCCGTCAAATCCAGAATACCGGTGCGGTAGCCGAGCTCGGCGGAACGAATCAAGCTGCCACCACAGGTCTGTTCTACGTCGTCGGGATGGGCGGCGATCGCGAGAATATCTAACGGCCGCAGATTTTCAAACGGCTCATTGGGATCCCTAAAATCGTGCATGCGGATTCAGTAAGAGTACCGGCGCCGATTTCCGAGAAAAGCTTTCACGATCAGGATGCCCGCCAAGAAACCCCCGACGTGAGCGAACCACGCTACCCCGCCCTGGTCTGTGAAGCTGCTGAATGAAGTCAAGCCGCTGATCAATTGGATGGCGAACCAATAGATAAGCATAAATGCGGCTGGAAGTTCGATGGTTGTGATGAATACAATGATGAAGATCAGCGTGACAACACGCGCACGCGGGTAAAGAATCAAGAAGGCGCCCATCACGCCCGCAATAGCTCCGCTGGCCCCGATAGTCGGAACTGGACTGCCGAAATTCAGTAAAAGCTGCACCGTGCCGGAAACGATACCGGACACCATATAGAAAACCGCAAATCTGGCGGAGCCGAGCGCATCTTCCACATGCGATCCAAAAACCCAGAGAAACCACATGTTGCCGATAAGGTGCAACCAACCGCCATGCAAAAACATGGAGGTGACCAACGAGAACGGGCGCAGGTGATCGGGAATCAGAGCGTAGTGCGCAATGAACGCACTCTGCATGTATCCTGGCTGGACAGTCTCAATAAGAAAGCAGAAGACGTTGATCACAATAATCAGCAACGTCATGAACGGCGTCGATTGACGCCGAAGAAGTGCACGCAGCGGGATCATCGGTTAGCAACGGAAGCCTGGAAAGCAGCGGAGCGGCAGCGCTCGGCGGCTTCAAGATCCTGACGGCGGTTCATTTTGCCTTCGGAGTCCGACAGCAGCAGAGCGTCCACTTCAGATCGGGTAGGAACGTGCCCGCGAGCCCCGACAGCAGTGCAGTTGACAGCGGCAGCAGCATTTGAAAAATCAAGCGCCTGCTGAATCGGCATTCCAGCCAGCACGGCAAAACAGAAAGCACCGTGAAAAACGTCGCCGGCTCCAGTTGTATCGGCGCAAGGAACCTCAAAGGCAGGCGAATAGGTCCAGATGCCTTCAGAAAAAGCCAACGCGCCGCACTCGCCCAAGGTCATAGCGGCGATGCGAAAGCCGTATTCGCGTTTCAGTAACGGCAAGGCGAGAAAAGGATCGGCTTCCCCGGTCCATTTCGCCGGCCAACCGGAACCCGCAACCAGATAATCGACGTGTCGCAGCACAGACTCGAAGCCAGGGTAAACCGTGTCCACATCGAGCGACACCGGCACATGATTCGCTCGCGCGATGGACGCCGCGTACGCTGCCGCTTCAATATCGTAGCCATCAATGTGAAGAAGCCGAGCGTTCCGGATATCATCTGCGCGAATATCTGAAGGCCCAAGGCGCAAACAATCGAAACGCTGCCAGAGCACCGTTCGTTCTCCGGTTCGCTCATCGATGATGATGTAGGCGGTTTGATTGGGACAACCGTCCCGCACGATGAGCCCGCTCGTATCCACGCCTATTCCTTCCAGACTTTGCCGCTGAATCTGGCCTCGCAGGTCATCTCCTATCGTTCCGATGTACTTGGTCGTAAGGCCAAGTCGCGCGCAAGCGACTACAGCCGTAGCAACCTGCCCCCCCGGACTGAGGAGTTCGCGATCAAACGCTACTTTCCCGGCATAAGGAGGAAACTCGCGAACGAGAAGAAGGGTATCGGTTGCGTTGAGCCCGATGCCCAACACATCACAGGTGAGACTCAATAGAGCCTACTTTTTGATGGAATCGGGAACCTCGTAGAGGTAGATCATGTGAGTGACCCCGCTATGGCCGAGGCTCTCTTTCGTTTCAATCGCTTTCCACCCAGGAATAGGGTAATCATAAGAGACCACGCGGGTGTTGGGCCGCAGATAGCGCTCCAGATTTGGTCGAAGCATGTTGTTGGCGGTGGTCGCGAGATACAACGTGACGACGTTTGCATCGCTTAGATCGGTGCGCATGAAGTCCTGGTGAATAACCTTGACCTGGTTTTGAACTCCGGCCTTTCTTGCGTTCTCGACTGCCTTACGGGCCAGATACTCTGAGATTTCTACCCCAACCGCTTTTACCTGGTAGCGCTTGGCCGCGGTCACGATGATTTCTCCATCACCGCAGCCAAGATCATAAAGCGTTTCGCCGGGCTTGAGATTCGCCATTTCCAGCATCTTGTCCACAGCGTGCTGCGGCGCGACTACATACGGCGCGAGGTTATTCTTGAACTCGGAGAGATTTGGTGCTTGCGCCTGCATGGCGGCCGCTGACGCGAACAGAACGGAAGGAATTAGAACAGTCCTAAGAAGACACGTTCCAGCCAAGCGATCTCGAAGCACCCGCCATCTCATAGATTGACACTCCCCTGATTTCTATAGCTTACCTTTTTTCGATCAGCGCCGGCGACCTACTGCGCTCCACCAGCGCTGGAGGTGGCGGTTGCGTGCTGACGCTTGGAGCGAACGATCCGATTCACCATTTCGGTGGTAGAGATCCAGAGATCGCGCGGCCGGGAAATCGTGTATTCGGTACCTTTGAATGCCCGAATCGCATGACTGATAGAGTCCTTCCAGGGCACTGCCTGCGGATTCAGGTTGTAGTTCATGTAGAACACCGGACACTCTATATCTCCGATGCGGCGCAAGTCTTCCTGGGGTACATTCGCGTCCAGCATGGCCTTAGGGCCGGCAAAGATCACCGCGTCCGGATGCGCCGTGGTACCAATTTCCTGCTCAATCAGGTTCTGAAGAAAATCCGTCTCGCTATGCTTCTGTCCTAGTTTGGCTACGGTTACCGTTCCTAGCTTTACCGTATTGAGCGCCTTACCTAAAGCCGGAAAGTCGATGTTTTCTGACGTATTCTGGCGGTAGATAATTCTACCCTCCTCCATATTGAAGGCGATCAAAGCGATGTGCGCCACGTGCGGATCACGCTCGATAGCTTTAAGAATGCTGACCAGAGCTTCCGTATCCGTTCGCTGAAGTGCTGGAGAACCAGAATTCTGGGGCGCAAAATTCACCAAAAGCTTTACGTTTAGATTATCGTCGGCCGTGGCATTCGGACGCGTTACATCGTTAACAAATGGTTGGTCAAGAGACTGAAGAACCTGGTTGGGGTCGATAAACAGCGGCATCGGCTTGTCTTTGGGAGGAAGCGCCGCCTCCGTGGTCCAGGTTGCCGAGCATATACGCTCTGACTGGTCCCGCATCAGCCAGTCAACGTGATACTTCCCTTCACCTATATCCACAGCCCCGTCGAGCAGCGCATCGCCCCGGGCGTCGTCTTCGATAAAAGGAACGCGGAAATGCTGTACAAAATAAGCCGCTCGGCTGCGATCCGTGTCGGGCGCGACACGGAAGATGATGCTCAGGGTCCCGCCCGTGCCAGCCAGCTCACGCAAAGGTACGGTCACGTCATAGCCACTGTGAAACCGCAGATCGAACCCGAGCTCCGGTTTACGAGGAGTTACGTTGCAGGGCAAATCTTTCCTGGTCTCATCCGATTCCAGCACCACCAGATCGGAAGGCATTGGATGTACGAGTTCGCCGGCTTCGGACGGGTGCAACATCATCTGCCCCAGCATGGGAGCCGCTACACACAAACACAGCGGTAGGGCTAGTGAGCAAGATCGAGAGAACCGCGATGCCATAATCCCCCAACTGGTTCCGCCGTTCAACAGCGGATGCGCCGCCGACTTGCCATATTATGACCTAAACTTTTCGAGCGGAACAGTCTTAAATGGCGAGGTCAACGGACTTGGTACTACTTTCGCCAAATCTGATGCAGGGTTGTGCAGCGCCGAAACGCAAAATCTCAGCTAGCTCGTAATAGACCAGATCGTTATGTTAACGTCGGATGATTATGGCTTCCCGCAGCGTAAATAAAGTCATTCTGGTGGGGAATCTTGGACGCGATGCCGAGACAAAATTCACGCCCTCCGGAGCCGCTGTCACGCGGTTCGCGATTGCCACCACCAGAAGCTGGAAAGACCAGCAGTCGAACGAATGGAAAGAAGAAACTAACTGGACAAACGTCGTGGTTTGGCGGCAGGAGAACCTGGCGAATTATCTGACCAAGGGTAAACAGGTTTATATAGAGGGCAGACTGCAGACGCGAAGCTACGACGATAAAGACGGCAAGAAAGTGTACGCCACCGAAGTGGTGGCAGAGGACGTGATTCTGCTGGGCGGTCGCGGTGAAGCCAGCGCAGCCGGATTCGAAGGCTCTAATACGTCTCGCGCACGCGCCGGTGCCGGCGCTGGCGGTACGCGAGGCGGATCATCGGCAACTCCGGCGAGTGGAGAAGAGGATCAGTTCGGTGGTATCACCGATGACGATGTACCGTTTTAGGAGCCTTCTAGCGCTTTGTGCACTGGTTTCGGCCTCCCCGGCTTCGGCGGCCAAAGAACAGACGGCCTTTCGCATCGGTGTGGCTGGCTTGGTGCATGGCCATGTCGCGGGCTTTTTCCGGCAGGCGCTAAACAGGCCGGAGGTTCAGATCGTCGGCATTGCTGAACCTGATCGCGCGCTTTTTGATCGTTATGCAAAGCAGTACCACTTCAGCGATAAGCTGTACTTCCCGTCACTGCAGCAAATGCTCTCCGCGAGTCGGCCCGATGCCGTAGCTTTGTACACAAATACCTTCGATCATCGTGCCGCCGTTGAGACGTGCGCCAAAAGCGGTATTCACGTGATGATGGAAAAGCCGCTGGCGGTAAGCTACGCCGACGCACTGGCCATGGCGGACGCGGCGCGCCGTGGGCGTATTCATGTCCTGGTGAACTACGAGACGACATGGTACGCCAGCAACAAAGCAGCCTACGATTTGCTACGGCAAGGTAGCCTCGGCGAGCTCAGAAAGATGGTTTTCCGCGACGGGCACCAGGGTCCGAAAGAAATCCATGTTTCGCCCGAGTTTCTCGGCTGGCTGACGAACCCGAAGCTGAACGGCGCGGGCGCGCTCTACGATTTCGGTTGCTATGGCGCAGACCTCGCGACTTGGCTTATGAACGGGCAGGAGCCGACGTCGGTCACCGCGGTCACACAGAGGATCAAGCCGGCAATCTACGCCAAGGTCGATGACGAGGCCGATGTCATAGTCAAATACCCGAAGGAAGTCGCCATCCTGCAGGGCTCCTGGAACTGGCCTTATGCCATCAAAGACATGGTGGTCTATGGGACCACCGCATCGGCGCAGACCATGCTTCGGGATAAAGTGATGGTCCAGCGCGAAGGACAGCAAACGCAAGTAACCACGGCGGAGCCGTTGCAATCTCCGTCCGACGACAACCTTCATTACTTCGCCGCGGTAGTCCGGGGGGAAATTTCAGATGATGAAAACAATTTGTCTGGGCTGAAGACGAATTTGATCGTCAGCGAGATACTGGACGCTGCCCGCCAGTCAGCGGAAAGCGGCAGAACAGTGGCCTTGCCGCTAAATAAACACTGAAAGGCTTGATGACTCAAACTCAGGGACGTGATGCAAGCGTCTGCCTGGTAGTACCCTGCTACAACGAAGCGCGCCGCCTGAAAGTCGAAGATTTCAGCACGTTTCTGGCCGGCCACGAAAATGTACGAATCGTGTTCGTGGATGATGGCAGCCGCGACAATACGCGTCCGGTATTAGAACAGCTTTGTGAAGGATGGCAGGATCGTACAGCCATTTTGGGCCGCGACCGAAACCGCGGCAAGGCCGAAGCGGTACGGGCGGGGGTGGAATACGCGCTTCGGTATTGCAAGCCGGAGATCGTTGGATTTTGGGATGCCGATCTGGCAACCCCCTTGCCGACAGTCGACAATTTCTTGCAAGTGTTCAATGCCGAACGTGACATCCTGATGGTATTCGGCGCCCGCGTCAAGTTGCTGGGGCGTCATGTCGAGCGACGCGCGGTCCGGCATTATTTAGGTCGAGTGTTCGCGACTGCCGTCTCGACCATGCTGAGGCTTCCCATTTACGACACACAGTGTGGGGCCAAACTATTCCGGGTGGATGCCGCAATGCATGCGGCCTTTGCAGAGCCGTTCTTATCAAAATGGGTCTTCGATGTCGAAATCCTGGCGCGCTATCTCAAGTTTTTTCAGGGTGATACGCGCAGATTGGCGGAAGCCATCCATGAATATCCCCTGGAACATTGGGTGGATATCGCCGGATCCAAGGTTCACCCGGGCGATTTTGTAAAAGCCTTCCTGGACGTGGTACGCATCCGGCGCAAGTACTTGTGACGATCATCAACAATGAATTCGATCAATTTATCGCCTAGCGTGGTGCAATGAAGGTATTCGACATACAGTCTGAGCGCAAAATGGTCGAAGTATCTATAAGATGAAACTCGCTGAGGCCCTGTCGATTGTTCAAAAGACTTCGGCGGAACTGCCCCAATTTGGGGTCATGTTGGCCTGTGGCATCACACCCCTGCATCTCCAAAACTATCTTGCGGCGCATCTGCAATCGATGCGTGCTGACCGCAAAGTGCGTGTCAGCACCGGGCTTTTTGGGGATGTGGCGGGCACGCTTGAACAGCTTGGCAGGCAGTCGATGCAAGCGGCCGCGCTGGTGCTCGAATGGCCCGACTTAGATCCTCGGCTGGGATTTCGTCAGTTGGGAGGCTGGGGCCAGCAACGACTGACAAACACAATTGAGACAGTCGGAGCAATGTTGCAACGTCTGGAGAATGCAATTGCGCTGCTTCCAAAATCGACAGTCTTAGCGGTCTCGCTGCCGACCGTGGCGCTACCGCCGGGTTTCCATACTGCAGGCTGGCACGCCAGTGGCATGGAAATCGCGTTGGAGCGTGCGGTTGCCGATTTCGCTCTGCGCATCGGAAACCGGCCATCCGTTCGAATCGTGAATCGCGCGAAGTTGGACCTGAATTCTCCGCCTGCCTCGCGCTACGACTTCCGCTCTGATCTGAATACGGGTTTCCCTTACACTACCTCGCATGCGGATGTTGTCGGCCGTGCTCTCGCCAATCTAATTGCCGGTCCGGCCCCAAAGAAAGGTCTGATTACCGACCTGGACGACACATTTTGGGCCGGTCTGGTGGGCGAAGTCGGACACGAAAATGTCTCCTGGGATCTTACCTCTCACACTCAGTTGCACGGTCTTTACCAGCAGATGCTCGGAACTCTGGCGGACCATGGCGTACTCGTCGCGATTGCAAGTAAGAATTCGCCCGAAGTAGTCGAGCGCGCGCTGTCACGCTCCGACCTGGTCATTCGAAAAGAGAAAATGTTCCCCATCGAAGTGCACTGGGAGGCCAAATCCGGCTCAGTTTCCAGGATTTTGAAGACCTGGAACATCTCTGCCGAAAGCGTCGTCTTTGTCGACGACAGCCCCATGGAATTGGAGGAAGTGCGAGCGGCACACCCGGGGATTGAATGTTTGCTTTTTCCGAAGAACGATTACGCTGCCGGGCTTTCACTTCTGCATCGGCTGCGCGATCTTTTTGGGAAGCCGGCACTCTCTGAAGAAGATACTTTTCGTTTGGAAAGTATCCGTGTTGGGGAAGAGCTTTCCAAAGCGAACGGGAATGTCGGCTCGGCTGAACATTTTCTTGAAAGCCTGGAGTCTACCGTAGCTCTGGAGTACAATCCTTCGCCGGACGATAGAAGAGTAGTGGAACTGGTGAACAAGACGAACCAGTTCAACCTAAACGGCGTGCGCTATATGGAAGCTGAGTGGCAGGAAGCGGCACAAGCCCCGGGCGCGTTTGTACTGGCCGTCTCGTACGCCGATAAATTCGGTCCGCTAGGGAAAATCGGCGTCTTGTCGGGAGTTCACGACGGACAAGGGCTGCACGTGAGAACTTGGGTGATGAGTTGCCGGGCATTCTCCCGTCGCATTGAGCATGCTTGCATTTCAGAGCTATTTCGGCGCTTTGGGACTGAACAGATTTATTTCGATTTCAAGACTACAGCTAAGAATGGGCCTATTAGCGATTTCCTCGCTCACTTTTCAGAGAGCTCGAATGACGGGCCGGTGAGCATCGGCCGCAAGCTTTTCGAAACAAAGTGCCCGAAGCTCTATCACAAAATTGTGGAGACCAATGGATAACATCGAGCAGCGATTAGAGACGATTTTTGCCACAGTATTTCCTGATTTGCCGGCAACCAAAATCAGGTCCGCATCACAGGATTCGGTGGAGACGTGGGACTCAGTGGCCGCAATCACCCTGATAAATCTGATCGAGGAAGAATTCGAGATAGAGATGGATTTCGATGACGTGGCGGAGTTGACCTCGTTTTCCAAAATTCACGAATATCTGAAGGGGCGCCTTTCGCCTGCGGCTGCCTAGCGTGTCCGAGTCCGACGACGATCTGCTGAGACTGCATCACGTCGGATACGTGGTCGGCAGCATCGACGAGACCGTTGCCTCATTCACAACCTCGGTAAACGGCTCCTGGAACGGTTCCGTGTTTCTGGATCCTATCCAGAAAGTGCGAGTCACGTTCATCGATACGCCGGGGACCACCGTGCAGGTCGAATTGGTAGAGCCAGCGGCAGATGCTTCTCCTGTTCGTGCGTTCCTCGCAACAGGAGGCGGGCTGCATCATCTCTGTTACGAAGTCCACGATTGCGAACGCGCACTTCGACTGGTTCGCGAGCGAAACGGCCTCATTGTGAGGCGGCCGAAGCCGGCCGTGGCGTTCGGAGGCCGCAAAATTGCTTGGGCGATAACGGCGGAAAAACTTCTCATTGAGCTGTTGGAAGTAGGCATAGGCTGAGTCGAATGCCCTCTCAATGGGTCAGCACCGGGATGACTCTGCTGCGGCATCGGCTGGTGAAGAATACCGCCGCGCTATTCGTGATCCAGATCAGCACTTACGCAGCGCCGCTGCTCGTAATTCCGTATCTCTCACGAATTCTTACCACCGATCACTATGGCCTAATCGCCTTTGCAACATCTTTCAACTGGTATTTCATGACGCTGGTCGAGTATGGGTTTAACCTGACGGCGACCCGGCGAATCGCGATTCACCGGGATGATCCGCAGAAGATTTCCCAGATCTTTAGCTCCGTAATGGCAGCCAAGACACTGCTGACCGTGGTTGGCTTTCTGATCATGGTGTCCGTCGTCATGGCTACGCCAAAGCTGCGGTCGGATTTTTCGCTCTTTTGTCTGGCCTATTTAGCCGTATTGGGCGATCTGCTGTTCCCGCTTTGGCTTTTTCAAGGCTTGCAGAAAATGGAAAATCTCGTCTGGCGCGATTTGAGCAGCAAGCTGATTTCGCTCAGCCTGATTTTTGCGTTTGTCCATAGCGATTCCGACTACATGTTGGCCGCTGGTTTTCAGTTCGGATCGACGCTAGTAGCCGGCGTTATTGGCATCTGCACAGTTCCCTTCCTCACCCCTGCGCGCTGGGTTATACCCAGCTTCCGGGAAACACTGAGCGCTTTACGAGAGGGCTGGCCCGTATTTTTGTCCATGGCCGGCGTTTACCTGACGGCATCAACAAACATTCTGGTGTTAGGACTGAAGACCGGTCCGGAGGACGTAGCGTTCTACACGGCCGCCTCGCGGTTGACCGTGGCATTTCGGATGCTGGTTCAGCCGGTTGTGACTGCCATTTACCCCCATATCAGCCACATGGCAGCGAAAGCGCGGGAAGACGCCATCGCAGCGCTTCGAAAGTATTCGATCCTGCTCGCGGCCCCTTTTTTAGTTGGCTCGATTTTCCTGCTAGTAGGAGCCGGCCCCATTATCCGGATTCTTTACTCTGCCAAATACATTTCGGCTATCCCGCTGCTGCGAATCCTGGCGTTCAGCCCATTTTTGTTGGCTTGGCAGCATGTCTATTCGACCTTTTTCATGCTGGCGTTTGGGTACGAAAAGGAGTGGTCCAAAATGATCATCCTTAGCACCGTGCTCAACTTCGTGCTTCTCTTCCCGCTAATAAACCTCATGTGGCCACCTGCGGGCGTAGCTTGGACCGGCATCGCAGTGGACGCTTTTGTGGCGATCGTAACTTACATGTTCTACCGCAGACATGCACGGCCAAGCGTCGAGTTCGTGGCCGCTTAAGCGCGAACTATTTCACGCAAACAAAACGAGTTGCTTCGGCAAAAGTGAGCGCCAGAAAACGCGCCGGAGCAAACTGCTTCGCCACCCGCACAATTCTTTTTTCGGAAGCCGCTGCTGACGTACTGTTCGTTCGCCACGTCGATACGGTCCGTAATGCGGCTGAAGCCAATGCGTTTGAATTCGCGGCGCAGACCGCTGTGCGTGAACTGATGAAAGTCGATGCCCAGTTTCATAATGTCGGCGCCATGCACGCGTTTCCTTAGCGCATAACGCCAGGCATTGGGCATCCAGCCGTAAAGCGGTACGCCGGTATATTCCCCGGAGGTAAAGCTGAACTTGTTCGTCGATTCGAAAAAGAGAACTCCGCCGGGCTTTAGTGTGTTGTAAACCTTGCGAAGGCCCGTGCGCCAGTCCTCAACGTGCTCAAAAACGGAGGAAGCAATCACAACGTCATAGAACCCAGGCGGTAGCGGGTAATCTTCCAGATTTCCGAGCTCAATGTCTGGTTCAATTCCATACCGATGGCCAGTTTCCCGAGCGACCTCAATCAATTGGGGACTGATCTCCAACCCCTTGCAGCGCAACCCGTGCTGTTTACAGATTAGAGGAAACCAGCCAGTACCCGTCCCGATCTCCAAGATCTCGGTTTCGGGTGTAATTTCTTTAATCGCCTGTACGGGCCAGAGATAACTCTCGAAACGGGGGAGCTTATCTTCTAGCGCGCTATCCCGATGTGTATCGATATATCTCGAAACATCCGAAAGAGTATCGTGGTGGATCTTCATCGGCTACTTGCTTCATCGGCATAAGGCGGGCACTCTTGAAGCGCACTTTATCTCGCGCCAAGGATAGCACGCAAAGATAGTAAGTGCTGTGTTGACGCTACACGGTAACTTGGCATTTTTTTCAATTTTGAAAACGGACCAGCAAAACGGCGAAAATATGAGAAGCGAATGCAACAGATCGTACGCAAGGGCATAAAAGACATTCTCGTGGAGGACCTGCCCGACCCCAGTGCCGGGCCAAATCACGTTTTGATTCGGCCGGTATTTTCACTGATCAGCAGTGGAACCGAAACCGCCAGCATCCACCAGGAAGGCGTCCTGAAGGAGGTTGCGGAGAATCCCTCTCACATTCGCAAGGTGCTGGATGTGATGAAGGTCAATGGTCCAGTGGCAACCTTGCGAGAGGTGCGGGCAAAGTTCAGCGAATACGCCCCACTGGGCTATTCCGGGGCAGGCATTCTGGCTGAAAAGCACGCTACCGTGACAGATCTGGAATTGGGCGACCGGGTCGCCTACGGCGGAGAGGGGACGGGCCATGCGGAAACTATCGTCACCGGCCGCAATTTAGTTGCGCGCGTGCCCGCGGACGTACGCCTCGACCACGCCTGTTTCGCCACTCTCGGCAGCATAGCCTTGAATTCAGTTCGGATTGCAAATATCGGCTTGGGCGACCGGGTCGCGGTCATCGGTTTAGGCTTGGTCGGTCAGTTGATCGCGCAACTGGCGCGTCTTCAGGGCGCGGTTGTGATCGCCGCCGACCTCAAGCCGGAGCGCGTCGAACTCGCCGGCAAATTAGGTGCGCAGGAGCCGATCTTCGCAGGCGGATCGTTAAAAGAGCAAGTCGCGACAGTGACCGGCGGCAGAGGCGCCGATTGCGTTATGATCGCTGCGGCTTCAAAATCGTCAGCACCGTGCAAGTTGGCCGTCGATATCTGCCGCGATCGCGGAAAAATCGTCGTGATCGGCGCCGTTGACATGAGCTTCACCTGGAATGACATGTACCTGAAGGAAATTCAGCTCTTCATGTCGCGCGCTTACGGTCCGGGCAGCTATGATCCGGCATACGAGAAACAAGGGCGTGACTATCCGTTCTCCTACGTGCGTTGGACGGAGAACCGCAATATGGAAGAATTTCTCCGGCTGGTTGGACACGGAGACGTAGCGCTCGATCCACTGATTACGCATCGGTTCAGCCTGAACGAAGGACCAGCGGCCTATTCAACAATCATGGATCCGGCATCGAATAGTCTTGCAGTTCTGTTGCGCTACCAGACGGAGGACACAGCCGAAGCGGCCGCGCAGTTTTCCCCGCAGCGCACCGTGGCTATCAAAACGGAGACTAAGCCGAAGGACAAGCTGGGGGTAGCGTTAATCGGCGCGGGTAACCTAGCCCGTTGGGCGCATCTACCAGAACTTCGGAAGAACCCTCACGTCAGCCTGAGGGCGATTCATTCCGCCAGCGGAGTGCGCGGCAAGAGTTACGGAACGCGCTTCGAGGCCGCATACTGCACAACCGACTACCGGCGAGTGCTGGATGATCCCGATGTGGACCTCGTGTTTATCACCAGCCGCAACCAGCAGCATGCTCCGCAAGCTCTGGACGCATTGCGGGCAGGCAAACACGTCTTCGTTGAGAAACCTATGGCGCTCACCGAAGAAGAATCTCGTGACCTGGTACATGCGGTTCAGGAATCAGGGCGGCATCTGACCGTCGGATTCAATCGCAGGTTCGCGCCGTTTTACAAACCTCTCAAGAATCACTTGAAAAAAAGGGCCTCTCCGGCCATTTTGCAATGCCGCATCAATTCGCCAGGCATTTCGGGATCGTACTGGATGGCCGATCCGGCCATCGGAGGAGCTATTCTCGGCGAAGCGTGCCACTTCACGGACCTGATGTACTGGCTTTTAGAAAGCGAGCCTGTTTCTGTATCCGCTTATTCATTACCGACCGACCGGCCTGATCCTATAGGACAGAACAACATGGTTGCCAGTTTTGTATTCGCTGACGGATCAATTGGTAATCTCACCTACTGCACTGTGGGAAGCCGCACCTCGGGCGGCGAGCGCGTAGAGGCGTACATGCAAGGCATGGGCATCGCTACCGAAGACTTCAAGCGTCTGACGATTTCCGGCGGCATGCGCAGAACAAGCACGAAGATGTTCGCCGAAAAAGGCTACGGCGCGCAGATCGACGAATTTGTATTGTGTGTACGCGATGGCAAGCCGCCTTCGGTGACAGTGATGGACGGCGCCCGTTCGACTATTGGGTGCTTGCGAATGCTGGAATCTGCAAAGGAGCAGTCGCCCAAGGCGATCGATTGGCAAAATGTCATCGCTTAGTGCTCCGGCAAGCGAGGAGACTCCTTCAAAGCCGGCTCCGTCGAAGTTAAGCAGGCCGATTCGCGTTCTCCTGGTGGCGCCCTCGCTAGACATACTCGGCGGCCAAGCCGTACAGGCGACACGCCTGATGGAAGTTTTGGGCGAGACGGCCGGTCTCCGGATGACGTTCTTCCCTATCAACCCACGGCCTCCCAAACCGTTCCTCTGGGTTCGCCGTGTGCCCTATTTGCGAACGCTGGTGACGTTCGCTTTGTATACGACCCGGCTCGCGTTCGAAGCGCCGAAACACGACATCCTGCATATCTTTTCGGCAGGACTTTCTTCGTATACGCTCTGGACCATACCCGCTTTGCTCCTCGGGCGTTTATACAAGAAGAAGATCGTTGTCAATTACCGCGATGGACAGGCCGACGAGCACATTAGCAAATGGCGCAGCGCCAGGCCGACTTTGCGGTGGGCCGACCGCATCATAGCGCCTTCCGGATTTCTAGTGGACGTCTTCGGAAAGCACGGCATCAAAGCGGAATCGATATTCAACATTATCGAGACAAGCCGGTTTCGTTATCGTAAGAGACGCAAGCTGCGGCCCGTCTTCATGACCAATCGCATCCTGGAGCCGCTCTATAATGTCGACTGCATTCTGCGGGCGTTCGCGATCATTCAGGATCGCTACCCTGACGCGAGCTTGACGATTGCGCACGACGGTTGTTGCCGTCCGGCGCTCGAGAGATTGGCGCAGGAACTTCAGCTCAAAAATACGCAGTTTATCGGCCGTGTTCCGCATGACAGAGTGCCCGAGCTATACGATTCGGCGGAAATCTATCTGACAAGTCCGAATATCGACTGCATGCCCGGATCGCTACTTGAGTGTCTGGCATCGGGTCTGCCAATCGTTGCTACGAACGCCGGTGGAATTCCATATATCGTCAAAGATCGGGAAACTGCCCTGCTGGTGGATATCAATGACCACGAGGCGTTAGCGGCGCGCTCTATCGAACTGCTGGAAGATGAGGAACTGGTAGAGCGGTTAACGGCTCGGGGGACGGAAGAAGTCAAGCGATATCACTGGGCGCCGGTGCGCGACCAGTGGTTCGACTTGTATCGCGAGCTTTCAAGCTCGAAACGCTTGAGAGTACGATGGACTCGATTTCGGAGCCCGGTCCGATCCTCTTTAGGCATTTCGATTTTGCTGGAGCCGGACTTGCGAAGAATCGTGACCTCATGTACCGGCGGCTCTTCCTGAACTGTGCGGCCAAGTATCCAAATTCCTCCCGGCGACAAACTATCGATCACTGCAGCTGCTCCTCGGGCGAGTTGATCTTCCGAAAAATAGGCGCGGTTGAAAATGTTCATGGTGCGAATCACCTGAACGGGTGACGCTAATGGTTCGAAAACGGACTGGCAGTGCGTGCGGAAGCGGTGGTCTGTCTGGGCCAGTTGTGCTGCCTCCGGGTGAATCAACGAAAGCTTCGCGAAGCGCAGTCCATTTGTCTCCAGCACATCTTCTGTCGGGGACGCGATCCAATCCTGAACGCAATCCGGGAGAGGATTAAGCGCCTGCCAGCGCTGACTCGCCTTGCGGCAAAGCCAATAATTCACCGGCAGTTTCCAGGACTCGGCAGGAGTCATGCGGATGACGAAGGGCGATTTGACAAACTGCAAAGGCGCGCCGCCCGGCTCGAATATAAACACACCTCCGTTATCATCCTGGAGTTCCACCAGGAACAGGAGAATATCGGACGCGACTAAGTTCATCCGCGCGAATACGGGAAACAAGGATTGCGCCCATTCGCTCGAAGTCAGACAAGCCGAAGCGGCCCAATCCTGTACTTCCAGGGGCCGCTGAGCATCGAACGTACTCGCTAGAAGCTGGTTCACCTCAGGATCCAAGTTTCTGAAACGCCCTGGATAGGTGGTCCGGTACGTGCCGCTCGACAGGCGGATGTACGGCATTAGCCGTTCGAACAGTTCCGAATCTCCGCTCGACGGCTGCGGCGGTCTGTGCAGCAATCGATAAGACACGCGACCTTTCGAGAAGACAGAAAGCAGACGCTCCACTCCATTGCGATGGTCTTGCGTCAAAAACTGCTCGCGTTGAAGGAGGCCGAATTTCAGCACTTGGCGGTAATCACTCCACGCTTTGCTAACAGGCGTTCATAAAGAGCTTCCGTTCTGTTCAGCGTCAAACGCATAGAGAAGTCTTCGTGGGCAGTTGCTACTGCACGCTGACGCAAGCTGTTGCGCAGCATCTCGTCGTTAACCGCTAATCGCAGCGCTTCGGTAAGTTGTTGCTGATCGGAGGCGTCGAAAAGAAGTCCGTTCTCGCCGTTAATTATCAATTCAGGAATGCCGCCAACGCGCGAGCCGATAGGAAAGCAGCCACACGCCATTGCTTCGAGCAGGCCATTCGGAAAGCTCTCGGAAGACGAACTATTGATGTAAATATCCATAGCTTGCATCCAGGGTGCGACGTCCGCTTGTGCCGGCTGAAAATGAGAGACATCGCTCACGCCAAGCTCGGACGCCAAGGCTTGGAGACGAGGCGTCTCCGGCCCGCTCCCCACCAGCAACAGATGGATGCCCGTAGCTAATTTGTGAACTTGGGCGAAGGCCCTCACAACCCAATCCATGCGCTTTTCGGGTCGCATTACACACACGGAACCAACTACGAGCGAAGCACCATTCAGTCCAGGAGGACGGCTTCCTGGGACAGGGTAGAAGTGCCGGGCGTCCACGCCATTGTGACAGAGATAGATCTTTTCATCCTGTAATCCGAAGTGACGCGCTAACGAGTCGCCTACAGCCTTTGAATTCACTACAACAGCGTCAGAAATCCAATCTGTCAATCGAAGTGCAATGCGGCCAAACCGGTCATACATATTGCGATACGAAAGCTGGGCGGTAATTACCACCGGAACGCGATAGCAGCGCGCCGCCGGAGCTACGAACAAATCGGTGGGCACATCAAAAGCGTGTACGAGTTTGATGCTGTGTTCATGAACATAGCTGCCGAACTGGCGAGCAGCCCGAATAGCAGACGAGTTGACGAGCGATTCCACTGGAAAATGCACGATGGGGACGCCCCCAGCCTGCACCTCCGCGGTACGAAATCCACCCTGTTTGAACACTCCAACGTGCGGCGTAAAGCGGTTTCGATCTAATCCGACCGCGATTTTTGCAGCGTCACGTTCGCAGCCTCCGTACTCCAGCGAGCGAACCATCAGGAGGATAGGCGTTGGCTTCAATCTTAAATATAGAGGGCCGTGCTCCCGCATCCGCTCGCCTGGATGCAGACCCACATCAACCTAGAAATTACTTGCCCCGGGGTGACTATTTACAATCTCAAGCTGTCGTCCAAATCGGACCGTGGTCTTTGCGGTCCATCTTGCAAGCCCCTTCGTAAGCACCACCTTCTCGTGGTGCTTATTTTGCCGTAAGATGAGATTAGGAGAATGGCATTGAAAACTGAAGCGCCCAATCCGAACATCATCGTCTGGTTCCAAGATCGTTTTGTGCGGCTAAGCGAAGCCAACGTAAACATCTTGACCCACGGTCTCAACTACGGAACGGGTGTTTTCGAAGGGATCCGGGGCTACTACGACACAAAAGAGAGCGAACTGTTTCTTTGCCGCGTCTTAGAGCATTACGAACGATGGAAGCAGAACTGTGGAATTCTCCGGATCAACGTTCCCGCCTCGGCGCAGGAGCTTTCGGAAATCACGGCCGACCTTTGCCGTAAAAATGATTTCCACTCGAACGTTTATGTGCGTCCCATCGCGTACAAGTCGTCCGCGCGAATCGGCGTTGCGGCTGACGAGAACGACGCGCTATGCGATTGTCGCCATTCCGTTCGGCAATTATTTTGAAAACCAGCGCGGATTGAAAGCTGGCGTAGTCTCATGGCGTCGCATCGACGACACAATGATCCCCGGCCGAGCGAAAATTTGCGGGTCCTACGTTAATAGCGTGCTGGCGGGCGATGAGGCGCGCCGTAACGGACACGACGAGGCAATCTTCCTGAATCAGGACGGCCACGTCGCAGAGGGCGCCACTTGCAACATCTTTGTGGTCAGAAAAGGCAAGCTGATTACGCCTCCCGTTACTGATAACATCCTGGAAGGAATCACGCGGGCGAGCGTTATGGAACTGGCGCACAACGAACTTGGGCTCGAAGTTGTGGAGCGATCGATCGACCGCAGTGAACTCTACATGTGCGACGAAATCTTCTTTACAGGGACCGCTGTGGAGGTTGCGCCGATCGTTCAGGTGGATCACCGTCCCGTGGGCACGGGCGAAATGGGACCCATCACGGAAAAGATACGATCTCTGTACGCAGATGCCGTTCGCGGCCGCATGCCGGCATATCGTCACTGGCTGTGGCCCGCTCACAAAGACGCTTTGATTGCACAACCGGCTTAATTTGGCATGTCCTTCTTGAGTTCAGTAGCTGTAAAGGAACAACGCATTCAGACCGCAAATGGCGTGGCGGGTACTGTCGATCCGCGCTTCGATTGGGGACGAATCGCGAGGCTGGCTCTGACATCGCGCGCTCTGGATCGGCTGGAAGAGACAAAGCTCTTCCCCGAAAAGAGAGTTCTGTATCAGTTTTCCGCTCGCGGTCACGAACTCGGTCAGATAATGCTCGGGACGTTGTTGACCCGGCGGCACGACGCAGCGGGCGCTTACTATCGCTGCCGGCCACTCCTCCTAACGATGGGCTTGACCTTAGCCGACGCGCTCGCCGGCGGCATGGCGAAATCGGGCGGGATAACTGACGGCCGGGACATTGGAGTAGTCTTCAACCTGCCGCGCACGGATGGGCCTATTGTTCTGCCGATGGCCGGTGGCGTTGGCACTCAATACACGACGACGGCAGGCTGGGCGCGCGCCATCCGTTACTATCGCGACACGCTACGCGATTCCAGTTACGACGGCGCGATCGCGGTTGTTGTTGGCGGCGATGGATCGGTGGCTACCAATGGTTTTTGGTCGGCCCTGAACACGGCCACTACTGCGCGGCTCCCGATGCTGTTCTATATCGAAGATAACGGCTTCGGCATCTCGGTTCCAGGTGCGAAGCAGACGCCAGGCGGAGACATCGCCGCAAACCTGAGGAGCTTTCGCGACCTTACCGTGTTAGCGGGCGATGGTTGCAATCCGGCAGAGGCATCGCGCTACATGCAGGAAGCGGTAAGCCTGGTCCGGGCAGGTGATGGCCCGGTGCTGCTGCGTTTCACTGTTCCGCGCTTGAGCGGGCATTCCGGACAAGACACGCAAGCCTATAAGGGAGCGGAGTTGTTGGCTGCTGAGCGCCTGAGAGATCCATTACCGGCATTACAGCGCTACCTGGTTCCCGAATTTTTTTCGGCCGACGAATGGAAAGCGCTGGAACAAAACGCAGAAGCTGACGTTCAGCGTGCCTTAGAAGAAGCTTTAGACCGTTCTGAACCCGATGCATCCCGTGCCACGCATTTCTTGTTCGGGTCTGCGCGCCGCGAACCATCTAAGTTCGAGCCGGAGCGCGCCAGGATCAATATGCTCGAAGGGATCCGCCGCACGTTGGAGCACGAGTTGCACGTGAACCCTAAGGCGCTTATATTCGGCGAAGACGTAGGGCCGAAAGGCGGCGTTCATGCGGCCACATTGGATCTGCAGCGGACGTTTGGCGAAGATCGGGTTTACGACACAAGCCTGTCTGAAGAAGGCATCATTGGAAATGCGGTAGGCCTCGCTCTAGCCGGTCTGCGGCCGGTTGCCGAGATCCAATTCCGCAAGTATGCCGAGCCCGCCACAGAACAACTCGACGACTGCGGAACCATGCGATGGCGGACAGCGGGCAAATTCAGCGCGCCGATTGTGGTCCGCATGCCGGGCGGCTTCAGCAAGTGCGGAGACCCTTGGCACAGCGTATCGAGCGAGGTAACATTCGCGCACGCGCCGGGATGGCAGGTGATTATGCCATCGAACGCGGAAGACGCGGTTGGCCTTTTGCGCACCGCATTGCGCAGCCCGAATCCGAGCATCTTCTTCGAACATCGAGCGCTGCTGGATGCGGCCTCGGCGCGGCGGCCTTATCCGGGCGACGATTTCCTGCTGCCGTTAGGCGTAGCAAACGTCGTTCGCGAAGGAGACAAGCTGACCGTGATCACCTGGGGAGCGATGGTGGAGCGATCTGTTTTGGCGGCTGAAAAGACGAATGACAACGTGGAAGTAATCGACCTCAGGACAATCGTTCCGTGGGATCGCGATGCGGTAATCCGCTCCGTGAACAAGACGAAGCGCTGCCTGATTGTGCATGAAGACACGTTGACGGCGGGTTTCGGCGCAGAGATCGCGGCAGTGGTTGCAAAGGAGTGCTTCTTCAACTTGGATGCGCCGATTGAGCGGGTGGCAGTACCTGACGTTCCCCTGCCCTACAATTTCGGGATGCTGAATGCCGTGCTGCCAGGCGTTGAATCGATTGGCGCCAAGATTGAGGAGTTACTGGCGTTTTGATGTCGCGTAGGAAAGTAGCAAAATGTACGCGCAGATGGTAGACACGGGCGTCGAGCGAGTGCGCGGCGCGGGCGAGATGGGCCCTGAGGAGCAGCATTTTCAGGGACGTGTGGACGCCGGAATCAAAATCGAGCCGAAGGATTTCATGCCTGAGGCCTATCGCAAGACCTTGATCCGGCAGATTTCACAGCACGCACACTCCGAAATTGTCGGGCAACTGCCGGAAGGAAACTGGATCACCCGCGCGCCTTCCTTGAAGCGGAAAGCGATTCTCCTGGCGAAAGTACAGGATGAGGCTGGTCACGGGCTATATCTCTACAGCGCTGCGGAGACCCTGGGCGTTTCGCGGGAGCAAACCGTTGACGACCTGCTGAGCGGCAAGGCGAAATACTCGAGCATTTTCAATTATCCAACCCTGACGTGGGCCGACATTGGGGCGATTGGCTGGCTGGTGGATGGAGCCGCGATTATCAACCAGATCCCAATTTGCCGCTGTTCTTATGGACCGTATGCGCGAGCGATGGTGAGAATCTGCAAAGAAGAGAGTTTCCATCAACGGCAAGGGTTCGATATTCTGCTGTCGCTTTCGCGTGGGACACCGGAGCAGAAGGCCATGGCGCAAGATGCGTTAAACCGCTGGTGGTGGCCCTCGCTGATGATGCAGGGGCCGCCCGATGCGGACTCCAAGCACAGCGTTCAATCGATGCGCTGGAAGATCAAGCTGTTTTCGAATGACGAACTGCGTCAGAAATTTATCGACCAAACCGTGCCGCAAGCCGAGTATTTAGGGCTTACCATTCCCGATCCGGATTTGAAGTGGAATCCCGAGCGCGGGCACTACGATTTCGGAAAAATCGACTGGGACGAGTTTTACAACGTCATCCAAGGGAATGGCCCGTGCAACCGCGACCGTTTGCGTGCGCGTATCGAAGCGCACCAAGAAGGTGCTTGGGTACGCGATGCCGCCGCAGCTTACGCACAGAAGCATTCGAACAAGAAAGCTGCCGCATGAACGATTGGCCGCTCTGGGAGATATTCATTCGGAGTCAACACGGTTTGGCGCACAAACACGTGGGCAGCCTGCATGCTCCGGATGCCGAACTGGCTATCAAGAACGCGCGAGATGTCTACACGCGCCGCAATGAAGGCGTGAGCATCTGGGTTGTGAAGTCGGCCGACATTACAGCCAGCAGTCCGGGTGAGAAGGAAGCGTTATTTGAACCGGCGAATAGCAAAGTTTACCGGCATCCCAGCTTCTATGAAGTTCCTGCGGAAGTGAAGAATCTCTAAAGAATGCCTCAGGGACCACTATTTGAGTACTTGCTGCGGCTGGGGGACAACTGCCTCATTTTGTGCCAGCGGCTATCCGAATGGTGCGGACATGGGCCAGTACTTGAAGAAGATATTGCGCTGACGAACGTCGCGCTCGATCTGCTGGGGCATGCCAGATTTTGGTTGTCTTATGCCGCTGAAGTGGAAGGCGTCGGCCGTGATGAAGACAATTTGGCGTTTCTGCGCGATGCGGGCGAGTACCGCAATATTTTGCTTTTAGAGCAGCCGAACGGCGACTACGCGATGACAACTGCGCGGCAATGGTTCTTCGATACTTGGCACCTGCAATTGCTCAATGGGCTGCAGCAATCGAGTGACTCGCGCGTGGCCGCTATCGCGCAGAAGGCATCCAAGGAAGTCAGCTATCATTTGGAGCGCAGTACGGATTGGGTCATCCGGTTGGGCGACGGCACTTCAGAGAGTCGCCGCCGCATGCAAGCCGCCGTTGACGAACTCTGGACATATACCGGCGAGTTCTTTGAAATGGATGACGTCGACGCAGAGATGGTGCGGAACGGCATCGGCGTGGACCTCGAAAGCTTACGCCCGGCATGGACAGAGCAAGTCGAAAAAACACTCGCTGAAGCGACTCTGCAGGTACCGGCAGGAAAGTGGATGCAGCGCGGCGGCAAACGCGGCGTGCATTCGGAAAAGTTAGGTTACCTGCTTGCGGAAATGCAATTCCTGCAGCGGGCGTACCCAGGAGCACGATGGTAGCGGCGCATCCAACGTCGACCGAAGTCTGGAGCTGGCTTGACGGGATTGCCGACCCGGAAATCCCGGTTCTGTCGATCACGGATCTCGGCATTGTGCGAGGCGTGCGCTGGAGCGCCCATGAGGATGAGTTGGTTGTCACTATTACGCCGACCTACTCGGGTTGCCCGGCAATGGACGTTATCGCCGATGAGATTCGCCGATCTGCGAAAGACCACGGAATCGAGAAACTTCGATTGATTATCGAGCTATCGCCGCCTTGGACAACAGACTGGATGAGTGACGAAGCGAAACAACGACTGCGCGATTACGGGATCGCGCCTCCGTCCAGTTCTTTAGTTCAGATTGAGGCCGCTAGTCCCGCATGTCCGCAATGCGGGTCGGTCGACACGAAGCTCGTCAGCCGTTACGGATCGACCCCTTGCAAAGCCCTATACAAATGTTTGTCGTGCCTGGAGCCTTTTGATGCCTTCAAGCGTCATTGACGAAAAACAAGGCGCGGCAACTGGGGCAGGCCATTTTTTTCCTTTAACAGTTCGTGCCATTAAACCGGAAACGCGCGATGCCGTGACGGTTATTTTTAGCATTCCGCCCGAACTTGAAGAGCGATTCCGTTACGTGCAAGGGCAGTACGTGACCTTGCGCGCAATGATCGACGGCATCGAAGTTCGTCGCTCTTACTCCATCTGTTCTGCCGTGCAAGACCAAGTGCTGCGTGTTGCAGTGAAACGCACACCGGGCGGGATTTTTTCAAATTGGCTGACGCAGCATGTCAAAGCGGGCGACACGCTGGAGGTTATGCCGCCCGAGGGCCGCTTTCACGTTCCGCTTTCGCCGGCGAACACAAAACAATACGTAGCCTTCGCGGCGGGCAGCGGCATCACGCCTATACTTTCCATTATCAAGACGACACTGTTGACCGAGCCGGGCAGTCAATTCACATTGTTCTACGGTAATCGCGCCTCAAGCACGATTCTTTTTCGCGAGGAGTTAGCGGAATTGAAAGACCGCTACCTCGATCGGTTCAGCTTGATTCACGTGATGACGCGCGAGCACCAGGATGTCGATCTGTTGAACGGCCGCATCGATGGCGAGAAGGCGGAACAACTGCTGCGACAGTTCTGCAGGTTCGAAAGTGTCAACGATATTTTTCTTTGCGGACCGCAAGACATGGTTGACAGTGTTGCCGCTCGCCTGAAGGCGATGGGCTTTCCCGCTTCGCACATCAAGATTGAGCTGTTCACAGTGCAGGAAACTGAGCAGCAAATGCGGCGCAAGCAGGCCGCCGCAGAGGAAGTTGCGGAGTGCCAGGTGACGTTGATCGTCGACGGCGGCACGCAGCACTTTTCCATGCAGCGCAACGAGACCATTCTCGATGCGGCACTTGCGCGCGGCATCGATCTCCGCCATTCCTGTAAGAGCGGAGTTTGCGCAACTTGCCGGGCAAAGCTTATTGAAGGACAAGTTGACATGGACGCCAACTATGCGCTTGAAGATTATGAAGTCGCGCGTGGATTCATCTTGAGTTGCCAGAGCTACCCGGTAACTGAACACGTTACAGTCGACTACGATCAGGACAACTAAATATAAATGTCGGAAGATTTTTTTATTCGTCATAAGCCGCTGCTGGATAAAGCGGTAGAAGCGATTCAAACTCGCGGCTATTGGAGCGCATTCTCAGAGATGCCGAGTCCGAAGGTCTATGGTGAGACTGCAAACGATGACGGGAAAAAGGCGTTCGAAGACCTCTTGAACAAGCCATTCCCGCTGGATGAACCAGGAACTGTCGGACACACCGGCAGTGAACATTCGCCGTTTGGAATCGAGCTGGGTGTGACTTATCCGAAAGTTGACCTCCGATACATTCCTTCCGGCGGTTCAGAAGGCAGCCGGGCCATGGCGAAACGCAGGTCCCGAAACCTGGGTGGGCGTATCGCTCGAAATCCTTTCCCGGCTGAATAAGAAGAGCTTCGAAATCGCATATTCCGTCATGCACACATCCGGGCAGGCGTTCATGATGGCCTTCCAGGCTGGCGGTCCACACGCGCAAGATCGCGGACTTGAAGCAGTGGCTTATGCCTGGTCGGAGATGAGCCGCATTCCGAAAACGGCGGCATGGGAAAAGCCGCAAGGCAAGAATGAGCCGCTCAAAATGGAGAAACGGTACCGAATCATTCCTCGCGGCATCGGCCTGGTAATCGGGTGTTGCACTTTCCCCACCTGGAACAGCTATCCGGGATTATTTGCGAGTTTGGCAACGGGCAACGCAGTGATTGTGAAGCCGCATCCCGGGGCTATTTTGCCGCTCGCCATCACCGTTCAGGTGGCGCGCGATGTCTTGCGTGAGGCTGGTTTCGATCCGAACGTTGTCACATTGCTAGCACATGAGAAGGGCGACGACGTGCCGCGGAGGCTCGCACTACGTCCCGAGATTAAGGTCATAGATTTCACCGGCAGTTCGGAAAACGGTCTCTGGCTGGAGCGGAATGCTCATCAGGCACAGGTCTTTACAGAAAAGGCCGGCGTCAACCAGATCGTCCTCGATTCGACGAACGACTTTAAAGGCATGATGCGGAACATCTCGTTTTCGTTGGCTCTCTACTCGGGCCAGATGTGTACCGCTCCGCAGAACATATACGTGCCTAAAGCTGGAATCGACACGCCGGAAGGGCGCCTGAGTTTCGATCAGGTTGCGGCGGGCATAGGCGAAGGACTGAATAAGCTGCTGAGCGATCCTGCGCGGGCCGTCGAAGTGTTGGGTGCGATTCAAAATGACAGCATTTTGCAGCGAATCGAAGAGGCGCGCGGCTTGGGCGAGGTGATCGTAGACAGCAAACCATTGCAGCATCCGCAGTTTAGTGGCGCGTGCGTGCGCACGCCCCTGTTGCTAAAGACGGATGCAAGTCACCCGTCCAAATTCATGCAGGAGCTGTTTGGGCCCATCGCGTTCGTGATTGCAACCGATAACACCGCGCAAAGCATCGCGCTTGCAAGACAAGGCGCAACGGAACACGGTGCGATCACGATGTCGGTTTATTCGACGGACGACAAAGTGCTCAACGAAGTTGCTGATGCAGCCGCAGAAGCGGGTGTGGCGCTCTCCTGCAATTTAACTGGAGGCGTGTACGTGAATCAATCGGCAGCATACAGCGACTTCCACGCGAGCGGCGCGAATCCGGCCGCAAATGCTTCTTTGACCGACACCGCTTTCGTTGCGAACCGCTTTCGGGTTGCGCAGAGCCGCGCGCACGTCTCTTCTAACTGAGACCGTAGTCGATGGCCCAGATCTTTTCGATTGACGGCATTGTGCCAGTAGTGCACCCTAGCGCGTTCCTGCATCCGACGGCGGTGTTAATCGGCGACGTAATTGTGGGCGCCGGGTGTTATGTCGGCCCTAATGC
Organism: Terriglobia bacterium; assembly: GCA_963846025.1. Lineage (GTDB taxonomy): Bacteria > Acidobacteriota > Terriglobia > Bryobacterales > Bryobacteraceae > Bog-105. The sequence continues at coordinate 12,304 of CAWJUG010000008.1, read as the reverse complement.
CTCGATGCGCGGTGATTTCGGCCGTGTAGTTCTGGAAGAAGGCAGCAACCTGCAGGACACTTGCGTGATGCACAGCTTTCCCGGCATGGATACGGTCGTGGAGGCGAACGGGCATATCGGCCATGGCGCAGTCTTGCACGGTTGCCGTATCGGAAGGAATTCGATGGTCGGAATGAACGCAGTCATCATGGATGAGGCTGAAATTGGGGAGATGAGCATCATCGCAGCAATGGCGTTTGTGAAATCGGCCGAGAAAATTCCGCCCAGGAGTTTGGTGGTCGGCGTTCCTGCAAAAGTCATGCGGCAATTGACCGACGAAGAGATTGCGTGGAAGCAGCGCGGAACCGAAACGTACCAGAAGCTTGCGATTCGCAGTTTGCAAACGATGAAGCCCGCAGAGCCGCTGCGAGAGATAGAACCCGGCCGGCCGCGCATTCCATCCATCGATTTCAAGCCGCTATTCGCATCGAGGAAGCGATGAGATACGAAACGATTTCTTCGATGTTTCGTGATGGCATCGCGCGAATCACGCTTAACCGCCCAGACAAATTGAACAGCTTCAATGTGCAGATGCATCGAAGAATTGCGCGACGCGCTGAGTGCACTGGAAGGCTGACAAAAGCGCTCGCGTTTTGGTACTGACAGGCGCAGGACGGGGCTTTTGCGCCGGGCAGGATCTGGGAGACCGTGCCGTCAATGCGGCGGAATCGATCGATCTGGGTGCATCGATCGAGAACTATTATGCCCCATTGGTCAGGCGTTTGCGGACACTCGCAATGCCCGTCATTGCGGCCGTGAATGGAGTCGCAGCGGGTGCCGGAGCAAACCTGGCATTCGCATGTGACCTGGTGATTGCAGCAAAATCGGCGAGCTTCATCGAATCGTTCTGTAAGCTTGGCCTGATCCCCGACACCGGCGGAACTTATTTTCTGCCACGGCTGATAGGAACGGCGCGGGCCATGGGCATGGCTCTGCTTGGCGAAAAGATTTCCGCCGAGCAAGCTGCTGATTGGGGATTGATCTGGAAGTGCGTGGACGACACGGAGTTTGCGGCAACGGTTGATAAGCTCGCCGAACAGCTTGCCGCTGCTCCAACAATGGGTCTGGCGCGTATCAAACAAGCGATTTACTCTTCCAGTGGGCGTTCACTCGACGAGCAGTTGGATTTTGAACGCGACACGATGCGGACATTAGGGCGCACCAGCAGATTTTCGCGAGGGCGTAGCGGCCTTTCTCGAAAAGCGACACACCTAAATTTCGTGGGTCGCTGAATGCCACCGATCCTCATGGGATTGTCGCCGTGATCGGCGCCGGGACCATGGGCGCCGGTATTGCGCAAGTGGCGGCGGCCGCCGGACATCCCGTTCTGCTGTTTGATGTGAGAGCGGATGCTGTCAAGAAGGCAATCAATGGGATTCAAAAGCTGGCCGCAAAGGGAAAATTGAGCGCGGAGCAAGCGTCGCGCATCTCGGCCGCAGCATCGATCGAAGAGATCGCTCCGGCACAATTGCTGATCGAAGCCGTTATCGAAGACCTCCAGATCAAACGCGATCTCTTCGGCAAGCTGCAAGGCATTGTCGCGAACGATTGCATTCTCGCGACCAATACGTCTTCAATCTCAATTACGGCAATCGGGGCGGCCTTGCAGCGGCCCGGTCGATTGGCTGGCATGCACTTTTTCAACCCTGCGCCGATCATGGAACTCGTGGAAGTAGTCAGTGGGTTGGCTACTGACCGCGATTGCGCCGAAACAATCTTCGCAACTGCCGCTGCATGGGGTAAAACACCCGTACATGTGAAATCGAGTCCGGGATTCATAGTGAATCGCGTGGCGCGTCCGTTTTATCTCGAAGCCCTGAGAATGTTGCAAGAACGAATCGCCAGCGCGGCGACGATCGACGCAGTCATGCGTGAATGCGGTGGGTTTCGGATGGGACCCTTCGAGTTGATGGATTTGATCGGGAACGATGTGAATTTTGCGGTCACTAAGTCGGTTTTTGAAGCGTTCTTCTATGAGCTTCGATTTCGGCCGTCGCTCCTCCAGAAGGAGATCGTGGACGCGGGATGGTTCGGCCGCAAAACGGGTCGAGGATGGTACGAATATGGGGAAAACGCGCAACCGCAGATGCCAGAAACCGAGCCGGTGGTGCATGGAAGCCAGGTCGGCTCTGGCGTTCGCGAGGCCCTGGCGACGAAAGGTGAATACGAAGATATCCTCGTCACGGTCAAGCACGAGCAAGCACACCCTAAGGGCGTCACTGTGGATCTCGCTCTCGATTACATGACGGCGAAGCGCGTGGCCGTCGCCAAAGGCGATCAATGCAGCGCTGAGACGTACTCTCGAGCCGTCGCTTTGCTACAGGCAGCGGGATTTGCGGTCACACGCATCCCAAATGTGCGCGGCATGATCGTCTATCGTACGATTGCCGGACTCGCTAATGAGGCCAGACTAACGGTCAACGAAGGCGTGTGCAGCGAGGAAGATTTGAACATCGCTATGCGGAAAGGTGTGAACTATCCCCGTGGTCCCTTAGAGTGGGGGATTTAACGTGAATTCCGCTTACATCTGCGATGCGATTCGAACACCGTTTGGGCGTTACGCCGGAGCGCTATCTACAATTCGCACAGACGATCTCGCCGCTATTCCGATACGAGCTCTGATAGAGCGCAACAAGCGAGTGGATTGGGGCGCAGTAGACGACGTGATCTACGGCTGCGCCAATCAGGCGGGTGAAGATAATCGCAACGTTGCCCGTATGGCGGCGCTGCTCGCCGGGCTGCCCGTTGAGGTGCCGGGGACTAGCATAAACCGGCTTTGCGGATCGAGTATGGATGCCGTCGTGACCGCTGCTCGCGCCATCCGGCTGGGCGACATGGACCTGGTGATTGCCGGCGGTGTGGAGAGCATGTCGCGCGCGCCGTTCGTGATCGGCAAGAACGAGACCGGTTTCGCACGAAATCTCGATGCTTTCGACACAACCATTGGCTGGCGCTTTATCAATCCCGAAATGAAGGAGAAGTACGGAGTCGATTCGATGCCGCAGACGGCGGAGAATGTCGCCGATGAATTTCAAATTTCCCGAGCGGACCAGGATGCATTTGCGTTGCGCAGCCAGCAACGGTGGGTACGTGCGCATAAAGAGGGCTTCTTCCAGTGCGAAATCATTCCGGTTGAGATACCTCAGAAGAAGGGATCGCCAAAGATCTTCGATAACGACGAGCACCCGCGGCCAGACACGACGCTCGAAGCGCTCGCAAAGCTGAAGCCGGTGGTAAAACCGAATGGCACGGTGACGGCGGGCAACGCATCGGGCATCAACGACGGCGCTTCGGCGGTGCTGCTCGCCAGTGAGGAAGCGGTCCATAAATATGCGCTGCGGCCGAGAGCTCGCGTGGTCACATCCAGCGTAGTAGGTGTTGCGCCGCGTATCATGGGTATCGCTCCGGCGTCAGCCACTCGTAAGGCGCTGGCGAAAGCGGGACTGCCGCTCGGCGCAATCGCGCTCATCGAGCTAAACGAAGCCTTTGCATCGCAGTCAGTCGCGGTACTTCGTGAACTCGGTCTGCCGGAAGACGCCGACTTCATCAATCCAAGCGGCGGAGCGATCGCAATCGGCCATCCGCTGGGCGCGAGTGGGGCGCGATTAATCGCAACTGCCGTTTACCAACTCGAAAAAATGCAAGCGCGCTATGCCCTGTGCACGATGTGCATCGGCGTGGGCCAAGGAATCGCCACTATTTTGGAGCGAATTTCTTAATTAGCGTGTGCCCGGTGTTTCCGTGGACCGCTGCCGGCCTTGCCGCGGCTCAGCCTTTCCGGCGTCGAGATGGTTCCAATTCAAGATGGCATTGAAACCCAGGAAGTAGGTCCCCTGCGTCTGCCAGCGCCAGAACGGTCGCAACGCGAACATCACGATATGCCCTTGTCCGAGATTCACGTCCAAAGCAAGCGGCTTCCCCGATAGAGCTTGGCCGTCGGACAACATGCCAGACAGCAGCATGTCGTTCGGGTTGGCCGGGAACTGCATCAGCACGCGCGGGCGAGTCTCTTCTTGAACGCCGAAAGCGCGCATCATCTGACGCATGCTTTCCGCCTGGTCTGCCTGCGAGGTCTGCGGCGTCTGAACCAGCTCCGGAGTGGTGTCGCCCTCGTCCTGCTGCCAGGGCGAGATATGAACCGGGACGGCATTGGGCGTTACGTCCTGACCGAAGGTGACACCGTTGCGCCCCCCTGCCCCGCCTCGTCCACCGCCGAATCCGCCAGCGCCGAAGCCGCCGCCCGCTGTGAAAACCGGGTCTTGATTGAAGTAGATGGGCAGGTCCTTGCCGTCGTATCCGTACAGAACGGGACTCTTGCGATCCGCAATTACACCGCGAAGGATGGTGCCGCGTGCCGCAAGCCCTTCCGGATGATCGACCGTAACCCCCGTGGCGAGACCGTAGTCGGCCATGAGAGCAGCAGTCGAGCCCTCCGTAATCAGCGTGCCGCCCTCTTCAACAAACTTGGCAAGTTCGCCCAAACCTTCAATTCCCATGCCGCCGCGGATGTCCTCGCTTTCGTCGTTAGCGCCAAGGTTGGGCGTCAGCTCGCTCTTCTTATAAGGAATCGGGTCCTTGCCCGTGCGAGCGGTGCCGTTCACTTCAGACTGGGATGTGCCGCCAACGTGCGGGAAGATGATGACGTCATACCGGGCGCGCAAGTGCCCATCGCGCAGTTTCTGATCGGCGAAATAGGTGTACGGAACACCGTAATAGTCGAGCGCTGCGCGCACCCAACCTTCGTCCTGCGTGCGAGACCAGGAGTGTACATATCCTATGCGCGGAACTTGCATTTCGTGAGTCTTGACCGTCGGCGCAGAATCGGCAGCCCAGGCCGTCAAGCCCAGATCTTTGATCTGCGGCTCCAGCTTGGCTTTATCGGCATCCGGGATGATGAACGCGCCGGCGCGGAACTTGTGGCCATCCAGTTCGAAGTCGTCTTCCGCGGCAAGCATCTTCACATCTTTGTTGCGCATCCGAAACGCCATCAGGTTGTTATCGGTGGTGTGGTCGACGACAAGAACACCGCCACTGCCCTCAATACCTGCAGGCGCTTTAGCATCGGCTGAGAGCAAAGCCATCGGCGACTCTAGTATCGATTTGTCGGTAACAGGATGAAGCTCCACGTTGCGCATGAACTGCATCGTCCAGCCGGTGTCGTCATAGGGACGTGGATTCGCCACTGGATAATTCTGGATGGAGAAGTACATGTCCGCCAATTCGCGGTACGGCTGGTCTGCCCGGATGATGTAGTCGCCGGCGGCAACCTGAAGATTGCCGGCCTTGAACGCGGAACCGGCGGTTTGCACTTCCAGCCCTTGGCGGCGCAGAGCATTCACCATATCGGCTGCATCGGCCCGGCGGCGCTGCGCGGCCGGAATGACCCAGGCGTATGTGGGACCGTTCTTGCCCTTATCGATGGAGCGCTTCGTCTTCAGCCAGTAATTTTCGAGATAAAGGTCCTTGTCTGTTGCAACCTTGTTCAGCGCAAACAGCAGCGCGGATTCCTGAATGTTGGTGTTATTACGCGGTCCCCAAGCGATGGCCGGCAGAGGCGGATTGGAGCGGTACCATTCTTTGCTCGTAGTCGTTGGACCAAGACGAAGATTCTTGTTGATGTCAGGGCCATAGCTCTGCACCTCATAGAAGCGGCCGAACGAATTATGGGTAATCGCAATCCAAAACAGATAATTCGGCACCCAGCCGTCGTAGAATCCGTACGTAAAGACGCCGGGTACCCCACGCTTTGCCATCTCCATCAGCTCCGTCTGCGCCAATAGCCACCATTCATCGATCTGAATTGGATCAAGCGAATCGTTGTATGGCCCAGTCCCGGTAGACACATAAAGATACGACTGCGCCTCATGCAGGTCATGCAAGATTGTGGGATGCCACTCGAGCAGACTGCGCGTGATGTTCTGCGTAATCTTCAGGTACTGACCCATGCCGTCGCGGTTGTTATCGTGCTGAACGTATTTGCCCCAGTACATCAGCGGCGGGCGCGGCTTGCCGGTCTTCTTGCCGTAATAGTAGGTATCCACTTCCTTTTCGCGCCCATCCACTTCAACGACGGGAGTGATGAAGACGATCGTGTTGTCGCGGATATTCTGAACCAGCGGCGATTCCTCTACGATCAGGCGATATGCGAGCTCGATCAGCATTTCAGGACCGCCCGTTTCGGGCGAATGGATTCCGCTGGTGAGCCAATAAATCGGTTTGCCGGTCTTGATGATCTGGCGCGCGCGTTCTTCGGACGTCTTGCGCGGGTCGCCTAGCTCAGCCAGCATGTCCTTGTACTTGTCGAGACCGCGAATCGTCTTCTCGTCCGAAATGGCGAGAATCACCTGATCGCGGCCTTCTTCGGTTTGTCCAATTTTCCAGAATTTAGCGCGCGGAGAAGCCTTCGCGAGAGCCTCGTAATAGCGATAGATGTCTTTCGCGTAAGTCAGTTCGCCGGGGGTGCCGGGAATGCGCCCCAAAAACTTCAACGGCGTGGGCACAGTGTTCGAGGCCGGGAGATGATCGACGAGCTCAGTCGTGATGCGCGGATCTTGCAGATATTGCTTGATGAGCTTGTCGTACTCTTCATCGTTCTTCTGCGGTGCAGACTTCGCGCTGGCGCTTTGAGCGGCAACGGGTGGACCCGCGAGAATCAGCGAAAGAGCGCAGACGGAAACTGCGCCCGCAAGGTGTACGATGCGGCTAAATTTGGGCATGGTAGAAGCTTCAGATTATACAGCGAACGGCTTTTAGCTAAAGGCGGCAATTGTTGCCAGGCGGGTTACACCACCAACAAAGTTTTCAAACCTGCGTAGCGTTCCTAGCGACGGTAGCTTTCTCTCGGTGGGGCCTGATTTTTCCGGATGCACTCTCGTTTCAGGCGGCCTTCGATTGGCCGCACTTGTCACTTACAGCGGCATTTGAAAAATCGAACCCATTTTCGCTAACTGATTTTTCTTCGGCCATATAGGCGGCGAGGCGCGGCGGGATGTAACCCGCGTCCAAGGCAGCAAAGAAGTCGGCCTCGGAGGCGAAGGGAGCGGCGGGGTCCTCCGCTTCGTCACGGTCGCGGTTCTGTTTACGTGCGCTCGGCCTGGAGCGATTCAAGTTCGGTGAGGGCGTTCCGGCGTTTGCGGTCAATGCGGGATTCCTGGATGTGCAGGTTGCGCAGTTCTTTCTGGTAGGCCAAGTGCGTTTCGAGCACGATCATGCTGTGCCGGCTAGTTTCCGGCTCTTCGGCAAACTGCGCTTCAAACTGCCGATGGCCGCGGGCGTACAGGGCGTGCTCCAGTTCCTGGATGCGGTTCAGACGCCAATGACAATCGACGATGGCTTGCACGAGCTGGCATTCGGCGATGCCGACCGGATTGTAATGCTGCTGGAACTCGGCGAGAAAGCGAGCATATTCTTCGACGTCGTCGGTGGGGAGCAGGACGGTGCGGCCGGTGAGAGCGGACTTGACAGCGTTTTGCGAGGATACGGCGAGACCTTCCGGGGTGCGCGGACCGGTGCTGAGCTGGGCATTGGCGCGGTTGGCAAGGAGTTGGGCGGCGAGTAATGGGTGTGGGCCTGGCATCCAACTGAGCGGATGTTTCGGCGACGACCGGAGTGATTGCTGGTGCGAGCGGGAGATCGGAAGCGGACGAGGACGTCCGGCTCACACCGGAGTCCGCTATCGGTTCGGCTGTAACAGCGGCAGCAGGCTGTGCTTTGCGGGCCAGTTTTTTGGCCCGGCGCTCGGCGGCGCGGCGAATGGAACGAGGGGTCATATAGAGTAACTCCTGAGCCGAGAATCGCGCGCGTCCCGAGCGAACCGGAAAATTTCGGGCGCTAAGCGTATGAAAAAACAGCGAAATTTTTGATGAAGAATCGGTGACCGGCGCTAGCTTGCGGAACCTAGTTTGGGAGGGAAAGGGGGCGCTGCTCAGAGCTGAATAACGTTCAGTCCGGGAATGCGGTTAAAGTCGCGGACATTGCTAGTGCCGATGGCATACCCGAGCTCCAGTGCGCAGGCTCCGATGATGAGGTCACCAAGGGGAAGATTGATTCCTTTACCGGCTTGCTCGCCGCCGATTTGCGCCACGATTTCGGCAGTTATCTCCGTCACCGGATAGATCGGAACCGTGGCTTTCAACTCATCCAGGAACTTTCTTCGGCGGCTACGAGTTTCGTGAGTATCAGCCCGATAGATTCCGTGGCCGATTTCGGCAACCGTTATAGAACAGAGGACGATGGGGACCTCGCCGACCACCTTTTGTACGGTCTCGATGGCTTGTTCGGTCGTCAGCTTCCGCCGCTCTGCTGCGATCAGGATACTGGAGTCGAGGACTATTCCCAGGAGGGCGGATTCCATGGCTGGCGGTGCGCCTTAATGCCTTCCTCGATGTCACGGGCAAAGTCGTCATCCATGGTGGCCTCCGATCCGCGAGCCTTCAGATCCGCGATCACTTCCGAGATCATGCGGCCTGCGGGTCTGGACGGTTTGATGACAGCTACGGGACGGTTGCCCTGCTCGATGACGATCTCGCTGCCTTGCCGTACCTTTGCCAGCACGGCGGCGATGTCCTTCACAACATCGGCTTCTGACATGTGGAGAACAGCCATACCTCCGATCATAGCGGCTCTTCGAGCGGCAAGGAACAGGTCCACCACTCCTCCCCTGATGTTCCACGGCAGTCGCAGTGGTTAAGCAGGTCAACTAACCAAGCCCTACACCTAAACACGGAGCCAAAATCCTAGCGATGCCTGTCGAAACCATTACTTGCCTGCCTGACAACAGCCTTGTGCTTGGCTCAAAAAATGCTTTCACTGCGCATCTTCAAAGGCTCCTGCTGGAAGAGCGAACTCTGTCCGTCTTTTCGCGCTTGGGCATCTTCCCGCCAGACTGATATTGAAATTGATCGCACTTGCCGAGACAGTTGAAGACGCAAACGTGATGCTGCCGGGATAGAGAAGATGCCCAGGGTTCGTCGTAAACGTCATGCTCTGCGAACTGGTCGACTGAACATTAAGCGACAGGTTCTGAGTAAACCAAAGACTCCTATAGTGATAGGAATCGTCGATCCCACTCGCAACCCAGCAGGAAGCGAGAACGTGACGCCATCCGCCTGCGAGGCCCGCAGTACCGCCATGCCCGCGACTTGTACCAGCGCCTGCAGCCTTCTAAAGGACATGGACGCGCTGCCGTCGCGGTGGCGCGGCATCTTGCCGAAGCGGCCTACTGGATGCTCACGAAGCAACAGGATCACCGGCCGCCACAACCAGTTCGCTCTGCTGCTGCGGTGACGGCGGAGCACACGCGTATCACCGCCTTCGTCCACCAACGGGTCAGCGCGAGACACGTCTGGCATCCGATGACCACTTGCGGTCATCCTCACGCCGGATGTTTACCTTCCGGCGCGCAGCAAGCCTCGGGGTGAATGCGAAACCCGCGACGAAGATGCTCATGCCCGCACAGCGCAAAGGCTTCAGTCGGTTTTGCGCGGTCGATAAACGAGGGCGCATATATGGTTTTAGGCGAAGCAGCTAACGAGCGATTGGACGAGATCCATACGAGGAGGTTAGTACCCGAACAGCAGCTTTGGATTTGTCGCTTTTGGGCCGAGCATAATCCGGCTCGGAGAAGCTCAATCGAACTCCTCCGCGTGCCCGGCCTCCGGATAAGCGCGGTTGCGTCCCCGCAGAGCCTTGTCCTCTCTCCGGCTCGCTACGAGTGTATCGATTCGCGCTCGCGCTCGGCGCATTGCGTTTGTGCCACAGCACAGATCAGCACTTGACACGAGCAGCGCTTTCATACATGACGTGTCACCTATTCAGCCGGTGCCGAAGGCACCGTTTTCATTGCCCCAAGCGCCGGTACGCCAGACCGGCCGCTAAAAAAGCAACGATGGCTACCGTCGCTGGAGCGGCTAGTTGCTGCTGCGAAAAGCCGACGAGCAGCGACCCTATGGCACACGCCAGTGATGCCCTATCTGCTTTCGTCAGCCCTCGATTCATGTAACCGGTAGCCAGATAAGCACTCCCCATCAGGGCTGCCATCATCACCGCTGCTATCGGCCGAGCGATTGGTTTTGGTGGGTTCAGCCCAAAGTGACCGGACACTAACGAGTACAGCGCGTTCAGCGCCGCGACGCCGAGCACCCCAGGCAACACCCTCACCCATCGCTCTGCCGTGATCGCGGCAATGCCCATCAGCATTGCCAGAACGATCCATCCGACTGCGGTAGGATACGGGGTCTGCGAGGCGGCGACGCCCACGGCAATGAACGCGACTATCAGCCATGCAATGACCGATAGCCATGACAAACTGCGCAGTAATCCCTGCTTAATTGGGTTGCTGGCCATTGGGTGTGAGGTCATCAGAATGTCATGGAGCAATCGACAGCTTCAGCGCCACTGAAAGCTACGTCTAGCCCCATCCTCTCGGCGAATGACAGCCCCAGGCTGAGGAAGCTGCCTGCTTTTCCGATCAAAGCCTTCGCTCCCGCAGACGACCGGCCCAGTGCGACAGGTAATCCGCCCCTCCCGACTAGGTTCAATGCCATGATGTCGGAAGTTCTTCGCCCATATGTAAGTGCATTTCCCATACCGCCGGTGATCGCCGTGGGAGCATTACTTAGAGCCGTTGACGCAGCTTCACCTCCACTACCGAAAAGCAAAGTATTTATCGAGTTACCCAGGACGAAGCTGGCCAGAGGATTGGTCGAAAGAGAAGAGTCCCTGCCCGTTGCCAATCCGTATGACGTATCAACAAGGCCGCCCAAGCTGTATTCATTTGCATGCTGGGCCATGCATGCCTTGAATGTCTGACCGGGCGCGCGAATGCCAATCCCCGTCTTTGGGGCTGCAACGGCATCCAGCAGTTCATCAACCTGAATCCCACATTTACCTGTCGTGCCGAGCGCCACTTCTGTATCTTGGCTTCGCTCCCGTCACGTGTACAGCCCAGTCACAGACGATCGCGAGCCCGGGTATTTCGATGGGATACATGAACAAAAACCAAAGCACGCTCCAATGCTCGACATGCTGAAGAAGAACAATGAAAACACCGGTATGGAGACCTAGCACCGCAACAAGGGCGAGCCAAAATCCCCAGGCGTGCCAGAAAGGTCTGCTCTCCTTAAGAACATAGCCGTAAAGAATCGCCGTGTTCACGATGAGCCCACCCCATCGTGAGATCGACTCGTTTCCAGTCGCAGTTGATCTGTACGCAAACCAAATGATCCCGACAGCGACAGCAGCAGCTATTAGTAAATAGAGCGCCAGATCGCGAATGCGGCCCGGGGCAGACCATCGCTTGTCCGGCACGGCAGCCCTCACTGACATGCGCCCTGCTTCATCGACTGCACCTCGCTGTAGAGAGCCTGGCCCTCTGCTGTAACCACGCCGGCCATTGATGCCGCGTCCGCTAGAGCGGCGGATTTTGAGAGTAGTCCGCGGAAGACGCTCGACCTGAAGGGATATCGCAGGAACGAAGTTCCGAACGTTTGGCTTGGAGTGTTCACGGCATAACTGAGAGCACGGTTGTAGGCCACGCGGCTCGCAACTCCGAATCCTTCCTCGCTGGCATTAGACAGGCCAGGCAGGAACGGAAACAGGTTGTTTGCTGTGTTCTTAACGAAATCGCCAAAGCACGACGGTAATGGAATCCGCTGGTCATAACCAAAGATTGAAGTGATGTTGTTCAGCCAGTCCGATCGCGCAACGTTCTTTGGGGGCGGCGCTGACATCTTTGGCGTCTGTTGGGGCTGTGCGCTGCTGCCGCCCCCACCACCACCTCCTCCTCCACCGCCGCCGGGACGCCCACATCCAAGGAATGCGAAATCGCTCGAATCGTAGTCTCCGTCAACGTAGTAATCGGTCTCGTCCCAGTAACAGCCGCCAGAGGATACAACATGCATCCCGCTCGGGTCTGTCGCATTCAGCGGATTATTCCCCACGTAGCTGTATCCATTCCATGACTGCGGATTTGTGATGTCCGCCCCCGCATTCATCGGATCGGCACTCGTAAACCTCATCAGCGCCGCGCCAAAGTAGCGGGCGTTGAAGAAGTCTAACCCGCTCTCGCTATCTCTGATTTGCCCGGTGAACTTCGGATTCACATAATCCGTATTGCCGAACGGTGCGGATCTTCCGCCGGAGGGCGGTTGGATCTCTTCACCGAACGGAATATAGTCGTGCCGCGCGATTACTTGTGCACTCTGGTCAGTAACCATGCGCACGCTACCCAAGTGATCATACGTCAGATAGCAGATTTGGCACGGCG
>CAWJUG010000007.1:0-63244 GCA_963846025.1 Terriglobia bacterium | reverse complement strand
GGCGGATTTTATCAGCGCTGATGGGTGAACCGGAACTTGCAGATGTGCCTCCGTCCATCGAATTCGGCCGCCCGGTTTGTTGAGTGCTTCAGGTGGAATTCTGGACCCAATCGAGAGCTGACCTGCGTCCTCCGCGGCAAGTTTGTGAATTGCATTATTGCCACCGTACGTGCCTTGCACCTGAAAGTAGCATTCCCGAATTTCATCGAGGCGAATGCCTTCCACCTCCCCAGCGGAATTCCTTGGGTACCCCGCAGCAACGAGCGCTTGCGCCTCCGTTCCACGCAGCTTGTCAATCACGAGCCCCGGGGCCGCAGGCGAGAATGGTCCAGCGACCGTGCACTCCAAGTACGCCGTTCGAATAAAACTAGAGTGGCGCCAAGCGACAATAATGTGATCGCCCTTCTGAAGCGCGCCAATATTGGCGATTTGAGCGCCCCTTTGGTTGAATGCCGAACGCCAAAGAAACTGAACATTGATTACCGTCTCGATCGTTGACGCAAGCGATGTCTTTTCCGCCGTCGCAAAGTATATCCAGTTCTTCACGGCCACCCTCCTGAGCAGCGATATGGAACGCTCTCCTGAATGCGGCGCTCATGCGCTCGATTCGAGTCACGTAGCCTGACCGTCACAACATCGAAAGCTATGTTCATAGCTTATATAGGTAGCCAAGCAGCTCGGTCAACAAAAGGGAGTCGGTGGAGTTCGCTCGCTCCAAGTTGACGTATAGCGGGCATTCCTTTACTTGAGTGCTGGCATTCGGCGGAAGAGCATCGGGATCATCGCCGACACACCAGCCAAATGGATTCTCTGCGCTGCCGCAGAAACACCGGCGGCGGGGATTGGGCTGGCGATCACCAGTTGGAGCTAGCTGAGTTCCGAGAAAACCAGAGAACCGCACCTAATCCGCTTAGAAAGAGCAGCAGACCGAACCAAAGAGTCAATGGGATATCTGGTTCGAGTGATGCGACGAAAGTAGCAAATAGCACTGCTGCACAAGCGATAACACCAAACATGCCGCTTACATCAAGTAGTCCAGGAATGATGGAAGGCCGTTCGGCGGGTCGTGAGCCCGATATGTTTAGATTCAGTGGCCGAGCAGGCTTGGCTGAAAGAACCATGGCAAGTATTGAATCAACGTCCTGGAGAGCGTCTCGGAATACCTGACAAGAACCGCATTGTAGAAGGTGCGCCTCGAGGCGCGAACGCTGCTCGATACTCAGATCGGCAAAATCCACCAACAGATCTTCCGCCTCGCAGCAAATCATACGCGCTTGCCTTCCGTTATATTGCTTCGAACAGCTTCAGCCAGTTGCTTTCGGGCGCGGTGAAGATAGGTTTTCACCGTTCCGAGCGGCAGATCCAGCAGCAGCGCTATTTGATCGTAGGACTTCTGTTCCATATAGTAGAGCCGAAGAGCCTGTTGATAGTTTTCCGGAAGCTCTGCAAAATACTTCATAACATCGATTGTTCGTGTGGGGACAGTATTGCCATATAGCCGCTCGGCGGCCGCTCTCACGCGATCTTGATCCAAGGACAGTACCTTCTTTTGCCCCTTGCCACTTAAATACGACAGGCATGTGTTGCGCGTGATTGCATAAACCCAAGTGGCCACCGAGGATTGGCCGCGGTAGGAGGCCAGCCCTTTCCAAATGCGAACAAATGTCTCTTGCGCGATATCTTCGGCCTGGGCGGCATTGCCGAGCATTGCGTAGGCAAGACGAAACACTTTCACCCGATGCTCAGACATAAGCAAGTCGAATGCGTCCGCAAAACGCCGTTCCGCCAAGTATGAACGTATGCGTTCATCCATATGAGCCAGTGCGCGGCATCGACTCCTTTAGACCTGAAGAGAAGCCATGAAAGTTTCAGGGCTGACTGAAACTTTGATAGGAGGCTTTCAGGTCTCAACGTGAGAAGGAGAGTGCATGCACGGTACAGACTTTTTTATCTTCGCCATCTTTATGACGGTCATATTGGTGGTTCCGGCACTTGTTCTGCGATACCGGCAGGAGATGAATCGCCATCGAGAAAGAATTACAGCAATGGAAAAGGGCGTGCCCGTTCCGCTGGCTCCGGTGGAATCGCGGCCCTGGTCGCCGCGAGTCTATCTTCTTCGAGGTCTGCTTTGGGCGTTCGGCGGGATAGGGCTAGCGACTTTTCTTGTCGCTCTCGCGCTTACGATTCATGTCATGCCGCAAACTCTTGAAGTACGGCTGTGGACTGCGAACCGACTACGAAGCATGGGGGCGCGAGATGAAGAGATTCAGCAGTACTTGAAAGCTCCGCCGGAGGAATCTAACCGCATGCCGATCGGTGTTGCTGCGATCGGATTGATTCCCTTGGGAATCGGTGTCGCATACCTGATTTTCTATGCAGGCGAACGGAAACAGATTGCGGAGATTGGTGCAGCTGGATTCCCGTCCCACGATCAACGCAGTTCCTAACGGCTACTTTCAGTCGCGGTTTATCACTTGCATCGGAGAGCGCATGATGTGGCGAGTTTTGGGGGGACCATGTTCGAGCCTCGGTGAACACTTCAGTCCCGATGTTTTCCGGCAGCGAACGCCCGGCATTCAGAACTGCTGAGGCATGCCTTGACATCGACCGCTTGACACCAGACCGCCTGGAACTTCATCATTGCAAAGTACACAGTAGCTGGAATCGGGATACGAGAGCTGGGCGGCACTCAAATCCGGACTTCCCATGATGCCGAAGCAAGTTCATCCCGCGCATGAGGGCCCGGTGCTTAAGGGAGCCATGCCCGTTGTGTTCGTCTCGAATGTGCATTTACCGTCGCTCTTTTCTTCCGGACAACTCGCCTATCGTGATCGATTTCCGCAGGGTGATGGTGACCGCGCGACGATACGTAAATGTTTGCCGACCAGTGCCAATAGCTCAACCCGGCGCGGCTGATCGGCCGGAGCGGCCGGGACCGCCAGTGTCGTCTTCGATGAAACGTCTCCCGCTTCGTTAGACTCTTATCGCGTGTCACGCGAGGAGAGGGCCCATTGGAATCCCTTGTGCTTCCAAATGGATGCGTTTCGTGGCTGAAGGACCTCAGCTTACGGATTAAGAGGAAGCGTTGCCCTTACTGGATTTTCTTCTAGGTCGTCCGCTCGCCACATCTGAAGAACGCGCTGAGCAGATAGGTCCCGCAAAAGGCATCCCGGTGTTTGGATTAGATGCGCTGGGATCTGCTGCGTATGGGCCGGAAGCTGCCCTTACGCTTCTGATACCGCTCGGACTGGCGGGCCTGCACTTTATCGTGCCGCTAAGTATCGGCATTATTGTGTTGCTGTTTGTTGTTTACCTGTCGTACCGGCAAACGATAGCCGCCTACCCGTCTGGCGGTGGTTCTTACATCGTGGCGCGTCAGAATCTGGGCACGTTTGCAGGTTTGCTTGCCGCGTCAGCATTGCTGATTGACTATGCTTTAGATGCAGCGGTCGGTATCTCGACGGGGATCGGCGCCCTTACGTCGGCCGTTCCAGGGCTGCATCCTCATACGCTTCTCCTCTGTCTGGCTGCGCTGGCGATTTTGACGCTCGTGAACCTGCGTGGAGTAAGTGAGACAGGCGGAGTATTTTTGTTTCCGACATACCTGTTTTTGGGATGTATGGCGATCATTCTTGTAATCGGTATTGCCAAGACCGTGGCGAGCGGGGGCCATCCCACACCGGTCGTCAGACCGCCGCTCGTAAAGGCGACAGCTGCTTTCAGCTTCTGGTTGCTTATGAAGGCTTATGGCAGCGGCTGTACAGCATTAACCGGTGTCGAAGCTGTAAGCAATGGAGTGGGCGCCTTTCGTGACGACCGCGTCAAGAACGCGCAACGCACTTTGGGGTTAATCATCCTCGCACTCGCGGCTATGCTGGCCGGTATCGCTGTGCTCGTGAAAGCGTACGGCATTATTGCCACAGACCCGAACGGCAACAATTATCAGAGTCTTCTTTCCATGCTGTTCGCGGCTGTTGCGGGTCGTGGATGGTTCTACTACGTCGCCATCTTCTCGGTTTTGGTTTTGCTGAGCTTGTCAGCGAATACCGCATTCGCAGATTTTCCGCGCGTTTGTCATTTCGTGGCGGAGGACGGGTTTCTGCCAACTTCTTTCGCTAACCGCGGCCGTCGCCTTGTATATACGGAAGGAATCATCGTTTTAACGCTATTCACGGCTGCTCTACTGATTGGATTCGGTGGAATCACAGATCGATTGATTCCGCTCTTTGCTATCGGAGCTTTTGTGGCATTCACGATGTCGCAGGCCGGAATGGTCGCTCATTGGAAGAGAGAGGGCGGAAAACACTCCCGGCATAGCATGGCGTTGAACCTGGCAGGTGCGATTGCCACAGGTATTACGGTCTTAATCGTGGCCGTTGCAAAATTCTCAGAGGGGGCGTGGATCACTTTAATTGCCATTCCTGCGTTACTGTTTACGATGTACCGCGTACACAGACACTATGAGATCCTGCGGCGTGAAACTAGCTTATCGAGACCGCTCGAAGCGAATTTGCCCAGCCCGCCGATTCTGGTGATCACGATGCAATCGTGGACGCGGGTAAATGAACAGGCATTACGGGTCGCGATGTCAATCTCTCGCGAAATCAAGGTGGTACACGTGTCCGAAGACGAGAAGGCGGATGACTTCGGTGAGCAGTGGAAGGAGTACATCGAAGCTCCCGCGCACGGCGCAAATCTACCCGTTCCAGAACTCGTACAGATACATTCACCTTATCGTCTGGTAGTAACACCCATCGTGGATTACATCAAACAACTGGCAGCTGACAATCCTGAAAGGCGCATCATCACAGTCATTCCCGAGCTCGTCGAGCGGCGTTGGTACGAGTGGCTTCTCCACACACAACGGGCAGAGATTCTGAAAGGACGACTATTGATGGAGGGTCATGATCGGATCTCAGTGTTGAATATTCCCTGGTATGAAAAATTCGCGTAGGGGCTGGCGGCGCTGCATGGAGTCAAAAGAGGATGGAGGGCAGCCAGGCGCCCGCGGGCTCATTGTAGAGTCCGGCCGTCATGAGCGTCATGGGCTGCACGACTCGCAGGCTGTTGGCGAGACACCACCGAAAAAGGACATTGATTACGAGACGGGATCAGGATACCGGGACCGCCAAACGAATCGGCGGAGGCGATTAGGGCTTGCAAGTCGACATTCGTTTCAGCCGTCGCATGGCCAAAAAACGCGAGTGAGGAAGCATACCCGGTAATTCGACCGGCGCGCTCAACAACCACAGCAGTGCCTCGCTGAATGGCTTCGGCCAGATCCCCGCCGCGATCGAAGCCGTGCACTTGACGCGAGAGGTTGCTGCAGTCCTCTAAGTCCGCCGTTTGCGCGACCCGCACCGCGCATCCGGGTACGCTTCTTTGCAGGGTGCGGCCTTGCATGCAGGAGAGCGGCTCGCGAATATCGAAGCCGAGATTCGCATACAGCGACAAAGAGCGGTTGTGAAAGGCGGCCTGCACCAGCCGCACTCCAGCGGCACCGCGCTCGCGGGCGCGATCCAGCACGGCGTTCATCAGCTTTCTTCCAATTCCTCGGTTTTGCACTTGGGGATCAATGGTGATCGGCCCAACTCCGGCGATTTTAGATCGCTCATCGAGGCAATTACTGCCCGCGACCCGGCCTCCGGTTTCAGCGACCACACAATAAAAGCCGGGACGTGAAAACATCATAGAAAGCAGAGCTGTGGCACTTTCAGGCCCCGGAAAATCGGAAGGAAAACCATGGCTTCGATTCAGGGTATTGAATGCGTCATAACAGATCTGTCCGCAAACAGACGCCTCCTCTGGCCGTGCTTGACGGATCGTCACTTCATCTGGAGATTGATTGGGCGACATTTTCTACCATCCCATTGTGGATGCTGGATCTAAAGTTTATCGTTTCCCGGATTTATGCGCAGAAACACTTGAAAGAAATTTGACTGACAACGATGGCAACTGGATCGCTGTCTGGCGGGCCATGCTCGGCTTGGACGAACAGCCTGCCTGATGCATGGTTTTGCATGCGGCTGCTAAGCATTAGGCACGGGGGAACGGCGTTAAGCGCCGCTATTCGCGGCGTTTCACGAAGGGCGCTACTGCTCACGTGGTTTCAGTGCTTCTTCTTCCCCAACTGGTTAAGAATTGAATTCAGTGGATTCTGCGGTTGCGGTTTGTTCCGCGAATTCGATTGCTGCCCCAGCGCGCCTCCCAGCACCGACCCGATGATTCCGTTTGTCAGTTTCGAAGGATCGCCGGTGGTGGGAAGAAGCCGATTCATTTTCATTTTGGCGATGGCCTGAACATCCGGCGCAAACACTGGATGGGCCATAGTGCCTGTGACTAGCACCGGCAGCACCAATTCGCCGTTGTTGTTTGCGAGGGCCGCATTCATAAATCCGCCAATTCCGGTGCCGCCCACTTGATTGCTCACGTTGTTCGCGAGAACGACCGTTACCCGCATGTCGATCCCTTCACTTACCAGGTTGAGAGATCCGGTTGCGGAAAGCGAACCTTCGGTGAGTGCTGCGGCCAAGTTAGTTGTCGTCGCGACTCCGTTTTGAACGTTGAAGGTACCAGTAAGCCGCTGAAGATCGCTGCCGGAACCAGCGTGTGCGGGCGTGCTGTTCAGAAATTTGCCTACTCGAGCAAGTTCATTCAAGATATTGACGTTCTTCAAGCGACCGTTTGTGGCGTTTAGGTTCACGACGCCGTTCAGGGTTTGCGCCAGGTTCGACGTTGAATCCAACGTGAGCCTCAGATTGAGACTCGCATGCGCATTGTTGAAAATAACCTCCTGCGTCTGGAGGGCGCTTGCCGATAGATCTCCTTGGATGTTCGGAGCGCTCGCGGCCCCTCGGAGGGCCAGATTGGCTGTGAGGGATCCTTTCAATTGATCGTTCGCGTTCGGACTGCCGCCGAAGAGGCTTATCAAACTCAACAGATCAGGAATGGATGCATTGTTCGTGCTCAGTTGGAGATTCAGGTTTGCGGGTTTGGCAGCGGAATCGATATCACCGGCCAACGAAACTACCGTGGGGCCAATCTTTAGGCTCGCGGTCTTGACCTGAATCTGGTCGCCCTTTTGATTAAGAGACAGATCGTACTGCGCGTCAATCGGGTAACCCAGCTTTGTGCCGCGAACCACTGCATTGGTCAACGTCAGCGTGCCCGTGCAATTCGTGTTACCACTCTGCGAAGCGATGTTTGCAGTTCCGGAGGCGACTGCGTCAGTGTTCCGAAAAAATGCTCCGTTTGTGATCCCGTTGAATGCCGCCAACGAGACTTGCTGAATAGTGAGATGTCCCGTAAGGGGCGTGTTTACCTGCGCAAGCGGACCGGCCTGTCCGGTAAAAGCGAGAAGCTCTTTGCCCTGGCCGGGCAAGTGGGCGGCAACGTCGATGCCGAACTGTTTTCCTGGAGCGAAGCCGGCGAGCGTCAGATCGATGTGATTGTAGACAGTTCGCGGCGTCTGTGCGTGTTGGTCCGTAACGGCCACCTGACCGTTGTTGAGCTTCAGTTTGTCCAAGACGAATTGACTTGTCGAATTGTCATCCTTGCTTTTCGCGGACTGCGTTCCGCTGGCGCCGAGATCGGAAAAGTTCCACACACCCGCAGCATTTCGGATAAGCTCGATTTGCGGATCTTGCAGTGTCAAAGATTTGATCTTCGGGTCGCCCCGGATCAGGGACAGCAGACTGGCACTTACGTAGACTTCTTTTGCCGTCGCGAAAGGAGAGGCCGAGGGAAAAGCCGGAGATTCTCGAATCGTGAGCCCGTCCACCCGGATAGAGAAAGGGACGAGCTTCAGATGCAATTGCCCAAGCGTGACCGCACGGTTCAATTTGGTCTGCAACTCGGCCTCGATCTTGGGCCGGAAGCGATTGACATTCAGTACGCTGGCGCCTATCAACAAAACGATGATTACCGCTACGACGGCGACAACGACAATGATCAGCCCACGGCGCATGTGTCCATTAGACACCAACTTTGGAGTGTTGCCGCGCCCCGCTCGCGATGAGGGATCGAGATCGCTTCATGGCGACGCTCCGGAAGCACGGAAGCGACTCCGCTGTTTCTCTGGCGGCACCTATACTGGATCGAGGAGTTTGCACCCATGACGATGCGAGGACTGTTCCTGATTGCGGCGGCGACAACGCTTGTTGTCCATGTAGCTGCGCAGCAGAGCGCGAGCGAGGGGCCTTATCAGGTATTAAAGACCGTGAAAGTAGGCGGGGAGGGTGGCTTTGATTACGTCTATGCGGATTCGGATGGACGGCGGTTGTATGTGCCGCGGATGGGGCCAACGAAGCGCATCTCGATTTTCGATTTGGACACGCTGCAGCCAGTCGGTGAACTTCCGGACGTGGGCGCGCATGGCGCGGCGGTAGACCCGAAGACGCATCACGGTTTTGCGACCAGTAAGCCGGTGGTGATGTGGGACAGCAAGACATTGAAAGTCATCAAGACGATTGATGTGCAAGGTAATCCGGATGGTCTGTTATTTGACCCGTTCAATGAGCGCGTATATATCTTGAGCCATTCGGCTCCGAATGCGACGGTTATCGATGCGAAGGATGGGACGGTAGTAGGGACGATCGATCTGGGGGGCGCACCGGAACAGGCCGCGACGGATGGCGCGGGACATATTTACGTCGACATCGAGGACAAGAATCAAATTGCCGTGGTGGACGCCAAGACGATGCAGGTGACTACGCATTATGAGCTGGGCGAGAACAAAGCGCCGGCCGGTTTGGCCTTTGACGCGAAAAACGGAGTGCTGTTTGTGGAGTGCCGGAACCCGGCGGCGAGCGTGATCATGAGCGCCAGCGATGGAAAAATTCTGGCAACGCTGCCGATCGGCACGGGCGTGGATGGGGCTGGGTTCATGCCGCAGACAATGGAGGCGTTCAGTTCGCAGGGCGATGGGACGCTGACGGTGATCAAGGAGAGCAGCCCGACATCTTTCGCCGTTGAGCAGAACCTGAAGACGATGACATCGGCCAAGACCATGACGATTGACAGCAAGACGCAACACATCTTTCTAATTGCCGCAGAGTTTGGCCCTGCACCGGCTGCAGAGACGCCCGGCGGACGGCCACGGCGCGGACCGATGGTGGCCGGCTCGTTCACGATTCTGGAAGTAGGGCGAGGCAAGTAGGCCCGCGCACAGGTGTGGACGCACCGTAGCTTCTGGCTGGGGCCGCTGATCATTGGCGGCATTCTTGCGTTGCTCGCGCTGCTATTTTCGCGCGGGCGGCTGCATGCGATTTACAAGCAGGAGTTTGCGGAATCGAGACGCGAGCGGCTGTTCCTAGGATGGTTGGGCTTTTTCGTCACGGCACTTGTGGTGCGTGGGATCACGCTCGCCATTCACTACGACGTGGGACCTTTTCACAACGTGACCATGCACGGCCGGCACATACACCACATGGTATGGGGCATTTTGCTGCTGTTGCTGGTTGGGTATTCGTGGCTGGTAGAGATCGGAACCGGGGGCCCCGGGCATTCGCATTGGCTGGGGCGCTTGACGTCGATGCTGTATGGCATGGCGGCGGCGCTAATTCTGGACGAATTTGCCCTGTGGCTGAATTTGAGCGACGTCTACTGGCAGCGGCAGGGGCGAGAAAGTTATGAAGCGATGGCGCTGTTCGGGAGTTTGCTGGGCATGGGGCTGTTCGGGGCGAGGCTGTTCAGGGGGTTAGTGAGGGAGTTGTTTGGGCGTACGGTAAGCCGGATTGTTACTCGCGGCCGAGAGGTTGCAGAACTAAGAGCGTAAGCAGCAGCGGAATTGTGACGAGCCAGACGACTTCTTTATAGAGTTGATGATCGCCGAGGAAGCCGATGATAGGGGAGATGACGGTTTGCAAGATTCCGAATGAGCATGTAAGGGCGGCGATGGCGAGGCCGGAACGGGCGGGGCCGAAGATGTCGATGGGGAGCGCATAGATATTGACGCTGCCGGACAACGAGAAGAAGAAGCTGATGGAGATAATTGCCGTTGCCCAGGCTGCATTCGCAGCGAGCGGAAGCAGGAGCGTCAGGAGAAAACCTGCGGCGCTAAACCATACCGCGGTACGGCGGGCGGCGACGGCTGTGTGGCCGCGGCGGATCAGACGAAGCGATAGCCAGCCACCGAAGAAGCCGCCGACATTCGAGACAAGCGGTGGAATCCAAACATAACTCGCCGTTTCTTGCAAGGTCAGATGATGAACGTGGACTAAGTAGAGCGTCGTCCAGTTAGACCAGAGCGAGTAACTGCCCATCCAGAGCACGTTGGCAATAACCAGAAGAATCAAAGAGCGATCACGTAGAAGTGCAAATTCGCTGAGTCCGCGAGTGGGCGCCAGTTCCTGGCCGGCATAGCGCGCGGGGATGAACCGATTGATACCAAGCCAAAGCGGAATCCAGATAAAGCCCATCAGGCCAGTGAGGACGAACGGGATGCGCCAACCGTACAGAAGCGCGACACCAATCCACAATGGCGCAATAACGGCACCCAAACTAAGCCCAACTTGGTTGGCAGCCGCGCCTAAGGCGCGTTCTTCAGGCTTCAGATAGATCCCGTTGAGCTTGCCGACTGCCGGGACGCCAGCGGATTCACCGATACCGAGCGCCGCGCGGCAGATGCCCAGTCCTGTGAGGCCACGAGTGAACGCAGTGCAGGTTGCTGCCGTCGACCACCAAGCGACAGCAAAGGAGATAGCTTTGTTGATTCCGGCTTTGTCGAGGAACCAGCCAGTGAGTAGTGATGACGCAGCGTAGGCGATAGAGAATGCCGATATGAGCAAGCCGAAGCGAGTCTGATTCAGGTGCAGGTCACGAATGATCAGCGGCGCGAGAAAGACGAGGAGCTGGCGATCAAGGTAGTTCAGTGTAGAAGAAACAATAAAGACGCTGACCGCTATCCATCGCCACGCAAAGGTCAGCATTGTTCTTTGAACAGCGCACGGGGCATCTTACGCGTGTGCGCTTACGTCTATGATCGTAGCGGGCATGCTCAACAGACGCAGTTTTATGGAGGCGGCCGCGGTGGCGTCTATCGGCTCCGTTCCCGGCAATTCCATGCAACAAGCAGCAGATAAAGCGGGCAGCATTACAGATGCCGGCAGCATTCGCGTGGGGCATTTCACGGACGCGAGACGACCGACCGGTTGCACCGTAGTGCTGTTCGACCGAGGCGCAGTATGTGGCGTGGACGTGCGCGGTTCCGCTCCGGGGACACGCGAGACCGATCTGCTGAATCCGATAAACACGGTGGAACAGGTGAACGGCATTCTGCTGACAGGCGGCAGCGCTTTTGGGCTGGATGCGGCGGCGGGGGTGATGACTTATCTGGAGGCACGGGGACACGGCTTCCGCATGGGCCCGATTGTCGTTCCGATTGTTCCAGCGGCGGTTATCTTCGACTTGAATATTGGCGACCCGAAGATTCGGCCGGATGCGCAGGCTGGATACACAGCTTGCGAAAACGCGGCCAACGCGAATGTGCCGGAAGGCAATGTTGGAGCAGGCGCCGGAGCAACGGTAGGCAAAATGTTCGGCCTGCGCTATGCCATGAAGGGCGGATTGGGCACCGCCAGCGTGCGGGTAGGCGATTCCGATCTGATAGTGGGCGCGATTGTGGCAGTGAACGCAATCGGGGACGTGATTGATCGCAACACAGGCAAGATATTAGCCGGAGCTCGCACAGCTGACGGGGAGGGATTCGTCGATACGGTAGCGCAACTCATGGCAGGCGCAACGCTTCATCCTCGGCCAGGCGAGAGCAGCGCGATTGGTGTCGTCGCGACGAATGCCCGATTGAACAAGACGCAAGCGACGAAGGTGGCGCAGATGGCGCATGACGGTTTTGCGCGCACGATTAATCCGGTTCATTCGATGATGGACGGCGACACGATCTTCGCAGCCGCGACCGGGACGAGCACAGCGACTGCCGATCTGACGACGATTGGCGCAATTGCGGCGGAGGTGATGGCGCATGCAGTAAATCGCGCTGTGCTAATGGCCACGGGTATTCCAAATTATCCGGCCCACCGCGACATGCCGAAGAAATAATTTCTATTCGAAACGATAGCCGCGCGCCTGGATGCCGCTTTGGACTTCAACGGTCTCCTGATGCTGATTGCTACCGTACATCCAAACCAGGCGGTGAGTTCCGAGACCGAGATGGAGAGTGACCGGCGTTCTACCGGCATCCTGGCCATCGACGAGGACAGCGGCTCCGCTAGGGACGGAGGTTACTACGAGGGCGCCGGTGTTCTTGACCAGCGGGAAATAGAGGCTGCTGTCATTCGGAACGTTGAAAATGCGGCGTGTAATCTCGTACCCGTTCGCCTGGGCGGTGAGAGTATGGCGGCCACTCGGAAGCGAAAGAGTGCAAGGCGCGGTACAGGTGAGAGCAGAGTTTCCATCGACTACGATCTGCGCACCGGGCGGGTCGCTCAACATCTCGACGTCGCTGCGGCCTTGTGCGGGAGGCGTGAACTGCGGCGGAGGGATAGTTTCCTGCCGAGTTGCAGGGCGCATGCTTGGGGCTGCTGCTTGCGTTCGGACCGGTTGCGTTAGCTTTGGCTTGGGATTCCGCTCCGCAGGGGAGGGAGGCGGTTCTGAGACGTCGGGCGGCGGAGATATGGGCGCAGATTTCGTATCGAGCACCTGAGCCGGAAGGGCGGCTCCGGAGTTCCAGCGAACAATGAACACGACGGCAGCTCCGATGGCGAAACACATTGCCAGGATGAGGGCAAGCTTCTTAACGAAGGGATCACGCTGGGAAGAGTCCTGATTTTCGATGTCCTCTTCTTGACGCCTGCGCCTGGGAAGCGGCGCGATTTCATACGCAGCGGCGGGAGTTTGCGCGGGTTCTGGTTTGCGGACGCGAGTGGGCTCGTTCGGTTTAGCTGTCGGAGGCCGTAGGACGGGTCTGTTCGTTGCCGCCGCGGCACCGGCAGAGGTTTCATCGAGCGCGCTTTCGGACGTGGTGGCGACGCGCGGGACATAAGCCCAGTCAGGGGAATCGCCGAGTGCAATGGTTAGCGCGCCGGTAAACGCGACACAGGTAGCGAAGCGATCGTTGGGATCTTTTGAAAGCGCGCGATGCAGGATTTTGCCAACCGTCTCGTTCAGGGTGCTGTTTGCCTGCTCGACAGGTTTCGGATCCTGTTTGCAGATCTGATAGAAGAGCGCCGGCAGGTTCTCGCCAGTGAACGGTTTCGCGCCGGTGAGTAATTCATAGACGATCACCGCGAGCGAGAACTGATCAGAACGCCCGTCGATGGTGAGCCCCTGGATCTGCTCAGGCGACATGTAGTTGGGCGTTCCGATCATTGTGCCGCTGTGAGTCATTTCATGCGAAACGAATTTGGCCACGCCGAAATCGGCGATCTTGGCCAGTGGCTCGCCGTGTGGAGTTCCTTCGGAGATGATGATGTTGGCCGGCTTGATGTCGCGGTGGACAATGCCTTTGCGATGGGCATAATCGAGGGCATCGGCAACCTGGCGGAGGAACTGCAGAAGAGCGGGACTGTCCGGCAGCCGGCCATTACGCAACATATTCTCGAGCGACGCGCCGTTGACATATTCCATAAATATGTACGCGTAGTCTTCCTTCTCGAGAACGTCGTAGATGGTTACGATGTTGGGATGCGAGAGCAAACCAGCCGATTGGGCTTCGCGCAGGAGACGCTCACGGACACGCTGACGCTCATCGGTATTAGCGAGTTCGCCGAGATCGATGGTCTTGATGGCGACGGTACGGCCGATAGCGGGATCAAGGGCTTTGTAGACGATACCTGTCGCTCCTCGACCGATTTCTTCGAGGATCTGATAGCGCCCAACCTGATTCACGCTACTTCAGTATAGCGGTGGGATTAACGCGCTAAATCACTGAAATAGAGCGTGAATTCGGGGTTTTTAATGCCCCTGTTAGGATGAGGTTAACTCCGCATGATTCCCGAGCTGATAGAAGAAGGGCTCACCTTCGACGACGTCCTTCTGCAGCCAGCGCACAGTGAAATCACGCCTGCCGAAGCCGATACGACGACGCACTTGACGCAGAGTGTCGAACTGAAAATACCGATTATCAGCGCGGCGATGGACACGGTCACGGAAGCTCACATGGCGATCGCGCTGGCGCAACAAGGCGGCATTGGCGTGATTCACCGGAACATGCCGATTGATAAGCAGGCCGAAGAAGTGGACCGGGTGAAGCGCAGCGAGAGCGGCATGATTGTGGATCCCGATCACGATTGAGCCGGAACGGAAGATTTCGGAAGCGCTGGAGGTGATGAGCCGTTATCGCATCTCGGGTATTCCGGTCACGAAGAACGGGAAATTAGTGGGCATTTTGACGAATCGCGACCTGCGGTTCGAAACACGTTATGATCTGCCGATTTCGGAGGTGATGACAAAGGAAGATCTCATTACCGTTTCCGTCGGTACGACGCTTGAAGAAGCCGAGAAGATACTGCACAAGCACCGGGTGGAGAAACTGCTGGTGGTGGATGACGGTTTCGCACTGAAGGGTTTGATCACGGTCAAGGATATTCAAAAGAAGCTGAAGTATCCGAATGCGGCGAAGGATGCGCAAGGGCGGTTGAGGGCGGCTGCGGCAATCGGCGCAACGGGTGATTTTTTTGAACGGGCGCAAGAACTGGTGCGGAAGAAGGTAGACGTAATCGCAATTGATTCGGCGCATGGACACAGCCAACGCGTGATGGATGCGATTAAGCGGATCAAATCGGCGATGCCGGAGGTAGAACTGCTGGCGGGAAATGTCGGCTCCTACGATGGGGCGCGAGACCTGATCCGGCTGGGGGCCGACGGCGTGAAGGTTGGAATCGGACCGGGATCGATATGCACGACGCGCGTGGTGAGCGGCGCCGGAGTGCCACAGATCACAGCCATTGCCGAATGCGCAAAGGCCACTCGCGATGCGGGCGTTCCGTTGATCTCCGATGGCGGCGTGAAATTTTCGGGAGATATCACGAAGGCGATTGCGGCGGGAGCGGATTCGGTGATGATCGGGAGCTTGCTGGCCGGGACAGACGAAAGCCCAGGCGAGACAATTTTGTACCAGGGCCGAACCTTTAAAAGCTATCGCGGTATGGGTTCTATGGGCGCGATGCCGCAGGGGAGTTCTGATCGGTACGGGCAAGGTCCGAATGGCAAACTGGTGCCGGAGGGCATTGAGGGGCGCGTGCCCTATAAAGGACCGCTGGCGGACTTGGCTTATCAATTAGTCGGCGGGTTGCGAGCGGGGATGGGTTATTGCGGCTGCCGGAGTATTGAGGAATTGCAGCAGAAAGCGAAATTTCTGCGAGTCACCTCAGCGGGATTGCGGGAGAGCCACGTGCACGACGTGATCATTACTAAAGAAGCGCCGAACTACAGGCTGGAGTAGCCACGGCTCTTGCCTTTTCAGACCGCACTGAAAGACAAAGAGAGCCTTTGCTATTTTGCCGGGGGTGGCGCGGCCGCTGGCGGTATATCCATCAGCTCAATCTCAAAAACTAATACAGAGCCAGGCGGAATGCCAGGCCTGCCGCGGTCTCCATATGCAATGTCCGACGGACAAACCAGTTGAGCCTTCCCGCCCACCTTCATGCGCTGAACGCCCTCTGTCCAGCATGGAATGACGCCATTTAAGGCGAATTGGATAGGTTCGTTATGTTTGTAAGAACTGTCGAATTCGGTGCCGTCTATGAACGTGCCTCGATAATTCACCTTCACAGTGTCGGTTGGTTTGGGGCTTGCGCCCGTCCCCGGCCTTAGTTCGCGATAGATCAATCCGCTGGGTGTCTTGATAGCGCCTGGTTCGGCCGCCGCTTTGGCGAGGTAGTCCTGCGATACGCGCGCCGCTCGGGCTTGGGCCCAAGGCTGAATCTTCGGTCCCCATTGATCTAACTCGATCGCCGGCTTACCGGCGGCCGCATCAGAAAATGCACGCTCAACCGTAGCAAGCTCCGAAGGCGAAAGGTTGAATTGTCCGAAGGAGCGATACATCGAAAGCCCCAGAGCATAGATTGTCTTTTGCTCGTCGGTCATGGGTGCGGACTTGGCCGGAGCCGGTTTTGCGGCTGTTCTAGCAGCAGTGGAACTCTTCGTTACAGTTCTCGGCCTCGCCGCCTGCGAACTGGAGGCCGGTGCTTGGGCGAGTGCAACGCTCGCCGCGAAAATCAATAAAAAGCGCACGTGATAAGGCTAACATTCGCAAATTTTACAGGTATTAGTTCGCGCGCCCCAGCAGCTTTTCCAGGTGCTTCGCAAGGATATCCACTTCTACGTTGACACGCGTGCCGGCTCCGCAGGTTCGCAAGCGCGTGTGCTCATACGTATGAGGAATAATTGTGAAACTTACTTCCGGGCCCATTATTTCGGCTACCGTCAGACTGACGCCATCGACGGCAAGCGACCCTTTTTCGACGACGTAACGCGTCAAGGTTTCAGGGATGCTAATTCGCAGCCACCAGTTATCCTCACCCAGCGGAGTTAATGAAACGATCTCCGCTGTTTCATCCACGTGTCCCAAAACGAAGTGACCGTCCAACCGGCTGTTTGCCCTAAGCGGACGTTCCAGATTCACCAGAGATCCATTACACAGATCGCCAAGATTGGTCCGGCTCAAAGTCTCCGGGGCGAGATCAGCGGAAAAATGATCTTCGGCCAGCTCAACCGCAGTGACGCAAGCTCCGTTGACGGCGATGCTTGCGCCCAGCGTCGCATCCGCCAAAATACGGGAACAGCCAACCGTTAGTCTCGCACCCGTTTCGCGGCGCTCCAATTTCTGTACCAGTCCCAACTCTTCCACGATTCCGGTGAACACTCTGTTACTTCACCACGTAGGCTTCGATGGCAAATTCATTAGTGGAGATGGGATGAACGGTCAAATGCTCTAGCAGAATTGCATCCGCTCGCCGCATTCTTCCTTGTCCGCCGGCCACTGGAACGCTTTTCGACCCGCCCAATATCTTGGGTGCGTAGTAGAACAAAATTTTGTCCGCGAGGCCCGAATCGAGCATCGTCCAGTTGACCTTGCTGCCCGCTTCCACCATTAAGGATAAGTACCGCTGGTGTGCGAGATACGCTAACACTTTGCGCGGATCTGTTCGCCCGCCGGGCCCGTCGGCGATCAGCACTTCGACGCCCGCTTCCTCCAGCGCCTTTTTTCGTTTTTCCGATGCGGCCGATGTCCCCACAACCAGCACATCGCCTTGGGCGCTGACGACCATCTTGGAAGTCAGCGGCATACGGAGCTGGGAATCGAGCACAACGCGCAGCAGCGGACGGCTGCGCTCGCGCCCAGACCGGTCTGTCAAGAGGCAGTCGTCTTCCAACGCCGTTCCGATACCGGTAAGAATGGCATCCGAGTAGTGTCTCACCTGCTGCACATCGGCGCGCGCAATTTCACTGGTTATCCAGCCAACGTTGTCCTGGGGCGCAGCGATCTTGCCGTCCAGCGTTAAGCCCGCCTTTACCGTGACCAGCGGCAGTCCCGTTTTCATGAAGTGTATGAATGGCTCATTCAATCGCAGCGCCGCGGTCGCGTGCGCATCGTCGGCAATGACTTCGATCCCTGAGCCGCGCAATCGCTCGAACCCTTTCCCACTCACCAGCGGATTCGGATCCTGAATAGGCGATATTACTCGCGATACGCCTGCGCGGATAATCGCCTCTACGCATGGTCCCGTGCGCCCTTCGTGTGAGCAAGGTTCCAGGGTTACGTAAAGCGTCGAACCCCGTGCGGCATCGCCGGCTTCGCGCAGAGCCAAAATTTCCGCGTGATCTATGCCAGCCCACGTGTGCGCGCCGCGCCCTACGATTCGGGCGTTTTGCACCACTACAGCTCCCACCGTCGGATTCGGGCTGGTCAAGCCGCGCGCCTGCTCGGCAAGCCGCAGCGCCTCGTCCATGTAGGAATCAGGCACGATAAACGTTAACCGAACAGCGAGTCAACGAAGCTCTCGGGTTCGAACGGCAGCAGATCGTCGATTTTTTCGCCCACGCCGACAAATCGAATCGGCAGGTTCAATTCGCGTGCAATCGCCACCACTACGCCGCCCTTGGCGGTTCCATCCAGCTTGGTAAGAATAATCCCTGTCACACCAGCCGATTCGGTGAACTTTCTCGCCTGTTCCAAACCGTTCTGCCCCGTCGTCGCATCTAACACCAGCCACACTTCATGAGGCGATCCAGGCACAACGCGCTGACAAGTCCGGCGCATCTTCTCCAACTCCGCCATCAGGTTTTCCTTCGTATGCAGCCGGCCGGCCGTGTCGACAATCACGTAATCCACGCCTCGGGCCTTCGCTGCCTGCAGTGCATCAAACACGACCGCACTTGGGTCTGCGCCTGTTTTCTGACGAATCAAATCTACGTTTGCGCGGTGAGCCCAGATCTCCAGTTGCTCTATAGCCGCGGCACGAAATGTGTCTGCCGCGCACAGCAGCACTTTGCGGCCTTCGCCCAGGAACCGGTGCGCTAGCTTGCCAATCGTGGTTGTTTTTCCAGCGCCATTGACGCCGACTACCATGACGACCGCCGGCGGCGTCGCGACGACGCGAATCGCGTTTTCAGAAGCGCGCAAAACCTCCAGCAACTGCTCCCGGATCAGGTTTTTGATTTGGGTTGCATCGCCCATCGATCGGCGGTCCACCTGCTGCCGGATACGTTCCAGAATGTCCTCTACGGTGCGCACGCCGATGTCGGCTGTAATGAGGGTGTACTCCAATTCTTCCAGAAGTTCGGCATCGATCTCCTTTTTCCCTGCTAATACATCCTCAATGCGATCGACGAAGCCGGAACGGGTCTTTTCAATACCTGCCTTCAGCCGGTCAAGGAGATTGGGTTCAGTGGGAACCGACCCGAAAAGCGTCTGGATTGCCATGTTAATTATGAAGTTAGAAACCGCCTACCTGCTCACCGGCGGTGCTTGGTCAAGAACAGGTTAGGAATCGCAAGCCGACAACAAAAAACTTTGGCCTTGCACTTTCCTCCGCGGCTTGGACCGTTCTTACGTCTAGTTTAGCTTTTGTCGAAGGTGGTATCCCGTACCGCCGGTAACACCAGAAGTACCGCTCGGACTGTTCTTAGGCTTCTTTCCGCCGCATACTACGGGCATGATCGCCGCGCACCGCACCAGTTTTGCACCTGAACCGCCGGCGTTGCCGGATGAACTGCCGAGGTCAAGCTCGCAGCTGGCCTTCTTTTTCAAGCTGTTGGTCACGGCCCTAGCTATCGCGGTGCTTTTGCCACCTGCGGAGTCATCCTGGCTCAGAAATGTTCTTCTAGCAAAGCAAGGCAGCTTATCTCATGCGAGTCTGGCTTTGTTGCTCGCGTTTACTGTATCCGTGCTGATCCATGAACTCGGACATCTTTTTCCGGCGCTCTGTTTCGGTTTCCATGTATCGCGAATAGCCCTGGGGCCACTCTGCGTCAAGTGCGTCGACGGCCGTTGGAAGGTGCAGTATTCAGCTGCGTGGTTTTCCGCTTCTGTATCAGCTATACCTCCGGATGAGCGGGCCTGGCGCGGACGAATGCTCCTCGTGGTTGCAGGCGGACCCATCGCCAGCCTCTGCATGTTCCTGGGCGCGACGTATCTATTGGGGGACTCTCTGGCGCTGACATCGAGCGGCTCTTTCATCTTCGCCTTGGCCCAGATAAACCTTTTTCTCTTCGTGCTCGGGCTTATTCCAAATTCTGCCAATGCTTCTGTACGAAACGATGCAAGACTCTTCATTACGCTGATGAAAAACAGTTGTGAGGCGGAACAGATGAAGCTCTATCATCTGGTCACGCGGCTGCAAATCACCGGGGTTCGTCCGAGCGCCTATCCGAAAGAGTTAATCACCCGACTGGCAAGCGCGAGAGGGAACTCTGATTTGATGCTTTTCAATGCGCTCACCATTTTTTTGTGGGCGCTTGACTCGGGCCACTTCCTTGTCGCCGCCGCCTGGGATCGTTTTGCCAATGCTCTGCTCGAAGGCCATGCTCCCCGGCTTTCAGATGCCGTTCTGTGCGAATCCGGATGTTTCGATTTGTTGCATCGTAATGATCGGGTTTCGGCCGCTCAAAAATTAAAAGCAACGAATTTCGAAACGCTCCCGCCATGGCTGCAGTATCGTGCCAAAGCCGCATTGCAGGTGGCAGAAGGGGCCTACTCAGATGCTTTGCTGAGCCTGCGGAACGCACGCTGTTCTTTTCCCGGGCTTCCACAATACTTCCAGTTTGAGTTAACTCTCTTGGATTTGATCGAGCGCCGCGCTATCATCGCAACTTCACGGATGACCACCGCGCGGGCCGCTGTTCGACTCCAGGCCCACCCTGCCTGAAACCATTGGGTTCCACGTGATATCCAAAGTAATGAGTGGGCCCGAGCGCGACAGTGTCCGTGCCATGAGACAACATGGCTACATCTGGTTCAGCGAGCATAAACACGCGTCGCCGATTGGCGGTTCTTTTTTCGCTGCCCCTTGTATTTAGTGTTCTCTTTTTCTTACTCACGCTCGCAACTGAGCGCACCGACGTCGACCTTCTTCGAACACAGACTCTGAATTCTTGCGTCGAGCAGTTGCGGTCTCTCGCTGACGATGCGCGAGCCGGCGAACGCGGTTTTTTGATTACAGGCGATGAGCGCTACCTGTCTCCGCTGCTCCAGGCAAAGGCGATTATGCCGGCCGAAGTGGAATCATGCAGTAACTCTGCCCGGGATCGCCCGGTCAAGGAAAGCCTGCAGATTGCGGCGGCAACTGCTCTAGTTCAAGAGCGTTTCGCCCAGGCTGAGAATGTGCTCCGTGTTCAGAAAAGTGACGGATTTGCCGCGGCCGTGGATGCGATGAAGGCCACCGACGCGGAATTGAACATGGACAACGATGTCCGACGGCAGATCGGCGATCTCGAACGCAATTTTGCCGATCAACAAGGGCGTTACCTCGACAATCAGCGTAATCTCACGCGCCAAGGCTATCTGGTGTTCATCGTTGGGAACGTGATTCTGATTGGTGTCATGTTATGGCTTTACAACGCTCTGCTTTCGTATCTTCACGCCCGTGATATTGCAAATGCTGAACTGCAACGAGTCAACACTGAACTCGAGGACCGCATTGAAGAACGCACGCGGGACCTGACTCGAGCTAACGAGGAACTGCAGCAGTTCGCTTACGTCGCGAGCCACGACCTTCAGGAGCCTCTTCGAACAGTAACCAGCTTCACGCAATTACTTGAGGCTCGTTATAAAGGGCGTCTCGATGAAGATGCTGACGAATTTGTCGGCTATATCGTTAGCGCTGCCCGGCGTATGACCGATCTCATCAATGGCCTTCTGGCCTTAGGCCGGCTGCGCAAAGCAGGGCACGCAACTGCACCGGTTTCATTCGAAACTCTGCTGCAAGAAGCAGAAGACAGTCTGCAAGCTTCTATCCGCGAAAGTGGCGCAGAAATCAAGAGCGATCCTCTTCCAGCGCTAGTTGTCGACAAGGTCCAATTTGCACAGGTGCTGCAGAATCTCATTTCGAACGCCATTAAATATCGAGGAGACGATCCGCCCCGAATTGTGATTCACGCCCATCGCGACTCTACAAGCTGGATCTTCTCCGTTGCCGATAACGGCCGCGGCTTCAATCAGCAATTCGCAGAGCGAATTTTTGGCCTATTCCAACGTTTGCACCCGCGCGATATCTCCGGCACCGGCATGGGTCTCTCAATAAGTCGCCGTATCTTGGAACGCCACGGCGGGAGAATTTGGGCCGAGTCGAAGGAGGGTGACGGCTCAACGTTCTACTTCAGTTTGCCGCTAAGCCTGGAACTGACCCATCCGCCAGAACAGGAGGCTGCAGCGGCGGCATCCTCAAAAGGCTTTTCACACTGACTCTTCTAATTAATTGCTGCGGCGCCTGTCAATGAGCTGCGGCGGCGCGGCCCGGCTTCTGTTTGCGCATAAGAAAAATCAACGGGATCATGCAGGCGAACGCCACACCCAAAAGCCAAAAACAATCGATGTAAGCAAGTGTTTCTGCCTGGCGCCGCAACGTTTGCATGAGCAACGCGTAAGGACCGCTCCCGCCCGGACCGTTTCCGTGCCTGCTGAAAACACTTTGCGCCGAACTCAAGGCTTGATTGAATCGCGGATTCAGCGGCGTCGTGTACTCGGTCAGCCGTGTCTGATGAAATTGCGCTCGTCTGGCCAGAATCGTACTGACCAGCGAAATCCCGACGCTGCCGCCTATGTTCCGGCCTAGATTGATCAATCCGGAAGCGGCATTGTTCTTATTCGGCGGAACAAAAGCATACGCGGCAGTATTGATGGGGACGAATAAGAACGCGAGCCCGGCCGCTTGGAAACACCGCGCTATCACGACATACCGATAATCGATATAGATGTCGAAGGTTGTCATGTGAATCAGCGCAAGCGAAGTGATTGCCAGACCGATGCCTATGAGCCAGCGCGCTTCCACCTTGCTCAACAGAATGCCCACGAACGGCAGCATGCCCATGACGAGCAGGCCTCCAGGCGAGATTGCCATTCCCGCATCGGTTGCCGAATAACCCATCACGAGTTGCAGGTACTGAGGAATTAAGACAGTGCTTGCGAGTAGAACCACGCCGACCATGAACATTAGAAACGCCGATATTCCGAAGTTGCGGTTTTTCAGGAGACTGAGATCTACAACCGGGTCTTTTTGTTTGAACTCCCAATAAACTGCAAGGATGAGGCCCCCTGCGGCAATCAGCGAACATGTGCGGATAAAGTTCGATGCGAGCCAGTCGGCGCGCTCTCCTTTGTCGAGCACGATCTGCAGAAAACCCAGTCCCAATGCGATAAAGATAATGCCCCAATAATCCACCCGCAGGCTTGTTTTCTTCCGCTCGGCCCGTTCTTTCTCGAAATACGGCGGGTCGTCAACGATAAAGCTGGTTAGGAAAAGCGAAACGATTCCAACTGGAATGTTGATGAAGAATATCCAGCGCCAGGAGAAATTGTCCGTGATCCATCCACCCAATGTCGGTCCAATGGCCGGAGCGGTCACAACGGCGACGCCATAAATGGCAAATGCCATTCCACGCTGCTTTGGCGTGAATGTGTCCGCAAGAATCGCCTGCTCGCTCGGCTGCAGGCCGCCGCCTCCAATGCCCTGCAGCACGCGAAAAAACACCAACAGGCCGAGCGTCGGCGAAACGCCGCAGAAAAACGAGCTCAGCGTAAAAACCGCCACGCACACCATATAGAAGTGCTTGCGCCCGATAAGCAAAGAAAACCAGCCGCTTAGCGGCAGAATGATGGCATTCGATACCAAATAGGAGGTGAGGACCCACGTAGCTTCGTCCTCGCTCGCTGAGACGCTCCCCGCTATGTGCGGCAGCGCAACGTTAGCGATGCTGGTATCCAGCACCTCCATAAAGCTCGCTAAGGTGACGGTAAGAGCGATTATCCACGGATTGAAACGTGGACGCCATTGCGGCTGTGCTGCCCCAGCACTTAGATCCGTCGCGGTGGCGCTTGCCATAAGTGGCTATTGCGCGTTATTCGTCCCTGAGTTCAGAAGGACAGTCGGCGTGACCGACATCCCCGGGCGAAGAGAATGGTCGCGGTCCTCGCCGGGCTCAAGAACGATCTTCACCGGCATTCGCTGCACGACTTTGACGTAGTTTCCTGTCGCATTTTCGGGGGGCAGCAGACTGAATTTCGATCCGGAAGCTGCCGCAATGCTGTCGATGTGGCCGCGGTAGGTACGACTGCTGCCATACGTGTCCACTTCTATCTCCACCTTCTGGCCCACTTTCATCTTCTTGAGTTGCGTCTCTTTGAAGTTCGCCGTCACCCAAACGTCATCCAACGGAACCAGCGACATGATCTGCTGTCCGGGTGAGAGCTGCATACCGGGTTCTGCGGTTTTCCGGCTGACCACGCCGTCCAAAGGAGCTTTGATGACCGCATACCGGAGATTAAGCTGGGCCTGCTCAAGGTCCGCTTGCCTTTGGCGTACCTGCGCCTGGGCTTGCTTGAATCGGGCCTGCGCGACCGCTTCTTGCCGCGAGCGCACCTGTTCACTTTGACGTCTTTGAATTTGTGCGGTAGCAAGCCTGGCCTTCGCCTCCCCAACTTGTGCAACGGTTTGATCGTAATTCCGTTGCGCTGTTACGATATCCGCCTTTGCTGAGTCCACCTGCGCTCCGTTGGCAGCCGCGTTCGCCACCGCAGCATCGTAATCCTGTTTTGAAATCTCGTCCTTCTGCACCAAATCCTGTAAACGCGCCAGATCCTTCTGTGACTTCAGGTAGTTCGCTTGTCTCTGCCCTAACGTGGCACTCGCGGCATTCACTTTAGCTTCGGCCGCGTGTACGGCCTGTTGGGCCGAGGCGACCCCGGCTTGGGCCTCTTCCACCTGCGTAGCGGTGGTGCCAACCTGGCTGCTGGTGTTGATGGCCGTGATAGGTACATTCTCTTGCGATTCGGCCGTATTCGCTTGTGAGGTAGCCAGTTGCGCCTGGGCCTGGTCAAACGCGACCTGGTAATCCGCCGGATCCAATTTGACCAATTCCTGTCCGGCACGGACCGGCTGATTGTCGTTCACCAGAACCTCGAGAATCGTACCCGCGATTCGCGAGCTCACCGGCACTAGATGGCCATCCACCTGCGCGTCGTCGGTGGATTCTCGAACGGAGTAATACGCATAAATCGGGATTCCAATTATAATCGCGAGAATAAGCAGCGCAAGCAGAACAAAACGAATGGTCCGCTTGCGCCGCCGGTTCGCAGGCTTCCGTTTTTCGCTGTCTTGTGACTGAACTTGTTCGCCGCCCTGATTCTGAGGCTGCTGGTTCGGAGATTGCTGCCCGTTCTGTTGCTGATCATCTGCCATGAAGTACCGTCCTCACGAACGTGGGGCCTTGCAAGATTCGCTGCCCACACTGTGTGCCGTCATGCTTCGCCGCGCTTTTCTGAGAAGCACCGATAAAGTTTCTTTCTCCTCACTGGTCAAACCTTGAAGAAGCCTTTTAAGGTGTTTGAAGTGCACCGGCATAAACACATCCAACAACGCTTCCGCTTTGCCGGTGATACGTGCATAGCGTACTCGGCGATCGCTTGAATCCACCAAGCGTTCTACCCAACCCTTTTCCTGCAATGAGTCGATAAGTCCCGTGATGTTTGCCCGGCTGACCAAGAGCAGCTCGCCTAAATCGTGAAGCTGCATTCCTTCGTCCGGTCCATGTCGCAAAAGCATAAGGATGTTGAGGCTGGACTTCGACAAACCATAGCTACCCATATAACGCGCCGAGACCTGATGGAAGACATCGTATGTATACAAGAGGTCCAGAATCATCTGGGTCGAAAGTAAGTCGAACCCTTCGTAACGCGGCCCCGCTTCACTTATTCGCTCGTGGTAGAACGATTCGCGGCAGTCTTCGAGCACATTCCTTGGATTCGAAAGAAATAGTAAAGTTCCTAATTATTTTGGTGCTCACCGCCTGTTTTCTGGCGTCTACAGATGCGGCGGGATCATGCACAAATTGCTGTCAATTACGTGGCTGGCTTTCCTCTTGGCTGGAATCTCCTGTGGCGCGGAACTGCAAGGAGTTCTTACGGACTGGAACTGTACCAGAGACATGGTCCGCCAAGGGCGGGAAAGGGTTCTGAAAAAACGCCAGAGTTGCTCGCTAGCGAAGGACTTCCGCCGCTCGGCTTACGGCCTGATCACGGATGATAAGAAGTTCTATATGATCGACCCAAAGGACAACAGCCGCGTGATTACGGTACTTTCTGACTCGCCCAATAAGGACAATTTGAAAGTCGTCATCTCTGGAGATCTGCAGGGCAACACGCTCAAGATCAACACCATCAGCATTCTCTAACGCTCATGAAACAGGGTCGCCGTGAATCTCGACTGCTTCATCCTCTGGGGCGAGCTCGGGTTCGGGCAGTTTGCCCGTCCAATTTGCCCAACCCCAGAAAATAGCTGTGGAAGAACTCAGCAGGCCCGAAGCCGCCCCAATCGCGCGCACGCTGAAATACTGCGAGGCGGTCCCTGCGCCCAACATAGAGAGCATCATGGTGGACCAACTCATGGTCTCGACAGTGGCAAAGACGCGGCCGCGAAAACGATCTTCCACATGTCGCAGGAGATTTGACCAATTCAACACTGAGCTCACCGCCACCGCTGCGCGCGAAAGGCCCATGAAGAACAATGCCCACCGCCAGTTCGACATCTGGCTAAAGACAATATAAGCGCCCCCGTGCAGCAGATAGCAGCAAAAAACCGTACGCTTATAAGCGTCAAACCCGATTCGTTTGCCCAGGTAGTTCCCGGTTATTCCGCCAATCAGTAAGCCGACTCCCGCAATAGCCCAAAGCTGCCCCAGCCCTGCCGCTCCGCGCTTGAATACCAGTTCGCTGAAGAGTGTAAACAGCACTTGCGCCGCTCCTCCGCCGCTAGCCCAACCCACCGCGATGAGCCCTATTCCCAGGATCAGCGGCGTTTTCACCATGTAGGCCAGCCCTTCCCGATATTCGTGCCAAGGACGTGCCACCTTGGTTTCATCCAGGCTGCGCGTGTGGGCGCGAAAATGTCCGTGGACCGAATGCAGGTTGGCAATGCAGAAGGCGGAGAAAAAGAAGGAGAGCGAATTGAAAATGAACGCAAGCTGGTAGCCGAATCGCGCTACAGTTGTCCCGCCGAAGTAAGCGCCTACCGCAAGCGTCATCCAACCGGTGGTCTGGGTCAAAGAATTTGCGGTGTGTAGTTCGTCATCTGTCGCAATGGACGGTAGAATGGCCGATCTGCCGCTTGTAAAAAATGGCGAGGCGAGCATCAGGAGAGCGCTCAGCAGGTAGAGCAGCCAAATCTGGTTTTGGCTGATAGCCAGAATGAATCCAAGCGCGACCACGCCGCGGATCAGGTCGCTTAATATCATGATTCGCTGGCGATCGAAACGGTCAAGCAACACTCCCGCCAAAGGCCCTGCCAACACAGCCGGAATCGCGCGAGAGAGCATCAAAGCCGCAATCACGCTCCCGCTATGGGTCTTCTCAATCGCCAGGCTCAACACGGCCACGTTGTTGAAATGATCGCCAACCTCGCTCACAATCTGGCCAAACCAGGTGAAGCGGTAATTGTGATTTTGCCTCAGCAGTTGCGTGAAGCCGGACATCAGCCGATGTCCCGGAGGAATTTGGCAGTCGTGATTGCCTGTCCCAGATGCCGTTGAGTGTGTTCAGACAGATGTACGAGCAATCCGATAACGGTAGTCGGAAGGCGTTTTCTGCCTACCGCGCGCGCTTCATATATCCGGCTCGGGTCCAGGCTTTGTAGCCGCCTCTCTGAGGCCGTCAACGTTTCGTCTACCAGCCTGAGCAAGTCCTGGATATTCTCGGAATCTGTTTCCTCTTCGCGCAACCGGCGCAGTTGCTGCTCGCTCAGTTCGTCGCCAAGCAGATACGTAGTGAGCCGATCTACGCTACCCGCCAGATGCTTAATATGAAAACCGGCCGAGGCTCCGCCAATTTTACGCCACAACTGCTCGCGAGTGACTCCCGCCATGTGCTTGGCGAGCTCTTGGCGCACTTGGATAAAGCTGAAAAATACTGGCTGAATGAGCGGATGCAAATCGGGTAGCGGACCGCTTAGCCAGGGTTCGGGAGCTGTTTCCTGCACTGATTAGCTTTCTTGCAGAATCAGCGCATATTACCGGTGTGGCCTAGTGAATAGCGGCCCGGCTGCGGATAAACGCAAAGGCCGTGCGGCGATTTCCCTACTTTGATTCGAGCCTTCAGATTGCCATTTGCTGTGTCGAACACGTAAACTTCGTCATCGTAACGGCCGCTTAGCCAAAGTGATTTTCCATCGGCTGAGACGCCGCCCATATCAGGACTGCCGTGACCTGGGATAGTCCATTTCGCGATGATTTTTTGAGTTGCCAGGTTCAAGACTGATACTGAGCCTTCCCCCCGATTCGAAATATACAGATATTTCGCATCGCGGCTGAAATAGAGCCCGTGCGCGCCCTTGCCGGTGGGAATGAAGCCAACTTGCCTGAAGCTGTTGCCGTCGATCACGTGTATACCGTTGGTGTCCATGTTGGCGACATAAAAAAGTCTGCCGTCAGGCGAAATGCGGCAATCCTGCGGCATTCCTTTGGGCTCCAACGGCAAATGGGCCAGCACTTTCTGCTGGGCGACGTCCACCTTGATGAGTTCGCTCGAAAATTCGCAGGTTGCAATCATGTACCGGCCGTCAATAGAAAAGTCGGCGTGGTTGACCCCCTTGCAGTGAACCGGAACACGATTGACCACTTTCATCGTCTGCGCATCCCTAAAATCTATACGCTGCTCGCGCTCCGCCATCACAATCGCGTATTTGCCGTCCGGGGTGTAGTACATGTTATACGGATCGTCCACATGTATGGTCTCGCCTTCTCGTCCCGTAGCCGGATCTATCAATGTCAGTTGATCGCCCATATCTTGCGCCACCCAAAGCTTCTTCAAGTCCCATGAAGGAACTACGTGCTCAGGCACCAGGGGTCCTTTATGCTTCGGCAGCGCGAAGTGTCCAATGATCTTGAATGTATCCGGGTCGATGATATCGACGGTGTCGCTCTTTGAATTCGGAACGTAGATCCGGGCCGGGAAATTCTTTACGGTGGGGCTCAGCATGTTGGCACCGGCCTCCGAGTAGAGATCCTTGGAATCCTTGACCGGGGGCATTCCTGACAACACGTTAACCTGGTCGACGGTCTTTACAGCGGCATGGACAATTCCGTGCTGTCCCGCTCGTCCCGCAAACTGAATACTAAGCATTGCGGCAGCGGCAACTGTTGCCGCGGCACACAGCAATCGGGTCGAAATACTCATGACTATTACGTAGAGTAACGCGTCGATCTTTCTTCCGCGGGCGCAGGAATCTTCAGTACAATTTCAATTAGAAATGTTGCGAACCGAAGATAGCGAGACGGAGATTCTGCTGGGCAACAAGCAGCTCCTTGGCATCTTTTTCGTGGTTGCGATTCTGCTGGGCATTGCCTTTTACGGCGGCTATATGGTCGGAAAGGCCGCTCCGGCCAAGAAGGCCGTTGCGTCTACGGGAGCTCAGGAAGGGCCCACTTCCACTGCCGCTCCAGCGGCTGCCGGTGGTGAAACTCACACGATATCCGGCGATACGTCGACTGCAAGCGCCGCTAATCCCACTGACGCTACCGAGCCCGAGGCCGCTCTGGCTGAGCCACCGTTGGGTACGCCGAAATCAAAGATATCCCGGACAGCAGCTTCCGAGCCTTCGGGCGCGCGAACAGTGACGCCTGTTGCGGCACAGACACCCGAGAGCTTCAATCCCGAACCTGGGCAAGAATTCCTGCAAGTAGCAGCCGTGGGACACGACGAAGCGGTCGGGGTTGCAAACGTACTGCACGCGAAGGGCTTTCGAGCCCATGCCGTGCCTAAACCGGGGAACTCGAAGATTTATCGAGTTCTAATCGGTCCGCTTCGCGATGCGGGCGACCTCTCGACCACGAGAGAGGCGCTTAGAAGAACCGGTTTCCGAGAGGTAATCGTTCAAAAATATTAAGCCGGCGCGCTACCACTCAATCGTTTGGCCCGGCTGCATTGTCACAACTTCAATGCCGTCCTTCTGCAGGTTTTCGGCTAACTGTTCCGGCCGGCCCGTCAGTGCCGGGAAGGTCCCGTAATGCATAGGAATCACGCGCTTCACGTTCAACATGCGCGCTGCGTAGGCGGCCTGGTGGGGGTCCATTGTGAAGTGATCGCCTATCGGCAGGAAAGCTAGTTCGGGACCGTAGAATTCACCGATCAGCTTCATATCTCCGAAGAGCGCTGTGTCACCGGCGAAGTACGCCGTCCGCCCGTCGTTCAGCGTCAGGATGTAACCGGCCGCCTCGCCCCCATAAATTGTGCTGTCCCCATCTTTAATGGAAGAACTGTGGATCGCATGCGTCATCGTGAGTTTCACAAAACCAAGATTGACTGTTCCGCCTTTATTGATGCCTATCGTGTTCTTCACACCTTTTTTCTCAAACCAGGAGGTAATTTCAAACATTGCGATCACATTTGGGTGAAGCTTCCTGGCTAACGGCACAACGTCGTTGATGTGGTCGAAGTGAGCGTGCGAAACCGCAATGGCATCTACTTTTTCGATCTTGTAATCTACCGGATATTTCGGGTTGCCTTCGATCCAGGGGTCCAGAACAAGAACTTCTCCTCCTTCAAAACGGAACTCGAAAGTGGCATGGCCAAGCCAGGTTATTTTTGTCATCGCGTGACGTTAGATGCCGTGTTGGATCTGACTGGTACATCGAGGCCGTCGCCGATCTTCGCCAGTCCCGGGATGGAGACGGGCAGCTTGCCGGAGACAGCAATTTCTCCGAGCATGGCGCGTGCTGTGGCCACCTCAGAGCTTTCGGCGCTGCTGAATGTGGCTGCGAAAGCCGCCACTTTGGGAAAATCGCGCAGGAGATACGGATTTCCCAGTGAGATCAGTGCTACCGGCGCCGGGCCGTCAATCAGCGCATTTAGGAAAGGCGTTAAGCCGCCCTGCAGACCGACACTGCCGCGATACGCTGCTACCGTGACGAAAGCCGCAACATAGACTTCCTTACACTGAGCCGCATCGGCTGCGATCGCTTTCAGCACGTCCTGAGGCATGGACGAATTCGCCACATAACTCTTCAAATCCGGTACGGCACGGTTCAGTTCATGAACCAGAGCTTGTCCACGTTGGGAGAATTGTCCTTCGCTCGCGATGACCACACACGACCGGCTTGCTTGGAGTATGGGAAATAGGTGTTTGTCGTCCTTAACTAGCGTGAACGCCCTCTCCGCCACACGCTCCGCCAATGCATTTGTTTCGGGGTCTTTGATCTGATCACTCAGTTGATCCAGGTTCACCGTCCGGCTCCGCATTAGCCCAAGGCGCTCCTTTGCTGCCATGACTCTTGCGGCGCTCGCATTGATGCGGCTAACGCTGATTCGTTTGCTCTTCACGGCCGCCTCCAAAGCATGAATACATTCTTCGGGATCGGTGGGCATCAGCAGCATGTCAGCACCCGCCTCAATCGCCCGTACGGCGGCTTCTCCTTGCGTGTACAAGGAGGCGATGCCCTGCATCTCCAAAGCGTCCGTAACAATCAACCCTTTGAATCCCAGTTCATCGCGCAGAAGGCCGGTCAGTATTCTCGGCGAGACGGTAGCTGGAATTGGGTTCGGTTCAAATGCGGGCACGGCCATATGAGCCGTCATGATGGAGTCGACTCCGTTTTGGATTGCTGCACGAAACGGGACCAGTTCAACTGATTCAATCCGCTCTTTCGGCTGGTCTAACTTGGCAACCTGCATGTGACTGTCTTCGGCCGTGTCCCCGTGGCCGGGGAAATGTTTCGCGGTCACCAAGACGTACTGCCCTCGCAACGAATGCGCGCCGTCCACGAAGGCAGAGACGTTTTGCGCCACCGCTTGTGGATCTTCGCCGAAAGAGCGCACATTGATGATCGGATTGTCCGGATTGTTGTTGACGTCCGCATCCGGTGCAAACACCCAATTCACGCCCATGGCGCGTGCTTCGCGAGCAGTTGCAGCTCCTAACTCACGCGTCGCGGAAAGATCGCGTGCTGCGCCGAAGGCCATCAAATAAGGAAATCGAGCGGTTTCGGCAACCCGCATCGACGCACCTCGTTCGAAATCCGATGCCACGAACAGCGGCGTCTTCGCCTGGCGCTGCATGTGATTGACAAAGGCTGCGAGTTCGAACGGCTGCGCAGGAATTACGCTGCCATCCTGAATTCGTCCGGCAACGATGAAGCCGCCCACGTGATCTTCGTGAATCCAGCGGGTAAATCGCCTGTACTCGCTGTCTTCTGAGGGAGGATAGTCGCCGTATCCTCGAACCACAATCAACTGCGCGATGCGGTCATGCAAGGATAATCCTCGCAACAGGGTAGATGCAGGTCTCGCAGAAGGCTTTGGGGGGCGCGATGTTTTCGCTCGATCGAGCGCCTCGCCGGAGATCGCGAAGCAGACAATAATGCCCAGTGCAACTGACAGACGGCAAGGGCGAGAACAACTCATCCTCCCCACTATAGAGGGCAACGGCCGAATAATAGAGTTTCAGCTAGAGTGTGAACGGGGCACAGGCCCCCTCTGGCCCTGCGAACGGACCGGCTTGCGCGGCAGTTGCAGCAATCTTTTCGTGTGGCGGAGTAGGTTTGCCACTTCATTCGCACTTTTTTGAATCACGACGTTCGCGCCGGTGTCTTCGGCGTTCAACCCAAGGCTCTCCGCAAATCCTGTGAGCAAAATAATGGGATTTCGAAATTGTTGTTCACGAAGTTTTGTGAT
Organism: Terriglobia bacterium; assembly: GCA_963846025.1. GTDB lineage: Bacteria > Acidobacteriota > Terriglobia > Bryobacterales > Bryobacteraceae > Bog-105. Next base: position 30,915 of record CAWJUG010000007.1, on the reverse strand, counting down.
TAACTGCAATCCATCCATAGGCTCCATTTTGAAATCGGTAATGATGAGATCGAAATTCTGCTCGGCGGCAGACTTTAGTGCTTCCATTCCACAATTGGCAGACACTACGGCGTATCCCAACTCCCTTAAGAGTGAGCGACGCGCTTCCACTCCGTCGCGATTATCGTCGACGAGCAAAATTTTGGCTGAGTTCGAAGCGCGTGACGGAACTGATGGCATCGAGACCAACAGAACGTAACAAACCGCGAGGGAAGTGTCAACAGGCCGCTATCAAATTCAAATCACACCACATCGAGTGCTTGACAGCGGACGGGAATAGTTGCGCGGTTGCTACTCGACTTCTCGAGGAGCCTTGTATCCGGCTTTTGCAACGATTTGATACTTTATCGGCTTGCCTTTTTCGTTTGTCACGCGCAATGGCTCATTACTCGCCGGATTTACGAGTTCAACTTTGATGCGCCGAAATTTACCGTCTTTGGTTGTGTTGGTAGGGTGATAAGAAAGAGAGTACTGATTCCTGAGAGCAAATTCGATTTGGCGGAAAACGTCCGGGTACTCAGCGACAAAACGGGGGAAAAAGGAGAGCCCGCCGGTTTCCTTCGAGAAGGTTCTCATTTCGTTGTCCGCCTGCAAGAACGTCATTTCCTGCATGGGACCCATGCCGTTACCTTCAGCCAGAATTCGGGCAATTTGAAGAACGCTCACGGTGTAAATCGGCACACCCGATTCCTGCAGTGACTTGCGCGCGGTATCGAAAGTAATCTTGCTGAAAGTATCCAATCCGGTGCCGATCAACAGAATGGCCTTGCGTCCCTCAATTGCGGACATCCGGTCCGCCATGTCCGTCAAGGCGTCGAACACGTTCGATTCGCTAAAGCCGGGGATGCGCAGCCTTCCCATCGCCTCCTCCGCTTTCCGTTTATCGGGTGAAAAGTCCGACAGGATAGTCGGCCGCAAATCGTACGCGACAACTGCTACGTTGTCGTCGGGCTTTAGAGTCGAAAGAAATCCATAGGACGCCTGCAGCGTCTCGTACCAACCCTGGCTCCAGAACTGTTGGAAGCGGCCGCTGAATTCAATCAGCATGCATATCGTGATTGGTGCGTCGCCGAGCCCGAATTGGCTCACCTGCTGCGGCACCCCGTCCTCAAGCACCCGGAAATCCTCGCGTGGAATCTTCGGAATGAAGTGATTGTGATCGTCTAATACCGAAACATCCACATTCACAGTGGTCGCGTTTGCGCGGAAAGTCGGCGTGTCCGGCGCCGGAGTCTTCGATTTCTTAAACTCCGATGGGATCGGGGCTTGTTCTGGTGCCGGCGTAGTATCGGTCGGCTGCTTCTTGGGCTTTGCAACCGGTTCACTGCTTTGCGATTGAGGGCTCTCCTGGGCGGCTGCGGGGGAGGGTATAAAAGACATCAGCACGAACGCCAGGATGGCGGCGCCGACCAAAAAACAACGATGCTTCATTTTCCGGACCTGAACTGCGTTCCTTGTAAACTAATGGACCCAACGATCACTGTCTGAATTTTGCTTTTTCAAATAAACTTCAAACTTCTTTTTTGCGCGGCGCAGCTTCCACTCTTTATAGCCGGCCACTACTGGTTGACGAATCTGAACCCGTAGCCGTTTGCCTCTCAGCAGAAGATAACCGGTAAGCATTCCGCCCAGGTGCGCCAGAACCGCCACGCCTTGCCCTTTCGTCTGAACCGTCGATGAATAAGACTGCAGCAACACGACGCCGGCAATAATCATGACGAAGTACTTGGACTTCATCGGAATCAGAAAGCCGAAGAGTATCGTCTGATCGGGAAACATTACGGCATAGGCGGCCAGAATACCTAAGACGGCTCCGGATGACCCTTCGGTTGCAACGTCTATTCCGCCGAAGATGTAGGCCGCGAGTATTACCGTCAGGCCAGCACATACGCCGCAGATGACATAGAACCGTAAAAACTTTGGAGTCCCCCAAAGCCGTTCGAGTTCAGCACCAAACATCCATAACCCGAGCATGTTCCACAAAAGATGCCACATGGTGGCATGCAGAAACATGTAGGTCAAAAGCTGCCAAATCGCAAACGTCTGCACGACCTGGGCCGGCACCAGCTTGAAGTTGTCGAAGACCGGTGCGGCGTTGGTGGTTCTTAGCAGAAACCACGCTAAAAAAATGCCGCAATTCGAAATCAGCAGCCATTTTAGGCCAGTGGGGAAACGACTCGAAGGGATATAGCGATTCACGTAGGGACGCGAACTGAACGACATCGATGAGGGGGAGTTCCTTATTAGGAGAATATCAGAAACAGGGCTTCTCTATCCTGGGCGGCCGCAGGCGTCGAGGGTTACTGATTTTCTTCCGGCTGTGTGTGCTTCCGCAAAATGGTAGCTGCAAGGCTGATGAGGATAGCAAAGCTCAACCAGATTAACCAGTTAGATAATGGCCCGTTGTGGAATACGAACGTGTCGGTCCAGCCCAAATTGTCTGCTAGTGCCCAAACTGCGAAGGCATACGAAGAGAAAACAGCCGGACCCATGAGAGCGGCCAACAAGGCACCAAATTGCTGCGCGGTGTCCGTTGCCCAGACGCCTAGATTTTTTGTGCCACTGCCGATTGTCTGCAGCAGTCCTGTGGTCCAGGCTCTTGCCGGTTCAACCAGAACTGCTAACGCCGTCGCTGTGGTTCTGACCTCAGGCATTTTCTAGACCCCGCTACAATCCTGATGCACGTCGCGTGCCGAAAGTTGCGCGATGGGGTTCTTTGAACTGCACTAACTTATGTCGATTCGTCGGACGTGGTGAATCAACAATATGTAAAAAGTTCGGGCTCTCCAGGTCGAAAATGCGGGCTATAAATCGCTACCAAATCCCACACAGTTCTACCGGAAAACGTATCGTTATAGGGCGATAAATTTTGTTGCCAGTTATGTTGATTCTGCATATTGCGTACCAGTGGTTGTAGAGTGTTGAAGAACGAACATGCGCAAGATCAAAACAGCGATTATCGGCACAGGTTTTATGGGTAAGGTGCACGCGGAGAATGTACGCCGGTTGGGGAATGTAGAAATCGCGGCGGTGGTTGGCAGCCGCCCGGAGACGGCGCGCACTTTCGCCGACGCGTTTTGTATTCCTTTTGAAACGGCAAATTTGAAAGATGTTTTGGACAACCCGGAGATCCAAGCAGTTCACGTATGCACGCCAAACGTGGACCATTTCCCCATGTCTATGGCCGCAGTTCAAGCGGGCAAAGCCGTCCTCTGTGAAAAGCCGTTGACTTTAGATGTCGCCCAAGCGCGAGAACTGGTGGAAGCGGCGCGATTGAAAGCCGTCGTCAACGCTGTTCAGCATAATCTTCGCTACTACCCCGCGGTCCAACAGATCAGGCAAATGATTGCTGCCGGTGATCTCGGCCAGGTACTAATCGTACAGGGAACGTATTCCCAGGACTGGCTACTCTACGACACGGATTGGAACTGGCGGCTTGATTCGAAAGAGAACGGAAAGCTGCGCGTGATGGGTGATATCGGCTCGCATTGGATGGACCTGATCCAGCATCTGACAGGTCTCGCCATCACGGCCGTGTGCGCCGACCTTTCCACCTTTCACAAACAACGAAAGCGCCCTAAGGGATCGGTCGAGACATTCTCCGGCAAGAAATCGGTCATTGCCGATTACGAAACTTTCCCCGTCGATACCGAAGATTTTGGAATGGTGATGCTTCGCCTCGGCGACGCCCGCGGTGCGTTCACAGTGAGTCAAATGTCGGCTGGTTGCAAGAATCGATTCGTAATCGAAATTTTTGGAACAAAAGCCGGCGTGAGCTGGAACCAGGAGCAGCCAGACACCTTATGGATCGGGCACCGTAATGAACCGAACCAGATCATCATCAAGGACGGCTCCCTGTTTTATCCCGCGGCCGCCAAGTTTGCAGATCTTCCAGGCGGCCACAGCGAAGGGTACGATGATTCTCACAAACAGCTCTTCAAGCGTTTTTACGCCAAGGTTGCTGATCCGAACGCGCCAGTCGATTACCCGACCTTCGAAGATGGTCTACGCGGAATGATTCTGCTTTCCAGGGTGGCCGAAAGCGCCGCTAGCCAAGCATGGGTGACCGTTTAGATCAAGCCAGCGCCTGGTCTAAATCCCAAATAAGATCTTCCAAATCCTCCAAGCCGACCGAGAGCCTTACCAACTCCGGCGTTACGCCTGCCGCTTCCTGCTCAGCTCGTCCGAGTTGCTGATGTGTGGTAGAGGCCGGGTGGATCACCAGGCTGCGCGAGTCACCCACATTTGCCAAATGCGAAAAGATCTTCAGCTTGTCGATGAACTTCTTACCCGCTTCCAGTCCGCCCTTTATCCCGAACGAGAACACTGCGCCCGCTCCCTTAGGCGTATATTTCTGCGCAGGTTGATAGTAAGGGCTAGAAGGCAGCGAAGCATACTTTACCCACTCCACCTTCGCGTGACCTTCCAGGTGCTTGGCTACCGCTGCCGTGTTCGCAAGGTGGCGGTCCATTCTCATTCCCAACGTCTCTATCCCCTGCAGGAAAAGAAACGAATTGAACGGACTCAAGCAAGGCCCGATATCCCGCAGACCCTCCACTCTGGCTTTGATGATGAAGCTGATGTTTCCAAACGTCTCCCAAAACTTCATCCCGTGATACGCCGGCGAAGGCTCCGTAAAATGTGCAAACTTGCCGTTATCCCAAGGGAACTTGCCGCTATCCACGATGATTCCGCCAATCGAGGTTCCGTGTCCGCCCATGAACTTTGTCAACGAGTGCACCACAACGTCTGCGCCGTAATCAATCGGGCGCGTAACGTACGGAGTGGCAAAGGTGTTGTCGATCACCAATGGAATACCGTTTTCATGCGCGATTTTCGCGATTGCCTCTATATCAAGAACGTTGCTACGCGGGTTCCCAATTGTCTCGCCATACAGAAGCTTCGTCTTCGGCGTAATCGCTTTGCGAAAGTTTTCCGGATGATCGGGTTCCACAAAGACGAAGTCGTATCCCATTCGGCGCATCGTGACGTGGAACTGGCTAAATGTGCCGCCGTAGAGCGTGCTCGCGGACACAATCTGATCGCCCGGCACGGCAATCGTCGAAAGCGTCAGAAACTGTGCCGCCTGTCCGCTCGCCAGGGCCAGAGCCGCTACGCCATTTTCGAGTGAGGCAACGCGCGTCTCAAGCACGGCCGTTGTCGGATTCATTATGCGTGTGTAAATGTTGCCGAATTCTTGCAGTGCAAACAGGCGCGCAGCTTGGTCGGAATCTTCAAACGTGAACGAAGTGCTTTGATATATCGGTACCGCTCTGGCGTGCGTTGTCGGATCTGGATCGTAGCCCGCGTGCAAAGCGCGCGTGTTGAAGCCAAGAGGCCGCTCAATATCTTTGGTTGCCATCGCCCTAGTATAAAGGCAGTGTTGAAGGAGGTTAATTCTTCGAGATGGACCGCTTCAGGAACGAATTGTATAGCCCGAGTCCGACGCCAACGGCCAGGCAACTCCACGCGAACCAATCACCGTGACGCGAATAGAACGTGGTGCTCTCAACCACTCCGTATCGCATCGGGGCTGCTGCTTCGCGGTACATCGGAAGACTCTGTACAATCTGCCCCGCCGGACTGATCACCGCCGTAATTCCGTCATTGGTCGAGCGAATTAGATAACGCCTGTTTTCTACCGCCCTCATTCGAGCCAACAAGAGGTGTTGTTCCCGGGCTTCTGAGTGACCGAAGTAAGCGTCATTAGATAGGTTCACCAAAACGTCGGCGCCTTTGCCGCTGAACTGCCTTACCAAATCCGGAAAGGCCGACTCATAACAGATGAAAACGCCCAACCGTTGCCCCGCTGCTGGTAGCACTCTGATGTCGTGGCCCGGAACAAAATCGCCCGCCTCCTGCGTGATGCGATTAACGAACCAGAAAATCCGCGGGACAAACTCGCCAAAGGGCACCAGGTCGATCTTGTCGTAACGGCCGATTTCTAAACCGTCTGGGCCAAGCAGCACTGCGGAATTCAGCGGCTCATGTTGCGACGTGTACGCAACAGTTCCGAACAGAAAATAGCCGTGACGTAGAGCGATGGCGGTAGCTGCCTGATGGAACTCGCGATCATCGTAGTAATAGAGCGGCGCCGGCAGTTCGGGCCAGATCACCAATTTCGTTCGAAACGCCCCAGAGATCGCCGACAACTCCCGCTCAGTCTTCTCTTCCATCAATTGGGTCCATTGCAACTCCGGATCTATATTGGGCTGCACGACCAGCGCTGCATCGGTTGCCGGAATCTTCTCGGGAATCGAAGGTAGGAAGAACAAGGCACCTAGCGCTACGAGTGGAATCAATCTGAGTCTTGGGTATCGCAGAATCACACACGCGAGCGCCGCGGCCAGCATGCAGAAGACGAACGATATGCCGTAAACTCCAACAAACGGCGCCACTCGTAACGGCACGGACATATTGATGCCCAGCATTGCCCAGATCCAGCCATGCGAATCCAAATGTGCCGTGGGTGCGTTCAAGGCCGGTCCAAAGCGCCGCCACTGCCGGAACGGCGTAGCCTCGGCGCATCAGCGGCCCTGCGAGCCAGGAAAATACGGCCAGGTGCAGGGCCTTCAAAACGCTGAAAAGAACAAACGATCCCCACGATCCAAATACCCCCATGTCCACCGTGCACTTCCAGCACGAACTGAATCCAGGTGCAGAGAAAGAACCAATAAAAGAAACCCGCTGCCCAGCCGAAGATAAACCGCTGCCAGCCATCTTCCGTTCGTGCCAGCGCTATCAAAAGCGGCGTCAGGGCAACGGGAGCCAGGAAGCGGAAATCGAATTTCGGGAAAATCGCCAGCAATAGAAAAGCCGTTGCCAGCGACAGCAACGTGTGCAGGGCTATGCGTCGATAATGAATCGCAGCGTGGGAACCATACTCAGGCATGTGCCTGGCCGGCTTCTTCGTTCACCAGGTCAGCCATATAAGAACTTCGCACAAATGGACCGCTGAAGACCATTTTGAATCCGATCGATAGCCCGTACTCGCGATAATTTTGAAACTGCTGCGGGCTCACATACTCCGCCACCGGCAAATTGCGTCGCGTCGGTTGCAGATACTGACCTATGGTCGCGACGTCGACATCAGCCTCGCGAATATCGCGTAATAGCTCGCATACCTGTTCAGGCTTTTCACCCAACCCGACCATCAGGCCCGATTTCGTCATTACGCCCGGCCGGTAACTTTTGGCAAAACGAAGCACGTTCAGGGACTGCTGATAATTGGCTTGCGGCCGCACTCGCCTGTAAAGGCTTCTGACCGTTTCCATATTGTGGTTGAACACATGCGGCCCAGCCTCCAAAACTCGGGTTACCGCATGCAGATCTCCACAAAAATCCGGTGTCAGAACCTCTACTCGCGTGTTTGGCAGTACTATCCGGACGTGCCGTACTGTTTCCGCGAAATGATACGACCCCCCATCCTCGAGATCGTCCCGATTAACGGAGGTAATCACTACATATCTAAGCTGCATCCGCGCCGCCATCTCCGCCACGTGGTACGGTTCTTCGGAATCCAGAATAAATTCCTTCTTGGATGGCGACCCCTTCGGCACCGAACAAAATCCGCAGCCGCGGGTGCATAAGTTGCCTAGAATCATGAAGGTGGCGGCACGACGCTCGAAGCATTCATGAATATTGGGGCAGCGGGCAGATTCGCAAACAGTGTGCAGCCGCAGCTGTCGAAGTTCTGTCTTAAGCGCGTGCACCGCCTCGAAATGAGTTTCGCTCTTTCGCAGCCATGCGGGTAAGCGCGGCTTCGCCGCTGTCGAGGGAGCGTCAAGCTGGACAAGCTCGTTAGAATGCACGACGCTTAATTGTGTCACGCACAGCCGTATTCCCGGTGCCTTCGCAAACTAAGAGTTTTTTCAAGAGCTTACAGACAGCGTAGAATAGAGAAACCGCGGTTCAACATGCGTCTGTTCGCTTTTCTTCCAATTATTATTGCTGTCTCTATACAAGCCCAGGCCCAGATACCGTCTGTTCCGCCCGGGTCTACGAACCCGGAAGTTAACCTTCCGGCTCAAAAAATAGGTCCAAACGACCTTTTGTCCTTATCTGTTGCAGATTGCCCGGAACTAACCCGCAATTTTCGCGTTGCTGCGGATGGCACGTTGCTCCTCCCGTTGCTTACGGATCGAATCGACGTCGCCGGGAAATATCCGTCGGAAATCGAAACGCTAGTTACACAGGCTCTGGTGAAGGATCAGATACTGGTTCGTCCCGTGGTGCTGGTGGCCGTTGCCGAATACCGCAGTGTCCCGGTCAGTGTTCTTGGAGCCGTCAAACGCCCCATGACCTTTCAGGCAGTGGGCAACGTTACTTTACTTGACGCACTCGCAAAAGCCGAAGGTTTGACCGCCGATGCTGGCCCGGAAATCCTTGTTAGTAAGCCCGCGATAGACAGCGATGGCAAGTCTTCCGAGGTGGTGCAACGCATCCCGATCAATAAGTTGATGGATGAAGCGGATCCCGCCGTTAACTTCCGCTTGCAAGGCGGGGAAGAAATTCGCGTTCCTCCTGCCGGTAAGGTCTATGTTGTCGGCAATGTGAAAAAATCAGGCGCGTTCCCGATCGCAGACGGGAACGACACAAGCGTCTTGAAAGTAATCGCCTTATCGGAGGGTCTGATGCCCTATTCGAATAAGGAAGCGTTTATCTACCGCCGCGAGGGCGGCAAACAAGGCCGTGACGAGATACCGATCCCTCTCGAGCGCATTCTGCAAAGGAAAGCCCCTGACGTTCAACTTCAGGCGAACGATATCTTGTATGTTCCCGACAATAAGGGCCGTCGACTGACTGCCGAAACGCTGGAACGTCTCGCCGGCTTCGGTGCTTCAACTGCATCAGGTGTTCTGATCTGGCATTAACGCATTAACCCGCTAGAGTAACGAGAGGCCTCACCTAAGAAATGAAACACCTGGAGCGCCCGCCATCCGAGCTGGCGGATATTCGCCGGATGAGCCCAGCGATGACGGTGCCCCCGTACGCGGATTTCGACACGTCTCAGCCCACTATTTCGGCCTCGCACTATTTCCTCGTCGTCTACCGGCAGAAGTGGCGCATTCTCGCGTTCGTGGCCACCTGCCTGTTCGTCACCTATCTGGTTTCGTCGCGTCTTACGCCGATCTACGAAGCCACCGCCAGAATCGACGTCGATCGCCGGGTGCCCGCTGCGATTATCGGGCAAGAAGCGAATCAGACTGCTTCGATGGACGATGGCGATCAATTCATGGCGACGCAGATGGAATTGATTCAGTCCGATGCGGTACTCCGTCCCATCGCGCAGCGTTTCCATCTTCTCGAACGGGAAAATCAATTGCAGAAGCTCTCTCCCGGTGAGGCTCGCCGCAAAACAGATGCGCCCATCGTGCTGAAACAGTTGAAGGTTGTGCGGCCAGTCAACACATACATTATCCGTATCAGCTATCGCTCGACGGATCCCCGCCTCGCTTCCGACGTTGCCAACGCCATTGCGCAGTCTTATCTGGAGCACACGTTTGAAATTCGCGTACGCTCCACCACCGCTCTCTCGGCCTTCATGGAAAAACAACTGGATGAGCTGCGGGCCAAAATGGAGCGCTCGAGTCAAGCTCTGGGCAAATTTGAGCAGCAGCTCAATTTGATCAATCCCGAGGACAAAACCAGCATTCTGTCCGCCCGCCTCCTGCAATTGAACGCCGCCTATACTGAAGCCCAAGCCGACCGCGTGCGCAAGGAAGCGGCTTATAACGAAATGCAGAGTGGCTCTTTGGCCGCAGCCCAGGTTTCGCTGCAAGGGCAGGATCTGAGCAAATTGCAGGAGCGGCTAAATCAGGCCAAACAGCATTTTGCCGAAATCTCTACCGTCTATGGCTCCAATCACTCCGAGTATCGCAAGGCCGCCAACGATCTGGCGGAGGTGCAGCGTCAGTTTGACGAAATGAAACACAACGTTGCGCAACGGATTGATACAGACTATCGAGAAGCGCAGAATCGCGAGCAGATGCTCGAAAAAGCGGTCACCCAGACCAAAGCCGAGTACGATCAGCTTAACGCCAATTCCTTCCAATATCAGCAGCTCAAGCGTGATGCCGATGCGGACAAAACTCTTTACGCGAGATCTCGAACGCCGCATCAGAGAGGCTGGCATAAACGCCGGGTTCCAAAACAGCTCCATTCGCATTGCGGACTTGGCTCGGCCACCGGACATTCCGGTTTTCCCGAAGAAGGGCCTGAATCTCCTGCTGGCGTTTATTATTTCGTCTGTGCTGGCCATCTGCGGCGCCATTCTGGTTGACGTTCTCGATACCACCATTCGCGATCCGGAACAAGCAGCGCACGCTCTGGATACCAGTGTCATTGGAACCTTGCCAGCCGTTAAGGAAATGCGCCGACTCATTGGGCCTCCCAGTAACAACCGTGCTGGTGCCGAGAGTTCACCCGACCATCCCAGCCCTGGCTCTTCGCCTGTCAGTTTGGTTCGATACGCCGGCAATGGCGACCGCGTCACTGCGAAAGATGTTCACCCAGCCCGCTCCGGACCACGCGTTGCCACCGGTTATGAAGGCGTCTCCTCTTATGAAGAGTCCATCCGAACGCTGCGCCACTCCATCTTTCTTCCTGATTTCGATCGCACCGTGCGGTCCCTCCTGCTTACCAGTGCTACCCCCGGCGAAGGTAAGTCCACCGCGACCATTCACCTTGCCATCGCACACGCCGAACAAAATAAAAGAACGCTTATCATCGATGCCGATCTCCGCCGCCCAAGCGTGCACAAGAAATTGAATATAGACGGCAGTGTCGGACTTTCGAATGTGCTGTTAGGCGAATTGACGTGGAAGGAAGCCGTCATGCCAACCGGGCACTGGAATGGCCTTGATATTGTGCCTGCCGGCACTGCTTCACGCCGCGCCTCCGATCTGGTTGGGCCGATGATCGTCGACATTCTCGACGACGCCGCGAAGGAATACGATCTCATCCTTGTCGATGCTCCTCCGCTGCTTGGTTTTGCGGAAGCAATGCAGGTGGCGACCGCTGTGGATGGTGTTGTCGTGCTGGCGCGTGCCGGGCAGACGAATCGGAAAGCGGTGGCGCGCGCGCTAGCAACGCTGAGGCGTCTGCGTGCTAACGTCATCGGGCTCGTCTTAAACGAGGTCGACAAGCACAATAGCCAAGGCTATTACTATTACACCGATTACCGAAAGTATTACGCGGATTCCCGAAAGGGCTGACCTCTGCTGATTGAACGCCTGCGGAATCGAAAGCATCTGCTTTTCGACATCGGCTCGGTTTACGGCGTGCAAATGGCATATTACGTCGTCCCGCTGGTCACCGTTCCCTACCTTTCTCGCGTTCTTGGCCCCGTGAGTTGGGGTTTGTTGGCCATGGCTCAGGCGTTTGCACTGTATGGAGGCCTGATCATTGAATACGGGTTTGTCTTTTCCGCGACACGCCAGATTGCAACCGCCTCATCCCGACTCGAAATCGAAAACATCATCGCGGATGTTTGGGGCGCTAAACTTCTTCTCGCCCTAGTGGTCGTCATTGCCGCATGTATCGCTTATCGTTTGGTACCTCTTTTCCATCAGCATCCTCTGCTTCTTTCGGTAGGGGTGGCATCGGAAGTCATCAAGGCTGCGCTGCCTAGCTACTATTTCTTCGGGATCCGGCGCGTCGCATTTGCATCACTGCTCGACATCGTTTCGCGCCTTGCTGCCGCTGTGGGGATATTCGTGTTTGTTCAGCAGCCGCGAGACGCCTGGAAAGTATTCGCTCTCAATGGCATTGGAGGCTTGCTCGCACTCGGTATCGGAACCGCCGTTATGTATTCCCGGTATGCGTTCGTGAAGCCTGGCCTGGCCCGAAGCGTAAGAATGCTGCGCAAAACCGGCACCATGTTCCTCTTTCGCAGCGCCAATCACATCTATTCGCTCAGCAATGCCTTCGTGCTCGGACTCTTCGCGCCGGCGCAAGACGTGGGCTACTATTCTGGCGCCGAAAAGATCAATGCCGCGGCAGTCGGTCTGCTCTCTCCACTGAGCACAGCACTTTACCCTCGCTCTGCGGCGTTGGTGAAGAATGAGTTCGGAAAGGCCGTGCAACTCACGAGAATCTCCCTCTACGTGATGAGCGCTGTTGGTGTCGCATTGATGCTGCTGATGTGGTTCGGTTCCAGCCTCATTGTCAATCTCATTTTGGGCCACAAATTTCAGCCCTCAAGCGGCGTGTTCAGCATTCTCAGTCTTCGCGCCCCTATGGTCGCCTGGACCAACGTTCTCGGTTTCCAATGGCTCTTGGCGCTGGGTCTCGAAAAATCTTTTCAGCGCATCCTCGTGGTCGCGCTGGTTCTCAATTTAGGATTGGCCGCGCTTCTTGCGACGAGATTTTCCTTCATCGGAATGGCTTGGGCGGTAGTGGCTTCTCAGGTTTCCGTGGTCATCGGCATCTACTTCGTCCTGCGTCGCCGAAAGGTGAATCCTCTGGCGATTGCCTCAGAACCCGTCCGTGCCTGAACCGCTTCCCCCAACCGCCCTCCCATCGCGCGCGCCTTCCTGTGCCGTGCTCGTCATGTCCTGCGATGCTTATAGTGATCTCTGGCTTCCGTTTTTCAATCTGTTCTGGCGCTACTGGGCCGATTGCCCCTGGCCTGTCTATCTGGGAACAAATCGAAATTCTTTTTCTGATAGGCGCGTAGCTACTCTGATGGCCGGCGACGGCGAGTGGAGTTACCGCCTCCGTTTCTGCCTCAACCGGATTCAGTCTGATTTCGTGCTTCTCCTGCTCGAAGACTATTTCCTCGATCACTCCTTGTCCACAGGGATTATCTCCGAAAAGCTAGCGGTGCTCATTGCTCTGAATGGCGCGCAGCTCCGTTTGTTTCCGCTTCCGGCGCCTGATCGTAAACTCCCCGGACACCCCGACCTTGGTGTCATTCATCCCCGCGCCGCCTATCGCGTCTCCACCCAGGCGGCCATTTGGAATCGTGCCCACCTGCTCAACATCCTGGTAGATAGCGAATCCATCTGGGATTTTGAATGGAATGCCACTCGTCGCAGCCGCTCCTTCAATGTTGGGTATTACGGTACGTATAAACCGATCATTCAGTATCGTCAGGTGGTTGAGCGCGGGGAGTGGTTCCGCGGTGCGGCTCGTTATTTTGGCAAACAAGACATCGGTTGCGATTTCAGTGTCCGGCCCATCATGAGCCGGCCTCGGGCGTTGAAGCGATCCATCACAACGGTCGCGCGTTATTTCAGCCTTCGTATCACCGCGTGGCTTCATTTTGGCTCTCCGCTTCGCTTTAGGCCATGAACTCTCGTTTTGCCGTGACGGAATCCTCCGTTCCCACCATCACTTCCCACCAAACTGACACGCGTATCGCCTATCTGACCAACATCCTCGCTCCTTACTGGAAACCGACCTTTGAGTGCCTTGCCTGCCGCTACCGTCTGCGCATCTTTCTCTCCACTCCTATGGAGAGAAATCGTCCATGGCAAGTGGATTGGGGCAATCTCGATGTCGTGCTCCAGCGCACCATTACCCTGCGCGGGCGCTGGAAACATCCAAGCGGCTTCGCCGAACGCATCTATATCCATCTGCCGGTCGACACTCTCTGCCAACTTCACCGCTTTCGCCCTAACATCGTTATTTCAAATGAAATGGGATTTCGGACCCTGCTGAACTGCGTCTATCGCCAGTTAGTTCGCGGCTCGCGCCTGCTGGTGGTGGCCGAAATTGCTGAATCCACCGAACACGGCCGCGGTCATTGCCGTAGCGCTTTGCGGCGTTTCATACGAAGTTATGTGGACGGGTTCTTGGTACTCGGTCAAAGCGGCGGTCGTTACATCTACTCGCTCGGCGTGCCACATTCGAAAATTTTCCAGATCGGCTACACCACGGACGTGCAGAGGTTCTGCGCGGTCTCGCTCCCGCGAGGCACTGCCATTGCGCATCGTCTCCTTTACGTTGGCCAGCTCATCGAACGCAAAGGCTTGCTGTCCTTCGTGAAAACTATCTCCCAATGGGCCTCGGAACACCCGCAGCGCCAGTTAGAATTCGTCATAGTAGGGGATGGACCGTCTCGGGTCGCGCTCGCCAATACGGCAGTGGCGTCCAATCTGCGAATCACTTTTCATGGGAACGTGGCATTTTCTGATCTCCCCGACGTTTACTCCAAATGCGGTATTTTCGTTTTCCCGACTCTGGCCGACACATGGGGGGTTGTTGTGAATGAAGCCATGGCTGCAGGTTTGCCTGTGCTGGGAAGCATCTACAGCCAGGCGGTCGAAGAGATGATCGAGGACGGGGTGAACGGGTGGTCGTTTCGTCCCGACAGCGGCAACGAGACATACTCAGCAATAGATCGCGCGCTGAACGCCTCAGTCGAGACTCTGAACGGCATGCGTCAGTGCGCACGTGAAAAAGCTATGCGATACACGCCCGAAATAGTTGCTGCGAATATCGGCAAAGCCGTAGATCTAGTTTTGGGCACAGCCTAAATGATCATCGTCCTCACGCTCTATATCATCTTCACTTTCATCGCGCTCTTCGCCCCGCTGCGCTGGGCGATCATTGCCTATCTGTTACTGTCCTGCGTCGACTTCCCCGGTAACCGCGATTCCATAGGCCTGCTGAACGCCTTCCGTGGCTTTGCTGTTCCTATCTATTTGCTGTGGCGGTTGCGCAAACAAGCCGGTCATCGCAGCATCGTTCTTGCACCAGTGGCTTGGGGGCTCCTGATCGTCTACGCCGGAATCGCAAGCTTCTGGTCCTATTTCCCGACCTCGGCACTCAAACTCGTTGGTCACATGACCGGCTCTCTACTTATTGGTTTCGTCTTTGCACGCGCTGCAAAGGGAGGCTTTCTCACCTCCAAAACGGTCGTCCCGGTCACTATCGGCGGCATTCTGATTGCTTTATCGCAATTCATTTACTTGCATGACTGGACCAGTGAGCAAAGCCGGTTTAGCGCCTTCACTCCCGCGCAGTCTTTCGCTGCCTTCATATCAGCTCTGTTCTGTATGGGATTATGCGCTCCGCGTTTGGCCGTCCGTACCCGCGCGTGGCTTTGCTCGGCTCTGGGTATCAGCATTATCTTCAACGGCAGCAGAATTTGGTTCCTGGGCCTTATCATTGCCACTCTCATCGCATTTGTCATCTCGGGCGTTCGTGCCTGGGCAAAAATCCTGACCTTGGGAGGTGTAATTCTCGCGGGATGCTTTTTGGTTATTGTTCGCGCCCAATTGAGCCAAATGATTCAGGACGTCGCGCCTTCCAATCGGATCGTAGCTGCCGCTCTCGCCGCTTACCAGGGCAATATGCAATCGGAGGGTTTGGGCACTCTTCGCTTCCGGCGGCTGATCGATGATACTGCAATCGATCAAATAGAAAAATCGAGCTTTACAGATCTGATGTTTGGCCGAGGCACCAGTAACGGTTCGCTTATTACGGGTTCCCTATTTCGAGGCTACGCTGGTTTCGTAGACCCGAACCGCATGGTGCATGACGAATGGCTGCGCGTCGTCTACGAATGGGGATTGGTTGGGTTGTTCCTTTGGTGCGCGTTTTGGAGTTCTATCGTGGCATATGGGATCCAGGGAGTTCGTTTCGACACACTGGGGTACGCGAGGCCGTTGCTCGTGTACACTCCTGCTCTTCTCGTGGCTCTCGCCGGTGAGAATTTTGTCGCCGGGGCTGGTAGCGCCATGAGCGTGGGGTTCCTAATGCTACTGGGCTTCGCCACATTGGCCCATCATCACCTGCCAATGAGGGTCGATCCACTCTTAATAGAAATGTCCTCGTCTCGAGGGGCTGCATCCGAGGTCGTGGGCCGCGAACTCTTTCGATGAAGGTTCTGCAGGTCCACAATTTCTACCAGAATCCCGGGGGCGAAGATCAGGTCTATGCCGCCGAATACGAACTGCTACTCAGTCACGGCCATCAAGTAATTCGCTACGAAGCGCATAACGACGATCTGGCCCAGATGTCTGGTGTGCGTGCCGCGCTCGCCACACATTGGAACGGCGACACCTATCGCGATATGCGCCGGCTGTTGCGCGAACAGCAGCCGGACATCATTCATAGCCATAACACGTTCCCTCTGATGTCGCCTTCGCTCTATTATGCAGCCGCCGCGGAACGCATCCCGGTCATCCAAACTTTGCACAATTACCGCCTCATTTGTCCGGGCGCGAACCTATTTCGCCAAGGCCACGTTTGCGAGGATTGCGTTGGCTCGCGCGTGCCTTACGGAGCTGTGCTGCATGCCTGCTATCGAAACAGCCGTACCGCAAGTGCCGTAACGGCTTCTATGCTGACAACTCACCGGCTGGCCGGGACATGGAAATCGAAGATTCACACCTACATCACGCTAACGAACTTTGCCCGTAACAAATTCATTGAAGGCGGCCTGCCTAGGGAGAAGCTGATAGTGAAGCCAAATTTTCTTTGTTCGGATCCAGGACCGGGAAACGGCAGTGGCGCGTTTGCCCTTTTCGCGGCTCGCATCTGTGAGGAAAAAGGCGTTCGTACTCTGCTCGAAGCGTGGCGCGAAATTGGTTCGCGATCCCACCTGAAAGTGGACTTAAAGATCGCTGGCGATGGGCCTCTCCAGGAGTGGGGCCGGAACTTCACCGCCGGCATGGACGGCATCGAGTGGCTTGGCCGTGTCGGTCACGACGGAATGATGGACCTCACCCGTCGTGCACAATTCTTGGTTTGTCCTTCCCTCTATCACGAGGGCGGCCCGCTCACCATCATTGAAGCGTTCGCCTGCGGCACGCCTGTCTTCGCCTCTGATCTCGCTTCTATGAACGAATTTGTAGCGGAGGGCATAAACGGATATCGTTTCAGGGCTGGAGATGCCGCTCATCTCGCCGAACGCGTTCTTTGGCTGCTAGCCCGGCCAGAACTGATGCCTGGGCTTCGAAACGCGGCTCGCTCTTCCTACGAGCAAAACTATACCGCTGAGCGAAATTATTCCCGTCTCATCCAGATTTATTGCGACGCGCTGCAAGACAAACGAGTATAGTACTTAATCTATGGTTTGGAATTGTGTTCTGGCCTCATACTCTTCAGTAGGGCCGTGCATGCGGCCGCCTTGGAAAACGCGGCCCAGTTGGGCGCCCATGGCTGCATGCTGAACACGTGATGAGCACCGCCGCTATTGAACAAGCCATTGCCGCGCCACCTAAGCAGCGTGCTTGGGCGACGGCGCTGCTCGTTCTCATCGACGTGCTCGCACTCGAGTTGGCGCTCTCGCTGGGATGTGTCACGCGCTTCGCCTTACGCCCGCTCTTTCCTATCACTCTCGCGCGCCCTCAATTCGAAGGCCTTGCAATCGGAGTCCTGATCCTCCCCATTGTTTACTACGGCATCGGGCTATATCCGGGTTATGGCATCGGCGCTGTGCAGCGCATTCGATTGCGAGCCTATGCTACGCTCACCATTTTCGGCGTACTACTTACCTGGAACTACATCTTCGAAGACCGCCAATGGTCGCGCGGCGTTTTATTGATCACCGTTGTTTTCGCGCTTACGGTCCCGCCCGCGCTGGAAGCTATCTTTCGAAGAATACTCATCCGCCGCGGTATCTGCGGCGAGCCCGTCGTCATCCTTGGGGCTGGCCGAACGGGATCATTGGTGGCGCGCAAGCTTCAGAAAGAATATGATCTCGGTTTTGTGCCGGTTGGCCTGCTCGACGACAATCCTCACAAATGGGGCACGCACGTCGACGGTATTCCCGTCGTTGGTCCCCTCTCCGCAATTCGTGCTTTCCACGGCCGGGCCAAAGTCGTTCTTATCGCTATTCCCAACATGGATCGTCAGCGTCTCTCAGAACTGGTTCAGACGCTTTCCTTCCCGAGCGTGATTATCATACCGGATCTATTCGGAATCCAAAGCCTCTGGATTACTTCGCGCGACCTCGATGGCATCCTCGGCCTTGAAGTTAAAAAGAATCTTCTTCTGACCTCAAATCGTGTGCTGAAGCGGCTTCTGGATTATTCGATCGCGTTGCCTCTTTTTCTTGTTACCGCGCCTCTCCTGGCCCTCTGTGCTATGTGGATCAAGATCCAAAGCCCCGGACCGGCTTTCTTTCGACAACAGCGCGAGGGGCAGAATGGCCGGCGTCTGACCATTTACAAGCTACGCACAATGCATTCGGAAGCGGAGCGCTCGCTTGAGGAATATCTCGACAGCAACCCAGGCGAACGAGAATCTTGGTACCAATACTACAAATTGAAGAAAGATCCGCGCGTTATCCCCGGAATCGGCTACTTCCTTCGCCGCTACAGCTTCGATGAACTGCCTCAATTCTGGAATGTTTTGCGCGGCGACATGAGCCTGGTAGGTCCCAGGCCGTTTCCGTATTATCACCTGGAGAGCTTTCCGGCCGCCTTTAGAACTCTTCGTGCCAGCGTCATGCCAGGAATTACGGGTTTTTGGCAGGTGTCGGAACGCAGCGACGGCAATCTCGTGGTGCAGGAGGCGGAAGATACTTACTACATTCGAAATTGGTCGGTCTGGCTCGACATTTATATCCTGATGAAAACGGCGAGTGCACTGTTTTCACCCAAGGGTGCCTATTAACGTCGCAAGCTTGTCCGCAACAGCTCACAATAATCGCGTTCCACTGCTCGTCTTTGATTCTTCACTGACGCAGAACAGCCCGGCCGGCGGCTGTTTGCTCAAAATGCTTCAGTCATTGGCTGGCAAATGGCCGATACAGACGTTCGCGGATCGGACGGATCTGCCGGCGTCGCCTCTTCTGGAGCACCGCCGCGTTCCGCTGCCGTCCGGACCTGTGTTTGTCCGCACCATATTGTTCACCGTTCTGGCCAGCGTTGTTTATTTGTGGCGTCGCGGCGATAGTCGCAGCATCCGCATCGCAACGGAAGGCGCCTTCCCGTTCTGCCAGATATCGCACACGCAATTTTGTCATCGCTACTTTCTGCGCCATCATCGCGATGCGCTCGCCACCACCTGGACCCGACGTATTGCGCGCACGGTGACGCATCGCTGGTGCGCCTTTCTAGAGCCATTGGGATTTCGGAATGCCCGGACAATTGTGGTCCCTTCCCAAGGCATGGCTCGCGAGCTTACAGTAACTTACCCGGAACTCACTAAAGACAAAATTCGAGTAATCCCCAATCCTGTAGATACAGAGCTCTTCCAGCGTGATCCCGATTTTTGTCCGACAGATGTCCATCAGCGGCTTGGCATTCCAGAGGGCTCCTTCGTCCTAAGCTTTTGTGCCCTGGGCGGATTTACCCGCAAGGGCCTTCCCGTCGTTTTCCAAGCTCTGGCCGAAAGCTACAGCCCAGCCATCCATCTGATTGTGGTCGGAGGTGGCACAAGCGAGATTCGTGAATTTACGGCCGCTGCAAAACGGCTCGATATAGGCCAGAATGTGCATTTTGCTGGCCTCCAAAACGACATACGTCCTTATCTTTGGTCCTCTCAGGCCTATGTCTTTCCGTCAGCCTACGAAACATTCAGTCTTGCCTGTTTTCAAGCCGCCGCCTCGGCGCTTCCGCTGATTGCAACACGCTTGAACGGCGTCGAGGAGTTCCTCACTGACGGTGTAAACGGGTGGCTGGTGGAGCGAACCTCCGAAGCGGTCGCCGCCGCAATTCGCGAGGCCGCTGCATCGCGCGCACGGACAGCTCTTATGGGACAGGCGGCCCAACAATCAGTGCAAGCTTACGCCACGGGAATCTTTCAATGTCGCTGGCTGCAATTGCTCGATCGGGAATTCGGCATTCGCCCGGGAGATGCGCCACAGTAATGTTGAGAAGCGCGAAACGGGTACTTCTCGTCTTGGCGTTACTCGTTGCGAATGTTTGGCCTGCACTCTACAACGGCCAGCCTTTCTTCTATGCCGATACCAGCGCCTATATTCGCGGCATAGATGCTGGCTTTCACCGCCTCATTCACCGCTCCACCGCCTGGTCGCAGAACGAGACCGGCACATCTGCATCGCTGAGTTCCATTCACGATAAAGCGGTACTCTCCGGCCGGTCCATATACTACGGTGCGCTCCTCTATTTGGGCGATTTATCCGGCCGGCTCTGGCCTGTAGCATTCATGCAGTCTGCGGTCGTACTGATTGCCATCGCATTCACGCTTCGTGCTCTTGCGCTGTTCACGTGGCTTCGCCTCACGATCCTTTCGCTCGTGCTGGCGGCAGTAACCCCGATGCCATTCTTTGTTTCGCTTCTGATTCCTGACATCTTCGCCGCAATCACCATTCTTGCTATCGCCAATCTGCTCATGGACGACTGTCGTAAGCCGCTCTGGCCGACAATTCTTTGGACCGCGCTCCTCAGCGCCGCCTTGCTTTTCCACGTCTCGGATATGCTCATTGCCGTCGCACTGTTCGCATTGTGGACGCCTACCGCGTTGCTTCTGCGGGTTCGCCTTCCTCGCGTCAGTCTCATCGCTATCCTCTGCTCATTGGCCGTCGGATTCATCGGCGAGGCCATCTTTAGGGTCGGTGTCGAGAAACTGATCGGGGAACCACCCCTTCGACCGCCGATCCTCATGGCGCGCTTGATCGCGGATGGCCCGGGCTATCGTTATCTGCGGAAGTCTTGCCCAGCCTCCGGATTTGAGGTCTGCCGTTTCTTAGACCGCCTGCCGCTTGACTTGGATCAATTTGTCTGGAGCACGAATGTCTCTGATGGAGTATTTGCTGTCTCCGATCCGGACACGAGGCGCGCTCTCTCAAACGAACAGTATCGCTTTGCATGGGCCGTTTTTCGCTTCGATCCGCTTGGGGAAGTCGCCGACTTCGTGCGCCGCGCCGGCGCTCAGATCACGCGCATTGGCTACGAGGAATTCAACTACGATTCCGGCGCCCACGGTTTCTTTCGTACTCATCTTCCTGAGGGTTACTACAACGCCATGACAGGTACGCGTGCATGGAAGGACGGGGTTCCCGGGAAGGTTCTGTCTTTCATCGCGATTCTGGCAACGAGTGTTGCGCTCTTCTACGTCGCTTATGTCTTAATCATTCGGAGGGCGGCCCTTGTTCGCAGCCGGCCGTTGCTTATTTTCGTTTCGCTCGTGTGTGCGGGGGTCCTTGTCAATGGCGCCGTGTGCGCGTTGTCGGCTACGCACGATCGTTATCAAACGCGCGTCATCTGGCTCATTCCGTTCTGCGCTATGCTGCTATACCTCAAACCGGTTCCATCCGCCTCATCGCAATCAAAGACTTGACCAATGGCCCGATCTTTTCCTTCCATAGGTCTCCATCCGGAAACAAGCTCTGAAATTCGCGGATAGTCAGCAGCCGGATCTGCTCCACTTCCATCCGCGCCCACCGATAATCCGGCTGCGCTTGCATCCAGCCCAAGTTGAATCGCTGGTGCAGCACGGTCCGCAACCCCGCGGGCAGTTGCGCCCACCATGGGACCTGAAAATGCGGTTCTAGCGGAAAATACCGATACGGCGTCTGCACAAAATAGCCTTTTGCAACGCGGCGGATCTCGTCGGCTGCGCACTTTTGATCCGATAACGTCCTCAGATGCTCAATCAGGGAATTCGAGAAGCATAGATCAAATTCTCGCGTTTCGAAGCGCGACAAGTTGCGCGCATCGCCGATGAGGGCTGTCATCGGGAATTGGCCAGAGACATGCTTCTGTTCCAGATTGAGGAGCGTGATAGAAGCGCTATTCAGGCGCGCATCCCAGATATTCGTCCACGCTTCTTCGCTTCCTCCTAAATCAAGGATGCGCAGCGGCCGTCCGTCTTCAGGAATAAGTCTCAGAAATTGAGCAATGCGTTGCCTGCGCAGTTTCGATGACCACGAATTGGGTCGTGAGTTATCCGCGATGGGAAGCACCATGCCGGGAAGCTTTGCGCCCTCAAGAGGCAACGTGCTAGTCGTCTGATGAGAAGAAGCTTCCCCAATTCCCGCTCGCGATTGCGCCTAACGGATTCTGTTCCGCACCTGCGCCGCGATGCTCAGATGGCGCCAACTCATGCCGCAGCCGCTCAAGTGTCATGCTCTGCAGAATCACTCGCCCGGGGCCGGTTAGTGTGGTGAGGAACACTCCTTCGCCGCCGAAGATCGCCGTGCGAATGCTGCCCACCATCTGAATGTCATAGTTCACGGTGGGCTCAAACGCGACCAGATGACCGGTCTGCACTTGCAGCATCTCGCCTGGACCAAGCGTGAAGTCCACGTGATCGCCACCCGCATGCACGAAAACAGCCCCCGGCCCGGTCAGCTTCTGCAGAATGAATCCTTCGCCGCCCAGCAAGCCGGCGCCGAGACGCTTCACCATCGCGATGTCCAATGTCACCGTGCCCTGCGCGAACAGAAAACCATCGCGCTGCACCATGATCGTCTGCCCGGCCGCGAGCTCGAAAACCTGAATCTTCCCGGGATAATGACCTGCAAAGCCAACTTCACCCGCGCCCGTCGCGGCATGAAAGTACGTGAAAAATAGGGATTCGCCCATCAGTTTACGTTTAATCGCACCGATGATTTTGTCCCCGATTGACTGTCCCGTCATACGCGTGGCCCAGTCGACATTGGCGGATTTGTAGATCATTTTGCCAGCTTCCGCATAGATCTCTTGACCAGGCGTCAAATGCACTCGCGCAATTTGCAAGTTGTGCCCCTCGATGTCGTATCGCAATGGCTCAACCGGCGGCGCGGGCGGATAGTAGGCCGCTCCGCTGGCAGCTCCCATCGCCTGCCCGCAATTTAGGCAAAACTTTGCATTTTCGCCTAGCTGAGTTCCGCAATTCGTGCAAAAGGCCATAGTTGTCTCTTTATGCTAACGAAATCCCACCATCCAAAGTTCGCCGAGGGCGCCGTGTGATAGTCTCTTCGTTGTTTTGCGTCTCGGGATCAAGTCTAATCGCAATTTCGCGATACTTCTCCTTTTCCTGGCCTGCTTGGCTTTTTTCGTGCAACGGGGCCCGTATCGCGCAATCCGTTACTCAAAGGCTTATGACTTCTCTACCCTCTACGCTGCTGCACGTTGCTGGACGGTTGGCGTAGATCCGTATCGCGCTCCGAACCTCAAGGAGCAACTCGTTGACGCGGGCGCGCCCGATAGCTTAATTCGACAGCAGGACGTAAATCCCTGCCTCTACTTTCTCTCGGCGATGCCTCTTATCGCCACGATCGCGATGCTTCCGTGGCGCATTGCGACCGTGGTATGGTGTCTGCTCTGCATCATCTCTTTCGCAGCCTCCTTGCTGGTGATCGTGCAGGAAACGCACCTGTCTTCGAGTTCCAAATGGATCTGCTACAGCCTGTCGCTGCTCTTCTGTCCGGTCTACGTCGGCTTGATGTACGAGAACCCAAGTGTTCTTACCTGCAGCTTCGTCGCGCTTATTGTTTTTTCGCGCTGGAATTACCGAGTGCAGGGCCTTCTGCTTGCAGTTGCGCTGTGCATTAAGCCCCAGATCGCGCTCTGCGCCGTCTTTTTACTAATGCTTTGGAAGCTTTGGACACCTATCGCAATGGGAACGGGATTGGCTGTGCTTTTTACCGTCATCGGCGTCCTCCGCGCAGCGAGCTTAACGCAGCTTATGGTCTGGTGGCATTCACAACAGGCAAACTTCGCGATCAACGCATTGCCTGGTGGCAAAAGCGATCCGAGCCCAAACAGCGCCTGGGCATTCGAACTCTTGAATGGCCAGACTATTACCGCACTATTCGTGCGTGATGTTCATTTGCGTGATTCGATTATCTGGGCTTTCGCAGCGGTGCTGCTAGCGCTATTTCTTTTTTATAGGGCCGGAAGATTCGATCGGAATAGAGACGTTATCTTTCTTATCGCCTGGACGACCACGATCACGTATCATCGCTACTACGATGCTCAATTATGCCTTCTGTTGTGGCCGGCTCTAATCGAACTCTGGTCGGGATTTCACCGCAGACTTGCCATCGTCCTCGCAGGTTGTCTTTGTTTGTTAGCCCTACCGTCTCAAAGTTTGCTCGAGCGGTTGACTCATTCCCAGGGCGCGGTACATTCCGTTCTCGACGCATTACTGTTTCGTCACCAACCCGCAGCCGTGCTCCTGATCGCATTGTTTGCAGTGTTTTGCTGGCCCGCCTCCTGTTCAACGGCTAGCGGCTCAACCACTAACGTCGGGGCGGAAACAGAAACTTCAAAGCTTCGCTCATTCGAGAGCCCCACGCCTTCTCGTTGTGGCCTGCTCCTTCATCTTCTACAAACTGGAAATCTTCACTTAGCTTCCACCCTTTTTCGATCAACGCATCGCGCAGCATCCTGGCATCCTCAACGCAGTGCTCCGGATTCGAGCCTTCGCAGGTGCCGATATCCAGCCATATTTTCTGCGGGCGCTTTCTTTTGAGACTCCGGACTTCACGCAAGATCGCCCGGTTCGCCCACCACACCGAGGGCGACATGACAATCAGTTTCCCGAACACTTCGGAATACTTCAGGCCCAGGTAGAGAGTGACTAATCCTCCTAAAGAAGAGCCTCCCATCGCCGAGTTTTCCATATCGGGAAGCGTGCGGTACTCACTGTCGACGAACGGCTTCAAATCTTGCACGATAAGCTTCGCGTAATCTTTCGCCCGTCCGCCGCGGCCGCGCTTGTCGCGCACCGGCGTGTATTCCGCCATCCGCTTCATTCCCGCGTTATAGATGCCGACGATGATCAAAGGCTCTATCTGGCCCGTTCGAAATCAGTTCCTCCGCCAGATCATCCAATCCCCATTCGTTGCCTGCAAACGCGGTTGCGGCATCGAACAGATTTTGACCGTCATGCAGGTATAAAACCGGATACCGTCTATCCAGGGCGCAATTGTAGCCCGGCGGCAGATAGACGATAACGTCTCGTGCCTCCTCGAGAAATCGCGACTGTAATCCTTTATGAAGCCGGAGGGTACCGGTCAGGGTGTGCAACGCCGCTGGAACCTAGCTCTTTACGAAATCGAGAGCTGCCGAGTTCATGCAATAACGCAAGCCTGTCGGCTTCGGCCCGTCCTCAAAGAGATGTCCTAGGTGCGAATCGCACTTTGAACAACGCACTTCGGTACGCTCCATCCCAAACGACATGTCCACTTTATCCGTCACGTTCTCTTTTGCTAGAGGCGCCCAAAAGCTAGGCCAGCCTGTCCCCGATTCGAACTTGGTGTCCGACGAAAACAACGCGTTCCCGCAGCAAACGCAACGGTACACGCCATGATCGTGATTGTTCCAGTATTTGCCCGTGTAGGCGCGCTCCGTACCCGCGTGCCGGGTTACCTCGTATTGTTCGGGCGTCAGTTGCTTCTTCCACTCGGCGTCTGTCTTCTGCACTTTCTCCACTTCTAGCATTCCCTTTCGCTGGCCGTCATCCGTAAACTCCACAATCTTCACCACGCCGCCCTTGCCGAATGCTTTCGCTACCGTTCCCGTTGCAAGGGCCAAAGCACTGCCCGCGCACAACGCCGTTCGAAAAAATTGTCTGCGCTTCATATCTCTATGGTAAGGAATTTTCCGGCGATCGCTGGTAAATTATGGTCATGCCCATCTTCGAGTACTCTTGTGACGACTGCGGCACCAAATTTGAACAGCTAGTCCGTCGCACCGCGGATGCCAACGCCATTCGCTGCCCATCTTGCGGGCAGGATCATTTGACGACCCAATACTCCACCTTCGCAGCGCGCTCCGGCGAGCCGGCAGGTTCCAAGTCCATGGACGACTGCGGCAACGGAATGTGTGGCTCCGGTATGTGCCAGGGCGGCATGTGCGGGATGAACATGAACTGAATTCAGACGCTTGTGCCCGGGCTCTCACTCAGTTGCGAGTAGGCGGATTTTACCGCGGCCACCAGGCCCTCAAAGGACGGCGGTTTCGTAATGAATTGCCGGGCGCCCAAGGCCATTGATCGCTTCTTATCGCTTGCCAAAGCCGAGGACGTGAATACCACTACCGGAATCCTGCGCAGACCTTCAGCATGCTGCATCTCGGCCAGCACCTCCAGCCCGTTTTTCTTTGGTAGATTTAGGTCCAGCAGGATCAAGTCGGGATCTGGTTCCTCTGCATAGCCCGCTGCATGCGCCAGGTAGGCCAGCGCTTCCTCTCCGTCCGCTACCCGGTGCACTTCCAATTGAATTTGCGCTTCCTTAATTGCCATGTCCAGGAGAAAGACCGCCGCGTCTTCATCTTCCACGTAGAGCAAAACCCGGTTCGCCATTAAATGCCAGTAAGGTGTAGACGCTTGGAGGAAAACCATGTGTCTGGTTTAGTTGCCCGACTGACATCATGAGTCCCTCCCCACAGAATTCTTTCGGGATACCTCAAGGTGAAAAGAGCTATTGACTTTCGACCTTTGTTCGCCCACACTCTAACTAGGGAGACCTGGCTTTGGCATTGACGCGCAGACAGAAAGAAGTGATGGACTTTTTGTCCAAGTTCATCGATCAGCACGGATACAGCCCCAGCTATGAAGAGATGGCTTCCGGACTTGGGTTGGCCTCGCTAGCCACCGTTCACAAGCACGTGCAAGCCCTAGAGTTGAAGCAGTACCTGCGGCGAAGCTATAATCACAGCCGCTCTCTCGAAATCGGGGAGCGCTATTTTGCGGAAGAAAGGGCCCGCCGGCCTCAGGCGCCAGCTACCGTGCCGCTGCTCGGGCGTATTGCCGCCGGCTCGCCGGTAGAAGCCATACAGAATCCCGAAACACTTCACTTCACCGATTTCGCGGGCGCTCCAAACGTTTATGCGTTGGAAGTACGCGGCGAATCCATGATTGAAGACCACATCTGTAACGGGGATTTCGTTTTGATTGAACAAACAAACTCAATCAAAAACGGCGACATCGTGGTTGCTCTGGTCGACGGCACGGAAGCAACGCTAAAGCGTTACTATGCCGAACCCGACGGACGCATCCGCCTGCAGCCCGCAAATTCCGCAATGAGCCCGATTATGCTTGACCCCTCCGCTCTGCAAGTTCAGGGCAAGGTGCTTGCAATCATGCGTAAATACTAGCTGGATGTTAGACTTACAGTGTGGTGCAAGGTGACTCACGCGACCCGCGAAATGTGGTTCAGCGGCTTGTTTTCTGGGAGTTTGCCCGCGCTTCTTGGCAATACGACGTTGTCGTTGGACTAATTCTAATCTTCATTTTTGCCACTCCGCGGGAGTGGTTTCACGATCAGCCCAAAGCTTCGAGTGTCGTGCTTATGTCATCTCTGCATAGTTCCAATCGTGTGTTTATCGCAACAGATCTGCTCGATACTATTCCCGACAGTCAACGGCCACGCCGCGCTGAAGCCCTCATTCGGCAGCGTACGGGGAAATCGTGGCACGTGGTTCGCGTCGAGCCCATTCGCGATGAGGCTGAACAGGAAATAAAGGGTTTTATCGCGTATACAGCGCCCTGAAATTGACGTCTTGATCATCAAGAAGAAATGAAAACTGTTCTGGTGGGATTGTGTCTTGCCGCATTTGCTGGAAGTCTGAGAGCGGATTCAGCGCTCGACGACATCCTCGCGCGGATGGATAAGGCCGCGCCCAACTTCCATGGCATGTCCGCCAATGTCGTAATGGTCGAGTATCAGAAAATTCTTGATGATCAGACCACTGACAAAGGCTCGCTTCAGATGCAGCGCAAAGGCAAGAGCGTTCGCGCCGTGCTTACTTTAACCGACCGCGTTATTGGCTTCCTCGGCAACATTGTCCGCATCTACTTTCCCAACACCCAGAGTTATCAGGATTACGAACTTGGCAAAACGCGGACGTTCTCAACCAGTTTCTGCTGCTTGGTTTTGGGTCCTCGGGCAAAGAACTAGCCCAGAGCTATGACATCAAGCTCGAGGGTAAAGATGAAAAAGTTGCCGGGCGCGATACGTCGAAACTGCTTCTTATTCCCAAAGACCCCAATGTGCAGGAGCACTTGACGCAGATTGAAGTCTGGATTCCTAACGACGGCGCAAATCCTGTACAGCAGCAGTTTTACGAGCCTTCCGGCAATTGGCGTAAAGTTACCTATTCCGACATAGTGGCTCAATCCGGCCAGGACCGGGACTTTGGAAATGAAGTTGCCTCCCGGAGCTAAGAAGCAGGGCTTATAAACCTCTGCGGAAGTTCTTAACCTCGAACGAAATGGCTGCTCAAGGCAACAATTCCGGACGCTTGGCCTTTATAGATTGGACCCGCGGATTGGCTGCGGTCATCATGATTCAAGGGCATACCTTTGATTCGTTTACGCGCCCGGATCTCCGCCCGAAGAGCGCTTTCATGCTGTCTCAATTCCTGGGCGGCATGCCTCCGGCCATTTTCCTCTTCCTTACCGGGATTACCTTTGCTTTTCTGATGGACAGCCAGGATCGCCGCGGCGGTTCTGGCTGGCAGCGTCTGGTAGCGGCGCTCAAGCGTTCGCGCTATTTGTTTCTGATCGCGTTCTTGTTCCGCATCCAACTCTACGTTTTTGGCTATCCAACCAGTCCGGGAAGCGAACTTCTTAAGGTAGACATCCTGAACTGCATGGGGCTGGCGATGCTGCTGTTCGCGCCTATGGCCGTCTTTACCACCCGCGAGCGTATACGCCTGTGCACAGTTTTGGGACTTGTTATCGCTGGGCTGGCGCCGGTTGTCAGCATGATCGATTCGTCTTCCGTGCCATGGCTCGTCCATTCTTATTTTTTCCCGAGCTATAACTACTTCGGGTTTTTTCCTTGGGCGTCGTTCCTTGCTTTCGGGATGGTCGCGGGAAGTATCATCCGCGCCGTTAAGCACGAGGATCTCGGCCGCGCCATGCTTTGGTTCCTATCCATCGGCGCCGGTTTAGCGCTGGTGGCGCATGAACTCGGGAATATGCCCTACTCGATTTACCAGAAGAGCGAGTTCTGGCTGAATAGCCCTGCCCTCATCATGATCAAGTTGGGTGTGGTGCTTGCCATGCTCGCATTGGCGTGGCTGTGGGTCAACCTTGCGGCCCCGCAGCGCTGGAGCCTTTTCCGCCAGCTCGGCACTACTTCGCTCATCGTCTATTGGGTTCACATTGAGCTTGTGTATGGCCGCTGGTTCGGAATCTGGAAGGAAGCTCTTTCCGTCCGTCAGGTGCTTGTTTTTACTGCCGTACTTTTGGCCTTAATGGCAGTCGTGTCTATCGGGCAGACTCGAGGCAAAGCAATATTGTCGATGCTAAAACCTGCGCCCGTCCCGCAGCCGCGCCGGGCGTCGGGCGATTGAATCTGTCTTATGGCGGCCGATTGCAACTTGGTTAGACTTTAGTCAGCTAGTCTTTCAAATACACGATGCGCGTACTCGTTGTCGAAGATGAAAAGCGAATTGCAGATTTTCTTTCGCGCGGCCTTCAAAGCGCCGGTTATGCGGTAGACGTCGTTCACTCAGGCGGAGACGCGGTGGAGCGGGTCCATTCCACCGAATACGATCTTGTGGTCCTCGATCTTGGCCTTCCTGATATAGACGGCCTTCAGGTGCTGCAAAAGATCAAGAATCGTAAGACCATCCCGCCCGTTCTCATCCTGAGTGCCCGCGATTCTGTCGACGATCGAGTGAAAGGTCTCGAACAGGGAGCCGACGATTACCTTGTCAAACCCTTTGCCTTCGTCGAACTGCTTGCCCGTGCTCGTGTCCTCTTGCGCCGCGGCCAACCCACGCCGGAAAAATTGCAGGTGGGCGACCTGACCCTCGACTGCATCCGCCGAAAAGTTACCCGCAGCAACGAAAACATCGAGCTTGCTCCCAAAGAGTTCAGCATCCTTGAGTACATGATGCGCAATCGTGGCCGGCCTCTCAGCCGTACCATGATCGTCGAACATGTTTGGGATATGGATTACGATGGCCTCACCAATATCGTGGACGTCTATATCCGTCACCTGCGCAGCAAGATTGACGACAAGTTTCCAGCGAAAATGATCCACACTGTGCGGGGAATCGGCTACATGCTCGATATTCCCGAAGCCGCCCAGGCCGCCGCTTCCGAACCCGTTAGCGCTTAACGCAATGCCCGTGGTTTGGAAGCTCGTTGAACCAAAGTTCTTCCGAACTCTGCGCTTCCGCCTTGCCGCCATCTTCCTCTGTCTGCTCATCGCCGTACTCATGGTCGTCGGTGTCTTCGGCACCACCACGCTCCGCAGAGTGCTCGACAACCAAAGCGAGGATGAACTGAATGAACTCCTCGGAACGCTCAAGGACTGGCCGATACAGTTTTACGACGACACCGGCCTCCCCTATTGGTTTGCCGACGTTACCGACCCCGATGAGCGCGCCGAGGTTGCGCGCCTGCAAGCCGTGTATGTCATCGCCGACAGTCAAGGCCGCGTGTACTGGGGATCGTGTGATGCATCGCAAAAGCCGATCTGCGATGGCAAAACGATTCGCTCCGAATTCCAGACACTACAGCGCACGCATCAACCCTTCTTGAAAACTGTGAAGGGGGCTGATGGAACGGATTATCAGGTTCTCAGCAGCACGAAGACGGACCCCAAACGTGGCGTGAAATGGTACTTCGCCGAAGGCCGGAGCCTCAAGGAAGATCAGGTCGTGGTTCGAAATTTCAGACGCAAATTCCTGATCTTTTTTCCTATCGCGCTCTTCGCGTGCGCGGTGGTCGTCTGGTACTCGGCCGGGAGCGCGCTTAGTTCTCTGCAACGGGTGGAGCGCGCCGCACAGGAGATTACGGGTTCCAGTCTAGGTGTAACGATTCCCAAGCGCGGCGCGGACGACGAACTCGATCGACTGATCGACTCTTTTAATGAGATGAGCGGCCGGCTCAAAGCCTCATTCGAGCAGATGCGACAGTTCTCTACCGATGTCTCGCACGAGCTGCGGACACCGCTCACCGCGATCCAGGGTCAGCTCGAAGTCGCGCTCTTTACGGCCACCCGCAAGGAGCAACTCCAGGAGGCAATCGAGAACGCTCTCCAGGACGTGGAACGCCTTTCGA
>CAWJUG010000006.1:0-570172 GCA_963846025.1 Terriglobia bacterium | reverse complement strand
TGCTGCTTTCCTTCTTCGACCGACTCGCCGTCTCGCTTGCGCTGGCGGCGACAGACTCAGAATACCACAGCGTAGCGGACTGACAAGCGGCATTGCCTATCTTCCTGTGGGAAAGGATTTAGACGAGAACCTTCCTTTGTTTTCAGAGACTTCTAGCGCTCGAAACTGAATTGAGCGGATTTCCTCTGCGTTTTCCACTATTAGTGGAACATCCAAGTACCCGGTCTCTACAGCCGGTGTGGGTGCCACTTCGCTCAGATTATTATTGTGCTACTGCTTTTCGCATTGCTGGTTTGCAGCACGCCGGGTACAGCCGGCTTGAAGGACGTTTTGCTCATTGTCGCGGGAGATATCTCCTGTTTCAGTCGCCGGTGCCGGGGCGATCTCACCATGGGCTCTTTTCTTCGCGTCGTCCAGCATAGCGGCTAGCTGCTCTGCGGTGGGAGCACCTCGGAATCGAGCGCCGTTGATGAAAACAGTCGGTATGGCCCTCAATCCTACCTGCTGACCGGACTCTATATCAGCCTGGAGGGCGCCTTCGACTTGCCCGCCACTCAGGCAGCTCTTAAATCGACCGATGTCAAACTTGGCTTGGCTCTGCAGGTACGATGACGCAACGCCCACCACGTTGTCCAGGTTCAACAAAGGTTGGTTAGCGTAGATCTTGTCTGCGAGGCCCATGAAATAGCTCTGGCCCTGTAGCTCAGCACACTTTGAAACGAGACTGGCAACCCGGGCCCACGGGTGCTGTCGCTCGAGAGGGTACGACCGGTAGAGTACCGCAAGTGCCGGATCATTCGTTGACAAGTAGGGGCGTAACACCTTAGTCCAAAATCGGGCGCAGTAGGGGCATTCGAAGTCTGCGTAAACGACAAGTTGCACCGGAGCGTGCTCCGAACCGTAGATAACCTGCGCTTCAGCTTTCACAATGGCCTTCGTCCGCGCTTCGTCGTTTCGGACGGTGACATCCGGGTCACCGTCGATGTCTACAAGCTCGCTTGAAAGATGCTTTCGATCGGGACTTATGTAGACCGTCTTGCGGTATGGCTTGCCCCCTTCGACCGCAACGAGAGCTACCTTGTAGTAGCAATCGGGGCGCTTTTCTATCACTTCCAAATCAGGCGTAGTTTGCAAACGAAATCGGAGTTGAGTAAATCGCGTCAACTTCGTGACCAGATCAGGCGAGAGGCCCTTGCATCCCGGCTGTTCGGATTCCTGCGCCCTTAATGGCGATCTTCCGACAAGTCCGGAGAGAATCACAGCCTGTATTAAACAAAGCAAATATTTAGATTTCATGGGAAAATCCCGGCGAGCCAACTAATCAATTAAGCAGCACGCGTCATTGTCATCTGGGAAGAAGTCTGGCGGGCAGCCTCCGTTATAGGTGCAAAAATCCACGTCGGTGTCGCAATTAAAGTCGTTCTGGCTAGGGCAGGGCGTGCACTGCTCCGGCTCGAACCCAAAGAAGGCGGCAATGGAACTTTGAGGTGCTAACGCGCAATCCGGCACGCCGCCGCCACCACCAATTGAGGAAAGGAGACCGACTCGAACGTTAGCTTGATAATAGGCATTTCCTTCGTCCACGCAAGCGACATTTGCGGTGGTCGAGTACCAGTAGGGATCGCAATCGATTTCCTGGCCCGACTGCGGTGGATTACTCGGGTCGCCCCATCGCGCACAAGCGCCCGATGCATTCGGGGAATACGTCTGCTCTTGGTCGGTCGAACCAGTATCGGACGTTTGGAAAGCAACATCGTAGAAAACTGTTACGGTGTAGCTGCCAGAGTACATTGTCCCCACATCGTAAGGCCACCGAGCTGAACACTCGCTCGTGCTTAATCGATAAACGCTCTTTTCGATAGGTGCTCCGCAGTTGTTATAACAACCCGGTTCCTGTCCGAGTAAGAACGCGGAACCACCCCATACACTCAGGGCGATTGTAATGAGTAACAATCTGGTCGGGACTGACATACTTGCTCCTCCTACGCTGGGTTAGAATGATCCTTGTAAACGGAAATTTCGTCCGTAACTTCTGTTATATATTTTGAGAGCGCCAGCTCTGGAGACGCTCTGCCGCTGGAGATACTCTTAGTGAGGTGATCGAGATCGTAACTCAATTTGCCATATATCTCATAGTCAGACTTTGCTTGTATGTTATCTCCGGCTCGCGTCACAAGCGCTTGCGGCGTTGCTGCTGACATTCGTTCATCGTATTGCGACTTTAATCCCTGCAGATGGGATAGGACGTCGTTTGAAGATAGGGAAGTCAGTTGTTGAAGTGAAGCAAGATGTTGGCTCATCACGTTGACAAACTCTTGCCGCGGCACGAATATTTCGGAGATGGCTAGCTTTTCATCACCAATCACCGAGTTGTCTGTATAGACCACGGCCAATGGTTCTACGGTGATTGTCGTGCCCTGACTGGCCGGGCCGCCGAAATTCCACATTTCGCTTTCTCCGGTTTTCAGAGGACCAATATGGGTTTCACCCGGAGCAGCGATGATCTTTCCTGCGAGTGCGAGCGTGAAAATGTGGTCTTTTGCGAAGGTATGGACCCTGGTGTGCCCGTCCGGAAGATGCCATGCTACCGACACGAGGTACGCGAGCACAGGGTTTGAGTGGTTAGTTACTTTGAACTGAATCTGACCTCCGGTAAAAGTGACATCGCTTACCTCGAAGGTGCTCGTGGCGATTGCATTGGTAGGCGCCGCCTGTAGGCTTAGACCGGTCAGACAGCATAAAAGTATTGCGCATGTGGTGACGTTGACAATGGATCTCACAGTAAACTCCTTTCTATGCCAGGAATGTTTTAGACATGATTGCACTACGCGGGTTTTGGCAGTAGAGGTGGGTAGACGGAAGGATACGGAACGGACGTGCGGGACCAGCTAAGGGATTGCTGGCTTGCGGACAGGTCGGTTCTGTAATTTTCCACAAAGCGCCGAAACTGGATCTAGTGTGAAGCGGTAGGCTTTGACGTGACAAGCTGCCGATTCTTACAGTCGCTTTGGGACGTTGGATGTTGCTGGTTTCCTCTCGCCAATCGTGAGCAAAGCTGGGGAGAGGGAGCGCTTCAAACGCCGGAGCAAGGGACCAACGACCCTGTTCAGCGGCACCTGGCCGCAAAAATTGTTTCGCTATCCGTGACGCGTCGGCGCGTTTTACTGTGCCGTTAGTTCCGCGTGAACCTTAGCAGCCGCCAGTTTCATCGCGTTCTTTTATGCGGCTTATCGAAGGCCTCACACGATGACATAGGTAATTAGATTAGAACCCGATGGTGTCATTCGGCGTGTGCGGCGGCGATTTTGCCATCAGAGAGGTGGCTGTTAGCCGAGCTTACGAGAATTGCTTCTAGCGCCATGCCTGGTGAAACAGTACGTTATTGATAACGAAGCGCAGCGATCGGGTCGATCCGCATTGCTCTCCGAGCCGGAACATATCCGGCGATGACCGCCACAGTGCCCATAAGCAGGCTGGCGAAGAGAAACGAAGCAGGGTCAGCGGGCTTTAATTCGAAAAGCAGTGCCCCTACGAATCTCCCCAAAAGCAGGGCGCAAGTCAAACCGATTGCGAGTCCGGCTAGCAAGGACGTCCCGAGTTCCGTCATCACCGGCCAAAGCACGTCAGCTCGCTCAGCTCCGAGCGCCATGCGCACGCCGATTTCCTGAGTGCGCTGCACCACCGTGAACGTCATCACGCCGTACAACCCCATCGCGACGGCAAGTGCCGCCAAGAAACCAAAAAAAGTGGCGGAAATCGCAAGTAATCGGTCTGCGGCAAGCAACTGGTCGATGCGCTGATCCAGCGTCCTTACGTGGTATACGGGTACGTTCGGATCAATATCCCGGATGGTACGACGCACTGTCTCGATTTGCCTCGACGGGTCGCCAGCGGTGCGAACGAAGAGGGTCAAATTATCAATAGACGCAAACTGTTCGTAGGGAACGTACCAAAATCTCTGTGCCTGCTCTCTTAGATCTCTGTATTTGCTATCTTTTGCGACACCAACGATCTCGAAATCCGCTAAGCTACGGCGATAGCTGAGACTGATGCGCTTTCCAATCGGACTTTTTTGTCCAAAATAGTAGTGAGCAAAAGTTTCATTGACGATAGCGGCATGCGGGGAATCGCCAGTGTCCCGTGAACTGAAATCACGCCCACGGATGAGAGGAATCTGCAGAGTGGCAAAATATCCGGGACCAACCGTATCCCCGCATGGTCCCGGATCATTTGCTGGCGGTCTGTAGTCTGCAACCGTGATTGCGGCTCGCCAGCAGCCGCCGCGAATAGGTCCGAGACGAGCCAGGGTTGCCGAGACTATGCCTGGCTTAACAGAAAGAGCCGACACGATGTTGCCATAAAGTGCTCGAAGCCTCTCCGGGTTGTAGTTGCCCGGCGGATCGAACGAGACCTGTAGGACGTTACGGCTGTTGAAACCCGTGTCAACGCTGCGCAGATTGACCAGACTCCGTAGAAACAGCATCGCTCCAACCAACAACAATGACGACAAGGCCACCTGTGCGCCGGCAAGCGGTTTTCGCCAGCCGATCGCGGTGCCCGGAATACGCGGCTGCTCACCTTTCAATTGTCGTGTCAGTTCGAAACGCATAGATCGAACCGCCGGGGTTAGCCCGAACAATATGCCCGACGCAAATGAAATTGAGGCAGTAAACATCAGGACGCGCAAGTCGGGTTCTACATGCATGGGGACTACACCGAGTTCACTTGTTGGAAGAAATGCAAGGAGTAGACGGGTACCCCAATATGCCCAAAGAAATCCTAGGGCTCCGCCTATGCCGGCGAGTAACATGCTTTCAGTGAACAACTGGCGCAGAATGCGCGTCCGTGTTGCCCCTAACGCAAGCCGCACGGCGAACTCACGCTGGCGTGTAGCCGCTCGCGCGAGCAGCAGACTTGCAAGATTTGTGCAGGCGGCGAGAAGCACGATTACGACAACCGCCAGCACGAAATATAGCTGTCGGACGGCGGCCTTCAGATTATTTTCAAATCCAGTTCCCAGCGGATCGAGAAAAAGGCGTTGGTTGAAAATAGCTGGCGCAAAATTTTGCGCCCGTCCTTTATCTTGCTCTCGACGGTAGTTCTGAAGTAGAACGTTAAGCGATGCCTCTGCCTGACTTTTCGAGACCGTTGGCTTCAATCGGCAAACGACGGGCGTCCACCATTGCGCCGTGGACAAAGCGCTGGGTTCAACACCAGTCATCCGGGGCCACATCGTCATGGGAACACGCACATCGGGCGAATAACCGGCCTCAAGACTGTCGTAGTTTGGGGAAGAGATGCCAATTACGGTCATGGCATCCTTGTTCAAATGAATAACCCTCCCAATGACTCGAGGATCTCCGTTGAACCGCCGTTTCCAAAACCCGTAGCTTAAAATCACGATTCGGTCAGCGCCGGCAGCTGTTTCATCGCGAGCATGCAGCAGCCGTCCGGCATAAGGCAGAATGCCGAGGGTATCGAAGTAGTTGCCGGAAACGCACTCGCCCGTGATGACTTCAGAGGTTCCATTCTCGGAAAAATGGGGGGCGATCTCGCGCATAGCGATTGCGTCCGAAAAGAGATCCTTACGAGCACGCGCCTCGGCGAAGAAAGCATACGGAAACAGGCTTGGGCCGCGGTGGATGTTTGTCCCGCTGAGAACGAACATCTGTTTGGGATGCAGCACGGGCAAGGGACGTATAAGGATCGCGTTGATGACGCTGAAGACAACAGTATTGGCGCCGATCCCGAGCATTAGAGACATTACAGCGACTATGCTGAAGCCGGGTGATTTGCCTAAGCTACGAATCGCGTATTGGAAGTCCTGAGGGAACATTTGCAGCATGCGGAACTTTACCTGATCGGTCACAGTCCATATAGTTGTGTTCCGCCACGCTCTTTCGTCGCGCCCAACTTAGGAATACATTGACTATGTGTTGCATGCTCAAGGCGAGCCAATGGCTTGGTACTCAGGCAACACACAAAATCGCACATTCCATATTAGGTCGCTAACGCTTCCCGCTCCTTTTCAGCAGCCCAACTCCGGCCCGCATAATAGCCGTTGAAAGCAGCCGCCAGACTCCTATAGCTGCGGCTCCCACAAATAAGTGATGTTCCCCCAATGCAGGCCACACATACAGTTTCGCCATTATATCGGGCGAGCGCCATTTTTGAATCGCGTACTTTGTGAGCTACTGCGCGACTAATTCGGCGTAGATCGGATAGTGATCAGAACCGCGTATTTCCCGGCGCACGCGGCCGTCTTCGATGTGGATAGGCCCGCGGGCAAAAATCCAGTCTAGGGCCATGGCGATGGTGTGAGTGCGTTCGATCCGTTCACCGATGGCGCTTCGAAACCCTTCGCGCTCAAGCTTGCGGAGATAGATAGCCGGCAGGTATTTCGTATTCAGGTCGCCCGCTAGAATAACCGCGGTATTGGGCGGATACCGCGTTTTTATGTCGGAAAGAACCTCGTCCAACTGCTGGTCCTGAATCCGGCCCATGCTGCGGCTTTCAAGGTGAAGATTGTAGACGACAAGAAGCCGGCCGGCGAATTCCAGATCTGTCACAAGCGCGATGCGGTTGCCCAGACGCCGCTGCAGCAAAGGGAGTGAGGATGGAATCCAATCACGTGGTTTCCAGAAGCCGGATTGCCGGCGAAAGCGTAAAATACGCGAGTGGCGAATGGGAAGCCGGGTGAGCGTGGCCTGGCCAATGTATGCCGGAGAGGCGGCTTGGCCATTCCGCTCTTCGCGCTCGCGTTCCTGGCTCAACTCCTCGAATTCGACAGCATACGACATGTTGACATTTAAGCGGCGCGCCAACTCTGCTGGCTCATCTACATTCGCGCTGCGCTTGGCGTTGCAATCGACCTCCTGGAGCAGATACAGATCGGCCGGATTTTTCGATAGCTCATCGCCGATCGTCGCAAGCTGTGTTCCGCGATCAATGTTCCAGCTCATCACGCGGATGGATTTCGATATGTCAGCCGAGGGAACGAAGGTCTCCTCGCGAGGCGTATAGAAGTCTGTAGTCAGGCCGGAGGTTCGACTGCGCTCCGAGTCAGGGCTCCCGGGTTGGCGCTGCGCGACGAGCAAGAGCGCGACGCCGAGCAAAACGATTTGGAACCATGCGCTCATGCGGCAATCTCACTCAACGACCTATTACGGCGGCGTTCAGAAGCCTTTTCGCCATCGCGCCATAAAGCGAGCATCCCGAGTAGGGCGAAGTACCAGGCGCACACGCCGAAGCGGGCAAACGGATAATCGACAAGCGCGTGAAGACCAACAGCGATGACACCGATTCCCCAGATGGAGCGAATGGCGGGACGACAGCTCCAGAAGAAAACAACCAGCATGAGAAGGGCGAACGGAATACCTCCTTCGGCAGCGAATTGGAGCCAGTCGTTGTGAGCGCGGTTAACATAAGTGCCGTCGTCGTAATGGGCAAACATGCGGTAGACCGGAACATAACTATTCAGACCCCATCCCGTGAGCGGGCGCGCCCGAATCATCTCGATGGACGAGCGATTGATATCGCGCCGCACCTGCAACTGATCTTTCTGCTGCAGCTTGTTAACGAGAGTGTCGAAGCCGGCAGCGTAAATCAGCAGACCGCTCAAGAGCGCGACAACGCCGGCGGCGGCAAGAAAGCTTCTTTGGCGATTCCGAGCATACGCAAGAAGAATGACCGCGATCAATTCCACGAACACGAGGGCCGAACCAGCGCGCGAGCCAGAGGCGATAACAGCGGCGATCTGAAGCGCGGTTAAACCTAGATACCCGGGTCTTAAACGGCCGCGGCCGATGCCCAGCCACAGCGTGATGGGAAAGAACAGTTCCACGAACTGCGCGAAATTGTTCCAATAGGCGAATGGGCCGCTTACTGAAGCAAATTTACTTTGAATCACCCAATAGTATTTGGTGGTGTGCGAGGCCTGTTCAAGCAGATCGAGGACGCAAACGGATGAGCCAAATATAACGAAAACCCAGCGAAACTGCGCTGACAAGGACGGGTTTCGAAAGACCTGGCTGGCAAGGAAGACAATGGCGGCCGCGGTGAACCAGAAGAGTACCGCAATCCAGCCGTCGTAAACAATCTTCTGCGGAAACCAAAGCGTTTGCGCTACACCGTATGCGGCCATGGCCAAAAGACAGACGCAAGGCCAGGTGATGAGCGATTTGTCCACAGGGGCGAACAGCAAAGCATAAGCTGCAAAAAGCAGAACGCCCGCTGAGATAACCAGTGGCGCAACCTCTCCTCCGTCCAAAGTACAGAGGGTGAATGCGCATAGCAATGCAAACAGAATGCCAGCGACGATCTTTTGCTGTAAACCGCGTGTCAAATGCAGGGGCGAAGGGAGCTTAACATCAGCAACCGCCATCTACCGTAGCATCTCACCTAACAATTCGCACAACGGGCACCAACCGCCCTGTGCTTCATTTGCCTGTGTAGACGACCCGCCAGATGGATTTTGAAACATCGTCACTGACCAAAAGGGATCCATCGGAAGCCGTCGTGACGCCAACCGGGCGACCCCAGGCATCGCCGTCGGGTGTGACAAAGCCCGTAAGGAAGTCTTCGTAAACACCGGTCGCCTTGCCGTCGACCACGGGAACCCGGATCACCTCATAACCTGCTCGGACTGCCTTATTCCAGGAGCCGTGCTCAGAAGCAAAAATGTCGCCTTTGTATTGCTTGGGGAACTGGGATCCTTCGTAGAACATCATTTCAAGCGAAGCGTTGTGCGGCTGCAAAAGCACATCAGGCACAATCACTTTACCGGCGAGTTCGGGATGCGCCCCTTTGAGGCGAGGATCAGGATGATCCCCGGTGTAGTAGTACGGCCAGCCGTAAAAGCCACCTTGTTGCACCGATGTAATGTAATCGGGCGGAAGATTGTTGCCGAGTCCGTCGCGCTCATTCACGGAACACCAGAGCTGACCGGTGCTGGGGTTGATGGCAATGCCTACGGGATTGCGAATGCCTGATGCGTACACCTGAACGAATTTGCCTTCGGGCGTGAACTCAAGGATATTGGCACGGTGATGTTCATTCGGGTGAGTATCGGGATCGTCGATATTGGAACCGGAACCGACAGCCACAAACAACTTTGATCCATCGGGCGAGAACGCAAGATCACGTGTCCAGTGACCTCCGCCGGCCGGAAGACTTTCCACGACTGTTTCTGCTGGGCCCCCGGCCTTCAATTCACCGCTGGTGTAGGGGAAGCGAACGACTGAATTTGTATTGCCGACATAGACGTACTTGGGATTTTTGCCGAGCGGATAAAAGGCAATGCCAAAGGGCATATGAAGGCCAGCATCGGCAAATACAGAGGTTTGTTGAGGCTTGCCATCTGCTGTGATTCCGCGAAAAACGAAGATCTTATTGGCGTGACTGTCAGCGAGGAAGATATCGCCGTTAGGCGCAGTCCGCAGCTCGCGCGGTAAGTCGAGGCCTTCACTTACGTATTGTTCGACTTTGAATCCGGCTGGCGCTTTCGGCCACATGTCAGCGGGGCGCGAAGCCGTCTTCGGAGGATTGCCTGCGGACGGCGTATCGAAAGGCTTGGGCAGGTCGGGAACGGTGATCTTGCGAAACTTGCCTGGTTCTTCGTCTTTGAAACTTGTGAATGCTGCACTCCCGGTTATGACGTTTTTTACGTCGGACATGTCATACCCGGCTGCGCCTACCATTAATGCTGCGCCTCCAGCAACGAGCGCCGTCAATGCAGTCCAGCGAAGCAGTCTCATCGTGTCTCTCCTCCTCTATTGTCCCCGAACCAAAATTTTATTGAATGCGCGTAGTTCATCGAGGTTGAGGCGGCCTGTGTAAATGGACATGCCAATTGCGCAATGCAGGTTCAATTCGGATAGAGCTTTCACATCGTCCATTGTCGTGATGCCGCCTGCGGCTATGAGTTCGCGATCCGTAGCGTGGCGCAACTCGCGAAACCAGTCAACATCAGTGCCCTGCATCATACCTTCTCTGTCCACATAAGTGCATAGGAACCCGGAGCAGTATGGCTCGAGTTCGCCAATAAGTTCGAGTGCCGTACGGTTGGTTGCCTCGCGCCAACCTTTCACAACAATGCGACCATGCTTGCTGTCCAGGGCGACAGTGAGGCGGTCTGAGCCGATAGAATCGCGCAGATCGGACAGGAATGGTTGATTGATGCCATCTGAGGTGAAGGCGGCGGTGCCAACGATGACGCGATGAGCGCCTTTACGCAAGAGTTCAGCAGCGCGACCGACGTCCCGTACACCACCGCCAGCGCGGATGGTGGCCCGTGCAGCTATGTATTCGAGAATTTCGCCATTCGATCCCTTACCGAATGCCGCGTCCAGATCGATGACCTGGATCTCTGGAAATCCCTCGAATAAGCGCAACATCTCGTCCGGCGATTTGCCTTCCAGAACCTTCTCGCGGCCTTGGACAAGCTGCACTATCTTTCCATCCATAAGGTCAATGCAAGGAATGATCATGCGACGGGTCTTACGGGGATATGGGCGTGCTCAAGCGCACGTTTGAGGTCGGTGACAGTGTACTTACCGTAATGAAAAACAGAAGCGGCCAAAGCGGCGTCGGCACCACCCTCCGTGAGCACTTCGACGAAGTCAGATGGCTTCCCCGCCCCGCCGGAAGCGATGAGGGGGATGGTCGTGGCATCCACAACAGCGCGAGTGAGTTGGCAATCGAACCCGGTTTGGACGCCGTCGGTATCCATGGATGTCAATAAAATTTCGCCGGCGCCAAGGGACTGACCCTGCTGCGCCCACTCGATGGCATCGATACCTTCATCGTGACGTCCACCTTTTGTATAGACATTCCACTTGTCTTGGGCGGAACGTCTGGCGTCGATGGCAAGCACGACTGCTTGCGCCCCAAATTCGAGGCTCAGTTCCCGAATCAGTTCAGGCCGGCGAACAGCGGCGGTGTTGACACTGACTTTGTCCGCGCCGGAAAGAATGATCTTGCGAGCGTCGGACACGGTGCGCAGACCGCCGCCGACGGTTAACGGAATGAATACTTGACGCGCCGTTCGCGCCACCAGATCAGCCATGATGTCACGTGCGTCACTAGAGGCAGTGATGTCGAGGAAGACCAGTTCGTCAGCGCCTTGGGCGTTATAGCGCTCGGCCAGTTCAACAGGGTCGCCGGCGTCTCGAAGGCCGATAAAGTTGACGCCCTTCACCACGCGGCCGCCCGTGACATCCAGGCAAGGAATGATGCGCTTCGCCAGCATTCAGATCTGCAGAAAGTTCCTCATCACGCGTAATCCGGCGGGTCCCGATTTTTCCGGATGGAATTGCACAGCATGGATGTTGTGGCTCTGTAGCACCGCGCTGAATGGCTGAATGTAGGTGCAAGTGGCAGCCGTGACCTCGCTGACAGGCGCATAGTAGCTGTGCGCAAAGTACGTAAAAGCCTCTTCAGGCAGCCCGTTTAGCAGCGAACAATCGCGGGATACGCGTAGGGAGTTCCAGCCCATGTGCGGAATGCGTGCGTTGCCGCTGAATCGTTTGATAGAACCGTGAAAGACGCCCAGTCCCGCACTCCCTGGCGACTCTTCGCTTTCCTCGAATAAGCACTGCAGGCCGACGCAAATACCCAGAAACGGAATGCCGGAGCTGATGTTTTCAAGCAGCGGCTCGCGAAGAGCGAGGTCGTCTATCGCCCGCATCATTTGCCCGAAATGCCCGACGCCCGGGAGGATGATTTTCGACGCTGCCCGCACGATCTGTGGACTGCTTGTGACCAGGTATTGCGCTTTAAGCTCATCCAGCGTGTTTTGAACCGAGCGCAAATTGCCAGCCCCGTAATCGACGATGGTCGTCATAACAGGCCCTTAGTCGACGGCAACTGATCTTTGAGGCGCTCATCCGTCGAGCAGGCGTAACGCATCGCGCGTGCGAAACACTTGAAGATTGCTTCAATCTTGTGGTGGTTGGACCGGCCGTAGAGCACTTTCACGTGAATATTGGCGCCCGCGTGATTTGCAAAACCTTCAAAGAAGTCGTGCAGCAGCTCGGTTTGAAGATCTCCCACGTGTACGACATTGACCTGCTGATCGTAGATAAGCGTTGGCCGGCCACCAAGATCGACGGCAACAACGGCCAGCGATTCATCCATGCTCTGGACGAAATATCCGGCGCGATTGATGCCGCGACGGTCGGCAAGCGCTTTTGCGAATAGATCACCCAGAGCAATGCCGGTGTCTTCGACGGTGTGGTGCTGATCGACATCGAGATCGCCACTTGCCTTCAGTTCCAGATCGAACGCGCCGTGTTTGGCAAATAGCTCGAGCATGTGATCGAGAAAGCGAATGCCGGTTGAGATCTTGTATGTACCGCCGCCATCCAGGCGTAGAAATCCCGAGATCTGCGTCTCTTTGGTATTGCGCTCGACCGTGGCTTCTCTCATTGGGAGTGATGATGCGCCGCTTCGATCAAATCGTCAACGTGGTTGATGTCCGAGATAACAGCGAAGGCGCCAAAGCCTCGCAGCAGATCTCCAATTTCCTGATGGCGCGGGTTGTGCGGAGTTGATACCCCAATAAAGGGGACGCCGGCAGATTGAGCGCTGCGGGCGTCGTCGACCGTGTCTCCGAAGTACCAGATTGTGCTGCCGGGATATTGCCGTTGGATGAGGTGCAGGCCGTCCGGCGCCGGCTTCGGATTGGCGACAGACTCGTCAGTGACAAGTGGGTTGAAGTCGATGTGACTCGCATAACGGCCGAGAGTCGCGTCCGCCTCGTATCTGGCACGCCCGGTAAAGATGGCGAGGGTGGCCCGTTCGGCGAGACGCTCAAGCAAGCCGGTTTGCGGCATCCACTTCTCACGCCGGATCAAACCGTCATTGTTTTCGCCAAGAAAAATACGATTGAAATACTCGACTACATCTGAATATTCGACTGAACGGCCACGATCTGAAATCAGGCGATGCGAAAGCAGCCAATCGTTGTTCCAGCCGCCGGCGTTCTTAAAATTTTGAATCTCGTCGTGCGAAACTTCTTCTCCGGTAAAGTGCTTCACGGTCTCGCGAATGGTTTCCCGGTACGATTCCATTACTTCGACGAGGACGCCGTCCATATCGAACACAAGAACTTCGGGAGGAGACTGAGGCACTACCAAATCTGCTCCAGTTCATTTAGAAAGCGTTGAATCTGATCACGGGTGCCGACCGTTACGCGCACAGCGCCCGGCAATTCGTAGCTGCGATCGCGGATCAGGACGCTGCGGCTGCGCAATTGGTCGCGAATTTCAATAGCGCGGTCGCCAGCCTGGAACAGCACAAAATTCGCCTGGCTCTTGATGTAGGGAATATTTAACTGCTCCAGACCGACATAGAGTAATTCGCGCGCAGCTAACACCTCCAATACGTAGTCTTCAACAAATTTCGTGTCCTGTACTGCAATGCGAGCGGCCATCGCGGCGATTGAATTGACGCTGTACGGCGACTGTGCTTTTCTGACGTGCGCCATGTTTTCCGACTGCGAGAACAAACACCCGCAGCGCATGCCCGCCATACCATAGGTTTTGGAGAACGTACGGCTGACAAACAGATTCGGGTACGCGGCTAGCAGCGGCAGGGCCGTAACGCCACTGAATTCGTAATAAGCTTCGTCGACCAAAACGGCAGAGTTCGTTGCCTTCTGCAGAATCTTCTCGACGGTCGACAGAGCGGCCCCGGTGCCGGTAGGATTGTTGGGATTGCTGATAAAAACGACTCGCGTGTCCGGCGTGATTCGATCGAGTAATTCCTCAAGCGGGAAAGCCAGGGTGCCCGGGTGATAATCAATTTCGCCAATGGCAGCGCCGGCAAGCTGGTTATAGAACCGGTACATGGCATAGGAAGGCTTCAGGATAAGCACTTCTGCGCCGCCATCAACGTAGGTATTGACCAGCAGTTGAATTGCTTCATCGGTCCCGTTGGTCAGCGTTAGCTCGGCGATTTCGACAT
Organism: Terriglobia bacterium; assembly: GCA_963846025.1. GTDB lineage: Bacteria > Acidobacteriota > Terriglobia > Bryobacterales > Bryobacteraceae > Bog-105. Next base: position 556,207 of record CAWJUG010000006.1, on the reverse strand, counting down.
CGAAGTGACGCGCCAAATCTTCTAGCGCGTTGCCGTATTCCGGATAGATGCTAAGGTCAGCCGCAGTCAGGTAACGTTTGATGAAATCAATGACATGTGGCGGAGCGCCGACGGTGTTTTCATTGAAGTCTAACCGCAGCTTGTTGCGGCGCCCACCCGTCGGTGGATGATAAGGCTGCATGCGCAGCACGGCCTCACGTGGAGTGAGCGCTTTCGCCTGCGGTTCAGGCTTAATCTCTAACGGTGATTTAGTTGCCAAAACGAACCTCCACGGCACGCGCGTGCGCCTCAAGACCTTCGGCGCGGGCAAGAGTTGTAATTGTGGGCGCGAGCTTGTCTAGAGCCTTCGGAGAAAGCTGTTGGACCGAGATCATTTTCACAAAATCGTAGGGCGTCAGACCACCGCGGAGACAAGAACCCATGGCTGTAGGCAACACGTGACTTGGACCGGCGGCGTAATCACCGGCGGATTCAGGAGTGCTTGGCCCGAGGAAAACTGTTCCGGCGTTCTTAACCTGCGGCAACAGTTCCGGATGGTAAAGAATCAAATGCTCGGGAGCGGTAGCATTGGCTTCGTTCAGTACCAACTCCAGATCCGCCAGCACCAAAATGATTCCATGTTTGTCAATGGATTGCCGGGCAATTTCGGCGGTCGGAAGAGTTTCAAGCTGGCGCTCGATTTCTCCCGATACTGCTTCAGCCAATTCGAGTGAAGTTGTAAAGAGCATTGCGCTTGCTTCGATATCATGTTCGGCTTGGGCGAGCAGGTCGGCGGCGATTATCTTCGGGTCGCCGTCTGCCGCGATGATAAGAACTTCCGTGGGTCCGGCAAGGAAATCAATGCCGACCCCCATTTCATGCGCGAGCAGTTTTTTCGCGGCTGTGACATAAGCATTGCCGGGGCCAACTATGCGCCTTACAGGCTGAATAGCCGGCGTGCCTATAGCTAACGCGGCGATGGCTTGAACACCGCCGATGCGAAAAAACTCTCCGATTCCCAGCAAGTGAGCGCAGGCAAGGATTTCATCCGATGGCTTTGGCGAGGTGACGCAGATGCGCGGCACGCCCGCAACTTGCGCCAGCACCGCGGTCATTAGCAGCGTGGAAGAGAGCGCATATCGACCAGACGGGACATAGCAGCCGACCGAATCCAGCGGCCGAATGATCCACCCGAGTTTCCGGCCTGGAGAGAACTCACGAAAGCACTCGCGTGGCATTTGTGCTTCGGCAAATTCGCGAATGTTGGCAATGGCTGTTTCGGCTGCGCAGATGAAATGAGGCGAAACCCGGCCTTTTGCCGCCGCGATATCGTTTTCTGACACGCGCAGAGGAAGATCGCCCAAACCGTCTAATTCGCGGGCGTAGCGCAGGACGCCCATGTCTTGCTCAGTTCGAACGGCGTCGATGATGCGCCGGACAACTTCCTCGTTAGCCGCCGTAAAGGTGCGATGGGTTGGGGGAAGATGTGACCCACGCTGATCAAGAATCCGAATCATCCGCTACATCACAATCTTGTTCAGCGGATATTCGACGATGCCTTGCGCTCCCGCTTCTTTGAGGCGCGGGATGATATTGCGCACAGTGGTCTCGTCGAGAATTGTGTTCACCGCAACCCAGCCTTCTTCGCTCAATTGAGAGATAGTTGGATTTTTCAGTGCGGGCAGAACAGAGATAACAGCCGGCAGATCTTCACGTTTCACGTTCAGCATCAAGCCCACTTTGCCGAGTGCGTTCATCGCCCCTTCAAGCAACATCTTGATGTCCTCAAGCTTGCGCCGTTTCCAATTGTCGGCCCAGGAGGTGACGTTTGCGATGAGCTGTGTGTTCGATTCGAGCACGGTCTCCAAGATTCGCAGCTTATTAGCGCGCAGGGAGGAACCAGTCTCCGTTACTTCCACAATGGCGTCGGCAAGTTCTGGCGGCTTCACCTCAGTGGCCCCCCAACTGAATTCGACTTTGGCCTGGACTCCTTTCGAGGCGAGATAACGCTTTGTAGTTGCGACGAGTTCCGTTGCTATGACCTTACCTTGCAAATCCTCGACGGCGCGATACGGCGACGATTCCGGGGCGGCCAGCACCCAGCGAACTTTTCCGAAGCTTTGTTTGGCGTAGATCAGATCGGCAACAGTTTCGACGCGGGCTTCGTTCTCTTCTACCCAATCGCGGCCGGTTAGGCCGGTATCCAGTACGCCATCTTCCACGTATCGTGCCATCTCTTGCGCGCGAATGAGCATGCACTCGATTTCGGGATCATCAATAGATGGGAAATAACTGCGGCTGCTGGTGCTGATGTTGAAACCAGCGCGCCGGAAAAGGTCGATGGTGGCGTTTTCGAGGCTTCCCTTTGGAATCCCGAGCTTCAGTTTCAAGCCTTCACTCCGTACACTGCGTTGGGATCGTAGACTGGTGTTTCTGATTCGATCCACTCGCCGGCTTGCAAGGTGCGGTAGAAGCAACTTTCGTATCCGTTGTGGCACACGCCGGGAGCGATAGGCTCGGCTTCCACTAGCACGGCGTCGCCATCGCAATCGGTCCTAATCGATTTGAGATTCAAAAAATGGCCGGAGCTCTCTCCCTTCGTCCACAACCTCTGGCGGGAACGACTGAAGAAGGTGACATGACCGGTAGCAATCGTTTTCTCCAAAGCTTCGCGGTTCATATAGCCGACCATCAAGACCCGACGAGTTATGGCGTCTTGCACTACCGCTGTAACGAGACCGCTTTGTTTATCAAAATCGAGGAGATCGCTCATTAGTTCCTTAAAAAGAAAAGCCCGCCTTTTGGGCGGGCTCGTCGCAATTTCGAAATCAGAGACTGAACGCGAGAGTCGCCTTCTAAACCAACCAAGCGTGGTGATGATGGCGATGAGCGTTGCAGATCATCAAATCGCAGTATAGCGCGCGCTCGCTCTCACGAGGGACCTTTCAGCTAGAACATTTTTAGGCGAAAATGGTTAGGGAAGGAACTGTGGAAGCGCTGTGGAAGGTTTGTTGGAATGGCCGTGGCATGGCTGTCCCTGTGCGATGTCCATTTTTCCTACAGTATTTCTACGATTTCGCCTTGAGCGAAGCGGAGTTGGCGATTTAGAGTTACCACGTTCCCGTATGGCCGTTCGAGATATCAGTATCGATCACTCGTTGCCTGACAACCTGGATGCGGAGCGCTTCGTCTTAGGCGCAATCATGAGCAGCGACACGGCATTCCTGCAGGTCGCCGGCGTCATCAGCGCAGACGATTTCAGCCTGGAAAAACACAAGCGCATCTTCTTGCGTATGTCGGAGTTGCAGGAGCGCGGCACTAAGATCGATCGCGTAACCATTGCGAACGAGTTGATGAAGCAGGGTCAACTGCAGTCGGTAGACGGACTGAGCTACCTGGTTTCCCTCGATGACGGCCTGCCGTCGCTCTATAACCTGGACAGTTATGTCGCGATCGTAAAAGAAAAATCGCTTTTGCGGCATATTATCGCGGTGTCACAGGACAGCATCAATCGGTGTCTCGCGTGTGATGAAGACCCTATACAGATCCTGGGGGCGATCGAAGAAGCTTTTATCAAGCTCGGCGACATACAAACCAGGAACTCGCTTGCTACACCGGCGCAGATCATCACCGACTATGAGGGCGGCATCAACGCGTTCCTGGACACGAGCAAGCGCATTAAAGGCATCAGCACCGGGTATGTAAAGTTCGACGAGATGACCGGCGGCTTGCGTGAAGGCGAGCTGATCATTTTGGCGGCACGGCCCGCAATGGGAAAGACCGCTCTGGCCTTAAACATTGCTCAGCACGTAGCGACAAATCAGAAGAATCGAAAAGCGGTCGCAGTGTTCTCGCTTGAGATGTCGAAGGAATCGCTGCTCACCCGTATGTTGTGCTCTTCCGCACGCGTCGACCAGCAGCGATTTCGGGCTGGTTATTTGAGCGCGGACGAACGGCGGCTTCTGCGGGAGGCGATGGTGGAGCTTGTGGAGGCGCCCCTGTTCATCGACGACACCGCCGGCACGAACTTGATGGATATTCATTCGAAGCTGCGGCGCCTCCAGGCTGAAAACGATTTAGGCCTGGTTGTGATCGACTATCTGCAATTGATGCAGGGCCGGGGCCGATTCGAAAATCGCGTTCAGGAGATAAGCGCGCTATCCCGCGGGTTGAAGCTGATGTCGAAGGAGCTGCGCGTGCCGTTTCTAGTGCTTTCACAGCTTAGCCGCGCGCCTGAATCGCGAGTTGGAGACCATCGTCCGATGTTGAGTGATTTGAGAGAGTCCGGATCCATCGAGCAGGACGCCGATATGGTCGCATTTATCTTCCGCGAGGAAGTTTATCGGCCAGATAAAGAAAGCTTAAAGGGCGTTGCGGAGCTCATCTTGGGCAAGCAGCGCAACGGCCCCACCGGGCGCATCAAGCTGGCGTTCTTGAACCGCTACACAAAATTCGAAAACATGTCGGCCGATACCGGGCGATGATCAAGGTTTCGAATAGCCCTAAAAACGCAAACAGATTTTGCCAAAATGCCGCTGGGCCTGCATATAACGGAGCGCTTCTTTGAAATCGGTCCACGGGAACACCCGATCTATAACGGGCTTGATCTGGTGAAACTCAATGGCGCGGTTCATGCGCTCAAACATTGCGCGGGAGCCAACGTAAATCCCTTGCACGCGGACCGAATTCATCAAAATAGATGTTGGGGAGATGTTAGGCTCCGCACCGCTAAGAACACCGATCACGCTGATACTGCCGCCCGGGTGAACCGTGCGTAAGGATTTCGGCAGCGTGTCACTGCCGCCGACTTCGACCACATGATCAACCCCTTGTCCGCTGGTTAAATTTCGAGCTGCTTCGTCCCATTTCGGTTCGACCTTGTAGTTGATCAGTTCGGAAGCGCCTAACGATTGCGCGCGCTGTAACTTTTCGTCGCTGCTGGAAGTGATAATCGATCTCAGACCGGCCGCCTTCGCGAATTGCAGGGCAAAAATCGAGACGCCGCCTGTGCCTTGCAATAAGACAGTCTCACCGGGTACGCGTGCCTCTTCTTCGAACAAGGCATGCCAGGCGGTAACGGCCGCGCACGGTAACGCTGCAGTTTCCTCATCGGAGAGTGACAGCGGCGATTTCACCAATCCCTCCTCTGAAAAGAGGGCGTATTCGCTTAGAACACCGTCGATGGCGCCGCCCAACGCGGATGCGCCCTTCTCGCGCGTGATAGGGCCATCAAGCCACTTCTGCATAAAGCAGGCGGCTACCCTGTCTCCTGGCCGGAAACGCGTCACGTTGGGGCCAATCTCTTCGACAACTCCAGCGCCATCAGACAACGGAATCATGGGCCGCTTAAGTTTCGGATTGTATTTGCCTGCGATCACAAGCAAATCCCGAAAATTCAGAGATGCGGCAGTCATTCGTACCAAGACTTGATCGAAGGCCGGCGTGGGCCTGTCCTGCTCAACCAGCGCTAACTGATCGACTCCGAACTCGCGAATTTCAAACTGTTTCACGTTCTATGCCACTGGTGAATTCAACCAACTCTTCCAGCTTGCGGCGTGCTGCACCGGAATCGATGGCCCCCGCGCCAAGCGCGACGGCATCCTTCAGATCAGAAGCGCGGTGGGCAACAAAGAGAGCAGCGGCGGCATTGGCCAGAACGATATCACGACGCGGACCCCGCTCGCCCTGCAAAACAGATTGAACAATATGCGCGTTCATCTGCGGGTCTCCGCCCTTGAGATCGTCCATGCGCGCCATTTCCAGCCCAAAATCGGCAGGCGACCAGCGCCCCTTTTGCACGCGGCCGTCCTCTACCTGGTAAACGGTTGTGTGCGCTGTTGTTGTAATTTCGTCAAGTCCATCGGAGCCATGCACCACGAACGCCCGATCGATGCCCAAGCGAGCGGACGCTTGCGCCAGCATTTCGGCCGCCCTTACTGAGAAAGCCCCAATCAACTGAATGCGTGCCCGCACAGGATTGGTTAGCGGTCCTAGCATATTGAATACCGTCCGCCCTTTGAGGAGCAGACGTGCTTCCTGCGCGTGCTTCACGGCCGGGTGCAACAGTGGCGCATACAAGAAGCCGATGCCCGTGGCGCGGATACAGGCTGCAACTTGATTTGGGGAAAGATCGACACGGATACCAAGCGCCTCCAGCACATCCGCGCTGCCGCACTGACTAGAAATCCGGCGATTACCGTGTTTAGCAATTCGCAACCCCGCACTAGCAGCCACAAGCGCCGTGGCTGTAGAAACGTTGAAGGTGCCCGTGTTATCGCCGCCAGTACCGCAGGTATCAACCAGGGGCTCTTCCGATTGATCCACATCCAGCTTCTGACTCATCTCGCGAATTGCGGTAGCAAAGCCCACAACTTCAGCGAGCGTCTCACCCTTACGACGCAGAAACGCGAGCACATTCGCAATATCTTCCGTGCCCATTTGCCCTGATAGCATGCGGCTCATCAGGTCGTGCGCTTCGGCCTGAGTCAAGTGCACGAAATTGCGGAACGGAAGGTGATGTTCGCTGCGGCCGCTCATTGCATCATCTGTCGTGGCAGGCTTTGGTCCAGACCCCATCAATCCTTCGCAACCAGCATAAGTACCTCCCGCCTAACGGCGCAAATCATCATCCATTGTGAACTACTCAAAACGCAGCACCAGATATTTGATGCTGCGCGCTTCGCTAATCTGATATCAAAGAGGATCACGAGACTTGTTGGTTGTGATGAAATCGCAGGCGAGCGCTGCGGACATTGAGCGCGTGTGCGCCAAGATCCAGGCACTCGGGTTTAGCCCGCACATCATACCGGGTGAGCAGCGAACGGCGATTGGTATCACCGGCAACAATGGGCCGATCGATGTCGCGGAATTTGAAGATCTACCCGGCGTGGCCGACGCAATCCGCGTCTCAAAAGCATACAAGCTAGTCAGCCGCGAAACAAAGCCCGACAATACTTTGGTGAAAGTAAACGGCGTCCCGGTGGGCGGCGAACGCATCGTCTTGTGCGGCGGCCCATGCGCAGTGGAAGGCCGGGACCAGATTTTGGAATCTGCGCATGCCGTAAAGGCAGCTGGGGGAGAGTTGCTCCGCGGGGGCGCATACAAGCCACGCACGTCGCCTTATAGCTTTCAAGGGTTAGGCGAAGAAGGACTGCGATATCTGGCGGAAGCACGCGAACAGACCGGGCTGGGGATTGTCACCGAAGCGGTGGACGTAGAGAGCTTTGATTTAGTAGAAAGTTATGCCGACTGCGTGCAGATTGGTGCACGCAACATGCAGAATTTCGCGTTGCTGCGGCGTGCAGGCCGTTCCCAAAAACCCGTTCTGTTAAAGCGTGGGATGTCCTCCACGCTGGAGGAATTCCTCATGGCCGCCGAGTACATTTTGGCAGAGGGCAACTACAACGTGATCCTGTGCGAGCGTGGCGTGCGCACATTCGCCGACCACACGCGCAACACATTAGATTTGAGTGTAGTTCCCGCCGTTCAGTCGTTGAGTCACTTACCCATCATTGTTGATCCTAGTCATGGCACGGGCAAACGGGACAAAGTAATGCCAATGTCACTGGCGGCAATTGCGGCCGGGGCGTCGGGCTTGATCGTGGAAGTCCATCCCACCCCGGAACGAGCGCTGTCGGATGGATACCAGTCGCTCGACCCGGGGCAGTTCGCCGAGCTGGCGGAAGAATGCTATGCACTGGCCGAACTTCTTGCTTCGCGCCGCCGAGTGCCGCTGGCGGTCGACTAACACCCAACCGCGAAAGCAGCAGTCGCGCGAGATACACTAGCGTTTGGCCGGGCCGCTGGTCGGACGCCCGGCAGCCAGACTCATCATGAAAATTCACGAGTATCAGGGTAAGGCGATTCTCGCCAAATACGACGTGCCCGTGCCGCGCGGGGAAGTGGCTTACACCGTCGAAGAGGCAGAAGCGGCTGCAAAGAAGATCGGCGGCAGCGTGGTGGTCAAAGCCCAGATTCACGCCGGAGGTCGAGGCAAAGGCGGCGGCGTCAAAGTTGTAAAGAACGCAGAGGAAGCCGCTGAAATCGCCAAGAAGATGCTCGGCATGACGCTTGTAACGCACCAGACGGGTCCAGAAGGGCGCATTGTTCAACGGCTGCTGATTGAAGAAACGCTTCCCATTGAACGCGAGTTGTATCTGGGCATTGTGCTGGATCGCGCCATTGGGGAGTCCGTTTTCATGGCCTCCAAGGCCGGCGGCATGGAGATTGAAGAGGTAGCAGAGCAAACGCCCGAGCTGATCCTGCGTGAACCTTTATTTGATGGATCTCCTCTGCAGCCTTTTCAAGCGCGCAAACTAGCGTTTGGCATGGGCATTCCCGCGCCGTCTGTGGGTGCCGCGGCTGCAGCCATGATTGCACTCTCGAAAGCGTATCTGGGGGTTGACGGATCTCTGGCTGAAATCAATCCGTTCATCTTGACGAAGGATGGCAAGGTGTACGCGTTAGACGCGAAGATCAACCTGGACGACAACGCGCTTTATCGTCATAAGGATCTGATGGAACTGCGAGATTTGAATGAGGAAGATCCACTGGAAGTGGAGGCCTCGCGGTTCGGCCTCAACTACATCAAGCTGGAAGGCAACATTGCGTGCATGGTGAATGGCGCCGGCCTCGCCATGGCGACCATGGACATCATCAAATACGCCGGCGGCAAACCAGCCAATTTTTTGGATGTGGGAGGCGGCGCAAACAAAGAGCAGATCAAGAACGCGTTTCGCATTCTGCTCTCGGACGCCAGCGTGAAAGCCGTACTGATTAACATTTTCGGCGGTATTTTGCGTTGTGACACGCTGGCCAACGGCGTAGTTTCCGCAGCGGAGGAACTGGGTATCAGGATACCGGTGGTAGTTCGCATGGAAGGCACAAACGTTGAGCTCGGACAAAAGGTATTGACTGAATCGGGCTTCAATTTCACGGTTGCCGAGGGCATGGCGGATGCCGCGGAAAAAGTGGTGAGGCTGGCACAATGAGCGTACTCGTTAACGAAAACACGAAGGTTCTTTTTCAAGGCTTCACGGGTCGCGAGGGCACGTTTCACGCCGAGCAAGCTATCAATTACGGCACCAAAGTGGTCGGCGGCACGACTCCAGGAAAAGGTGGACAGAAGCATCTGGATCGGCCGGTGTTCAACACTGTCGAGGAGTGTGTCGCCGCAACTGGCGCGAACGCTTCCGTGATTTTCGTACCGCCGCCATTTGCCGCGGACGCCATTATGGAGGCCGCCGATGCCGGTCTTCCGCTTGTGGTGTGCATCACCGAAGGCATTCCCGTGAACGATATGGTCCGGGTATGGGCCTATCTGAAGACTAAGCCCGCGACCCGGTTAGTTGGGCCAAATTGTCCGGGCGTGATTACGCCCGGTAAGTGCAAGATCGGCATCATGCCTGGACATATTCACAAACCGGGCAATGTGGGCATCGTTTCTCGATCGGGAACATTGACCTATGAAGCGGTGGGGCAGCTAAGCAAGCTGGGCATTGGGCAATCGACCTGTATCGGGATAGGCGGCGATCCGATTATTGGCACTAGTTTTACTGATGCGTTGACGTTGTTCAACAATGATCCCGACACCCACGCGGTCATCATGATCGGCGAGATCGGGGGCAGCGCAGAAGAGACCGCCGCCGCTTACGTTAAAGCGCATGTACGCAAGCCGATAGTGGGCTTCATTGCCGGTCAGACTGCGCCTCCAGGACGGCGTATGGGTCATGCCGGCGCGATCATTTCAGGCGGGTCTGGTAAGGCCGAAGACAAACTGGCTGCCATGGCGGACGCCGGTATCGTTGTCTGCCCGTCACCCGCATTGATGGGGACAAAGATGCAGCAAGCCATGAACGCGGTGGCGCGCTGAGCGGCGCATCGCAACGGCAGGCATATCCAATCCGCAGACTTGAGGACAACAAAACCGAGATGGCATTAGAACGCACTTTCGCGATCATCAAGCCGGACGCAGTGGCGAATGGCCACACTGGCGACATACTGAGCATGATCGAACAGAATGGCTTTCGGATTATCGCGCTAAAGATGCGGCGCATTGCAAAGAATGAGGCCGAGGCTTTCTACGCGGTACACAGAGCACGGCCGTTCTTTAGTGGCCTAGTGACCTTTATGACGGAAGGGCCTGTCGTTGTCATGGTGCTGGAGCGGGAAGACGCAGTAGCGAAATGGCGCGAGCTCATGGGCGCGACGAACCCGGCTAACGCCGCCGAAGGTAGTATCCGGAAACGTTTCGCTGAGAACATCGAGCGCAATTCGGTGCATGGTTCCGACGCGACCGAGACGGCGGCGCAGGAAATTCCGTTCTTCTTCGGGACCGCTGAGTTGCTCTGAGGTTCTGCATTCCCGGCTCGCTCAGCCCGCGCCGAAATCGGTACTGGATCTCTTAGTGCGATTGAGTGCGCCGTAGGTGCTATATGCTGGACCAATCTCGTAGCCGTGAGCGCCATCAGTTATCAAAAAATAGCCGCGATCATGCCTGCACAGAATTAGCGCGGCGACTCTCACTGGGTGATTCGATCGCAATCGTCGTAGGGATGATGATTGGCGGTGGAATCTTTCTGGTTCCCAACCTGGTCGCGCGCAGCGTACCTTCGATGCCAATGGCAATGGCCGTGTGGGTTTTGGCAGGAGTGGTTTCGTTTCTTGGGGCGCTCGCCTGTGCTGAACTCGGAGCAGCATTTCCGGCAACGGGCGGCCAGTATGTATTCCTTCGCGAGGCGTACGGATCTGCAACTGCGTTTCTCTGCGGGTGGTCACTTTTTACCGTGGCGCGCACGGCACAAGTGGCTTGGCTGGCGGTTGTGTTCTCTATATACGTTGGGTACTTCGTACCTCTGGGCCTTCTTGCTTCGAAGTTGCTCAGTCTGTCAGTGCTGGCGCTGTTCACTTGGGTGAATTATCGCGGCGTGAAATTAGGGGCGATGGTTCAGAACAGCCTTACGGTTGCGAAGGTGGTGGGGCTTCTCATAATAGTTGCCGCGGCTCTGCTGTTATCAGGTCATAAAGTGGCTTTAGGCGCGGGCGCGCACGAGGGTGGAGCCTCGATCAGCAGCTTCGGAGTAGCACTCATCGCATGCCTGCTCGCTTATGACGGCTGGGTACAGTTAAGCTTTGTAGCTGGCGAAATCCGGAACCCGAAGCGCAATGTGGTGAGGGCGCTGAGTTTGGGCACTCTGGCTGTTATAGCCATCTACGTAATTGCCAATATTGCGTATATGCGTGTCCTGACAATTCCCCAGATTGCCGCCAGCGAACATGTAGGCGCGGATGCAGCCGCAGCCGTACTGGGCAGCACGGGAGCTACAGTGGTCACCGTGCTCATCATGCTTTCCGTTTTGGGTACTCTGAACGGCTGCTTTCTAACCAGTCCGCGCGTCTATTTTGCGCAAGCGGCGGACGGACTATTCTTCCGGAAATTCGCCGAGGTCCATCCCGTATACGGCACTCCCGGGTTCGCAATTCTCGCACAGGCGGGTTGGTCAGCGGTACTGCTACTGAGCGGTTCATACGAATCGCTGATCGATTACTCAATTTTCGGCATTTGGGTTTTCTATGGCCTGATGATTGCGGCAGTGGTGGTGCTACGGCGAACGCGACCCGATCTACCGCGGCCGTACCGAATGTGGGGTTACCCTGTTACCCCATTTGTGTTCTTGGGCGTCGCCCTGTGGTTTGTAGTAAACATGCTTTTCACGCGCCCGGGAGCTTCGTTCGCAAGCTTGGGCCTGATATCGACGGGCATACCGGCGTATTGGATGTGGCGGCGCTATACCTACACCCGCCAGTGATCGGGCCGCCAGTTCTGAATCGCATCTTTGATTTGCTTGCCGTTCAGGTTCTCCCTCAAAACACTCTCGGTCAAAGCAGGGATCTCGGCGTCAGAGGCAAACCTCAACGCGATCAGTTGCCGCTCCGTTAGTTCTGGAATGCGCGAGCGCGCCGGTTCAGGAAGCAGCATCGCCAATCGCAACCGTTCCTCCAACCGAATCACCCGGTCCTGAACCTTAAGAGCATATAAGCGGAATTTGAGGGCCATAAGAAACATCAGCACAGCGAAAATCAGCAGAATGGCTGCGGCTGATTCCGGATGGCGGACCAGGTGAACAAGGGTCCAAACTACCAATAGCAACAAACCCGGCGCGAGAAAATAGTGATACGCCGGGTCTATTCGGATGTGATTCTGCTTTGTTTGCGCGACTCTATCAACCACGATGTCTGTTTTCTCCTATAAAACCACTTTAATTCTCCGATCTGTAGCGATTGCCAATGAGAGAAGTCTAACTAAGTAGCGGAACCCTATTCCGCAGCAAGGAACGTTTTATGACTAAAATGACATCTCTCGTTATTACCGCAGTGCTTTTCACTGTGCCCCTTGCGGCTGACGTGATTTACCTGAATAGTGGCCAACAGTACTACGGACATCTTGATGGGCGACCGTGATGCGCGGCTCGCATTTCAGGAAAGTCGGGGAGAGCAACGCGACTTTCCCATGCGTGACATCAAATCCATCGACTTCAGTCGTGACGGCCAGAGGATCGTTCTACGGGACGGCAGAAGTTTCTTCGGCCAAATCGCGGGACGAGATGCCGACACCATTCATTGGATGGACAAGCAAGGAGTGTCGTATCGATTTCCAACTTATCAAGTGCAGAACATTACGTTCTCTGATTGGCAGGGTCCGTATGAAGGCCATAGGGAGGGCTTGGTTCTGCCGGCAGGAACTGAGATCACGGTGCTGAGTAATCTGCCGATCGATTCACGCAATGCGCAGCCGGGGCAGACTTTCCCCGCGCAAATTACTCAAGATGTTACCGATCGTGATGGACGAGTTGTCATTCCACGCAATTCAGACGCAAAACTGGTACTTCGCAGTGAAGACGGCGGTGGAATCCATAACGGTGATGTGGTGCTCGACTTGGATTCGGTGATGGTTAACGGCGTGCCGCAAAGAGTTGTTACCTCTGATGTTGTAGAGAGTAACGGCGTGGGCGCAAATCGAAGAACCGGTGAATATGTCGGCGGCGGTGCGGCGCTGGGTGCGCTTATCGGCGCAATTGCAGGTGGCGGGAAGGGCGCCGCTATTGGAGCGGCTGCAGGCGCAGGCGCTGGTGCTACCACGGAAATCATCACGCATGGGCATCGAGTCTACGTGCCGGCTGAAACAAGATTGACCTTCAACTTAGATCGTCCGGTGGTCTTGCAACCAGGCTCACGAGAGGAGCGTCGATAATTTTTTGTCGATCACGGGCAGGGGTCCGCAGACGGTCCGAAGATGCCGCAGCAGACAGCGAGCGAGCGCAGCCAAGAGGTAAGGCAGGCTTGTCGCCATTCGGCTAGGAATCTTAAGTCGCATAACTTTTCTCCAAAATCCTTTTCTGAAGGGCCCGCAGCGTTGCGGCTCGTCATCAATGAATGTTCATCAGTTCACCTACGAAAGTATCGGTTCCAAGCTGGACCAAGCTGACAGAACCAAGTTGACAGTTCCGGAGCAAAAGCGAAACTGTTCCAAACTGCCCCATTGGGCTCGTGGGGGCTCACGCTCATTTTGATCTTGGCTGCTGCTTTCTGGATCGTGTGGAAAGGTCCGGTAAGCTGGAGAGCGAAATCGGCTTTCGAACGGCCGATTAGGCCGGTCGATCTTCTTGCAATCACTTCAAGTCTTAAATCACGAAATCATTAATTGCTTCCGCTGTCCGCGCTTGGTCGCTCATCGAGAGGAAGTGGGACGTGTAAAGCGGCATGCATATCGCGGGGAAGAGTATTGGAGCCGCCCTGTGCCGGGTTTCGGCGATCCGAACGCGCGCATGTTGATTATCGGGTTGGCCCCGGGAGCGCACGGCGCGAACCGCACGGGCCGCATCTTTACCGGGGACCGCTCTGGAGAATTTCTGTATCGCGCTCTGTGGCAGGCCGGCTTCGCAAATCAGGCCCAAAGCGTCTCGCGTAACGACGGCCTGCTGCTCAAGGACGCTTACATCACCGCGACCGTTCGTTGCGTTCCGCCGGATAACAAGCCGGCACGCGATGAAGTGCTCAACTGCCGCGCGTTTTTGGTTCGTGAGATCGCGCTTCTAAAGAACGTGCGGCTAGTTGTGCCGCTTGGCGGTATTGCACTGGACGCGTATTTATCCGTTCTGCAGGACGCGGGTCAGATTGGATCACGGGCCAAGTTCCATTTCGCGCATGGCGCTCAATTCAGAACGCATGAACACGGCCCCTTGGTGTTGGCCTCGTACCATCCGAGCCAGCAGAATACATCTACCAAAAAACTGACCGCTGAAATGTTGCGCGATATCTTTCTTCGAGCGCGCGGAGTTGTTGAACAGACCGGAGGTTGAGGCTAAACGCCGGGCGGAGGATATGTCGGCTGCCCAGGCACATTTGGGACTGCCGCATAGGAAATCGGTGGAACGTATACTTGCCCGCCGCTTTCGAGAATCCGGCGTGCCTCTTCGCTGAACAGAACCCACAGGCCATAAACGCCTAGAGCGGTTCCCAGCGGGACATGCAGCAGATGAAAAAGCGATACGACGATCATCAAAATCCGCGACCACGGTTTGAACTTTAGTAACCCCCAGCCTCCGATGATCGAAGGCGCCGCCAGTACAAGTAAGAAGATGGCAACCCCAAAGCCGATCGCGGCAACAATCGGGCCTCCGATGGCTTGGTTTCCGTAGTCGGCGGACGCGGTGATCACACCCGCTATACCACCCATAACGATCAGTACAATAATGCCCGCCAGAGCCGTAAAGCAGCCCATAACGATATTCAGAATTCCGAGTACCCGGATGTGTTCCCGCATGTGCAACCTTTCCGAATCGATTCCATCAAATCATACGTTACAAACGCCTGGAAGTTCCTTGCCTGTTTACATTAGGCGTGTCGGTTGCTGCCGAGAAAACCGTCTCGCAGACCAGCTACACTGAATCTAGGTCATAAAAATGGCTCTAACCACCTGATTCCGATGCACATACTGAGTTCAGTACTAGCACTTCTGTTCGTCCAACCAAGTTTGGGCACGCGTCTTGCAAGTGGGCTCTTTGACAACACGTTTTCAGGTATTTACCGTCTTTCGCCTTTCGACTGGGCGCTGCTGATTCCGTATTTCGGTACGCTGTTCATCCTGTCCATTTATGGCGTGCACCGCTACGAGACTATACGCCGATATCGCAAATACCGGAAAAACCTGCAAACGGAATCCTCGAAGAGATATGAGGAATTGCCGCGGATAACCGTTCAGTTGCCGCTTTACAATGAGCGTTTTGTGGTAGAGCGCCTGCTGGAGGAAACGGCCAAGCTGGATTATCCTCGTGGACTGTTGCAGATCCAAGTACTGGACGACTCAACCGACGAGACACGGGCCTTCACGGAGCGCTTATGCAACGAGTACCGGTCGAGCGGTCTAAATATCGAATACCGGCACCGCACTAACCGCCTCGGTTATAAAGCTGGAGCGCTGCAAGAAGGACTCGAAAGCGCCACGGGCGAACTCATTGCCATCTTTGACGCCGACTTCATTCCCCCACCTGACTTTTTGCAACGCACAGTGCATTTCTTTACTGATCCGTCGGTTGGTGTCGTGCAGACGCGCTGGAGTCATTTGAACAAGGAATTCAGCATTCTGACGCAGGTGGAGGCAATGCTGCTGGACGGCCATTTCGTACTGGAGCATGGGGCGCGCTGTGGATCGGGGTTGTTCTTCAATTTCAACGGGACTGCCGGCGTGCTGCGCCGAAAAATGATCGAAGATGCCGGAGGCTGGCAGCATGAGACGCTGACGGAGGACTCGGATTTGAGCTATCGGGCCCAGATCCGCGGCTGGCGCTTTGTTTATTTACCTGTGCTGGATTGCCCTTCAGAACTGCCGGTCGAGACCTACAGCTTCCAAGTGCAGCAAGCCCGTTGGGCAAAGGGCCTAACGCAGGTCGCGATGAAATTGCTGCCTAGAATCTTCAAAGCGAAGCTGCCATGGCGCGTTAAGTGCGAGGCGTTCATGCACCTGACACCCAACATCTCTTACCCAATGATGCTGATTGTCTCCATGCTGATGCTTCCGGTGATGATCGTGCGTTTCTACATGGGCGTGTTTCAGATGGTGCTGATTGATTTGCCGCTGATCGTTGCGTCCTTCTGGTCTCTTACTGCGTTCTACCTCTACGCGCAACGCGAGCTTTATCCAAAGAGCTGGTGGAAGTCGATCGTTTTTCTTCCGATGCTGATGGCAGCTGGGGTGGCTCTTACCGTCAGCAACAGCAAGGGCGTGATTGAAGCTCTACTCGGCATCAAAAGCAGCTTCGCACGTACCGCGAAGTACGCGCTGGGTCAACAAAAGATCAAAATTCAGTCAACAGCCTACCGGCGTAAGAGCGGGCTGTTGCCATACATAGAGATTGTAATCGGCAGCTATTTTCTGTACATGATCGATTTCGCAATGGACACGTTGAATTACTTCGCAATTCCGTTTCTATTGCTCTTTGTGTGCGGGTACTACTGGGCGGGTTTCAGTACTCTCTATGAAGAGTACCGCGACAAGTTGCAATGGCAACGCGCCCGCAAAGTCGCCGAAACACAGTGAAATCCGAAGCGGTGACACTGAGAGCCTTAAACAGTAATACCCTAGGCCGGGTTACTCTTAGTATCTATTCCTCTTGCCCCCTCGGGCTTTCCTCAGCAATACTTTGAACGAGCCCAGCCGAAGAGCTTGGTATGCGGCGTTTTCAAGCGCACGACAGAGCTTCCTTCGGCCTGGTCTCAATCGCGATCGTCTTCTTCTTCCTGGTGGGCCTGCAAGAGGTTTATGCAGGCCCGATTTATTCGATACAGATTTTAGGCGCCATTTCAGGAAGTGGTTCCGTAACAGCAATAAACAATTCTGGAACTGGCGTTGGATTCATCACGGACGCTTCAGGTAATCAAGTGCCCGTGGCTTTCAATGGCCAGACAAATACGTTGCCTGGCGCCGGTCAAGCAAACGGAATCAACGGCGGCGGAACGATAGTTGGAACAACCTCCCTGAACGGCAATCCGGTCGTAACAGAGTGGTTGAATGGAAGCGCTACAAGCTTAGGGATTCCTGGCTATGGAACGGCCATAAACAACTCAGGTCAAGTAGCAGGCGGATTCATAACCGCAGCCGGAGAGTTGAACGCGTTTGTCTGGAATAACGGAACGTTAGTCAACCTCGGGACCCTGAATGGTGGAACGTGGAGTTCGGCCTATGGGATCAACGCAGCGGGGCACATTGTAGGCACGAGCATGACGGGCACTGGTGTATTTGCCGCCTTCTTCTCGAACGGAAGCGGAATGACAAGTCTCTGTTCATCGTGCACTTCGAACAGCTACGCCAATACCATCAACTCCGCGGATATAGCTGCGGGAAGCTTTGTGAATAGTGACGGCTATCTTCATGCGTCAGAATACAGCGGCGGAAATGTTACGGATCTCGGAACTTTGGGCGGATATCAAAGCGCAGCGTACGGCATAGACGATAACGGCCAAGTCGTAGGATATTCTTACATCCCCGGCGACGCCACGACGCACGGGTTTATCTATTCCGACAATGTGATGATTGACCTGAACAGCCTGCTTCCGATCGCGTCGGGTTGGACAATTACGGCAGCTTACGCGATAAATGGGCTCGGCGACGTCGTCGGAGAAGGAACCCTCAACGGACAAACATACGCAATGATACTGGCGCCTACGGAAGCGGAGAATTCGGCAGATGTCCCATTATCCGTGCCTGAGCCGGCTCCGTTTTTCCTGATGGCTGGCGGACTGGCAGTGATCAGCAGACGCGTGTGGCATCTTCGTGGTAGCCAGTCGACATCCTTAACATAGGAACCGACGGTAAACTGGGGTTTCTTCCCATGGAACTCCAAAGCTATAAGATCACGCAGGGCAAAGATCGCGCACCCGCTCGGTCCTACCTGAAGTCCATCGGCTACACGGACGAAGATCTCAAAAAACCGATCATTGGCATCGCCAACACATGGATCGGTACTATGCCGTGCAACTACAATCTGCGCGAGCTAGCCGTTGATGTGGCGCGCGGCATACGCGAGGCGGGCGGCACACCAATGGAATTCAACACCATAGCCATCAGCGATGGCATCACGATGGGCACCGAAGGGATGAAAACCTCGCTGATAAGCCGGGAGATCATCGCCGATTCCATAGAACTTGTTGCACGCGGACACATGTTCGATGGCATTGTTGCGCTGGTTGCTTGCGATAAGACGATACCCGGCGCAGCGATGGCTTTACTGCGGTTGAACGTGCCGAGTGTCGTTCTCTACGGTGGAACCATTCTGCCAGGCAAGTACAAGGGTAAGGACATTACAATTCAGGATGTTTTCGAGGCGGTGGGCGCGAATGCTGCCGGGCGAGTTAGCGATGCGGAATTGCTTGCTATCGAAAACGCTGCATGCCCGGGTCCGGGCGCCTGCGGCGGTCAGTATACGGCTAACACCATGGCGACCGTTATGGAAGTGATTGGGCTGTCTCCTATGGGTCTCAATTCAATTCCCCAAGTCGACGAGAGAAAGCATGACGCGGCGCGACAATGCGGGGACATAGTCATGAACGTGGTCCGACACAATATTCGTCCGCGCGACATAGTTACTCGTTCAGCCATCGACAATGCGATTGCCAGCGTGGCCGCGTCCGGAGGATCTACTAATGCGGTGTTGCACCTGCTAGCCTTTGCACGCGAAGCGGGCGTTCCTCTGCAAATCGAAGATTTTCAGGAGTTGAGTAACCGCACGCCCTTGCTCGCTGACCTGCTACCGGCGGGACAATTTACTGCCGCAGACGTGGATAGGGCTGGCGGTATTCCCGTCCTCACAAAACGCCTTTTCGACGGCGGCTATGTGGATGCAAGCGCGTTGACGGTAACGGGCAAAACTTTGGGTGAACAAGTTCAGTTTGTCACCGAGACTCCGGGGCAATCCGTCATTCGGCCGTTGAGCAACCCGATTAAGAAATCAGGGGGCTTAGTGATTCTCAAAGGAACGCTCGCGCCAGACGGCGGAGTAATCAAAGTAACGGGGCTAAACCGAACTTTCCAGACCGGGCCCGCTCGTGTATTCGACAGCGAAGAAGCGGCCATGAAAGCCGTGCTTAACGGACAAATCAAGGCGGGTGAGATTGTGGTCATTCGCTACGAAGGTCCGCGAGGCGGACCGGGTATGCGCGAGATGCTAGGAGTAACAAGCGCCATCGTTGGGGAAGGACTCTCGGAAAGTGTTGCTCTTATCACCGATGGCCGCTTCAGCGGCGCCACACGAGGATTTATGGTCGGGCATATTGCGCCTGAAGCAGCGGTTGGAGGGCCGATTGCCGCGATTCGCGAAGGCGATTCCATCACCATAGACATTCAAACTCGAGAAATCAACCTGGACGTCTCTCCGCTGGAATTACAGCGCCGGCTCGCGCAGTTCAAGCAGCCCGAGCCCAAATACATGACCGGCGTCATGGCTAAATATGCAGCTCTTGTCGGTTCCGCCTCCGACGGAGCAATCACTTCACAGTTGTATTTACGAGAAAATTCCGCTTACGTTAGCCGCTAATCTGTGCGAGCGCTGGTGCAGCGAGTTCTGAACGCCAAAGTAACGGTTAATGGCGCTGTTACTGGTCAAATCAGTCGAGGCATACTCGTACTGTTAGGGGTTGCCCAGGACGATACAAGCTTCGAAGCGGAGCATCTAGCTCGCAAAGTGACTCACCTCCGTATCTTTCCCGACATCGAGAGTAAGATGAACCTCAGTTTGATCGACATCGATGGTGAGTTGCTTGGAATATCGCAATTTACTCTGTATGGAGACACGCAGAAAGGGAACAGACCATCCTATTCTCAAGCAGCCAGACCTGAAGTAGCGCGACCTTTGTACGAATGTTTTTTGGAAAGCTGCCGGCGTAACGGGATCAGGGTACAAGCTGGTATATTTCAGGCCCATATGACGGTGGAACTGACGAATGACGGACCAGTAACACTGATTTGCGAGCAAAAAGTAAGTAGAAAGTGAAATCTTTCGAATATTATGATACTTACTAGAGTGTATGGCAAAAACGTCCGCATCACCGAGCCGGGAGATCTTAGAAGCCGCCCTCCAAGGTTTGGAGGCTCAGAGGAACAAATTGGAGGAGCAGATTTCGGAAGTACGCCGGCTGCTGTCCGGCCGTGCGACGAAGTCTTCAACGCGAGCAGCAACAAATTCAGAAGGATCTGCCTCTTCGGCGCGGTCGCCGCGAAAGAAGCGAGCGCTAAGCCAGGAAGCGCGCGCGCGAATTGCCGCCGCACAGAAGAAGCGCTGGGCTGCTTTCCGCAAAAGTCAAGCGTAAGCATTCCAGTCGAATTGTGATGCGACGTCGATCACTCCGCCGCCAGCGATTGTCCGACCATCGTCTGGCAAGCTTGTGCCTGCCAGTTCAGCGGCCACATGGGAGATAGTGTGTTGCTGTGCCCCAAGCAGGTAATTGCTGGAAGAGTGACGGTCATGATGAATAGATGATCCTCGGCGTTGGAACCGACCTCGCCGAAGTGGGCCGCATACGCGAGAGCATCTCACGGTTCGGCGATCGTTTTCTCAACCGTATTTATACTGAAGGCGAACGGGCCTATGCCGAAAGCAAGGCCAATTGGGCGGAGCGGTTTGCTGCGCGCTTTGCGGCTAAAGAAGCCGCAATGAAGGCGCTTGGCACCGGTTGGAACTTCGGCGTAAGGTGGAAAGATTTCGAAGTAGTCAATGAAGCCTCGGGACGCCCGAAACTGGTGCTGCACGGCATGGCTAGGCAGATCGCCATGCGATCTCGAGCCGAGACTATTTCCATGTCTCTGACGCATACAAAAGAGATGGCACTTGCGGTTGTAATCTTAGAATCGCGCGATTAAGACAGCTTGGAAGCGGCTGCTACTGAGCGGGTTCGCAACTGCGCATCCTTCAGATGCTTGGTTTCGCGGTAAGTGAAAATCATTCGATGGATGACCGTGAGATTGCCAAGCACGGCGATGACCCACAAAACAGGCGCCATGCGGTCAAACAGAGCCCCAATGATAAAAAGGACAACCCGTTCTGGGCGCTCCAGAAATCCCACCTTGCAAGCCGGAATGATGTTTTCGGCCCGCGTACGGGTATAACTGATCATGACGGAAGCGGCCATTACGATGGCAGTCAGAACCACGTAAGAAGGCCGATTGATAGTTCCGTAGTAGACCAGCAGACCGACCAACAGAGCGATATCGGAATAACGGTCTAGAACAGAATCGAAGAAACCGCCGAAGCGTGTAACCTGGTTTGTCGCGCGTGCAACCCGGCCATCCACCATGTCGAACAGACCAGCGAAGATGATGACGAAACCGGCAGTACGGAAATGGCCGAATGCAAGGAAGGCGGCTGCCACCATATTGATCATCAGCCCCAGGAAAGTCAGGACATTGGGATTTATCCGTGAAAGGGCGAGGGTCCACACAATCAGTCTGATGACCTTGTTAGCGCCTAACCCAACCGCTCGCGTATAAGTCATTCGTTACTTCCTTTTACGATGCGGTGTCGTGAATCGTAGCGAGACTCAAAATTTCCATCTCGCGCATGCCATCGGGAATCTGGATTTTCACCGTATCTCCGACTCGTTTTCCCAGCAAGCCTCGACCGATGGGTGAACTGGTAGAAATTTTCCCGTTCGCGACGTCGGCTTCTTCACTCGTGACTAGGTTGTACGAATACTCTTCGTCTTTCGTGATATCAAGAACCACGACATGAGAGCCAAGACCGACACGGTCATGCGGAATCTTAGACATGTCGATCATCGAGAACTCGCGAAGGCGCGCTTGTAGTTGGCCGAGGCGTGCATTCACAAATGCTTGCCTCTCTTTGGCCGCGTGATATTCGGCATTTTCACTTAAATCGCCGTGGGCGCGGGCCTTCAGGATCTCTTTTGGGAGCTCGTTGCGGAGTTCGTATTCCAACGCTGCGATCTCCTCTTGCAGTTTCTTTTTCAGCTCCTCCATGGATGACTGTTCTCATTATAAGGATGGTTCCCTCCCAAGCGCGCTCGACGGCAGTAGTTACCGCGCCAGAAACGAAGCAACGGCACATTTCCGTGATATTCTGAACACTTGACCCCTTCTAACCAGGAGTGAGATGGCCGCTCGCTCAGCGCCCAACAAATTCCAATTAGTTCTCATCAAACCGTCACACTACGACGACGACGGCTATGTCATTCAGTGGCTTCGCTCGGCAATTCCATCCAACACGTTGGCTGTACTCAATGGCTTAGCGCTTGATTGCCAGGAGCGGCGCGTTTTGGGCCAGGATGTTGATATCGTCATCTCCGCGATGGATGAGACGAACACGCGCATTCGTGTCGACAGGCTGGTACATCAGCTCAGGGGCCGGCGCGCGTTGGTTGCTTTGGTCGGTGTGCAATCGAATCAGCATCCAAGGGCTATGGACCTGGCGCGTCCGCTTCGTGCCGCCGGGATTCAGGTGTGCATGGGGGGGTTCCATGTCTCCGGATGCCTCGCGATGCTGCCCGGGATACCGCCCGAATTACAAGAGGCGATGGAGCTAGGAATCTCGCTCTTTGCCGGAGAGGCGGAAGGGCGCTTCGAAGAGGTTCTTCAGGATGCCTGGCGCGGCACTTTGAAACCCCTTTATAACTACATGGCGGATTTGCCGTCGTTAAGCGGCGTGCCGATGCCGATTCTGCCGCCCACAAGAGTGAAGCGAACCGCTGGCAAGCTGACCAGCTTTGATGCCGGCCGCGGGTGTCCCTTTCAGTGCTCGTTCTGCACCATCATAAATGTGCAAGGCCGTAAGTCAAGGCGGCGATCCGCCGATGACGTAGAACAAATTGTCCGGCAAAATCTGAAGCAAGGGATCAATCGGTTCTTCATCACGGATGACAACTTTGCACGCAACCGGGATTGGGAGAGCATCTTTGACCGCCTGATTATGATGCGGGAGCAGGAAAAGCTCAACATCAAATTCGTGATTCAAGTGGATACGATGTGCCATCGCCTGCCCCACTTTATTGAAAAGGCAGGACGCGCCGGGGTGGCGCGCGTATTCATCGGGCTAGAGAGTATAAATCCGGACAGTTTGCTCGGAGCACGAAAAAAGCAAAATAAGGTCGCGGAATATCGCAAGATGCTTCTTGAATGGAAGCGCGCGGGCGCAACAATATTTGCGGGCTACATAGTTGGCTTTCCGGGCGATACCCCTCAATCTGTTCTGCGCGATATCGAGACGATTCAGCGCGAGTTGCCAATCGACTTACTGGAGCCCCACTGCCTGACTCCGCTACCCGGCTCAGAAGATCATCTGAAACTGTATAAGGCGGGAGCGTATCT
This sequence comes from Terriglobia bacterium, assembly GCA_963846025.1. Taxonomy (GTDB): domain Bacteria; phylum Acidobacteriota; class Terriglobia; order Bryobacterales; family Bryobacteraceae; genus Bog-105. The sequence goes on along the minus strand of CAWJUG010000006.1, from coordinate 532,860 downwards.
GGATCCGGATCTGAACAAGTACGACTTGGAGCACGTGACGACCACTCATCCCACGATGTCCAGGGCGGACTGGGAGAAGCTCTATCTGAATGCGTGGTACTCCTACTATTCCTTGGAGCATCTGGAAACAGTTATGCGGCGAGCGCATGCAACCGGGAGCAATCCCGGTAACATGTTGCTGCTGCTGCTTTGGTTTTATGCCTGTATCCGGCTGGAGAACGTAGATCCGCTGCAAGGTGGATATCTGAGGCGGAAGTACCGAAAAGACAGGCGGCCTACGCTGCCGGTTGAGAGTCCCTTGGTTTTTTATGCGCGGTATATCGGCAATTTACTTTCTAAGCATGTGACGCTGGCGCGCCTGATTGTCAAGTATGGGCTCATCCGGGCCAGACTGAAGCGGGACAAAAGTATCCGCAATTACATGGACGAAGCACTAATGCCGGTGGTACTTGAGGAAACTGTGGAAACTGTACACCGCGAGGCAGCCAACGTTACGAATATAGTGAAGATCTCAAACGTGCAGGATGAGTCTCTCGCTGCGAGCTAGAGCTACAAGTCAAAAAGAGACCGGCAGCCTCCGAGCACTGCCGGTCATGACCATCACCGAAGGGCTAACTCACGTGACGATGAGTAGCCTTACGATCGCCTCTATTAGATAACGCAGGATTCTGCGAGAAATCGGGGCAAGTAAAAATACCGATTTCTTCCCCGACATGCAGTCATCTGCGTTTTTTTGGAACTGCGCAGGCGCATTCGTCACACTTTCGCCACGACTGGATCAAAAGTAGATGGAGGAAGCTGCCGAGCTGGGGTTAGAAGACAAGGGCAAGTCGGCTTTGGACGTAGCTGTGCCAGCGCTGTATCAGGAATTGCGGCGTCTGGCTCGAGATTACCTTTCCGCCGAACGTCCCGATCACACACTGCAGCCAACAGCATTGGTACACGAAGCCTACATTCGTTTGATTGAACAGCAAAAAATCGACTGGACATCGCGCGAGCAGGTGCTTGGTATCGCGGCGCGCATGATGCGGCGGATTCTGGTGAACTATGCGATAGCGCGAAAGTCACAAAAGCGCGGTATTGCACTTCTGGTGACGACAACGCAACCGGATTTTGCCGACTCCCGGGCACTCGAGATGCAGGATCTAGACGCTGCCCTGAGCCGCTTGGAGGAGATCGACCCGCGGCAGGCGCGAATCGTCGAGCTACGGTTTTTCAGCGGGCTGACCGTGGAAGAAACGGCAAAGATTCTTGAGGTTTCTCAAGACACAATCAAGCGTGAGTGGCGGACCGCTCGATTGTGGTTAGCGAAGGAATTGGAGCCGTGAGCGAGGAAAGCGGAACTCCGTATCTGGTTCGCGTAGCCGGACTGGGCGAAGTCTCTCCAAAGCCGGCCGGACCGAAGCCTGAGGCGACTCGCTGGCAGCACGTCAAGAGAATACTAGACCAAGCCCTTGAAACACCTTCCGACCAGCGCAAGCAAGTTGTGGAGGAACTTTGCGGGGATGATGCCGGGCTTCGGGAAGAGGTCAATGAATACCTGACGTACACTGATCGCGCGGAAGGCCTGATGGGCGAGGAAAGCCTGGAGGACGCGTTATCAGAGGACACGCCGGGCCTCGAAACGATACCAAGCCGCGCAGGACCGTATCGTATCGAGCGAGAGATTGGCCGCGGAGGCATGGGGATTGTCTGCCTTGCGAAACGGGACGACGGTGAGTATGACCGTGTTGTCGCTCTCAAGCTAATAAAGAGCGCTGGACGGCGCGGTAAATTTGCCAAGCTTTTCTGGCGGGAGCGGCAAATTCTGGCGCGGCTGGATCATCCGAATATCGCGCGCTTGCTCGACGGAGGCACGACGGATACCGGGCAAGCCTATTATGCTATGGAGTTCGTCGACGGCGAACCGCTGGATCGTTACCGGCAGCACCACAAGCTCAGCTTGGCGGACAAACTCCAATTATTCCTGTCCATCTGTTCAGCGGTCAGCTATGCGCATCGCAATTTGATTGTTCACGGCGATCTCAAGCCCAAGAACGTGCTGGTTACGCACGACGGGACGCCCAAGCTGTTGGATTTTGGGGTAGCGCGCATTCTTGCCGGCGGAGGTCTTCAGACCGAGGCCACCACACGGATGCCCCTCACTCCAACATACGCAAGCCCCGAGCAGATCAGGGGCGAACCGCTGACTGTCGCCGCCGACGTCTATTCACTGGGCGTTCTGCTTTACGAGTTGTTGAGCGGACGTTATCCCTATGGCGGCCGGCAAAGTTCGGCGGCAGCGATGCGGGCCTTCCTCGAAGAGAGCCCCATTCCGCTGCGTACGCAAAACCGCGACATTCCTCCGGACCTCGAAAATGTCGTCATGATGGCCCTACGCAAAGAGCCCGAGCGCCGGTATACCACGGTGGATGCGCTCTGTCGCGACATCCAGGCCTTCCTTGACGGATTCCCCGTGCAAGCTGCGCCGGATACATTCTTTTACCGGTTCGGCAAATTCAGCCGGCGCAATCGTTGGGCGATGACGGCCGCCAGCATCGCCGTTGCGGCAATTGTGGTCTCCGGAATTATCATCTGGCGCGAAAAGCGGCAGGCTGAAATGCGATTTCAGCAGCTACGGCAGCTCGCTCACTCAGTGGTATTCGAGCTTGACGATGCAATTTTGGATTTGCCGGGTTCGAGTCATGCCCGCGAGCTGTTGATTTCTAGAGGGCTTCAGTACTTGAATGGGCTCGCCAATAATCGGACTAAAGACCCGGGATTGACGTTTGAACTCGCGCAAGCGTACATGAAAATCGCTGCCGCGCAAGGCGATCTGCAACAGGCGAATGTTGGTGACCAAGCGGGTGCTTTTGCAAGTTACAACAAAGCACGCAGCTTACTCCTTACGCTGCGGTCGCGCCAACCGGAAAATCGGGAGGTGGAGCTTTCTTTGGCCCGGGTCGATGAAAACATCGCATCGCTCGCACCTCGAACGGGGAATGGGAATGCTGACGATTTGCGACGCGAATCTGTCTCTTTGTTCCAGGATGTCGCGGGTGCGGGTATTGGCTCGGCCAATTTGAAAGATTTGGCTCTGGCGCATTTCTACTTGGCGTTGGCCAAGACAGACGAAGGCAAATACCAAGACGCGTTAGCGTTGTGGGAGCGGGCGTTGACAGATTACCAAGGGCTTGCGGCGCACGACAAAAATCAGATTGAGGATGAGCGGAACATCGGGCTCGTTGAGAAACATATCGCCAGCGTTTACTTTGCGATGGGCAATTATGCGCGCTCTCTCGATTACGACAGGAAGTCTGTGGCGCTGGATGAAAAGCGCTTGGCGCAACAGCCGCAGAACCCTACATCTCACATGGATTTGTCTTTCGATCTGGTAGAACTGGGCTGGTGCTTGCACGAACTTCAACAGAATCAAGACGCAGATGTTGCGTTTGCCCGCGCCATCCAGTTGCGCCGCCAAGTTGCAGCGGAAGACCCCAACGATTTCCACGCCAGGTCGGAACTGGAATCGGTACTTAGAATCGCCGGAGTTGCGAAATGCCAAGCGGGGGATCTGTCCGACGCTATTCAGTTGATACAGGAAGCGGCAGCTTCAGGAACGGCTCTGCACCGCCACGACCCGCACAACCTGGACGAGACGGTGAGCACGTCGCTGGATTACTACGAACTTGGCGAGGTCCTGCGCAAGCGCGCCTCCGAGCATGCTGGCGGCAGAAAAGATTGGCAGGCCGCGCTAGACTCCTTCGAGAAATCGCAATCGCTTGTAGCGCAGGTTCCGGCCGCGGCGATTTACGATGCGACCGATCGTGAGAAGCTCGCTAAACTGTCGGAACGAGTGGCGGAATGCTCCGAAAGGGCGACTTTACGTCCGGCGCAACAGCCGCAGAAGCCCGTGCGCGCCGCCGCGATCAGCTTCAGGCACAGGAGATAACTGAGTCACATATGCCGGCAGCGCTAGTCACGGGAGCGTCTACTGGGATTGGGCGCGAGTTGGCAGACTTAGCGGCCCAGGACGGATATGACATCGTTCTGATCGCGCGATCCGAATCACTTCTGCAGCGCGCTGCTTCTGACATCCGCCAGAAATGGAAACGAGATGTGACAGTGATTGCAAGCGATTTGACCCATCCTGAAGCACCGCGAGAAATCTTGAATAGCGTCGCTAAGGCCGATCTTGATATCGAAGTGCTAATCAACAATGCTGGCTTTGGTCTGGTGGGAAAGTTTTGGGAACTTGCCGAGCGAGAGCAAATCGACATGGTTCAACTCAACGTCACAGCGTTAACGGATCTCACCAGGCTGTTTCTGCCTCGGCTTATCGAGCGTCGGCGCGGATTCATTATGAACGTCGCATCCACTGCGGCGTTTCAACCTGGACCGCTCATGTCCGTTTACTATGCCACCAAAGCGTATGTCCTGTCTTTTTCACAGGCTGTTCACAATGAAGCACGAGAGTTCGGCATAACGGTAAGCTGTCTATGTCCCGGACCGACTCAGACCGAGTTCGACAAACGCGCAAGAGCAACTGATACACGGCTCTTTTCCGGCGGCCGTTCGATGAGCGCGCGCAAAGTCGCAGAGATTGGCTGGAACGGCATGAAACGCGGCAAGCCGCTGGTGATTCCCGGCACTTTGAACGGTTTAATGGCCTTCCTCACGCGATTCGCGCCCATTCAGTTCACCGCGTCGATGGCCCGCAAGATGCAAGAAACGCGGAAATGAATCAGGCCGCTGACCCACCCTGCGAGCAAGCGGAGACGTGAGATCTTCGACTCTTCATAAGTTGCTTGCCCATTTTCGGTCGCGACGGATGTCCCGCTTCCAGTTCATGTTTGAGGTCACGGACCGTACGACCGTGTTGGATGTGGGAGGCTCTCCACTGATTTGGGAATTCGCCCAAGTCTGTCCGAAACTCACCTTTTTGAATCTGCCGCCCGCCATCGAAGAGCGACGCCGCGACGTCAATCTGGTCGGCGGCGACGGTCGCATGTTGCCGTTTCGGGACAAAGCATTCGACATTGTCTTCAGTAACTCGACAATCGAACATGTGGGAACACTTGCGGATCAGCAGAGGTTTGCGGCTGAAATAGCGCGCGTCGGGAGACGGTATTGGGTGCAGACGCCGAATCGCCGATTTCCTTTCGAAATGCACGTGATGCTCCCGTTCGTTCACTATCTGCCTCGAAGCTGGCAGCGGCCAATGGTTACGCGATTTACGGGATGGGATGTGATGGTACCGCATACGAAAGACGTGCGGCGGGATTACCTGGAGCACTTCCTGACCGAACTTCGCCTACTGGATGCGGCAGAACTGAAGGCTCTTTTCCCGCTGGCTCGCATAGCGCGCGAACGGTTCCTTGGATTGCCGAAATCGCTGATCGCTTACAAGGCGTAACTCAATCGTAGGGCACGCTAGTGATGACCGCCGTTTCGATAGGCAAGTACAGCTTTCTCATGTTCGTCAAGAGTAGCGGAGAAATGATGGGTACCCGAGCCATCGGGCTTAGCGACGAAATACAGGTAAGCAACGTCCGCGGGATGAAGGGCGGCTTTTAAGGATGAGACGCCTGGATTGGCGATAGGGCCCGGCGGAAGTCCCGGGTGCGCATAGGTGTTGTAGGGATTCTCGCTGGCGAGATCGGATTTGCGGATGACGCCGCTATAGTGATTTTCGAGAAGCGCGGCGTAGACCGTCGTAGGATCGCATTGCAGCGGCATGTTGGCTCCAAGCCGGTTATCAAAGACTGCCGCAACGAGGGGCCGTTCCTGGGGAATGGCGGTTTCTTTTTCGACTAATGACGCAATGGTGATCAGGCGGTGAATGTCCGCATTATGGACCGTTCCACCGATTTCTGTCCACTGTTTGCGAAACTCGGCAGTCATGATGTGGCACAACTGCGGCGCCGTCGTGCGATGCGTCACGCGGTAAGTGGAAGGGAACAGAAAGCCCTCTAAATTCGGCGCAAGGGGATCCAGATCTTTGATCATTGACGGATCGGCAGCGGTTTTGAGGAAGCTATCCGGCTTCACCGTGTCACCCTGTTTCAGCAATGCAGCGATATCGAAGATGTTGCTTCCTTCTGGGATAGTCAGTTCTTCGTAAAAAATCTGCCCGCTGCGGATCTCGTCGAAAACCTGCCAGGGAGTTTGCGGCGCGCCGAAGCGATATTCACCGGCTTGCAGCGGTGCGCGCGGATTCAGCATGCGAACGAACAGGAATGCCCACTGCGATTTGACAACGCCATGCCGCGCGAGCTCGCGCGCAATCTGCCGCGAGGACATCCCATGCTCGATCTCCACAAACGTCTCTGCGCCAAACCCTCGATACGGGCCCAAGTACCAGTAGCCCGCGAATACGGCTCCGATTAGAATCGCGACAATGACGAGAGCTGCTGCTGCGGTCAAAAATCGCCCCAGGCAACCGCGTCGTTTAGCCAAGATCGGCCCCTTGTGCGGCTAAATGCTGATTTTCCAGATAGCTTTCGAGCAGCAGCACGGCAGACAACTTGTCGACCGATCGTTTCTTTTCATTGAGCGATGCGCCAGCCTCGCTAAGCATACGCTCCGCCTCGATGGACGTTAAACGTTCGTCCCAAAAAACCACCGGGAGCTCAAGATGCGACTGCAGTCGCGTGGCGAACTCCTGGGTATATTCGCTTTGGCGGCTTTCGGAACCACTCATGTGCAAGGGCCGGCCGACCAATAGCAGCCTGATATTCCAGCTTTTGGCTATTGCCTCCAAAGCGGCAAGATCGTCGCGAATGCGCGTCCGCTGAAGGGTCTGGATGCCTTGCGCCGTAATTCCGAGTTCATCGCTCACTGCCAGTCCGATGCGCTTTCGGCCGACGTCGAGAGCAAGAACCCTTCCGGCCGCAGAATGGGGTTGCGGTTCCGTCAACTTGGATTATAGAGTGCCGTTATCGTGTTATCGTACGGATACAAAGGCCGTAAGTCGCATTTGGCACTGTTCAGCCCTCCGCAGCCAACGCACAGGGTAGTTCCGTTGGCGACATCGCTGATTGCGCTCGCCGCGTCGGTAGCGCTGCTTTATTACGGGCGCGATTTCTTTGTCACGCTGTTTATCTCAGCCGTCCTGGCGTTTCTTCTTGATCCGGCCGTAGTGTTGGTCATGAAGCTGCGCATGCCGCGGGCTGCCGCCACGGCTATTGTGTTGGGGATTGCTTCGGTAGGCGTGTACTTGTTGGGGGCGATGGCATGGTCGCAGTTTTCTACCTTTGCCGAGGATCTTCCCGCATACACTGCTCACGTCAGCGAGCTTTGGGCAAAGGCGAACGAAGACATTGATCAATTCGAACAGCACAGCGTGGATGTGTTGATTCCCAAGAGCCTGCGGCAGCAGAATGACCAGATTCAGCAGAAGCCGCAAGAGACGACTAAAAGACGCCGGCACAGCGCGGCCGCAAACATAACGGCACAGAACACGCCGCCGGCAATTCAGGAAGTACGTATCCATACGGAACCAACACCCGCGATTGGCGTTATCTACGCCTATCTCTCCGGCTACATTCATGTGCTGGTGATGGCATCGTTCGTACCCTTTCTGGTCTACTTTATGCTCAGTTGGCGCGACCATTTGAACAAGAGCGTTTTGCGGCTCTTTCGTGGCGAGCAACGTTTTCAGATAGGGAGGACATGGACGGGTATCGGCGAGTCCACGCGAGCGTATGTGCTGGGCAATTTTCTTCTCTGGGTGTTTCTGAGCAGCGTCAGCGCCATCGCATTTTTTTTCCTGCGAGTGCCTTATTGGCCGGTTATCGGACCGCTTAGCGCGTTTTTCAGCCTGGTGCCATACGTCGGCCTTCCACTGTCGATCGTGCCCCCAGTGCTGGCGGCCATTGCTATTCCAAACCGCTTCAAAATCATTCTCGCGATCGTGCTGATTACGGCGGCGTTCCATATATTGGCGATGAATTTCCTTTACGCGAAGATCATCGGTCGTCGCGTCCGGCTGAACCCTCTTGTTGTGACCGTTGCTCTGATGTTTTGGGGTATAGTCTGGGGAGGTATCGGCCTGCTTCTAGCCGTTCCGATCACGGCTGCGATCAAAGCGATCTGCGACAATGTGGAGGCTCTAGAGGCTTATGGCAAGCTTCTGGGTGATTAGAAATCGGCGACTGCGCTTTTGGGTTGAGGGTGTATTCTTTAAAAATCCGCTGATCGACACTGGACTGGAACACTACAGTGGTGGCGCGGTAATGCCCGTAATCAGAAGCATATGTCTAAGCCTAGAATTCTTCTGGCCGACGACCACGGCCTGATTTTGGAGGGTCTTCGGAGCTTGTTGGAAAACGACTTCGAAGTGATAGGGGTCGCCATTAATGGACGGGACTTGGTCGCTGAAGCAGAGCGGCTGAGACCCGATGCGGTTTTGCTGGATGTTTCCATGCCGGTTCTCAACGGAATGGAGGCAGCTCGACAGATCAAGAGCCGCGATCCCCACGTGAAGATCCTGTTTATAACACAGAAGTCCGATCGGGAATATGTTCAAGCCGCACTGCGAATGGGGGCTTCGGGATACATTTTAAAGCAAGCTGCAGTAAGCGAGGTGGGGCCGGCGCTCCGAGAAATTCTGGCCGGAAGATATTACGTCACACCCGTCTTGCGGAAGGCCGTACCCGACGCAGTTTACGACCCGACACGAAATCCGAGCGAACTGTTCGGACAAACCTTAACTCCCCGACAGCGCGAGGTTCTACAACTGGTGGCAGAAGGCAAATCAAACAAAGAGACTGCCGCGATTCTCAACGTCTCGGTGAAAACGATAGATTTTCATAAAGCGGCCATTATGCAAGAGCTCGGTTTGCGTAGCACAGCGGAACTAACGCGCTACGCGATTGAGCACGGGATAGTGGGCGAATAACGAACGAGTGTCTAAACAACAGATGCCGTTATCGGCGGATTGCTGCCCGCAACAGTTAGCAGAGATTTACTGTGCGCTGGTTCGGTCCGGACATAAGCGAGCGCAACGACCTCGCCAAGGGCCGGCGAAAACTCTGCCGAGGTGATTTCTGCGGCGTTTGCGTCATCGGCCAAAAGCTTGGTTCCTGGCTCGGGCGGCACGCTGCCGTGGATTCGAAGAGGCGTTAATAGGCGATGCACTTGCCCGCGCGAACGGACGCGCTCCACAATCTCCTGCCCTAGATAACAGCCTTTATTGGAGTGAACCGCGTTAATCTGCTGAGTTTCCTGAACCAGATAGCGTTCCGAGATGTCATCCCCATATCGGGGAATCCCGTTTTCGATGCGCACAACTCGTGCTTCCGCGGCGGTGGCCTGCGGAACGGCGAGATCGTCAAGACGCCTGATCAGCACGTCTTTTAGAGTCGCCGAAACAAATATGCGGATACCCTCCGGGCCAGTACTTGCAACTTTTGCGACGAATCCTCCCTGCTGATCGTCTTCCGTCCAATCGGTTACGGCATACCGTTTGGTTGGAACGGAGATGCCCAGTCGCGATGCAACCTCTAGCGAGTTAGGACCTTCAACACTGATGCAGGCCCACTGCATCGTTTCGTTCTCAAGTGTGGCGTCATCGGCAATGATGTATTTGTCCAGGTGCTCAGCCAGCTTCGCTGCTGTTTCCGGTTCGGTATCGAGAACCATGCTATCTCCGCGATTGTAGATATAAGCGTCGGCGAGGATGCGACCCACCGCGGTCAGGAAGAATGCATAAGCGCCCTCGCCCACGGCGAGATGCTGCACGTCGTTCGTCGACATGGCGTGCAGCAGACGAGCGCGATCTTCTCCGGTAACAACGATCATGCCTCGATCTGAAAGATCAATCCAGGCTGCCGCGGAACGAAGAGCGTCATAGCCGGTCATCATAAATTACAGACCACGCAAGGTGAGAGAGCGCAAGTAAGCCGAGATCGCAACGACCAAGAAGCCCGAAACAATCATGCTGGCCAGCCGGTGCTTGCTCTTGCCCGCAATAGTCGCGTCTCCATAGGGAGATGTTCCCCAAAGAATAGCCGTCGCGAGAATATGCGCCACAAGCAGCATCTTGATCCCAAACCAGACTTGATAGGCCTGCGTGTGCTTCGGTCCGCTATAGGTCAGAAAATTATAGAGGCCGGACCCCACAATTAAAACCAGCAGTGTCCAGAGAACCGTTCGGAACCGAAATTGTGCACCTGCGGCAGAAGGCATTCGGACACTCTCAGGCAGCACGTTAAGCACGGGTACCAACACCTGACGGGCATAGAACACGCCCCCAAGGAATAGGATCACCGAGGCAATGTGCAGAAATCGAAACAGAAGATGAATAAGGAGAGCGGGGGTATCGGTCGTCACGTTTCGAGTATAGGGTGCGAAGAGTACAGGAGAAAACGCACAGTGGACTTCAGCGGCGTTGTGCGTTCAGAGGCCGTTCAGCAATTCAAGGACGTGCGGCTCTAGTGCGGGAGTGCAGGCGTAAGCGTTGCCGCCATAGATGGTGTTCTTGCCCTCGAAGCTCGCAAATTTTCCACCCGCCTCTTCCACCAGGAGTTTCAGCGGGGCGAGATCCCATGGCTGCGCATTAGGCTCAATCCAGACATCCGCCTGTCCTTGTGCAAGCAGCATAGCGTCTACAGCCCCGCCGAGACTACGAACTGCCCAAAAGCGCTGCACCCAGGGAATCACACGATCCGCGAAGCGGTCAACCCCAACTTTATTGAACCCGTTGAAGGATAAAACAGCTTGGGTTAGACCGGTCTGACCGGAAACGCGAATAGGTTGATCGTTCGCCCAAGCGCCCATGCCTTTCCCGGCATGCAGAAGCAAGGATTGACCTGGGCTAAACGCCGCGGCGGCAATTAAGTCGCCGTCCTGTTCCAGCCCGATCAAGACAGCCCACAACGGGATACCGCGGACGAAGTCTTTTGTGCCGTCGATGGGATCAATGATCCATTTTCGGCCATTCTGGCTTGGACGTGACGCGCCTTCTTCGCCGAGAATACCGTCTTCAGGAAATTCGCGAGAGATGCACTCGACAATGAGCTTTTCGCAGGCGCGATCAGCCGCTGTGACTGGCGATTCGTCCGGTTTGAGTTCAGCGGTAACCCCTTTGTGCTGCAAGTCGAGCGCAAGAGCCCCAGCCTGCTGCGCTGCAAGTTTGGCTATACGAACTTCGCGTTCAAAGGCCATGCTTTGATTATTCCAATAGCATGGCCTTTGAACCTCTTGGAAATCGGCAACGCGCCGGGCGCGCTGCACGCTTCCTTGCAAACCCCTCGGAGGGTGAGGCTCGCAATGGCGCTTAACGGTACACAATAGGCGTTGGTCGCCTTTGTGCCCCTGTTACATCCCGCCGGCGCGTTTCGCGTCGAACTCGCGAGGCTGGCCTCCGCCCATATTGCCACCTTCCATTGTCATTGAGAAATGGATGGTGTCGCCGTCCACTTTACCTTTGTAAACCGAGGTCATCTGGTTGCCGTTGAATTCCCGAACAACTTTGAACGAAACGGCGTCGCCGTCTATCTTGCCGTCAGTGATATCGGTGTCCCCGTTGCGGCCGCTAACCGTGCCGGTCAGCTTATCGCCGTCCGCCTTCAGGTTCATCGTTACCGTAGTGGTATTCCCGTTGCGGCCTTGCATTTCGGCGGTCCACTTGCCAGTGACGTCGGCAGCCCATATAGCTGCGGTCGCCAAACAGCCGATCAATAAAACGCGTAGTGCTTTCATAAAACGAAATTGCTCCTTAGTTTCTGTGAGAAAGGTTGCCATGAAGATCGCTGGCAGAAGGAAGAAGTTACCTGAATCGCTGTAAAGACCTGTAAAAAGCCCTGGTGAATAGTAAAGCCTGGGGCGCTACGTAATCCCTATTACTCAATTGAAGTATTGACAGTTGGAGTGGCGGCGGGTAGTCTGAATATTCGTTCACAATCCGCCCACCTGAAAACTTGAAAGCGCTCAGGTGCTTTCGCCGTCCGTTCAAGGAGTCGAATGAATAAACAGTTTTTCGTTTTGGAGCTTGCTCAGACTGACGACGGGCAAATCAAGCGCATACGGATCAGTTATAAGACACTCGCTTACGTTATAGGCGGCTTGTTGGCTCTCGGTTTTGTGATTTTGGCCGGTTGCTCAAGTTACCTGCGGATGACATGGAAGGTTTCGCATTACAACGAACTTCGTGCTGATCTAGATCGTTTGCGTACCCGCTATCAGGAATTGCAGCGCGTATCGCGCCAGCATACGGAACAACTAGCTTCTCTCGAAACGCTCGCAAGTGAAGTTTCGGTAGCCTATGGGCTGAACAAGCCGGCGGCTTCAGGCCGGCTGGAATTCGGGCCAGACAATGAGGCGCTGGTCCCCAATATGAAGGAATCGATTGAGGAATATAACTTCCTCAAGACGGCTAGCTACGGCGGAATCTATCATCAATATGCGCATCAGTGGCAGACGCATGCGCGGCCATCTCTTTGGCCCGTTGAGGGAACCATTCGCAGCGCTTTCGGAACCCGAAGCGACCCATTCTCCGGTGAAGGCGCCTTTCATACCGGGATTGATGTTTCCGCGCCGCGCGGAACACCTGTTCATGTCACGGCGGATGGTGTGATTACGGCTGAAGGCTGGTCGGGCGGCTACGGAAAGCTTCTGATCGTGGACCATGGAAACGGACTCGAAACTTACTACGCCCATCTCTCCCAATTCCTGGTTATTCCTGGTCAAGCGGTGACGCGCGGTCAGGAGATCGCTTTGTCTGGTGGAACAGGACGGTCTACCGGACCTCATGTTCACTACGAAGTGCGGCTACACGGGACGCCCTTGAACCCATACAGCTTCCTGCCACGGGTACACCCTGCCACTGTGGCGAAGGTGGTTCATAGCGATCTCGGGCTGTAGTGCAACGACCGGGACGAATTGACGTCTCGTTCTGTAGTGGATAGCGGTATCACGCGTCGGGCGATGCTGGCAGGTCTGCCGGGTACCCTGCTCGCCAGTGTCGTTTCTAATAAGAAAGGGAAGCCCCTGCCCCGTGTAGGCGAGTTTTTCCGCTTCCTGGATCCGATTACAGAAACGCCGGTAGTTCGACTGACGAGTCTTCAAAGCAATAGCTTCCTGCCGGCTTCGACAAACTCGTTCATCTCGGTGAAAGAACGGTTTTTGATTTTCTCTTCGGATCGGGGCGGCACGCTGGCGCCTTTCAAATTGGACCTGCGAAACGGATTGTTAACCCAACTTGCAAGGCCGCGTAAACTGGAACCCAAATCACTATGCCTAAATCAGAAGCGAACCGCCCTCTACCTGCTGGACGGCGACAGCTTACAAGAGATCACGCTGGCAAACCACAAATTGAGAGTTCTGACTGAAGGCGTAAGCAGCTTTTGCGAGCTTGCGCGCGATTCTGGCCCCGATCCCAAACTTCTTATCGTGCGGCAAGGTCGGCTGGAGACGTGGCCCGCAGGGAGCGCCCCCCTGGCGGAGAATGTCGAGAGTTTTTGTCTAACGAGACCCGGTGACAGGGGCTGTTTTTTCCAGAGAAATACAACCCCGGAGGACCGAGAGTTCTGGTACACGCCTCTTCCGGCCTCGGAAGCTGGAAGCCCAGTGCTGCTTGCCAGAGGCAAAGTAAGTAACCCAGTTTGGATGCCGAACGGGCAATCGCTGCTGTTTCTTCGCGATGTCGCACGCTCGAACGGCGCGGTCAGCGAAATTCATGCCATAAATCCCGAAACTCGCAGCGAGCAGCGGGTCGCCACTACAACTCAATTCGCCGCATTCTCACCAAATGGCGATGCGTCGGTTTTTGTGGGCGCAAGCAGAAGCAAGGCGCAGCCCACAGTGCTGCTGCTGTTAGCCGCGGTGCAACGGGAATTCACCCTTTGTGAACATCGCGCCAGCCATCCCGCCGCCGTTTCCCCTGTGTTTTCGCCGGATAGCAAGAGGGTCTATTTTCAAACTGACCACGAAGGAAAGTCGGCGCTATATTCCGTGAACGTGGAAGCCCTAATCGAGCCCACGCCGGGCGGTGATTTGTAGCCGGCCGATCGGCTCACTGGGCGAGGTTTTAGTCACCTTCAGGAAACCGGAACGGCCTTCCGCTCGTCTCTTGAAACACTCGCTAGCTTTGGGAGGATAGTAGTGTCTTCAAATCCCAGCAGACGAGTCTTCGTTCTATTAATTGCTCTGACAGCGATAAACGTGGCCTATTCCACGGGCCAAACCGAAGAGCACAAACAAGAAAAAAAATCAGAGGACGCCGCCGACAAAGTGTATGAGCCCGGTGGCGATGTGAAATCGCCGAAGCTCGTGCACTACGTAGAGCCGGCTTTCTCTCCAAAATCGAAAGAAGCTTACGTTGAGGGCACGGTCAAAATCTCGACAATTGTGACGAAGACGGGTGCAACGACAGATCCGCAAGTACTCAGCGGATTGAACGCCGAAGAAGACCGAACTGCCGTCGAAGCGCTAAAGCAGTGGAGATTCGATCCGGGCACCCGAAACGGCCAGCCCGTTAACGTCCGCGTAACCGTCGAAATCAACTTTCATCTTCTGTAGCATCGGCATCATCACGCATCCAGCGCGTGATCAGCCAAAGCGAAACAGCGAAAGCTGCCACAAACAGATAGATGCTGGCAGGTTCCGGAACCTCTGCTATAAGTGCGGGGGGCGGAGGAGGAACTGGCGTAAGGGGAGTCACGGGAACAAACGGGTATCCGGGCGTAATCGGGGTAGGCGGCGGAACCACATTGATCGGAGGCCAGTTTTCAGCCCCGTTGCCCGGCATAATTGATGTCACAGGCACATAAGGCGCTAGCCGAGGAACTTCGAACTCCAGTTCAGAACCTGCTTGCGCCAATTCGCCCAATGTGGGTGCGGAAGGAAGCGAAACCTCTTGCTTGGACAGCAGTTGCGTTGTAAATGGCGGCAGGGATAATGCCGTCGTTGATGGCAGCGAAAACGTCTCCTGCGGCCGTGTAGCGGACAGACGGTTGCCACAGCGCGTACGCGCAAAGTGAACACCGTCGGTCAACAGGGCTTCGCCTTTCGGAATACGGATTTTCCGCCCTGTCCAATAAACTCTATCTCTTACGCGAAACGAAACATACTGATACCGATCGCTGCCAAGCGTCACCAACTTGGTGGACTTAAGGTCAAAATCCGCGTAGTGCTTGCGAATGACGCTATCCTGAGCCGCTGAATAGCGCAACTCCGCTGGCGAGTATGCACCACCAGGAATGACGGAATATGGGTAGATCGGCCGCAGGGCTCGTTCTGCAGAACTTACATCACCCTCCGGCAATACAATCGCCAGCGTCAAGGGGCGACTCCATTCGACAAACCGGCGTAGCCCTTGCAACGCTAAAGCCGTTGCTAAAGCTGAGAGCACGATAACCAGCAGTCGTCGCTTAGTCATTAAACAATCTTTCGTCAGTACCGCCGATCAGTTCGGTCCGCGCGTTCATCCGCGTAAGCCAATAGGCACTACCCTACTTATCGAAAGAGGTTGAGTGGATCAGTAGTGGGTTGGGACCTCTAAATCGCTAAGCCACTGTTTTCGTAGAACTAAGCAGCAGGTCTCGGAACGGGAGTGATTACGGTAGATACTAGAGATTCAGAGCTTGATGGAAGACCTTTCAGGAGCTTCGGGGGTTCGCCGCATTTGCCCGCGTTGCGGAAGCTTGACCGACGCATCAGCGCGTTTTTGCAAGAAGTGTGGTTTCGGATTCACGTCGTCCGCTGCGGCCGACCTGCCTTCTCCGGCCCAATACGCCGCTACTACCCCCGTACACGGGAATCGATCAACGATTCTTGCCATCGTGATAGCTGTGCTGGCAGGCCTGGTCATCGGCGGCGTTCTGTTCTACCGCGTCCTGTCAGAAAAAACAGCGCCCGCGTCCGCTACGAGTCATAGCAATGTTGCCACTGTGCCAGCGGTTAGCTCAGAAAGCACTCCATCCGTCGTCAAACCGCCACCCGAAGCAGATGCGCTCGTAACGCGGCATCCAGCTACATTTCCGGAAGTCGCGCGTGTTTCGAAGCAGGAGGATAAGCAGACGGTCGTGCCAATCTCATCGGTGGATACGCCGCCAATGCTGATCAACGGTGGAGCCAAAACTTCTGCGGCGCCACCTGCCATTCCGACTGCTCCCGCGAAGCTTCCCGCGCCCGAGAGCGCGCCAATTGCCAACTCTGCCAGACGTCACGCGATCCAGGAGACGGAAGCGGAATCTCAATCTGTGCCGCCCTCATCAGCTGCCCGCTGAACCGGCGCCGCCGAGCTTACCTGGTTCGGGTGCTGTCCCTGCACCGGGACCGGCTCGGAAGCCGGTCTATGACGGGCCTATGGCTGGGATGGCGACTTGGTCGGGCAAGCTGGAGAAAAACGGAACGTTGACGATTACAGGAGGCACACCGTCTGTTGGTATTTTATCCGGTGCCGGCTTACCAGGCGTTCCGGTACGCTTGACTGTCGATGAAACGAATCTTGGCTTCCTTGAAATGCCGAATGCGGCGAATGGGTATCAGCGTTTGGTTCTGAAGAGCCACTCGAAGCACGACAAGATCACGATCCACTGGAGCGTCACACAGTAAGATCGACGGCATATCTATCGATACGCCGCTGCAGGGCTGCCGGAGGGATAGAAAACACCCAGAACTCGCACACTCGCGGGGCCGGGATTCTCCAGGGAATGTCTGACGCCTGCAGCAAGATAGATGCTGCTGCCTGGCCCAAACGCGCAGACATCGTCTTCGACGTGTAACGTTCCATGCCCTTCGAGTATAAAAACTACTTCTTCATATGTGTGGTAGTGAAAGGGCGCTGAACTCGGCGGAATCCAGCCTACAAATTGAGTGACTTGGTTACAACCTAATTCCTTATCCACCATCAGACAGAACTCCCGGCCTGATGTCGCCGGCAATTTCTCTCTATCGGCCTCACGCACCGTCAGCTTCGGTTGCTCGCCAGACGGAACGATGGACGCTTGCTCCTGAATAGTCCGATCGGGATCCTCTGGACAGCAGGCACTCACGATTATTAACGGCGAGATCTCTCGATTCTCGATGCTGTACTCCGCGGCCTTGGGGATAAAGACGCCCGTTTGAGGCGTCAGTCTATAAGGGGAGCCGTTGATGTAACACACTCCATCGCCTTGAAAAACGTAGAGCACTTCTTCCGCCGATGGATTTCTGACGGTAGCCGATCGGCCGGTCGTGTAACGATTGACTGTCTGGCTGACTTGCTCTGCTCCGGTCGCCTTGCCAATGCGAAAAACCGAAGTCCAGTTCCCGTGCGTGGTGGACTCGCCATCGGCAGGATCAAAGATCCTGCATCCTCCAGCAAGAATTTTCATTTTCTCGTCTGCGTTTAGCGCCTAAGCTGAGAAATCCTGGGTCATGCCATCGTTTGCAGAGCGTTGTAAACCTCTGCTGCATGTCCGTTAGGGTTTACGCTTCGGAAAATCTTCCTGATTACACCACCTTCGTCAATCAAGAATGTCGTGCGTTCCACGGCCATCATCTTCTTCCCTTCTATGATCCGTTCCTTCCAAACTCCATATTCTTCCGCTGTCTTGTGCTCGGTGTCAGAAAGCAGTGTAAATGGAAGGTCGAACTTGCGCCTGAAATCCGCCTGTTCACGCGAACCGTCGGGTGAAACGCCTACGATGACCGAGTCAGCCGAATGAAACTTTTCAATATCCGTTCGAAACTCACAGGCTTCCGTCGTACAGCCCGGAGTGTCGGCCTTGGGGTAGAAATAGAGGACTACCTTCTTACCTCGGAGACTGGAGAGCTGGAACAGAGCCCCGCGATCGTCTAAGAGACCAACCTCGGGGGCTGGATCGCCTTCTAGCAGGTGCGCCATGCCGGGTCATAATATCACGCGCGTGACATTTCAGTTGACATCGGTAGGCCGCTGTGGCAAAACTGAACTCT
This sequence comes from Terriglobia bacterium, assembly GCA_963846025.1. Classification (GTDB taxonomy): domain Bacteria; phylum Acidobacteriota; class Terriglobia; order Bryobacterales; family Bryobacteraceae; genus Bog-105. The sequence goes on along the minus strand of CAWJUG010000006.1, from coordinate 514,977 downwards.
TGACGCTTCACCACCCCTCCGTAGGAAGTTCACCCCGTTAGTGGCCTCCCCCAGGCAACTTCAGCCTGACGCGGTGCGGGCTAACTTTCCGGCCCTGCATCGCTCCAATTTCATCTTTCTAGATAATGCGGCGGGCGCCCAAATACCCCACGTGGTACTCGATGCGGTGAATCACCATCTTTTGGAATGCAACGTTCAGCGCGGTGGCCGGTATCAGAAAAGCCGCGAGGTGGATGCTGCTATCGCAAGCGCGCGTGAGAGTGTAGCAGTACTGTTGAATGCCCGCAGCCCTGACGAAATCGCGTTTGGAATGAACGCGACTTCTTTCATAAGGCTGGTGAGCTTGGCGCTCGGTCAAACGCTGCAAGATCGAAACGAGATTGTTGTGACCGATATGGACCACGAATCGAACATTGCCACCTGGCTTGCGCTCGAGCGACAAGGAGCCAAGTTCACGTGGTGGCACATGCGGGAGGATGGAAACCTCCACACCGAAGATTTGCAGCCGCTACTGTCTGAGCGAACGCGGCTCGTTGCGAGCCCGGTTGCATCAAACGCACTCGGCTCTATTGTCGACGTCGCGGCGGCCGCTCGCTTGGCCCATAACGTGGGTGCCGAGATCTTCCTCGATTGCGTACACTATGCGCCCCACGGACCCATTGACGTTCAGGCATTCGAATGCGACTATCTGGTCTGCTCGGGTTACAAAATATTTGCGCCGCACATGGGCTTCTTATGGGGCCGCCGTGAATTGCTGCAAAAGCTTCCAACTTTCCGTGAGGACTTCATTCCGGATGAACCTCCAGGAAAAATTGAGGCGGGCACCTTTATTTACGAGAATGTTGCCGGTATGGATGCCGCTGTCCGATACCTCGAAGACCTCGGTAAGCGGGTTACTGGGGAGCAACAAGCCGCATCGAGGCGCGCGAATTTGCTCGCGGCCATGAATGCCATTCGCGAGTATGAAGAGATGCTTTCGTCAGAATTCCTCCGAGCGCTCGGGGGATCTGGTGCGACTGTTTATGGCATTCAAGAAAAGAACCGCCTGCGAGAGCGCGTGCCCACTTTTTTATTCAACCTGAAAAGGATTGCTCCGGAGAAAGTCACCGAAGCGCTGGCAAACGCCGGTGTCGGAGTGCGCGACGGACACATGTACTCGCCAAGGCTTATACGACGCCTGGGATTGAATTTCCCGGCGGGCGCGGTTCGCGCATCACTAGTGCATTACAACACGATCGAAGAAATCCATCGATTCGCAGAGTTGCTCGCGAATATTAGTTCGCATGGCTGATCTCGGCCCCAGCAGTTCCGCGTCCGCAGGCGATCTGGCGCGTTCTTCGGAAGCCACGGGGGAACTACAGCGCAAGTTAACTCAACGGCAGTTGAGCATGCTGGCAATTGGCGGAGCAATCGGCGTAGGTCTGTTCCTCGGCAGCAGCGTTACCATCCGCCTCGCCGGACCGGCTGTGATCATCTCGTATCTTTTCAGCGCGATTATCGCTCTGATAGTGGGCTACGCGCTTGTCGAGATGGCCGTGGTCCATCCCGTGGCCGGATCATTCGGGGTTTATGCGGATGTTTATCTCACCAGTTGGGCAGGTTTTGCCGTCCGTGCAACGTACGCTTTCGTCCAGATCATTGCAATTGGAGCGGAAGTAACAGCCGTCGCCATCTATTTCGGATTTTGGTTCCCGACAATTCCACAGTGGATCTGGGTTGTATGCGTATCGATAGGTTTGGTAGCAATCAACACCCTGCAAGTTGGCCGTTTCGGTGAATTTGAATATTGGTTCGCATTGATCAAGGTCCTCGCGATCATAGCGTTTGTCGTCGTGGGCGTGGCGCTGATTGTAGGATTCGGGTCGAGAACCGGGATCGGATTATCGAATCTAACTGCGCACGGCGGTTTCCTCCCATTGGGATGGAAAGGAGTGTGGCTGGCGCTGACCATCACGCTAACTAGTTATATGGGCGTAGAAGTGGTGGCCGTTACGGCCGGCGAAGCGGAGCAGCCGGCGCGTTCAATCCCGCGCGCGATGCGAACAATTGTGTTCAGGCTGATTCTCTTCTACGTTCTGGCGATGACGGTAATGTTGGCCATCAGGCCGTGGAATCAAGGCGGAAGCGGAATCACGAGCAGCCCTTTTGTACAGGCCTTTTCGACCGCCGGTGTACCCTATGCCGCCGCCATCATGAATATGGTTGTTATCACGGCCGCGTTATCGAGTTCCAACACCGATCTCTATCTGACGACTCGAATGCTTTTTTCTTTAGCACGTGGGTCTTACGCGCCTGAATGGCTGGGGCGGTTGAATCGCAACGGCGTCCCTGGGCCGGCTCTTGCCGTTTCTACTGCGGGAATGGCCGCTGCCATCCTCCTGGTTATCTACTCTCCCGGTCGAGCCTTCCTTATGTTGTATGGCATCGCTGTCGCAGGGATGTTTTTCGTCTGGACGATCATTCTGCTCACACATCTCTCTTTTAGAAGGACTCTGGGTCCTGAGCGCGTGGCGGCGCTCCCATTGCGACTCCGTTTTTTCCCATTTTCAACTCTGCTCGGGATAGTGGCTTTGCTGGCTATTGCGATCGCGACCTTCTACGTTGACGGACTTCAGTACACAATTCCGGCCTTTGCTCCTTTTCTGCTCCTTATATCCTTGGCTTATTTGAATACCAGGAGAAGAATAGCGCGGCGCAACCACGCGGCGCTTAGCTGAATCCGTGCAATCGACAATGCAATACTCCTCGGGTCTGATCGAGAGCGCCAAGAGGCCGCCTTCGAAGCCCCCGTCGAGTCGGCCGCAGCTCAATAGAATTGCATTCGAGCGCATCAAGCAAGACATTATTCGATGTGCTTTGGAGCCTGGGAAACAGGTAACGGAGGCGCAACTCGCCGCCCGCTATGGTTTGGGTAAGGCGCCTATCCGAGCGGCGCTTTCGGGGTTATGCCAGGCAGGCTTCTTGCGAGCCATTCCCCGGCGCGGATATGTGATCGCGCCGGTAACGGTTCGCGACGTTCACGATATCACCCAGGTACGGCTTTTGCTTGAGCCCACCGCCGCTCGATTGGCCTCCGGGAAAATCGCCAGCCAGCAGCTTGCACGTCTCAAAGCTCTTTGCAGAGTCCGTTACACGCGGGGAGCGCGATCGCGCGAGGCAGCCGTTGCAGCGCACCGTGAGTTACATCTTCTAATTGCCCGCGCTTCCGGTAATCAGAAACTCACGGAACTGCTCGCTGAACTTTACGAGCAAATAGAACGCCTGATTCACCTTTGCAGTTCGCGTATGATTCCGGACGAAATGCTCGGCTACCGTCCCTTGGTTGAGGCGCTTGCCACAGGAGACGGCGACGCCTCCGCACGTTTGATGGTGGAACAAATTGAGCTTGGACGCAAACGAATCATTGATGCTTTGCTCTCACCCTCCGGCAGGGCAGAAACGAACATTCCAAAAGGCGAGAAGTTAGTTTCGAGGAGTTCGTTGAGAACTTAACGTCTGGTCCGAGCTACCGGATTGTTCCAGGATGGCGGCGAGAATGCAAAAGGGGAATCCTGGTCGCGGGCGTTTGGGCCTCCTCGCGGTGACATGTCACAATGAAAATGATCCGGGACGCAATTTCTCGCGATACGCATAATCCACAAAGCCGGAAAACAATGATTATAGAGAGCGGTCAGACTGTTCCTGCGACTGAAACCAGCGCGCTTACCGGCGAACGAATTTCCGAACTGCGCCGCCAATTTCCCATCCTCGCCAGCAGCATCTATTTGTACAACTGTTCTCAGGGCGCACTTTCGAACGCCGTCCTGGAGGGAATGCAGGAATATACCGAAAGCTGGCGAACATCTTCCGCCCCGTGGGACGAGTGGATGGCTAAATACGAGGCCATTCGCGACGCGTTCGCCCGATTTATCAACGCAGATCGGGATGAAATTGCAATTCTAACCAGCGCTTCCGCTGGGATCAATCCAATCGCGAATGCGCTTCGTTTTGATAGCCGCAACAAGGTGGTGATGGGCGAGTTCGAATTCCCCACCATGGGCCAGATCTGGCTCGCGCAACAAGCCCGTGGAGCAAAAATCCAGTTCCTGGAAGCGATTGGCAATCGCATTCCGACCGAAGCTTACGCAAACGCCATCGACGAAAGCACGGCAATTGTGCCTTTAACGCATGTCTCGTTTGTCAATGGATTTCGCTCCGATGTTTCGGCGATTACCCAGTTAGCGCATAAACGGGGCGCTCTCGTTTTTCTTGACGGATATCAGGATTGCGGCACGCGCCCGATCGACATTAAAGCTCTTGGAGTGGATTTTTACGTTACCGGCGCGCTGAAGTACCTTCTGGGTCCTCCAGGCGTGGCATTCCTCTATGTGCGTGGCGGCCTGGCGGAGCAATTGACCCCTCCGATCACCAGCTGGATGGCCCAACGCGAGCCATTTGCATTTAACGCAAAATTACTTGACCCGGCTCCGAATGCACGCAGGTTCGAGGGAGGTTCGCCGCCGATTCCGAGCATCTACGCCGCGCTTCCGGCTTTGGAGCTTTTGCGCTCTGTTGGTCTCACAAACGTGGCGGCTCAGATAAAGAAACTGGCTTCCGTATTTAAAGAAGGCGCCCGTGACTTGGGCATCGAAATCAAAACGCCTCTCGATTCTGAAGGCCCTCTTGTCGTTCTGCGAACACACGATTCGTCCACTCTCGTCGCCAAACTCGCAGAGCGGCGAATCATTGTATCGGCGAGACATGATGGCGTTCGCTTCGCGTTTCACTTCTACAACACACTAGATGATGTCGCCGAAGCGCTCCGTGCACTCAAAGACAACCTGGACTTGACGGTTCGGAGCTGACTTCTTATGGAAGAAAATATCCTCACGCGGTTGGCGGCGGCTTTGACGAGCGGGACCATTCGCGTCGTGGACTTAAGCCAGCGTCTGGATGCCGGGACGGCCGTTATTCAACTGCCGCCTGAGTTCGGAAAATCATGGCCGTTCCGCCTGGAAGAGATCTCCAAATACGACAGCCGGGGACCAGCGTGGTACTGGAACAATTTCTCGTGTGGGGAGCACACCGGGACTCATTTCGATGCGCCCGTCCACTGGGTCACCGGCAAAGATTATCCGCGTAACGCGACCGATACGATTCCGGTGGAAAAATTCATTGCGCCTGGTTGCGTTATCGACGTATCACGCGAGGCCTCTGAGGATTCGGATTTCCTGCTCACCCGCGAGCACGTTGAGCGGTGGGAAGAGGACTACGGTCGCATTGAAGCGGGATCCTGGGTTTTGATGCGAACCGATTGGTCTAAGAAACAGGATGCGGCTGCGTTCCTCAACGTCCGGGAAGACGGATCGCACGTGCCCGGACCTCATCCGGAACTGATCCCGTTTCTGGCTCAGGAAAGATCTATTCTCGGATGGGGTTCTGAAGGCGTCGGCACGGATGCTGGACAGGCGTTTCGATTCGATCCGCCGTTCCCGTGCCATAGCATCATGCACGGCAGCAACAAGTTTGGGCTGGCAAGCTTGACCAATTTGGATCAACTTCCGCCAAAAGGCTCCATTTTGATCACCCCGCCGCTCAAGATTGCGATGGGATCTGGTAGTCCTTGCCGGGTGCTTGCGCTAGTTCTCGCAGCAAGCTGAATGAGGTAGGCAGATGGCAGAACGATCTTTCAAAAAGGAAGTGGAAAAACTCCGATTGGGAGACGGCGAGGAATTCCGTGGTGAGGGAATACTAGCCGTAACGAAAGCGCTCCTGCAGTCTGGTGTCTCTTACGTTGCAGGTTATCAAGGTGCGCCGATCTCGCACCTCATGGACGTACTGACCGATGCAACCGCGACTCTCGAGGAATTAGGCGTGCATTTTGAGCACAGCGCATCCGAAGCGACAGCCGCCGCGACCCTCGCCGCTTCCGTGAATTATCCATTGCGTGGCGCGATCACGTTTAAATCTACAGTCGGTACTAACGTGGCCTCCGACGCCCTGGCAAACCTGGCCTCCGGAGGTGTTACTGGCGGCGCTCTGATCATCGTCGGAGAGGACTACGGTGAGGGATCGAGCATCATGCAGGAACGCTCGCATGCCTTTGCTATGAAGTCGCAAATGTGGCTGCTTGATCCGCGCCCGAATCTCCCGTCGATTGTGCGCGCAATCGAAGAAGGATTCGCGTTATCAGAAGCTACGAACACTCCTGTGATGCTTGAATTGCGCATTCGCGCGTGCCATGTTCACGGACGGTTTATCGCTAAGAACAACGTGCGCCCCAAGTTCACGTTAAAGGATGCAATTGAGCATCCGATTCGCGACACCGGCCGAATTGTTTTACCGCCCGCCAGCTTCGCGCACGAACAAGAGAAGATTCAGAAAAGATGGCCGGCGGCGCAAACATTCATCCAGGAACGAGGGCTGAATGAGTTTTTTGCGGAGGGCGCACAGGATTTCGGCATCCTGCTGCAGGGCGGCATGTACAACACCACCGTCCGCGCGCTGGAGCTTCTCGGGCTCGCGGATGCGTTCGGCAATAGCCGTGTGCCGCTGTATGTTCTCAACGTTACCTATCCGCTTGTAGACGCCGAGGTCAAGAGTTTCTGCGCCGGAAAACGCGCTGTTCTAGTTGTCGAAGAAGGGCAGCCGGATTTCATTGAGCAGAATTTGAATACGATTTTGCGCAGGGCCGATCTTCCGGCTAAGCTTCACGGTAAGGACCTGCTGCCGATGGCGGGCGAATACACAGCAGCCGCAGTTACGAAAGGCGTGTTGCAATTCGTTGAGAAATACGCGCCGCAACTGATTGACTCGCATCGGCTGCCGTCCGTTGTGCGGCCAGCCCTTAGCAACCAACCTGCCGCCATAAGGGACGTCGAAAAGGAAATCCACGCGCGGCCTCCTTCGTTCTGTACCGGTTGTCCGGAACGCCCCATTTTCAGCGCGATGAAACTGGTCGAGCGCGAATTGGGTTCCCATCACGTCAGTTGCGATATCGGGTGCCACCTTTTCTCAATCCTGCCGCCGTTCAACATCGGCGCAACCACCATGGGCTATGGCCTTGGCTGGGCGGCCGCCGCTGCTTTGAACACCAAGGAGACGAATAAACGCACCATCAGCATCATGGGTGACGGGGGCTTCTGGCACAACGGGTTGACGAGCGGCGTAGGAAACGCGGTATTTAATCAAAATGACGGCGTGCTTGTCGTGATCGACAACAACTACACTGCTGCCACAGGAGGACAAGATATTCTCTCCTCTCAAGGCGACAATCAGATTCGTACCACCAAGCTATCCATTGCCGACGCGGTGCGCGGCGTCGGCGTGAAGTGGGTCCGGACGATCACACGAACTTATGATGTCGCTCGAATGCGCGACCTTCTCAAAGAAGCGTTGACCACAAAAGAAAGAGGTCCGAAGGTCATCGTCGCACAAAGCGAGTGCACGCTGAATCGGGAGCGCAGAATGAAACCTCTGATGAAACAGCTCGCGCAACAAGGTAAGCGAGTCGTGCGCGAAAGATTCGGAGTGGACGCCGATACGTGCACGGGCGATCATTCATGCATCCGCCTCTCCGGTTGCCCTTCTCTTACCATCCGGTCCAATCCCGATCCTTTGCGTAAGGACCCGGTAGCAACAGTTCTCGACAGTTGCGTGGGCTGCGGATTATGCGGCGAGGTGGCTCATGCTGCGGTCTTATGTCCCTCCTTCTTCCGCGCCAACGTGATCTCAAATCCAAGCCGTTGGGACCGCCTCAAAAGCCGCGTCAGGCAGCCGATTATCGGATTCCTGCAGAGGCGCGTCGATTCCCGGCTTGCAGGGATTACCGCCTAAATGTGAGCCTTGGCGCTGAAGGGGCATTGAATGGATACGCATCCGACTCCGCTGCTTCCGTCAGAATTGCCCTCTGTCCAAGCGAGAGCCATCTCCATTGCCATTCTTGCGATGGGAGGCGAGGGGGGTGGCGTGTTAGCGGATTGGATAGTCGATCTGGCTGAGCATTCTGGCTACTATGCGCAGACCACTTCAGTGCCTGGTGTGGCACAGCGCACGGGGGCAACCATCTATTACGTCGAAATCTTTCCCGAAACTGAGGCCCGCGCAGCGGGAAAGGACCCGGTTTTGGGATTGATGCCGGTTCCGGGCGAAGTCGACGTGGTGCTTGCTTCCGAGTTGATGGAGGCAGGCCGTGCAATCCAGCGCGGCCTTGTCACGCCCGACCGCACGGTTCTCATAGCATCAAATCATCGTGTTTACTCTATGTCGGAAAGAACGGCCATTGCGGATGGCCGCGTAGATGCGGAGAAGTTCATACAGGCGGGCGCTACCGCCGCGAAACGCTTCGTATATAGTGATTTTGCCCGGTTGGCTGAAGAAAACCGCAGCGTGATCAGTTCATCGCTTTTCGGGGCGCTTGCCGCTACCGGCGCTCTGCCTTTTCGCTATTCCCAATTTGAGGAAGCTATTCGAAGAGGCGGTGTGGGAGTGGAATCGAGCCTTGCTACGTTCGCCGCTGGATATTCCGCCGCTAATGAATCCGTGAACGCGGCATCTCTCGAACCGGGCGTGGGAACCGCGGCCGGACACCGCGTGAGAGAGTTGGTCGCACGCATCTCCCGCGACTTCCCCAACGAAAGCCACACTGTTCTGCTGCACGGGGTCGAACGGCTGGTCGACTATCAGGATGAGAGGTACGCCGCCCAGTATCTTGACTGGTTAGAACCCGTGCGGGACATCGACGCGCAATGTGGCGGCGGGGATTTTTCACTGCTGAACGAAACAGGCAGGTACCTTGCTCTTTGGATGTCATACGAAGATGCCGCTCGCGTGGCCGATCTAAAAATTCGTCGCGCACGATTCGAGCGCGTGCGCCAAGAGGTAAAAGCGAATCCCAATCAGCTGATCGAAATCAACGAATATCTTCATCCAAGCATCGAGGAGATCACCGATATCCTGCCCGCCTGGTTCAGCCGATTTATTCTCCGGACGAAGCCGATCAGGCGTGTTATCGAGCGCTTCACCAGTCAGGGACGCGTGGTGCAGACGACCTCGCTCAGTGGGTTCTTGTTGCTGTACGGCTTGGCGGAAATGCGCCGCTGGCGACGCAGGTCTTTCCGTTTTGAAAGAGAATGCAAGGCAATTCAGCAATGGTTGGCGAAGATTCCGCCGATTGCGTCCGAAAATTGCGCCCTCGCGCGTTGAATTGGCCGAGTGCCCGCGCTTGATAAAGGGCTACGGCGATACGCATGCGCGCGGCTTCCGCAACTTCGATCGCATTATGGTCATCCTTCCCCGCACTCCGCGGCCTGCGTGACGCGGCCCGTCGGTGCTGAAGAGGCTACGTGATGCGGCGCTAGCGGACGAGAGCGGCAAGAAGCTAGAAGACGCCTTGCAAGAGGTGAGCGCATGAACATAGTCTGCCTGGGCGGCGGGCCGGCGGGCTTGTACTTCTCCATTCTGGCCAAGAAGGCCAATCCCGATTGGGATGTGACCGTCGTTGAACGCAACCGGCGGGACAACACTTTCGGCTGGGGAGTCGTGTTTTCAGATAAGACAATGGACGGCTTCAAAGATGCCGACGCAGAGACCCATTCTGAGATCACTCATGCGTTTCGACACTGGGACGACATCGATATCTTCTTCAAAGGTTGCAAGATTACGTCTGGCGGCCACGGGTTTTGCGGAATCGCAAGAATTAAGCTGCTCGAGATCCTGCAGCGGCGTGCCGCTTCGCTAGGTGTCAAGCTTCTGTTCGAAACCGAGGTTACGAATCCCGACATCTATGCGGCTCATTTTGATCTGGTGGTCGCCTCCGATGGCGTCTCATCGGTGACGCGCCACAAGCATGAGGATGTGTTCCGGCCGAACGTGCAGGTTCGGCAGAATCGATTTATATGGCTTGGCACCAGGAAGAAGCTGGATGCCTTCACGTTCGACGTGCGGCAAACAGACTGGGGCTGGTTTAACCTGCACGCGTACCGTTTCGACGAGAACTGGTCCACCTTCATTGTGGAGACACCGGAGGAAAACTGGCTCGCGGCGGGAATGGATCGGATGGACGCGCACGAGTCGATTGCGGTGTGCGAACGGATCTTTGCTGAGCGGCTCGACGGAAACGCTCTCGTCTCGCAACGCAAACCATCTGAGCGGTTCTGCCGTATGGCTAAAATTCAAACGTATCCTTTGCGAGAAGTGGTACCACGAGAACATCGTTCTTATCGGTGACGCCGCGCATACCGCTCATTTTGCGATTGGCTCCGGCACCAAGCTGGCGATGGAGGACGCAATCGCTCTGGCGCGGGTGCTTTCGAGTCACGATGGAGATACGCCGGGTTCATTGCAGCGCTATCAGGAGGAACGGGAGATTGAAGCGCTAAAGCTACAGAGCGCGGCGCGGAACCGCATGGAATGGTTTGAGCAGGTGGACCGCTACGTGCATCTGGACCCGCCGCAGTTCGCCTACAGCCTGCTCACCGGCAGCCAGCGGATCGGGCATGAGAACCTCCGGGTGAGAGACGCTAAATACGTCGAAGGTGTTGAAAAATGGTTCGCCGCCCGCAGCGGCGTCACATATCCGGTTCCACCAATGTTCACGCCGTTTCGCGTGCGCGGCACATCGCTGAAGAATCGCGTGATCGTCTCTCCAATGGCGACTTACAACGCGAAAGATGGTGTGCCGAACGACTTCCATTTGGTGCACTTAGGCGCGCGTGCGATGGGTGGCGCTGCAATGGTTGTCACTGAAATGACGTGTGTTTCGCCGGACGCCCGTATCACGCCCGCATGTCCGGGAATGTGGAATGACGAGCAGCAGTTTGCGTGGCGGCGCATCGTCGAGTACGTGCACACGCACACGGACGCGAAGATAGCGCTGCAACTGGGCCACTCTGGAAGAAAGGGATCAACGCAGCGCGGGTGGGAAGCAATCGATCATCCCTTGCCCGCGGGCAACTGGCCCCTGGTCTCTGCTTCGCCTCTACCCTATATCGAAGGCGTATCGCAGATTCCTCGTGAGGCCAATCGCGAGGACATGCGGCGCATCAAAGCCGATTTCGTGTCCGCAACCAGGCGAGGCATCGAAGCAGGATTCGACTGGCTCGAATTTCATTGCGCGCACGGCTATCTCATGTCCAGCTTTATCTCTCCGCTGACGAATCAAAGAACGGACGAATACGGCGGTACCCTGGAAAATCGCATGCGGTATCCCCTGGAGGTGTTCGAGGCAATGCGCGCAACGTGGCCGAAGGACAAGCCCATGAGCGTGCGCATTTCCGCTAATGACTGGGTGCCAGGCGGCATCACTCCCGAGGAGGCTGTTAAGATCGCATGCCTCTTCAGGTCCGCTGGAGCCGACGTAATCGACTGCTCCGCCGGGCAGGTGAGTAAGGCCGAGCGGCCTGTTTACGGACGTATGTTTCAGGTGCCGTTTTCTGATCGGATTCGGAATGAGGTAGGCATTCCGACGATAGCTGTCGGCAATATTTTCGAGGGCGACCACGTCAACACGATCATTGCGGCAGGGCGAGCGGATCTCTGCGCCATCGCCCGGCCCCACCTCGCCGATCCAGCCTGGACACTGCATGAGGCCGCAAAGCAGGGGTATTCCGAGATTTCGTGGCCGCAGGAATACGTGGGCGGCAAAGTACAGTTGGAGCGCAACCTTGCACGTGCAGCTCTGCTTAAGCTACAGGTGTGATTCCAGGCGTGCAGCACACTTCAAAGTTCCTCGAGGGTAAACACGCGCTGGTTTCGGGCGGAGCACGCGGTATCGGTTTAGCGATCACCTCCGCGCTGCTCGCGCATGGAGCCCGCGTAACTGTGATTGGCCGGAAGGCAACTCTGTCAACGGAAGCTCTGCAGCAATTGCAAGGCGTTGACGTCGAGTACCAAACTGCCGATGTCTGCGATCAGGAATCAATAGCTCGGGCCTTCCATCTTTCGCGCGGGCGCTTCGGCTCCATTGACATTCTCGTCAACAATGCCGGTGAAGCAGCCTCCGCTCCATTCATGAAAACCGATGTCAACCTTTGGCGTCGCATGATGACCGTTAACCTCGATGGCACTTATCACTGCATTCAGGCATGCTTGCCCGCCATGTTGGAGGCAGGATGGGGGCGCATTGTGAACGTGGCAAGCGTTGCCGGCTTGGTCGGCTACAGCTATGTGTCTGCGTATTGCGCCGCAAAGCACGGAGTTGTTGGGCTCACGCGCGCGTTGGCCACGGAACTCGCGATGAAGGGCATCACGGTTAACGCGGTTTGTCCGGGGTACACTGACACCGACATGGTGAAAGACGCCATCGCGAACATAGTCACTCGCACTGGCCGTACGGCGGAACAGGCTCGAAGTGAGTTGACCGCCCGAAATCCGCAGAGGAGATTAGTGCAGCCGCAAGAGGTGGCAAATGCCGTGGCCTGGTTGTGTTTGCCCGGCAGCGACGCGATCACGGGTCAAGCCATCGCGATCGCGGGCGGCGAGGTCATGTGAAGAGGAAACGGTCATGAGGTATCTTCCCGGCCAACGTCACGATTTACCAGGCAATCGCACCACCCTTGGCTCGTTCAAGGCGCAGCACTTCCGATACGAGGTTGAGGCAAACGTAGCTGTCATCACGCTGAACAGGCCGGAGCGGAAGAACCCGCTCACGTTCTCGTCCTATGCGGAGTTGCGTGACCTGTTGCGAGCCATGCTCTACGCCGATGACATTAAGGCCCTGGTTCTCGTCGGCGCTGGCGAAAACTTCTGTTCGGGAGGGGATGTGCACGAAATAATCAGCCCTCTGACGAAGCTCGATATGCCCGGGCTGCTCGCATTCACTCGCATGACTGGCGATGTTGTGAAAGCGATGCGCGCCTGCCCGCAGCCGGTGATTGCGGCGGTAGACGGAGTCTGCGCGGGTGCTGGCGCATTGCTAGCGCTAGGTTCAGACATTCGGATAGGCACGGCTCGCAGTAAGACCGCCTTTCTATTTACCCGAGTTGGGCTGGCGGGCTGCGACATGGGCGCCTGCGCGCTGCTCCCGCGTGTGGTCGGCCAAGGCCGCGCTGCGGAACTGCTCCTCACCGGTCGCGCCATGACGGGTGATGAGGCGGAGCGTTGTGGATTTTTCAACCGGATATGTAGTCCGGAAGAGCTCTTGAAAGACGCTCGCAAGCTGGCTAACGAACTCGCAGCCGGCCCTACGTTCGCCCACGGCATGACGAAGAAGATGCTGCAGCAGGAATGGAATATGGGCGTAGACGAAGCGATTGAGGCGGAAGCCCAGGCACAAGCAATCTGCATGATGACGAACGATTTCCATCGCGCTTATCAGGCATTCGCGAACAAAGAAAAGCCTTCTTTTGAAGGCGACTAGCATGTCCCAGCGCAGCCATCTGGATTGGCCGTTCCTCGATCCGCGTCACAAAAAGCTCTCGACGGAACTGGAATTGTGGGCGCACGATCATTTACACGGTGCAGAGGACACTGATGTCGATGCAGCCTGCCGCACCCTTATCCATGAGCTCGGCGCAGGAGGATGGCTCAAATTCGCGGTCGGCGGGTCGGCCTATGGTGGCGCAGCCGAGGCGATAGACACCCGTGCTTTATGCCTGATTCGCGAGACGTTGGCATTTCATTCCGGCCTCGCGGATTTTGCTTTCGCGATGCAAGGCATTGGATCCGGCGCCATTACTCTCTTTGGCAATTCCTGGCAAAAGGAGCATTACTTGAGGCGAGTGGCCGAGGGCTCCGCCATTGCTGCATTTGCCTTATCTGAACCGGACGCTGGTTCAGATGTGGCGGCTCTCACCTGTGAAGCGCTGTTAGATGGCGACTCGTACGTCGTAAACGGCGAGAAGACATGGATCTCAAATGGCGGCATAGCCGATTTCTACGTATTGTTCGCCCGAACGGGGGAAGCGCCTGGGGCTCGAGGAATTACCGCCCTCATAGTTGATTCGGGGGTGCCTGGGTTTCACATCGCTGAGCGCCTGAAGGTGATGGCGCCTCATCCGCTTGCCCGCCTCTCATTCACGAATTGCCGGATTCCAGTTGCGCAGCGAATTGGGGACCCCGGAGAAGGATTCAAAATCTCAATGGCTACCCTCGACGTGTTTCGTACGTCGGTCGCTGCTGCGGCCCTCGGATTTGGACGCCGAGCACTGGATCTGGCGCTGCAACGAGCCACTACGCGCAAGATGTTCGGCCAAACGCTGGCGGATTTTCAACTGACACAGGTAAAATTGGCAGCAATGGCAACCGGGATCGACGCCGCTGCGCTCTTAACCTATCGCGCTGCCTGGCTTCGCGATCAGGGACAAAGAATTACTGTTGAAGCAGCGATGGCCAAGATGACCGCTACCGAAACGGCGCAACAGGTCATCGACGCAGCCGTACAGATTTTTGGCGGTCGGGGTGTCCTCAGTGAAGAACCTGTGGAACGGCTGTATCGCGAAATTCGTCCGCTCCGCATTTATGAGGGAGCTACGGAAGTGCAGCAGCTCATCATAGCTCGGGGCATCCTCAAATCCTTTAAAGAGGAAGGCGCGTGGACTTACACGCAGTAAATAGCTAACCGATGGAATTAGTTCAGCCGGAAACTTGGCCGCGCGCCAGAGGCTACTCGCACGGCGTTTCTGCCAGAGGACGAATGGTGTTTGTAAGCGGGATGGTGGGCTGGAATTTGCAACGTCAATTCGCCGGCGATTTTGTTGGACAGGCCCGCCAAGCCTTAACAAATGTGGTTGCAGTACTCGCAGCGTCGGCTGCCAAGCCGGAGCACATCGTGCGGATGACCTGGTATGTGCTCGACAAAAAAGAATACCTGCGCGCATCCAAGGAGCTTGGAATGGCGTACCGGGATATCATCGGCCGCCACTATCCTGCCATGACCGCAGTTCAAGTATCGGGACTTGTTGAGGATCAGGCCCGGGTTGAGATCGAAGTTACCGCTGTTGTTCCGGATTAGTAAGCTGCGCCGATCAATGGCCGGTGATTGAATCTCGGACCGCTCCATACTGCTTTCCCCAAAGGTCGGTCATCCGATTTCGGATTTCCCAAAGTTCAGGGAAAAACTGCGTGCGCAGCCCGTTTTCGAGCAGTTCGACCGATCGGCCCTTCAAAGATTTGGCGCTCAGTCCAATCGTGCGATGGATCAGTTGTAAGTGGTGGTAGCGAAACTTTTGAAAGAGCTCGTCGAATTCAGCCAGCGCTTCCGCAACCATGTAAGCGTCTGAGTGGCTGTATTCGGAGTTGTAGATCTTTTCAACTGTAAGACCGTGTTTCTCCAGGTAATGTTCGTGAAAAGAGTGCCATAGCGGCTGATGCATCTTGAGCAAGACGCGAAAACCTGGCGACTCTTGGCCGCTGCCCTGACCAAGCTGTAATCGGATTTCCTGATACTCCTTGGGAGACATTGTTTCCAGCAGACCAAGTTGCTCAGTCATCAGCCGAAGTGTCATATGCACGCGGCGAAAAAGCGTGAGTACCCGATTCGTATCTTCGTGCTGCAGGAAATCATCAATGTCCAGCAGCGTGAAACCCATCAGTTTCATCCAGAGCTCTTCCACCTGGTGAACGATCTGAAACTGCAGCTCGTCACTATTGCAGCATTCGCAAAATGGCTTCTGGCACGAAAGCAACTGGCGCGTATTCAGGTAAACCTCGTAATCGAAGGTTCCTTCGCCATTCATGAGTGGATAAAAATGATTACGATCCATGTTGTTTAGGGGACGAACTCGTGGTCGCCGGGCTCCCCTCTTCGGACCTGGGGAAAACGACTGTGACGTGGGTGCCCTTCTCGCCTTGAAGGCGCAAGTTGCCGCGCAACTGCCTGGCAAGCACCGATACCAGTTTGAAACCCAAGGATGTTCCCTGCTCGAAGTTGAAGCCCGGGGGTAAGCCGACGCCGTTGTCTGCGACTTCCAGCGCACACCGATTCGCTTCACAGTTCAGCGAGATTCGTATGTCGCCCGGCGCTGCATCGGGAAAACCGTGCTTCAGGGAATTGGTCAGCAGCTCGTTCACAATCAAACCGACGGGTATAGCTTGTGAAATTGGGACGTCGACGTTTGAAGAGATACTGAGACGTATTCGTTGCGGTTCCACGCCATAAAACGAAAGCAGATGGTGTGCCAGGCGATGCAGGTAACTTTCAAAGTCAACATGGGCCAGATCGGGTGAGCGGTAAAGCAGTTCGTGAATATCGGCGATAGACCGAACGCGATTCCCGGCCTCATCGAACATGTGCCGCACGTGTTGGTCATCGGCAGCATTGGATTGAAGGGCGAGCAAGCTCGTTATGACCTGCAGATTATTCTTGACCCGATGATGAATTTCCTTGAGGAGCGCTTCCTTTTCTCGGAGAGAAGCTTTCAACTGCTGGTCGGCTTTGCGGCGCTCCGTCTCATCGCGCATGACCTTCGCAAAGCCGCTCAGGCGGCCTCCATCATCGCGCATGGCGGTCAGCACTCCGTTGCACCAGAAACGGGTGCCGTCTTTTCGCAAATGCCACCTTTCATCATCTGCCCGCCCCAGCGTTGCCGCGCGGTCCATCTCACTGCGGGGCGCACCGGCTGCTACGTCTTCGGGAACAAAGATCCGTGCGCCAGGCTGCCCGACAATTTCCTCGGCCGTGTAGCCCAGCAGTCGTTCAGCGCCCGCGTTCCATGTCACAATGCGGCCAGCGGCATCCATTTGAAAAAGCGCGTAATCGCTAACATTGTTAACGAACAGCCGAAACCGCTCATCGCTTCGCCGCAGAGCTTCCTGCGCTTCCTTGCGCTCCGTGATATCGACACACGCGCCCGCCATATAATGCGGTTGACCAGCATTATCATTTATGACTTCTCCTTTATCTATGAACCAGCGTTCGGAGCCATCGGGCCGGACCACACGAAATTCCGTATCGAGATGTACTCCTTCGTGCCGCGTCTTCTCGAAAGCAGCTTCGACTCTGGATCGATCCTCTGGATGCAACAGGGCATAAAAGTCGTCAATCGTTTCTGGATCCTCCTCTGGGCGAAGCCCAAACAGTTCGCGAAGGTTACCGTCGAGAGTATCGGCTCCTGTTTTAATGTTCCAGTGCCAAGTCCCCATGCGTGCGGCATGCAACGCGATCCGCAGCCGCTGCTCACTCTCGCGCAGCGCCTCTTGCATCTGTTTCCGCTCTGAGGAATCGTGCACGACCTTTGCGAAGCCTGTCAGCACGCCCGCATCATCCCGAATTGCCGTCAGGGTTCCCTCCGCCCAATAGCGCTCCCCATTCTGACGAACCAGCCAGCGAGTGTCATCGGCGGTGCCGTGCCGCCGGGCCTCATCTAACTCTGCTTGCGGAACATCCCGCTCCCGGTCTTCGGTTGTAAAAAGCAGCGCGTACGACCGGCCCATAATCTGTTGCGGCGAGTAGCCGTTGATGCGTTCGGCCCCCCGATTCCAGCTATTCACCTTGCCGGCGGCGTCTAAGGTAAAAATCGCGTAGTCGGTCACCCCGGCAACCATCAGCCGGAACTGCTCGTCGGCTTCGGGGCCCGCGATCAGTCTGTTATGCCCATCCTGCTCGCGTTTTCTTTCGTTCTCCTGTTTGAACAGAGCCAGCTGAATCACTGCGGCTAATTCGGCCGATTTCGCCGGTTTCATGACATATGCCAACGGCTCTGTATGCTGCGCCCGATCGAGCAAATGCCGGTCCGAGTAACCAGTGAGATATACGACCGGAATCCCCAGCGGCTGCAGTTGCTGCGCGGCGGAAATCCCGTCCATCTGACCGGAGAGCACGATGTCCATAACCACCAGGTCAGGGCAACTTACTCCTCCTTCACTGACGGCTTGCTCGCCGGAGTGAGCTACGCCAACCACGTCATAGCCCTGCGCCGTCAGACCTTGCCGCAGTTGTTCCGCAACGACGTGCTCGTCTTCAACAATCAAAATTCGTTTCTTTTCCATTCAGCTCTCCCCGCAGGCCCTTTTGTCAAGCGGGTGAGGAGCCGGGGGCAACCGGCCGACGACGGGCCTGGCAAGAAAATCTAGCGCCAGGTTATGCGCCCTGCCTGCTTCTAGTATGCAGCGCGGCCCCAGGCAACCCTAAAGCCCCGCAACATAAAACGCGCCTGAGCAACTCGCGCGCTCAGTGCGCCGCCGCCAGAAAATTCTCCTGCATGGCCTTGATTGCGGCTTGCACTTGCGGATCGGTACCAGCTTCAATCTCATCGCCGGCGGCGACCCCGTGCGCCTGAGTAACAATCGCTTGCTTCAGGCGACTGCTGATCCACGCTCGGTGCTGCCCCCATTCGCCGACGCTGGGTTGAATGTTTCGCGCGGACAAATAGACCTTGAGATCGTCTAAGACATCCGGCGTGACTTCAAAGGGTTCAGGCAGTTTGGGATGACTTGAGATATATTGCGTTGCGAACGACGTGATCGCGCCGCTGGCGTCCAGCACGCTTTCGAGGCGGCTTAAGGCAGCGGGGTAGATAACGATGTCGGGCTGAATGCCACCGCCGCCGAGCACAGTCCGGCCATCGTCGGTTTTGAAGACAGGCCTTTGAGCGGTAGGAACGTCGTTGAACGTTTCCGAAAGAGCGGAGTTCTTCAGCGGCCGCTGAATGGAACGGCCACTCGGAGTGTAATAAAACGCCGTGGTGATTGCGAGGCCTGTGCCGTCGGATAAAGACACAACACTCTGAACCAGACCTTTGCCGTAGCTTGGTTCTCCGACAATCACCGCGCGGTCGTGGTCCTGCAACGCGCCGCTCAGAATTTCTGACGCGCTGGCGGTTTTTGCGTTGATCAATACCGAAAGTTTGAAGCGATAAGGCGAAGCGTTGTTTGGAACGTCAGCGGTTTCGAGCTCGGTGGCTCGGCCTTTTGTCGAGAGTATTTTCTGTCCGGGCTGCAGAAACATGGCCGCTGCATCTAGCGCAGCCTTCACCACACCGCCGGGATTGTCCCGCAGGTCGAGCACCAGGCCTTTGAGCGAATTGGCGTTCAATTTCTGAATGGCGTCTTGAAGTTGTTTCGCCGTTTGCAGATCCCAACTTGTTACGCGGATGTAGCCGTATTCGGGCCGCAGCATGAAAGCGCGGTCCACGCTGGGAGAATCGACCAACTCCGGCGTGAGATTGAATTGCAGCAACCGAGCCGATCCCTGACGGCGAATGAAGACGGAGATCTTCTGCTGGCGCGCTTCCGTCAGCAACTCGACTATCTGCTCGGGTTCCAGCGTGCGGATATCCACGTTGTTAATGGCGATGAGTTCATCACCGGCTTGGATCCCGGCTTTATTAGAAGGCGTCCCCGGAAGGGTCTGCAGGAAGATAACCTGACCGGGCAACACTGAAACAATGCTGCCGAAGCCTTTCTGCTCGGATGATTCCATCTGACGAAGCTGGTCGAATTGCGCCGGATCAAAGAACTGCGTATGTGGATCCAGTTGGCGCAACATGGAGGGAATGGCGCCCCCGTAGATCAGCTTGTCGACAGACTCGGGTTCGGCGGATTCCGATTGAACAGTGGAAAACACCTTCACAAACTTTTCAAGATACGGGGCCAGATCAGTAGCCGGATCGACTTGGGGTTGTGAATCGCGCACAACGGGAGCAGCAGCCGGTGAATTGTTGTTAGTTGCCTTTGGCGCGGGTACCACCTGAGCATTCAAGGTGACGCAAAGGGCCATGCAAACCAGAAAAAAACGTGAGACTCGCAGCAGGTTCAACTTCTCATTGTCGCTCGGGCCGCCTTTATGGGGTGATGCCTGGAGGGCGCTTAGCGCAGCGGAGGGGCGCTGGCTGGCGGACGGCGATGATGTGTCGCTTGCTCGTAAGCATAAGCGAGTTTCAGCAGTTCGGCTTCCGACCAAGGTCGGCCATAAATAGTCATGCCCGCGGGTAGAATGCCACCTCGCGTGAAACCCATGGGAACGTTGATAGCAGGAAAACCCGTTGTCGGGGAGAAGAATTGACTGTTATCCCCGGCTGGCGTGTTGAGATCGCCAATCAGGCGCGGCGGATTGCTCCAGGTCGGGTAAATGAACGCGTCCAGGCCCAGCTTGTCCATGGTCGCGAGAACGGCTTTGCGTACCTGGTCGCGATAGGCCATTTCGGCTTCGCAGGCGGCTGAGTCTGGACCGTTTTCGGGCGCTTTCTCCGCTTGTTCCAGCCGGTATTGGACGGACGGATGGAAACGTCCGGACTTGATAATCTCATCCAGATTTTTGACCGGAACGCGGTTGCCTTGAGCGGCCAGATAGCGGTTGATGTCGTACCGAAAACCCATGCATGGTCCCGTCCCATGCGGCCGCTGAATGGCGTCAAGACCCATAACTGTCGCGGGATCGATGATCGTAGCTCCAGCGCGCCGGAGATCTTCAACCGCCACGTTAAAGACGGCGAGCACCTCCGGATCAGCCGTCTCGCGTTCATAAGCTTTCCGCAAAATGCCTATGGTGGCGCCCTTCAGGCCGTTGCGGTCAAGCGCTGCTTCGTAGTTCTGTGCCGGGTGACTGGCCGCAGCAGCGGTGACCGCGTCGTTGGGATCGCGACCGGCGATAACGGCGAAAACCTTGGTTGCGTCTTCGACCGTGCGCGCAATAGGACCAGCGATATCGGCGAGAAGATTTAGCGGCAAAACGCCGGCCCGGCTCGTGAGCCCCATAGTGGACCGGATACCGACTAGCGATTGGTGAGACGAGGGTCCGCGAATGGAATTGCCGGTATCGCTGCCGAGGCCAACCAGCCCTAAGTTAGCCGCAATGGCCGCGGCCGTCCCGCCGCTTGAACCGGCGGTAACACGGTCAAGCGCGTACGGATTTCTTGTGTAGCCCGGAAGAATGGAACTGACGGTTTCGTAAGGGCTGAAGGCCCATTCGGCCATGTTTGATTTTGCCAGCACAAGCGCGCCGGCCTGCTTGATGCGCTGAACCAGGAACGCGTCCTTGTCAGGGATGTAGGTGGATAATGCGAGTGAACCGTCGGTGGTGCGCAAGCCCTTTGTCTCGAAATTGTCCTTCACGATCACCGGTACGCAATGAAGCGGACCGGTAAGGCCGCTTTCGGCGAAACGCCGGTCCAATTCGTCGGCTTGTGCCTGGACATTGGGGTTGATGAGAACGATCGAGTTAATCGCAGGGCCGTTCTTGTCGTAAGCCGCGATGCGCTTCAGATACTCTTCAACCAGGACGTGACAAGTGAGACGCCCTGATCGCATAGCCTCATGCACTTGAGAGATGGTGGTCTCCTCAATATCGAAGGAGACGGATTGTTGAGCTCGGACGGAAGCAGAGAACAGAGAAGTGCAAACGAGGAGAAAGGCGGGGGAGCGAATCACCAGATCAGGATAACGAGGCGCATTCATGAGGCGCATTCATTGGCAGACTAGCGCGGATCCGGTGATCTGCCGATTAGAACCTTATGTCTGGAGTGCGAACTTGCACCAGAAGTAACGCCGCCGAAGGCGACATTCTTCTGATGGCTGCGGGCACGCTTTCCGCACTCATTTACTTTGCACTGCTAGCACGGCCATTGATCGGCGGAGGGGAGTCCGTCGCTATCGCAGAATCGCTTGTGAAACACGGGCGATTTGCAGATCCGTTTGCTGCCAACGGAAGTACCGGCCCAACGGCACACCTTGCGCCGCTGTTGCCGCTGATGCTCGCGGGCTGGTATTGGCTGTTCGGTAAAGCGGCCGCGTTCGCGGTAGTGGCATGCGTTGCTCTTGCGCATGGATTACATGCCGTGCTTTTGCCTAGGATATCCAAACTTTTCTTCGCCCGCACGCGTCCCGGCGTCATCGCAGCGATTTGTACTGTGCTTTTGCCCATTTTCTTCATTGAGCCACTGTGGGAAAACATGTATGCCGCCGTGGGCTTGTTAGCCTTTTGCCTTGCATTTCCTCGCCTTCGCGGACTCGTTGATGGTGCAAAATGCGGAATTGCGGCCGGTTTCTTGATTCTTCTCAGCCCCTCGTTGATATTCGTGATCGTCTGCTGGCTCGTATATGTCCTTTGCGCCTCCTGGCCGGGGTTTCGCACTTTCTGGGGGATCACCGGAGTGACTTGTCTGGCTTGCGTTATCGTTCTGCTCCCGTGGGAGGTTCGCAATTACCAACAATTAGGAGGCCTTCCGTTTGTTAGGGATAACTTCGGACTGGAGTTGCATGCAGCGAACAACGACTGCGCGCAGGCACGATTGATCGAGAACGTCCAAACGCGGCTGCTATCAAGTTGTTCATCCTATCTTCAGTGCCAACGAACTGCGAGATCTGAGGCGTCTTGGAGAAATGAAATACAATCGAGACCGCGAGCATCGTGCGCTGGGATGGATAGCAGAACATCCAGCACACTTTTGTAAGCTTGTCCGGGATCGATTCCTGGTTTTCTGGTTTCCGCCTGGACGGTTATGGACGGCCCTTATTACTTGGTTATCTCTTGCCGGATTATTGGCGGCGATATGGCGTCGACAGAGAATAGCCTTTTTCGCGATCGCCGCACTCGCCTTGTATCCATTGCCTTATTACGTTGTGCAGAGCTCTGAACGATTCCGATACCCACTGATGTGGATCAGTTTGCTGCTGGCCGGCTACGCTCTTGATCTGGTATGGGAAAGCAGAAAGCAAAAAAGCCACCCAGGAATGCCGGAACCCGAGTGGCCTTTGCGATGAATGGAGTTTTACTTTCTCAGCTACTTGCGGGAAGAGATGCGGTCCAGCGCGTGCACAAACGATCTTGCAGCAGCAGGTGTATGCACATCGCCCGTAACGATCTCTTTATTCGAAATATCACGGCCGTAGAGTTGTCTATTCGCATCGCCGTCTTGAGTAACTGCGGCGCCGGACAAATCCAGACCGCCAAATAGACCGCGCTGGCGCGAGTAGGTGAGTATCTCGGCGTGCATTTCGGCATCGGTCATTGCAGACGCGTCACGGCCCAGCGGACCAGCTGCCGCGGACGCTTCGCCACCGACCTGGAACTTATCGCTCAAAAGGTGTTCCATCCCGCTCTTATTCATTACGAGCATGATCACATCCGTTTCCGCGCCCCCGATTAAAAGTCCGAATTTACCACCGGTAATTTTGATGTCGCCGGGCGCGCTCCAGCCGACACCATTCGGTTTTCGGCAAGTGAAAAAACCGGCTCCGTATTCAGCCCCTACGATAAACCCGCCTTTCTTCAAGTTCGGGATAACAACGACGCAAGAGGCACGATTCAGCAGGTCCTGCGGAATGCCCTTATCAGACGCATTCATCATCTGGTTCAAATCGTCCGTTGCCGCTGCCAGCCGCTGGTCGACGCCCTTTTGGGCGAATACCGGTACGGCAAGCGCCGCGGCGAGCAAAACTCCAGTCAAAACTTTCATTAGCTACTCCTCCTCACGTTATCTGTCGCGCGCAATCTTTGTTCGCAACTGTGAGACGTAACTTGCCCAAAAGATTAAACACCCAGATATGCAAAGTGGATGGGAAAAATACGTGAAAATCTGTTCACGAAGATACAAATTAAGACAAGTTCCCCGTGTTCATCTGTCAGTGGTGACACGCGATGGATTTCGCCGTTTCTTCGGCCAGTCGCACGCAATCTGGAATACCCACGCCGTTGTAGGCATTTCCTGTGAGATGAAGACCTGGAAACTGAGACATCAGGCTGGCGATTCGCTTTTGACGTGCTTGATGTCCGACAACATATTGCGGCATGGAGTTGGGCCAGCGCTCCAAGGTGAAGAACAACGGATCTGCCGCGATGTTCAAGAGACGTTTGAAATCGGCGCGGACTAGTTGGAGCAACTCTTCATCCGAGGCAGGGAGCAAACGCGGAGCTTCGGGATCGACGATAAACGCTCGCACCGCAATTAGCTCCGGCGGTACCCGGGACGGCCACTTAGTTCCTATGAAAGTGGCGGCCGCGATTGTCTCGCGCTCCCGCCGCGGCACGAGGAATCCGAAGCCTTCTGGAATTAATGCATCGGCTTTGCGATAGACGAGCGTGAGCAGGATGGCGGAGGAATACGGGATGCCCAAGAGTTCCGAGGCCAGCGTCGAAACAGAGTTGCTCACCAAGTCTGCTGCGATGTTAGCCGGGACGGCGAGCACGACGTGCCGTGCTGTGAACTGCCGCGCGGCGGTAATAACTCGCCAAGCGCAAGGAATCGGTTCGATGGCGGAAGCCTGTTGGTGAAGGACGTTCACGGATTCTGCGATAGCCGTTGAAAGTGCGTCGGTTAGTGTTTCCATGCCTCGCCGGAACGATAGGAAAAGACTGCCGTTTTGCGCGAATCCGCGGCGTTCGCCGCGAACTCCACGGATCAGGCTCCCATAATCGCGTTCATAGCCTACGAAGCGGGGCAAAACGCTTTCGGCGCTCAATTGAGCTGCATTGCCGCCGTAAACACCCGATAGCAAGGGCTCGGTGACGTATTCGAGCACCTCCTTACCAAAGTGAGAGAGCACGAATTCCTGAACGGATATGTCGCCGAAACGAAAACGCTGTGGAAAGAAAATTTCGGCAAAAAAACCTAACTTTGTATACCAGCTGAAAAGCGATGACTTAAGGGCAGCGTTCAGATCGCCGGGGACCATCATCGTCATGCCTTTTGGCATTTCAATGAAATGAGTTTCGCGAACAATGTAGATCCGTCGCTTGTCATCATTGGAGCCGATGATTTCGTCATTGATTCCAATTTGGGCGGCAAGCTCCGTCACGGCAGGTTTTGTGGCGATATAACTGTCCGGGCCCGCTTCAAGCTGGCAGCCTTGTATGTTGGCGGTGCGGATGAGACCGCCCAGGCGGGGCGATTTTTCAAGCAGAATGCTAGCAATGCCGCGTTGCTTCAGAAAAAAAGCAGTTGCCAGGCCGGAGATGCCGCCGCCAATAATCGCAACGTGCGTGTCGGGAGCGGCACTCAGCGCGGAAACTCCCGCACAATCTTGACGACGGTTTTCACACTCTCAACCGGCGTCTCGGGCAGAATACCGTGACCCAGGTTGACGATATGGCCAGGCCGCGTGCCCGTACGTTTCAGCAGATCGATTACTTTGGTGCGTAGTTCGGGAAGAGGCGCGAACAGCGAGACAGGGTCGAGATTGCCTTGAATCGCAGAGCGGTAGCCGATATCCATCCACGCCTGATCTATATTGATACGCCAATCGATGCCCAGAACGTCACCCCCCGCCGCGTGAAGTTCGCGGAAGAAGCCGCCAGTGCCCGTGCCGAAGTGAATGACAGGAACACCTGCGGCGCGGATGCGTTCGATGAGCGCGCGCGAGTAGGGCTGCACATAGCGCACGTAGTCTTCAGGACTCAGCGCGCCCACCCAACTGTCAAAAACCTGAATGGCGCGCGCGCCTGCGCCGATTTGTATACGGGCAAAGTCACCGAGAACGTCGACGAGCTTGCCCATCAGGCGACGCCACATAGTTTCCGCGGAGTACATCAGCCGCTTCGTCTTGAGAAATGTCTTGGATGCGCCCCCTTCGATCATGTAGCTGGCGAGCGTAAACGGAGCGCCGACGAAGCCGATGACAGGAACTTTTCCCGCCAGCGCGCGATTGACCGCCTGGATGGCTTCGCCGACGTAGCCGAGATCATCCGTTCTGGCCGTAGAGATGTCGTCGATGTCTTCCGGTTCGGTGATCGCGTTTTCGATCAAGGGCCCTTCCCCGCTAATGAACTCGAGCTTGAGTCCCATGGGCTCCACCGGAAGCAGAAGATCGGCAAAAATCACGGCGGCATCTACGTCGAGGATTTCGATGGGCTGCAACGTGACGGCGGCGGCGAGTTCGGGGTTTTTGCAGATCTCGAGAATGCTGTGTTTGGCGCGGATGTCGCGATAGGGCTTCAGGTAACGGCCTGCTTGCCGCATAAACCAGACCGGTCGAACGTCCGTGGGACGGCGGCGGCAAGCGTCAAGGAAACGACCGGCGCTTACGGCAGGTCCGCGCAAGTTGCCCCCGGCTTGTTGACAAACACGTTCTTCAAATATACTTCGGAGGCCTGCCTACGTGACAGTTTCATCCACATCGCGCGGGCGGCCACGGCGGATGCGCTTCAGGAGTTGCTCCATCTTCTGTTTCCCAGCGGCACTGATATCGGCTTCGAAGTGCAGTTCTGGGACGCGGAACAGGTTGAGACGTTCAGCCAATTGACGGCGCAGGAAGTGACGAGCGCCATCGAGAGCCTGAATTGTCTCCTGCTGCTGCTCCTTGGCGGCGGTTTGGAAATGCAAGCGCACCTGGGCGTGCCGCTTGTCGGGCGAAACCAGCACCTCGGTAACGGCCGGATCGTGAATGCGGGGGTCCGACAGTTCGTAGGCGATCAGTTCGCCTAGTTCTTCACGGAGAGCCTCCGAAATCCGTTCCGTGCGGTGCGTGTCCATTTTGGGCCTCTTTCCTAAGTTTAAGGGGCGGCGCCGCTGGAGGGAATTGGAAAGTATATGCTGTTGAGCGGGAGGCTTCTGGAATGAATCGCAGAGAGTTCAATCGAGTTGGCGCGCTGGCGGCGCTTGGGTTCGCGGGGCGTTTCGCTGGTGCGGAGACATTCGATTATCCCTGGAAGCTGGGAATCATTACGGATGAAGCAGATCCGGATCTGAGTGTCGTCCTGGAGAAGTTTTATCCGAAGTACGGCTTGAAATGGGCCGAGATCCGGAATCTGAAACTCGATGGGAAGAGCCGCTATGTCTACGAGAACGCAACGCCGCAACAACTGAAGGACATTCGAAAG
The DNA here is from genome assembly GCA_963846025.1 of Terriglobia bacterium. GTDB lineage: Bacteria > Acidobacteriota > Terriglobia > Bryobacterales > Bryobacteraceae > Bog-105. The sequence continues at coordinate 488,309 of CAWJUG010000006.1, read as the reverse complement.
CAGCTCGACGATGCGGGTGTGAAACTGTCGGTTCTGGACACCGAATTCTATAAGCATCCGCTTGCAGGAACCAAGCCAGTGGCCGAGAGCGCTACGGAACTGAATCCGGCGGAGGGAAAGCGCGAAAGCCAGATGGACGACCTGAAGAGAGCAGCCGACGCGGCGCATGTCTTGGGGACGGATAAGGTTCGCATCTTCACTTTTTCGCGCGTGAGCGACCCCGATTCAATCTTCGATCGGATTGTGGAGCAGTTGCAGAAAGCGTTGCCGGTTGCGAAAGAGAACGATGTGATCCTACTGGTGGAGAACGAGCATAGCTGCAACATCGCAACAGGCACTCAAAGTGGAAAGATGCTGAGCGCCATTCCGGACAAACGGCTGATGCTCAATTGGGACCCGGGGAACTGCTACGAAGCGGGAGAACAGCCCTTCCCGAAAGCTTGGGATCAATTCGACCACAGCAGAATCGGTCATATGCACTTGAAAGATGCCAAAGGCAAAGCGTGGCGGCCAGTGGGCGGCGGGGAAATCGACTTTGTGGGCCAGTTTAAGGCATTGAAAGCGATGAACTATTCGAACACGATGTCGCTTGAGACGCATTACCGCAACGCTGAAAATAATAAGTTCACATCGAGCGTCGAATCGATGGACGGATTGGTGAAAGTACTTAAGGAAGTTTAGCCGGAATTATAGGTCTATTATCAAGGACAGGAGGCATCACGTGGAAGACGAAGTCAGAAATCCAGCCCGCCGGGATTTTTTAAGAACGGGCGCGGTAGCAGCAGCAGGTATAGCGACCGCAGCCTCTGCGAAAAGAGTGTTGGGTGCGAACGATCGGATCCGCATGGCCGTCGTCGGTTTGAACGGCCGTGGATGGGACCATGTGAAGGGCTATAAGCCTATTTCCGGCGTGGAGATCGCTTATTTTTGCGATTGCGATGAGAACGTGCTTCGACGACGGCTGGCGGACGCCGAGAAGCTAGACATACCGAAGCCGCAGACCTACGTCGACATCCGGAAGCTGCTCGAGGACAAGAATGTTGATGCGATCTCGATTGCAACTCCTAACCACTGGCATTCGTTGATGGGCATCTGGGCGGCGCAAGCGGGGAAAGACTTCTACATCGAAAAACCTTGCTGCCATAACGCATGGGAAGGCCGCCAACTGGTGAACGCAGTTCAGAAATACAAAGTGATCTGCCAGCACGGCAGTCAGTGCCGCTCAAGCCCGGCCATTCGCGAGGCGCTGGACCAGATGAAGAACGGTCTCCTAGGCGATGTGTATATGTCACGCGGCTTGACATTTAAGTGGCGAGACACGATCGGGCATGCCTCCCCTGAGCCGGTTCCGGCAGGCGTTAATTACGACTTGTGGACCGGACCTGCGCCGATGAAACCGTTTACCAAGAATCGCTTCCACTACAACTGGCATTGGATTTGGGACACAGGCAACGGCGACCTTGGCAACCAAGGCATCCACGAGGTGGATCTAGCGCGTTGGGGCCTGGGCGTGACGCTGCCGACCAAGGTAACGGCCATTGGCGGCCACTTCCTTTTCGACGACGATCAGCAGACGCCAAACATGATTTCGGTCGCGTACGAATTCGACGGACCGAACCGGAAAAAGAGAATGATGACCTTCGAAGTTCGCGGCTGGATGACCAACCACGAAGCGGAGATCGGCACGCCGGCATTCCGCGGCGGCGACGTTCCGGATGCGGGACTGAAGCCGGTTTCGATGGCGCAGACGCAACAGCCGAAGAAGACGACGGGGCCCGCTACCGGAAAGCCAGGAACTATCGGCGACCTGTATTACGGCTCGAAGGGCTATCTGGCCATCGCTAACTACGATTCCTACAAGTCATTTCTGGGAGCGCATAATGACCCGGGACCAGAGAAGACGCAACGCTTCTCGAACGAGCACTTCGTGAATTTCATCGACTGCATGCGAAGCCGCAATGCCGAGAACTTGAACGGCCCGATTCTCGAGGGCTATCTCTCAGCGGTTCTCGTCCACCTGGGCAACGTGTCTTACCTGCTGGGACGCACGCTCAATTACGACCCCGAGAAAGAAATGGTCATCGGCGACAAGGAAGCAAACGAGTTACTGCACGGCCATTACCGGGCGCCATTTACGGTGCCCGCCATTAACGTCTAAATCCATTCCATACTGCTGCCGGCCAGTGCGCCCCCGAGCACGCTGGCCGCGTGGGCCTCGGCCGCTTGCAAAATTTGTTCGGCGCGAATGCGGTCATTTGAGACGGTAACAGCCGCGATAACCGAGTTCTGCCATGAATCGAGGAAGTCAATCTCTGCGACGGAGACGTTGAAGCGCTCGCGCAGGCGGTCTTTCAGGCTTTTGACGACGTGGCGCTTTTCTTTCAGCGAGTGCGAACTCTCAACGTGAATGTCGAGCGTAAGGACGCCGATGACGGGCATCGCGTGTTGCGTTAAGTCTAAGCCGTAGTGGCTTCGGGCATTTGCGCTGCGATGCGCTCCATGGCGAACGCTTCAATCGTGTCGCCTACCTGCACGGCGTTGAAGTTGGCCAGCGAGATACCGCATTCGAGGCCGTTCTTGACCTCGCTCGCGTCGTTCTTGAAACGCTTTAACGCTTCAATACGGCCGGTATGGACTACTGCGCCGTCACGCACGACGCGCACCTGGCTGTCGCGGCGAATCGCTCCGTCTGTGACGAAGCAGCCGGCGACCGTGCCGACCTTGCTGATGCGGAAGGTTTCGCGAACCTCGGCATGGCCCTGAATGGTTTCCTTGAAGACCGGTTCCAGAAGACCTGTCATGGCCATCTTCACTTCATCAATCAACTCGTAGATGATGCTGTGCTGACGGATATCCACTTTCTGCTGTTCGGCGACGGCCTGCGCGTTGCGCTCGGGACGAACGTTGAAACCGATGATAAGGGCATCTGAAGCCGAGGCCAGCAGCACATCACTTTCAGTGATCGCGCCGACACCGGTGTGAAGGACGCGCACACGAATCTTTTCGTTCGAAAGCTGCTGTAACGTGTCGGAGAGCACCTCGGCAGTTCCGCCCACGTCGGCTTTGATAATCAGGTTCAGATCCTTGAGATCGCCTTCTTTGAACTGCCGGTGGAGCGAATCCAGCGTGGCCACACGCGCACCCTTGGCCATGGCAGCATCGCGAGCTTTGGATTCGCGGTAGATAACAATCTGTTTGGCTTTCGAAGTATCAGAGACAACCTGGAAGGAATCGCCGACTTCTGGCAGGCTCTCGAGACCGATGACTTCGACCGGCATGGAAGGCTCGGCTTCTTTGACCGGATTTCCGCGATCGTCAAACATAGCGCGAACCTTGTTGAAGAGAGCGCCGCAGATGAAGAAATCGCCAACGCGCAGCGTTCCGTTGCGAACCAGCATGGTGGCCACAGGTCCGCGGCCTTTATCCAGCTTGGCTTCGAGAACAGTACCGAGAGCGGGACGGCCGGGGTTGGCTTTCAGATCCTGTATGTCGGCGACGAGCAAAATCATCTCGAGCAGCAAGTCGAGATTCTGGCCCTTTTTCGCAGAGACAGGCACCATGACGACGTCGCCGCCCCAATCTTCCGCAAGCAAGCCGCGATCGGCAAGCTGTTGCTTAACACGCTCGGGCTGCGCATCGGGCTTGTCGATCTTGTTGATGGCGACAACAATGGGGACGCTGGCGGCGCGCGCGTGATCGATGGCTTCGAGCGTTTGCGGCATAACGCCGTCGTCGGCTGAAACAACCAGGACAACTATATCGGTGACTTTCGCGCCGCGGGCACGCATGCGAGTGAACGCCTGGTGGCCGGGCGTGTCGATAAATACGATCTTGCGGTTGTTCTTTTCGATGTAATACGCGCCGATGTGCTGAGTGATGCCGCCGGCTTCACGGCCGGCAACGTTGGTCTGGCGAATTGCGTCAAGGAGCGAGGTTTTGCCGTGGTCGACGTGACCCATGATGGTCACGACCGGGGCACGCCGCACGAAGTCCCTTGTTTCTTCCGCCAGTACGATTTCGTGAGTGCTTTCCTCTTCGTAGCTGACCTGATTGGTAGAAGCTCCAAATTCGCGCGCCAGTTCTTCGGCGAGCTTCACGTCGAGAGTCTGGTTGATGGTGGCGAAAACTTTCTTGGTATCCACCAGCTTCTTAATCACCAGGTTCGCTTTAACGCCCAGCTTTTCAGAGAGCTCCTTGACGGTGATGCCTTCGGCCACTGTGATCTCACGATCAATGGGCGGCGGAGCCATGATAGCGGAGCGACGGGAGACACGCTCACGAAGGATTCCTTCTTCCAGATCCTCGCGCTTGCGAGGGCCCTGGCGGCCGACTGGCTTGACCTGATGACGTCGGCCCGGATCGCCTGGCGGCAAGGTGGCCGGTTCTGGTCGAAGAGCCGTCGGATGCATGGGGCGCACGCCGGGACGACGAAGGCCACCGGGTTGAGCGGGACCTGCGGGACCACCCGGGCCGCGCATGAGCGGTTGACCGGGGCGGACAGGACCGCGATAAAGCGGCTGTCCAGGTGCAGGGGACGGCCGTCCAGGAGTATTGGGCCGGGGCATGCCGGGAGCGGCCGGAGCGGGACGGGGCTGCGTCTGCTGTTTTAAGCGCTGCACCATATCGGGGCGCGGCGGAACAGTGGGTCGTGCACCTGGCTGACCGGCTAGCGACGCCCGGTTTACCGGCCGAGGCGCAATGGGTGCGCCGGGCGTCAAACCGGGGCGCGGTGAAGGACGCGGAGTCGGAATAGGGGCACCCGGAACGGAAGCGGATGCACTGCCAGGAGCGATTACGTGAGTCGGAGGCTGCACGCGAGGGGCAGGCCGCTCGGGCATGGGTGGAGCAGCTTCAATATTGCTTTGCTGGGGACCGGGAATACGCGGGGTTCGCTGCGCCGGGGAACCAGGAACTGCAGACCCAGGAACCGCAGAACCAGACAGTGTAGAACCGGCAGCTGTAGAGCCAGGAGCAGACCCGGAAGTTGGCCCGGGAGTTCGAGGCCTTTCAGGGGGCAGCGGCTGCCTGGGGCCGCTGGGCAATGGCGTAGAAGGAGCCGTCCTGGACTGCGGCGCTTGCGGCAAGGGACGTGCCGGAATACTGATGGTTCGATTGATGGGACCATGCGTTCCGGGCTGAACCGATGTTGGCGCGAGTGGCGGATGGAGCGCACCGGCAGCGCCTAATGGCGGCCGTAGCGGGCGAAAAACAGGTATAGGCCTATCCTGCTCAGAGGATGTCTCGGACCCGGCGCTGGCCTCAGGCGCCGCGGACGTTTGCATAGCGGCCGGAGTTGCCGGCTCGGCAGGAACTGGGGGCGAGGTGAGGTTTTCTTCAGTGGAGGCGCGAGGTATTGGCGATCTGCCCATGTCCCGCTGCCGCAGCGGCGGTTGGAAACCTGGGCGTTGAGTAGTTGATTCCGCAATCGCCGAGGTCTGAAGCAATTCGGGCGCCGGAGCGCTTGCTGCCGCCCGCGCCTCGAGCGGCGGAGTGGCAACAGGCGTAGATGGTTCCCCGCCCTCGTCGCCCTCGCGTTCGTGATCGCGGTCATGTTCGCGGTCGAGATGGTGACCGTTCGCAATAGACCTGGGCGGCGTATCGCCGGAGCCCGTCAAACGCTCCTTTACCACTAGCGCGACGTCTTCGTCGATCGAGCTGGAATGCGTCTTTTTCTCCTGCACGCCCAATTCGGGCAGCATGTCGAGAATGACGCCGGGCTTTACTTCCAGCTCCCGCGCCAGCTCGTTGATTCGGATTTTCCTCATAGAAGAAACTGCTTGATAACTCCTTACACTACCGCCACTTGTAGTGCTTTACTCGGATTCTTTAATGGTATCAGACTGCGCCAATTCAGCTTCATCCGATAAAACCATGTTGCGCAAGGTGGAGGGTGCGCCGGAGAGCCCTTCCACCCTTCCGAGGTCGAGAACTTCGCCTTCGCCGCTTTCCTCAAGGAGCGCCGGCTCATGTGTGGCTAAGTCGCGCTCCAGAACTCCGGTTTCAATGTTCTCAAAAGCGGGGCTGGTATCGAGATCATCCCCTCGCTGATGCTCGGGGTTCTGTTCGGTCGTTTCGTCAATCACGGCTTCCAATTCCTCAGGTTCCACAGGCGCGGCTTCACTAGCGGCCTGTACAGTATCGTACTCGTAGAAGGACACCACTGAGCCTTGAATTTGACTCACAATTCCTTCGTCGATTCCGGGAATCGCTTCCAAGTCTTCGGGCGTCATCCCGCCGAGACGCTCAACCGTACCGATTCCTGCAGCGACTAGCTGCTCTACTACACTCTCATCGAGACCGTGCTCGATGAGCACGGAAACGGGAGCGCCGGTAATAACCAGATCAGCCATGCGCGATTCCATTTCACGCCGCTTTTCTTCCTCGCTCTTGATATCGATTTTCCAACCTAAGAGCTTGGCAGCGAGACGCACGTTCTGGCCGCGCTTGCCGATAGCCAGGGACAGTTGCAGATCGTCAACCACGACTTCCATGTGCTTGGCGGCCGGGTCGACCACGGTTACTCGCGAGATTTTGGCGGGGCTGAGCGCCTTGGTCACATAGAGTACCGGATCGTCCGAGTACTCAATGATGTCGATTTTTTCGCCGCGCAGTTCACGAATAATGGACTGCACGCGCATGCCTTTCATTCCGACGCAGGCACCCACGCTGTCGACATCACGATCGCGGCTAGCAACAGCGATCTTGGTGCGTTCACCGGCTTCGCGGGCGCAGGCCTTGATGATAACAGTGCCGTCGTAGATCTCGGGAACTTCCTGCTCGAACAGGCGCATGACGAGCTCGGGAGCGGCGCGGGAAACAACGACGCCGGACAGCTTGCCGCCCTTTTCGACTCCCTTTATAATGCAGCGGACGCGATCGCCGAGACTGAACGTTTCGACGCGCGACTGCTCTTTCTTAGGAAGGCGGGCTTCCGTCTTGCCCATGTCGACGATATAGTCCTGGGCTTCCAGGCGCTTGACCGAGCAGTTCACCAGTTCACCCTGCCGGCCCTGAAATTCGACGAAAACGCTGTCACGCTCGGCTTCACGCACTTTTTGCAGAATCACCTGCTTGGCGGTTTGAGCGGAGATGCGGCCCAGCGCTTCGGTGGGCTGAGGCTCCCGAAGTTCCGCGCCTACGCTGGCATTGGGATCAATTTTGAGTGCTTGAGACAGAGTGATTTGCTTCGTGGGGTCTTCCACCGCGTCGACCACGGTACGGACCCTATAAATTTGGATATTGCCGGAGTTTTCATCTAAGTCCGCGATCAGATCTTCCTGCGAACGGAAATGCTTGCGCGCAGCGGCGAGCATCGCATCCTTGACCGCGTCCAGCACGATCTGCGGATCGATACCCTTCTCCTTACTGAGCATTTCGATGGACTGATAAATGGAAGGCACGTAAAAACCTCAAATTCCTAAGAAAAATGTCGTGTGAAAAGTTAACGGTCTACCGGAAGCTTTTTTGACCGGGTACAACGGGCCGCAATCGCCCTGCGCCCTCAGACTGTTGACCGGGCGCAACGGACCCCAAACGCCCTGTGCCCTCAAATTTCAAATTCGCTTTTTGAATCTGATCAAGGGGAACTCGCACCAGATGCTCGGGCGCGATTTCAAGCTGCAGAGTTCCTGCGGCAAACTCGGTAAGCCTGCCTTCGAAGCGTGTCTGCCCTTCGATGGCGTTTCGAACCGCCAGCCGGATCTTTTGCCCGACGACGCGTTCGAAATCGCGAGGGCGCGTGAGTTTGCGATCAACGCCCGGCGAACTTACCTCTAGCGTGTAGCTTTCCGGAAAGAGCTGCGGCCGACTGAGGCGGCGAGGCGACTTTCTATCCTTCGGGGTGTCCTCTTCCTGGCCACCACCATCAACCGGAACAGCGTCTTCCTCATCCAGCAATTTTCCCAGGCGCTGAGAGATGAGCTCACAGTCGCCATGCGTAACGCCGCCGGGTTTATCAATATATACGCGCAGAAGACGGGACTTTCCGGCGCCACGCACCTGGATTTCTATGATTTCGATGGGCGTACCAAGGGCGGCTTGCTCACCTAACATGGTGAGTTTGTTCGCCATTTCAGTATTCTCGGCCGCCGGCATTTCTAAACCCAGAGCAATAAAAAAGTGGGCAATTCGCCCACTCCTTTGCTTGACGCTGCACCTCTATTAAACCACCTGGAAGGCGGGAGATGCAATCGAGGCTCGCCGCGGGCGCAGATCAAGGGTGATTCGCAGGAAGTGTCGCCTAATCGAGGCCAATTCAGGCAAGCCGCAGTAACGAGACGTGTAGGCAAAGGCAGAATCAGGCGTTTCGTGACATCGTGGTGCATCTGTCTTCGGCAAGTTTTCCGAAAAAGCACGATTTTACGACGGCCAATACAGATCCCCCTAACTGGGCAGGTAAGAGATCCGGCCGGGGAATCCGCTTCTTATTGCTCGACTATGACAATGCCCCGTTCAAGGATCGAGGTCTGAATGAAGACATCATGTCCACGCGGCTTTATCAATCCTTTGATTTCTACAGGTTGGTATCCACGCTTGGCGACTTTCAGATCGTAGACACCGGCCGGGACATTTTCAAAGGTGAACCTTCCGGTTCGGTCGGACCGAGACCGGAGCGGCGGTTGAGCATCATCGATCGGCTGGATAGTGACGTCGGCATTTCCAATGGGCGCGGGCCCGCCGAAATGATATACGACACCCTCAACACGCGAATTCGCGGCACCTAGCGGACCATAATTCACGGGAAAATCTGGTCCGCAGACCCTGTCGCGCGTCGCCATACAGATTTTGAGACGAATCACAAGTGGAGGCGTGTTTTCGTGAATATCGAGCGAGAGCTTCTCGCGGAAGAATCCCCGAATTTCAATCTTGACTTCGTAAGCGGCCGGCGATACGTCATCGAACACGAAAGAGCCGTTTTTTAAAGTATCTGTCTGAAGCACCCCATCAACACTCAGCAGGGTCACCGATGCTCCCGGAATAGGTGCTGAAGTGGGATCTTGCACCACACCGGTCAGTCGAGCATTGCTTGCTCCACGACCTGACATACACAACGGCAGTAAGGCAGCGACGCCGAGTACATGAGTCAAGAATTTCACATTGCCGGCCTTTTCTCTCGAGAAACGAGATTCTCTGTTCACCGCCTATATGTGCGCGCGTAAGCCCGCTGTACCTTATAGCGCTACACTCACGGCGTGAGTGATAGCGGCATCCACGACATTCCAGACTTTCATGATGGATATGCTCGTGCTCGACAAAACTGTGGCAGCAAGCAGCGCAACGAGAACGATCAGTAGCCCGTATTCAAACAGTTCTCGTTTCTGCCGCGATTCCGAGGATAGCGTGTCCTGTACCACATCCGCATCTTCGTATGAAACGAAACCCAAACCTAGCCCCTAGCCGTCCCAGGCTGGTTCTCTCCTAATCCCTATACTGAAACGAAATACTCCGCCGCAGATAACCGAGTTAGTAATAGAACTCGCAAACTACAGCGCCGCTTGAGGACAGCTACCGCCATGGCCGCCTAGGTCCAACGCAAGCTTCACAATGAGAAAAGGAATGACCACGCGACGTGACTTTCTCAAACTGGCGGCACTTGTCTCTGGCGGCGGCTTTAGCACCCTGATTGCGGAATCCGTCCAACGCGCTTACGCCATTGAACCCGAGCCGGGCTCGACATGGCTGGATGCCGAGCACATCGTTATCCTCATGCAGGAGAATCGCTCGTTCGATCACGCATTTGGTTCGCTGCGCGGCGTACGCGGTTTTAACGATCCACACGCTCTGCGTTTACCCAACGGCAATTCGATCTTCGTGCAGACCGACTCCGCCGGTAACTCGTATGCGCCGTGGCGTCTCGACATTCACGATACCCGCATCACGTGGATGGGCTCCTTACCTCACTCGCGTCACAGCCAGATCGACGCATGGAACGACGGCCGCCACGATGGATGGCTCGAAGCCAAGCGTTCCGGCAAAAAGGAGTACGCCCAAGTGCCTATGACGATGGGCTACTACACGCGCGAAGACCTGCCTTTCTACTACGCCCTGGCTGATGCCTTCACGATCTGCGATCAAAACTACTGTTCGGTACTGAGCAGCACGTCGCCCAACCGCTGTTATTTCTGGACTGGGACCATTCGCGATCGGCAGAGGGCGGACTCAAGGGTCTTCATGCGCAACGAGCAAATTGACGGCGGGGGCATGGTCTGGAAGACTTTTCCCGAGCGCCTGCAACGAGGCTGGTATTTCGTGGAAGGCATATCAGAACGAGCTAACACGCTCGCCGCTGACGGGCGAAAAAGATGCCTGGCTCTCCAATTTTAGCGACAACCCACTCGAATGCTTCAAGGCCTACAATGTCGAGGCTTATCGCGGCTTCCTCGCCTCTGCAAACCGCCGGATAGACGAGCTCTCGGACGAGGGAAAGAAGCTCGAAACTGGTATCAAATCGGCGAAAGATCCCGCCGAAACAGCACGGACGCGTACATTGCTCCAGGAGATACACGATCACATCGGCAAACTCCAAGATGCGCTGGCGAATTGTGGCGAGAAGCGCTACCGCCAACTCAACGACGAACAGAGAGCGCTGTTCCACGCCGCATTTGTCACCAATGCGGGCGACCCCGATTATCACACTCTTAGCCCATTGACGCTTGACGACGCCGGCACTCAGCGCACCATGCTGGTACCTAAAGGCGATATCTTTTACCAGTTCCGCAAAGACGTGAACGAAGGCAAGCTGCCGGCAGTCTCCTGGCTCATTGCGCCAGATAAGTTTTCGGATCACCCTACATCTCCTTGGTATGGCGCCTGGTATGTCTCGGAAGCATTAGACGTTCTGACTAGCAATCCCGGTGTGTGGAAGAAAACAATTTTCATCCTGACTTATGACGAAAATGATGGATATTTTGACCATGCGCCGTCGTTCGTTGCTGCTGATCCGAAACGCCCAACCACTGGCGGATGCTCAGCGGGTATCGACGCTGCCCTCGATTACACCTATCGCGAGGATGAACTGATCCAAGGAGTGAATCCCAAAGAGGCGCGCACTGGTCCGATTGGTCTGGGTTTTCGCGTGCCCATGATTGTCGCGTCGCCTTGGACTCGCGGAGGGTGGGTGAACTCTCAGGTTTTTGATCACACTTCCACGCTGATGCTGCTGGAACGTTTTGCACATACCAAGTTCGGCAAGTCTATACACGAAGAGAACATCAGCACCTGGCGCCGTACCGTTTCAGGTGACCTCACGTCCGTTTTTCGTCCCTATGACCCGAAGGAATCCAAGCTCAATTTTCTCAATCGCGACGAGTATGTGGTGAGCATCGAAAAAGCGCGCTATAAAAAGATCCCAGCGAACTACCGCAAGCTCACTAAGAAGGAGATTGAGCAGATTAATCGTGCGCCGGCTCAATCTCAACTCGGTGCATACCAGGAGGAAGGCATTCGACCGGCGTGCGCATTGCCCTATGAACTATACGCTGACGGAAGCCTTGCAAAGGATGGTAGGAATTGGGAACTCCGCCTTAGGGCAGGCGACCGAGTGCACGGAACAGCCTCTGCGGGGGCGCCTTTTAATGTTTATCTGCGCCATCTGAATAACGGCAAGAATATGCAGGCAGCGACCTTCGCGGTCCGGGCAGGAGACACGCTCAGCCGCCAATTCCCGCTCTCGATGTTTGCTGAAGATACATATGTCATCGAAGTACACGGACCCAATGGGTTCTATCGCGCATTCAGCGGAAGCGCGGGTACACAGGAGCCAATCGAGGTGCGCACTGTTTACGAGGGCACCGCATCGGGACTAACGGGCAACGTGCAGGTGAATCTCCACAATCCCGGCAAACAGATTGTGTTCGTTGTCATCACGGATGAGGCTTATGGCGCGAGTGCTGTTAGTCGGAAACTGAAGGCTGGTGAGGATACCGCGATTGTATTGCCTTTGCGGCACAGCAACGGCTGGTACGATTTCACGGTGAAGTGCGAAGGATCCAATGCCCAAGCACATTATGCAGGCCGCGTAGAGACAGGCCAGCCCAGCACTAGCGATCTCCAAATGGGCCGCAAGGTGTAATTTTCCGGGAAACCCGAAACTGCCGAGCGCGTCCTGTCGGGAGCTTCGCTTCACCACTGAGGCTTATTTGGCGACACACTTACTCCCGGCAGCACCGCCGAGAGAAAAGAGCATCCAGGCTACATCATTTTTTGCCGATCATCGAACGTAATGGTGACTTTCGCGCTCTTGCCTGGGGCGACATCGATAGCTGCCGGCTGAGGAGGCGCTTTACTGTACATCCCGAGTGAGGTGCCAGTCGGAGGCGGCCCGGATTGACCGTCCCACTTTCCCGTTGGGTCGTAGGCGGCGCTTACGTAGGCAGGTGTCTTCTGAATGTCCGAGAAAGACACAATTCCGTTTTTTGAAGTCACATTTTTCACCGCTAGGGGCATCACGTTCGCGTTTGGTTGGGCGAAATCCGGCGACCCCCAAAGTGCCACAAAGATCTTATGGCTCTCATCAACCGTCCCGGTTCCTGTGTAGTTGATCTGAACGCGAACAGTTCCACCCTTTTCTTGTGCTTGTTGCGGCAGAGCCCCAAATGTCAAAAGAAGAACGCCGCCTAGTGTAAGTACGCTTTTGCTCATCTGTTAACCTTCCCGTTTCTACTAAAACAATGAGCCTGAGCATATCACGGCGCCTTCTAAAAACACGATCGGCATTTTCGCCGGTCGTATTTATCGAACCAGAGCTTATAGAGAAAGTTGGTTGTTGCCGGGGTGGAGCAAATACGACGTACCTTTCCAAACGAAAACTCCGGGGATTCCGGCAGGCAGGTTAATGTTCACTTTGCCGGAGTCGATGGCGATTTCAATCTTCCCCATAGGGTGAGGGATGACGGCCTGAATCCCGGAAATAGCGCCGAGATTGGGCTCGATCCGCACAGATCGGAAACCAGGTGCGGCGGGTGTGACCCCGGCGATTGTGCGATAGATTTCGATGTTGGGACTGGCGCCCCAAGCATGACAGTCAGAACGCGTATCAGGCTGATCGACCTCCGCCCAGGTTGTGAGGCCTTGCTGAAGCATGTGAATCCAAACGCCGAGACGATCCAGATAGCGAGCGCCTTCCCCGACTTTGGCCAGAGCGGCGTTAGTGTAAGCCTGGAAGTAAATGGAAGATTGTTCCAGGCCGGGTTGCGATAACGCGCGCAACAGGACATCGCGGGCCTGCGCTTTTGGTTGAATGCCGGCAAGAACAGCAAGCGTGTTCACCTGCTGAGAGTAGGTTCGATGAGAGGGCTGATCTGCGAAGATCTGCCGGGATCGATCCCAGTCGGTGTTGCGGACCGTTTCCTTTAATTTCTGCGCAGCTTGACCATAGCGTTCGCTGAGCAGGGGATCGCCGAACGCCTTCTCCAACTCGGAAGCCCACTGGTACGCCAGCACGAGTTGCAGATCGATAGCGGCAGAGGAGGAGCCATCGGGATCGGCCGGAGGTTCGCCCGCATGCCAGGTACGAGTCCAATCGACGAAATTCCACCAAGGCAGCTTCTGCAGAGATCCGTTGGCCTTTTGATATTGGGCGAAAAAGCGCAGAATGCTTTCAACACCGGGCAGCATGGATTTTACGAACGCAGGATCATCCACGTACATCCAGTAGTCGTGAAGCGTGCCGATCCACCACAGTGAGAACGGCGGAATATATTGGGCGAGCGAAGAAGGCGCGCGGCTGTAGGTTGCGCCTTCGGCCGTGCGTGAGGCGTCGATGTCTTCAATACCCTTGCGCATCAGGCGTGCATCTCCGCTGTTGTATAGCGAAACCAACATCTGAATGCGCGCATCGCCGACGTATTGGAGCTGTTCATAGTAGGGGCAATCCATGTACGTTTCGTGCGCGCAGAGGCGGGCCGTGCGCCAGCCCGTAGTCAGGATGTCCTGGATTTGGCGGTCCAGTTTGGGGTCCGAAAAGTGAATGGAAGAAACGCGCTGAAAGGGGTAGCTGGTCGCCATGCCGCGCAGATCTTCGACCGTGACTGGCTGGTTTTTCGTCGTGATGTCCAGCTTGAGGTAGCGATACGTGCGCCAAAAAAGGGGCTGGTACATTCGATGCTCCCCGCCATCGGGCAGGAAGGTATCGAACCGGCCAATGAAAGTTTTATTGGCGACCTCATTCCGATTGCTTTTCAGCGGCTTTGGCTTGGTTGTGTCGTACAGTGTTTCGGCGTACGACAGTCTGATATCACTGCCGGACCCGCCGCTGACTGTGAGCTGCGGATAGGCGGTAGTGAGGAAGCTCTGATCGAGCAAAACAGTGGCGTGTGAGTTCACGGGAATGGTGAAGGGATAATTGCCGCGGGGGAAGTCAGGTGATACTTCTACGCGGTTGGACTCTCTAACAGATTGCAATCGTAACGGCTCCTGAATTTCCTCGGGAATGGCCGAGGGCACAAGCATCCAGGAGTTGGGACCGTCGCGGGCAATACGCGGAGATGCGGCAGAGAGCTGTTGCGCCGGACGCCATTGGCGATCATCAAAGTCGGGGCGCTGCCATCCCCATGGATAAACATTGCCGTCGACGTGTTCATTTGCTCCGACGGCTTGATAGTCGATGAGCTGATCTTTCGGGACGATCTGGGGCTGGTAGGCGGGATTCGCCGTGCAGCGCCAGGACGAATCTGTGTTCAGCAACCAGAACTCTGGATCTTCCGCCTGCAAGACAAATGCTGAGGCGATGCTGTTCTGCGCCACCGCACGGTACGGACCATCGTTCCAGACGACCGCAGCGAGCGTGTTGGCGCCGGGATGCAGTTTGCCAGCGATGTCAACAATCTCATAGCGCCAATGATAAATGTCACTTCGGGCTGGTCCGGAAGAAACGAAATCGCCGTTGACGAACAACTGGTAGCGGTTGTCGGCAGAAACAAAGAGCCGCAAAGATGCCGGTGGGGACGCAATATTGAACTGCTTGCGGAAATGATAAACGCCGTAGTCGCTGGGATTGGAGCCGGGAACGCGTATCCAAAGAGCTGGCCAGCGGTCGCGCGAATAATCGATTTTGACGGGCGAAGCCTGAAGGAACAGAAGTTGAGAAAGAAATAGCAATGAGGCGAAGCGTGTGTGCAAGTCTAGTCTCCGGGCGGCCCCAGATGCGAGTGCCGGTTATGTGTCACGGCAGCAGCTTTAGATTGGTGCTGCGCACGAGTCCTTCGTAGGTTGCAGAAATGTCCACCGACGTTCCGGCGGAAACAGGCTGCGTGGCAATCGGAAAAGTAGCCTTATCCTGTCCTTGCGATACGGTTATCTCAGAGGGAGTCCGTACCAGAGCCGGGTTGCTGGTCTTGAATGCGATAGTGATGTTTGTTGCGGCCGCATGCCGCAGAAGTACCGCACCGACGCACTGCCCGCCCCCCTTTATTTGGACAGGACTGAGGGTCAGCGCGCCGAAGATCGAGAACACGACGAGCGTGTTCGACACTTCCTGCTCGTTCGCCTTGGCTCGCAGGCGAACTGTGACCCCATCCGTCGTGGCGTGATGAGTGATGATCTGGAATTTGGCTCCGTCACGTCCTGCGGGAATGTTGACCGAAGCAGGAACGGCCACGAGATCATGATTGTCGGAGCTTACAGAGAAAATCAATTCTTGCGATACCGGCCGGTTTACGGCAATGATCGCTTCCGAGGTCGCGTCGCCTAGAGTTAAACGTGGGCCGAGTGCGAACACGAGCGCCGGCTGCACCCTGGCGGCGAGCGGGGGTGAGTTCGGGAACGGGCAATACAGCGGGTCACCGATGTTGATGACCTTCCATTTCAGCAGGCGCTCACTGCGCAGAAATGCGTCACCGACATTTGCACCGCTGAACAGGTAGAAGAATGCCTGATCCGGGCGGGGCAAGTTGTCCAGATATGGTTCTGTTACAGCTCCGGCCGTCACGGTAATACCGTGGTCGAGGGCGTTTGCGGCCCAATTTCTGCCCCCTCGCGGCGTGTGAGCCGATGCGCTATCGAGATGAATGCCGATGGCGCCCGGATTCCAGCTGAATGCATCGTTGTAGTGATCGAGGGAGTACCAACCCGCATAGAGCGCGGCATGATCGCAACGCAGCGGCGCGGGCGCGGTTCCGAATTCCTCGCTGTGGTCGTCTTCAATTACGGTGAACCCAGCGCGGCGGGTGAAGTCAGCGGCGCGGTGAATCTCCCAATCGCCAGCACCGTAACTATAGTCTGCAATCCCTGCAAGATTCCCCCGATTTCGGTCAAAGCACCCGATTCCCGCCAAGCCCTTTGTCTCGGCTTCGAGTGCCTTATCCACTAATCCCTTGGCGAGCACAGCATTCGGGGCATCAAGACGCCAAACCGAATAAATTGCTTTCGCGTCTGGCTGGCGACGGTAAACCGCGAGAGACACGAACGGCGGATAGAAATCGCCTTCGCTTTGCGCCGCTCCGAAATAGGGTTGCACGTCCGATTCGTTCGCTGTACGCTCGGGAAGGAATTCGTCCCAGATGTCCGCTACGAATTGATCAAGAGCATTCGTTTGGGAACCGACGTCAACAAGAAAGGGTGTTCCGTACGACAACACAATGTACAGAATGGTCTGCTTCCCGAGGAGGTCGAGGCACTTCCGGATGGGACGTTTCAAGTCGGCGTCGAAATCCTCCTGCTTCAGTTCGTCAGATGATCGAGCATCAATCTTGCAGAGGTGAGATGGCGGAATGGATCGCCTGGTCGCGTAATACTCTGCGACTTGTTTTGATTCACGCACGCCCGCGTTATAGACGACCAGAACACGGTCGTTCAGGGGCGGTTCAGCGGGCAGCGGAGCCGCTACAAGGACACTGACGCATGCTAACCAGCCGACTGCCAGGTTTCGGCAAAGGCAGGCACCGCTCAACCGGAGAAAGCGGTGTAAGCAGATCACAGACTCACTATTTCATATTGCTGGCTGAAGCCGGTCTCAGTGTTCCCAACCTCCGATCTGGGACATATGACGCGCAGCCGGTTTGTCGCAATTCGGAGAACTGATTTGACGGATCGTGATACTTAGTACATGATCGTTTGCTCACGCCCAGCAAAACATGCAGGTTACGTACGATCTTGACTTGCAACAGCTCAACTTACGCTCTCAGAAAGCGCGCAGAATAGCCAACGATATTACGAATTAACGGACGACTGAGATCCTCAAGGACGGCCGGGCGAAGGGAAATTTCTTCTCAGTTTCCGGTTTGCTCGTAATCCGACAACAACCGGAAATAGTTCCACGAATGCGTATTGGTAAACGCTTGGCGATTTACCGCGGATGTTCAGCTGAGTACACGCAACAGATCTGTCGAAGCGCTCGCACGAGCGCGAGGCACTTGCAAATCTGGCATCGGTGGCGCCTGAAACAATCGGCGTGTCACTTTCGCGATACGTCTTGCCCATCGCGTAGCCCGTTCACGGCGTGCGCTGTCCGTTGCGATGCCGGTGCTCGCATACATTTGGCGATACAGCTTCGAGATAAAAACAAACGCCAGGCGTGAGCGCAATGTCGGCGTACACGCGGACCGTTTCCAGATGGCCGGCAAGCTGTAAAACTTGTCCCAGACGCCTTGGGTTCTGGCTCGCATCTCGTCCGAACTCATCGTCGGATGCGGCATAAACATCTTGGGCCTTTTCTCGGCCGGAATCAGCCAGTAGCGCGTGATTGGAATTCCATCGACTGCCGGCGGCTGATCGCCCAGGCTTTTTTCCCAGCGCTCAAAGTCGACCGTGCCGCAAAACGGCGTCAGCATCACAAATTGCGCGAAGGAAACTCCGGAACGCTGTGCCAGTTCTTGCGTGGCTTGAAAGGTGTCTGGGCGGTCGGTCGGCAGTCCAAAAATGAAAGACCCGAGAACATGCACCCCATGTTCTTGAAACTGCCGCAGCCGCTGCACCAGCTTCTCACCCCACAAATTAAAGTCCTTGAACACAGCCTTCAGGCCCTCCGCCGTGACCGCCTCAATACCGACCAACGCACCCATGATTCGCGCCTTGCGCATCGCTTCCAGAAAATCGGGATCCTCCGCCGCTTCCATCGTGATCTGGGTAAAAAAAACCATCCCATTCGGAAGCTCGGCCAAGCGCTCCATGAGTTCGAATCGCTGTGCACGAACGGCTTTCAACTTCGCCACCTTCGCATCGTTCTTCTGCCGTTCCGCCAACTGGATATCCGTCAGCGACACCGGATAGAAGTTGTCGTCAGCAAGTGCGATGAAGCGGAACCCTCGCCTCCGGAGTTCAACGATCTCTTCGATGACCGGGTCCGAAGCCCTTTGCCGCGGCCGTTGGCCGTCGGTCCGCCACACAGAGCAGAACGAGCAATGTTTCGCGCATCCGCGAACGGTTTGGACCGACGCCCACATGTATTTGGACCGGTCCAGCAAGTCCCAGCGCGCCACTTTGAACTGGCTGGCGTCAAGCCGGCCGCCCTCATACACACGCTGCGCAGCCCCGCGCGCGTGATCTCTTAGAGCCTGGCCCCAAGCTACATCGCCGTCTCCGCGAACGACGCAGTCCGCCGCCCCTCGCTCGAAAGCTTCCTCCGGGTACAGCGTCGTGTGGATGCCCCCGAAGACCACGAACGCGCCCCGCTCTTTCACCAGACGCCCAATCGCATACCCTCGAAGAGCGTTCCCCGTATGGATGCCTATCCCGACGATATCGCCGGGCGCAACCCTCTCTACATCTAGCGGTTCCAGAGTTTCGTCACACAAGATCGGGTCGCCGAATTCCTCAGGCGTTGCTCCGGCGAGAACGAACAGCCAACGCGGGGTGATAACGGCGGTACCGAACGCGGTATCGCTTGGGTTGATCAGATAAACTTGCAAAATTAATTCTCTTCCCTAGCGCGACGAGAGACTCGTGCCATCTCTGAGGATGTCACAACCAAGCTGCTGGGTCAGTGCCACGGTGAAGTTGAACGGGCTCAGCTTTTGATAGATCCTCGTTCACGGCGCCAATTGTGTCCGGACCGTCGCTACTCGGAAACTGACCTATGACCAACTTTCGCACGCAGCCGCGCCGCAACGCAGGCCGGCACAAAACTCGAGACATCGCCGCGGAGCATAAAAATCTCCTTGATCATCTGCGAGCTGATAAGCGAATACTCTTCACCGGCCATCAGGAAGATGGTTTCTGTCTGCGGCCGCATTCGCCGGTTTAGCAGCGCCTCTGAAGCTCGGTCTAGTAGTCCGAGATGGCGCGGATGCCGCGCAGGATTGCATTCGCGCCCCCCCCCGCGCCCGCATTCGTATACTTTGTGAAGTTTGAAGTGATCGCTTGGCACGCGGCTTCTTTGATGTTCGCGGTGTGGGCGACGGCTGGCATGGCTTTCTATTAATTTACCTTGACGGGGGAGACCTCGGGTGCAAGTTTCCGGTTGGCGCGTTTCAAGTAAGTCGCTCGCGCGACGGACGCTGCACGTGAAATGAGCTAGTGGCGTGTCTTGCAATATGGATCTTGTCTCCAAAGAGGATGCACCTTATGATTGGCGCATGGCAATCTTTCAGCTGCATGAAACGCGGATCTGAGTATGTCATTATCAAGAAAAACACTATTGAAAACCCAATAAGCACGTGAGTGGCCGCGCCGTCGCAAACGCGAGCGACTCACATGAAACGGCCTTATCGAAAGCGCCGCAGCCCGTGCTTTGCCCTGTTTCTCAGATGGTTACCTGCCGCGCCGCCTCCGATAAGGTACTAGCGTAATTCACGATTCATATCGCGAGCTCTACATTGATCTTTCGCTTGACTTGAGCGACACAGGTGCGGCTTACCGCAGCGCCGCGTATTCCGCCTTGGCTTGCTTGAATACTGGGATTTCGACATCGGCATCTTTCCACAGTGTGAGGAAATCCCGGTAAGCAGTTCTGGCCTTGCCCGTATTTCCCGAAATTCTCAACGCTCTGCCGAGTTCCAAATGCGCCAAGGCGCCTGTCGGGTCGGCAAGCACAATTCCGCGATGATCAAGAATCCTCTGAAATTCCGCGGCTGCCTCGGTGCCTTGCCCGGCAGCGAGATATCCTTCGCCGCGCACGTACATAGGCGAGAGATTCCCGACGAACCCGGGTGACGTGATCGTCTGCAATCCCAGCTCATATGGAGCAGCCGCTCGCAAGACTGCGATCGCCTCTAATGGTTTGCGGTGGTTCAAAGAAACAATGCCCCGAAGGACCGGAAGGCAACCGGACTTTACGATCGTATCCTCTGGAAAGCGCTTCTCCAAATCATCCGCGAGTGCTTGAGTGACGGCGCTATCTTGCAACAGGGCGGAGGCCAAGGCAACGCTGCACTCGGCATCTCTGCCGTCGGAAAGCGGCCGCGCCGCTGCTGCCATTCTTCGTGCCTCTGTTGCACTCCCAAAGAGACCCTCTCGTATCGCTGCGCCTGCTGCGTGCAATGCTGCACTCTCACGATGGCCCGCCTGCAGTGCCAAGTTGATCGCCTTCTCCGACTTCTTCCTCGCCTGTCTCAAGTGTCCCGAATAAGCCAGGACGGCAGCCTCCTGATCGCACATCCAATCATCGGCACCGGACTCCTCCTCACCTAATACTGCGAGTCGCGCCATCTCCGCCTGGTCGTCCTTCAAGAACGCGATCTGGTACCGCAGGATTAGAAATTCCGGGATATCAATTTTGCGCTCTGCGGCCCGCCCAAGCGTCCTCCTTGCGTCGCTAAGTCGATTACTGTAGAGCTGGCTCGAAGCAAGATTGGAATACCCGTAAGGATCATCCGGATCCAACTCGATCGTTCTCCGTCCTTCCTCTAACGCCTTGTCGAATTTGCCCAGCGCAACGGATGTCATGCCTGCCAGGAAGGGATGCGGCTGCGTGTCCCGGGGATATGTCTGCACCCATCGCTCGGCTGTTTCGTAGGCTTTCTGCAGATCTCCAGTCACCTGCCGGTAATAGGAGTAGTCGATGAAGAATTTCTCCCTGTCGCTGGCGCTATTGCGAAGCAGCCAGGCTTTTCTGCTGTTCTCCGCACAAAGGCCAGACTCGCCAACACCGCCGTACATTCGTGCCAGCCAAGCGTAAGCAGAAGCAAATTTTGGATCGAGTTCCGTGGCCAGCTTGAACAGCGGCAGGGCGGCCCGATGGCCTTTTGATTGAGCCAACTGCCAACCCGTGCTGTACGCCTTCAAGGCGTCGAGCGATGGCGTGGCCGCCTCTGCAAGGGGAGTCGAATGTCTTTCTGCGCTCGCGAGCGACTCGCCCGCCCGGGTCCGGAATTTGCGGGCAATTTGAGTCAGCGAATTCAAGACATCCGCTTTCGTGACCGCCTGTTGCTGCTCTTCGTCAAGAATCGCGCCGGTCTGGCAATTCGTAGCGCGTAAGGTGATAAGGTATTGGCGCCCGACAGGTGCAATCGAACCTTCAAGAAAGGCCGCACTTCCTGTGCGCTCACAAACTTCCTCCGCAAGGTCCGCAGTCAAGGGAACATCGGCCGGTTGGCTCATGAGCACGAGAGTGTGCCGGATTTGTTCATCGGAAACGAGGCTTAAGAATGGCGATTGTGCAAGCTCGATTGCCAACCCGCGGCGGAGCGTGCCGTCGAAGACTGCGTCTCCGGTCGCGTTCTTGAAGTCGGCGAGAACAATAGTGTCTTTGTCAGTAAGTTTTGGTGCGTGCCGAAGGTGAAAGTAGAGAGCGGCGACAGATATCAGCAGGGCGCACGCGCCGAGAGCCACGGTCCAGCGGGTTCCTGTGCGGGTTTTCTTCTTGTAGTTGGGAACAGATCCGGCTTGGGCGCTGTCCAGTTCCCGCTTCAAGCGCCGTAGATCGAATTCGATTTCCGAAGCATGCTGATAACGCCGCTCACGGTCCGTCTCCAGGCATCTCGAGATGATGCTCTTCAGCCCCGCCGGCAAGCCGCTCGGTGGGGCCTCAGTCAACCGCGACCTGCCCGTCGCCATCTCGCAGATAACCAACCCAAGTGAATACAGATCGGTTCGAGCGTCCAAGATTTGACCAAGGGCCTGCTCGGGAGACATGTAGGCCGGTGTGCCACCGACCCCGTCAGTCGCCGAGCATTCCGTTGGCTCGAGCAATTGGGCTAGGCCGAAATCCAGAACCTTGGCGCATTGGCGCTCCGTTACAAAGATATTGGCCGGCTTGATATCGCAGTGCACGATTCCAGCCTTGTGAGCGGTATCCAACGCCTCCGCGATTTCGATGCCGAGGTCTAGCAGCGTCTCCCTGTCCATCACACCACCGGCGACACGTCGCTTCAGAGTTGTGCCCTGAAGATACTCCATGACAATAAAGGGCTGCCTCTCGTAGTCACCGATGTCATGCACTGTACAAATGTTGGGGTGATTCAATGCCGAGGCGGCCCTCGCCTCACGCAAGAAGCGATTCAGAGCAGTCGCGTCCCGAGCGAATTGCTGAGACAGAAACTTGAGCGCAACAAATCGTCCAAGCCGCAAGTCTTCGGCCTTGTAAACCACGCCCATTCCGCCGCGGCCAAGCTTTTTAAGAATGCGGTAATGCGAAATCGTACGGCCGATTAAATCGCTGCCTTGGAGAGCTTCTTCGTCCTGCGAGAGAGCGACACCGCGTGCAGCCAGTTCCATTGCCGCATATTCCAGGAACTGTGTCGCGTGCCCGTCTGCAGCAAGCAGAGATCGCACTTCACGCTCCAGTTCCTCGTTGTCCACGCAGGCGTTTCCCAGAAAGGCATCGCGCTCCTCCGCTGGAAGCTCCAGCGCCTTCTGAAGGACGCTATCGAGTTGTTTCCACTGTTGGAGGTCCATCGAGGATGCCACCGCTCAGCTCGCGATAGAGCCAAGCCTTGGCTGCCCTCCAGTCCCGCTTAATCGTTACGGGAGATACCCTCAAGACCTCTGCCGTTTCGTCTACGCTAAGCCCGCCGAAGAAGCGCATCTCGACAATTTGCACTTTTCGTGGATCCACTCGGGCCAGCAACGTCAGAGCATCGTCTAATGGCACAAGAATTCCGCTTGGGTCCATACCCTCGGCCCCGCAGACTGTCACGGCATCTTCCAGGGAAACGTGCTGCATCCTGCCTCCGCGTTTCAGGTTGTGACGCCGGGCATGCTCTATCAAAATGCGCCGCATCACCTGCGACGAAACAGCGAAAAAGTGTGCTCGATCCTGCCACTGCATGCGTTTGTAATCCACCAACCTTATATAAGCCTCGTGGACGAGCGCTGTCGTTTGCAGGCTGTGGCCCGGGCGCTCCCCGTTCATGTATCGCTGGGCCAGTTTATGGATCTCGTTATAAACAATTGGCGTCAATTTCGCGAGTGCGCTTTGGTCCCCATCACTCCAGGCGCGCAAAAGCAGGCTGACGTCGTCGACGGCTAAACTTTCGTGTAGTGCCCCCGTCCCCATTCACTGATTGTAGCTCTCAACCAACTCACCAAGACGTTCGAAATACTTTTCGGATGATCCCCCTGCGACGCGTTCTGCGCCTAGGGAAGTGAAGGGAATCGAGCCGGTCTTCAGATCGAGCCGCGCTTTCCGGTCCGGACCTAGGAGAAATTATGAAATTATTGCAAAGCAATTCGCTGATCCTGCTCGCGCTTTCTCTTTTTGCTGCCTCCGCATGCCTCGGCGATTCAGTTTACGTAATCAACGGCGGTCAATTTGGCACGCTCAATCTGAGTACGGGAAACTTTCAGCAAATCGGACCAGACATGCCAGAGCCGGCCACCGGGTTGGTTCCGGGGCTGAATGGATCTTTCCTGACTCTTGCTAATTCTGGCAATCTGAACTCAATCAACCCTGTTACTGGGACTACCACACTCGTGGGCGCCACGGGTTTGGGCGACTGTTCGTCTCCAGCGTCTCCCTGCGGGCCCAACTCAGCGGACAATCTCGTTCGATTCGGAAGCAGCTTTTATGCGACCGACTTAGCCAATAATCTGTACACCATCAACCCGTCGACAGGCGCCGCAACGCTGCTGGGAGCTACCGGCATCCCGCCTTTCCCAGTTACCCTTCACTCCACCAATCCTGACGGAAGCACGAACGTTGTAGACCAGACGCTGTTCAGTTCAGGGGGAAAGCTGTACGCCACTTTCGACGCTGCCGCGATTGATTTCTCCACCTTCACCATCACGCCGGTCATTCCTGACTCTCTGTACCAGATCGATCCTTCGACGGGAATGGCTACGTTGATAGGCCCGACCGCACTCAACCTTACCGCTGCGGTCGACGTGAGCGGCACGGTTTACGCATTTAACGGGGCGACAAGTGAGATAGTAACGCTCAACTTGACAAATGGGAATACCACGTTCTTCAGCACGGTTGACCCTTCTGCCGGGCTGATCTCCGGAGCGTCGTCAGTTCCTGAGCCGGGTACCAACACACTGATCGGCATCGGGCTGATTGCGGCGGCTGTTTACCGACGGCGCTGGCACCATCTTCTTCGTGCTTGATTCCTCGACAGCATAAGCAAGAATCGTGTATTTCCAAAGTGCTTGCTCCAATCCTGGATTGTCGGCAAACCGGTAATTGGCCATTTCGGGTTGGTACCCACAAGTCCGCTACCTGTGCCTGATCAGCCGCCCTGAAGGTCAGGCTCGAGCCCGATGCGATCGCTGACCGCATTCCGCAATCGCTGTTTGCAGCCTACGTAGCGTTCGGTTCTCTGTACGCTGACGTGTCCGAGCAGGAACTGTATTTGCTCGAGTTCTCCTCTTGCCTGATCGCAAAATCGCGCGTGTGTCGACCGAATATCGTGCGGTGCGACCTGCGCCACGGCACCGCAGCTCACCATTAAGAGTAATTGTCGGAGTCAGAATGTACCTTCACGGCCAAGTCTCCCGCAACGTTGCGCGAGCGTCTCGCAAAAAAGAATTCGAATACGACGCGCTTCAATTGCCGCTCGCGAATACCGGCCGTGAGTTGTCCGCGCCGCTTTGATCCGTATTGCTGGACTTGCAACGCGTACCCTGACCCCTCTTTCATGCGCTCTTTCGACAAAGCGAAAGAGTATTCGCTCTCGCGCGGCCTGACCGCTCCAAGTGGTCAGGCGGCTAACGCCTGTCGAAAGCGAGGACGGCCTGCAACAAAACATTGGCGCCATTCTCGATGTCCTGCGGGCGCGAGAACTCCTTAGGAGAATGGCTGATCCCGCCGATGCTTGGGATAAAAATCATACCCATCGGTCCGAGGCGCGCGATCTCTTGCGCATCTTGTCCCGCGCCACTGGGCATCCATTTGGTCGAAAGACCGAGCGAACGGGCCGAACTGTCGATCAACTTCTTGATCGCATCATCGGTCAGGGCCGGGTGGATCACCATAGGTTCCACGAAATGGAAGCGCGTCTCATTCAGCTTGCCGATCGCTTCCGCTTCACTCTGAAGTCGGTGGAACAGATTCTTGAACTTCTGTTCATCGAGATCGCGAATCTCTAAGCCGAGCGTGACCTTCCCGGGAATTACGTTGTATGCTCCCGGCTCGGCCTTGATCCACCCGACCGTGCCGACCTGCGCGCCAGGCGTGCTCCGAATCATCTCATTCACCTTTTCGATGAAGCGTGCCGCCGAAAGTAAGGCATCATGGCGCTCGTCCATGGGCGTGGTGCCGGCATGATTGGCGAAGCCTTCAATACTAACCTCGCAATCGAGAATCCCCACAATTCCTTCAACGACTCCGATATCGATGTGGTCCCGCTCCAGTCTGCCGCCTTGTTCAATGTGCAGCTCGAAATAACCGGCGATGCTGCCGGGTTGTCTTTTCGCCGACGCGAGGCGATCCGGTTCGCCGCCAATCAGGCGAATACCGTCGCGAATCATTTTGCCGCTGTGCGACACGGTATTCAATTGCGCATCCGTTAGCCCTTCGCCCAATGCTTTGCTGCCGATAGTGCCACCTTCCTCGTTTTGCAAGATGATAATTTCGAGCGGGTGGCGCAGCGCAATCCCACGTTCCTTCAATGTCTGAGCGACTTCGATTGCTGACAGAGAACCGACATCGCCGTCATAGTTGCCGCCCATCGGCACCGAATCGATATGGGAGCCGGCGAGTAGCGGTTTAAGGCTCGGATCGCCGCCCGGACGCGTGCCCACAATGTTCCCAGCAGCATCGATATGAACATCGAGGCCTGCCGTCTTTCATGAGCGTGGTTACGTAGGCTCGGCCCTGGAGATCGGCTTCCGAATAAGCCACACGGCTCACGCCGCCTTGCGGGTTGGCTCCGAATTTCGATAGCGCGCTCAAGTGGTCGTTGATGCGCTTACCGTTCACACGCAATGAAGTTAGTGGCTGAGCGAACGAGACGGCGCACACTACAACAAGTAGAGAGCAAAGCATGGCCGGCGACGTCGCTTGTTTCGGCATATTCAATTATTGCTTCTCAGTTAGCTTCGCGGAATTCTATCCGCAAATTCATGCAGCAGTTCACGGGTGGGCAACAAGCACAGTATCAGGAGTTCAGGATATATTCGTGTGCGTGTTAACAAGTCGGTCCGTCTGCCTGGATGAGCGTCACGGGTATTATTGGTTGACTCTGAACCGTCCTCGAGTGCTAAACGCGTTCGATGAGGCAATGCTGCGGGAATTGGTTGGGGTACTCGACACGATTATCGGCTCTGGACGGCCGCTTATTATCACCGGTGCAGGGCGCGCGTTCTCGACCGGCGGGGATCTCAAAGCATATCTCGGTCGCCTGGATGACCAGGAAGCACTGCGACGCTATTTTCTGTTGCTCGCGGATGTATTTGTAAGAATTGTTGATTATCCCGGCGTCACCGTAGCCGCAGTGAATGGGGTTGCAGTGGCGGGCGGTTTGGAACTGATGTGTGCTTGCGATCTCGCCGTGGCTACTGAAAGCGCCAGGTTCGCAGACGGACATATCAATTATGGATTGCACGCAGGCGCAGGCTCGTCAGTATTGCTGGCCAAATTAATCGGCGAACGGCGCGCGCGTTGGCTTTTGCTTTCGGGGGAGTTCATCGATGCCGTGGAAGCCGAGCGCATTGGATTAGTGAATCGCGTTGTGCCGGACGCTGAGTTGCAGCAAGTAGCGCATTCTATGGCGGCGGCCGTGGCGCGGCATTCGCGCGCGGCGCTACGCCGCACGAAACGACTCATCCGGAGCGACATCCAGGAAATTTTGCGAGCGGAGCGTGAGTCTTTGCTCGAGCACTTTGGAGATCCGGAAACAAGATCGCATTTGGAAGCTTTTTCGGCAAGATCTCAATCCAAAGCGAAATGATTCTTGGGTAAACACTCCGGAAACCGGTATCTATCAAGGATCTAAACTGCGCTGATAGCCCGGCGCCCTTGGCGCAACACGTACTTTTGTATCTTGCCGGTCGCGGTTTTCGGAAGCTCGTCAATGAACGTGAAACGATGTGGCACCTTGAAATGCGCGAGAGTTTCGCGTGCAAATTCCCTCAATTTGACCTCCGAAACCGACGCGCCTGATCTCAAAACTACGAATGCTTCAGGGACCTCGCCCCAGCGTTCATGAGGAACACCGATTACGGCTACTTCTTGCACTGCGGGGTGGCGCAACATTGCTCCTTCGACTTCAATGGACGAGATATTCTCGCCGCCACTGATGATGATGTCCTTGATGCGATCGCGGATCTCGACGTAACCGTCCGGGTGCACAACTGCCGCATCGCCGGAATGAAACCAGCCATCCCTCATGGCCTGGGCGGTCGCCTCCGGGTCGTTGTAATACCCCTCCATCACCACATTTCCCCGAACAACGATTTCCCCAAGCGTCTCGCCGTCGTTTGGAACCGGCTCACCGCTCTCATTCACAACGCGCAACTCGCCGGAAGTAATCAGCTCAACCCCCTGCCGCGCCTTCACAGCAGCCCGTTTAGCCGGCTCAAGCAAAATGTGCTCCGGACGGCGTTCACAGATGGTGATAAAAGGTGACGTCTCTGTCAGACCGTAAACATGCGTTAGAGACCACCCAAATTCGTCCTCAATGCGCTCAATCGTTGCAGCAGCAGGAGGCGCGCCCGCCGTCAGCACACGCACCCCGCAAGGCAACTCCGATCTCCTCTCTATCGGACAATTTACGAGAGAAAGAAGAACGGTGGGGGCGGCACAGAGTAGGTTGGCTCGGCAACGGACGATCCGGTCGACTATAGATTGCGGGTGGGCTTTACGCAGGCAGATATGCGCGGCGCCCACAGCGGTTACGGTCCAGACGAATGTCCATCCGTTGGCATGAAACATCGGCAGCGTCCAAAGGTACCGGTCGGCTGTACTCATTGGAAAATGCACTAACGTTCCGACCACATTCATGTACGCATTGCGATGCGTGATCATCACACCTTTGGGCTTGCCAGAGGTGCCGCTTGTGTAATTGATGGTTAGCAGATCGCTTTCATGCACATCAGGGGAAGTGAAAGAAGGCGGGAATTCCTGAAGCAGCTTCTCGTAGTTCAGCCACCCGTGTCGCTCCGCATTGAGTGCGATGAACTGTTCAACCTTCTTCAGTTGCGGACGAATACGGTCGACGGCATCCAGGTAATCGCAATCCACGCATATTAAGCGAGCCCCACTGTGGTTGATGAGATATGCGAAATCATCGGCGTTCAGGCGATAATTGATGGGCACGAGCACCGCTCCTATCTGCGGAACGGCATTAAATGATTCGAGTTGAGCACGAGTATTGGGAGCGATATAGGCGACTCGATCACCCGGACGAACACCGAAGTACTGTAGGGCCGCTGACCAACGGTCGCACCGCTCGAAAAACTGCGCATAGTTGCAGCTCGAATCTTCGTCGATCACAGCCTCAAGACCGCCGTATAGCTTCCGGGCTCGACGAATGAATTCGAGTGGCGTTAAGGCGACTTGCATGTTGATACCCCGTGCGTGCCACGCATCCGGGCAACAGCACTATCCTTATTGCTTCGCGCGTGACGCGCTCAAAAGTTAGTCAACGGCACTGCTCTCGCGTTAAGCCTATGGATTCCGCGCCGTAGAGCCCAGAACAGAACGCCTTACCCCTAAGTGTTTGATTTCTTTGGTCGGGCCGCCGGGATTTGAACCCGGGACCTCTTGCACCCCAAGCACTGTTCGGCGCTCCAACTGGTCCTTGGAGTTGCTTTAAATTGTAGCAGTTATGTTGAATCAGGGTGTCTGCTTCCGTTCTCGCACGGTGCTCTGAAAGGCATTTCTTTCACATTTTTTCTCACGCTTTTGAGTACGCTTGCTTAGCGGGTTGCTTTTTTCGGCGGCGTGCCGCTGGGTATCCGAGGAATTTATTCACAGGCGCTGGCGGAATGCATAAGCGCAGAAGGTCTGGTTGGCCAATCTTTCACAAAGATAGGACAGGCGCCTAACCATCGGATTGTTGGCACCACACTTGAGAAAAGCGGCACACCTCGCGATTTCGCTTGCCGAACCGATGGAAGGCTCCGCGGCGATCCGCCGTGCCGGCATCTAGCGAAACGAATTCAACGTCGATCTCGGCCGGCAAACCCCATTCAAATCGTGCAATCCTTAACGCCGTGCCTCGCTTCGGTAACGATGGAGAGGGTCGTGATCCGGTGGCCTGAATTGCTTTGATAAGAGCACAGCGCTCCGGCTCGCTTCCAAAATTGCGACTAGCAGACGTGCCAACAACCATCAGCGTGCACGGCCTTGCTCATCGTATCCCAGAATCTCGTCAGTCGGTCTGTCATCTAGTACAGGCAAATTCGCGCAGTGCTTAGCGATTTCCTCCAGTTCATCGACCCGCTGAACCTTAGAACGAGCGCGATGTACGGGCGACAGTTGGTCGAGCGGGGCTTTTACGACTGCTTCCGGTTTCGTTTCGCCACTCTGCTTGACCAGTTCAGCGGATGCGGGCTCAGCTTCGGAGTTGGGAGCAGGTGCCATTCTTTGTCGTGTAATTACACCGTAGTACGATCCGCTTGGTGGGTCAACGGGAGATCACGCCTCAAGAGGTCATAAAAGCGCTTGATCTAGTAAGTGCCAGATCTGCTCGACAGCAATCGATGACAAGGTCTCCGTCGCTTTGCAAGCTTTCGGCATGCCAGCCGTAAACTTTTCGGCCATCCGGATCGACGACATAGATGAACTCGAAGCCCCATTCTTCATAGGCCAGCACTTCCGCAGAATGTGAGGCATCGGATCATCCGGAGATAAAATCTCTATCGCGATTTCCACCGCCTTGGTCGGGTAAGGGATCTGCAGTTTACCTTTCGTTGCAATCACATCCGGACGTGGAGTAGGGATCAGGTACGATACGCTCCACATTGCCGTCGGCCTTGTATCCGGGCTCATTCAAGAGCTCGATTAACAGCCCTTGCAGGAATCCGTGAATCCAGGCGGGCATACCTTTGGGCGTGGCCTCCCCGTACCAAAATTCATAGGCCCGATCGGACCGACCGTATTTCAGCTGGAATTCAGCGAATGACAATCGCTCCGCGATGGTAGCCATACAAAGACTCCTTTCATCATATGAAGCGGGTATCGCTAGCGACGCCGCACATTGATTCGAGTGCAATGGCGCGCAGATGGGACGGGGCAGCAGACCAGTGAATTAGATAACTCGGACCGGATGCGGACGTGTATTAGCGATGCGCTCGGGAATTATCTGGCGCAGACTTTCCGGATTCGGGGGACGGTAGGACATAGAAGAGCGGGCGTGTGGTGTGAAGCAATTGTCAATCCCAACGGATTTGCAGGCCAGCAGTTTTGTAAAGCGGAAAGCGCTCGTCCCTACTCAAGACAACTGCATCTTCACTGATCGCCTGGGCAATGAGCATACGATCAAAGGGATCAGCATGGTGTTCCGGTAACGAGGAGAGAACATCGATGTGCTTCAGCAGAATAGGGAGGATCCGAGCGCCCAGGAGATCGAGCGCCGTTCTTACACGAGCATTACTCAGCTTGTTGTCACGCCACCGTGGTTGCTTGATTGCAATTTCCCAGGGCGTGACGATACTCACCAGCAAAGTGTTGGTTTCGCTCATAATGAGCCGTTCAACCCTTCGCGGTACGCTTTCCTCGCCCGTCCATCTGAGGAAGACGTTTGTATCGAGGAGAACTTTCATTTGTGGGCGCAGTCGCGCCTTCCTGGAAAGGAAGCTTCGAACTGTTGGACGATTTCCTCATCCAGCTCTCGCGAATCCCAGCCAGCAGGAAGAGCAATATCTCTCAGACAACCGCGACCTTTTTTGCTGTTTCCCGTGGGAGCTTCGGGAACTAAACGGACCAACGGCTTACCGCGTTTGGTAATGACAATTTCCATTCCACCCAGAGCTGCCTCAATCAGCTTTGAAAGATCGTTTTTGGCCTCGCGAATGCCGATTTCCACAGCTTGATTATACCTCCTTGTGGCTACTTTCGTAGCTACAAGTTTCTCGGTATGATGTTTTCTCAAGAGTGTCCATTTGAGCCCTCTCAAAGGGCTACAATGAACACATGAGGGCAGCGGCTAAGCCGGATGCAGCTAGCCTGTTAGGGATTCGCGCGAACGGGACAGGCGAACTCGACCGCATTATCCAGCGGGGTTTACCGAAAGCTTCTTTGCAGCGGCTGTATCGAGCCATTGAGCCCGGGGGCCGCTCTATAGTGTGGAGCAAGTTTCAGCAGATGGTGGTGTCCCGTGCAAGCTGGAAACGGCGTGAGAAGCTGCTGTCGGCATCGGAGAGCGCGAAGACCGAACGCCTTGCCCGAGTAGCGGTTCTGGCCATTGATGCTTGGGACGGCAATGAAACGTATGCACGCGAGTGGCTGTGGACGCCGCACCAGGAACTCGATGACAAGGCTCCCATTCTGGTTGCGATGACGGAACTAGGCGCCCGGCGCGTGGAACAAGTGCTCGCCAGCATCAGTTATGGCCTTCCGGTTTGAGAAAGGCCGTGCGCATCGCCAGCAGCAAACCCTATTTTCGACGGCGGCGGGGCGGCACGTTTTGGAGCTCGCTGGAATTCGCCGGGGCGACAGATCATCTACACGGCCGAGAATTTTGCGGCGGCGATGCTCGAGAGACTGATCCATTTGAACATCAACCGCATACCAGCATCGGAACGCTGGGTCGAGTGCACGATCCCACGCGGTGCATCCATTGAAGTTTTGGAAACCGCGAGTTTAGCTGGCTGGGACAGCGAAGACCCGCGAGTTGCGCGCGCGTACGGGACCTATGGTTCGATTCCCAGCGAACATTGGTAGTTGCTGTACCTTCGGTTGGTAACCCGCGGCCGCAGTTTCAATCTGCTGATAAACCAACAGCACCGCGAATTTCGCGACTTACGACCGACAAATCCGCAGCCGGTTGGGTGGGACCGGCGGAGGTTCCCTCGCCCTGATCGGGCACGTTAAACTTTTCAGGAACGATGTCGCGGTTCCGCGATTTAAAACAATACGCCGGCTTCGGCTGATTCGTGCTTTCCGGGGCGCGTTTGATTGAGACATTGCTCACGGCGATTTCTTTCGGATGGGCCTGCTTTCATGTGGCGGATTGGAGTTTGGGCAACGTGCCGAAGCCTTTCTCTTCGCAGCTCAGGCGGTTTACGCATTCGGATAAGCGCCCATCGGTAATCTTGAGATCGCATCATCAGGACTCCAGCGCACTACTTCCGGGCGCGTCCTCAGTTGAGAGTGGCTTCACGTGTTGCCAGAGTAGTCGAACAAGAGCCATGCGTGTACTCTGGATTTCTTTTGGTCCGTGCCAATGAGCTGGTTGATTTTGATGATGACCACGGTGGTTCGCTAGGAAGGGTTTGAGGAGGGTGGTTTCGGACACCCGTTCGCGAGATTCCGCTTTGTTCGCACAACTTGGTATAAGTTCCGAGAGAATCCGCTTACTTCCGCAAAGTTCTGGCAAAAATCGTTATTACTCCGCAAAAGTCGTTTTCGCGGAGCCGATATCCTCGAAAATCTGGCGCGAAGGTCCATCCAAACGCCGGTAGTGGAACATAAAGGAACGTCTGACGTTTTGCTGGTTTTTGGATAGTTTCTCATTTGGGTTGAGCCGTTTGCGGCGGCGGCCACTCCCACCGATTTGTCTGCCGTTGTCTGCCGACAAGCTGTGGCTGATAAACGCCTTACCATCGCACCTGACAGGTCGTTGCTTACTAAAGGCCGGGGAACTCTGCCCTCCACAGTTCTAGTACTTTTTGAAACCCGGGTAGTAAGAACTCCATATTTACCGGCGCTGTAAACATGGTATTACTAGAACTACCCGCAAAAGGTTTAGTAGGCTGCCGCACAGTACGGGGGGTGTTCTTAAAAATCACTCTTTGTGGCTGAGAGGGGCGAAGCCTGCCTTAAATCGTTTAATCACGCAATAGAACGCCAAATAACTCATGATCACTGTTCCTCTGAGCGGCTCGCAGGAGATCGTTGTGCCGACTTATTCCGTTTCTTCCGCCGCGCCTTGGCACGCCATCCGTACAAGATCGAATCACGAAAAGCTGGCGGCAAGCTGTCTTCAAAGTAAAGGTTTCCACCAGTACCTGCCGGTTTACCGCGATCGGCGCCGCTGGTCCGACCGGGTTGTCGAGTCCGAGCAGCCGTTATTTCCTGGCTACGTCTTCTGCCGTTTTGACGCCAGAAAGCGTGTGCCCGTTATTAGCACCCCCGGAGTGGTTTCCATCGTTGGTTTCGGCAGCGAGCCCGCTCCCATTCCCGACGAAGAAATCGAGGCAGTTCGTTTAATCATGCATTCCGGCCATGCCGCAAAAGCTTGTCCATTCCTGAAAGAAGGCCAGCGGGTTCGCATAAAGTACGGCGCACTGGAGGGCCTCGAAGGCATTCTGGTTAACAAGAAGAGTGAATGGCGCATGATCGTGTCCATTTCCATGCTGCAGCGCTCTGTCTCGGTTGAAATTGACCGTGAAAAGATCGCCACTGTCTGAGCCAAATTGCTTCAGGCGCATCGCGCGTCGATTCTCATGGCCCTTGATTCCCGATCGAAAATGATCAGCTTTCGCCTGAGCGCGGAAGAATATGAAAAGATCCGTGATCTCTGCTTTAGGCAAGGCATCCAGAGCGTCTCGGAGATGGCCCGCGCCGGCCTCAATTTGTTGCTCGAACAGCCAGAGCGCGCCCCGAGTGAATCGTTGGAACTGCGCATGAGAGAACTCGAAGGCCGACTGCATATTATCGCGCTTCAGATAAAGAAAATGACCCAGGCGCAATAGGACATCAGTCGAACAATTTCTCTTTCGGGGTTACGCTACTCCAATCCGGCTTTCTGACGAGGCAAGATGCTCATGCGAGCTATCGTCTTATCAAGAACTCGCGCATTTCACGCCCAGGAGACCGAGGCCGTTCGGCAGTGCACGTGAGTCCTGAACGAAATAGCTCGTCTTTACCGCGACATCACCTCCTAGATGCGCTGCCGATCTAACTAACTATCGATGAAACAGTCGCTTTCAGCCCGAGTATCGCTACGTCGAAACTTCATATGGATTCTCATCGGCAATCTTTTCTTTTCCGGATGCCAGTGGAGCCTACTAAGTCTTTTTGCCAAAACAACAAATCCTGAGACAGTGGGTAAATTTGCCTTAGCACAGGCGATTGTACTACCCCTGATGATGATCGGCAATTTCAATGTTGGTGTCATGCTGGTGACAGACACAAACCGGACATACCGATTTGCACACTACCGCTTTGCTCGGGTTTCGCTACTCGCCATAACTTTTATCCTCATTGCCGCCATTACACAATTGTCTCGGTTCGACATAGAAATGACGATTGTCACGCTTTTGGTGGGGTTAACGCAAGCAGCCGATTGTTATAGCGAACTGTATTACTCCTTGCTACAACGCGCTGAAATGATGTCGCGAATCGCTTTATCTTTAATCTTCCGCGGCGTAGTTTCACTGGCTGCCGCGGTCATCGTCTTGATCGAGACAAGGAGCCTAGTTTACGCCGTTGCTGCTTTAGCCGCAGGGCGCCTTACGATCTTGATCATCTATGACTTGAATATGCGGCACAGTACTGATGAATCAACGCTTACAGGACTCGCTCCCCGACTCAGCGTGGAATGTTCCAGACTGCTGGCTCCTGCACTTGCGATTGTGCGGACCGCTCTTCCATTAGCTGTTGTGAGTTTCCTAAGTTCTCTCATGATAAACATGCCTCGCTATTTCATAGAACGTTATTGCGGTCATAGAGACCTCGGCGTGTTCGCTGCAATGTGGTCTCTGCTAACAGCCGGGAATATGGTAGCGATAGCGGTAGGGCAAGCGCTTTTTCCGCGTCTAGCCAAGCTATATGCGATGGGTGACCTGGCTGCTTACAAGCGACTCGTCTGGCGCTCGGCTCAAATCGCCATAACACTTGGATTGATCGGGACCACCACTGCTGCACTCATCGGAAGGCAAGTTCTTCTTCTTGTTTATCGCCCCGAATATGCTGCTCGGCACCAACTGTTCACGCTGCTTATGGCCGGAGGCGCCTTAATTTACGTAGTTACCCTTCTGGGCTACTCTGCTACATCGGCCAAATCCTTCAAAAGCCAGGCCGTCCTTATGACAGTGGTTGTCGCAGCGACTGCTATTTCGTGTTTCTTATTCATTCCGAAATTTGGTCTGTTGGGAGCAGTCCTGTCGGTCTCTATTGGAGGTCTTACTCAGATCGCCGGCCTTCTGATAATCATCAGTAATTTGCTCGGAAAATTAAGAGTGCAATCTGCCCCGATTCTCATGCACCCGGAAGTTGTCAATGGCTAACCCAAACTGTCCTATAGCTTCTATACCAAAATGATTTATTTCAAGAAACATTTTGTGCTTTTTGCTGAAGCATGGTATTCGGTAGAGCGCATTGCAAACCGTGCTGATATCGTTCACTTTTATTCTGTACTGTCACCACCTGCCAAGGCAGTAGCCACTGAGGCCACGACAATCTGGATCGACTTGGCCTCCCCCGAGTCGACGCTCCTTCAAGGAATGAGAAAGAATACCCGACACGAAATTCGTCGAGCAAGTGAAGACGATCTGAAGTACACGTTTCTGAACCAGCCGGGTTCCGAGGACATTACTGCCTTTCTGGAGTTCTTCGGTTCCAACAAGGTAGCGAATGATTCCGATGCAGATACTGGTCGTTGGATCCGCAATCATCAGAATGCTGGATCTGTTGTACTATCCCGTATTTCGTCCTCCGAGGGAGGCGAGCTAGTTTGGCACGCTTTCTACGTCGATGGTATTCACTGTCGGCTCAAGTATTCTGTTTCCCGTTCGCGCAACACGGATGGAATAACACGAAACCTGATTGGCAAAGCGCATCGGCTACAGCACTGGGAAGATATGAAACACTTCAAGAATTTGGGCTTTAAGGTGTACGATCTCGGAGGTTGGTCTCACAACACGACAGACGGGAAGCTGCTGCATATCAATCAATTCAAGGAAAGTTTCGGAGGACGCATCGTCAATTTGCACCATTGCACTCTAGTGAGAACGCTGAAGGGCAGATGCTATTTCTGGCTGGCTAAGTTTCTCAAACGGGTACTCGGTCTGGGTTTGGTACGGCACATAACCGCGCTAAAGCTGGCCACAAGTGTACAGGTTAGGTGTAAGTAATTCGCCATGCGCGTGTTAAGCATTTAT
Source organism: Terriglobia bacterium (assembly GCA_963846025.1). Lineage (GTDB taxonomy): Bacteria > Acidobacteriota > Terriglobia > Bryobacterales > Bryobacteraceae > Bog-105. The sequence goes on along the minus strand of CAWJUG010000006.1, from coordinate 451,790 downwards.
CCGGATCTGGATGTCTTCGACTGTGTGCGCACGGGCCGGGGCACGTTCGACGTAGAGCAGTTTGACAGTCTTCACGATCTGGCCAGGAATGCTCTGTTTAGATTATTTGTCGGCTTGCGATCAGCTGGAGAAACAAGAGTCTGGCTTCCCCCTTATCACTGTGGTGTCGAAGTTCAGGCAGCGATCGACGCTGGCTTGCGAGTACACTACTATCCTTTAGGGCCCGACCTCGCCGTTGATGGGGAAGCGCTAATAGACAAAGTCAAAACAGCGCCGGGACCCGTCATGATCGTTCACTACTTTGGGTTTCCGCAACCTGAAATCTCGATGATCGCCGAGGAGCTCCGATCGCATAACTGGATCTTAATCGAAGATTGCGCGCAGGCACTGTTTTCGGCTGACCGGAAAGGACCGCTTGGTCTTGCGGGGGCGTTCTCAGTATTCAGCCTGAAGAAAACCCTACCCCTGAGCGATGGAGGGGCACTGCAAGTAAATCGGCACGTCGCGGATCCAGACTTGCTTCATTTTCTGTCGCCTCAGCCAACCGAGAGACTGGGGACGAGCTTCTACGTCGAGGCGCTTCGGTCAGAGATTGAAAAGCGATGTCCGACTTATTTATTCGAATCGGCGAGGCGGCTTGCCGGAAGGCCGCCTCGCATTCCCGGTGAGCTTGTTCCATGCGGAGCAACACCCAGCGACCAGCGTCGAAAGACAATGTCGCGGTTTGCAAAAGCTATTGCCTCTCGTCACAATCCCCCCGACATCATCGCTGCTCGTCGCAGCAACTATATGCGTATAGTAGAACAGCTGAAGCGCTTTCCTGGCTTTCGCGGTGTGTTCGATTCACTCGAGCCGCCCGTGTGTCCCCTCTCGCTCCCCATTCGTGTCTCGAATCGAAGAGGGCTCCTCCAGAGCTTACGTCAGTTGAGAATTCTGCCTTTCGTGTTTGGTGCACACAGTCACCCGACTCTTTCGCGAGAACTTCGGCACGCCGTCGCATGGATGAGAGACGATATCATCACCCTGCCCGTTCACCAGAAAATGTCGGAGCATCAATTACAACGGATGGTGGACTCGATCGGACCTCTACTCGCAAAACACGCTCCGATACCGAGGTCCTCTGTCGTATCAATGACTAAAGCTCATTCCGGTTGCGCTGGGCAGCTAAAGCGTATCCAAGAGTTCTGAGTCACCTCTTGCCGCACGAAAGTGGCAAAGGAAAGCTGTTTCGAAAACCCAAATGCGTTTATCAACAATGTGGTTTGTCGTAGCTCTAATATCGCCCGCTTACTGTCAAGATGCACCGAAACTAAACGAGCGCGCACCTACGTCAACTACCCCTTTACCCCAGATTCCATCGGCTTACATCCTGGAGCCGGGCGATGAACTTACGGTGACAGTAATGTTTGCCCAAGATATTAACGGCAAGCAGTTCCGCATCGATACATCAGGCAATATCGACCTCCCCTTTGTCGGAACCGTGCACGCCGCCGGAAAGACTTCTAAAGCGCTTCAGGCCGAATTGTGTAATCTGTTTTCCCCATACTTTACATCGCCCAATGTTACTCTCGCCGTGACGGAGTTAACCGGCCAAACAGTCGCCGTCGCCGGTGCCGTCAAGAACCCGACCACGGTGGAATTGAAGGGTTCAAAGACCCTCCTGGAAATGATTGCAGCGGCCGGCGGCTTTTCAACTGACGCCGGTCCGACAGTCACGGTTGCTCGGCAGTTACGTTGGGGTTTGCTACCGTTGGCTGGCGCTCACCTGAATACGTCCGGGACGGCCATGGTGGCGGATGTTGAAAGCGTAAAGTTGCTGTCCGGTGACTCCGCGGAGAACATAACGGTGCTTCCTCGAGATCAGATCACCGTTGAAAGGGCGAAAACGATATATGTCTGGGGCGAGGTTAAAAAGCCGGGAGCTTTCCCGCTGGTCGATCGCAATCGCGTTTCCGCATTACAAGCAGTTTCAATGGCCGAAGGATTGTTGAGTACTGCTAGTGCACGCGGTGCAATCATCCTTCGGCCTCACCCGGATCAAAAAGCGGAAGAGATTCCGGTTAATTTGAAAGAGATCATGGCCCGACGGACAGCGGACGTAACCCTGAATCCGGACGATGTGCTTTACGTTCCGAATAATAAGGCAAAAACCATCATGCTGCGTGGAGTAGAAGCAGCCATTCAGGCCGGAACTGGAGTGCTTATATGGCGGTAATTCCGAAACTTGAATCGCCACGCGCAAACCCCGTCAACGCAAAATATTCTGACGTGCGGAGCGCTGAGCTTTACGATCAAAACCCGCATCCTGTTGTAACTCTCGACGATGTAGGTCGTCGCCTGTCTCGAAACAAGTTACCTCTCCTTATTTACGCGCTAGTCGGGTTAATTATCGGATTCGCTTTCTCAGCTCTCCAGGCGCCACAATATCGCGCGACAGCTACGGTTGAAGTCGAAGGCATTAACGATAACCTACTCAATACCAAGGACCTCGATCCAACGGCATCGTCGCGCGACTATCTTATGGCGAATTACCTCGAGACTCAGATTAGAATCATCAAGAGTCATTCCGTCATCGCAAGGGTTCTAGACACATTGCAAGTAAAAAACCGCCCCGATCTTTGGACCTCGAGGGGGGCCGCTTCGAAAGCGATTTCCTTCCTGAAGTTCTCCCCAGAAGGGGCGCCCCCGGATGCAGACCGGCTTTACAAGTGGGCGTCGCAAAGAATATCTGCGGAAATCGAAGGACAAACGCACCTCATCGAGATCGGTTTTGAATCGGAAGACCCGCAATTTGCTGCCAGCTTCGTTAACGCAACGGTGAGAGAGTACACGAATCGTCTGGCAGAAGAGCGCAGGAGGTCCGCTGACGAGACTCTGAAATGGCTGCAATCTCAGCAATCTTTGCTCAAGGCACGTCTTCAGGAATCCGAATCCGAGTTGCAGGCGGTTGCGCGTCAAAATGGTTTGCTGTTCACCTCTGAAAAGGATAGTGTCGCGGAAACAAAATTGCGGGAGATTCAGACTGCGCTCTCAAGGGCTCAAGCGCTAAGGATCGAAAAGCAGGCCAAGTTCGAGGAGATAAAAAGCGCCTCCGTCGATTCGCTTTCTGACATTCTGGATGACGAGGCCGCGAGAACATACGAAATTAACCTTGCAGATCTCCGCCGGCAATTAGCCGAGGTTCGACCCATTCTTGCTCCCGCGCACCCCAAGGTCAGGCAAATCGAGGCGCAGATATCCCAAATGGGTGATTCGCTGAATCATGAGCGGCAAGATGTCCTGGGAAGGATCAAGAACGAATTTGATGAAGCGTCTCGACAGGAGAAATTGCTGTCTTCCGCTTATGTAAGTCAAAGCGAAGTAGTCTCAAACGAGGCGGATAAGGCGATTCGCTACGATGTCTTGAGGCACGAGGTTGACAGCCGGAGGCAATTGTATGAGTCTACTTTACAGAGCCTTCAGCAAGTCGGCATGGCTTCGGCGATACGCGTCAGCAACGTAAGTGTGGTCGATTCGGCCAAGCCGCCTCACTCTCCCTTTAAGCCGAGTCGTTCGGCCTATTCAGCGGTGGGTCTGCTGCTGGGATGCTTCGTTGGAATGTCGGCAGCGCTCCTGAAGCGCCAGTACCGCACTGTAATCTCGAAGCCGGGCGACATCTCGTCAAATCTTGGCTTCCGCGAATTGGGACACGTACCCGAGTTGATGCGGCTGTCTTGCGGCTCTCCCTCGGGAGCTCACGGCCGCTGCAATGAGAAAGAACCACATGAGATTGAAGGAGGTTTGGCCTCAATCTTGATGGCTTTCGGCAGTAACCCGGCCACTAAATGCCTGACGATTGCGAGCGCTAATCGGCAGGAGGGGCGAACCACTATAGCTGTCAACGTTGCAACGGCTCTTGCCCGAGCAAATCGTCGGGTGTTGCTTGTGGACGCTGACTTCCGTTCTAGGGGGCTAAGCCAGCAATTCGGGCTGTTGGAAAGAGACGGGTTCAGCACGCTTTTGTCGGCTCCGAAGAGCTCTGAGAAAGAGATGTTTTTTCAAACTTCTGAACCAAATCTGTTGGTCATTGGCACCGGACCTAGTGCTAGCTTGAACCCTGAGGTTCTTTACTCAGCGAGCGCTTTGGAGATTCTAGGGAGATTCCGCAGCCAATTCGACGCAGTTATTATCGATACCGCTCCATTGCTTCCTTTTCCCGATGCCCGATTGCTTACCTTTATGGCAGACGGTGTCATTCTGGTCGCTAGGTCAGGATTCGTAACCTCCACGGACCTGGATGGTCTGACAGGTCAGCTTATAAGCGATGGTAGTAACCTGATCGGCACTCTTATCAACACATACACAATCCGCAAGGCGGCCCGGCCGAGCCCCGCTCGACTGAAGCAAGACGCAAAACGGGACATGTCTGTACAGAATGCGGGTGAGGAATTCCGGCCTCGTAGTCCTGCCTTGGGAGAAAAAACCCTTTAAGCCAATGATCAGGGTCGTTCACGTCATAAACGGACTGCAGATCGGCGGAGCCGAACTCGCGTTGCTGCGTTTAGTCAAGTTCGCCAATCGTTCCATGTTCAACATGGAAGTCGTCTCTCTTATTGGAGATGGGCCGGTAGGGAGAAAGCTGCGTGATGCCGGTATTCAAGTTACTTGCCTAAACATGTCGGTCTCGCGCCCCAGCCCCATCGAACTTGGCCGGCTTGTCATGTTGCTGCGGCGGAAGAATCCTGATGTCGTTCAGACTTGGCTCCAGCAAAGCGATCTGCTTGGGGGAATTTCGGCAAGGTTAGCCTGCAGCAGCCCAGTTCTCTGGAACATTCGCCATAGCACATTGCATCCTCGATACGTAAAATTGCAGACGCGGATGATTACGAAAGCCTGTGCGCTGCTTTCTGGGACCCTGCCAGCAAAAGTTGTATGCTGTTCCGAGTCCTCCAGAATGGAGCAGCTAAAGCTTGGATACTGCCCTCGCAAAATGACCGTGATCCCAAACGGAGTGGACACAACAGTATTTCGTCCTCGTTCCTCACTCCGACTTCAGATGAGACGTGAGTCGGGTATTTCAGATCGAGCGCTGGTCATCGGTGCGTCGGGCCGGTTCCACCCGCAGAAAGATTACCGTACCTTCATCAGAGCGGCCGCCCTGATTGCAAATAAATGCCCGGAAGCGGAGTTTGCGATATGCGGCGACGCCATCACTTGGGACAACCGCGAGCTCGCAGGATGGATCAGCGGTTCGGGTCTCGCAGCCAAGTTTCACTTACTAGGCAGGACCGACAACATGCCGGACTATATGGCAGCCCTCGACCTCTTCGTCTCATCGGCATGCTTCGGGGAAGGCTTTCCAAACGTCGTATCTGAGGCAATGGCCTGTGGGGTGCCCTGCGTGGTAACCGACGTGGGTGACTCGGGTTTGATCGTCGGGGACACAGGCCGGGTTATTCCCGTCGAGAATCCGGACGCGCTGGCGGCCGCGTGCTTAGATATGCTCCGCCACCCCTCCTTGCTGGTCGAATACAGCGAAAAAGCGAGAAACCGGATAGTAGATCAGTTCAGTCTTCCCCGTATGATTGATAGTTATGAGCATCTGTATGCTCAGGTGGCATCTCGAATCCAATGAACGGAATGCGGATTCTCCAGGTAGTACCAAGTTTTGTGCTCGGCGGAGCCGAGCGCTTGGCAACTCACCTCACGATCGAGCTAAAGCTTGCGGGGTTTGACGTTCAAGCAATCAGTTTGTATGATCCACACGGCACGGACCTGGAGCGTTCGCTTGCGGAGAATTCTATCCCAGTGTCTTTTCTCGGAAAACATACTGGCTTCGATCCGCGGATGTTTCACCGCATACACCGTGTGATCAGGCGTTTCCGCCCACAAGTGGTTCATACACACCTGCATGCATTCAACTATACGGTTCCAGCTACTATCTTGGACTCCCCCGCCCGACTGGTTCACACCATCCATAGCACGGCGGAAAGAGAAGCCCGCCGCATAGGTAGGTGGCTCCCAAGTCTTCTGTTTCGGCGAGCCGTTGCCCCTGTCGCCATTGGGGACGAGATCCAGAGAAGCGTGGAGCATGTCTTTGGAGTTAGCAGCCACCTGATACCAAATGGCATCCCACTCAAAATGTTTGGTTTTGCCCCAGAGTCCAGACACATGTGGCGTTCCCGGTCAAACTTCTCCGAGCATGACTTTCTGTTCGTCAGTGTAGGACGTTTGGATCCCGTTAAGAACCAAGGTTTACTCATTGAGGCCTTTGCGACGGGTCTATCCCATTACGCTGACACCCACCTGCTTCTCGCCGGAGATGGCATCCTCAGAGATAAGCTTCGGGGTCGGGTTGAGGCCCTTGGAATGACCAACCGGGTTCATTTCTTGGGAAACCGTGACGACATCCCGCAGTTACTTAGTGCGGCCAACGCGTTCGCGTTCGCCTCAAGCTCCGAAGCGGCTCCTCTATCGGTGATGGAAGCCGTAGCTGCGGGCCTTCCCGTTATCGGCACGCGGGTTGGCTCCGTACCTGAGATTGTGTTAGATGGACAAAACGGAATATTAGTTCCTCCCGAAGACATTAGGGCCCTTGCTTCGGCTATGCTCCGGATTCGCGAGGATGCTTCCTTAAGGCAAAGAATGAGTTCGTCGGCCTCTAAACATGCCCTGCGATTCGATATCCGAAGAACGGCGCAACAGTATGCGAAGCTCTATGAGCAGCTTCTGAGCGTAAACAGAGTATTTGGTCTTAGCTCGAGTCCTTGCTGACCTCCCTTGTTCAAAAAATATGGCTGCAGCGGCTGAAGGCAAAGGGCCTTCAGGTTGCTGACGATTGCCGGATCATGGGCTTCCCAAATTTCGGGTCAGAGCCATTCCTGATTAGCATCGGCCGCCACGTCACAATCTCTTTTGGCGTAACCTTCATAACGCACGATGGCGGAACGTTTGTATTCCGTGATCAGGAAAGATACACAAATGTCATCAAATATGGGCGTATCACGATCCACGACAACTGCTTCATCGGAGCTCGCGCCATCTTGATGCCTGGGGTGAGCATTGGATCAAATTCGGTCATTGCTGCTGGATCGATCGTCACCAAACACGTTTGCCCAAACACAGTCATCGGTGGTGTCCCTGGCAAACGAATCTGCTCAGTCGAGGAATACGCGGAAGAGAGTCGTCGAAAACTGCCAGATTATAACCGCGAAGCTTACCTTGACAACAAACGGCAAGAGTTGATGCGCCTTTTTCCTCGGCCATGGTAGCTCCAGCTGGCTGTAAATTAACCCGGAACATACAACCGTGACCGCTGCGAGCTTCCTTCTTCGTTTTGACGATATCTGTCCAACCATGAATTGGCAAGTCTGGGACCGGATCGAACCGGTACTTGATCATTTTGGTATCAGGCCGATAGTCGCAGTCGTACCCGCTAATACTGATCCTGAGCTGGTCGTTGCTAATCCCAACCCGTGCTTTTGGCAACGGGTCAGGGATTGGCAGGGTAAGAACTGGTCCATAGCCTTACACGGCTGTGAACACCGATATGAGACAAAATCCTCTGGGATCATGCGGCTGAACTCCCGGAGCGAATTCGCTGGGCTCCCTCGCTCTAATCAAGAAGCCAAACTTCGTCGAGCTCTGGACCTCTTTCGAGCCCAAGGCATTAGGCCGGATTCGTGGGTTGCCCCGTCTCACTCGTTCGATTGGACTACCGTCCACCTTCTTCATGAGCTTGGGGTTAAAATCATCAGCGACGGACTATCGCGCTTGCCCTACCGGGATCGGCACGGCCTGCTCTGGGTCCCTCAGCAGCTGTGGCGTCTCAAGCCCGCCCGCGCCGGCATCTGGACTGTTTGCTACCACCACAATGTTTGGGATGACAAAACGTTGCAGATATTTCGACAGAACCTGGAGACGTTCCATGAGCAAATCACAACGCTCGAGGACGTCTATGTTCGTTACAAACACAGGCGCAGAGACTTCGCGGACCGTGTCAGCGAACTAACCCGCTTTCTGGCAATCTATGCGAAGGCACAAATTCCACGTAAACTCGTGGCCGATTTGTGCCGAACATAACTAAATCTTCTTTTTTAACAAATCAAGTACATACTTCGCTTTATGAAACATTGTCTGGTTACCGGCGGCGCCGGTTTTATCGGCAGTCACTTGGTCGACTCCTTACTTGCGAATGAGTGGCGAGTCTCCGTGATCGACAACTTCGATCCTTTCTACGATCGAAGAATCAAGCTACTAAATTGTATCCAGCATGTCAACAACGACCGATATCGCCTATACGAGGGTGATATTTGTTGTGCCGAAGATCTGCGAAGGTTATCGGTTGAACACTTCGACGTAATCATTCACCTCGCCGCAAAGGCCGGCGTACGACCGTCAATCCTTGATCCACTTGCTTACCAGGAAGTGAATGTTCGCGGAACCCAGAACCTTCTTGAGTTTGCGCGACTCCGCAGCATCAAGCAGTTTGTATTCGCATCCTCGAGCAGCGTGTATGGAATAAATCCAAATACTCCATGGAGCGAGGCAGATTCGGGCTTGATGCCGATCAGCCCATACGCTAGCACGAAGCTGAGCGGAGAATTCTTGGGCCACGTTTATAGCCACCTCTACGGCATTCGATTTCTTGCGTTGAGATTTTTCACCGTCTTCGGCCCTAGACAGCGGCCGGACCTGGCGATACATAAGTTTGCACGGAACATTCTCGCCGGGAAGCCAATCTCGATTTACGGCGACGGACGGACGCGCAGGGACTATACCTACGTTGCAGACATTGTGAACGGTATCCGCGCGGCGCTGACCTACCAAAGTACACCCTTCGAGATCGTCAACCTAGGCAACAATCGAACGGTATCCTTATCTGAACTAGTCGGGGCGTTGGAAGCGGAAATTGGTGGCAAAGCAATCATTGACAGACTACCCGATCAGCCCGGGGATGTTCCGCAAACTTGGGCCGACATCAGTAAGGCCTCAGCTCTTCTTGGTTACTCGCCGAGCACGCCTTTAACAGAAGGTCTAAGAATTTTTATAGATTGGCTCCGCGCATTCGATGGCGAGGTTAAGACGCCCCGCTGTGATGCATCAGGGCTACGAATGGTGGCTGTTGCTTGACACGGTCGGTCTTATTAGCTCAGAAATCAATGCCCCAGTGCATTATCGGATCTCACGTGTATCGCCGACGCCCATCTAATCTTGGTTTACTCGCTCGGGTGACTTTAAATGACATAACATTCTTGCTGCTGTGGCTCTTCGTCTTTAGCGTTCCCTTCGAAAGAGTATTGATGGTTCCAGCTGTCGGAACAATCTCGAAACTGATCGCTGCCATTCTCTTACCAGTCGGGCTCCTTTCCCTCGTCGCTCGTCGATCGTTCCGTCCGCTTTCAATCGGACATTGGCTTATAACCGCTTTTGTACTGTGGTCAACCGCAAGCTGCCTCTGGTCTGTCTCACCAGATGTAACCGTGGAACGAGCGTCAACATTGCTTCAGCTTCTAGTAGTGATTTTCCTTGTGTCGCAATTCTGCTCGACAGAAGACGCTGTCCGACGGCTAATGATGGCGTTTGTGCTCGGGACCTTGGTCTCCTGTTCGGAAACTATAATCCGTTTCCTAACACACCAAACAACCTTCTATGATCGCTATGCTGCCAATGGTTTCGACCCTAATGATCTTAGCCTTGTTTTATCCCTAAGCATTCCGATCTCCTACTATTTATTTCTTCGCTCTCACGGGCCTAAAGGGCTTGGATGGCTTGTGCAGATCGCCGCTGTGACAGTTTCTTCCGTGCTAACTGCGTCACGATCCGGGGCTGTAGCGATGCTCTGTTCATTTTCTATTTTGCCCCTAACAGTTGGACGGCTGAATGGCACGCGGCGGGCTGCGCTGCTTGTGTTAGCTGTGCTCGCGGGTTTTTCTCTGACGTTTGTTCCTGGTTACCTCTGGGAACGCCTGGGAACGACTATGGGTGAGGTGGCCCAAGGCACCCTGCACGGTCGGACGGCAATATGGGCGGGCGGATTGCGGTCTTTTAGTATGCATCCGTTTTTAGGAGTAGGTGCCGGAGCTTTTGCGCAAGGAGTCGATCCGCTACTCTTCTACCCAGTTGCGGGTTACGGCTACGTAGCCCACAACACTTTCGTTTCCGTATTGGTGGAACTCGGTGCCGTGGGAGTTTTGATATTTTTGGCCTTGCTCGGCAGCGTTGCTATCGCCGCTATGGAACTGGACTGCATTAGCCGTCGCGCTTGGCTTGTAACGCTGTTTGTATGGGTCGTGGGCGTATCGACGCTGAGTTGGGAACACCGAAAGCCAACGTGGATTCTCTTTGCTCTCGTTCTACAACACGCCGCCACCAGACGGGGAACACGAGCTGTGGTCAGCCCATCGCGGATTTATGGGCAGATCAACTCCAGAGTCAAATATGCTATCGAGTGCTAGCGAACGGAAACAGAAGTATCGTGGTGAGCCAAAACTTCGGATTGTGCAACTAGTGACTGTCGGTGCACCGATCGGCGGTTCACAGACGCATATTCGTGATTTGGCGATTGGTTTACGAAAACTTGGCCATGAATGCATTGTGATGGCCGGGCCCCCTGAAGGCATCTTCTTTAGTCAGTTGCGCGATCACGATATCCCCGCGCGTCTTATTCCTTCACTTACTCGATTCGTACGTCCTGTGTCGGATAGTTTAGCTTTTTGTGAGCTTGTATCTGCGCTTCGCCGGTATAAACCCGATATAGTTGCAGCACACACCGCCAAGGCCGGTCTGCTAGGCCGCCTTGCCGCTGCCTTATTGCAAATTCCTTGTGTGTTTACGCCACATGGCTGGTCCATAACTGATCGGAAAACAGGGCAAGTGCGGCGTTCGTTCATCGTTTTGGAACGCATTGGTGCCCATTTTGGAAGGCGGATTATCAGCGTTTGTAACGATGAGCGTCGAATCGCTGAAGTGAATCGTATTCTGAGCCCGAAACAGATCACAGTGATTCACAACGGAATCCCGGATAATGGCCTGCTCGGCGATCCCGGTCGGGAGCCGGTAAACTTCGTTACTATCGCTCGTTTCGATCAGCAGAAGGATCATGTGACCCTCCTCAATGCATTTGTACAGCTGCGAAAACATGGCTGGCGATTACGGTTGATAGGCGATGGCCCCTTGCGGACATCGACTGAGAAGCTCGCAGACCGGCTAGATCTGACTGACAGAATCGAGTTTCTCGGCGAGCGCCGGGACATATCGCGTATTTTGTCGGATTGCCAGGTGTTTGTCTTGGCTTCGAATTTCGAAGCGTTTCCAATCAGCATTCTGGAGGCCATGCGAGCGGGTCTGCCCGTAGTGACATCAAACGTCGGAGGGATTTCAGAAGCTGTTCAGGATGGGATCACAGGGTTCCTCGTGCCTCCGTCTAATCCGAATCGCCTTGCGGAACGCCTAAAACTCATTATTGAGAATGCGAACTTGAGGAGAACTCTAGGCGCCAATGGACGGAAGCGCTATCTGGAAGATTTCACTGCAGAGCAGATGGTGAATAAAACGCTAACAGTATACGAGGAAGTACTTCTGGAAAGGCGCGCCCAAAAAGAGCAGAATGAAACATCTACTAGGTTGTCGAAGTCCGTGTCGATGCCTTAACGCTCTTTCAGTTCTTCATTTGTATTTTGCCTGACAGCCGAGCCACACTAGTTTCTGCATTCTTCAACTGCGGAGCCTTGTTGCGAACATTCTTATTCGGAGTCAAAAGGGAGTGTGTATGAATATCCTTGTCACGGGAGGTGCTGGATTTATTGGATCCCACATTGTGGATCGATGCCTGGCGGAGGGCTGGTCAGTTCGGATACTGGACAATTTACACCAGCGCGTGCACCCGCTCGGCAAACCAAGCTATTTGCCCATGGCTGCCGAATTATTGCTCGGTGACGTTACTGTGGCCGCAGATTGGGAGCGGGCTCTCGATAACATAGATATCGTCTGTCATCAAGCGGCATATCAGGATTATTTTCCTGATTACAGCCAGTTCACAGATGTGAATGTTACGGGGACGGCCCTCATGTATGAAGTAATTGCCCGCAAGAAACTGCCTATCTGTCGCATTGTGGTCGCCTCATCCCAAGCTGTCTATGGAGATGGCCAATATCGATGTCCTGAGCATGGCATGGTGGTCAGTAAAGGGAGAAGATTGGTTGATCTGGAGCGAGCCGACTGGGAGCCGCGGTGTCCAAAGTGTGGTAGCGTGCTTCAGTACTGCCTCCTCGATGAGGGTTTCCCATGTCCGCTTAGTCCATACGGCATTTCCAAATATGGTCAGGAGTTAACAGCCCTTGGTTTGGGCAAGATGCTTGGAATACCGTCAATCGCGCTTCGCTACTCCATTACTCAAGGAGCCCGACAATCGCTCTTCAATCAATATTCTGGGATCGCGCGCATCTTTACGCTCGCGCTTCTCAACGGTAAAGCACCCTTAGCTTACGAAGACGGGCAGCTTCGACGCGACTATGTTCATGTGAAAGATGTAGTTGAAGCTAACTGGCTCGTGATGAAGGACGATCGCGCCGTCGGCCGAGCATTTAATGTGGGGAGTGGCGTTCCTGTGACCGTAGTGGAATATGCCCAACAGCTGGCAGAACAGATAGGCACAAATATCGCACCTACTATTCCAGGAATATACCGCCTCGGCGATGCCCGCCACTCCGTTTCTTCAATCGAATCGCTAAAGAGCCTTGGATGGAAACCGCAAAGGCAATTTCATGAAATCGTAACCGACTTCCTGGCCTGGGTAAACTCTTTAGGTGACATCAACCGCTTCGGTAGTTGCGCACACAATGAACTCCGCGCGATGGACGTACTCCGGCAAGCAAATGTATAACACTGTCTCAAGCACAACCGCCCAAAGCAGCGGCACCACGAATGCCTATCATTCACGATTTAAGCGCTGGTTTGATATCGGCTTTACTGCACTGACTTTGCCGATATTTCTTCCACTTGGGCTGATTATCGCTGTGCTTATCCGTCTAGATAGTCCTGGGCCGGTTTTCGTGAAATTGAGACGCCTTGGCGCACACGGTTCCGTATTTTACAAATACAAGTTCCGCACGATGATAGTCAATGCGGAGCAGGTTCTACAAAACTTATTAAGTAGCGATCCAATAATCAGAGAAGAGTACGAAAGGACCTACAAAATCCGCAAGGATCCTAGGATAACTCGCTTTGGTAAACTTCTTCGATTGACCAGCCTTGATGAAATGCCCCAGATCATCAACATAATACGCGACGAAATGACGTGGGTTGGTCCACGCGATATTCTCCCTCAGGAACTTGTTATGTATGGTGAAGACGCGGAAAAATTCTTGACTGTGCTCCCGGGTCTGACTGGCCTCTGGCAGGTTAGCGGGCGATCACGACTGCCTTACTCGGAACGAGTTCGCCTCGATATGGTGTATATCGACGGAATGTGTGTGTGGGAGGATGTGAGGATTTTACTCCATACAATCCGGGTAGTCCTGACAGGCGATGGAGCACTTTAGATTACAGCGAATCGGAGGATGACTTAGTGACCGTACTTGTGACCGGCGGAGCGGGGTATGTTGGTAGTATCTGCGCAGAGGAGCTTTTGAGTTTTGGCGCGAGGGTAGTCGTAATAGACAACCTGACGACTGGCCACCGGGCTGCTATTCCCTCAGGCGCGACTTTTGTGCAGGCAGATTTCGGCGACCAAACAACCGTCAGTCAAGTCTGCTGCGACTTTGGCGTGACGGCTGTGATGCATTTCGCTGGCGCTACACTTGTTGAGCGTTCGATGACCGACCCACAGTATTACTTTGAGCTTAACATTCAGAAGGGATTGGCCCTAGTAGACACCATACTGCGGCTAAAAATTTCCAACTTCATATTTTCGTCAACGGCAGCAGTCTACGGCGAACCTCAGTTCACACCAATAACCGAGGATCATCCCACATCACCGATAAATGCGTATGGCGAATCCAAGCTCATTTTTGAAAAGATTCTGACTTGGTACAACCGCGCCTACGGCTTGCGTTGCGCGATAATGCGATACTTCAACGCTGCGGGCGCGTCGCAGTGTTTGGGAGAAGATCATCGCCCGGAAACGCACGTGCTGCCTTTGCTGCTTGAGGCAGTTCAGGACCCCACACATAAGTTTCGTTTGTACGGCTCAGATTATCCGACCGCAGATGGGTCTTGCATTCGCGATTTTGTGCACGTACGCGACATCGCGCAAGCCCATATTCTTGCTCTCCAGGCTCTTCCGAAGATTGGGTTTAGAATATACAACGTTGGGCACGGTAGCGGATATTCCGTGCGTCAAGTAGTGGCTGCCGTGGAGGAAGTAACGGGGTGTCTGATTCCGCTCGAAATTCGAGACAGAAGGCAAGGTGATCCCGCTGTTCTTCTTGCAGATCCCTCTCGGCTTCGAAAGGAATTAAATTGGTCGCCGAATCAATCTGATCTCAAAACGATCGTTAGTACTGCGTGGGCGTGGAGGAAGTTGCGTGCCGCAGGGCATTTTAATGTCAAGTCAAGCGGGTCGGCATGAGGGCTCTAATTCTCTGTGCTGGGTCGGGCACGCGATTGCGACCTTTCACACTCGATACTCCGAAGCCAATGCTACCTATAGCCGGAACACCCGTTTTGGAGCGAATCGTGCTGTGGCTAAAGCAATATCAAACGACTGACATAGCCATCAACTTGAGCTATCTACCTCAGCAAATTATGAGCTACTTTGGCGAGGGTTCAAGGTGGGGCGCCCGGATCACGTATTCGTCAGAAGATCCAGTTGTGGGTACTGCAGGAGCGATTCGTAAACTGAAAACCTTCCTGCAAAACGACACTTTCGCCGTTATCTATGGTGACGTGCTCAGCAATATTGACTTCAGCCGACTCCAGGAGTTTCATTCTGCCCGTCGCTGTCGCGGCGTTACAGCTACCATCTCTCTTTATCGTGTCTCCAATCCTACGGAATGTGGGATTGTTGACTTGGACGAAGACAACCGCGTCACCAGAATCCTTGAGAAGCCCAGTCCGAACGAAGTTTTCACGAATCTTGCCAGCGCTGGGATCATGATTTTCGAGCCGCATGTCATCGACTTGATACCGGACGAGCAGTATGTAGATATAGGCAGTGATCTCCTGCCGAGTCTCCTTCGGGAAGGCATGCCTGTCTATGGGCTGCCAATTTCAACAGAAGAGTACGTCATCGACATTGGCTCTCCCGAGAGATACTTGCAAGCTTGCCAAAGACACCGAGCTATCTGCGAACTGACCTCTACCCAGCCAAGATAAGCAGACCTCTCTCAAATTTCACTTTTTTGATCCGCTACCTATAAATAAGCGTTATCACGGTTATTGTCTGATTTCGTCTCTATCGATCGAAAATATTCCTATGCTAATCGCACGAGCACCGGTTCGAATAAGCTTCGCTGGCGGAGGTACTGATATTCCAGCCTACTATGAACAGTTTGGCGGAGCGGTCCTCAGCACCACAATTGATAAGTACGTTTATGTTGTTATCAGCCACACTGAGGGACAATCGCTCCAAATTACCTCGTCGGACTATCGGACTTTTTATCGCCATGGCGATCCCTTACCGCTCGGTCTCGAAGGAGATCTAAAGCTGCCGCGTGCTGTTCTTAATCACTTCGGCTTTTCTAGTGGCATCCGCCTATTCCTCGCGTCGGAAGTGCCTCCGGGAACAGGACTCGGCTCCTCTAGTGCGGTGACCGTGGCCTTAATAAAGGCCGTCAGCACACTTTGTGGTCGCAGGATGTCCTCAGCAGAAATTGCATCTCTAGCGTGTGATCTCGAGATCAATCGACTTGGGAGTCCAATCGGAAAGCAAGATCAGTATGCCGCAGCATACGGAGGCTTCAATTTCTTTGACTTCAGTAAGAATTACGTGACGGCTACGCCCATACAGCTTGCGGTGGACGTCAGAAAAGCACTGGAACAGCGGCTCTTACTCTTCTATACCGGCGCCTCGCGAGACTCCAGCACGATTCTACGGGAGCAGAAGAATGCAAGTGAACGAAAGGACGTGCGAGTGTTGGAGGCGCTTCATAGAGTTCGGCATATGGCGGCCGAAGCCAGAAGAATGTTACAAGCAGGCGAAGTTTCTGGCTTCGGTGAGATGCTCCATCTTGGATGGGAAGAGAAGAAACGATTTGCGTCGCGCGTAACGAATTCCGACATCGAGGAGTATTACGAATTGGCTAGACAAAAGGGTGCATCAGGCGGCAAATTGACCGGGGCAGGTGGCGGCGGATTTCTTCTTCTCTTCTGTGAGCCGAAGAATCAAGCTGCGGTAACTCAAGCGCTCGAAGCGAGAGCACTCCGTCGTTGTGACTTCGCCTTCGAAACGTCGGGTCCGCGAATTTTGATTAACGCTTCTCAGCATGTTTTCGCCCAGGCGGTGTAATGGTTATGAGTAGACTGAAGTCCCCGTTTCCAATTGTGTTCGGTTTGTTTCTCGCCATGGACTTAGCAGGTGTCGCATCGGCCATGCTTCTCGCCTATTGTTTTCGAGTACGGCAATTGGCAGCGATGCGGCTGCCGCTCGAAAGCGTCCATATCTACTATGGGCTTATACTCGTCGCGTTGCCGCTTTGGGGAACGCTGTTTGCTTACGTCGGACTCTACTCACGTCATCGAATGCTCGGAGCAACGCCTTGGCAGAAGCAAGTAGTCGAGGCGAACGTCGTAGCTGTGTTGGGCCTGATTCTCGTAACGTTTTGGCACCATCAGATGATACTCCCGCGGGCTTGGATTGTCCTCGTCTGGCTAATCTCTACAGGGCTTGTACTCGGCCTTCGAGGGATCACTGTTGCGGTGTTCAGGTCCATGCGACGCCGCGGCTATTTACTTCCTAGGGCCATTATAATCGGAGCGAACGAGCACGGTCGTAATCTAGCGAAGAGGCTTTCCGATCCGGGTAGAGCAGGGATTCAGCTGGTTGGTTTTCTCGATGAGTACTTGCCTCCGGGCACCCCGGTAGCGAACGGTGTCCGCGTCTTAGGTGCGCCATCTGAGCTTGATGCGGTATGTCGACAGACGGACTCTTCGGATGTAATTATCGTTCCCGATTCACTATCCTGGGAAACATTTGAAGATGTAATGCGCTTATTTCCGCTGCTAAGTGGACGGCTTTGCTTCCGTTTGGTGCCGCGATCTTATCAGTTACTCAGCAGTCGGTTTGAACTTGTTCCGGCTGGCACCGTTCCCTTACTGAGGGTCACCTCTGCACAGATTACAGGCATCGCGCGGCTGACCAAGCTGGCGATTGATAGAGTTGGCTCCGCCGCCTTGCTCGTAATCTGTTCTCCAATAATGTTTTTTGTCGCGTTAAAGCTGAAAAAGGATGGTAGACAAATCTTAGATGTGTTCGAGGTAAAAGGCGCCAAAGGGCGGGATTTCTATGCTTACAAATTCCACACCGGCTTACGAGGCAGCTCTCGGCGTAGCTTGGCATTACGAATCACGACGGAGGCGGCCGGAGTGTCCCGATTCGGGCGGTTCCTCTACTCTACGGGAATAGACAAGCTGCCTCAGCTCATAAATGTCATACAGGGTGATATGAGCTTTGTGGGTCCGCGCACTATCGAAGCTTACACTCGGGGCTTTGCTCCGGACTGGCTAGCAGATTTACTGGCAGTCAAGCCCGGTATTGTCGGTCCTTGGGCAACGCGGCCTCTAGAGTCGCTCGAAGATGAGCTTCAGACGACCATCAGCTATGTACGTACTTGGAGCCTGTGGACTGATTGCGAAATTCTGCTAAAGACGCTTCTGCTGACATTGCGGTGCAAGCGTGGGTCCGCCCAGACATTAGCTAAATCAGCTGAGGATTCGGGCGAAGCTAACGCGCTCGCGCACGTGGAATGCCTCGCCCGGAGTTCTTGAAGTGACGAGATACACCTATCTGTCCTCCGAGACAAGCCGCCCTCGAAATACACGGGCCGTCTTTCTTGATCGTGACGGAGTTATCAATGAAAACCGCGACAGCTACGTCCGAAGTTGGGATGAATTCGTCTTTCTGCCGAATGTGATTCGCTCCATCCGGAGGCTTGCGGCACACTTCACTATTGTGGTCGTAACGAATCAGTCAGTCATAGGGCAGGGCTTGATCGACTTTCTACTGTCCAGCAGATACACCGTCAAATGGCCCGGGAGGTTGAGAACGGCGGCGGACGCATTGACGCTGTATTCTATTGCCCCCATACTGATCGGGACGGTTGCGCCTGCCGGAAACCTGGAACTGCCCTTCTCGTCAAAGCTTCTGAAAAACTAAATATTGACCTCGACCGCAGTTTTCTAATCGGTGATGCACTATCGGACGTAGAGGCCGCGATCGCGTGTCAGGTCTCACCAATACTTGTACAGACGGGTCGAGGTCGTCAGCAGATGCATTTGCTGGCGGGTCGAGGTTATGATGCAGTGCCGATTGTGACTGACATAGACTCGGCGGCGTCTTTGATATTCGAACGTATAAGAGTGAATGTACCAGTTACTCTCAGGGAACATGGACTTAATTATAATCGCGAAAGCCGAACGCAGCCTGCCGCTTTGCCTCAACTTTGTCCCGACCAGGTTTGATAGATGGCGTGAGCCAAGTCACCAGTTGTGCTAGATATGTCACCCTTATCCATAAATGAGGAGCCGTAAAGGATCTTAATGTTCATTGAGACGTTCCCATACTTGGAACAAGTATCCCGTGAGTCGGGCGTTCCGCCAACCAATCTGATCAAAGTCTTCGAACTTGAAAGCTGTTTCCACCAGGAAATTCTGCTTACAGCTGACCCTGAGTTGCGTAAGACTCAATATCAACAACTTTATGCTGCAATTCACCCATTGATTAGACCTAATGAAGGTAGAGTCGCCTCTACTGCAACTTATGGCCGACTCGTAAAGCTATTTCAGCGAGAGCTTACTGGGAAATCAGTACTAGACATCGGTTGCGGAAATGGAGAATTTCTGCTCGCGCTCGAGAAAACGCTGCCGCACACCTTTCTGTGTGGTTTGGACGCATGCGAACCGAGAATTCTGAACGATTCTTCGAGCAGGATAGATTTCCGTGTGTGCGACATAACATCATTTTCTTTGCCCCGTAAGTTCGATGTTGTCTTTTCACATCAGGTGCTTGAACATATCGCGCCAGCAGACTTCGATTCGCACGTTGACTCGATTTCGAAGGCTCTTAGATCTGATGGGACGTTCATAGCCTTACTGCCAAACAAGTTTTGGGGACCGACTGATATCAGCGCCATCATCGATAACTCCTGCACAGGGAGAATTGCCGCGCAAGGCTCTCATCTGGGTGAATCCTCGTACTGCGAACTAGTACCTTGTTTAGAAAATAGAGGATTTCGTGACGTAATGACAATTTTGCCGTTTGCACTGTTCGTCCCTTTGCTCGGCCGTGTACGGGTAAGGCCAGTTTTCAATCAACTGCTCGAGCGTCACCACACATTGCGCCGGCTCAGCTATCTCGCCAAGTTCAGAGGTAAGCCTATCTTCAAGAATCACGTGGTTTTAGTATGTCGAAAGCGCTAATTGTCGTTCCAACGCGGCTAATTCACACTTCCACTTAAGATGGTCGAGAGAGTAACGGCTCCAGAGTTAACGACCAATGAAGTGGCTTGGGACGAACTCGGCGCGCCGGGTCGAAAAGACACCTCTACGGTGCAACTCGACTGGGGCGCCAAGATCGAGCCACAATTGTTTTGCTGAGTGAATGCTGATCCGTAGATCTCGATTATTCCAATCGTCAAAGGCTTGGGCCCCAAGTTCGTGAGAGTAACGCCCTGCGGCTGGCCGGATTGGTTTCCAGTCTGCTGGAAACGGAGAGAAGGAGGTGATAGTTGGAAATTCGGGGTTCCCGAGCCGGTAAGAGAAAATGAAGCGGGGTTGAGCGAACTTCCGAAAATCATTGAGAACAGGGCACTCACGGGCCCAACGGCAGTAGGGGTAAAGGTGGCGAGAATTGTACAACTCGCGCCTGCTGGCAAGCTGCTTGGACAGTTGTTTGTTTGAACGAAAACGTAGGGATTGGCGCCGGCTCTTTGAAGACCGCTGATCGTCATCGGCGCGTTGCCGGTATTAGAAAGTATCACGATTTGGGCAGCCGATGTCACTCCTGCCATCTCCGGTCCGAAGGCAATCGAGGTAGGAGACAAGGTTGCAACCGGGCCGCTGCCGAATCCGGCCAGCCCAACAGCTATATGCGGATTGACGGGATCATTACTGGAAACGGTTGCTGTCGCCGAACGCGAACCAATCGTTGACGGATAAAAAGTTACAGTGATGTTACACGTGGACTTTGGTGCCAATGTGGGCCCACAGGCGCTCGTTTCAGTAAAGTCCACTCCGAAAGGTCCTGATATAGCGACACCCGCAAAGACCAGCGGGGCTGTTCCTGTATTCGCAATCGTCACGATCTGACTTGCGCTCGTTCCCAGCCTTTGTGTCCCGAAGTTTAGAGTGCCGGAACTTACTGATACTGCGGGTTGCTGGGATCTGGCATTCATCAGCAGCTCGATTTCATTACCGAGAGCTGTTCTCACTGCTTCAACCTGCGTATAGTCTCGGGTCCAATTCCTCCAGTCGGGTCCCACGGTATGCGCCTGCTGAAGAGCCCAGGTCCCTTGTCCCAAGCTCTTCAGAATTTGGACAAGCTCATAATCATCGACACCGTCTCGGATCCACTTCAGTCGCATCGAAGGTGCATATCCCACAACTCCTACTTGCTGGCCTGGATAAACGTACAAGCCCTCCCCTGCGAAATCAGCGCTGTAACCCGTCACATCGTTCCAAGGATCTGAGGACCAATCGTCAACTAGCCACTGTTGAAACCCGCTCAATCCAAGCGATTGACTAATAAAGCCCATTTCAATACGAGGCTCGATCGGCGTATACACAATGTCAAGCTTGGGGGAGTAGCCGTCCTGAACGAGCACATTATAGGACCAGACAGAATCCCCTTTTGCCAGGACTTTCTGGATCTCCTGAACTGCGCTATCGTACTCCTCGGGAAGCTCCACCCAAATATCGACGGCTGACCGGCCCGTCCCAGTCCCGTCATCTTCAAGCTCGGGAACTGGCACCACGGTCACAAGATTTTGGATTGGTGTCGAATGCATGTTCGCGGCCCACTGTTTCAGCGCTGGGTACAACTGTGGACATCGGCTGATCTCGTCCGCGGTGAAGTTGTACAAGAGCAAGTTACTTGCGTGCTGCGCTGCGGCAGCCTGAAATTGCGCAACGCTAGGAGCGGGCGGTAAAGGGGTGCTGGCACAATTACTTACGTCGATGCCACTCGAAAACCACATGTTTGTAGATGTAAGTCCCCATTGCTGAACAAGGACCTGCTCTTGGGTCGGTGTATCCCATTCCGGCGAGACCCGGTTCCTCAATAGCTCATGTTGCATGTATAGGTTCTGATTTGTGAGACGAGCCTGAAAAGCGGTCTTAAACGAAGGTACAGTCGGCAATTGAAAATTCCAGACATGAAGATTTACTTGGACAGAAGATTGCCCTTGATCGCTTGAGATCACAAACGTGCCCTGGTAGTCACCTGGCGGTGCTTCAACGGGTACATGGACATCAACCCAAATTACTTGGTTGCTACCCGCCAATACTGCAAAAGGAGCGGCCTGAAGCGATCCACCCTGCGCTGCATTGCCCGTCTCCGGATCGGAGAATGGAATGAGCCCATCTGGATACCAGCCAGGTTGTCCAGGTAAGTTCGTTCCGTCCGTTGAGCCAGACCAGTAGTAAGGCGTTGAGTTAGGAACGTACACGAACTGCTCGCGAAAGAGCGAAATATTTGATCCCGAAATCATGTAGCCAGATGCTCCGGTTAACCCGGAACTCGTGACATTAACATTGGACAAGCCGCTCGAGGCGGCTGTAATGCCGATTTGAAAGGAATAGGTTTCATATTCTTGGCAATCTTTAGAATTGCCGTTCCCGAACCGCCAGCCGGTGTATCTTTCCAAATTCGCGAGAGACTTGGCGTTACCCAAACAATCGGGGGCGCAGCATGTGCCCGCATACAGCTGAACAGCAGCATGCCTGTCAGGGGCAGGACGGCGGTAAGGGCCCGAGTCTTCTGGTGGTAGTTCACTTTCGTAAAACCACGGGTTTCGGTAGCTGCCGCCTCTTTCCAACGCCCTACTTTGCGGCTGATGACTTCAGTACTTACGCGCCCCTTCTCACACCATCGCTCTACTCTGCTTGCCCTCAATTATTCCTCCTATCGGAAATGTCTGCGCAAGGTATTACCCAGCGCGTCACTACCATGAGTGCGCGTCCGTCGAATTTATCTAACTGGTTGATCCATTGCCCATCTTCTCTGCGAGTGATAAACCGTATTGGCCAGTTTAAATTGGCGTGACCTGATCCCCGAAACTGGTCCGGAATCAGTTAGGATTTCGAGACAAGGAGAAAGGGATGAAGAAAGGTCGATTCAGCGAAGAGCAGATCATTGGGATTTTGAAGCGGCACGAAGCCGGGCAGAAGGTGGCGGATCTGGCACGGGAACACGGGATCAGTGAGGCCACGATCTACACCTGGAAGAGCAAGTACGGCGGGCTGGAGGTGAATGAAGCCCAGCGGTTGAGGAGCTGGAAGAAGAGAACCGCCGGCTGAAGCACTTGGTGGCGGATCTGAGCCTGGACAAAGAGGTTCTGAAAGCGGTGATCTCAAAAAACGGGTGGGGCTCGCAGCTCAACGGCAAGATATAGGATTTGCCGTGAAAACGTTCGGATCAGCGAACGGAGAGCCTGCGGGCTGCTGGAGCACCCCGAAACAATACGCATGGTCAGCCCCGTTTGTTTCAACGAAATCGCTATGAAGGCAAAGCGGGGACTGATGCCACTGCCGCGGGGACACCTCGAGCAGCTCATCTGCGACCTTGACGTGACCGTGTTGCTGGTAACCGCCGAGATTCATTGAAGCTGTTCAGACTGCCCGCTCATCATAGTGACCCGTTTGATCGAATGCTGATTGCGACGGCGCTTGCGGAAGGCATTTCCATTGTTGTCAGTGATCGCGAGTTAAAAAGTACAAAGGACTTCGGGTGATCTGGTAGGACTGCTCCTGAGGCTCGTTGTTGCGATACTGTTCAGTTAATTAGACCGACTTATCATGCGACTAGCCTGAGCAGCTAACGTGAGGAGCGCCACAATGCGAGTGGCCTGTGCGCTCGTTTTTGTTATGCCTAATGAAAGCCGGGAGCTTAGTTGGAACTCGAGGCGTTGGTACACGAGCTCCGCCGTGCTCAGAATCCGAGCGAGGATGGCGTCGTTGCACTGGCTCAGGCTTGGCTCGTGAGTCTGCGCAACGAAAATCTCGTGGAACCAAAACGGTTCTTTAGTCCAGCAACCGGAGTTCTGCAAGCAAGCAATTCCATTTACAGAATAGCTCGCTTCATCGAACTCCAGAAGGAACTGACCGACCGTGTTGGCATTTGATGAATACAACCAGAAATTGCCCAAACTGAAACTGCGTACGAACGATACGCGCCGTGTTTGTGATCATCCTGTACGAGCTACCTAACTTGACGTAACGGTACGTTCCCCCTGGATAGCTCGCGGTGTTCGTCAGTGCCTAGTTGAGATTTCGCCTAATCACCCGGAATGCCGATTCGCCCAAAGCTATCTTTCCCTACTAATCGGCTCGGTCGATATCCCGGTTTACAGCTTGATAGCTTTCGTTCAATTCGCGGATCAGTTTTGCTCGGTCCAGGGCGTGATGCTGCCAAAATCGTCTTCCGAGTGTGTGATGTGAGTGCGGCCCGAGGCGGTGATCCCAGGCGCACAGCGGCCCGGCTTCCCGATCCGAGCATTTCTGTCCAAATGCGCGAGCTCCCAAATGCGCGGCTTCCGAAGGTCTGCGGCCGCAGATCAGGCAGGGCAAATTGCGAATCCACGCGAGATAAGCGTGATCGCGCTGTCTCCGCGCGTACTTGGACTTGCGGATCATGGTCCAACCGAGCTCATTTCCGTGCGAGCCGCAATTTCTGCGTCAGATGCACACCCGGGATGACTAAATCCCGGTCCCGCTCCAAGGCGCGTTTGATCGCAACCTTGTCCGGCTCCGGCTTGTTGCGGATGTATTCGTTCGGAATCAGGGACAAGTTGTCGACCTGGACGGCCTTGGGACACGAAACCGCTTGCAATTCCCGGCAAAACCCGTCCACGCGCTCGAGATTCGCTTCAGACAGTTTTGCGAGGATCTGATCCTCTAATCGCTCGATCCTTTGTTGCGCACATGCTCTGCGCTGCTCTAAAGGTTTCAGATACTGCTCCGGATCTGCTGGATTTGCGCATCGTAAGTCGTCGACGCGCTGTTCCAACCGATCGAGCACGACGTTGGCGCGGTCGATCGCTTTTTTCGTTTCGAGCTGTCTCGTAGCTTGGTCGCGGCGAATTTCGACGGCGTTCTGTTTGTGGTGTGACTGGTTCGGGTGTGTGGCTCACCACGGCGTATAGTCTATGAGGAAAGGCCATTACTTCCCTCCACTTTGGCGATCGCCGCTAGTGCCGAAACACATCGATCACAGCCATCGACTCAGCTGCAGACCGATCTTTCGTTCGATGCCGTCCGAATTCTTGCCGCATGGACAACTCACTGACCAAGGATCGCAGTTGCGAGCAGAAGATCCGGTGCGGCCGCCATCAACCTCGCCGTGGCCTCGCATTCGGATTCTCGTTTTTCCGAGAACAGCACATGGGCGACCGTCCTTCCCCCGGCCGACTTGATGCTGCGCATCGTCGGCCCAGATCCGGAGGCATGATACGGACCCGGAGTGAATTTCTGCTTCTTCGGATCGGGGCGCCTGCGGGTGCGAATTCCCGACAAACGGGAAGGTGCTCATGAGGCCTCCGCATTCGCTGGTTGTCTCCGATATAAACCGTGATTCCCATGGCCCGGATGTCCGAACCGGTAAACGCGATATTGATGCCTTTGTTCCGCGCGTATTCCTGGACTTCTACGGCGACGTCGACCGCCACGCAATAGCAACTCTTCATGTGCTGGCAAGCAGTCTGCCGGCCGCGGGTAACTGGGCGGCTTCTCGTGCTGCTGACGTATCCGGATTGGACTCCGACTCTGGCTCTGCAAACAGCTTGTCGGGCAGCGGTCGTGCCGGCGATCGTCCGGATCTCAGCTGATCTGTTTCGTCCGATAGTGATGCCTCCGGCGAAACCGGTGGATCGTTCGAGATCCGTTCCGCTTCCCACCGCATTTTGCTCGAGCCGGCGGTCGCCACTTCTTCACCCGCGGCGGCGCCGGATTGCAACAGCGCGTCTCGCCCTTCGGCCGGCAGATACATCACCCCCTTTCCTCCATTCACCGGATATAAGTCGATTCCATAACGGTCACGGCGTTCGACCGCTTAAGCCGGCCTTTATCTAACTTGACCTCACGGGTTCCAGGTCAAAACGGATGACCTCAAGCCGCGTCGCGCGTTCCACCTCCGTCGAATCCGACTTGGCCAGGGACTTTCGCAGCATCGCAGTGGCCCTCAAATATTCCTCGTAGTCCGCCCGGCATTTCGGGACAGTTCGTTTGAACTTGTGTGCTCGAAGTAGCCATTTCTCGCGCATCGCCTTCTCGAGCATCACGCCCGCGAAGCTATCCGCGGTGTAGATAATGCGTCGGCCTCGTGAATTCCCGCGGGCTTCGAAGCCCGCGGCTCCGGTACGATCAGAGGTTGAATACTTTCTGCTCGCGATGCGGACTGCCTTCTCAGACCGGAAGGCCATAGGTGATGCCGGCGAGTACTTGTCCGACGCGGTGCGCCGACCTTGGTCAACGCAGGACAGCAGCAGGCCGATTGTCGAGCTCCGCACGCGGCGTCTACAGCCGCTCCTGAGCGTTCGCCTGATTTCGGTCCAAAGCTTCAATCGCCATCCCTACTACTTGCGCCAGGCGCTTGATCTTTGCACTTTCGAGTCCTGACAGCAGCTTGTCGCATCGTTTCCAGGTAGCACGCGGCGCGATTATCTGCTGAAACTCACCCAATGGCTATAGAACGGCTGGCGCGCTCGAAATGGCGATATAACGCTCCAGCGACGCTTTCGGCAAGCCTCTCTGCTGTGGGCGATCGAGTCCCCTCATGGCCTCTGCACGAACTCCCAGCAAGCCGGCTGCATCCAAGTTGCGAGGCACTTCTCATCAGCCCGTTAAAAGGGCTCGCTTGAGCAAAAGTTCTGTTCAATAAAATCGATGTCATTATGGGAGTGCTTGCGCGTGAGCCTACTGGCCGGAAATTTCGGAGGCTGGATTTGTGGCGAAAGGCAAAATTTGACGGCTTCGGTTGGGCTTTTTCTCCGCGCAAGCAACGCGGCGTCGCCGGGCATCGTCGATCCAGTTTGCCGATGCGCTTAGGTATCAGTATCGACTCAGAGCCTCCTCTGTTCAGACGGGATCAGGCGAGGCAGTTCCGAAATTATGAGGCAAATAACGTCCGATTAGCGACAGCCTGAAGCGGATCGAGACGGAACGAGGCAATTTGAGACCACGTGCAGCACGGAGGATAGCCCGCTTGCTGGCCGGACTGGACTCAAAACACCGGTAGGGGAACATAAAGGGCGCCCGGCATTCGAGTGGGTTTGCGGTGTCTAAGTTCTTCTCTGCAGTTATTTGCTCCGCCGGGCAGGTTTGGAGACGCGCCTGCGATTGTCCGGCGGTCGTTTCTTTCCGCCCCTTTTCGGAAATTCCGTTCCGAACCCCTCCTTCATTGGATAATCACGATGGCGGGGCCGTAAACTGTACTCCTCGGCTGAACGAGAACGACCGAACAATGACCGCCGATCCCGATGCCTCTTCGCTATAAACCGCCGCTGCACGCGATCCAGTGCAAGCATATGCACCTCGCCCGGAAGGCCGAAACGCCAGCAGGGGAGCTGCATCTGCCAGATCACGCCGCAACAGCAGTTCAGGCCTTGGCCAATGCCACGGGAATATCAGTGTGCACGAAATCGTCTCCTTTGCAAAGGAGAGGTTGGCCAAACACGAGGGGAGTGCGTAGGATGCCTCTGCATTCCGAATGCCCTCGGATCGCGCAGATCGATCTGTGCTCCCAACCTGCTTCGGTTCTGGATTGCGGCTGAATCCTGGGCCGGTTCCCCCGACCGTTCAAATAAATCTTGATCTTCTGTCCGGAATTCGCGTTGCCAATCCCTTCTCTTTGAGTGGCCATAAAATTCACAACAAGCCGCGTAAGAGCATATGAATTCCAGGAATCTCGTTCTCGTCGATTCACCTCAGGTCTTCGGTAAATCCGTCCCTGCGCTCGCAGATGAAATCCCGATGACCGTTCGCCAAGCAGCGCTTTTTCTTGGGGTCAGCCCCCAACTTGTGTACCTTTGGGTGGAACGCAAGCAGATTCCCCATCTCCGCGTGATGGGGCGCAATATTCGCTTTTTGAAATCGGAACTTGAATCCTTCCGTGGAAGCTTTCGTCAGGAGGCGTGGTGTGCAATCGCGCAACCGATGCCGTAGGTATCCAACAGCCGCTCATTTGCCGCATTGCTGGTGGAGAACGGAAGCAGATTCCCTGTTTAGAACCGGGTATCTCGCGCCAGCTGGTCGATTGCGGCTCAGTGGCCGACGAACCCATTCAAATGAATGGAGGAATCTAAATGAGTAGACGAGGACGACCGCGCAAATCTAATGGCGCGGTATATCGACGAGAAGATTCGAATGTTTGGCAGGTCTGGTATCGAGACCGGAAAGGAGAAATAGTACGAGAGTCAACGGGTGCAACCGACCGTCAGCAAGCCGAGCGCTTTTTACGCGATCGCTTGGACGCAAGAGACGACGGCCGGCTCTCGGTGGTGCTCAGCAGCAAACATCTGACTTTTGGCGAGTGGGCGGAGTGGTTCTTAGAGCGGCGTTCGAAACCGCCGTTTCGAAGCGAGGGAAATCACAGCCAGAATCTGAACGCCATGAAATTCCTCGCACCCGTATTCGGCAAGATTGCACTCTCCGATATCACTGCGGAAGCGATCGAGGACTACTTGGCCGAGAGGCTACGATCGGGTCGCAGGATCCATACCAAATTTGGTGTGCAGCTTCGCGGCAGAATCAAACCGGCAACGGTGCATCAAGAGTTCCGAATTCTGTCCCACATGCTCAACGTGGCGGTGAAGCAGAAGAGGCTATCCGACAACCCATGTCGGGCAGTGGAATTTCCGGTCTCGGTGGCAAAGTCGACTCGCAAGCCGCATTACATGACAGCCAGCGAGCAGGCGAAGATCGAGTTCGCGGCGCCGAACTATCTCCGGAATATCGTGGTGATTATTTCGGAGATGGGCCTTCGTTACAAGAAGGAACTGCTCCCGATGAAGAAGTCGCAAGTCGATCTCGAGAACGGGATCGTTCACATTGCGGATTCGAAAACGGTGAACGGGATCGGGGATATGCCGATGACGATCGCCGCCCGGGAAGCCTTTCAGCGCCAGATCCAGGAGAGCCCGGGAAGCGAGTATCTGTTTCCCAGCGTGAACCCGAAGGCCGTCAAGCCTTACATGACCAACGTGCGCAAGACGTGGGTCGTGACGCTGAAGAAGGCCGGCGTGCCGTACTTTGCGCTTTACGAGTTGCGGCATACCTTCGCGACGCGGCTCAGTGCGGGCGGGGTGGCGGACCATATGGTCACACAGATGCTTCGGCAGGAAGATGCCGATGCTTTCAAGCTCTACAGTCAAGCCAAGCTCGGCATGATGCGCGAGGCGCTCGCGAAACTCGACCGCCAAGCCAACGAGCGCATGACAAATTTGCTCTCGGACCGGCCCAGTTGACCGATTCGCGCGAGAACCAATCTCAGCGACATACCTGAACACATGACCCGGCTCGTGGCCGCCAGCTTTAGCCGTTTCCGCACTAAGTACTCAACGAGACACAATGTTTGGAACAACTGCTGGCCCGTAATCACGTCAACGAAGTCCTAGCTGAACCTTTATGATCCGTTCGACGTCTGCGATGTCCTCGGGGGAAAGGACACCCGCTCTAGTTCGGAGCCTTTGCTTGGAAACTGTAGCGAGTTGATCGGCCATTGCTTTCGATGTTTCGGAACCAACCGATACGTATGTTTCAGACGGATACAGCTTCTCGATTTTGCTGCTTAGGGGAACCACTTGCAACCTATTCAGGTTGCGATTTGCCACATCATTACTGACGATCACTGCAGGGCGAGTTTTGCGAATTTCGCCGCCTACCGAAGGTTCAAAGCTTACCCACCATACCTCACCTCGTTTCATCGGTGCTATCGCCAGTAAGGTTTTGGCCCATTCCAGAGCCTCCGCTTCGCGTTGTTGGTCCGCAGCCATGGCTGCGTATGCTGATTCAAGATCGGTATTCACCACATGTGGGCGGGCGAGCGAATCGAGGAAGTGGCTGATGCGACGAGGCCCAATTTTAGCGCGTAGACCCGTGTAAACGTCGTCGGAAACTGTTATGGTCAACTTCCTCATATACGTATTATATACGTATTGCGCGCTGTGCTCAATGCAGCCGCAGTGGACTGCCTGGTTAACGAAACGCACCCAATTCAGCGGCTTTCAGGAGTAAAGACGCTCGTTCTGTCGCGTTTCGTACCGGCGGAGAATCCTGAGATCACGCAAAAATGTGGACGGGCGCAATCGATACAAAGGGCCGATCATTCTCGGGAAATAGATGATCAAACCTGAAACCCGGCCACCCGCTTCGTCGGACGTGCCCCTTGGCGAACATCAAAGTTACTTCGTAATCCGGAAAAGCATCAGGGCGCCATACGTCAGCACAGAACTGGAGAACCGCGGAAGTAAACGGGACTTGCAAAGTAGCTAGTCTCTAGCTAGAATGCAGAAATGACTGTAAGCGTTACAGAGGCGAAGAACAAGCTGACCCAGCTTTTGACGGCGGTCGAAAGAGGGGAGCGTGTGACGATTGAGCGTCACGGTCACATCATCGCCGAAATCGTGAAGCCCTCCGCGAAAAAAGTTCCAAAATTCGGGACGCTAAACGGCGTGGTGCACATTGCGCCGGAACAGTTCCAGGAAGCGACGCGCCCCATGACAGACGAAGAAGTGGACGCGTTTCTCGAAGGGCGCTACTAATTGAGAGTTCTGTTCGACACAACGGCGCTCTATGTAGCGGCGGGAGTTTCTAATGTAGCGTTCACGCCAAAGGTTCAGCGCTTGCTCGAGGACCCCGAAACGGTACGCATGGTCAGTCCCGTTTCTTTCAACGAAATCGCTATCAAGGCAAACCGGGGACTGACACCATTGACGCGGGGACACATTGAGCAGCTCATCTTCGACCTTGACCTAGCCGTTTTGCCGTTAACCGCCGAGCATTCATTCAGGCTGTTCGGACTTCCCGCTCACCATGGCGACCCGTTTGACCGAATGCTGATTGCGGCGGCGCTCGCGGAAGGCATTCCCATTGTCGCCAGTGATCGCGAGTTTAAGACGTACAAAGGACTTCGGGTGATCTGGTAGTTCGCCTTCTCTGCAGTGCCACCGATCCCTTGCGATCGAGAATGCGGCTCTTCGACTTCAGCTTGGTGCTTTCCAGCGAACGCCAAAGCGCCCGGTGCTCTCGCCAATAAACTCGAAAAGGCCCGCAGGACGGCCCTGCATTCCGACAGAAGACGGCGGCTGATTAAAATTATCAGCCGCCCAGGGCCGTCTGATATGTCTGGCCGGCTGAAGGGTAAACCAGCGAGTTTCTTCTTTCCTGATTTCCCTCTGTATGCTGGTGGAGAACGGAAGCAGATTCCCTGTTCAGAACCGGGTACTCGCGCCAGCTGGTCGATTGCGGCTCAGTGGCCGAGAACCCATTCAAATGAATGGAGGAATCTAAATGAGTAGACGAGGACGACCGCGCAAATCTAATGGCGCGGTATATCGACGAGAAGATTCGAATGTTTGGCAGGTCTGGTATCGAGACCGGAAAGGAGAAATAGTACGAGAGTCAACGGGTGCAACCGACCGTCAGCAAGCCGAGCGCTTTTTACGCGATCGCTTGGACGCAAGAGACGACGGCCGGCTCTCGGTGGTGCTCAGCAGCAAACATCTGACTTTTGGCGAGTGGGCGGAGTGGTTCTTAGAGCGGCGTTCGAAACCGCCGTTTCGAAGCGAGGGAAATCACAGCCAGAATCTGAACGCCATGAAATTCCTCGCACCCGTATTCGGCAAGATTGCACTCTCCGATATCACTGCGGAAGCGATCGAGGACTACTTGGCCGAGAGGCTACGATCGGGTCGCAGGATCCATACCAAATTTGGTGTGCAGCTTCGCGGCAGAATCAAACCGGCAACGGTGCATCAAGAGTTCCGAATTCTGTCCCACATGCTCAACGTGGCGGTGAAGCAGAAGAGGCTATCCGACAACCCATGTCGGGCAGTGGAATTTCCGGTCTCGGTGGCAAAGTCGACTCGCAAGCCGCATTACATGACAGCCAGCGAGCAGGCGAAGATCGAGTTCGCGGCGCCGAACTATCTCCGGAATATCGTGGTGATTATTTCGGAGATGGGCCTTCGTTACAAGAAGGAACTGCTCCCGATGAAGAAGTCGCAAGTCGATCTCGAGAACGGGATCGTTCACATTGCGGATTCGAAAACGGTGAACGGGATCGGGGATATGCCGATGACGATCGCCGCCCGGGAAGCCTTTCAGCGCCAGATCCAGGAGAGCCCGGGAAGCGAGTATCTGTTTCCCAGCGTGAACCCGAAGGCCGTCAAGCCTTACATGACCAACGTGCGCAAGACGTGGGTCGTGACGCTGAAGAAGGCCGGCGTGCCGTACTTTGCGCTTTACGAGTTGCGGCATACCTTCGCGACGCGGCTCAGTGCGGGCGGGGTGGCGGACCATATGGTCACACAGATGCTTCGGCAGGAAGATGCCGATGCTTTCAAGCTCTACAGTCAAGCCAAGCTCGGCATGATGCGCGAGGCGCTCGCGAAACTCGACCGCCAAGCCAACGAGCGCATGACAAATTTGCTCTCGGACCGGCCCAGTTGACCGATTTCATTCACATTTTTCACACGGTCAGCTCGGAAAGCGGGAAGGAACCGAAAGGAGGGAGCATTGAAATAAAAAGACTTAAGCGGGGTAAATTGGTCGGGCCGCCGGGATTTGAACCCGGGACCTCTTGCACCCCAAGCAAGCGCGCTAGCCAGGCTGCGCCACGGCCCGAATTTCCTTTTCAAGTCTAGCGCAGATATTCAGTTTGCCGCTTTGTTGGCCGCGCTGCGGTCCGCGACGATGGTGATTTCCATGTCAGTAGCCAGCTTGACGACTTGGTTCACTAAGCTTTTTCCGAGCAGCCGGTCAGTTCCTTTGCCTAGTAGACGCGGCAGAAAGATTTGCCGGGCTTTGTGCATGCGTGCAAAATCAACCAGCGCGTGTGCATGATCGGCGTCGATCAGAATGCGCGTTTCAATGTGCATGTTACGCGCGAAGTTCAGGTGGCGCTCCACCGCCTCGCGCTTTGTTGGCGGCAGACTCTGCAGATCCTGCTGTTCTGAAACGTAAACAGCGAAACAATCCGCATGCGTGATGTCGGCCACGCGTTTACCGCGACGAATCAGCATGGCGGTTGAGGGATCGTCGCTGACGTAGATGACCACCGCATCATCCAGGTTGGCCGCTTTCACCGAGGGCTGCGGTGATGCATTTTCGGCTCGATGCTCTTCGGCCTGCTCCATGCGCTCCTCTACCTCATGTGCCGTCTGGCGTAAAGCCATTTCACGCAACGCGACCAAGGTCGACTCTTTGAAGAAATTCTGCAATGCAGCCCGCGCTTTATCGGGCGGATAAACGACTCCGCGTTCCAATCGGTTCAACAAAGCGCGAGGCGTCAGATCTACCATGACAACTTCGTCCGCCTGCGTGACCACCCAATCGGGAATCGTTTCTCGAACACGCACGCCAGTGATTTGCGTCATCTGATCGTTTAAGCTTTCCAGATGTTGAACGTTCATCGTCGTGATCACGTTGATGCCCGCTTCAAGAAATAGCAGCACATCTTCCCATCGCTTTTGCCGCACGGAGCCGGGAACGTTCGTGTGCGGAAATTCGTCGACAACAGCCACTTGCGGACGCCTGGCCAGGATAGTGTCAGTATCCATTTCTTCGAACGCCGTGCCGCGATACGCGACGCGCTTGCGCGGAATCATTTCAAGGCCTTCGGTCATAGCGATCGTGTCCTTGCGGCCGTGAGGCTCGAAATAGCCGATTACGACATCGATACCGTCCTTCTTGAGTTGCTGCGCCTCCTCGAGCATCTGGTATGTTTTGCCGACGCCTGCGGCGTACCCGAGATAAATTCTCAGTTTTCCGGGTGACGTCATTTTGGCGGAGTTACGAACCGATATCCGACCCAGGGTTCGGTAAGAATGTACCGCGGGTGCGCTGGATCTGGCTCGATCTTCTTACGCAGTTGGCTCACGAACACGCGCAGGTATTCCACTTCGTCCCCATACTCAGGTCCCCAGGTTGTCTGCAGCAATTTACGGTGGGCGATCGGCCGGTTTGCGTTCGTCGCAAGATACACCAGCAGATCAAACTCTTTCGGCGTGAGCCGCACAGGTTTGCCTTGGGCAACGACGTGGCGCTTTGCGGGATCGATAAACAAGCCTTCAGCGATGTGCATCGGCTCATCGCTCGCGCTCGGAACCCGCCGCAGATTCGCTCGTATGCGCGCCATCAGTTCGTTTACATTGAAAGGCTTGGTCATGTAGTCGTCCGCTCCGGCATCCAAGGCATCGATCTTGTCGTGTTCGGAATCGCGGACGGAAAGCACGATGACGGCCGATTCCGAGGCCATTCTGATCTTCCGGCAGGTATCAAGGCCGCCCATTCCCGGCATATTCAAGTCGAGCAGGATCACGTCCGGACTGAAATCCCGCAAAACCTCCAGCGCCTCTTCACCTGTCCGAGCTTCGTACGGCTCGTAACCGTTCGCCGTGAGCGCGGTTCGCATCACACGGCGGATTTGTGGGTCATCGTCGACAATCAGCACGCGGTTCATTTCGCAACCACCTCGGCGGGCCTGGAGAGATGCTGAGGCAATGCCTTCAATTGAATCGTAAATAACGATCCTTCGCCTAACTTGCTCTCCACCCTTACCGAGCCACCGTGCGCCTGCAGAATCTCTTTCGCAATGGAAAGCCCCATACCGCTTCCCTGCACGCCGGTCATGGCGCTGCGCCCGCGATAGAACTTGTCGAAGATTTTTCTTTGTTCCAGCTCGGTAAGTCCATGCCCGTGATCGCGAACTGCAACGGACACCATTCCGCTTTCATGGCGTCCCGAAACAGTCACCATCGAATTAGGCGGGCTGTACTTGGTGGCATTGTCCAGTACTTGTTTTATTGCCTGGACCAGAAGCTCCTCATCGGCGTTGACTAACGGCAGCCCGGTCTCGAGTTCGACTTCAATACGGTTCTGCGCAGCAAGTTCGCCAAGCGACTGAATGGCTTTTTCGATTACGTCAGGAATACGAGTAGGCTCATAGTCCAGCTTTAATTTGTGGGCATCGATGCGCGCCAGATGAATCGCCTCATCTACCAACCGGCGCAAACCTCGCGCTTCCTCCTGAATGACTGAAAGCAGGTCGCGCTTCTCGTGCTCGCTTACATTGGCCGGACGGACAAGTATATCGGCCGCAGCTTCGATCGCGGTGAGGGGAGTCTTCAAATCGTGGGCGAGCGCGTCGATCATTATCGATTTCAGCTCCTCGCCGCGGCGCACAGCTTCCGCACGCGCGCTCGCCTCTTGCGCTTGCGATTGAGCCAAACCCAGCGCGATCGCGCTCGCAAGCGTCTGAAGGGTCTGCTGACCCAAATCGACACCACGCAAGCCCAGACTTCCGAAGCAACGGTTGCCAAGCATAACCGGCAGAATGATTTCTCCATCTGCGGGAGATTGTTCGATGCAGCCGTTGACGGCTGCCCGGCGAAGTTTCTCCTCTGAGATAGAGGCAGGCGACTGAGACCGGTGGAATGCACCTGTCCCGCTGTCAAACAGCACGATTTCGCGCGAGCCAAAAAGCTCCATGCATTTGTTGACAATCGAGCGGCCAACTTCCTCGGAGCCGCTGCTGAGCAACATCGCGCGACTGAGTGCATGAAAGCGGTCTGACTCAGCGTGATTCGATATAAGCTCGTCCCGGTTCCGGCGTAGTTGCCCGGACATTCTGGCCGCAACTAATGAAGCGCTTAAGAAGACGAGCAGAGCAACCCAGCCTTCCGGGTCGGCTATCGAGATGGATAACAAAGGCTGGACGAAAAAGTAGTCGAGGCAAAGCGTTGCAGCGATCGAAGCGATCATCGCCGCTCCGATTTTCCCCTGCAGAGCGGCCACCAACACAGCGAGAAACAGAAGAATGGCCGAAACTGTAGCGCTCGCATGCAAGCGATAGCAGACGAGTGTGATGGCAGCTATTCCCAACAGCGCCAGTATCGTCGAGAGCAGGCGGCCACGTAGAAGCCCTTGCATCCAGCTTAAGTTTACTTTTGTCTTGGTCAGACAGCGTGTCTAGGGAAACTCCCGCAGAAACTTGGACGATTTTTCCGGGAGCACGCGAAAAGAGCGGAGTGAGGCAGGTCCCGCTCCGCTCTTAACAAGTATTGAGGTCTATCGATCGGTGTTCAGCCAGACGTCATCGAGCACATCTACCGACGTTGTCAAAGTCTGTCCGCCTGCCGTGAGCCGCACCATGTAACTGCCTGGCGCAAGCACCGGTCCTAAGGGCGTTCCAAATCCAAAGCCGCCGCCTCCTCCTCCGCCGCCGCCGAATCCACCTGCGGCTACAAAGGGAACTTCAGCAGCGCGGGCTGCGCGCGCGGCAGCCGTTTGCTCCGGCGTCATAGGCGGAGCGTTGGGGTCCTCGGGCACCATTTCCGGCGGCCCATTGCGGCCTTCTCCACCTTCTCCAAATCCGCGTCGCCGATTGGCTGCTCCGGGCGGCACTGGTCCCCGCATGTTCCACTGAAAACTGTTCAGGCCCGGCTTGATGTCTACGTCCATGGTGCTAACCACTTTGTTGTTTTGCAGAAACTCGACTTTGGTTTTCCCGATTTCGGTTTTCGACAAAATGTGGATAGTGGTTCCACCTTGCGGATTGCGCCCGACGAATTCGCGGTTCGTGACGTGCCGCTGCGCTTGAATATCGTTCTTCCAAAGAACGGCGGGCCGGGGTTCAAAAAGCGTCAGCTCCTTGTTTCCAGCCTCCTTCAGGTGCTCCAGCGGACTGATGTCGTCCATGATCCAGATGGAGCGGCCGTGCGTCGCAACAATCAAATCGTGGTCGCGCGGATGAATCAGAATGTCATCCACGCGAACAGTGGCCATGTTGTTCATGAATGGCTTCCAGGTCTTGCAACCATCCAGCGTCACGAACAGTCCGAATTCGGTACCAACGAAGAGCAGGTCCGGATTCAGAACATCTTCACGCAGAGCATTGACGTTGCCCTTCGCTGGAAGATCGCTAACCATGTTCGTCCAGGTCTTGCCGTAATCAGTGGTCTTGTACAGGTACGGTGCCCAATCGTCCAATCGATGCGCATCCAGTGCAACGTAGGCTGTTCCCGGATCGAAGTGCGAAGGCTCGATGCGGGAAATCTGGACATAGCCTTTCGGCGCGCCGGAAATATTTTCGTACACGTTTGTGAACGTCTCGCCGCCGTCCTGGCTGACCTGTAAATTGCCGTCATCGGTGCCAATCCAGATCACGCCCGGTTTCGAAGGAGATTCGCGCAATTGCGTGGCTAGCGAACTGGCGGAGTATCCGTCATGCTTGGCCACCATCGGCTTGTCCCCCGGCATACCCATGATTCCCATATCCGGCGCCCAGCGATTCAGGTGCTTGCTGAGATCGGTGGTGTTCATCGTCCAGGTGTCGCCGCGGTTCGTGGATTTGAAAAAGTACTGCGCCGCCATGTAGATCACTGCCGGATTGTGAGGCGAAATCTCAAACGGCGCGTTCCAGTAGAAGCGGAACGGATCGATTTTTTCAGGCGCATTGGCTACGTTGGGCGTGCCGCGGCCGAAGAACCCTGCAGCGCCGCCAGCTTCGCCCGCTTCGGCAGGCGTAGCGCCGCGTTGTGCCGCCCCTCTTCTACCCTGCTGTGCATTGGCCTGCTGTACCGCTTCGGCGGGTGCGGAGCCGGCGGTGGGATTGCGAGATTCGGGATTAGCCGGCGTCGGGTTTTCGTTCGATGCAGCGGCCGGAGACGGCGTCGCGGGCGGTGTCGCCACGGTCGGTCGAATCAGCTTCTGTGTCGCAGTGCGGAGATCGTGGCGGCTCATATTGCCGTCTTGCGATTCTCCGTAGACGATGGCCCAATCTAACGGATCCTGGCGAGTATAGAAGCCGTCGCCCCCGGCCACCGTGTACCAGTCCATGTTAGAACCCGCCGTGGAAGAGCGCAGTGCGCTCGGCCCGCACCAGGCGTTATTGTCCTGCAGCCCCCCGCACACATAGTAGGGATGCCGCATGTCCGCAGACACCTGATAGAACTGCCCGACTGCTATGTCGTTGTGATAGTCCCAGGTGAATCCGCCATCGTTGCTGATGTCGAGTCCGCCATCATGTCCCACCGCTACAATACGCGGGTCTTTCGGGTTGATCCAAAACGCGTGATAGTCCGTATGCGAGCCGGTCAGTCCCTTCCATGTCTTACCGCCATCCAACGACATCTGCGCGGGCGTGCCGCCGACGAACACCTTTTTATCGTTGACGGGATCGACGCGGATCTGGCTGAAATACGTCGGCCGCTGGTTCTGATTGCTCATGAAGGTCCACGTCTTGCCGCCATCTTCAGAGCGGAAAACGCCACTGCCGTTCGGGTTGGGCGGAGGCGGAGCATTGCGCCGGGCGCCTTGGCCTTGCCCTCCAGCAGTTCCTGCCGCGCCACCGGCTGTACCGGCAGCACCGGCTTCGGTGGCTGCTGCTTCACCGGCGGGACCGGCAGATTCACCCTGCGGACCACCACGGCCGCCTACGGGCGCTGGTCCTCCCTCAGCCGTGGTGCCGCTGCCCGTCCCTGCGCTCGCGCCAGCTTCTACTTGCGCGTAAACAATCCTTGGGTTCGCCCGGAAAATCGAGATGGCAATGCGTCCGTACATGCCATCTTTCGGCTTCGGCCAACCGGCGCCCTCCAGTTTCACCCAGTTATCGCCGCCGTCGGTGGATTTCCAAAGCGCGCTATCCCGGCCGCCGCCGTTGTAGCCCCACCAGGTCCGGCGTCGCATGAATGAGGACGCGTAGATGATACGCGGATTGGAAGGATCGATTGCCACATCGTTGAACCCTGTATCGGGGTTGATGTCCTTGACGTTCTTCCATGTTTTGCCGCCATCCGTTGAACGGTAGAGACCTCGTTCCGGGTTCGGTCCGAAAAGATGTCCGACCGCGGCGACGAAAACAACTCTTGGATTGCGCGGATCGATGGCAATGCGATTGATGGATTGCGTGTCTTCCAATCCGAGATGATTCCAGGTCTTGCCGCCGTCCGTTGTTCCCCAAACGCCATCGCCAATGGATGAGCTTTGGCGGTTGTTTGCCTCGCCGGTTCCGACGTAGACGATATTCGGGTCAGAGGGTGCCACGCCAATTGCGCCGATCGACTCGTTCGGCATCTGATCAAACAGAGAATGCCAGTGATTGCCGGCGTCTGTCGACTTCCATAATCCGCCCGTTGCAAACCCGATATAGAGCAGCATCGGGTCTTTTTCAGTCCCTTGAATATCGTCAAGACGGCCCATCATCACCGCAGGTCCGATTGAGCGGAACTCAAAAGAGTGCAATATCGGATCCGAAGACATGTTGATTTTCGGCGCAGGTGGACGAATGGCCACCTGGGCCCAAACAAGCCCGGCAATGGCTAGACAACCTGCGGCAGAGGCCGGCATAATCAAACGGCGGACAGACGGAAGCCCAAGCGGCATTCTAAGGTTTTCTCCTGAAGTCCTTCGCCGCTTCACTACAGCGACAGGACATTTTCTGACTACTAGCGTTGAAAAGAAATGGCTGGCCGGACGGCCTTAAGGTTACAGGAAACTCGTTTTATTCAGGTGTTGCGAGACTCTCTAATCGAGTCCAGCGGCCCGAGCGGCGTTCACGGCGGCTCCAACCGTGGCTACTGCCTCGCCGCCCGGAACTACTTCCACCGAATAGCTCTGAAGCGGGCTGAGCTTGACCATTTCGTGCAGGTATTCAGTCAAAAGCGAGACATTGAGGAAGCGGGCGTTTGGCCCGGTTACGAAGAACTTTCCAGGCCCGTCGAAGTGAATGGTAGTTGCGGTAGCTGCCGCCAGTGCTCGATGCCAGAGTTTCTCAAATTCGACACAGCGCGCTTCGCCTTCACGCGCATGCTCAAACACCTCTTCAGGTTCTAAATCCATAAAGCGAAGGCGCATGGCACGATGCCCCATGATCCCTTCGAGATGTCCGGTGCCACCGCAGCCGCAGTAGTGCTCTTTTGGGTCAAGACTGACCACTGAGTGACCCGCTTCCCAAACGCCGTCCTGAAACGGATATCGCCCGTAGCCGATGCCTGTGCCGAGAGTCCAGACCCGGATCAGGCGGTCCAAGTGGCCCCTTTTTGCAGCCAGTCCCGCTGCCATCACATCGGCATCGTTAAAAACGGCCACATGCAGCCGGTCGCCGAAAAGCGGCCTGAATGCTTCAGCGATAGAAGCCTGCATATTCAGGCCCTTAAACTGAACCAGGTTGGGCGAATCCTGCACATAGCCGTTGCGCACAATACCGGGCATTCCCAGTCCGAAGTAGACCGGGGTATCGGGCAGTTTCAAGCGCCGCACCTGTTCAATGATGCGCTCTACAATCTGCTCAGCAGGTA
This sequence comes from Terriglobia bacterium, assembly GCA_963846025.1. GTDB lineage: Bacteria > Acidobacteriota > Terriglobia > Bryobacterales > Bryobacteraceae > Bog-105. Next base: position 411,927 of record CAWJUG010000006.1, on the reverse strand, counting down.
CGCCCTGCAAAGAGTCTTTGACCGAGGAATCTTCCGGATCAACGCACAGCTCGCCGACAACCGTGTTGTCTGACACGGCAGCGCAAGACAATCTCTCAGTAATGAGAACGCCAATGCCCAGTGCCATTTTCTTCGATCCCTATCTACGCGGGGACAACTTGTTCAACCCGTTGAAAGCCGCCGCCTTGTAGCATTCGGCCAGCGTCGGATAGTTGAAGACAGTATCCACGAAGTAGTCGACCTTGCCCTTGAGTATCAAAACCGCTTGGCCGATGTGCAGTAGTTCGGAAGCTCCTTCGCCAATGATATGCACCCCAAGCAACTCCAGCGTCTCCCGATGGAAACATAGCTTCAGGCGTCCCGTCGTGTCGCCGCGGATCTGGCCGCGTGCGATCTCCCGATAATATGCTACGCCCACCTCGTAGGGGACGTCTTCGTCGGTAAGCTGCTCTTCCGTTTTGCCGATAAACGAAATCTCGGGAATCGTGTAAATGCCGAACGGGAAGTAATTAGGGTTGGAGGATATCGGTTTGCCGAACGCGTGCGCGGCCGCAATGCGCCCCTGTTCCATGGAGACAGACGCGAGGCTGGGAAAGCCGATAACGTCGCCAACGGCATAGACGTTCGGATTGGCCGTCTGATAGTACTCGTTCACGGCAATGCGCCCGCGCGTATCTGCTGTAATACCCGCAGCCGTGAGATTCAGCTCGTCCACGTTGCCTTGACGCCCAACCGAGTAGAGAAGCGAGTCACCGGAGACCTTCTTCTTACTCTCCAGATTTGCCACAACACCGGCGCCCTCCGCAGTCTCTTCGACACTCGAGACTTCTTCGTTCAGTCGCATGGTCACACGGTGATCGCGGAGATGGTACGAAAGAGCTTCCACTATCTCCTGATCGGCGAATTCCAACAAATGAGGCCGCTTCTCGATCAAAGTGACACGCACGCCCAAAGTCGCGAACATGCAGGTGTACTCAACCCCGATTACGCCGCCGCCCACAACAATAAGCGTCTTGGGCACATTGGGCATCTCAAGAATCTGATCGCTATTAATAATGGTTCTGGCGTTGATCGGGACTTTCGATGAAGAGGCGGGCTTCGTGCCCGTAGCGATCACTATCTTGCCGGCCGAGATGTCGACGGCTCCGCGGGTATTCGTGACTTGAATAGTGCCAGCATCCTTGAAGCTCGCAACCCCCGTCAGAACCTCAATGCCATTACGCGAAAGCTGCGCCTGGGTGACATCGATTTCGGTCTTGATGACGTGCTGCACGCGAAAGGCAAGATCGGCCATCGTGATCTTTTCTTTGACGCGATAGCTGACGCCGTAAACGTTTTGGTAGTTATAGCCGGAGAAATGCAGAACCGCTTCCCGCATCGTCTTGCTCGGGATGGTGCCGGTGTTGATGCATACGCCGCCAATCACCTCCCGCCGCTCTACCAGAGCTACTCGCTTGCCGCCTTTCGCGCCTTGGATCGCCGCACGCTGGCCGGCCGGACCAGAACCGATCACTACCAGATCAAATTGGGGCATGGAAGATTGCAGTCAGACGGCAAAAACACCTCGATGCCGCAATGTTATTGGAAGACAACACATCGAGTATATCTCCCGACCTCGGCTTTATAGATCGAGTTCCCGGTTACTGACGCGTGCTGGTGTCCTGGTCTTATCTAAGCTTGCGTTTTGTGGAACGGAGGGTAGTCCGGTAGTCGCTATTCGGCCTCTCCGGCACTCGCCGCCTGATAAATTTGCCGCAGATTGCTCGCCAGTTTTTTGCGTTGTTTCCGCGCCGTAGTCGGGTAACAAAAGTCACTTCAACCATATCTCGCCCACTCACAACGCTTTAACCCCGCTCGCTGCGTGTTCCCGCACGCCCTGCTTTCATAATTCGGGCATGCCTACCTCCTGGCGTAAACTCATTTCCAATCGCGCGAATGCGCAAAAGTCCACCGGGCCGACCTCTCCGGAAGGCAAAGCCAAGGTCTCCCAAAATCGCGCGGTCCACGGGTTGACCGGGCGCTTCCGAGTCATCGACAGCGAGGATCAGGACACCTTCGATGATTTTCTCGACCAGCTCATTGTGGAGGAACAGCCGGTCGGCACACTCGAAGTGGAACTGGTCAAGAAAATGGCCGAATCGCTCTGGATGTCGCGCCGCGCCCGCAACCTCCAGGACCCGTGCTTTGTCTTTATGGAGCGATCCCGCGAAGACGTCAAGAATGCCGAAGTCGGACTGGTTGTGCGCCCGGAGCTCGAACGCTACACGCGCTACCAGGCGCACCATGACCGGGCGTTTCAGCGCTACTCTAACGAACTCTCAAAGCATAAAAAAGAAAGGCTCAAAGCGCAGGCTGGCTTTGAATCGCAGCAACGGGCGGAAAAGCAGGAAGAACGTCGCGATGCGAAGGAAAATCGCGACATCGAACAGCACAAACATGCCGTAGCGCATGCCGAAAAGCGTCTTCAGCTCATCGAAACGAAGCGGAAGGTTGCGGAAAGCAAGCTGGATGTCCAGCCGCCGCCTCAAAACTGCCAAATCGCCGCCTAAAGTTAAGTCAACAATCGCACTCAATGAACCATCCGCATCCGGAGTGTCGTTGCATCACTCCCTCATGCAAACGATTGCATAAAGGTCGCTAAGCGTATATACTCTCACGTAGCGAGTAGCGGGGTCTAAGTAGTTTTCCGCACACTCAATGGCGTTCGTATGCTCGCTTGTTGTTTGCTTCAGTTAATCAAATCTCAACGTAGAGGTTCTATGAGAAAAGGTATTCTCGCGACGTTGGCATCGTCATGCCTACTCTTTGCTATTTGCATCGTCTTCTCAATAGCCGCGTGCGCTCAGTCCGACGTCGGCACAATCACAGGCTTTGTCAGAGATCAGTCGGGAGCTGTTGTTCCCAACGCCCAGGTCACCGTCATCAGTGAAGCGACCGGCGAAAAGCATACCGTCCCCACTGACGCGCAAGGTCACTACACGGTCACTAACCTCCTGCCCGGCAACTACACGATGGATGCCGAAGCTCCCGGATTCAAGAAATTCGAGAGTACTCATAACACCCTCCAGGCGAATTCAACCGTAGCCCTGGACGGCAATCTTACCGTCGGCCAAACGACCGAAACCGTGGAGGTCACTGCCACGGCTGCGGTCCTGCAAACAGAGTCCGGGGCCGTTCAGGCTGAAGTTACGGGCGAACGGATTCAGAACGCGGAGTTGAATGGTCGCAGTCCCATTTACGCCGCGGCATTTCTGCCCGGCGTTCGCAGTAGTGGAACTGCCGGTGACAAAGGTGGCTTAGGGCCGGCGGGGAATCCGTTCTCCATCAATGGCACCCGTTCCCAGGACACACTGGTCTCCGTTGATGGCGCGCCTGCCATGCGCACTCGCGCGAACGGCGCAGTCATTGGTGTCGGTAACGTGGATTCGACTCAGGAAATCCAGGTGCTCACGACAGACTACGAAGCTGAATACGGTCGTGCCGGTGGCGGTCAGATCCGGATCGTGACCAAGGGTGGCACCACTCAATTCCACGGTGCCCTATACGAATATTTCCAGAATTCGGACTTAAACGCGAATACGTGGGGACGGAACCTTGCCGTTTCAACTAACTTCGCGGCCCCCTATCGTTACAACAATTTCGGGGTTGCGGTTGGCGGGCCGGTTGCGATTCCAGGGAAATTCGATCGCTTCCGGCAGAAGTTCTTCTGGTTTGTGGCGGAGGACTGGATTAGGCAGCGCTCTACCGATACGCAAACGCAAGCAGTTCCCACTACGCTCATGCGCCAAGGCAACTTCAGCGAATTGTTAAGTTCCAATCCGTGGTATAGCGGCACGCATCAACTGTACTACCCGGGAACCTGCACCAAATTGGGCAACGCCGCCTGCGCGCCTATACCAGGAAACGTGATTCCCACGAATTTCCTCAGCCCGAACGGTCATGGCCATTTTGGATGCTTATCCCACACCAACTCCCGGGTATCAGAGCGGTACGCAGAATTGGATCGCCCAAGCCGCTCATCCGTATAATCAGCGTAAAGAGAACCTGAATTTCGACATTCTGCCCAGCGACAAACATCACATCGAATTTCGCAAGTCCGACCTAGCCTACTTTGAATACCAGCCGTTCGATCAGGGCTCTGGCGAGACGCCGAAGTACTTCAATCGCCCGAACCAGACGAATACACTTGCCTGGACCTGGACTATCAGTCCGACACTGATCAATGAGGCTCGCGCCACTGTGAGTCTGGATGACGTTTATATTCCTGTGAACACTGCGGCCATTGGCTTCAACGCAAATCAACTGGGTATCAACTTCCCTTATTTGTTTACCGGGAAGGACATTGCCCACAAAATTCCTAACGCCACGTTAAACGATAGCTTCTATAACTTGGCTGGTGGTCCGTACCCGTCGCATTCTTCGGGTCCCATTTATGTTGCGACGGACAGTATTACCAAAGTGTGGGGCAATCACACCATCAAGGCCGGCATTTACTTCGAATACTCGGGTGAAAACGACGGCGATCAGATCAACGTCAATACGGTACCCGGCGGCGCAAATAACCAGAACGGTAATTTCACGTTTTCCGACAGCGGCACGGGCGCAACTTCCGGCGTCAGCCTTGCCAATCTCGCTTTAGGCTACGCGGATAGTTACACGGAAATCGGGCCTCGCGCTTACACCATCTGGCGCGGGTTCGATGTCGAAGAATTTGCCCAGGATTCCTGGAAAGTGACGCCCAAACTGCATATCGATTACGGCCTCCGCTTTAGCACCATCACGGGCTTCTTCCCGTTGTGGGGGAACGCGGATTACTTCAACGGCAAACTGTATAACCCGGCTCAAGCTGTCACTGTCAACTCGTCGGGCAATGTCGTTCTGGGAAGCGGCAACCCCTACAACGGCATGGTCATCCCGGGGTACAGTTCGTTCCCAAGTTCCGCCCAAGGCCGTGTTCTCGCAGATGGAAATGCAATTTGCGATGGTGCGTCGTGCAACGGCCTGTTCAATCCCAGCCTGAAGAAGAGCTATATAAACAACTCAAACAACCTGCAGCCGAGGTTGGGTATTGCCTATCAGCTCAATTCAAAGACGGTCATCCGTGCCGGAGGCGGCGAGTTTGTAACTCGCATGCCGCTGCTCGATAATATCTTCCCTGGTGGCAACTCTCCGTTTCAGCCTTTCGTCACAGTGAACAACGTGCGCGTCGATAATCCGGGTGCCTCCGTCGTGGCCGGGACTGCGGCGCCTATTACTGCCACAAGTCTGAATCCAAATCTAAAACAGCCGGTTTCCTGGAGTTGGAACGCTACCTTCCAACGTGAGATGTTCTGGAACTCGGTTTTATCGATCGGCTACGTAGGCCACCGTGGGTACCACGGCTGGGATGTGTACGACATTAATCAGGTACCTGCCGGCACCTTGCAGGCGAACCCCGGTGTCAACATCAATGTATTGCGCCCCTACAAAGGCTTCGCGTCTATCCAGGAAGAACAGGGCTTGGTGAATTCCACATATAAAGCGCTACAAGTTTCCTGGAATCGCCGGTTTACTGCTGGATCCAGCTTTGGCCTCATCTACACGTTCTCGAAGAGCATGGATAACAGTTCAAACTATCGCGATATCGTTCCCGACACATATAACACGAGCAATCTCTGGGGGCCTTCCGAGTACGATGCTCGCCACATGCTTGTCATCAACTACACCTACGCGCTTCCGTTGTTCCAATCGCAAACGAGCTTAGCTGGCAAACTGCTTGGCGGCTGGCAGCTGAGCGGTACCGCGCAATTCCAAACTGGCGCACCCTGCGGCGTGGGCGCCAATACGGACTATGCTGGAGTCAGTTCCAACGATCTCGGTAGCTTTGGATGCGGCAATGAAGGGCAGTTCTGGGTGATGAACGGTACGCCGACAATCCTTGGCAACTTTGCCTCGGGTCTGGGCGCAAATTCAAGCTCGCCCAAGTACTTCAATACGTCCGTCTTCACTGCGCCGGCTCCCGGTACCTTCAACTTGCAGCCCGGCGTTCGCGATTCCATCTATCAGCCCGGCTTCCAGGATTGGAACTTGATGATGTTCAAGACGTTTGCGATCAACGAACGGAACACACTTCAGTTCCGTGCTGAAGCGTACGATTTCATCAATCACCCCAACTGGAGCGGCCCGAACCTGAACGCCACCTCAGGTACATTCGGCGAAGTGACCAGCAAGACTAGTCTCGTTCGTACCCTCCAGCTTTCGCTGCGCTACGCTTTCTAGCCGGCGTTTCTGTAACTCAGTACTGATCCCGCGCAGCCACAAACTGCGCGGGATTTTTCATGTTCGGCGTCTGACAAAATTGAAAGTGATAAACCTGAAGAAGATATGGCCCAAGTAAAGGCAACTCCAAAGACCTACGACGTCATCATCGTCGGTTCCGGAGCCGGCGGTGGCGTCGCCGGGCAAGTTCTCGCCAATGCAGGCGCAAAAATCTGCATGCTCGAAGCCGGCGATTGGTTTGATTGCACCAAGCAATCCAAGATGTTCCAGTGGCCATACAATGTGCCACATCGCGGCGCGGGCGATCGCGTTCACAAGTGGGGATATTTCGACGCGACCACTGTCGGCGGCTGGGAAGTTCCCGGCGAACCCTACACAAACGCGCCGGGTTCCGACTGGCTATGGTGGCGCGCCCGCATGCTGGGAGGCCGCACGAATCACTACGGCCGCATTTCGCTCCGCATGGGGCCTTATGATTTCAAGCCATACAGCCGTGATGGCAAGGGTTTCGATTGGCCCATTACCTACGAGGAACTCGCTCCTTATTACGATAAAGCCGAGGAGCTCATCGGCGTCTTCGGCTCGCAAGAGGGGCTCGAAAACACGCCCGACGGCAAGTTCCAACCCGCTCCCGCGCCGCGCTGTTACGAAAAGATCATCAAGGCCGCCTGCGACAAGCTCAACATTCCCTGTATTCCTTCGCGCCTTGCCATCCTCACGCGCCCTCTGAATGGCCGGCCTGCTTGTCACTATTGCGCCGAGTGCGGCCGCTCGTGCGGCGTGAACGCCAACTTCAACTCGCCTGGCGTTCACCTTTTCCCCGCTCAGAAAACCGGTAATCTTGAAATTCGCACCGGCGCCATGGTGCGCGAAGTCCTCGTTGGGCCTGACGGTCTTGCCTCCGGCGTCTCGTACGTGGATAAGAAAACTCGCGGCGACGTGCAGGTTCGCGGCAAAATCGTTGTCCTGGCCGCCAGTTGCTGCGAGACGGCTCGCATCATGCTCAATTCAAAGAGCAGCCAGTTTCCGAACGGCATCGCGAACTCCACCGGACTGGTGGGCCGCTACATCATGGATACGGTTGGTTCCGCTGTCAGCGGTTTCCTGCCGCTGCTTCAGGATCTTCCGCCTCGGAATGAAGACGGTGTCGGCGGGATGCATCTCTACATGCCGTGGTGGCTCTATAAACAACAAAAGGCCGGCAAGATGCCGTTTGCTCGCGGCTATCACGTCGAAATCGGCGGCGGCCGTGCTTTGCCGGGTGCAGGCGCGCTCGGCGGCTATGCGGAACGCTGGCTCGGCGGCGGCTATGGCGTCGAACTGAAGCAGAATCTGCGCAAGCTCTACGGCTGTGAAGTTCACTTCTCCGGCCGTGGCGAAATGATTCCAAACGAAGACAGCTACTGCGAGATTGACCCTACCGTTGTCGATCAGTGGGGCATCCCTGTTCTGCGCTTCCATTTCAAATGGAGTCAGGATGAAATCCTTCAGGCGAAGCACATGCAGGAGACCTTCGCCGAAATCATCGAAACCATGGGCGGCGTCGTCACGCATAAAGTAGGCGCAGACCACGACTGGGGCATCGCGCGAGGCGGTGAAATCATTCACGAAGTCGGCGCAACAAAGATGGGCAGCGATCCCAAAACCTCAGTGCTCAATCAATACAGCCAGGCGTGGGATGTTAAGAATCTTTTCGTCACGGATGCCGCGCCGTTTGTTAGCAATGCTGATAAGAATCCGACGCTGACGATCTCGGCGCTCGGGTGGCGGACGTCCGAATACATCGCTGATCAGGTGAAGAAGTTCAATGTCAAGGTCTGAGGAATTGCGCATGCCCGAAAAACAAAATCCCAATGAATCAGAAAAGCCGGTTGTCAGCCGTCGCGATCTTTTCAACATCATAGGTGCGGTGCCCGTGCTGGCAACGGCCGCAGTAGCTGCCGAAACGCATGCCGGACATCATGCGATGCCTGCCGCTCCCGCCGGCAACAACGGCCCGTACCAGCGCAAGGTTTTCGACGATCATCAATGGCGGACCGTTCATGTGTTATGCGATCTCATCATTCCCGCCGATGACCGCAGCGGTAGTGCCAGTCAAGCCGGTGTGCCTGAATACCTTGACGATTGGATCGCCTTTCGCACCGCTCAGGATTTAAACGAAAATCTGCAGGCGCAGATCATGGGTGGGCTTATGTGGCTCGATCGCGAATCTAACCGTCTTTTCGAAAAGGATTTTGCCAGCGCAGCGCCTGACCAGCAGAAACAAATTCTCGATCGCGTCGCTTATCCCAAAAAAGCTACAAAGGAAGATCGCCCGTGGGCGCTGTTCTTCAGCGAGTTTCGCAGTCTCACGGTCAGCGGTTTCTTTTCGAGCAAAGCGGGCGTCGCCGATCTGCCCTATCTGGGGAATACCGCGGTCGCCGAGTGGAAAGGCTGCGATCCCAAAGTCTGGGAAATCATTGAAGATCGCATGAAGAATGGCTACAAAGGCGTTCTCGAAGTGAAGCCTTGGTCAGCGTAGCGCGCGCATAAACTAACGCTTCTTGTCCGTTAGCATGCTGCGCCGTTGCTGCCGCAGCGCCTTCTCCGTCGCATTCCTTGTCACCAGCGAACGAGGCGTTCGTTCACGTTCTGTTGCAATTTCCGCGGCCGGTATCGAGTTTCCTCTTTCATCCAGACGCTCGATTTCTGCGCGTTCATAGTTGACTGGCACATCTTGCTGAACGGTTTCCACTTCTTCGCGCTGGGTGATATGAATCTCTTCCGTTACCACCCATCGCTTTTCCACCTGAAGCACCTCTGACACCACGGGAATAATCAACGTGTTGCCGATGCGCTGAGCCTGCTGTGGTCCATCAACGATGCGATTCGTCTTGACGCGCTTTACGTCAGCATGCGACGTTCGCAGCTGCTGCTCTATAAGTTCGTTCTGCGATTCGACATGCTTAGTCACGCGGACGCCTCCCGTGACTACGGGTTTGGCGTCCACATGTACTTGCTCCTGAATGACCGGAACAACTACGTCGCGGTCTACAGGATCTTCTGCGTCAGGCATAAAGATCAATCACCATGCGTGGTGGCGCTGCGCGCGCGGCCGGTTACTTTATCCCAGCCATAACGGATAGAGTCTTTCATCCGGTCCCATGCGCTGTTCGGATACTGGCGTCCGTAGCCGCTACGGAGATCCGATTCCACTTCATCCCAACTGCGGCCCTGATAGCGGGGATCGTTGGCGGCACGATAACCGTACTCGTATGCAGGCCCGTAGTCTTCATAAGAACTGCCGGAATTGGCATAGCGCGTCTGGAAATCCCGCCGGAAATCATCGTCGAAACCGCCCTGGCGAGTTCCGCCTCCATCTCCACTGAGATCTTCGACCTCAACTTCACGCCGGCGCACTGTATCGCGCACAGTCTGCTCACGTTCAGAGACATCCTTGCTGATACGAACTTCTTCTACTACTCGTGCCTGCTTTTGGACAACCGGCTCTTCGGCATATTCTTGTACTTCAATCACCTGATCTGCGCCACCTTGTAGATCGCCCGCGGCCACGGCACGATTTACCGGCTGCCGATCGACTCGTACGCGCTCCTCGCGTAGATTCACGGTCTCCTCGATTGGTTTCTCGACCACTCTCGAATAAACCCGTACTCCTCCGCGTAGGACACTTCGTTTCCCCACGCGTATATCTTCTTCTACAACCGGAATGGACTTTGGCAAATCGCCGGATGTCTGTTTCCGGGTATCGGCCGTCGTCTTTTGTTTCCCTGTAGCCGTAGCCGGCGGCGGCAGTGCGGTTCCCGCTTTGCTCATCTATGTTTATGGGATCGTGGCTCTCCAGAATCTCCGTGGCGCGGTCAAGGTTCTCGTCGGACGCTTGCACGCTGAGGATCACCCCTCCTCTATTCGCCGCATCTTCGTAATCGCGGTAATCGTTAGAGGTGTCGTTTTCTCCAAAAAGCGATTTGAACCATCCTTTAATGCCGCCCTCATGATGATGCGTGTCGGTCCACTCTCGGGTTGTTGCCGATTCGCCGGCCTCGTTATAAGAACCGATATAGACTTCGTTGTCGCTAAAGCCATTTGTTTTGAGATCGTTTGCCGCGCTCTCCGCATCCGCTCTGTTGCGAAATACGGCGACTAACGTTTGATAAGTTGTTGCCATGTTGCTCCTCTAGGTCGTGAGTGACCTCACAGTGTGGACGGAGTCTCGACCGCTTTCATGCCGGACAAAATTCGCTTCGAACGAAAAAAGGTGTGTGTGGCGAAACGCGCATCCACTCATTCCGCGCGCAACAATTTCGCTAAGCGTTCGATCCAAGGTGTAAGGATTTATATGGCACAACTAGATGACTTAAAGAACAAATATAAGGCAGCGCTTGAAACTATTCAGCGGGAAGGTGTTCGTCTTACTCACCTTCACGTGCAGGACAACAAACTCTTTATTCAGGGCGCCGCCCCTTCAGAGCAAGTGAAGAATGATGTCTGGAATCAGATCAAAGCTGTGAATCCCAGCTATAACGACGTGACCTGCGATCTGACAGTCGATTCTAGCCTTCCCAATCCGGCTTCTCAGCAGCAATCGCAAGCAGCGGCAGCGAGCGCCGGCGGCGGCCCGACTGGCAGAACGTACAAAGTTCAGCCGGGAGATTCGCTTTCGAAGATCGCGAAAGAGTTTTACGGCAATGCGAATGATTATCAGCGGATTTTCGAAGCTAACCGTAACCAGTTGAGTGATCCGAACAAAGTTGCCGTGGGCCAGGAATTGGTTATTCCCTGACCAGGTCTTCGCTATTCGAAGCCGGTTGATTTACGCTGCCGGCTTCTGCGTCGCATCGGCGCTCGTTTTGCGCCGATGCAAGGCATTCTGAATCATCAGATATTCGCCCAGGTTCTCCTGCGTAACCAATCCAACCAGAGTGCCATCTTGCAGAACGGGCATAATTCTGGTCGGTGAAGCAGCCAATCGTGTTAAAGCCGTCTGCAACATATCGTTCGGCTGGGCGGTTTCGAACTCTCGTTGCATCACGCTCGTGACCAACTGGTCCGGCCCGTATTGTGAAAGCCCTGAGAGTAGATTGCTGCGCGTCAAAATACCCATTACCCGGTCACCCCAGACCACCGGAAAATCGTGCTGCGATCCATCCAGCACGATCTTCACCGCATCCCCTAAAGTATTGTTCGTGTTCAATGTCTTGAAATCTTTGAGCATCGCCGCCTGAATGGGTATGCCGGAGAATGCATCCTTAAGCTGTACCGATTGCGATTCGTGCGCCGCGCCGATCCACACGAACAGCGCAATGAAAACAAGAAAAGGATCGAAAAATAATCCCACGAGGCCGAAGATAAGCGCAAGCCCCTGACCGATCGACGCTGCCAATTGCGTTGCTGCCACATGATCCATGCGTGTCGCCAGCAGCGCGCGCAGGGCCCTGCCCCCATCCATTGGAAATGCGGGCAAGAGGTTGAATCCAGCAAGCAAAAGATTCGCCACCAGCAAGCGTTCCAAAAAAGGGCCGTTGGTAATGCTGAGCCCCGTCACTGGCTTGAAACCGCTGGTCAGAAACAGATAGAGGTAGATTGCGCCGGCAATCAGGACGTTCACTATAGGCCCAGCAATGGAGACCGCCAGCTCTTGCGTTGGTTTCTCCGGCAATCGCTCAAAGCGCGAAACTCCTCCGATAGGAAGCAGCGTGATGTCTTTAGTCACAATGCCGTAGTGCCTGGCCGTCAGCGCATGCCCGAACTCATGCAGCACCACGCACGCAAACACCGCCAGGATAGAGATTAATCCGCTCCCCACGCCGTTTAAAGTGTGAGACCCCAGCCAGTGCAGCGCCACTACCCACAAAATGAGCAGAAAAAAAGTGGCGTGAACGTAGAGATCGATGCCAGCAAATCTACCGATCTTAAACGACCAACGCATAAAGTTCGTGTTCGCCCTCCCTATCAATACCAGACGAACTTGCTGTGCCAGCATAAAGAGGTTGTCGTCGACCATGCTGAATGCGTTTGTTCTCGAGAGAACGCTTCCGTTATTTCGCGGCGTTGACCGCTTTCTTCATCGTTAGCCTACCTTCCTCGCCCTCGGAGCACAGTTCAAAGTCAAGCGATTCGGGTCCCCAGCTTTGGTACATGAACCACTCGTTCTTAAATACGGATGAAGGATTGGTCGCCAGTAAGAAATTGATCGATCAAGCCGCGGGATTCGGCTACAACGGCGTCATGTTCTGGGACAGCGGGTTCGATTTCATGTCCGACGACTTCTGGCCCTGGGAAAACGAGGCGCGCCTGGGTGAACTCATGAAGTACGCCGCGAAAAAGGGCATGCGCACAATGGCAACACCCAACCCGTATGGCTACTCCAATGAAAGCCTCTATGCAAACGCAAATTGGGCGGAAAGCGAACGCATTACCGGCGCGCTCTTCCAGGTAGACCCTTCCGGCAAACGTCTGATCTTAAAGGACAGCTTTCCGGGACTGAAGAATCCTGGCTTTGAAGAAGGCAAGTCCGATTGGTTTGAGACGAATGACCCCGGGTTGGGCATTAGCCAGAACGCTCACTCCGGGAAGAACGCCGCCGTCATCACGAGCGCGCCAGCAAATGCCCGGCTTCGGCAGAAGTTCCCGCTCAAACCTTGGCGGCAATACCATCTGCATGTTTGGGTCAAAACTGAAAATTTCACCGGCGGCCCGATGGTCGAGGTCCTGGATTCTTCAAATTACGACATCGCTCTCGTGAATTCCACATTCCACGTCAATGGCACGCACGATTGGACGGCAGTCGATCTCGCGTTCAACAGCCGGGATTCGGAGGAGGGTGTCTTGTACCTCGGTGTTTGGGGAGGCAGTTCGGGTACGATTTGGTTCGACGACTTGGCTCTAGAAGAAACTTCGCTTATCTATGTAACTCGCCGTCCCGGTACGCCCCTAAAAATCTACGACCCCGGTCATCCTGACACCGTGTTCAAAGAGGGAGCCGATTTCAATGCCATTGTTGACCCGCGCATGTCGGAGCACGCGGCGTTCCATGACAGCTTTCACACTCCACCTGTCGTCACGCTCCCTCCCCGAACGCATCTTAGACCGGGCCAGATCGTGGCGATGGATTACTATGCAGCTTTTCCGATCCCCGACACGTTAAGCATCTCGATGTGTATGACGGAACCGGCCGCTTGGAAATGGGTTGTCCAAAACGCGCAGGCGGTCAAGAAACAGATGGCCCCGAGTTCGGGTATTCTGCTCGGCTACGACGAGATTCGCCAGATGAACTCGTGCGCCAGTTGCCGGGCCAAAAACATGGATGCAGGGCCGTTGCTCGCCTGGAGTATAAAGCAACTGATCCAACTCCATCATTCACTGAGTCCAGCCGCGCAACTTTACATTTACAGCGACATGATTGACCCGAATCATAATGCGCATAAGCACTACTTTCACGTGGAAGGCGATCTGGCCGGCGGTTGGAACGGCGTTCCGCGCGACGTCATCATCCTAAATTGGAATCTGGGCAACTTGAAAAAGTCGCTGGCGTGGTTCACCGGGCAGGACCCCCGCTGGCCGGTACCACACCAGCAACTCATCGCGGGATTTTATGACAATCCGAGCGGAGCTGCGGCTGCGAAGCAGGAATTAGAACAGGCGGCCGGAATACCCGGCGTGCTCGGGTTGATGTATCTGTCCTGGGTCGACAACTACTCGCAGCTAAAGAGCTTCGCTGATGCGGCACGCGCCGGTTGGCCAGCTTACCAGGCGAGCATCGTCTCCAAAAAGTAGCTTAGTCCAGATCGGCTAAATCTTTTTTGGCCAATTCTACTGGCAAGATTTCCTGCAAACGGGATGTATAAAACTTTATTATGGACGGATGAGTAATTATTCACTTTCGAAGATCGCCTTTTCTTTTCTTGCTTCTGCCGCTTTGGCGTCCTTGTCTGGACAGGCTCTCAAGCCCCAGCTCTGGTATTGGCATCACAGCCTTCTCAACAGTCCGCAGAATTTGGCCTCCAGCGAGGCCCTGATTGATCGCGCAGCAGCCGCGGGTTATACAGGCGTTGCGTTCTGGGACGTCAGCTCCGAATTTCTGAATTCGGCTCTGTGGCCGCCGGGTGCAGCTAATTATTATCGCGAGGCAATGGCCTATGCCCGCGCCCGCGGATTGCAGGTCACCGTTCCCGGCATGCCTTACGGGTATTCAAACGATGTGCTCGAAAATAATCCCAACTTAGCCGAATCTCAACGGGTGGTTGGGACTCAGTATCAAGTTGACTCGACAGCATCCAGCCTGCAGCCAGTAAACAGCTTTCCGGGGCTTCTGAATTCTGGTTTCGAGTCCGGCAGCGTCGACTGGTTCGACATTGGCGATGCCGGAGTGGGCGTCGACTACTCGGTCGCGCACACCGGTAACGCCTCCGCGCGAATCAGCTTTGCTCAAGGTAACGGTCGAATTCGCCAGTTTTTGAACCTGCAGCCCTGGCGTCAATACCACCTGCGCTTTTTTGTCAAATCGCAAGCTTATGGCGGTTATGCGCAATTTGCGATTTTCAACTACTGGAACTTTGACATTTCGCCTTTGTCGTCACCCATCATTGTTGCCGAAGACCAGGATTGGACTGAGATGGATTTTACCTTCAATAGTCAGAACACCACCCAGGCGTGGCTGTATATGGGTATCTGGGGCGGCAGCGCGGGCAATCTCTGGTTCGACGATGTCCAGATTGAGGAAACCGGCCTGATCTACCTCACGCGCCGCAGCGGTACTCCATTACAGATGTACGATCCAAACAATCCTAACGTCGTGTTTCAGGAAGGCGCGGATTACAACTACATCGCAGACCCCGTCATGTCTACGCTGACACCCTTTTCCGGAAGCTGGCACACGCCGCCGACAATTACTCTTCCGTCGTCCACGACTCTGAGGCCCGGACAAATTGTAGCTGTCGATTCCTACTCGGCGGAGCCGATTCCCACAGCATGGGGGCAGAATATGTGCTTCACTGAACCCGCTGTACAGGATTACGTGCAGCAGAACGCGGTAGCGCTCAACAACTTCGTGCCCCCACAAACAAGCATCCTCATGGGCTACGACGAAATCCGTCAGATGAACTCGTGCGCTCTTTGTAAAGCGAAGGGGATGACTGCCGGTCAGCTCCTGGCATGGAGTGTCGGCCAGAGCATTCAAACCTATAGTTCGGTTCTGTCCGGCTCCCAGCTATGGACATGGAGCGACATGTTCGACCCCTATCACAACGCTGTCGCAAACTACTACGATGTTGAAGGCGACCTCTCAGGCTCCTGGACGGGAGTTCCATCAAGCGTGATCATTCTGAACTGGAACCTGGGCAACCTGACGAATTCGTTGAATTGGTTCGCCGGAACAAACGTGCAGCAGCCAGTGCCGCACCAACAGATCATTGCCGGCTACTACGACACCGGCGACGGCACGGGCGCGGCGCAATCGGAAATAGCCGCTGCTTCGGGCATACCCGGCCTGTTGGGCCTTATGTACACGAGTTGGGATGACGACTACTCGCAACTAGAAAATTTTGCTGCAGCTGTCTATGCAAACTGGCCCAGCTATCTCAAGAGCATTGCGGGTACGAATCCAATCCTCATTAATCCGAATCCGCCCGGCGGCGGTCTCTTCGGCGGACCCATAGCGCGCGCGCCATATTTCCCTTCGGTTGAGAACGCTCCGGTTGCGCTGACCAATGGTTGGTCTGCCCCGGTGCGCTGCCCAACTTCCAAACGCACGCGCTAGCTAGAGCTTCGCAGCAGAGGAACACTCCGGATGTCCGCAGTTGCATTGCACATCCGGAGCGTTCCCCGCGCCTTCGCACAAAGTGCTGCAGTAATCGCTCCCTTCCCGTGCATTACATCGGCAAGATGGATGGGCGCATTTCTTCTTTTCAGCCATAGAACCTCCGGCAAGTTGGACGAGGACGGGGGCGCAGCGCCACACAAATCTTTGCCCGCATCCGGCTACCTCGAAGAACTTGCAGTAACCTATCCGAAGGGGGTACGATGCACAAATTTTCGCTGTTTCTCGCTCTTACTGCGGCCGCAGCTCTTCCGCTTCATGCTCAGGACGTTTGTAAGTCCGCGATTGTGAAGCAGCTCAAAACGTCTCGTGATTTCAGCCTGAAAGTCGCCGAAGCGATGCCGGAAGCTGATTACAACTTCAAGCTAACACCGCCGCAGATGAGTTTCGGAGGGCAGATGGTCCATCTCTCGCAGGCGCTCACCTACTTTTTAAGTGCCTTCAAAGGCGAGAAGCCGAACCCGCCGAAGCCGGCTTCTATGAAAAAATCCGACGTCACCGCCTACATGCGCTCGGCCTTTGATCAAGCGATCGAAACCGTCTCCGCGTTGACGCCTGAGCAGCTTTCTAAAGACTACAAAGGCGGTGGCGGCGAAAGCACGTCGGGGGTAGGCATGCTCATTGCCATGCTAGAACACACCGCGCATCATCGCGCATCCGCCGAAATGTATCTACGCGCAAAGGGAATCACGCCACCCGCGTACATGGACTGATCAAGTCCTGTCGCTCGCCTCCAAACCCTGTCCCGCTCCGCCGGGCTCTCGATAATGAACGTAACTGGCGCTCTTCTTTTCATGTCCTTAACCGTCCCGCTCGTTTCTTCTCAGGTTTCCGAGGATGTCCCCTCCCCGCCTGTTGCGCCGCGTGTTGAGCATCGGGAGATCCGGCACGGCGAAACCGTACTCGACGATTACTATTGGTTACGCGAGAAGTCGAATCCCGAAGTTGTCAAGTATCTGGAAGCCGAGAACGCCTATACTGCTGAGGTCACAAAAAACCTTCAGCCGTTTGCTGCCAAGCTCTACGACGAAATGCTCGGCCGGATCAAGCAAACTGACCTTAGCGTCCCGGTGCGCCGCGGCAATTATTTTTACTACTCGCGCACTATCGAAGGCAAGCAATACCCCATTCAATGCCGCCGAAAAGGCAGCATGGACGGACCCGAAGAAATTCTGCTTGATCAAAATGACTTAGCGCTGGGGCACAAGTTTGTTGGTGTGGCCGCGTTTGAGGTCAGCGATGATCAGAACCTGCTCGCGTACACCGTCGATTACAGCGGCTTCCGTCAATATCAACTGCAGGTGAAAGATCTGCGCACGGGACATATGCTGCCCGACACGGCGGAGCGCGTAACAAGCGTCGAGTGGGCGGCGGATAACAAAACGCTGTTCTTTACTACGGAAGACCCGGTCACGAAACGACCGGACAAGCTCTTTCGTCACGTTCTCGGCTCGTCGACTTCAGATCCGCTTTATGAAGAGAAGGACGAGACATACGACATCGGTCTCGACAAATCACGTGACAAGAAGTTCTTATTCCTAGGTATCGAAAGCAAGGACACCACCGAATTCCGATATCTACCGGCAAATCTGGCGCAGAATAACTTTACCGTCTTTCTGCCGCGCCGGTTAAAGCATCGTTACTACGTCGATCACCGCGAAGGCCTCTTCTACATCCGTACGAACAAGAATAGCCGCGATTTCGAAATAATGACGACGCCGGTTGCCGATCCCTCCGAGCGCAACTGGACCTCTTTCATCCCAGCTCGCGACGGAACGCTAATCGAAGACGTCGATCTCTTCCAGAATTTTGCGGTCTCGATCGAAAAATCAGAAGCGCTGAATCACCTCCGCGTTTACAACTTCAAATCTCGCTCTTGGACGGCAATTGACTTTCCCGAACCAATTTATTCTGCCTCTCCCGCCAACACGCCCGATTTCGATTCCACCACCTACCGCTACACCTATCAAAGCTTCATCACCCCGGCGAGCGTTTACGACTACAACACACAAACCGGAAAGTCCCAGTTGTTAAAACGGCAGGAAGTTCTCGGTGGCTACGACCCCACCCAATACGCGTCCGAGCGCCTTTGGGCCACTGCCCGTGACGGCGCCCGTGTGCCCATCTCGATCGTCTACAAGAAAGGTTTTGAGCGCGACGGAAAACAGCCGCTCTTTCTGTATGCGTATGGCTCTTATGGTTTCGGAACCCCAGTCAGTTTTTCAAGCAACCGCTTGAGTCTGCTGGATCGCGGTATGGGATATGCAATCGCTCATATCCGCGGCGGCGACGAAATGGGCGAAAAGTGGCGCGAAGACGGCATGTTGATGAAGAAGAAAAACACATTCTTTGATTTCATCGACTCTGCGGAATATCTTGTGGATCAGAAGTGGACCTCGCCCGATCGATTGGTCATTGAGGGGGGAAGTGCCGGCGGATTGCTTATGGGAGCTGTCGTGAACATGCGGCCCGACCTCTTTCACGCTGTCCATGCGGCCGTTCCATTCGTTGACGTAATGAACACGATGATGGACCCCTCGCTTCCGCTAACCGTGCAAGAGTACCTCGAATGGGGTAACCCCAATCAGAAGCCAGCGTACGACTACATGAAGACGTACAGTCCCTACGACAACCTCGCGAAGCGAGCCTATCCCGCCATCCTGGTCACAACGAGCTTTAATGACAGCCAGGTGATGTATTGGGAGCCTGCCAAGTACGTAGCTCGGCTGCGGACGCTCAAAACCGATGACAGTCCCTTGCTTCTCAAGATCAAAATGGAACCCGCTGGTCACGGTGGCGCCTCCGGCCGTTATGACCGTTTGAAAGATACCGCGTTCGAATACGCTTGGCTGCTCAGCCAGGTAAATATCTCGAAATAAGCACTCACTCGTAAGAACGATCCAGGATCTGAGCGTCGCCAGTACTCGAAACAGTATGTCCTCAAATGCGTCCATTCCATGAAAGACGCTTAATCTCGTAACAGTGACAACAAATGAAAATACAAAGCGTTCAAGATCTGTTTCTTAACGGATTAGGGTACATCTACGATGCCGAAAAGCAGCTCACCCAAGCGCTGCCAGAGCTAGCAGAAGCCGCGACCGCCCCCGAACTCCGTGAAGCCTTTGACTATCACCTGCAACAAACGAAGGAGCACGTCGGAAGAATTGAAGAAGTTTTTAAACGCGTGGGCGCTCAACCGAAGCCCCTGCCGAATGCGGTTCTCGAACAAATGCGTCAAGAGGCCACGCAGATGATCGAGAATATCGAAAAATCGGCAATTCGCGATGCTGCCTTGATCGTTGCCGGCAATCAGGTGGAGCACTACGAAATCGCCTGCTACGGCTCACTGCGTACGCTTGCGCAACTGCTTGGTCACGAAGACGTTATCGGCATTTTGCAACTGACACTGGACGAAGAGAAGAAAGCCGACGCTAAGCTGACTGCAGTCGGCGAATCCCAGGTCAACATTCAGGCGCTTCACAAATCCGCCGCGATGGCAGCAACCTAGAAGCGGCGTTGCTTCGCGCCCACACGGAAGCGTGAGCCTTCGATCAACCTCATCCCCGCTTCAAAATGCTCTCCAGGATGTCGACGGTTTTCTTGTCCGGCTCGCCGGGGAAGGATTTGACCTGCTCGAGCGCTGACTGGGCAGTCTCTGTGATCTTGTCCCGCGCTTCGGTCCAGCACTGATCGGCCAAGTTCTGCAAGGCGAGTGCCGCATGATAGAAAATGAACGGCCGGTCGACCCGGAATCGCTCCCGTAACCAGTCCAGATACTTCGGATCGGGCGACATCTGAACAATAACTACCGCGGCCAGACGATCGCCCTGCCGGGCCGAGTCGGCATATTCCTTCCAGTAGGGCGCGCAAGAAATCGCGAGTGCGCGCATTTGCGAGACCATTTTGTTCATTTGAACGATCTCTGCATCAGAGGCTTTGCGATTCTGGCTGTCGCGTGCCGCGCGAAGCAGTTCATATTGGCGCGCCAGTTCATCCATTTTTCTCCGGATTTCCGGCAGTACCTCCGGGCTTTGCGCGACTTCGTCCCGAAGGTCTTTGGCGAGCTTGTTCTGCAGCTTCATCGCATCCCGTTGATCCTGGGCGTCCGGACTCACCGGAATATCTGTGGCCAGGACAGCGCTCTTGCTCAAGGCAATTTTCAGCGGGCCAAATTCAAACCCTTCCGCTTGCGGCAACTTGCTGATGACC
Source organism: Terriglobia bacterium (assembly GCA_963846025.1). Taxonomy (GTDB): domain Bacteria; phylum Acidobacteriota; class Terriglobia; order Bryobacterales; family Bryobacteraceae; genus Bog-105. Next base: position 391,646 of record CAWJUG010000006.1, on the reverse strand, counting down.
GCGCCGAGGCCTTGCCCTACCTGTTTGCGATACCAGATGAGAAACACTACAACGATCGCTGGCCATGCTAATGCCGAGACTAGATCCGTAATGGATTTCAGAGCGTCGCTGAAGCCGCCTTTCGGTTTCGCCGATTCCGCCTGTTCAATCTGCACCTTTAGAACCGGCGGAGCGGCTGCCGATCCTGCCGGCATTTGCTTTACGTCGGCATTCAGAGTTGCCGTACACCACAGCAGCCCGGTACAAAAGATCCAAAGCACGTACAGCGAGCGAATATTCATTCTTCGAAATACTACCTGAAAATTATCGTGTATACCAAGTATTCGGGATATGGCCGCTTATAATAAACGGGCACGCGAAGAGAATCTGCATGAATGAGCTCCTAAATGCGGACCGGGCAATAAACGAAATTTGCAGTATCCAGGATCGTGAGGCGTTTTTCTTTATGGTTGGCGCTGGTATATCCAGGCCGCCCGTTCCAACTGCGCGCGAAATGATCGCTGAATGGAAGGACACCGCTGAAAAGGCCGGCCGTTCACCCGCCTCGACCGGTGGTGACGCTCTCGACCTGTACGAAGCCTTCTTCAAACACGCTTACACCAGCAACGGCATGCGCCAGGATTACATGCGCAAAAAAATTCAGGACCAGCTCCTGCCGCCTGCGAATTACAAACTGGCAAAAATCGTAAACCACGGCTGTTTAACGAAAATCGTGGTAACAACGAACTTCGACACGTTTCTTTTCAAAGCTCTTGGTTATCTAGGGTCTGATCCCCTGTTATATGACCATCCGGAAACCGCCAAGGCTCGCTTTGAGGCCGACCGCGACGAACCGCAGCTGCTGCATGTTCACGGCACCTACCTTTTTTATGACTGCGCCAATCTAAAGGCCCAGATCGCCGGCAGAACTAGCAGCATGCTCGATTTACTTGGTCAAATTCTGGCCGATCGCTCGCCGCTCGTGGTTGGCTATTCCGGCTGGCCCGAGGACGTCTTCATGACGGCGCTAAAGAGCCGGGTTGACAGCGGGCGTGCTCTTCGCAATAACGTCTATTGGTTCTGCTACCGGCAGGAAGACCTGATTGCGCTTCCCGATTGGCTCCGCAACCATCCTGATGTGTTCTTCGTGGTTCCCGAAGACAAATCGAATCCCGGCGAAACTCGCGCAACTTTCACCCACAGAAACTCCACCAGTGTCTCTGCCGCTTCCGAAACGACCCTGCCCGCCGAGGAAATTTTTGAACGATTTATCAACGTATTGCGTGTTCCGCCTTCTGCTATCGATATCGACCCGGTCAATTTCTTCATCTCGCGCTTGAAAGGCGTTCTTCTGGGCTTCAACGACGCAAACGTCGCCAGCATCTCAAAAATCGTTAAGGCTATGCGTGAAGGTTACGAGAAGTTGGAGGCCATCAAACAGTACCTCACTCTCCAGAGGTACGCTGAGGCTTCGGCCCTCGCGTGTGAATTGTCAGCCGCAATTGGCTTCAAGTACTCGGATTCCACTCTCGCACAAGAGTTGGCCGAGATCATTTGGAAGATTGCTGCCGAAATGTCCAGCGATTCAAAGGAAGTCGTCTGCCTTTATGAATCTGTTGCCAGGCTTGGGCAATGGCTTCAATCGGCTGGAATTTCCGACGTATCCGTACGGAGCCTCATCGCCAAGGCTTGGGCCGCTACCGGTGTCGCATTCTTAGAGCAAGAAGCTTACGAAAGGGCAATCGACTCCTTCGACCGGGTAATCGCCACTTTTGCAAATGACGAGGAAACTGCCGTCCTTGACCCGGTGACGAGTTCCACTGTCAATAAAGGAATCGCCCTCTGCCGCTGGCATGAGCCCAAAGAGCAGAACGCCGTTTACAAAGAGATCGAGGCGCTCTATGATTCAGTCATCGATAGGTACGAAGACGCCCCGGAACTTGCCTTTCGTGAATCTCTGGCGAGCGCCAAAGTGAATAAGGCTTTTCTGCTGAGCATAGTCGGCCGGCAAGAAGACGCAGTGCGCATTTATAACGAGGTCATCGACCAGTTTTCAGGGGCGGTTGAGCCCGCGATCGGGGAGCATGTCGCCCGCGCGATGATCAACAAAGCTTTCAGCATTGGCTGCAAACATCAGCCTGACAGTACTCGAGCTTCCATCGCGCTCTACAGAAGAGTGGTAGAAGAATTTCCGTCTGCGTCTAGGCCAAGCATGCGCGCAAAGCTGGCGCTTGCCTGGAACGGTCTTGGCTTTCAACGGCTTCTGCTCGCAAAATGGCAATTACGGCAGCGGCAGGATGCTACCGCAACGCTGAACGATGCTTTTTCCGCCATAAAGAAGGCGCAAGAGTTCGATGCCAATAACTGGCTGATTCTCGGAAACCAGGCATATATTTTGTTCCTACAAGGCAAGAAAGCAGATGCCCATCGTTGCCTCGCGCTCGCGTTTCAATCCGGGGGGCAGGAAGTGCGCCAAGCCGAATTGTCGGACACAGCCGTTTATCCGCTGGAAACGGACGCCGAATTCAAAGCTTGGCTCAATGATAAGAACGCGTTTGCCGCAGTCCACTAAGAAGCGTGCGCGCTGCTTGCCTGCGGTATCGCTTGTTTCTTGGGCATTCCCTTTCTTGACCCATGTAGCCGCGCAAATTCGCGTGTGAACTCTGCGCCCAAAAAGAAAATTTGGGCCGAATAATACACCCATGCAATCAGCACCACAATGGATGCGGCCGCCCCGTACATGGAAGCGTAGCTTGCCCTGCCCAAGTACAGTCCTAAAAGAAACTTGCCAAGCGTGAACAGTAGCGAGGTCACTGCTCCCCCCAGAAGTACGTCTCGCCATTCCAGCCGTACATCCGGCATTACCTTGTAAACTGCGGCGAATAGGACCGTGATTACCACGAAGGAGAACAAAATAGTTCCGATGTGAAAAAGAACCGCCTCGCCGGGAACAATCGAAGCGGATAAAGCCGACAATGCCGTTATCCAAGTGCTAACGACCAGCAAAACAACCAGCAGAAATCCAACACCTAAGACCATGGCGAACGAGAACAATCGCTCCTTGATAAAGCTCGTCACGACCCCGAACCCCGACGTATTGGCTTGCGGCACGTCCCAAATCACATTGAGCGCGCTCCGAAGCTCAATCACAACACCGGACGCGCTAAACAGCAGCGTAACCAAGCCGAAGATCGTCGCCATCACCCCGTGAGAGGTGTCTTTGGATCCCTTCACGAACGCCGCCATCGCGTTTCCGGCGGCAGGTCCCACCAATGCCGTCACCTCGTCTATAACTTGCTTCTGCGCTGTCGAATGCCCCAGCACCAAGCCCACAATCGATACCAGCACGAGCAACAACGGCGCTAGCGACAACAACGAATAAAAAGCGAGTGAACCCGCCAGTCGTGTTGCGTTCTGTTTGTTCCAATTATCAAAGCTGGCCGTCAGCAAAGCTTTGAGATCGGCCCACTTAATTCTCTTCATCAACTTCAAGGCGTACATGAACCGTTTCTTTTCGGACGCACTTGCTGCACCGGGAGGGCTGGTTGTCCTTTGGTCTGCGTTCATTCAGCTCCCCCTGTACGATGGCGCACTCTACAAAAAGATGCTTTAGACCAAACAACTGTTCCGTCGCAAACGTATGGCTGCGGCCAATGCAGGCCCAACAGAAAATCAGGCGCGTCGATTTGTCGCGCATTGACAGGGCGAACAGTACTATTTACTACACAAGACGATCTAAACCCAATTGCCTATTTAAGGGTAGAGTGCTACCGTTTGACGATACGAATCTCCGCCAATCGCTTGAGAGAACGAGTTTTATGACCGCCAGAATCGCACGATACCTTTCAATAGGGCTAGTTTCCATCGGCGTTCCCCTCCTCGCCCAAACTTTCGGTTCGACAGGCGGCAGACAGCAATACACCGTGCCCGCAACGGGCGTTTACCAGATCATCGCGAATGGCGCACAGGGCGGCACCGCGACTGATCCACCATCAACCGGTGGGCTTGGCGCACAGACTAGCGGTAATTTCACTCTCAGCGCTGGAACCATTATTGACCTCTATGTCGGCCAGCAAGGCGGCAGTTCCGTAGGGGCTGGTGGCGGGGGCGGAGGCACTTTCGTAGCTCTGGACGCTGGCGGCAATCCCGGAACACTCCTGATCGCCTCCGGCGGCGGGGGCGGCGCGGCCTACTACGGTAAGGGCGGCAACGCTCAAACCGGGACTTCCGGCGGGATTGGCGGCGATTCCGGCGGCGCGGGTGGAATAAGCGGCAGTGGTGGGAATGGTGCTCTCGGCAATGGCGGCGGTGGCGGAGGCGGCTACTCCAGTTCCGGGACTGCTGCCGGCGACGGTGCTGGCGGCGGCCAGAAATTCGCAATCTTGACGGGAGGTTCCGGTACCCAGGGTGGCCCTGGCGGCGGTTACGGAGGAGGTGGAGGTTCTGACGAATACGGTGGAGGCGGCGGCGGCGGTGGCTACAGCGGCGGGGGCGGCGGGCAGGGAGAAAGCGGGGGCGGAGGAGGTGGCGGCTCCTACTACGACGTCAGCGCAACGAATCCGATCACAACGGTCGGTAACACGGGGAACGGTTCGGTAACGATTTCTCCGGTCTTTTCCTGCACTGGCTCTGTCCAGACTTTCACGGCTCCTGTGGCCGGTAGTTATCACATCGTGGCCTATGGCGCGCAGGGCGGCATTGGCATTGCGGGCGAATATGGTGGTAAGGGGGCCGAAATCGGCGGCGACTTCCTTCTGACCGCGGGCGAGGTGCTGAACATTTACGTGGGCTGCCAGGGCGCTGGCGGGCCGAACAGCGGCTCCGGTGGGGGCGGCAGCTTCGTGGTCGGACCGGGCAATACGATTCTGGCGATTGCGGGCGGAGGAGGAGGCGGCGGCAGTAACGGACTCGGTGATCCCGGTCAGACCGGGACTGCAGGGACAAGCGGGGGCCTCGCGGGTGGTGGTTCTGCCGGGACTGGCGGGAGTGGCGGCGGCGGCGGCGCGCCCGACAATTATGGAGGCGGAGGCGGAGGCGGCGGGTTTAATGCGTCCAATGGCAACGGCGGCAACGGCGGCGGCCCGTACAGCGGCAGTGGCGGATCTGGCTACCCTATCCTCACAGGAGGTGCAGGTACAACCGTTTTAGGCGTCCAGGGCGGCTTTGGGGGCGGTGGCGGGGACGGGTTTTACGCAGGCGGCGGAGGCGGCGGCTATAGCGGCGGAGGCGGCGGCGATGGGGACGGTGGTGGCGGGGGTGGTGGTGGCTCCTTCAACACCAGCACTGTGAATACAGTTGCAGTTTCAGGCGCAAACTCCGGCGCCGGCTTTGTGACCATTGCTCTGGTCACCAGCGCTCCCACACTTTCGAAGATGTTCGGCGCGATGACGATTCCGCTGGGCACGAGTACAACCCTGACCTTCAGCGTCCAGAACGCGAACAGCAGCGCCTTGACTGGGGTAGGCTTCACGGACGACCTCTCGACTATCGGCTTCGTTGTTGCAAACTCGACCGTTACGAATAACAACTGCAGTCTCTCGCCCACGGTCACGATGGGCAGCACTTCGATTTCGCTCAGCAACGCGACCATTCCGGCCAGTACCACCTGCACCTTCACCGTGAACGTAACCGGCAATGCGGCCGGCACACAGATGAATCAGACCAGCACGATCAGTTCGAACGAAGCCGGGAGTGGTGCAGCGGCTACGGCAAGCATCACCGTGTTTGCGCCGCCATCAATCACGAAGGGTTTCGGCGCCAGTACGATTCCGCTGAACGGTACCACCTCGCTGACGTTCACTCTGGGGAACTCCAACAGCAGCGCGCTGACGGGCGTGGGCTTCTCCGATCCGCTGCCTGCCGGACTGGCGGTTGCCAGCACGCCCGCTTTGAATAACGGTTGCGGCGGTACCTTCAGCTGGCGCCACGAATGGTTCCACCAGCCTGACCTTGAGCGGAGGTATCGTGCCAAGCGGCGGTTGTACGATCATGCTCAATGTGACCGGAACCAGCATGGGTCAAAAGAACAACATCACTTCGGCAATCACTTCGAATGAAGGCGGCCCGGGCAACACCTCCAACACGGCCACGGTGACGGTTGTTGCGCCGCCGGCGATCGGGAAATCCTTTGGCGCTTCGACATTGCCCGTTGGCGAAAGCACGACTCTGACGTTTTCCTTGAGTAACCCGAACACGGGGACGACTCTGCATGCAGTTGGGTTTAACGACCCTCTACCCAGCGGCTTGGTTGTGTCAACTCCCAACGGCTTGACGGGCAGTTGCGGCGGCGGAACGATCAGCGCTGTTGCTGGTTCAAACAGCGTGAGCTTGTCGGGCGCGACTTTGAACACGACGACGACGGCTTCATGCACGTTTTCGGTTAACGTCACCGCAATAGCCGCAGGGACGCAAAACAATGTGACGAGTGCGGTGGTCTCGACGGAAGGTGGCACCGGTTTGACAGCATCCGCCAGCCTGGTCACGGTCCCGTTCGTTAACTCATTCGGCTCCGGCGTGGAAGACGCGTTCCAGATCACTTATGTCTCGCAGTTGAACAATGCCGACACGGTGATCAACATCTCGAATGCCGGCACGGTCGCCGGAGCCACACCTCTGACGGGTGTCGGTGTCGCCGCAGGCGATCTGTGCGTGAACATCTACGTTTACACGCCCGACCAGCAGGAGGTAGCCTGCTGTTCCTGCCGCGTTACGCACAACGAGATCGTCTATCAAAATCTGGGCGGTCCGACTGAGTCCGCCAGCAGCTCATGGGGTGTCCCGACGCAGTATGGCGGCAGCGGAATCCCCGGCCTGCTCTGGAACACGACATATGGTCCGGGGCTCTATCCCTTCAACTCCGCGGTGGTCAAGCTCATCGCGACCAATCCGAATCAATACGCTCGGCTGCAATAACATCCGCATACAATGCTGCGGCGTCCACACCGGGCAACATCACCGCGGCGAGCATCACGGCGACAGACCTCGCGCCCGGTATGGCCGTTTGGTCCACGCACCCGCATCCGACCAACGGACCAAGCTCAGGCACGAATGCAAACGGACAAGTCATGCTGCCGGTGAACATCACGGAAACTGATGGGCAATCGAAGGGCTTGAGCATCGGCGAACTCACCGGGCTAACGACCCTCTGCACTAACATTCAGAACAATTCGAGCGGCCGCGGTCAATGCAGTTGCCCAACAGAAAATCTGTCGGGCGGATTTGTAGCGCATTAGCCTGGGGCAAGTCGTCGATAAACACCAAGCGGCGCATGATGATTCTAGACCTCTGGTACTAATTACGACGACCTCCTCTTGCCAACTTAGGCTAAGAGTGGTTAACCTTCCTACTTGCGCTCATATTTGCTTAATAAGTGGCTAAAGGCCGCGTTGTGGGTCGGCCTATCCTGCCTTCCTCTGTTTGCCCAAACGTTCGGCGAAACCGGTGGCCTACAAACGTACACCGCTCCAACCACGGGTACTTATCACATCGTCGTAAAAGGCGCCTCGGGTGGGAACACGGGATACGGAACGGGGGGATCTGGCGCAATTCTCAGCTTCGATGTCAATCTGAACGCCGGAGATACGCTGGACATCTACGTCGGCCAGCAAGGTGACTCCGCCGCTGGTGGGGGCGGTACCTTTGTTGTGCTGAACGGGACAACGCTGCTGGCAGTGGCGGGCGGCGGCGGGGGCGCGGCCGGTGTTCCTGACTATGCAAACCCGAGCGACGCGAAGGGAGGCAATGCACAGCTTGGCACCAGCGGCGGCACGCCCGTTGGTGGCGGAGCCGGTGGTACAGCCGGATCGGGCGGAATGGGCGTTTCTGGCGCCCCTCCTTGCAGCAACAACGGCTCGGGCGGCGGTGGCGGCGGCGGCGGATACCTGGGCAATGGCACTTGTGGCGACGGAACAGGCAGCGGCGGGCAGGGATTTACTACCGGATCTCCCATGCTGGCTGGTGGAAGCGGCGGTGGCGGATATGGCGGCGGCGGCGCAGGGGGTGGTGATAGCCTCGCCGGCGGCGGGGGCGGAGGATATAGCGGCGGCGGCGGCGGTGGAATCAGTTTCACCAACTACGACTATTTCGGCGGCGGGGGTGGCGGCTCCTATGTGAACCCCAGCATTAGCGGCCCGAGCGAGTCCGTGGGCAACACCGGCGACGGCTCCGTAATCATTACTGCGCCACCGAAAGTTTTGCCTTTAAACTTCTTCGGCTCGGGCGTGGAAGACGCTTTCCAAGTGACCTACGTTTCGCAGCTCAATAACGCCGACACAGTCATTAACATCTCGAATGCGGGCACGGTAGCGGGAACCACTCCCCTGACTGGCGTCGGTGTTGCGGCCGGTGATTTGTGCGTGAACATCTACGTTTACACGCCCGACCAGCAGCAGGTCGCCTGTTGTTCGTGTCGCGTCACGCACAACGAAATCATTTATCAGAACCTCGGCGGCCCCACTGAATCTGCCGGTAACTCCTGGGGTGTCCCGACACAATATGGCGGCAGCGGAATCGCCGGCCTGCTCTGGAACACCACATATGGTCCGGGGCTCTATCCCTTTAACTCCGCGGTGGTCAAGCTCGTCGCGACAAATCCGAGTCGTACGGTAGCCTGCAATAACACCACATTTAATGCTGCGACCTCCACACCGGGCGACATCACCGCCGCAAACATCGCACCGGCCGATCTGGCCCCCGGCATGGCCGTGTGGTCCACGCATCCACATCCGACGAACGGGGACAGCTCTGGCACGAATGCAAACGGACAGATCATGCTGCCGGTGCACATCGCCGAAACTGACGCCCAGTCGAAGGGCTTGAGCTTGGGCGAACTCACCGGATTGACGACGCTCTGTACTAATATTCAGAACAATTCGAGTGGCCGCGGTCAATGCAGTTGCCCGACGGAAAATCTGGCGGGCGGATTCATCGCGCATTAAGCCAGGTCAGCTATATACTCGTCCCTATGCCAAACATCGAGCAACACACTCCCGGTTCATTTTGTTGGTTCGAATTGGCGACCACCGACCAATCAGCCGCCAAGGACTTTTACACTTCCCTATTTAACTGGACTGTGGAGGATTTCCCCATGGGTCCAGGTGGCCAGTACACGATGTTCCGCCTCGGCGGGCGCGATGTGGGTGCCGCCTACACGCTGCGTCCCGACCAACAGTCGCAAGGTGTTCCACCGAATTGGGGCATCTACATCGCCGTTCAAAACGCAGATGATGCCGCGCGCCGTGCTGCCGAACTCGGTGGTCAGCTCCACATGCCTCCGTTCGATGTCGCCGATCACGGCCGTATGGCAGTTATTGCAGACCCCACAGGCGCGGTGTTTTGTATTTGGCAGGCGAAGCAGCACCCCGGAGTTGGCGTTACCGGAGGGGATGGAACTGTTTGCTGGGCTGACTTGAGCACTACTAACGGTGGCGCGGCCAAGGATTTTTACAGCCGGTTATTCGGTTGGGACATCAAGGCTGGCGAAAACGATCCCTCCGGTTATCTGCACGTCTTCAACGGACAGACCGCCATCGGAGGAATCCCGCCCGCCGAACAGCGTAACACCCAGGCGCCGCCTCACTGGATGCTCTACTTTTTTGTCGCGAATTGTGCGGCAGCAGTCGACAAGGCTCAAGGCCTTGGAGCGGGCGTGTTGATGCCGGCTTCGGAAATTCCTCACGTGGGCTCCATCGGCATTGTGAAAGATCCGCAGGGCGCCGTGTTCGCCTTCTATCAACCTCCCGCTAAATCCGCCACATAAGTAGGAAGCACCTGACCCGGTGATAAGATCCCGGTTGATGAGGTTCTTCCAGCGTAGAATCATTGCCTTTGTTGCGGCCGCGGCATTCAGCCTCCCAGTCGCGATACACGCGCAAAGGGTGCAAGAGCCTGAACCCGCGCCGCTGCCCCCGCCTATACCGGCTCCGGTGGACCGGCCGTATCCAGGAACCATCGATTTAGCCGTAGACGCCACCGACGTTCACCGCCGGATTATCAATGTCCGTGAGAAGATTCCCGTCGAGGCTGGCGAAATTACGCTGCTGTACCCGCAATGGATTCCCGGCAATCACTCGCCGACAGGCCCTATTGCACAATTTGCCGGCCTGATCACCACCGTCAGACGGCAAGCGGCTTGGACTGGATACGCGACCGCGTGAACGTCTATGCGTTTCACGTCCCGCTACCTGCAGGCGCGAAGACTCTGGATGTGCAGTTCCAATTTCTGGCGCCCGAGCGCGCGACAGAAGGCCGCATTTCCATCTCTGCCAAAATCGCCGATCTTCAGTGGAACACGCTGGTGCTTTATCCCGCCGGTTACTTTTCACGTGACATACGGTTCTCGCCTAGTTTGAAGTTGCCAGAGGGCTGGCAATTCGCCTCCGCGCTGGAGCCCGATTCACACACTGGGAACTTGGTGCGATTCAAGCCGGTACCCCTGAACACACTGGTCGATTCGCCGGTGTATGCGGGCGCGAATTACAAACGCGTGGACCTTTCAACAGGACCGGAGAACCAAGTGTTTCTGGATGTGTTTGCCGACACGGCTGCAGATCTGGCGATGACACCCGAGCAGATAAAAGAGCATAGAAATCTGACCCAACAGGCCCAGAAGCTGTTTGAATCGCATCACTACAACCACTACGATTTTCTTTTCTTATTGAGCGATACCGTCGGCGGCATTGGGTTGGAGCACCATCAGTCAAGCGAGGATGGAACGCGCGCGAACTATTTCACCGACTGGATGGCGGGTGTTGCCAACCGCGATCTTTTGGGCCATGAATACACGCATTCGTGGAACGGAAAATTTCGGCGGCCGGCTGGCTTGTGGACGCCCAATTTCAATGTGCCCATGCAGGACGATTTGCTCTGGGTCTATGAGGGAATGACGCAGTATCTGGGGTATGTGCTGACGGCGCGCTCGGGTTTGCGCACAGCAGAGCAGACGCGCGATCTGATCGCAGGAGTCGCCGCCAATTTCGACCACAGCCCGGGCAGAGACTGGCGGCCGCTGGTGGATACGACAAATCAGCCGACTGTTTCGCAGCGCAGGCCAGTGCCGTGGGTGAGCTGGCTGCGGCCGGAAGATTACTACACCGAGGGCATGCTGATCTGGCTGGACGCCGACACGAAGATACGTGAACTCAGTGGCGACAAAAAGTCGCTGGACGATTTCGCCAAGCTGTTTTTTGGCATTGATAACGGCAGCTTTGTGACGCAGACGTATACGTTACAAGACATTATCAATGCGCTGAATACGGTGCAGCCGTACGATTGGGCGGAATTCCTGAAGCAGCGCGTGTATGAGGTGTCGCCACAAACTCCGGAGAACGGAATTAAACAGGGCGGATACCGGCTCATATACACCGACACACCGCCTGAATGGCAAAAGCGGGCGGAGCGCCCCGAAGTTGGGGTCAATCTCGGAACTTCGATCGGGTTTACGGTCCGAGCCAGCGGGGACTTGGGCAATGTCTGGTGGGACAGCCCGGCATTTAAGGCCGGGATAACACCCGATATGCAAATCACCGCTGTCAACGGGACAGCATTCAAGACCGACATCTTGAAGGCGGCGATCACCGACGCGAAAAAGAATCAGGCGCCGATCAAATTATTGGTGAAGCGCGATAACCAGTTCGAGACCATCGAAGTGGATTATCACGGCGGATTGCGGTATCCGAAGCTGGAGCGCGTTGAAAATACACCCGACCGCCTGGACGCGATTCTCGCGGCAAAGTAAAGGCACAACCAGGAAACGTTGCCGCGGCGGCTTCGCGCCTGGCCCGCGGCAATATTCGTAGCTTCAGTTACGGTGTCCAGGTCCCAATCTGTTGCCAAGTACCCTCAACACCTGAGGTGTTGGTGATATTCGCGTAGATATTCCTCAGACCTATAAACGATGGCGCAAAGGTGATGGTGGCCGTGACCGTCACCGTGTTGCCCGATACTGATACCGACGCACTCGATGCAGGTACGCTGCACTGGCTGTTCGATAAGGTCCCTGAACCGCCCGGCGTCACGCTTTGATGGGGGTTTGTCCCCTGATCCTCGATGATATACAGCACATTCGATACCCGGTCATACACCAGATAGCAGGAGTTCGTTCCGTTCAGCGAATTGTTGAAAAAGAAATGCTCCTGCCTCTGATCTGTGCTGGTATAGCTAGCACTGAACGTCTGTGTTAACCCGATGCCAGAAGAGGGCGTGATTGTAATCGAATTGCCGGTTGGGGCTGTCACCGTCCAGCTTCCAATCTGCTGCCAGGCACCTTCTATATAGGAGGTGTTGCTGATGTTCGCGTAGATGTTCTTGGGACCAGCAAACGCCGGCGTGAAGGTGATAGTGGCCGTTACCGTCACGGTGTTACCTGCTACTGAAACCGATGCACTCGAAGCGGGCACGCTGCACTGGCTGTTCGACAATGTACCGGAACCACCAGGTGTAATCGCTTGGTGCGGATTCGTCCCCTGATCCTCGATGATGTACAGCAGATTCGAGGGCCGGTCATACACCAGATAGCAGGAGTTTGTCCCGTTAAGTGAACTGTTGAAAAAGAAGTGCTCCTGAGACTGGTTCGTGCTCGTGAAGGACGCGGTGAACGTCTGCGTCGAACCGCTGCCCGAAGACGGGTTGATAATGATTGAATTTCCGGTTGGGGCTGTTACTGTCCAGGTCCCTATCTGCTGCCAGCTCCCTTCCACATACGAGGTATTGCTGATGTTCGCATAGATATTCTTTGGGCCTGCAAACGAGGGCAAGAAGTTGATTGTGGCGGTTAGGCTCACCGTGTTGCCTGATACCGACACCGACGCGCTCGAAGCGGGCACGCTGCATTGGCTGTTCGAAAGTGTGCCCGTACCGCCCGGCGTCACTCCCTGGTGGGGGTTTGTTCCCTGATCCTCGATGATGTACAGCACATTCGATGGCCGGTCATAAACCAGATAACAGGAGTTTGCCCCGTTCAGTGAGCTGTTGAAGAAGAAGTGCTCCTGCGATTGGTTCGTGCTCGTGAAGGATGCTGTGAACGTCTGCGTCGAACCGCTGCCGGACGAAGGATTGATGCTGATGCTGTTGCCGGCCGTCGAAGACGCCACCTGGCCGGAGGTCGGCGAGATTTCCAGACTGCTTTCATCTACTGCTTCGAAGGCGGAACCCGGAATTTGGGTGAGTGAGTGTAAGTCTATATCGTTGAACCGCGTATCGGGCACACCCTGCAGATGCCAGGAAGCTCCGTTATCCGTAAGGATGGCGCCGTATAGCTTTAGCGCTTGGGCAACCACTTTGGCCTGGGGAGTAAGACCGGAAATGTCATAGCTTGCTTTGAGGCGAAATCGCGTGCCCATGGGCGGAGCAGCACTGGTTGCCGAGGCGAAGTGACTAGCGGGCCAAACGTAGCTGTTTCCCGTCGGATAGCCGGTCATCGAAATAGCGTGATTGATCTGTCCGGCCGCTACCTCGTCATACCGCACCAGTAACGGCAATTGAGCGGTACCGGAGGCATTCGAACTCGACCAGTCAGCCGGTTTCAAAGCATCGGAACGCAGATTGAACCTTGAGATTGCGTCCACCGTCCACGATCCATCTCCGTTATGAAAGGTGTCGTATGCCTCGTAAAGCAAGCAATTATCAACGTCCAGAACGATAAGATGCGCGTCGCTGGTTGCGCCGATGGCCGCGTTCGATGGGATCGGATACGGCCCAGGGTCGCTGGTGAAAGGCCAATTAACGTTTACAGTAGCTGGAGGAACGGAATTCCCGTTCACGATATTCATCGGAAATCCGCCCGGCACGTCCGAGCCCCAGTCCGGATGCGCAGGGCCGGCGCCCAATTCCGCCACGTACGCGTCGGAGTTAGGATGCACGGGCAAGCTGTCGACCCGAGTGTTAAACACATGGTCCGCCGGGAACATCGGACAGCCATTAATCGAGGGAGACGTCCCTTGCGCGCATAAAGGTAGGGAAATGCTCAGCCCAACCAAACAAGGGAGCAAAGCTTTAGCGAAGGGGTTAGCACCCTTACGTACGAAAAAAGACATATAGTCAGCAAATATAAAGCAACGTTAATCTTATGTCAAGATTTAGAACGTTTATATGTGTAAAGGTCAAAACCCGGATTGGCTTATCCAGTGCTGGCAAAAATGCCAGTGATCGCGCTGTCGAGCCTACGCTCGGCGCTCTTGTCTGAGATTTCGTGCGGGGAGTTCTTCGATAATCTCTTCTTTAATCGGCGACGGAAGCGTTAGCTCCCTCTCGAGCCGATAAAGGCGCGTCTCGAATTCATCCAGGCGGAGATAAAAATACAACGCGAGTTTGCCGGCGGCGACAACGAACAGAGTAGCCAAGATGACGGCGAACCAGTACACGTGATCGGATTCTCCCAGCCCTTCAGCTCCGGGGCGAAGGCACGCGCTACTTATCGGTTCTAGGTTTCTGCTTATGAGCGCCCGATGGGTTTAAGGCGGTTCCGGGCCGCCCTGGCGGCGCATTTCGCGGTCGATAAGCAGGTTGAGCTTGTCTTCCATTTGCGACAGAATTCTACGCCGTACGACGCAGCCGTATATAGCCTTAGGCGAAGCCACCAAGTTCACGCTCTACACCGCCGATGAAAAGCTGATCAAACGCCATCGCGCGCAGCGAAGCTGTTCACCTGAGTAGTTGAGCAAATGCTAGTCGCGTGAGGGTAGTTACCATTCCCTCTCTCTGCTGCAAGTCTCTAATCGATTGGACTCAACTCGCCGGCTGCATACTGATGGCCCGCGTCGGACAGGAGTCCACAGCTTCTTCGATCATCTCTACTTCCGCATCAGTTGCCTCGAATGTGTACATGGTCCCCTGCGACGTGCCGCTCGCATCGGTTAATTCGACATGAGTCTCCTGGCCGATCTGAAACAACTTCGGTTCAATACCAACGCAGTTTGCGGCAAGAATACAAGCGGACGGGTCGATTTGCACGGTGACCTTGGGCATAGGTGTTCTCTATGTTGCCACGAAAGCCGTTCAAGATTGCCACCATTCCGATCTGATCTGACGAAGATCGAGCAGACTATGGAAACCAATGCTATACTTCGAAACCTTGCATGAAGACGCGATTTTCTCAGCAGTCTTGGTGCACTTACTCTTGCAGGTTGCGCGCACAAGCGAACAGCAAATGTTACTCGGCCGACTCCGCTACCGAGCACGGCACTGCGCCTGGCGCCCATCCGCGCGGACACAGGCAGGATTTTTCAAAATTACGGTGTGCTTACGGCCATTTCGGGCCGCCGGTCCGCGTCTCGATGTCGAACGGGTGGGTGACAAGATCGTCATTCACAACTACGGTCATGGTGGAAGCGGATGGTCGCTGTCCTGGGGATCGAGCAGCCTTGCAACGGAAAAGGCGCTATCGACAGGAGAACGCGAATTCGCCGTGATCGGCTGCGGAGCGCTAGGACTCACCTCAGCGACTCTGCTCCAGCGCGCAGGCGCAAAAGTCACATGGCTGATTCCACAGCCCGAGGTGAATTACGGTGTGATCTATAAGGATATCGTGATCCTGGGACGGCGGGATGGGATTGTGGTGCAGGCTCATGCCCTGAAGGAGCGGATGGCTACAATGACGCGAACGAGTATCCGGACCGCAGTGAGGCTGAAGCGGCAGTAGGTGTTGTGGCCGAGTTGTATGACCGCATGTCGCCGAGGAACACAGCAGCATAGGCCGGATCAAGTTCCTGCGGCGGTCCTCTAACCGGCGATTCAGAAAAAATTGTCCTTGACAAGTATCAGAGAGCCGAGTATATGTATGGAGACATTGTTGTCATCTCGAACTAAATTCGGGTCTGATAAGCGTACCTGGAACGTTTTGAAGTGAGGCGGGGCTAAAGCGGCATTATGCAAGCGCTCAGATTGGGCAGACAAACCTGCCCAGGTACTGAAATCAGGAGCAGTATGAAAGCCATGTATCGGCTGCCGCGGTAGGAGCATTCGCGCAGGAGAATACGAACAGCTCGGTCCTTCGCTTGGTTCTGTGACCTGAGAATGCGGGTGCGGCCTACGCGGTGCCTACGTTCCAAGGCTGCACAACAACTCCCAGACTTGACCATCCAAAAGCAGCTGAAAAAGGAGAATCACTATGCGTAAGTTTCTTAGGAATTTGTATCTCACTCGGACATCTTTTGGGCTAGCGACGGTGTTGCTTCTTTGTGCTGCCAATTCGCTGGCCCAGGGGCAAGAACCGCCGCTGGTCTACAGTGTCGAGAATACGGGTGCAAATTACCCGCCTCCGGTCCTCGCCGATTTCGCCCATTCCCCCATCATTCGACCATTGCCAGACCCGTTTGCGTTCTTCGGCGGAATTCGCGACACCAGTTGGAGCGCCTTCGAGCAACACCGCAATGAATGGATGTATGCGATTGAGCAAGACGAGATTGGTACAAAGCCTGATTGCCACGACTGCACCGTCACTGCGTCCTACGCGCCGACCAGTTCCACCAGGGGCACCCTAACAATCAATGTGAAGAGGAGTGGCAATCCGTATACGCTGACGTTTACCGCGGCGATTGTCCTTCCCGCGGCGACGGGCGGTCCATTCCCGTACATCGTTGGCATGGGATCAGCTACCGGAAGTATGCCGGCCTCAATGTTCACCGGTGCCGCCACCGTAACATACAGCCTGAATAGCATAACTAGATACACAGGAGGAGGGAACGCCGGCTCAGCCTCGGGGAGCCACGTCACCGATCCGTTCTACCAGCTTTATCCCGAATACTGCGCCGGATACTGCAACAGCTCCAATGGTTACCCGAATGGCAGTAACCACGGGCAATACGCTGCATGGACATGGGGCGTGAGCCGCTTACTGGATGGCATACAAATCGCTTCACAGCAGACCAGCAATCCGCTCCCGCTCGACACTGCGCACTCGGGAGTAACCGGATGCTCCTATGCCGGGAAAATGGCTCTCTGGTCCGGCGCTCTTGACGAACGGATCGCCCTAACGATTGCACAGGAAAATGGAGGCGGTGGCGCCCCCTCCTGGCGTGTTTCGCATGAGATTGAGACCCAGGGCAGCGTCGAGGACATCGATGACACAAGCTATGAGTGGTTCGGGTCACAGATGAAGCAATATGCCGGTGCCAATGTCTACAAAATGCCAACCGACCATGACGAGTTGATGGCCATGGTGGCGCCGAGGGCTTTGGTTCAAACGGGGGATAGCCTTTATTACTGGCTGGGAGATCGATCCGCCACTTTCGATTCAATGGCAACGGAGAAAATCTACAGCACGTATGGCATAGGAGACCGGTTTGGCTTCTATATCGATACGAATCACAACCACTGTGTAGTGCCAGCCTACCAGCAAGCGGCCATAGAACCCTTTATCCAGAGATTCATGTTTGGTCAGAATGTCGCTACAAATCTTGCGGTCTCCTGGCAGGAAGCCGACGCTCTCCAAAGCGGTAGTCAACCCACGATCGATCCCAATAGGTGGACTGCGTGGTGGGGGACTGGCACTCCAACATTCCCGGCTAACGATGTGTGGAACACCGGCGGAGAAATAATTTTGCCGTCGAGCCAAAGCCTTACTGTCGATTCCGGCGATACCGTTACAACAACGCTATGCTGTGTCGATGCCCGGCAGCCATCCGGCAGCGACAGTCACCTATCCGTACGGGCTTTCGGAAGCTGACGTCTCCTGTTCCGACAACACTTCTTATACGCTCACAATTCCGCTGGCAAACCAGTCTTTTGCGATCTCAGCCGGCGACAACTCGCTGTACACATCAACTCCCGGTTCGACAACCAACCCTGGCTGCTCGAACGGGGCTCCGGGTCAAATAACCAGCAGCTATTTCTACGCCAAGGGAATACAAAATCCCGGCGCCGGCAACCCCGGATTAGCTGGTTTCACGACGACCGATGGTACGCCTGCAACCGCCCAGACGGACCCGCTCAATGTGACGTTCACAGTCAGCGACAGCAACCTGGGCCAGGGTGGTGCGTGGGCGCCGACGAACACGTTGAACTGGCAGAACCCATACTCGTGCACGCCGCCGGGCTGTCCGTTGACCCCGACGATCACGTGGCCGGCGCCAAGCACCATGATTTATGGCGTGCCGCTGAGCTCCACGCAGCTGAATGCAACAGCGTCGTCCACGCTGATTTCAGGGCTGCAAGGCAGCGGTAGCACCGGTTTGATGACAACAGCTTCGATCCCAGGCACGTTTACCTACACGCCCGCCGCAGGAACGGTACTGAACCCCGGGCTGCAGACGCTGACGGTGACCTTCACGCCGAGTAATATCGGCACCAAATACACAAACTACACGATCGCGACAGCGTCGGTGCCGATCCTTGTTGGTAATCTAGCCATTACCGCTACCGGGGTTTTGAGCAAGGTAGCCAGCGGATACCAGCTTGTCGTTACCGTCCAGAATAACGGCAACGTCACTGCGCCAAACGTTCAATTGACGCAGGCGACGCTGGGCGCAGCCAGCGGCACAACGATACCGGCATCGCTTGGGGATATTGCGAGCGGCAGCTCGGCATCCGTTACTCTCACGTTCCCGTCGTCAGCAGGAGCAGATGGATCAACTGTCGTCGAGAGGTTGTCCGGCACCTACGCTGGCGGAACCTTTGGCGGCTCCTTCCGCGCAGCGCTGCCCTAACTTCAGCAGTCAATTCGTGATCACTTCATAAAAACAGTACGGAGGAGACAATATGAAACTCAAAATTAAACTAGCTGTAGCGGCACTGCTGGCGATAGGTCTATCATCAGCAGCAGCGTACGCCGACACC
The DNA here is from genome assembly GCA_963846025.1 of Terriglobia bacterium. Lineage (GTDB taxonomy): Bacteria > Acidobacteriota > Terriglobia > Bryobacterales > Bryobacteraceae > Bog-105. Next base: position 372,899 of record CAWJUG010000006.1, on the reverse strand, counting down.
GTCACTTTAACCCTCACCAATGCGAATGGGCGTGTTTCTTACTTGGGAGGCAACCTGACGTACGGCGCTACGGTATCCGCTCCGGCCGGCAACAGCGCCGCGGTGTTTTTGAACGGGGACAGCTTCAACGTCACCGCTCCGGTTACTCTGAACGACAGTGACTTCTTCAGCAACTTTCCGCTGTCCCTTTCACCGGGGGCCAACTTCACCGGGAACTTGTTTGTGCTGACAGTGCCTCCCAACTCGCCGGCCGGGAACTTCGTGGGTACCTTTACGATGTTGGGCGGAGCCAATGGCAACGCTAGCAGCACGCTGGGCACTGTCAACTTCAGCATGACCGTCTATACCCCCGAGCCATCAAGTATTGTGCTGCTGATGACGGGCTTGGCCGGACTTGCCTTGACTCTCCTCTGGGGCAAATTCAAAGGTAACGTCCGCGGCTGGGCACGTTAGCCGCTCGGAACAATCAACTGTGGTCAACGGAGAAGCGCGGTGGGGCGCCACGCTTCTCCGGGATTTTATATGAAAAATTGCATCAGGCTTTCCGCGGCTCTGTTCTCGATCGTAGCTGTCGCCGCTTGCTTCGGCGTTTACTCAAAAGACCGGGCGGAGGCGGCTACGCGGCCACAGGCGCCCGAGAAATCCGTCGCCGCCTCTCAGCAGCCGGTCGTCGACATGAGCGCCCAAGCAGCCTCACGTGAGCCCGATAACCTGTACGGTCCCAGCTTCGCTTCCATCGCCTGGCGTCTTTTCATCGAGGCCATGGCGCCTGCGGATGGTTCCTTGACCTTTGAGACCTGGACGGAGCAATGTCAACTAAGTTCCGGGATGGTTGGCTGCCCCAGCGCCGAGAATGTCGCCGCTGCGAAAGCCGCGGGCAATAGCAAGCTGCGCATGCTGCACGGAAGCGTATTCTCCCAGGCCAGGAAGATAGGGGGCACTGACTGCAGCGCAATGACAGCGACACCGATCGGGGGATATCCGGCTCCTTCCAACCTGACACGGAACGCAATGTTCTGCGAAGAGGTTTTCGTGAGCCCGGTGGAAGCAGCGTTCGTGAAGAGGAATCTCACCACGCTCGCCGCTCAGCAAATTTATGGCAATCCGCGCAACGCGACAATCAATTTCCCCGGAACCGGCACGAACGACCCTCGTCTTGATCTTGACTCCCTGGAAGTGAAGGTCGACTGGGTGCCGTCGACTTCCTACAACAACCCAACCTTTGCCTGCCCCGATCCAACCAATACTCTGTACACCGAGACGATCAACGGCACGTGCTATGCGCTGGCGGCCATCCACATCAGTTCCAAGGTGATGCCCAGTTGGCTGTGGGCGACGTTTGAGCCCAACAGCAAAGTCACCAATCCTAATCGCTGCGACCCCAAGCTCTATGGTGCTTGTCTCGATATATGGGGAACCACATCCGCCCAACCTTATGGAAAGGGACAGACGGCGCAACAGAGTCCGGAGTTACGTCAGGCCATGGCGGAAGCGCAGCTAAATCCGGCGTTCAACAATTATTTCCTCACGGGAGTGCAGACCCAATTCGTTGACACCCGGGGAAAAGCGATTCAGCTGGGCAACTCTTTTATCGAGTTTAATCAGGGAGTGCTGCCCGGTAAATCGTCGTGCATTACCTGCCACCAGTACGCGTCTTTCGACGGCAAGCAGCCTGTGCACGGGGCGCCGGAAAACAATTTCGGAATACCGCCGCACGGTTGGCCCAGCATCGGGTACGCCTGCAATCAAAACCAAAATGACAATTGCATGCCCGTAGTCTCCAACGCCACGACGCAAGACTTTTCCTGGATGCTTGGTTTGATGCCGTATAGCGATGCAGGCGGCAATGCGCCGACGAATAAATCGCAGTCGACGCCGAAGAATTAGTCGCTCATCGCGGGAGTGTTCTTGCTCAGCCCCGTCGTCACGACTCCTGAGAGCACAACCTTTATCGCGCGGCGACGTCTATGTACCCGCATCCAAGCTGAACTGATTCGAACTGATGCTCGACAGCACCGAGGGTCATTTCAAACTATTGATCTCTCGAATGAGATGATGATCCGCATGAAAAGCACGAACCGCCGCCTGATGTGGCACGGAATGTTCCTGTTCCTGCTCGGGTTGATAACGGGTTTTCTCGAGCCTCATTTCGCCAACGTACGCATGGGGTTGGCGGCACACCTGGAAGGCTTGATGAACGGCATCTTCCTGATTGCGCTGGGGGCGATCTGGATGGAGGTGAGGCTGTCGCCAGTGATGAAGGGTATCGCCTACTGGACCGCTCTTTATGGCACTTATGCGAACTGGCTAGTCACCACCTTAGCTGCGACGTTCGGGACGGCAGCCCTCTCTCCTATTACGGGAGCGGGTCATAGCGGGCAGCCTTGGCAGGAAAGTTTTGTCACGATCAGCTTTCTTACGGTCGGCGTCGCCATTGTCGCCTCATCTCTGCTCATCCTCTGGGGCCTTCGGGCTAGAGCGTTGCCGTGATAGCCGCCTTTGCCGGCCGTTCAGGAGAAATATCTCTGTTAGCGCGGTCTTTGTTCCGCCAGGAATTGCAGTAAGACATCACTGCACAATTCGGGTTGATCCGTCGTCAAGATGTGCCCTGCATTCGGAATTACTCGGAATTTTGCACCTGGAATGCGCTTCGCTACCGTCCTGCCATTTTGAATCGGTATAAGACGATCCTGATCACCGTGCATGACCAGCGTCGGTGTCGCAATCCGCGGCAGCCGGTAATAGGAATTCCACGTCAGGATGGCCGCGAATTGACTGTAGAAGCCTCCGCGCGTCCAGGCGCATTCACTGCGAATGCGAATATCTTCCTCTATGCGGTCAGCCGGAGTTGTCCCGGCATAAAGCAGGTCAGTCAGAAGCCGACGGCGGCTGTCCCGCGCGGTCCTCGACCCGAAGATCCAGCCGCCGAAGCGGGGATCAGGCCAGCGCCCGAACAATCCGCTATAGCTCGTGCAGGCGAGAGCAAGGCTGCGCACCCGGCTGGGATAAAGAATGGCCAATTCCTGAGCGATCATCCCGCCCATGGATGCGCCAAGAACATGGGCAGAACTGACGCCTGCCGCTGCTAGAACAGCATGCGCGTCGCGAGCCATTTGCCCGATCGTGTAGGGCCCGCGCGGTGCGCTGCTTCGGCCCATGCCCCGGTTATCGAATAGAATGGCGCGGTAAGCGCCCAAGGCCGGAAGAGTGCGATACCACATCTCGTGAGTAAAGCTCAGGCCCATAATGAGAAGGATGGCCCGCCCGGCGCCTTTTTCGGTCCAATATAGGCTGGCGCCCTCGTTGTCCGCGTATGGCATTTCAGACCAGTACCCCAATATATTGGGTTGGGTTTCGAAACTGGTACCAGTTAAAGAGGCGCGAGAGCTTTACAGATGGGAAAGCACCGGGTAGGATAGAGACACCCCCGAGAAATTGTCTGAGGAAGGATCGGGCGCGTTGCTGAAGCTGAAACGAGTCGAAATACAGGGTTTCAAGTCCTTTTACGACAGAACTGAAATGAAGTTCAACGGCACTGGAATAGCTGCCGTAGTGGGGCCAAACGGATGCGGCAAGTCGAACCTCAGTGATGCCATAAGTTGGGTCCTGGGAGAGCAGTCCGCCAAATCTTTGCGCGGCGCCCGGATGGAGGACGTTATCTTCGCCGGGACGCGCGAGAGGAAGCCGTTGGGAATGGCGTCCGTAACCATGACGCTGGTGCCCCATCAAGCTGCATTGACGGCCACCACTCCAACGATTTCCGGCCATGCGGCGGCGAGTGAAGGAACCTCCGTCCGAGATGAGCCGGAAACCGGCGCTTCGGCACAAGCGCACGGCTATGCGAATGGATTCGCCCAACATGCTCCTGCAACATCAGACGCTGCCAAAACAGCCGAACGGTCGGGTGAAATTACCATAACTCGCCGGCTCTACCGGTCAGGCGAGAGCGAGTACCTCATCAACGGCAAAATGGCAAGGTTGCGGGACATCCAGGATCTCTTCTTGGGTACCGGCTTAGGTCCGGAAAGTTACGCCATTATCGAGCAGGGTCGCATAGGCCAGATTCTCAGCAACAGACCGCAGGACCGGCGCGCAGTTATCGAAGAGGCTGCCGGAATAACCAAATTTAAGACGCGGAAGCGGCTGGCCGAAGCCAAACTAGAGAGCGCCAAACAGAATCTCTCGCGGGTGTTCGACATTCTGGAAGAAGTCACGCGGCAGGTGAATTCGCTGAAGCGACAGGCTGCGAAAACTAGGCGATATGGGGAACTTAAAGCGGAAGCGATCGGCTATCTGCAGCAGGTTCTAAGTGCACGATTTCGTCTGCTTGAACGCGAGATGGCGAAGATTGCCATCGAGTTGAATCTGGCATCCTCGCAATTGCAGGCTGCGCAGACAACCATTACGGAGCGCGAAACAGAACAGACGAAGATCATCGAGCAATCTTACGCTACTGAGCAGGATCTCACCGCTGCCCGAAAAACGCTGGCCGATCTGCAATTGGAGACCGAGCGGGCGCGCGGCAAGCTGGAATATCAGCTCAAGCAAATTCAGCAGATTGAGCAGCGCCTCAGTTCCGGAGAGCAGGAAGGACAGGCGCTTGAACGTCAGCAGAAGGAGCGGGCTGCTGAACTCGATCAGCATAACGCCGAGGTCCAGAGCATCGAGGCGGAGTTCGGGGCGGCCAGGCAGGAGCTGGATGCGAAGCACTTGGAGCGTGATCAGGTGCAGCATCGCCTTTCTGAACAGGAGCGCGGTTTGGAGTTGTCCCGCCAGGCTGTGCTTCGGCTGCTGGGCGAATCGTCTGGGCTGAAGAACCGGATTACTCAACTGGAAACTCAATTGAGTTCGGCAGACCGGGAAGCAGTCCGCGCAAAAAACGAAGAACAGCAATCCGAAAGTGATTCATCGCAGCTTCAGAACGTGAAAGCCCAGCTCTCGGAGAGGCTGGCGGGTAGGCAAACAGAGCTGCTTTCGGTCACTGATCAGCGAAAAGCGGTTGAGCAGGATTTGGCGCAAAAGCGCGCGGCGCTGCAGGAAAGCCGGCGAAATCTGGATCTGGTTCGAAGCGAGTTTTCGCGAGTGAAAGCGCGCAAGGATTCCGTCGAAGAGGTGCTTCAGCACCGCAGCTACACAACGGAAACGGTGAAACGGCTGTTCACGGCGGTCGAAAGTGGAAAGGTTCCTGATTTGCGTCCGGTAGGTGTGCTCGCGGATTTTCTGGAAGTAGATCCGCAGTTGGAAAAGGCCACCGAAGAGTTTCTGCACGACGAACTGGAATACGTAGTGGTGCACAACTGGGCTGACGGCGAGCGCGGCATCGAATTGATGCGTACAGACCTGAATGGGCGTGCCACCTTTCTCGTAGAGGAAGGCAACTCGGAAGAGGAATCCGAAACCGAACTGCCGGAATTGGCCGCTGAATCTGGCGTTATCACGAAACTGACAGATGGGCTCCGATTCACGAATGGGCTTTCCAACCTGCCCTCGCGGACTCTGCCGCGTATAGCCAATTGTTATGTGGTTGCCGATCGGAAGCTCGCTCGGGATCTGGCGGAACGCTTCTCGCAATGCTGGTTCCTGACAACCGATGGTGTGAACTACCATGGGCGCGCAGTTAGCGGCGGCAACAAGACCGGTGCAGGACCGCTGGCCATGAAACGGGAACTGCGGGAGCTTACCAACGTCGAAGCGCAAAAACAAATCGAATTGGATGCTGCGCAGACAGCCGTTGCGGAGTTAGAGCACGACATCAGTAAGTTAACCGAACATCTGGAGCACCTGCGAGCGAAGCAGCAGGTACAGGAGAAGGATGTATTGGCTCTGGACCATGAAAGCCGAAAACTGGCCGAAGAGTTCCAGCGTGTGCAAACACGGCTATCTCGCGCGCGCCTGGAACTGGAGCGATTGGCGACGGATCGGCTGAAGGCTCAAGAAGATCTGGAGCGCGATCAGCAGTTGCTGAACGTGGCGGAAGCAAAACGGGCCGAGCAGGAACGCGCACTCGAAACAGCACGCGAAGAACTGAACGGGCTGCGCGTTGAAGTCGCGCGGGCGACCGAAGAGCATGCCAATCTGCGCGCTCAGGTAGCGAGTTTGGATGAGCGGCGGAAGTCAATCGTAACGCAGCGAGCCAGACTTGAAGCGCAAGTACGGGATTTCGAAAACCGTCGCAATCATCTGGAGCATGAAGCGCAGCAGTTGATCGGTGAGAGAGCACACCTTGAGACAAGCAACCGCGAACTGGACGCCAAGGCGGCAGAGTTACATAACGCCATTGCGGCCACAGAATCCGGAGTTGCAGTGTTGGATCAGCGCGAAGCCGAACTTCGGCTTGCTTTGGCCTCCGCTGAAGAAGAGTTGAAGCGGCTGCGCGCCGAAGCACAGTTCACTCAGGAGAAACGGTCGGAATTGCAGGTGGCCTTGGCGCGGTGCGAATCGGACATGAACCACCTGAACGAAACCTGCGAGAGAGAGCTGGAAAAGAGTTTGGCGGAGTTGGCCGACAGCGTCGAGACTGTTCCCGATGAAACGATGTTGCTGGAACTCGACGCCAGGTATACGGAAGTTCGGCGGAAGATTGAGGCACTGGGGCCGGTGAACTCTCAGGCTCTGGAGGAGTTCGAAGAAGCGCAGCACCGGCAGGATTTCCTTAGCGCGCAGAGACAGGATTTGCTTGACTCGATTCGCGACACCGAAAAAGCGATACAGGAAATCGATGTCGAATCGCGAAAGCGATTTGTGGAGGCTTTCCGGGCGGTGAACGAAAATTTCCGGACGATGTTTGCAACATTGTTTGGCGGCGGAATCGGCGAGATGCGCTTGACCGACGAAGAGAATACGGCCGAATCGGGTATTGATATTGTTGCGTCGCCTCCGGGAAAGAAGTTGCAGAGCGTTCTGCTGTTGTCAGGCGGAGAGAAGTCGCTGACTGCTATGGCGCTGCTAATGGGTATTTTCCAGTACACGCCGAGCCCGTTCTGCATTCTGGACGAGGTGGATGCGCCGCTTGATGAACCGAATATCGAACGCCTTACGCGTCTGCTGCGGGAAATGGCCGATCAGACGCAATTTATTGTGATTACTCACGCTAAGCGCACCATGGAAGCGGCGCAAGCGCTGTACGGAGTCACCATGCAGGAGCCCGGCGTTTCGAAGCTGGTGTCGGTCAAATTTACGCCCGCGGATGGGCGTCAGACGAATCCCCGTCCGGCGGCGGTGCGCGATCAAGAGTTGCAGGCTGCCATCGCTTAAGACATTTCCATCTGAAAATCCTGGGCGACGTCACTGTTGCGCTACGATAATCGACACAAGATGGTTAGAGCTGCCTTTCTTCTTGGTGCGATCGCGTTTTGCGCTTCCGCACAAACGTTATCGGTCAACCCGCAGGTGAAGTCGATCGTCTCGCAAGTCTCGGCGGACCGGATAGCCGCCACACAACAAAAATTGGAGAGCTTCGGCACTCGGAACATCTATTCGGCGACGGACGATCCAGCGCACGGGATTGGCGCGGCGCGTGAATGGATTGCGGCACAGTTTCGGAGCTACAGTCCCAAGCTTCAAGTCTCGTTCGATAAGCACCGGCTGAAGGGCAACCCTTCACAGCGACTCTTCAAAGACGTTGAAATATGGAACGTCGTTGCCCTGCTGCCCGGCACAAGCGAACCCGAGCAGCAGGTGATTGTCGGTGGCCATTACGACTCGATTCACATGGTCTCCAAGGAAGGCGCAAACGGACGGCGCGCGCTGGATGCGGAGGCGACCGTGGCGGCAGTGGCGCCGGGCGTAACGGATGATGGCAGCGGAACCGCGGCAGTTATAGAATTAGCCCGCGTGATGAGCCAGTTTCAATTTCGCAAAACGATTGTGTTTATTGCATTCGCCTCCGAAGAGTATGGACTCGAGGGAAGCTCGACCTATGCCGAGGAGGCCGCGGCGAAACATGACCTGATTGAGGCTATGTTCAACAACGACGTTATCGGTAGCGACATCACCGGCAATGGTGAAACAACGAACAGGTATGTAAATCTCTATTCTGAAGACCCGAACGATTCTCCTTCCCGGCAGGTAGCGCGTTACGTCAAGGAGATCAATGCGCGGTATCAGCCGGGGTTCGACGTGAATCTGGTATTCCGGCATGACCGGTTCGGGCGCGGAGGAGATCACAGCCCATTTAACGCGAACGGTTATGCGGCAGTGAGAATTACGACGCCTATGGAAAACTACTCAAACCAGCACACTGCCACTGATACGTTCGCAAATACGGCTCCTGAATACACCGCTTCGGTGACCAGGGTCAATGCGGCGGCAATTGCTACGCTGGCATTGGCTCCTAAGGCGCCTGAGATACGAACAGGCGCTCCGCAAGCTGGACGCTCCTTTGCGACGCCGCTGGGAAGAGGAAGCGGTTACGATGCGGTGATGACGTGGCATAACGATCATCCTGAGCCGGACCTGCTCGGCTACGCCGTGGTTATGCGAAAGACCACGTCGCCGTTGTGGGAAAAAGAAGTCTTCGTTGGGAACGTAACCACCTACACACTGCCTCGGGTGAACATAGACGAGGTTGTTCTGGGAGTGAAGGCGATTGACAAAGATGGCAACGAAAGTCTGGTGTCCGCCTTCGTGACCCCGCCGTACCGGCAGCGCAAGGTGGAGCAGTATTAAGGAATGACATCGGCATTGACCGTCACGCAAAGGGTGGAAGACGGCATCGGAATTCTCGAGCTGGTAGGACCGTTGACGCTCGGACCGGCGCTAGTGGGATTACGAACGAACGCCCGCCAGCTGGTTGAGGGTCACAAACTGCGCGGCTTAATTGTGCAAGTGGGCGAGGTGACCCAGACCGATAGCTCCGGGTTGGGCGAACTGACTGTTGTTTACACCTTAGCTACCAAGAAGGGCTGCCCGGTGCGACTCGTAAACGTCAAACCTGAACTTCGCAAAATCTTGGAATTGACGCGCCTGGACGGTCTCTTACCAAGTGCGGACGATGTCGCGAGCGCCAAGGACGAGATGAGAAAAAGTTCTCACTGAGTTCGCTTGGTTGCCAGAATGAGTGGCGATGGACCGGGCGCATCAAGCGTCCGAGGATCACTAAAGCCAATCGACAATAGCCAGTCGGCGATCTCCTCGAACGAGAACGTGCGGCCCTCTTTCGTGTTCAGAAGCATGTTAACGGAAAAGATCAATCCCATCGGAGGCCCCGTGCGCTCGGCGTTTACGAGAAATTCCTGAATGGCGATAGTGCCGCCAGGCTTGAGGACGTCAAAGACGCGTTGTAGCAGCCTGCGGCTGCGCTGCTCGCCTTCACTATGTAGGATGTGCCCGAGGATGGCAAGATCGTAGCCGGTCCCCAGGTCCGATTCGCCGATATCTCCCGGAATATAGCTCATCCGGTTGGCAACGCCGTGGCGTTCGGCAACTCGGCGGGTTACGGGAACGACTCCTTCCCAATCCGCGGCTGTTATTGAAGCCTTCGGATAGACTTTCGCAACCGCGATGCCCCAGACGCCGGAACCGGCGGCAACGTCCAGCACCTTAATCGGTGTATCGGCGGGCAAATTAAGGCCGCGAGCGAGCGCCATGGCGGGAGCGAAGTTCATGGCGAAAAGAGGTTCGACAAGATTTTGAAAGAACTCAGTGCCCTCGGATTCTTGGTTGACTCGTCTGCCCGGCGTGCCGGTTCTCACAACCTCGCCGATCTCGAGCCAGCGCGGGATGACCTCCCGGCTATGAACAGCAAAGAAAGGACCTAGGAATCCGGGCCGGGAGCTGACCAGGAACGCGTCACTTTCGGGTGTAAGGACAAATCGGCCTTCGCGATCACACGCGAGAAGGCCAAGACCGACAAGCGCCTGCAGAATCGCGGTTGCTCCGCGTTCGGAAGTTTCGGTCACCGTGGCTACTTCATTTGCAGTCATTGACCGGGATGAGAGGGCGTCGAAGTATCCGTGTTGCACTGCAGCGCTGATAATAAGCGGTGGCGCATAGCCCCAGGAAAACTGCATGAGGCGTTCCGGAGTGGCCGCTGCAGAAGCGACCGGCGTGCTAGCAGTCATACAAGGGAAGTTATCACAGCGGGGCACGCTATGGGCCAAGTGGATAAGCTTGTTAGGAGCAATGGAACCTGAATATAACGAGGCGACCTCTGAAGAAGTGGACCGTGCCGTTGAATCGGCTTCGGAAGCGGCTAATCCGCTTCGCGCCCTGAACGCGGAGCAAATTGCTCGTTTCCTGTATTCGATTGGCCAGGAGATTAGCGCGATAGGAGACGTCTTGATCGACTGCGCGAATCGTGAAACTGCCTTAGGAGTGGACCGGCTGAAAGGAGAGCGTGACCGGACCGTGAACCAGATCAAGCTGTTCGCAGACTTGGTGACCGAAGGATCGTGGGTCGATGCGCGCATCGATACAGCGTTGCCGGAGCGCAAACCAATGCCGCGGCCCGATATCCGAAGGATGTTGCAGCCGATTGGTCCAGTGGCCGTTTTCGGAGCCAGCAATTTTCCCTTGGCGTTCTCCGTTGCGGGCGGCGACACGGCTTCCGCATTCGCTGCGAAAAATCCAGTGGTGGTGAAAGCGCACCCTGCACATCCTGAAACATCGGAGTTGGTGGGTAAGGCCATCGCGCGAGCGGTCAAGGCGAACGGATTACCGGAAGGAACCTTTTCGTTGTTGCACGGCAGGACGCCCGTTACCAGCTTGGCATTGGTGAATCACACCAAATTGAAAGCCGTCGGATTTACCGGCTCTTTGCGAGCCGGGCGGGCGCTGTTCGACGCAGCCGCCAGGCGGCCCCAACCCATTCCGGTATATGCGGAGATGGGCAGCGTGAACCCCGTTTTCGTGCTGCCAGGGAGCCTGGAAGCAAATCCAGATGCGTTGGCGGACGGGATGTTTCGTTCCGTGACGCTGGGAGTAGGGCAGTTTTGCACATGCCCCGGTTTAGTTTTCGCTGTGAATAGCGGAAGTCTCGATCGTTTCCAAACAAAGCTGATCGACAACTTCGAGCAAAGCGTGCCCGCGACCATGCTGAACTCGGCGATTGCGAAGGGTTATTCGGAACGCTTCCATGAAATGCGGGATGTTCGCGCTGTGCAGAGTTACGCGACGCGAAAAGCGGCGAATGCTCAGAATGCGGAAGGCGCGCCGGGAATATTTGTCGTTGAAGCCGAGGCTTGGGCGCAGAGCGACACACTGCGGGAGGAAATTTTCGGACCTGCAACGGTGTTGGTTCGGTGCGGGTCAGCAGAAGAACTGCTTCGCGCAGCCCGTTTACTGGAAGGAAGCTTGACCGCGACCATCCACGGCACGCCCGAAGAGTTGGAAAAGAACCGGGAACTCGTTCAGGTGTTGAGCGAGAAGGCCGGCAGGCTGATCTTCAACGGCTATCCCACGGGCGTGGAAGTCGGCTATGCCATGCACCATGGCGGCCCTTATCCAGCGACCACAGACGAGAAATTTACATCCGTGGGTACGGCTGCGATCTATCGTTTCGCGCGCCCGGTTTGCTATCAGAACTTCCCGGATGCAGCGTTGCCGCTAGAACTACAGAATGCGAACCCGCGAAACATCTGGCGCACGGTCAACGGGAAACTTGGTCGCGGGAGCATCTAGGGACGGTAGATCGATGGCTATTGAAATTCCCCCGGACGCGGAGACCTGCGAGATCAGATGTGGCAGGAAAAAAGTCACATTAACCAATCTCAAAAAAGTATTCTGGCCTGAGCTTGGCAAAACGAAGCGCGACCTTTTGCTCTACTATGACGCGGTCGCTCCGGTATTAATTCCCCATCTGAAAGATCGCGCCATGGTGATGAAGAGATATCCGAACGGGATTCACGGTGAGTTCTTCTTCATGAAGCGAACGCCGGCGCACCGCCCGGACTGGATGCGGACCTGTTCAATTGAACACCGCTCCGGGAACGTTATAGATTTTCCGATTGCCGATGATACTGCCTCACTGCTCTGGATCGTGAACCTGGGCTGTATCGATCTGAATCCGTGGTATGCGTGTTGCGAAGATGTGAATCGCCCCGATTTCTTGCATTTCGATTTGGACCCTGTGCCAACCGCCGGCTTCGCAGATGTCTTGCGAGTGGCGCTTCTGTTGAAGAAATTTCTTAGATGAGCGGGAAGTCGACAGCTATCCGAAGACAACCGGATCGCGCGGCATTCACGTATATGTGCCGATTCATCGCGAGCCTTTGCAGAAGGAAGTCTGGCACGTGGCGAAGCGCATTGCGCGAGAACTGGCGAAAGCATACCCGGATTCCGTCACGTCCGAATACCGAATTTCTCATCGGCCCGCAGGGCGCGTGCTGGTCGACTACAACCAGAATGCCTGGGGCAGAACGCTGGCGTCGGTATATTCGCTTAGACCGCAGCCGGCAGCGACCGTGTCCGCGCCGGTTACGTGGCAAGAGATCGAACGCGGCATTTCGATGTCTGATTTCACGATGGACACCATGCCAGCCCGCGTGGCGAAACTGGGAGACCTCTTCAAACCAGTCCTTCGAGCGGGAGCGCGGTACCGCCTGGAGGCGCTGCAGTGAGCCTCCCCCTTCCGCTCGATTATCAGCCGATGGAAGCGGATATCGCGAAAGAAATCCCGGCCGGACAGGAATGGGAATACGAACCGAAGTGGGACGGGTTCCGCTGCCTGGCGTTTCGAGATGGCAACGATGTGCGGCTAATGTCGAAATCCGGTCAAGAGCTGGAGCGGTATTTCCCTGAGATAGTCGCGGCGGTGAAGGCGCTGCAAGCGAACCGATTCGTGGCGGATGGGGAATTGATTATCACGCAGCAACGAACGCTCGATTTCGATGCGCTGCTGCAGAGGATTCATCCGGCAGAAAGCCGGATCAAGAAACTGGCGGCGGAAACGCCCGCTACTTACGTGATTTTCGATCTGCTGGTGAATGAAACCGGCGCTGATTTAACCGGCCGCACGCTGGACGAGCGGCGGGCGGCACTCGAAGCTTTCGCTCATGACATCCTGGCCGGACAAGAGCGCATACGGCTCTCGCCGCGCACACGGGATTTTGAAGTTGCTAAGCGTTGGTTCAAGCGAATGGCCGGGCCATTAGATGGCGTCATCGCAAAGCGGGTGGACCGGCCGTACGATGCGGGCGAGCGCAAGTCCATGCTCAAGATCAAGAATCTCAGGACGGCCGATTGCGTGGTGGGCGGATTCCGTTACGGCGCCAAGGGCAAGCAAGTTGGTTCTCTACTATTAGGGCTATATAACGAGGACGGTTTGCTGGATCACGTGGGATTTTGCTCTGGAATCGCCGCGGCGGACCGGGCAGCCTTGACAAAGAAGCTGGAAGATCTGATACAGCCGCCAGGCTTCACGGGCAGCAAACCGGGCGGACCGAGCCGCTGGAGCACGGAGCGAAGCACTGAATGGGAGCCGCTGGCGCCGCAGCTCGTGCTTGAAGTGCAATATGATCACTTCTCCGGACATCAGATTCCGGCATGGGACAAAGTTGTTGCGCTGGCGTCCCGAAAAGTCTCCGAAGAGCTGTATCATCCAACAGGTGCGGCGTGAGAGCGAATCGCCGTTGACGCTGTTGGATTAGCGCATCCCAGAATATGCCCGTTAGTAAAGCTGTCCCAAAAAAGGCGCAGAACGCGCGACCGATAAAAATACAAGACGAGCGTGGAAGCGTGCAGCAGCGTCTGCAACAAGGGCGCGAGCGGCGCAACCATATCAGCCGGAGCAAGCTAGCGGAAGTTCACAACCGAAAGCGAACATTCCAATCGATCGGAGTGCTATTGAGCGCCACCGAGGGGCGCGTTCCTTCTTTGCTGCGGATCAAGTATGGCCGCATGTCAGCGGGACCGTTTGCGTTTTTTCGGGGCGCCGTTTCCATCATGGCGGCCGATTTCTCGAATGAACTAAATACCGGTTTGCAAGTTCAATTGTGCGGCGATGCGCATGTGCAGAACTTAGGCTGCTTTGAAACACCGGACGGAAATCTGGTGTTCGACATCAATGATTTCGATGAAACGGCCCCAGGGCCGTGGGAATGGGACGTCAAGCGTATGGCGACCAGTATTGTGCTGGCCGGCGAAACGTCCGGGCACCGGCCATCCGGTTGTGAAGATGCAGCCGCAGCATTTGTCGCAAGCTACTGTCGAACATTGGCGATGTTGGCGGAAAAGCCTCTTCTGGAAGCGGCACGGCACCAGATTCATCGCGTGAGAAGGTCGGGAGCAATAGCCGCGGCGTGGGAGCAAGCGGCGCGGGCGATGCCGTGCGATCTGTTGAAAAAATATACCGAGAACGGAGCGCAAGGCCAGTATCCAGTTTCGAGAGATTGACGGCCAATTATGGCGGGTTCAAGGAATAGAAAAGCGCAGGTGCGTCTGGAGAGCCTGGCACTTTATCGGGAATCATTGCCCGCTGACCGGCTTCACGTATTCGATTTTTTCAAGCCGGTAGATGTTGCGTTCAAAGTTGTGGGCACGGGAAGCGTTGGATTGCGGGACTACATCGTCCTGATGAATGGAAATGGACCCAAGGACCCGTTGTTCCTGCAGATCAAGCAGGAGGTCGCTTCCGCGTACGCGCCGTACTCTGCGAAATCTTCACTTTGCTAATCAAGGCCAGCGGGTGGTGCTAGGACAGCATAGAATTCAGCCCTCGTCAGACCTGATTCTGGGTTGGACACGCATCGGCGAACACGATTATCTGGTTAGGCAGATGAACGACCATAAGGGCAGCATCGATCTGACGAAACTACGCGGGCAGGGGCTCAACGGTCTTGCGGAAGTAGCGGGCGAGTTGCTCGCCAGAGGGCACACTCGATCAGGCGATGCAGTGAAGATTAATGGATATATAGGCAGTTCCGAAAAGGTGGTCCGAGCGATTGTGAAGTATGCCCTCACTTACGCACAGGTAACGCATAGCGATTTTGAGAATTTCATGAAGGCAATCAAGGACGGAAAGATCAAAGCCGCGACTACGGCGCAATAAAAGAATGGGCCGACGAATCGGCCCGTTCAAAGTGAAGATTTGACGACCTTGGTTAGAAGTGAATGCGAAGACCGAATTCGATCTGACGCGGCGTATTGGATTGTGCAGTGACCACACCCCAGGTGGACGGGCTATTGATATTCAGAGTCGGAGTCGTGGGCTGGAAGTGATTCAGCACGTTTGAGAACTGCGCAACGAACGTAGCCCCAAAGCGCTCCGTAATAGCGAAGTCTTTGTTGACCGCTAGATCCAGATTCCAGGTTGGGAATCCTCGCAGGACGCCCGTGCCGTTGGAATTCGTGTCGTATCCCAGAATCAACGGACGGAAGCCCGATAGTACGATCCGACGGGTTTGCGAACATGTTGATTCCGGAGCCGCCGTTGGCGGGATTGCCGGAAGAACCGACACCGTTCAAATACAGCACGTTGGTATGAGCGCTGTTACCGGACACATAGGGTTGACTGGTAACCGCGTTTTCGTACGAACTCGCAGAGCCGTTGCAAAAGACCTCACCGAATGATTGACAATCGGAGTTGCTACCGGTTCCGATGTTGACCTCAAGAGGCGCACCGCTTTGTGCCGTGAAGAGCGGGGCGATGGACCAGCCGCCGAGCAGGCGGCCAGCGATACCCTTCTGCGTCTTCATGAAGGGAATCTGGTAAAGCATATTGAGGTTGTAAACGAAGCGATAATCGAACGAGTTGCGGACCGTAGGACTGCGAGATGTTGAAGGGGTTCGGAACCGAAAGTTCGCTGGTTGCCTGAGCCACATCGCCTGTACCTAGTGAGCGGCTCCAGGTGAAATTGGAGATCGCTGTCAGGCCGTGAAAATCCCGCGCGGTCAGCGAGAAGAACAAGGCATTGTAGTTGGAGTAGCCCTGGCTGGTCTCCATGAAAATGTTCGTAAGCTGGTTCGGACTGTTGCTCAGCAGAGTCCGGCCGAGTGTCCAGGATGGGGAAGTCGCCATGCTGTTCCATAAGCTGAAGACCTGATTCGATCAGGATATTCGCTTTCAGGTTGCTGGCAACAGCGGCAGTGCAACTGCTGAAGGCCTTGCAATAAGCAGAGCTTCCACCGCCAAGCGCTCCTTCAAAGAACGGCTGCACGGCCGGCAGCGCGCCCGAGTTGAGTGCGAAGTAAGTATTGGCGAAAGCATTTGCGAACTGTTGACCGTTGACGGTGTACATGGTGGGCACGGCATTGAGTTCGAGACCCTGATACTCGTCGCGAATTCTGCGGCCGATGTAACCGACTTCGAAAAGCAGCTTCTGGCTGATAGCACGCTGGATGGTGAAGTCAAACTGGTCGGAGTGATTCGGCTTGAAGTTGGATCAAGAACCGAACCGTCGCCCGCTGGAACATTACCGCCCACTCCCGGAACATACGGTTGGGGAAGTGTTGCGAGCAGCGGCAGGCAGCGGCGCGGCATTGCCATCGGTGCCGATACGAAATGCATTTGCCGGGGTAGCAGTTCCAGTCGAGCCTCAGACATGTGCCGTTGGATTGAGTGCGATGGCAGGTGACGGCCTGAGCCAAGTCCGGTGCCAAGAAGCGGAACGAGCACGAGATCGACACCATTCAAGACGCCCGTAGATTCGGCCATAGCCGCCGCGAACGACAGTCTTGTTTTCGCCGAAGATGTGCCCAAGGAAGCGTATCTGCGGAGAAATTGGGGTTCCAGGCTACAGAAACGCGTGGACTGAAAGATTTGTAGAACGGATTGTACGGATACTTCGTGCTGGCCCCAACCACGTTCTTAATCAATGTGAAGCCAACCTGCGGCACCGCATTCGGCTGACCGGCAAGCGCGGCCGACTGAACGCCTGATAGGAATCCCTCAGCCGTGATCGGGTGGCCGGTAGGATCGGTTAGTTCTACCTGTTTCCCGTTTAGCTCGTAAGGCGGCATCTCCAGATTCCAACTCAAACCATAGGTCAGGGTCAGATCCTTGCGCATGTGCCACGTGTCGCTGAAATAGAGGTCGTAGCTGGGGATGATGTCCTGATCTTGTAGATAGGTGCCCAGCGGCTGTAATGCCAAGCTGGATCCGGCGCGAGTGTAGAGAGTCTGCGACTGGGAAACAAGCCCCAAAACTTCCGAATAGTAAGTCTCAAAGTTGCTCTGCTGGTTCGTTGCGACCTGCGTCGTCGCAGGAAGAATGCTGTTGTAGTTGATGCCGGCGCTGGTTGAAACCTGATACACGTTAGCAGCGAATATGCCGGCCCCATTGTCGTTCCGCTGATGGAAATCGAAGTTGCGCTGGTATTGGCCACCGAACTGAAAGAGGTGATTGCCCTTCAGCCAACTAATATCGTCACGTGCAGTTTTGTCCTTGCCATCCCAGAAGCGCTGGCGGGCGTCTTGCGAATCGACGTTCATGGGGATCAGCGCGTTGGCGGATTCGCCGCCGATTTCTACCGCACCGCCTAAGACCGGGGAGTTGAGGAGGGGCCGCAGCCGAAAACCACTGCCAGTAATTACGTAGATAGCTGAGGCGCAGATCGTTGGTCATGGTGGGCGTGATGGTTGTCGTCAGGCCGGTAACGAACGACCATGGCTTTTGCGGGCGGACGGTCTGAGCGGTTGCTACACCAAAAGCGTCTCCAGCAACAACGCCGCCGATGTCGACCTGGCTTGTCACTTCCTGGGTGAAGTCGTACAGGCGGTAGGCGTTCATCCAGTGCCATTTCGAACCGAAATCGTGGTCCATGCGGACAACGCCGAAATCGGAAGTCTGCGGCAGCTTGATCGCCGACAAATAGCCTTGCGTGTTATAAGTATCGCCAGCTTGCAGATCGTTGGCCGCAGGCATTTGGGTGTTCCATATTTTGCTCACGATCGGGTTGATTCCGATGCCACGCGGATCGCAGTAATTGGCCCCGCCGCAACCCGGATAGGTGATGCCGCCCACCGTTACGGGACCTGGGTTGAGGTTGTAGGGCACGTACTGTCCAGCAGGATTTTGAATTTGAATCACGCCGGCACGCAAGAGAGCGGACGGAACCAACTTCTCAATCGTTGTGCTTTGCGGAAAACGGCGACCTTCGTAGTTCCCAAATAAATACCATTTGCCACCCAGAAAGTCCGGAAGAACAGGCCCCCCGAGTGCCAGGCCGAAGCGGTTCTGATGGCTAGAAGGAAGCGGGGTGTATTGCAGGCCGAGCGACTTGTCGACCGTGTGATTGTTCTTCCATGTGTTCGCGCCGAAGTTGCTACCCAAATAATATTCGTAAAGCGCGCCGTGCAGTTGGTTTGTACCGCGCTTGGTAACCATTTGGATCTGGCCACCAGCCGAGCCGTTGAAATCGGCCGTGTTGTTGGTAGTTCCGACTCTGAACTCTTCGATGCTTTCGGCGGGCGTGGGCATGAACGCCGGACGGTGTGCCGCCGGTGGACGAGCTTCCAATGTAACCACTGGCCGGAGTGTAAGTGCTCTGGTTGCCGTCCATGTCACTGGTGTTGGGCGCGCCATCGAGTTGATATGCGTTTTGATCGTTCACCGCCCCAGCGATGCTGCCGTTGGGAGCGACACCGGGTTGCAATAAGACAAATGCGTTCGCGTCGCGACCGAGATTAGGAAGCAGCGTGATGGATTGTCCGGTGATGGTGGAGCCGACGCTTGCATTGGTGGTCTGCAGGTCAGCGCCGGCCTGCGCCTGAACTTCGACCGTCGTGCTGGTAGAGCCGACCTCCATGGTGACGTTAATCGTCAAAACAGCGCCGACATTGACGCTTTGCTTGGGCACCCGGGCTGCTGAAAACCCGGTTTTCTTGACTTCAATGTTGTAATCACCGGGGTTAACGTTGACGAATGTATAGCGCCCGTCCTGGTTCGAATTTGTGACATGCGGAGTGTTTGTTGCAACGTCGCGAAGAGTGATTTCAGCGCCTGCGACGGCCGCACCCTGCTGGTCAACAACTTGACCCTGTACAGTTCCGGTGGATGTCGATTGACACCAAAGCAATGTGGCGGAAAAGCCGGCAAAGACGACAACACAGACTAAAGAGGCCAATAGAGAAAAGAAAGTCCCTACGCACCTTCGCAGAGGCGCAGTGGTTGCGACCATGAATACACTCCTTAACTATCGAGGTTTAAGACAAAGACCCTAAAGAACGGTATAGGTCAGATACTAGTCCCAATTCCGGCCACTGTCAAGGTTTTTCGGCACCAGGAGCGTTGGCAAGTAGCTGTTCGTAAGTGAAAGATAGTAGAGCGGAAAATACGAAAACGCGGGCCGGATTGCTGCGGCCCGCGTTTGGATGTAGACAGTTTGGATTCGGTGCTAGAAGTGAATGCGGAGACCGAACTCCATATTGCGCGGAGTGTTCGATTGACCTGTAATTCTGCCGAAAGTGGACAGAGTATTTAGACTCAGGCCCGGCGTACTGGGCTGCATGTGGTTCAGCACATTCGTGATCTGGAAACTGAGAGTAGCGCCTACGCGCCCTTCCTTCCAAATACCGATGTCCTTCAGTGCTGTGGCATCCAGGTTAAAGGTTGGTAGGCCGCGAAGGTTGCCGTAGCTGCCGCAACTCGTGTCAATGCCCAGGATGCAGCGCCGGAATTCGCTATAAACAGCGGCCGGATTGCTAAACATGTTCACGCCGGTTGGGTTATTTGTGCCAATTCCACCTGAGCCCACGACATTGTAGTTGGCGCTACTACCGCCCGTGTAGGGAACCCCCGTTCCGACAGCATTCTCTGCAACCGTGGTGATAGCTGTAGAACTCGCTTCGCCGAATGCCTGGCAAGCTGAGCTACATACGCCGCCCTCAGTGAAACCTACGCCGAACGGAGCACCGCTCTGTGCCGTGAACAAAGGAGCGATAGTCCATCCTCCAAGAAGGTGGCCCACTATTCCATGTTGACTTGCAAAGTAGGTCGGTTGATAAGTTAATCCCTGGTTGAATATGAATCTGATGTCGAAGCTTTGCGGGCCGTACATTGCGCCCATATTCCAGGGGTCTAGGACGGTTGCGGCGCTTGTAGCCTGAGTGCCGGCTCCCGTACCTAAGGCCCGCCCATAAGTGAAATTGGAAATGGCGCTGACGCCGTGATAATCACGCGCTCGATAGGTGACGTATAAGGCATTGTAGTTCCCATAACCCATGGCCGTAATCATGCCCATAGATGTCATCTGGGCGGAATCGAGCATAGTGGGGCCGAGCGTCCAGGATGACGCGCTATTCATCGCTTTCCAAAGGCTGGAGACTTGGGTATTTTGGAAAGCCGACGTCTGGTTTGAAGCCAGAGCCGCGGTGCAACTGGAAAATGCTTTACAGTACGAAGAATTCGCACCCCCGAGAGCGGCTTCAAAAAAAGGTTGCGGCGCCACATTTTTCGCGGAGAGTCCGGTGGTTAGGCCGGTCGTGATGTTGTACAGGGCCACGTAAGTGGCTGCATAGGCTTGAGCGAAACTCTGGCCGCCGAGCGTAGTCATATACGGAACCGCATCCAAGTTGACTTCCTCCTCCTCGTTCTTAATAATGCGACCGATGTAGCCGGCCTCCAAAGTCATTTTTGTCCCGATGGCACGCTGTATGGAGAACGTAAAGTTGTCTGTACGCTCCGGTCTATAGTTCGGGTCAAGCGCGCTCGGATCTGTGGCGATCGGGTTGCCGCCAATGCCGGGGAAATACGGCTGCGGGAGAGTTGGGGAAGGAGAGGGGAGTGGCGCCACGTTTCCATCAGTGCCAATCCGGAAAGCGGTGGAAGCAGTAACATTGTTGGCTCCCAAGCACTGTCCATTACTGCTGGCGCCGGGACAGTTCACGGCCTGGATCAAACCCGGGCCCAGCAAGGGTACCAGAACTAGGTTCACCCCATTCAGCCGCCCGAAAATTCGTCCGTAGCCACCCCGTATGACGGTCTTTCCATCACCCAAGAGAGAACCCAAGAGGCCGCTGCTGAATTTCGGATTCCATGCCACTGCCAAGCGGGGACTGAATTCGGTGTACACGGGATTATAAGGGTACTTGCGCCCCGTATTCTTGATGGTTTCGAATCCAAGCGTGGGATCGTAAGCCTGTCCGGCCAACGCAGCCGACTTACGCGCCGCAAGGTACCCAGCCGTAGTAATGGGATTGCCGGAAGAATCTACCAGCAGGACCTGCTTTCCGTTCTCCTCATAGGGAGGCAGTTCGAGCGCCCATCCGAGACCGTACGTCAGAGTCAAACTCGGCTTTATATGCCACGTATCGAGAGCATAGAGATTGTAGGTCGGAATTACGCTCTGATCGAACGCGGCGTTTCCGACTGGCTGAATCGCAAGATTGCTGCCCGAGCGCGTATAAGCAACCTGGGGCTGATTGACCAAACCCAGAGTCTCCGCGTAAAGATTTTGGAAGTTTTGCTGGTTACCGGCGGGCACGGTGCCGGGATAACCGAAGCCTGTGAAATTAATTCCCGAACTGCCAATCTGGTACACGATCGCGTTATTGACGCCGTTGCCGTTATCTGTGCGCTCGTGGTAATCAAAATTGCGCTCGTATAAACCGCCGAACTGGAAGATGTGATTCCCTTTGATGGTTGTGAAATCATCTTTGAACATATTGTCCTGACCGTCCCAGAAACGCTGGCGAACGCTCTGCGTGTTTATGTTGTAGGGGATCAAAATGGTAGCGGCAGTGGCGGACTCCGCGATGGCATTGGCCGCGCCACTGGCGATCTCTACCGCTCCTCCGAGACCAGGAAGCTGCGGGGGGGCGTTTACGCTGCCCCACTGCCAGAAGTTTCTTGTGTAGCTATAGACGAAGTTGTTTGTAGACGAGGCCGAGAGAACGGTGGTCAATCCGGCTGCCCACAACGAGGGGATCTGGTCGCGAGGCGCGACAGCCGCCGGCTGGCCCAGTTGATCGCCGGGCAGAACGCCACCAATATCCACTTGATTCGTCGTCAGGCTAACCAGACGCATTTGGCGGTAGCTGGTGAAAAAATGCCATTTATCGGAAAAATCGTGATCGATGCGCCCCACGTATGAATTGCTATTGAGTGGCGCTCGGATAGCCGAAAGATAGCCTTGGACGTTGTAATTGTCCGCTCCGTTTGAACCGAAAAGCGAGTCGTTCGGAAGCGGCATTTCCTTATTCCAGATCTGAGAGACCACCGGATTGATTCCGATGCCACGCGGGTCGCAGTATGTGCCCGAGCACGCCGGGAGCGTCCCGCCATTAAAGGGGACTGGATACGGATTCAGGTTATATGGAAGGTAAACGCCCGCGCTGTTCGCTACCTGAATAATTCCTTCACGCAGCGCCACTGAAGGCACGGGGCGCTCATAGGTGCCGACATTCGGGAACCTGGACCCTTCGTAGTTGAAGAAGAAGAACCATTTGTCGCCCAGGAAGCGCGGCGCCATTGGGCCGCCAATTGCCGCGCCGAAGCGGTCACGGTGATTGGAGGGAAGCGGATTTGCATAACCAGGCGTTGGGAAGTTTCCATTGCCGTTGGCGGTCGCAATTGTTTGACACTGTGTTGAACCTGGAGTGCACGTGTGGTCGTTCACCCAACTATTGGCGGCTCCGACATTGGTAGCGAAATAGTAGCCGTATCCCGAACCGTGAAACTGGTTGGTGCCGCGTTTGGTAACCATCTGGACCTGACTTCCCATAGAGCTGTTGAAATCGGCAGTTTGATTGAAGCTGGTCACTTTTACTTCTTCAACACTCTCGACCGTAGTCGGTACCACTCCGCTGGACGATCCGCCCGTTTGGGTGCCCCCCAATCCAGTGAAGTTGGTGTTGTATGAGGTGTAATTGCCAGACATATCGTCGCTGTTTTGAGCGCCATCGATGGTGTAGGTATTCTGGTCCTGTACCGCACCTGCTGTGTAGCCGCCGAGCGTAACACCGGGCTGAAGAACGGCGAGAGTGGAAACGTCGCGGCCAAAGTTGGGCATGGCTAGCAGCTCTTTGCTAGTCAGAGTCTTGCCGACCGCCGCGCTGGTGGTTTGCAACTCGGCTGCGGACTGAGCCTGCACCTCGATGGTCGTGCTGGTGCTTCCCAGTTGGAGAGCTGTATTGACTGTAATGGCCGAACCAACCTGCACTTCTTGCCGCTCCACGCGCGAGCTTGCGAATCCGCCCTTCGAAAAGACCACAGTATAAGTGCTCGGCGCCACGTCCGCGAACACATACCGGCCGTCATTGTTCGTCGTAGCGGTACGTTGTTGACTGGTTTGCGTATCGCTCAGTGTTACCTGCGCCCCGGCAACAGCGGCGCCCTGCGGGTCGGTGACTTGTCCAGCAACACTGCTGGATGAGGTCGCCTGCGCCCAAACCGGGCTTGATGCGACGTTAAGCAACGCGCATAAAACAACCGTGCAGACGAGCACTGAGAGTGACGCAAAGCGTCGCAACACACCACGGGTACGTGCAAGCGCAAGGCTTGAATTCATAGAAGACTCCTTATGTGGCCTGGACAACAGAGACCCTGGAACGGTATAGGAAATACTATTCGCGATTTCGGACAATTGTCAAGAGGATTTCGAGCGGCGGGGTACCGGTAAAAAGTTTAGGACGTCAAACTGTGCGCAGAAGCAGCCCGAATTTGCTAGCAGTGCAACAACGCCAGAAGCGCGAACAGCAGCGCGATGGGCATGACCACAATGCCCCACTTTAGAAAGTCCCAGAAGGTTACTTCCAGACCTTCGCGGCGCATAGCAATGAGCCAGAGGATGGTGGCAAGAGATCCGGTAACAGAAAGGTTGGGGCCAAGATCGACTCCGATGAGAACTGCATCGCGTAGCGGGCCCGTTACGTGGGACGCCTTGACGGCTGCCGCTGCCACGAGGCCACTAGGCAGATTGTTCATCAGGTTCGAGATAATGGCGATTCCAAAACCAGCGGCAAGGGTAGCGGCTGGGGGTCGCCACGACTTCATTGCAACAAGCGCCTCCGTCGCAAGCCGCAAGGCCCCCGCGTTGTTCAGCCCTTCCACGATCACGAACAGGCCCGCAACCAGAAGGAGCACGCTCCAGGAAATGCTCGTGAGCAGATCTTTAGGGGTGCCGCGGTCTCGGAGAGAAATCAGGATGGCGATCAGTAATCCGGCTGCGCAAGCCGGTGCGCCGAGATTCTTGTTCATTGCAGAGGCGACGATCAGAACAGTGGCCAGGAAGCCGATTCCATACAGAGTTAGTCTTCCGGCCGCTGAGAGCGGACCTTGCTTCACGCTGGCGCGCACTGGACCACGCAGATACCGGGCAGCCAGCCAACGGAGCACCAGGAAAGTGGTCAGGATCGAGACCAGAGAAGGCAATCCGAACGTCGAGATCCATTGGCGCAGCGGCGGCATGCCACCGTCGTATACGACGAGATTGGCCGGATTTGAGATGGGAAGGACAAAGCTGGCCGCATTCGCGATAAACGCGCAGATGAGCAGGTACGGGAGTGGGTCGGCCTCCCCAGCTCGGACGGCCGCGAATACAGCAGGAGTCAACACCACGGCGGTTGCATCATTTGAGAGAAAAACCGTGACGGCGGTTCCCGCCAGATAAATCAGAACGAACAGACGTTTGCGCGAACCCTTTGCAGCGCGGACGGAGTGGCCGGCAATCCAATCGAAAACTCCGTGACGGCGAGCAAGCTCAGAGATCACCATCATGCCGGTCAGGAAAAGGTAGACGTCCGTGCCCTTAGCAGCGGCGCTGGCAGCGCGCGAAAGCGATATCCCGCCGGACAAAATGAGGAGGCATGCGCCAGCGACCGCCCAGACGGCTTCGGGCCAGCGTTTGGGACGAATCAGAATAAGTGCAATGCAGGCAAGCGAAATCAACCAAGTAACGGCTGCGTGCCAACCATTCGGCTGGAGACTAGGCATGCGCGGCGGGGCGGTGTGGGCGGCGAGACATGCCTGTCAGACGGTTTCTGCTACTCGGGTCAAAGCTAAAATGATGTCGTGAAGTTTCTTGGCGGCTTTTTTTGTTTGCTGGGTCTGCTGGCTGCCTCCGCTCAACAACTGCGTGAGGCCAATTTCGATATCCGCTTTGAACCTACAGCCACCTTACAGAGTGGCACAGAGATCCGGTTCGACATCACCGTGCAAGACTCTCTTCACAAACCCGTGCACGGCGCACAAGTGACACTCCAGATCGAAACCACCGAACACGAACACACCAAGGTATTTCGTGCGACTGAGATACAGACAGGCACCTATATGGCAAAGCCGCTGTTCCCCGTTGCCGGCCGATGGAACGTTGACGTTGAAGTGCACCGCGATGACGAGATGACTGGCCGCACTATCGAGTACTACGTACCAAAATAAAAAGGCGAGGACAAAGCCTCGCCTTTGTAAAGCAGCCTTTCGAGCTCAAAACATGTAGAGCGGAGTGCCCGTCGGCGCTGGAAGCGTCTCTTCGACGCCTCCAGCCGGAACCGGCTGGCCTTCCAGATCGCCTAGTTGACGGCAATAAATGCCGGTTTCACTCAGGTAGACTTCCAGTTCGGCTGGACGCGGCAAGGAGCCTTGTATGAGCGCTTCCGAAAGCGGATCCTCGATGTACTTTTGCAGTGCGCGGCGCAACGGACGTGCCCCGTAGCTTCGGTCCGTGCAGGTCTTGTCGAGGATGTATTTCGACGCTTCCGGTTGCAAGCGGATCTTGATCTGCTTCGAAACCAGGTTGGTATTGACCTGCTCGACCAGCAAATCAATGATTTTGATCAGGTCTTCATCGGTCAATGAGGTGAAGAGAATCACTTCATCGAGACGATTCAGGAATTCCGGATTGAAAGCGCGCTTGACCTCGCTCATCACCTGATCTTCTATCTTTTGCGGTATCCCGGTGTTGGATGGCGCCGAAAACCCGATCTGGCCACGCTTGTCAAGGAAGCGAGCGCCGAGATTGGACGTCATGATGATGATCGTGTTCTTGAAATCGACCGTGTTGCCCAGTCCGTCCGTTAACTGGCCATCCTCAAACACCTGTAGAAGGATGTTGTAAATGTCCGGATGAGCTTTCTCGATTTCGTCGAGCAAAATAATGGAATACGGGGCGCGCTTCACGCGTTCCGTCAGCTGTCCACCCTCCTCATAGCCGACATAACCTGGAGGCGAACCAATCAGCTTCGAGATGGAATGCTTCTCCATGAACTCCGACATGTCGAAGCGAATCAGAGATTTTTCGCTGCCGAATAGGAATTCTGCCAGAGCGCGAGCTACTTCGGTCTTACCGACGCCCGTCGGTCCCAGGAACAGGAAAGACCCCGACGGCCGTTTGGGTGATTTCAGACCGGCACGGGAGCGGCGTATCGCGCGGGACAAAGCGGAGATCGCTTTCTCCTGGCTGATGATGCGCCTATGCAGTTCTTCTTCAATACGGAGGAGCTTGTTGATCTCCTCTTCCTTGATTGAAGTCATGGGCACGCCGGTCCAGCGGGCCACAACTTCTTCAATGTCGTCTTTTGAGACTATGCCGGTCGAAGTGTCGTCCAGGTTGTACTTCTCGCGAAGTTGACGGAGGTTTTCGCGCTCCTTACGTTCTTCGTCGGAGTAGAAGCGCGCCTTTTCGAACTCGTGGTTGGCAATCGCATTTTCCATGCGATGCACGATAAATTTGATGCGCTTCTGAATGTCTGCGACCTCAGTAGGCAGCGTCGTTTGCCGCAGTTTCACGCGCGCGCCGGCTTCATCGATGAGATCGATGGCTTTGTCGGGTAAGAAGCGATCGGGAATGAAGCGAGTGGAGGTGTAGACAGAGGATTCGATTGCTTCGTCGGTATAGGCAACCGCATGAAACTTTTCATAGCGTTCCTTGATGCCGAACAGAATGCGAATAGCATCGCCCTCGTTAGGCGGGGGGACCTTGACGGCTTGAAAACGGCGTTCCAGAGAGCGATCCTTTTCGATCGATTTCCGGTATTCGGCGGGTGTCGTAGCGCCGATGCATTGAATCTCTCCGCGGGATAAAGCCGGCTTCAGAATATTTGCCGCGTCGAGCGACCCCTCGGCTGAGCCTGCGCCCACCAGAGTATGCAGCTCATCGATGAAGATGATGGCGTTTTGATTTTCCATCAATTCCTTCATGATGGTCTTCAGGCGCTCTTCAAATTGACCACGGTATTTAGTTCCCGCCACGATCAGCGACAAGTCAAGCGCGAGAATCCGTTTATCCGAGAGAAAGGATGGCACGTCGCCGTCGGCAATCCGCTGCGCTAAGCCCTCGACGATGGCGGTCTTTCCAACGCCAGGCTCGCCGATCAGAACCGGGTTGTTTTTGGTGCGCCGGCACAGAATCTGAACGACGCGATCGACTTCCGAATCGCGCCCGATTAGGGGATCAAGCATGCCGTCAACGGCCGCCTGGGTTAAATCCCGGCTGAATTCAGCCAGAAGGCTGCTCTCTTTGGGGCGGCTCGCCGATGTTTTTTCGGAAGCCGACCGCGCAATTTCCTCCCGTACCGCGGAAAGCCTTAGTCCGCGCTCATGCAGGATTTCCGCTGCAAAGCTTTTCTCTTCCCGCAGCAATCCCAACAGAAGATGCTCAGTTCCGATGTGTTTGTGGCTGAGACGTTCTGCCTCCTCGGCTCCATAAGCGAGGACGCGTTTACACTCGTGGCTTAAGGGTAGATCGACCGAGGTCGAAACCTTCTCGCGCACAGTGGTGTGTGCTTCAATCTGCTTGCGAATTGACTCGATGGCGGCGTGAGACCGCAGGAATCGATTGGCAAGCGCCTTGTCCTCGCGCAACAGACCCAATAAAAGATGCTCTGTTTCGATATAAGGACTTCCGAACTGGCTCGCTTCGTATCTCGCGAAGAAAATAACGCGGCGAGCTTTTTCGGTATAACGTTCAAACATAAGTGCCACCGTCAAGACGGGTTGCGTCTTCTTGGTCATGGCTCGGCAACGCCTGCGCGGCCCAAGGGGCATCCCCTCGGAGATTACTTGTTTGTGTCGACCGAGCACCGCTCGGCTGCCGATCCATTACAACTCCGTTCGCCTGCCAGTCCTCTGCAGGAGCTGCGAGCGAACCCTTCCTTAACTCTAAGACTCGATCGCACCGATTGGCGAAAGAAAGATTGTGCGTAACAAATACCGACGTCAAATTATGTGACGCATGTAGCGAGGCGAGCAGATTCATAATGCTCTCCCCGGTGCGGAAATCCAGGTTGCCTGTCGGTTCATCGGCCAACAGCACCTTCGGTTTACCAACCAAAGCTCGGGCCAGGACAATCCGCTGCTGCTCACCGCCGCTAAGCTCACCGCTCAGGTGTTGCGCCCGTTGCGCCAAGCCCACTTCCGACAGGAGGGACCGGGCGCGCGCCGAAGCTTCACTTTGCGAAACTCCCCGAATCAGCAGCGGCATCATGACGTTTTCTAGCGCAGTGAATTCGGGAAGCAGCGAGGGATTCTGCCAGACGAACCCAACATAATTGTTACGAAAATTTGACAGTTCCCGATCGCGAAGGCCTGCAATATCCTGATTACCGAAGAATATGGAGCCGCCGCTCGGACGGTCGAGACCGCCGAGCAGATGCAGCAAGGTCGATTTGCCCGCTCCCGATTCCCCGATAATGGCTAACTGCTCGCCGTGGCAGACTCTCAGAGAAAGGTTCTTGAAGACAACGACTTCCGTGCCCCCGGAGCGATATACCTTGCCTAGAGAATCGGCCCGGATCGCATAATCTGCGTCCAAACTTCCGCCTTTACTATCAGATTAGAACAGCGTTTATCAACCGCGCTATTGATCGCGAACTTGAGAGAGTACTGCCCCTAACCCTTTAGACGTGGAGCGCTAGTACTTCGATTCTCCGAGTAGTTGCCGAGCGAAAGACCGCTATTTCACTACCAGGTTAATGAGCTTATCGGGAACAACGATCACTTTTGCGATCTGTTTTCCATCTACAAACGGCTTGATCTTTTCGAGCTCCACAGCCATGGCCTGCAATTCCTGGCCCGGCGTTCCGAAAGCCGCCTGCAAATGGGCGCGCAGCTTGCCGTTAACCTGCACCGGAATTTCGGCCAGATCTTCTTTGGCCAAGCCGGAATCAAATTCGGGCCATGAGTGCCTGAAAACCGGACCTTGATGGCCCAAAGTCTGCCAGAGATCCTGAGCGGTATAAGGCGCGAACGGAGCCAGCATGAGCGTGAACTTTTCGCAGACTTCCCGAGCCACAGAAGCCGAAAGTCCTGGTTCCTGCTGGTACAGTTCGTTCAACAGTTCCATTAGCGAGGCAATCGACGTATTGAAGTGCCAACGGCTATCGAAATCGTTGGTGACCTTACGGATGGTCTGGTGAAGTTTTCTTAGCGCTTTACGGCTGGCATCGGGCTGGCCCTCGCCGGTACGATCCATGTTGCGCGTTACGAACCGATAGACGCGTCCGAGGAAGCGAAACTGGCCCTCCACGCTCGATTCGTTCCAGTCCATGTCCTTTTCAGGAGGAGCGGCGAAGAGGGTGTAAAGCCGGCAGGTATCAGCTCCGTACTTCGCCACCATGTCGTCCGGATCGACCACGTTCCCCTTGGATTTCGACATGGCGCTGCCGCCCATCAGAACCATGCCCTGTGTGAACAGATTTCTGGCTGGTTCACTATTTTCGATGAGACCGAGATCGCGCATCACCTTCGTCCAGAAGCGCGAGTAGATGAGGTGCAGAATCGCATGCGTAATGCCGCCGATGTACTGATCGATGGGAAACCAGCGGGCGATGATCTGGGAATCGAACGGAGCGTGATGGTTATGTGGGTCGCAGTAGCGATAGAAGTACCAGGACGAATCGATGAACGTGTCCATGGTGTCGCTCTCGCGCTTCGCGGCGGTTCCGCAGCGAGGGCATGAAACGTTCATGAACTCCGGGACGGCTTCGAGAGGCGACCGGCCTTTGCCGGTGATCTTTACATTTTCCGGAAGCAGCACCGGAAGATCTTTCTCCGGGACGGGAACGGCGCCGCATTTTGGGCAGTAAACGATGGGAATCGGCGTACCCCAATACCGCTGCCGCGAGATGCCCCAATCTTTGATCCGAAATGTAACCGAGGACTCACCAAAGCGGTGCGCCTTCGCGAAGGCGCTCATCTTCTGGCGCGCCTCCACGCTCGAGAGGCCTGACCATTCGCCCGAGTTTTCGAGAATGCCGTATTCGAGAAAAGGCTCGGTCGCAGTTTCTCCGTCGGCCAACTCGCCGTCAGCCGGGCGAATTACGGGAACCACAGGGATGCCGTAAGCGCGGCAGAATTCGAAATCGCGCTGATCGTGCGCGGGAACCGCCATAATCGCGCCTGTTCCATAGCCCAGCAGCACAAAGTTGCCGACCCAGATAGGAACGCGGCCGCCATGAAACGGATGTGTCGCATATTTACCCGTGAAGAGGCCGACTTTTTTTATGTCGCCGGGATCTTGACGGGCAGCGGCATCGATCATCTCTTTGACTTTGATGCGCGAATCGTCATCGGTCACCAGTTCGCTGACCAGCCGATGCTCAGGAGCCAAAATCAGAGCAGTAGCGCCGAAGATGGTATCGATGCGGGTCGTGAAAATGCGGATTCTCTGCTGTAGGCCTTCGACCGGAAAATCGACCTCAGCGCCTTCGGAGCGCCCAATCCAGTTGCGCTGCATGGCAATGACGCGCTCCGGCCAGCCGCTTTCAAGATCGTTTAGAGCGTCGAGCAGTTCGCCGGCATATTGCGTGATTTTCAAAAACCACTGCTGCATCGCCCGCTGTTCCACAGGCGTGGTTTCGTGACGCCAGCAACAGCCGCTCACCACCTGTTCGTTCGCCAGGACTGTGCCGCATTCAGGGCACCAATTCAACAAGGCTTCTTTGCGATAGGCCAGCCCGCGCTCGAACATCTTCACGAAGAACCATTGGTTCCAACGGTAGTATTCGGGCTCGCAGGTTGCGAACTCGCGATTCCAATCGATCGCGAAGCCCAGGCGCTGCATCTGCGCTTTCATGTGCGCGATGTTGCTGAGCGTCCATTCGCGCGGTGGACGGCCGGCCTTTAGCGCCGCATTCTCCGCAGGCAGACCAAAGGCATCCCAGCCCATCGGGTGGAGGACATTGTAGCCGCGCATCCACATGTAACGCGCGAGCGCATCTCCGATGGCGTAGTTGCGCACGTGTCCCATGTGCAGCTTGCCGCTCGGGTACGGCAGCATCTCAAGCACGTAGTACTTGGGACTGTCAGACGCGTCTGCTACGTAGAGCGACGCGTCGTTCGCCCAGTGTTCATGCCACTTCGGTTCGATTTCTTGGGGGTCGAAGCCCTTTTCGGGGATACCAGCTCCTTCAATGCCTGAACGTTACGAAGATCGTCACCCGGCTTGTCGACGGGAGTTTCGAGAATGAAGGCTTTGTCGAGCAGTTTTGGATGGTTCAAAATGCGCCGAAAGCCTTCAACCCCAATATAACCAGCGCCGATATTTGCGTGCCGGTCAAGGTGCGAGTTCAGCTTGGTTTTGGCGTCGTTTGCGTGTATGACAGGAACGTTCTGAAGGCCGAGGATCTCCTCTGCGGCCGTCAATAGCTTCGCGAGCCCAGCTTCATTTGCAATGTCGAAGCCATTAACGTAGCAATGGCATGTGTCGAGGCAATACGCGATGGGAACGCCGCTGTAAGGGGATGCGAGATGACGGATGGTGGCAAGTTCCGCCAAGTCACCGCCGAGCTGAGCGCCCGCGCCAGCCGTATTTTCAAGCAGGATGGTGAGTTTCGCATGACACTTTAGCTCCTCTTCGACGCCGTGCCAAGCGAGCGCAATTGCCTCGGCTACGTTCAATATGCCCTGTTCAACGCTCAGGCCTTTGTAATTACCGGGATGAGTCACCAGGTAATCGGCACCGATAATAAGTGCACGTTCGATTTCGCGGCGAAAAGCGTCAATGGATTTCTCGCGAACGACCGAGGGCGGCGCGGCCAAATTAATCAGATAGCTGTCGTGAATGACCAGGGGCAGCAAATCGTGCGCCACTCGAAGATCCCTGAGCCGTTTGACGCTATCCGTATCAGGCACTTTTGCGCGCCACATGCGAGGGCTGGCCGAAAATATCTGAAAAGTGTTTGCGCCAAGCTCAACAGCTTTCAACGCGGCCCGATCTAGAGAGCCCGCAGTTGAACAATGAATGCCGATGCGCAAGCTCTCAGGATAGCGGTCTGAATCCGCTGTTATACTCAGTCGGACTACTGTGCCACGCTACTTTCATTTGTTGGAAGCCGAAGCGCTTCTGCCGAAAGCGGCGCGGTTTTTGCAGGATCTTCGAGACTACAAACTCTCGTACGAGAGTAGCGACGCCGAGTTGAACCAGATCGCCCAGCGGGTTGCGCTCGCCGGCGGCATGGTGCCGCCTCGCGACCGCATTCTCGAACTGCGAGCACAAAAGCATGCCTCGGCTCGCGGCCTCAAGGAATCCATGGAACGAATCGAACAACTTGGGTGTCTGCTAAAGGACCTGGATACCGGGCTGGTGGATTTTCCGACGTTGTACCGTGGGCGGGAAGTCTATCTTTGCTGGAAGTTGGGCGAGCCCGGAATTGCGTTTTGGCATCGGGTTGAAGACGGGTTTGCGGGACGCCGGGCGATCGACAGTGAATTTATTTCCAACCATAAAGGCGAAGAATTAACCTAAAACACGGTAGGATTCGATTTATCCGAACCAAAACTTCGCCGGGATTGTTAAACTAGCGCTCGAATGCTATTGGCTCGCGAATTTATCGGTTACCTCGCGCGGCAATTGGTTGAACGTCTCAGTCCTACTATGTTCGAGACTTCAAATCCAGCGGTTGCAGCCGATGCGGTGGCCCAAATTATCGGCGACGACCTGTCGACAGAAGACAGGCTGAACGATGAAGTGCGGGATTTACTCGAAGACTACAGCGATTATATGCGGCGTGAGAACATTTCGTACCAGGAGATGTTCCGCAAGATCAAGAATCAATTGCTGGCACAACGCAAACTGACGCGCGCCTCCGGACGGGACACGGGCGACGCAATGAAACTTTCACGGGACCGTGTGAATGAAATTTCTCACAAATTAGTTGCCGCTATGCGGAAGTCGCGCGATTTTCGCGTGCGCAACGACCCGAACGAATTGCGCCTGGCCATCGTAAGAGAAATGACGGATCTGCTGGTACTGGAAGATCGTATTGATAAAGCGGCGCGACAGAAGATTCGAACACAAAAGCGCGAGATTGCCGAAGGCGGGGATGAGTACGATTTGTTGCACAAGCGCTATTACGCTGAGGAATTGAAGAAACTAGGAATCAACTTGAGCAGTTAATTGGTGTGAGCGCTGCGAAGTGATCCGGATACGTTCCGCAGGTCATTCGCATCGTAAACCAGAAATTTCTCGTTCGTGAACACAGGCTTGATATCCGCAATGCGGTTTGGGCGCGTGATCACATAGTAGTCAATGGGCAGAGACAGGTCTGCCTGGAGGCGCTGGGGCGAGTAGCCCGCCTGCATAGTTTGCTGCCAACGATCCCACCACACTGCGGCGAAGGACTGGAAACACGGCACAAGAAGGCCGCTGTTCCAATCGACCCAGACAGCGCGTTCTGAGCGCGCGCGGAACAAGCCAGGATCTCCGCTAAGCCCGAGGTCCGGGAACAAAAACATAGAACTGCCCCAGGTGTTGCGCTTCACCCATTCCGCAAGTGCAATCACCGCTCCCTGCTGCTTCGCGCCGGCAGTGTTCGCGAAGACTGGTAGACGCAGCAGTGCAATCGCGAGCAGCGGGATCGCGAGTACAATTACCCGGAGGTTTGTTTTCACGGTGCGAATCAGCAAGCTGGCCACTAGGGCCAGCAGTATCGCAAGCCCAAAACGCTCGACAGCATCTACTCGATTAATGTGCAATAGGTCGAGCACCTCTGCCCGCAGAGGCACCGCAAACGGAATGAAAAACCAAAGCGCGCTCTCGTAGACTCTCTTGCTTTGCGCAGCTTTTGCTCCGGCCATCCAGCAGGAAACAGATGAAAGGCACAAGGTGAAAAGCAACCACTCGGTCGGCTGAATAGAAGCAATAAAGGACCACCGCAAGCGGTCAAGCAGAAGGTACGAAACCGGCACACTTAGCAATCCCCAGATCGGAAGCCCCACAAGGAGCCAACGCACCTGCCGGTTCAAAACAGGCCAAATTCTAACGACGGCCCAGATGCCGCAGACCCAAACCGCAAGGTAGCTCCAGAATTCGCCCGCAGACCATAAAGAAACCCATTCGTAAGGCGTTCGGAACTGCTGCAACTCAGCATAGTCTGCCGAGATCTTTCCAAAAAAAGTTTGCTGCTCTACTATGCCGGGCTGCAACTGGGCCAGGTTCGCCAACAACAGGATGAAGATGGCGAGCACGGTCATTGCCGGCCGGAGCAGCCGCCTCACACGGGCGTCGACAATTAGAGCCAGCAATGAGAGCAGCCATAACGGAGCGGCCAACGCCGGCGCATAAATCAATGCCAGCCCTCCGGCGAGTCCGGCGAGCAGAGGTTTCCCGCGTGCCAGCAAACCCATTGTTAACAGAATGAGTCCCCACGCGAGCGCACCGGGAACGGCCTCCGATTCGACGAGCATTACGTGCGGGCCTGCAAGATTGCCGCCCAAGTTCACGGAAGCGGCGATCAGCAATGCCAGAGGTTCTGACATTCCGGCCGAGAGCGCCAGCAACACAATGCCCAGGAGACCTGCCGCGCGGCATGCTATCTGCTGAGTAAGCAAAGCTTTTTCGATGCTCATGCCTGTAACTTCATGCAGGAAGAGAGTCGCTTCGTCGTAGGCCGTGTATTGCAGATTGGGATGAGTTGCGACCAGGTCGCGAGACAAAAAGCCGGGATTAGCCAGCCGCTCGATCATAGGCACGCTAAGCTGCGTGCCGGATTGAAGATACGTGTGCCCCGGAAAAACGACGAACTCCAGCCATGTGAAAACGGCAACGCCGAGCGACCGGATAAGGACTCGGCGCATTTATGGCGCAGGCGTTTTTGCAAGCTGGTCTTTGGCCCAAACTCGATCTGGGTCCAGTTGCAAGGAGCGCTCGAAGGCTTGGCGCGCCTCCGGATCTTTATTCATCTTGCGCAATGCAATTCCTTTCCAGAGATATGCCTCACTCAGCTTGGAATCGAGCGCAATCGCCCGGTCAAAATCTTTAATTGCGATCTCGGGCCCGCCACCCATTTGAGAAGGAAGGTAGTAATTGCCGACGCCTCGCGTGACGTACGCGAGTGCGAGCTTCGGGTCGAGTTGGATGGCTTTATCTATCTCGTCGCGCGCGCACTGGCCATACTTGAGGGTGCCCATCAGCGGATTTGCGGGTATAACCTGTCCGCACAATTCGCCCAGCAGGCGATGATATTCCGCGCTGTTTCCGTTCGTTGCGACAGCCTTCCTGGCCGGATCCAGACCGGCTTCAGCAAAATCTTCAGACTTGCGCTTATCGTGCATCTCCGTAGCCACTTCGGCGCCATACGAATAGGCCAACGCCAGCCGATACTGCCCTTCGGCGGTATTGGTATTCTGCTGATCCTGCTTGATGATCTGATTGATCGCGTTCAAATCCTGACGATCACGGGCCGCGAGCAACTCATTCTGCCCAGACGCAGCTGCGCCGAAAGCTGCGATGGCTAGAATAGACCCGCCGAGGCGCAAACATCCGCTCAACACGTTTTCTCCGGGATTCGCTTTCATCTTAAGAAGTGACGTGTTGATCGGTTTAGAGTTTCGCAACCTTACGCTGCACCGCTAGGAAGTAAAGACCCAACAGAACGACCAGTACACCGTTGCCGGCCATAATAGCCGGAGCCGAAATGCTCTTGATCAGGAACCCTGAAATCAAACTGCCCATCGGCATGCCGCCACGGAACGCCACATTGTAGACGCTCATAACACGGCCGCGCATTTTGTCGTCGACGTACAACTGCACCAGCGACGAATTCAAAGCAAATACAATCATTAAACACGCGCCGGCGCCAAACACCAGAACGGTACTTAGCGGCAAAACTCTGGACATGCCAAACCCAAACATCAGCGAACCAAGTAGCAGCATCACGAACAGTGAACGCTTCGCCTGCCCGGGGCGTGCCTGCATACCAGCGATGGCAAGCGCGCCCGTTATCGAACCTACGCCCGATAAGCAGAGAAACAGCGTAAATGTGTTCGGACCGCCGCGAAAGACTGTGGTTGCCATTACCGGCAAAAACGTGATCAGCGGATAGGAAAGCAGGGTCAGGAGAAAGGCGAGGAATACAAGAGAGATCATGCCTTCGCGATTGCGCAGAAAGTTGATGCCTTCGAGCATACTGTGCAGAACCGTTTCCGAACTGCCCTGCGGCACGAATTTCGGCTTGATCATTAATAGCGTGATCACGACCGCGATGTAGGAGATGCCATTGAGCGAGAAGCACCACGCGGCACCCAGCTTTGCGAGCGCCAAACCGCCCAGCGCCGGCCCAAGTACACGCGCCAGATTGAATTGGATGGAGTTCAAGGCAATCGCATTTTGCAGGTCTTTTTTCTCAACCAGCGACGGAATCAACGCCGCATAAGCAGGGCCTCCAAAGGACTGAGCCAGGCCAACCGTAAAAGACAGACACCAGATCTGCCATACGCGGACTAGCCCCGTGGCAACCAGCGCCGTGAGTATAAAGGCGCAGGCCATCTGGATGAACTGCGATATCAGTAACAAAGCCTGCCGGCTGCGGCGATCCGCGAAAACTCCGCCGAACAGCGAAAAAAGAAAAATTGGGATTTGGCCGAAGAAGGCGTCCAGACCGAGGTAAACGGGTGATTTCGACAGGCTATAGACCAGCCAACTCTGCGCCAATATCTGCATCCATGTTCCGATGGTGGAGGTGCAAGCTCCCAACCACATGACCCGGAAGTCGTGATATTCAAATGCTTTGAAGAGCCGCCGTAGCAATGCTCTTTGTAGCATGTAGGCCGCAAGAGCCCTCTGGACGACGAAAAACTCGACGAAAGGACTTTGCGCTCAGCGAAGTGGCTTTGTTCGATGGATCAGATGCAGGAGATTTCCATCGGGATCGCGGAAAAATGCCAGGCGATTCCCTTCGTTGCTGTAGGGCTCTCCTTCGAGCGTCACTCCGTTATCGTGCAGGTGCCTGTATGCCGAATCGAAATCGTCTACCGAGATCGCGATGTGGCGCATCCCGGGCGTGCGAATCTGTGTGGCCGGAGCTTCGCCCTCCGCCGGAATGATTTCGATCAACGCCCCATCCTTTGCCTCGACAAAATAGTTGCCCGCGTACTCGAACGTGATCTCAAATTCAAGATTGGCTATGTACCAGTCTGCGAGCCGCTTTGGGTTCGGCGATGCAATTGCAAAGTGCTCTATACCTGTGAACATGTGAGAACCCGTTAAAACACAGTAAAGCAGAATGCGGTATTCTGCCCGCGCGCAATTAGCGCGTATTCACCGGGATCCAACATCTCGGCTGCCTCGATCCGAACAACACCTTGCCCCATGGGCCGTAGGGTCAGACGTATAGTATCTTCCGGCGCGTCATTGTCCGGGCGCTCTTCGCTGCCTTTGATCCATTGCCGGCGGCCATTTGAAACCTGAAAATGAAACAACTCGAATTGCGTCGCGTTGATCTGCCCGGGCGAAAACAAGAAGATCGGCTCAGGCAAAGGTGTTTTCACCGAAGATGTAGCACCCGAAACCGTTATGGTCTTATCGTCTTTCGACCTTGTTGCTGGCTGTGCATCGGTCGGAATCAACTTTTCGGCCTCCAACAGATAGGGCAGATCCGTTTGGGGCGGTCTCGGTCCGGCATCCTTCTGCTGCGCGCTTACGATTGTCACGACCAGGGCCGAAAGAGTTTTCAGCAAGGTTCGCCGCTTCATGGCAATTGTTAGATCGGATGCTGGGCGGCCAGCCAGGGTTCCAACCCGGGATCGAGAAAATTATGAATGTGCAGGTGAATTCCATGAAAATCGTGTCTGGGTTGTTTCCACCCCCACAATCCTCATACCTGCAGCTCGCGCCGCTTCCACTCCGGTCGGTGAATCCTCGAAGACTATGCAGTTGGCCGGAGCGGCGCCCAGCTGCTGCGCTGCACTTAAGTAAATATCCGGAAAAGGCTTCGGCCGCCGCACCTGCATTCCATTGACTATGACGGGAAAGAAGGGCCGCAAATTAAATCTGTCTAAAACAAAATCAATGTTGGCCGGTTCTGCGTTGGAGCCCACGGCCTTCGGCACATGTTGATGACGGTGCAGAAATTCAAGCAGTCCCGGAACGCGGAACTGCGTGATATCTGAGTCTAAGAGCATTTTCCTGAAGAGTCTTTCCTTAGCAGCCCCATGTTCAAGAGTTGCATTTTCAGAGAGAGTATTGTCGATCAGATCACGAACCAGTTCCGAATTGCGTTTGCCATGCATACGCCGCTCAAGATCGCCGATGCGAATGCCCAAGTTTTTCAGGTAACGTTCCCAGGCCGCGGTATGCAGCGGCATCGAATGGACCAAGACACCATCCAAATCGAAGATGAACGCCAGAAAACGGCCATTTGCTTCGTCCACCGGGTTGAGAATAGCATGCATCTGCTATGTAGTCGAGGCCGATACGAGCCGCTGAAAATGGCGTCCCCGACGTTATAATCGGGGCACACGGCGATCTCATCGCTGTTGCCGTATTTTGAGCCAAGCAACAAAGCTAACGGAGCATACCTCGCGTGCGCGGCGCGTTTGGCCGGTCTTTTTCGTGCTGGTCGCCGCTCTCTTAGCTGTGGGAGCCGTAGCGCCATGGGTTGATGCTGCTGGATTCAGTGGCCCAATTCAGCGGGCGGTGGAAGACGCGCTCGGACGCCAGATCCGATTCAGTAAAGTTCATCTGACGTTCTTCTCTGGACTGGGATTCTCACTCGACGATGTGATCATTGCCGAAGACCCACGCTACGGGCTTGAGCCGTTTGCGTGGGTACCCACATTGCAGGCACGCTTGCGAATCGATAAGTTGCTGCAGGGTCAGTTTCGGCTATCGAGTTTGCGGCTAGAGGATCCCTCGCTCAATCTGGTCAAGCGCGGCGATGGCACTTGGAATGTCGTCGAATTGGTGCAACGCCTTAGCGCTCCCAGGCGCAGTCCCCTGAACTTGTTCCCGGCTTTTCAGGTTTCTGATGGGCGGATTGATTTCAAATTTGGCGCGCGCAAAACAACGTTCTATCTATTGAATGCTGATCTCAGCATCTACCCAGAGCGCTCCGGCCAGGTGTACTTTCAATTCTCCGGTTCTCCGGCACGCACCGATCGCGCGGGGAACGGTTTTGGTCACCTGCGTGGAACAGCTAACTGGCATATGAATCCACCAGGACCGAAATCCAACCAACTGGAAGCAGATGTCACGCTGGACCCTAGCAACTTAAGCGAACTCACGACTTTATTCGAAGGAGAAGATATCGGGGTGCATGGCTCGATTGGCGGCCGTGCTCATGTCGAAGGCCCGCTCGAGGCATTGCGCGTCTCTGGTGACCTTCAACTGGGGGACGTGCATCGCTGGGATCTTCTGCCATCAAGCGGCGAAAATTGGCGTATTGGTTATGCGGGTGGCATTAATTGGGCTGCTCATCGGTTGAACGTGCATACCGTTCCGGCACATGAGAACCAAGCGACTCCGGTTACGCTTGAGCTAAATGTAAACAACTTTCTCACCCACGCGGGTTGGTCACTCTTGGCCCGGCTCGACCATGCTCCGGTTGAAAGATTACTCCCGTTGTGCCGCCGCATGGGTCTCTCGCTGCCGGAGGATCTCAAAGTGGCAGGCGCCGTGCACGGCACAGTAGTCTACTCGAACGGCGTAGGTTTAGGCGGGAGGATCTCAATCAGTAACGCAACTGCAACAATGCCGAATGTTCCGCCTCTTCATGCGCAAATGGTTAGCGCGACAATTCTTCCCGAACGGATACATTTCGATCCGGCGGTAATTGACACGCCGGAAGGGAATTTGAGCGCTAGCGGCGACTACTATTTGACGACGCCCCGATCTTTCGCGGCTTTAAGCGCGACCGGCTTCTCAGTTGATGCTCTGAAAAGCACTATAAATGCCTGGTTCGGAACCCCCGCTGTTCTCTCGATGTTGAACGGCGGCCGCATCGAAGGCAGCTTCAACTATTCGCATCAACAGCAGCCCGCGTTGCCCGTTTGGTCGGGCCAGTTTCAGTTCACAGATTCTACTCTTAGACCGGAGGGCATGTCTCTCCCTCTGGAGAAGGCCGCTGGTCAGGTCCTCTTCGATGCTACGAACCTCCAAGTCACGCACTTTGCTTCTACATTGGGCGGCCAGGAAGTTCATGCCAGTTATCGCTATTTGGCGAATGCCAGACGTCCTGAGCGAGTTCGTATTGAGATCACGGCAGGTGATCTCGCGGAATTCGAGAAAGTTTTGGAGCCGACTCTAACCGCGCAGGACCTACTTGCGCGATGGCACGTGACGAAGCGAAGAATTCCCGCCTGGCTTGCCTCGCGGAATATCGAAGGCGATATCGCCGTGAGCGCATTTTCGATTCACGGAGCAGCCCTTGGTCCCATGAGCTCGCATTTTGTATGGCAGGGTGCCAACCTGCAGTTGTCTCCCGTCCAGATTAATTTGCCGGAGGGACTGATTCGGGGTCACGGCCGGGTGAGCCTCGCTTCCTACACTCCTCGCTGCAGCTTCACGGCGCGTGTCTCGGGTTTTCCGTGGCGCAACGGGGTGTTGAGCGCGGACGGGACCTTCGAGACGTCTGGCACTGGCACGGACAGCTTACAAAACCTGCACGCGGGCGGCACTTTCACGGGGAGCGATCTTAACCTCTCAACCGACGATGCGTTCCGCAAAATCTCGGGTCAATTTGAGTTCTCGTTTGCCGAGGGATGGCCGGATTTGAAGCTTTCCCGAATTCAGGCATCCGATGGGCCGGATGCATGGGATGGAAATGCCGCGAGTCAAAGCGATGGCAAGTTGATTATCGATCTTGAACATGCCGGGCATCAGCGCCGGGTGGTCAGCACTTTGATACCCGAACCTGCAGCCACGGTATCTACGCTTGTGCCCGTTCGTGGTGTGCCGCACTAGTGATCGAACCTTTGCAGGTCTCCGCTAAAATCAGAGGCAGGTGCATGCACTCGATCAGGCATGGGAGACAATCCGGCGCGAATTTGACGCGTCTTGTGCGCAGGCAGCACGAGCGGCCCGCTACCAACTGACGAACGAACTGAATCAGCTATTGCGGCGTTTCCGCCATTATCAGGACGAAGCGGAGTGGATATCGGCGTTGCTCGATGGCGCCACCTATTTCGCTCAACATGTGGCTATTTTTTCTTTGCAGAATGACAGGTTAGTGCTGCGCGCCCAAGCGAACTTGGATCTTCCGCCGGAGCTTGCCTTTCCCCTCACGTCCGCCCGAGCTTTCGCCAGCGCCATTGAGACTCGTGATCCAGTAATCGCACTGCGTAGCGCACCCGAAGTTACGCCCGATCTCTCCAGCCCTGAGCCGGGCGAGCGTTGCCATTTAATACCCGTCATGAACGGAGCCAGACCGGTGGCGGTCCTCTTCACGGCCGACCAGGAGTACATGGATGTGAATGCGCTGGAATTGATCGGCGGCGTTGCTTCTGCCGTGCTTGAACGACAGTCGAATGCTTCGCTGCACTCGCACATTGCCGTATCGAACAATGTCGAATCCTCCGCTTTGATGTCGGGTTCCACTGAGGTAGCGCTAGCACCTGCAAAAAGACGCGGGCTCCCCACTTGGGCAGAATTGAGCGAAGAACAACGCGCTCTGCACATTCGTGCGCAGCGGTTCTCGAGAGTTGCAGTGGCCGAAATGCAACTCGCGAAGCCGCAAGCTTGCCGGGCCGGCCGCGAACAAGGCAATCTCTATTTGTTTCTCAAACCTGAGATTGACAAAGCGCGTGAGAGTTATCGTAAGCAATTCATGACTATTCCTTCGATGGTGGATTACTTCCATCTTGAACTCGTGAACACCGCCGCCGAGGGGAATGAGGCTAAGTTGGGAGCGGAATATCCGGGCCAATTGGCTTAACTTTCGGCGCGAATACACAGTGCGCCAGATCCTAACCAGGAGCTTGCACACTTGGTTTGCCATCGCCACGCTGACGTTTGCGGCGGCTCACAGCGCG
This sequence comes from Terriglobia bacterium, assembly GCA_963846025.1. Classification (GTDB taxonomy): domain Bacteria; phylum Acidobacteriota; class Terriglobia; order Bryobacterales; family Bryobacteraceae; genus Bog-105. The sequence continues at coordinate 330,844 of CAWJUG010000006.1, read as the reverse complement.
CCCACAAAGAAGAAACAACAGCAGCCACCTAAAGTACAGGCACCAAGAGTAGTCGGAGCGGCAGGGTTGATTGCGGTCGCGCAGCACGAACTTGATAGTGGCCACTTCTCTGAGGCCGCTACTTATGCCCGAGCCGCGGTCGGGAAGGCGCCCATCCTGAAGGACTACGCCTACTTCATTCGAGAACAAGCCGAATACGAGCTTAAGAACTATTCGGATGTTAACGAAGCCGCCGTCCAGGTCTTCGATCAGGAGCCCGAGTCGCCGTTTGTTGGCACCGCCGCTGCGCTCGCCGTCCGAGCCGACTTAGATGCGGATCGCCCAAAGCAAGCCTTGGAACTGATCGAGCAATACGCAGAGGTGATTCCGCAGCCGGAATCGGATTTGCTGCTAGCACGGTGTTTTGCTGCGACGGGAGATCTGCCGAAAGCCGCGAACTACTATCAACGCGTTTACTACGGATACCCGAGTTCCACGAGGGAAGTTATCGACGCTGCTAATGCGTTAGTAGACATTCAGCAGAAGCTAGGTGACCAGTATGTAATGCCCACAGCAACGGCCATTCTGGGCCGTGCTGAGAAGCTGCTTCAAGCGAAGAACCCCGCCGCAGCGCGCATTGAATTGGCTGCTGCAATTCCGCAGTTAGAGGGCGCGCAACGCGATCTTGCTCGTGTGCGCCTGGGCGAAGCCGATTTTCTTATCAACAATACGCAAGCAGCTTTCGAATACTTGCTAGCGCTCAAGGTGGACGATCCGGAAGCGGACGCGGAAAGGATCAACTACATCATTCGGTGCGCTCGCAAAGCCGACAAACACGCCGACATCAAGCCATATCTCACGCAATTAGAGACGCAGCACCCGGATTCGCCCTGGCGTCTGGACGCGCTGATTTACGCTGCCGACCAAGCCCGCACAGAAAACGATGTGCACGTTTACTTGCCTCTGTATCAGGCGTGCGCCACCACATTTTCAAAAGATCCGCGTTCGGCCTGGTGCCACTGGCGCGTCGCATTTGAGAGCTACCGCAGCGACGGCACCGATGCATACGACCTGCTGCGCGCCCACGTGGAGCAGTACCCCGATTCGACCGACGCCGACAATGCGCTGTACTTCCTAGGCCGGCTGCTTGAACGCAAGAACGATAATGCCTCTGCGCGAGCCTGCTACCAGGAACTCGTTGAGCACTTCCCTAACACCTACTTCGCAATTCAAGCGCGGCAGCAGTTAAAGACGCCCGATATGGAAGCCGCTACCGCGTTACCGAAGCTGGTTGAATTTTTGCACGCTTTGAAGTGGCCTGCCAAACCTGAGTTCCCCAGTTTCGAGCCCGGCCCACTAGTACAGACGCGGCTGACGCGCGCGCAACTGCTACGTTTGACCGGGCTGAACGATTTCGCGGAGGGCGAATTGAAATTCGGAGCGCGAAAGGATGGAGAGCAGGAAAATGTCTATGCACTGGCGTTGGCGAAGTATGCAGCGGACCGGAATGCTCCGGATCAGGCCTTGCGCTACATAAAGGCGTTTACGCCCGGTTATTTGTACATGCCGCTGGACGAGGCGCCACTCGAGTACTGGCAACTCGCCTTCCCGATTCCATATCGCAGCTCGCTCGTGCAGTATAGCCGTGATGAGAGCCTTGATCCGTACCTGGTCGCCGCCCTCATACGTCAAGAATCCGAATTTAACGTGGGCGTCATTTCGCATGCAAATGCTTATGGCCTGATGCAACTCTTGCCCGCCACTGGCAAGCAACTCGCCCGTCATTTTGGCATTCGCCGGTTCAGTTCGAGCCAGCTATTGACGGCAGATCGGAACATTCAACTAGGTGCGTATTACTTTCACAATCTCCTGAATTCGTATGGCGGTCAGGCGGAGATTGCCTTAGCTTCGTACAACGCGGGCCCCGGACGTGCGAATCTCTGGAAGACCTGGGGGCCTTTCCGAGAACCTGCCGAATTTGTAGAGATCGTGCCATTTCACGAGACTCGCGGTTACATACAAATCGTGATGCGCAATGCCGATGTCTACAGACGGTTGTATGGCAGCACTGTACCTGACCTGCCGGCATATCGTCCAAAACCCCCGCCGAAAACAAAACCCAAGAAGCGCGCGCCGCACCGACGCCGCTAGATCGCTTTAGGTGATTTCAGGAGCGCGTCCGGAACGAGTAATCTTCGTCGTTGCGGGTGAGGTTCGGACTATAGAAGGGATCGTGGACAATCACGTTTTCCCATTTCGATCGCATTGCTCCAACCTCATCGGGGTGAGGTACCAGATCCTTCGAGGTCTTGGAAAACGCTTCGTGATGATGCAGTAGCGGCATGGGGTGTATAGAGCACGCGATATCCCAGGGCGCCGATTTTCAAGCAAAGATCGATATCGTTGAAGGCAACAGCGAATTGCTTTTCGTCAAACCCTTCTGCTTGCCAGAAAACATCAGCTCTCGTCATTAGACAAGCTCCGGTCACCGCGCTGACGTTGCGAATAATGTCTGAAAAATCGAAGTAGTGGCGCAGCTTCCCATCCAGGCCTTTGAACGCGTGGCCGCAGTTGTCGTAGAGGCCCATGACAACGCCTCCGTGCTGTATGCGGCCATCGGGATAAAGAAGCTTCGCCCCCACTACACCCACTTCTGGACGCATGACTAACTCAACCATGGACTCCAGCCACTCGCCGCACAAGACAGAGGTGTCGTCATTCAGGAAAAGCAATACGGGAGAGGCACATTGCCTGGCCGCGCTGTTATTGATCATCGAGTAGTTGAATGGCTTGTTGCGCCAATCGATGTAGCGGATGAAGGAATAGGCGCTTTTTAATTCAGCAACAAACTTCACGATGGCATCTTCGCGGGAATTATCTATGACTACTACTTCGTAATTTGGATAAGTGGTCTTCTGAATGAGACTGCGAAGGTTGGCGCGTAGAATACTTTCTTTGCCGCCGGAACCGATGATGATACTGACGCGCGTATCTGCCGGGATCTCATAGCGCATTCGCCAGCGGCCGGCAATATTGGAAGGTGTTACTCTCATCGCTTTCCCGCTCCGGAGGCAGTGCCTTTGGAGGGCTTCTTGCGCGGCCGTGAGCGCATACTGCTTGTTCTCAATGGTCGTTGCGGTAGATCCTACGCTTGCGCGCCAATGGTAAAGAATTTTGGATATATGCCGAATGCTGCGGGCCTGCTCGGAGGCCCTTAAAATAAGGTCGTAATCCTGGCTGCCGTCGCAGGCAGAGTCAAACCTGCCGACCCTGTCAGCAAGATCCCTGCGGAGCACGAGTAAGTGACAGACATAATTCTCTGAAAGGATCAGGTCCGGCGACCAATCAGGCTTGAAGAACGGATCGTAGCGCTTACCTGCCCGATCAATCTTGTCTTCATCGCTGTATAGGAAATCAGCTTCCGGGCTTTCGTCCAAAGTCTCGCAAATGTAAGCGAGTGCGTGGCGCGAAAGTGTGTCATCGTGGTCAAGAAACGCAACGTAGTCTCCGGTTGCCATTTGCCAGGCGGTATTGCAAGTAGCAGAAATCCCCCCGCGCTCATTCTGGAACTTTACACAAATGCGATCATCCTGATCAGCAAAGCGAACGAGCATTTCGCGGATTTGAGCGCGCGTGGATGAATCGTCGGCAATACAGAGCTGCCAATTAGGGTACGACTGCGCCAGCACAGATTCTATGGCCGCATTCAATTCCGCCGGGTCCGTATTGTGAACCGCCATCACAATACTAAAAAGGGGGCGGTTACGGAGAGACGCTGACTTCAGCTCAATCAGCTGATCGTCACGGTTTTCAAATTCGCTGATCCAGCGGTCATACGGCGACGCAAAGCCGTGTACGTGATCGATCAAAACCTCGGCACGCGTCTCCCGAACAGGAATTCCCTTGCAAACCAGGCGTAATTTAACCGCCTTAAACCCACTTGCCAACTGCGTAGAATCGAATTTTGCGACGAAACCGGATCTTCCCGTCTGGTCCAACTCTGGAAACCGCTTTTTGATGTCGGGTCTCGGTTCATCTGGTATCGCCTCAATCAAAGGAAGGCCAGGAACCTGTATCTGCACCGAATCAACACCGCCCTCAGCAAGACACCATCCGCGGACCGTGATCTGGCCGCTCCGCGGCGTCTTGTCCCCGGATTTCGGTTCATCGCATATCAGAAATGATTTTTGGTCCGTCAAAGCAACCGAAGCGCTCGATCCAGTCCGCTTAGGGAAGAGCCGCTTGACAAGATCTCCGGTGGCGCGCAAAGTTCGCCAGGTTCGACCGTTAAGGATCTCCATCAGTATGCGATCTAAACGCGCGATTGACGACTCGTGATCCGCAAGACGCCGCTCCTGCTTGCGCAAAAATTCCAGAATTCCCGCCGCCTGCTCTTGTATCAATTCGAGTTGCTTCTCGAGTTGTCGCAAGCGCTGGTTTGTGGCCTCCAGTTCTTCCTTAGATTGGTCCTGCCCGATCATGCCTTCTAGCAAGATACCAGCGCCGTGATATCAGGCGAATATTTTGGACGCAACGGGACGCGGTGCTTAGAGAAGGCAGCAACAACCGCGCATTCTAAACTTGAAGTTTGCCGCGCACGCTCGGCCAACATTTTCTGGTTCGACAGCCGATATTGGCCAAGCTGGCGGAAGCGGTTTGCGGCGAATATATCCCGCGCGTCGTCGAGATTGGGCCAGGACGGGGCGCACTCACCCGGCATCTGTTGTTACGCACCGGTGAACTTCACGTGATTGAGCTGGATCCCTCTTTAGCTGAATATCTGCAACGGCAGTTCCGCTCAGAAACGAAGCTGTACGTACATCATGGAGACGTGCTTGACGTCGACTTGTCGCAATGGGGCGAGGCGGCGATTGTTGGGAACTTGCCATACTACATTACCTCCCCAATTGTTCGTAAATTTCTCGAATTGGACGAGCGATTTCACACCGCGGTGTTTCTGGTACAACGTGAAGTCGCCGACCGATTGCTAGCGGCTCCGGGAAGGCGAGATTACGGTTTTTTGACAGTTATGACGCAGGTGACTTGCGACGCCGCAACTCGTCTGCCATGTACCCGCAAACGCCTTCTCCCCGCCGCCAAAGGTGGAATCTGCAGCTGTGCGGTTGACACGAAAACCGGTTCAGCCGATTGAACTTCCGGAATTGCTCACTTTTGTGGCGCAGTGCTTCGCGCATAAACGCAAGACTCTGAGAAACAATCTTCGGCCATTCTTTGGCTCGGTGATCGACAGCATGCCGGAAGCGCCGTTGCGCGCGGAACAATTACCCATTGAGCAGTTTCAAGATCTATTGAGGCGTCTGACAAACGCGATTGTTCTTGAACCTCCAGTACACTAAAACTTCATGATTCGGGCTCGCTTTGCGCCCTCACCGACAGGCTACTTGCATATTGGGAGCGCGCGAACTTTCATTTTCAATTGGCTATACGTCAGAAAACATCAGGGGACGATGGTGCTGCGCATCGACGATACCGACGTCGATCGAAATACGGAAGCATCACTCAACTCCATCTACGAGGGGCTCGAATGGCTGGGTCTGAAATGGGATGAATTCTACCGGCAATCTGAACGGCTTGACCTGCACCGGCGGTTAGCTTTTGATCTCCTGGCGAAGGGACTCGCCTATCGCGATTTCGTGCCAGCGGCAACGGACCTGGAAGATAGGCCTCATGGCGATGGACCGTGGCTGTGTAATTCGGAGATGCGTGCGCTTTCCCAAGAGGAGAGTGACCGACGGGCAGCCGCCGGCGAGCCATTCGTGATTCGCTACCGTGTTCGCCGCGAACCGGCATACGAGGTGAGTTTCACTGACGAGGTCTACGGCCCACAAACGAAACTCACTGCCGATATCGAGGATTTCGCCCTTCTACGCAGCAACGGTATGCCTACTTATCATCTGGCCTCCTGCGCAGACGACATCGATCTAAGAATCAGTCATGTGATTCGAGGGCAGGATCACCTGTCTAATACGTTCAAACACATTCTGATTTTCGAGGGCGCTGCAACGCCTCTGCCGCGCTTTGCCCACCTGCCCTTGTTGATCGCTCCGGACGGATCAAAGCTGTCAAAACGGAAACATGGGCCGGTGGTGAGCGTGACCACTTACCGCGACAACGGCTTTCTGGCGCTTGCGTATATCAATTTCCTTTGTCTCCTCGGCTGGTCACCGAAAGACAATCGGGAACAGATGAGTCTCTACGAACTGATGAGCGCCTTTAGTTTCGACGGAGTGCATCGCAGCAATGCAGTGGTGAACTTCAGTGATGCAGATCCAATTGATCCGAAGGCGCTCTGGCTCAATTCACAACACTTGCGCACAATGCCAGTGAGCGCGTTGGCGTCGCTTGTTCGAGAGTCTCTCGAAGAGCACGGGCTCTCACCGTACGGAGATGAACCGTTCTTCGAACGTGTTGTGGATATCATACGCGCTCGGTACTCGACGCTGATTGATTTCTCAACCAAGGGTCGCGCGTATTTTTCGGACGACTATGCAATGGAACCGCAAGCGCTGGAAAAACTAAGCGCCCCGGGAGCGCGTGCGCTGTTGCATGAACTCGCGGAGCGGATCTCATCGCACCCGGATTTCACGGAAGCGAGCGTTGAAACCGATCTGCGCAAATTAGCCGAAGAGCGCGGCGTGAAAGCCGGCGTATTGATCAACGCGAGCCGCGCCGCACTTACCGGGCCAACCTGTTGGGCCAAGCGCGTTTTCCGTGTTTACCTGCATCGGGCGTGAACGCGTACTCAGCCGGTTGCGCAAGGCCTAAGTATGGCTCGCGTGATTGCCGGGCTGGGTGGCTTTCTCAGTGATCCGGCGTGCTGCATCATCAAAGATGGCGAAATTGCATCTGCCGTGGAGCAGGCGAAGGTATCGCGGCAAGATCGCCCCGGATCATTCCCCGATGAGGCGTTCCAACTCGCGCTACAAGTAGCAGGTATCAATGCGGCGCAGATCGATTGTGTCGCAATCGCCCGGCCTTTCGCCGCTGGGTGCGGAAAGTGCCGCTCAACTGGCGCTTCGCGCCAAATTCCCCAACAGCGAAATCGTAGTCGTAGAGCATCATCACGCACACGCGGCATCGGCATACTATGCATCGGAGTTCGATACCGCCGCGGTACTCAGCATCGATCGTGCTGGCGATTTCCGCTCGGCCGTTGTATTCCACGGCGAACGTAACCGGCTTACGCCCACTCGGGAATTATATTTTCCCGATTCGCTTGGAGATTTGTTCAATCGCGTGACCGAATTACTCGGATTCCAGCCGCGCGCCGACGAACACAAGGTTCAGTGGCTATCGACTTCCGGGCAGCCCAAATACATCGAGGGCTTCCGGCATATTTTGCATCAGGGTGGTTCGGAGTGGCCAAAACTCGACCGGAGCTACATTGATGCAGACAATGGGCATCCGGGCGGATTCAGTGGCCGCTTCTTCGACGCGCTGGGCGTGGCAATGGATCAGCCCATGACCACACAAATGAAGGCTGACATAGCGGCTAGCTTGCAAAGCGCTGTAACGGAAGAAGTGATCCGAATGTCCGGAAATGCCGAGGATCTGTGTGTGGCTGGTGGCTTGGGCCTGAATGCGTTGCTAGTTCATTCACTGGAACAGCGCTTTAAGCGCGTGTTCGTGCAGCCTGCGGCCGGAAATTCAGGCACCGCCTTAGGTGCCGCTCTTTACTGCTTGCACAACTTCTATGGCCAACAGGTGCGGGTTCCTTTCCGAACGTTATGTCTGGGGCCCGCTTACATGCCGGCCGACATTAAACGAGTAATCGAGAACTGCAAGCTACGCTTCCGATTTCTGTTGACACAGGAAGAGTTGATTGAACAGGCTGTCTCCGCGCTGAGTGATAACAAGATTGCCGCCTGGATGCAAGGGCGCATGGAATTTGGGCCACGCGCGCTAGGCAATCGGAGCATTCTCGCGTCTCCACTGAACCCTTACTCGACCGAGAACTTGAACGTATACATCAAGCACCGCGAAGCGTTTCGCAAGTTCGCTGCTTCGGTACCGGAAGAGCTAGCGACCGAATACTTCGATGTCGGGCCGAATGCCCGATATTTGGCGACCGTGGGAGAGGTCAAGCCGTCTCATCTGGGCACGTTTTCTGCTGCCATTTTGGGCCGCAATTTGATACGCGTTCACACGGTCAGAAGAGATGAGAATCCGCTATATCATGCACTTCTGATCGCGGCCGGACGTTCAACTGGGCTGCCCGTGCTTTACAACACCAGCTTCAATCTTTTCGGCGATCCGTTGGTTTGCACTCCACGGGACGCGGTGCGGAGCTTTTACTCATCGGGTATTGATGTGTTGTTTGCCGGCAGCTTCGTCCTTGAAAAGTAGCGCCTAGGGCGTGCGATTGAAATAATTGCGGATGCCGTCTTCCGCAAGGCCCAGCGCGCGAGCAAGGGATACCTTGCCAACGTTGTACTGGAACTGTGCCGAGATCAAATTCTCATTCGCATCCGCCACGGCTTGCTGAGCTTGCACAACTTCCACTGTATTGGTGACGCCAGCGGCGAAGCGATCTTGCGATTGCTTCAGCGACTGATTGGCAAGATCCATATTGCTGCGCGCCACCTCTACCTGATCACCGGCTGACGTTAGGTCCAGAAGCGCGTTGCGAACTTCATAATCTATCTGACCGCGCATATTTTCCAACTCATTTCGGCGATTCCGCAGTTCAGCGTCGTTGTCCAGAATATCCGCCTTAATGCGTCCGCCGTCGAAAATATTGAATTGGAGGGCACCCTCAGCCTGAAAGACACCGTGAGAGTTAGATAGCAGCCTAAGCCCCTCTGCGCCATAGAATCCCGACGCCGTGAGCGTCGGATAACGCTCAGCTTTCGCTCCTCGCAATGAGAATTGTGCCGCAAGCACGCGCGCTTTCGCGGCCTGGTAATCAGGCCGATGATCGTAGGCGGTGGCAATCGCTTCCTTCAGAGGCATGGCTACAAGCGGAACCGACGGAGAAGGATCTGCCACGCCGAAATCTTGGCCAGGCGGCAGACCAATAATGCGGCCCAGCGTCAGTTTGTCCTTTTGAAACTGGTTGGTCACGGCGACCAAAGCTTGCTGCCGCTGCTTCAATTCCACCTGCGACCGCAATACGTCGATCCCTATAGCGGTGCCGGCCTCATGGCGGCGTTGAGCGTTCACGTAGATCGCGTTATCAGAGTCAATTTCGGCCTGGGTCGCTGTGATTCGCGCCGTGTCGGCAATGATTTGCAGGTATGCATCACCTACCGCCTGCACCACCAGATCGCGAGCATTTTTTATCGAAAGCGCGGCGGCTTTATCGCTTTCGCGCGACGCCCGAAAGTTGCTTATCGAACTGAAATTGAAGAGAGGAACCGTCGCGTTCGCCAGTGCGGCCTGATAGGAGTATGGCCCGACGATATGTGGAATGGTCAAGCCCAGGCTCGGAGGAAAGCTGACAAGAAAACCCAGCGCTTGCAGATTCAGTTGTTGCTCCGTCATGCTGAGTTGTCCACTGACATTCGGCAAGAGCGCGCTCAACGCACGCAAACGTTCAGCGCGCACTTCACGGCTACTCTGCTCGTTTGTGAGCAGGCCCAGATTGGCTTTGAGTCCACGGTTAACTGCATCGCCGAGAGTGAGAGGCATGGCTGCAGAAGAAGCGGTTCCTTGGGGAACACTGCCCTGAAAATTTTGGTCGCCGGATATTGGAGTTGAGACCACAGTATCCGATGACCCCCGCGGCGACTGTCCGGCCCCAGCCTGGATACTTGAGCTGGGCGGCGCACCTGCTTGTCCAAGCATCCTGGTGGCCGCTAACAAAGAACAACAAAACAGGGCCAGCTGCCGTAGATTCGTCCTATCCATTTGCCACGCTCAACCGATCGAAGTTTTTCACCTTTGCCACAAGCGTAGGATGCGTGGCAAGCGCATTTTGCACCACGTTTGGGAAAATTATTTAAGGTCTTAACTGTCTTCAGGACGCAACGCCGCTTACAGATGCCGCTTGAGATACGAGCAAATTTCGTAACCAGCAATGAATTTGAAAGGAAACTCGCCCATCGTATAGTGGCCGCAAGGCAAGACCGTCACCTCATGACGCCAATGATGCGCCCGGGCTCCTTCAACCACCTGACGTGAAAGATGGACCGGAAATGTGGTGTCGTATCGCGTGTATATGAATTTGGACTGCTTGTGCCGGCCGGCATAGAGATCCCAGTAACTGGGCGGACTGATGCACAACCAGAGCTTTCGAAGCGTGTCCAGATCCACGGCTGTTTCCAGGCTGTCGCGGATGTGGCGCGAAGAGAGTCCCTCCCAAACGACATCGGCGAAGTATGTCGAGCAATGATTGAAGACGTTCACCCGGATGCGCGCATCATGTGCGCTTGCGAGGAACGCATAACACGATCCAAGGCTGGTGCCCACGATTCCCAACTCCTGGAACCCTTGTTGCTGCAGCCAATCGAAGCAGCAGCGCGTGTCGATCACCGACTGGCGTGTCGCATCTATCGTGCGACATACGTTCGATGACACCGCATAATCGGCGCGACTTAATTCAGCGGGCATGCGGGAATCGTGGTAGGGCAAACTCAGGCGAAGGGCGCTAATACCCAGCCGCTGTAATCCAGCGCAGAGTGCGTTGTGTTGTGGCAGCTTGGAGTTCCAGTGCGGGAGCACCACGACGGCTTTACGCTCGCCATTGCGCGCGGGAAACCAACGGGCGCGCACAATGTTGTTCTCAGGGTAGGGCGTCTGGACGGGCGAAGAAAATTCCAACCATTCATTCGTCAATTTAAAGTCCGCTGGTGTGCCGTAGCCGAAAAATTCGGCGCTGTTGGCGATACAACACTCATTCAGGCGGACGAGGTAATCGACGGGATCTGAATTGTTTCTGCCGATTTTTTCAGTACAGGGCCAGTGCTCACTCCATTCGAAGCCGTATTCAAAAGGGCGCACTATGCGGTCGTTGGCGCGAAAACAAAGTTCGTTCTCCCAACGATCCATCCAGGAACGGTACTGGTGCGCCACAGGGCGCAGAAGGGACTTCATTCGGCAGAAACGAGTTGGAATACGTGCGGATGGGGCTGAGCAGCAGCGCGTTGCCGCGCGACGACGTCGGCCTCTAATCCATCCAGCGCCTTCAGGCTCTCGTCATAATGGGCAGAGTCCAAATTCTGCAGTGGAATCTGAATAGTTCGCCAACGAAACTGGTGCAGGTCCACATGCTGCGATGTCAGATTCCGGACGTCCATCGCCTGTCTCGCCATCGGGGTGTCCAGCAGTGCAAGGTTCACGCCGCGCGCTAATTCTTCGGCACTCCAGGACCCTACTGCGTCGCCATCAATCGTTAACTTGTAGCGACCCGGCGGCAACCCGGTAACACATAATGGCTCCTGATTGAGAGCTTGCGTCACATCGGAACTCTCTATCGCAAGCGCGAGCGTGTGGTCGTGGTCACCAGACAACATTGGCGCGAAGGGAAGAGGCAGCGCATCGTCGGTTTCTGTCCAAACGAAGGGCTCAGCGGAGTGAAAGTCGCTGATATGAGCAAAATCGGATCGAGTCACTTTGCCCTTCGCCGCATCAATGCTTACAGCGGAGACAATGGGCCGGGCGTTCCAAGCCTTCAAAAGCTGCTCAGCCATAATCAGGTGGCCGGCAGGCCCTGGGTGAATCCGATCGGGGATAATCTTCTGCGCAGCGGCAGGGTCCATGGAATTCGCCTTACGCAGCATCGCTACAACGCCCGTATTCAGGTCTGCGACATCCAGGTGCGATTCTGTTGCAAGCCGCTTAATCCAACCGCCGTAGTTCACCAGCACCGCGTTATAGCCGCCCGGTTGCAGAGTGAACGGTCGCGTCACGTCATCAAAGGGAGATGGCTCAATCGCAGTAATGCGCAGAGCTGGGAACTTCTGACGAACCGTTTCAATGATGTGACGATATCCGGCGTAAAAAGCCTCGTCATCGGCAGCGGTGTGATTCGCATACTTACCGTCGTTCATGCCGAGCATGATGGTCATCACAGTCGGCTTGTAGGAGAGGACGTCACGCTCTAGACGCACATCGATGGGACCGCCGCCGCCCCCGCTCACGCGATCGCCGCCCCACCCTGAATGGATAAATTTGGCGTCCAGTTTTGGGTAGCGCGTCACGGCGTAAAGCTCAGTGAAGACTGTATAGAGCCGCTGATCCGTGATGCTATCCCCATAGAACACAATGGTGTCGCCGGGATGGATGTAAAAGCTTTCGGAGCCGGCCGCAGCACGGGTGATACTGATCGCCGCGCAAAGCATTGCGGCCACACTGAACAAAATCAATCTGAGGAAGCGCACTCAGTTTCAGTGTAGCCGCCGGTGCATGTTCTGCTCGGACGTGGAGATTGCTATAAAACGAGTATGCCGCGCTACGCCGCCATCGATATCGGAAGCAATTCTGTTCGGATGATGGCTGCGGAAGTAAGCCACGGAGAGACTCGCATTCTAGCGCAGGACCGGCAGGTTACGCGGCTGGGCGAGAGCGTCTTCCGATCGGGCGCAATCAGCAAAGACGCACTGGATTTTTTGACCGCCAATCTTGCGAGGATGGCTGCTGCCTACAGCCGCCTGGACATTGTAGGTCTGCGAGCCGTGGCTACAAGCGCCGTTCGTGACGCGAGCAATCAGCAGGAGTTCCTGAGGCGCGCCAGCGAAGCTATTGGAACCAATGTCGAGATCATTTCCGGACCGGAAGAGGCCCGCCTCATTCACCTTGGCGTGGAGTCGATATGGCCGAGGCCAAAGGAGCGCACGCTTGTCGTCGACGTGGGCGGTGGCAGCGCCGAGCTGATTGTCAGCCACAACGGACAGTTGATCGATACTGTATCGAAACCTCTGGGCGCAGTGCGATTAACTGAAATGTTTCTGAAGAGCGACCCGGCTCGGCCGGACGAACTGCATCGGCTGATGCAATACATCGATGAGAAGCTCTCGCCTTTTCGCCAGCAACACGACGCTGAGAAATTTGATCGGGCAATTGCGACCTCGGCAACTGCGGCGGCAATTGTATCGGTGGCGAATCAAATTCCGCGCGCAAAGCGTGACGAAGCAGATCGCGTGCGCGCCTCCTTCAGCCAGGTGCGCGAGTTATTCGCGGAACTCGCCGGCAGCGATCTTTCCGCTCGCAGGAAGATTACCGGCATCGGGCCGAAGCGCGCCGAAATCGTTGTGGCGGGGACCGCAGTTTTCTTACGAGTGATGGAGTTGTTTGAGAACCGTTCCTTGTACTACTGCTCTGCCGGCGTACGCGACGGCATTATTGCTGACTTGGCCGCGCGAGGTGTCGGCCGTGAACTGTCACAGCTTTCACGCGAACAGCGCAGCGTTGTCGAAGCCATGGCTCGGAAGTATGGCGTTCTTTTGAAGCACGTTCGGCAGGTGGCGTTCCTGTCACACCGGCTGTTCGAGATTCTGCAACCACTTCATCAACTACCTCCAACGGCCGGCAAGCTGCTGGAGGCGGCCGGGTATCTGCATGATGTGGGGCATTTCGTCAGCAACACGGGACACCATAAGCACTCCGCTTACCTGGTGGCGAACTCGGACATGCCTGGTTTCACGGATAAAGAACGGCTCACGATTGCGGCGCTCTGCCGCTTTCATCGCAAATCTATGCCGGAAACGCGCCATTCGCATTACCAGGCACTTGAGCCTGATGCGCGGCGGCAGGTTCTATTGCTCGCCCCCTTGTTGCGGATCGCCGATTCCTTGGATCGAGGTCACGAACAGAAGGTACGCGACGTTACCAGCGCGATTCGCGACGGAAACCTGAACTTAATCGTTCACGCTGACGAAGATGTTGATCTCGAAATTTGGTCCGCCAACGATGCCGCAAAGACGTTTCGCGATGTTTTTGCCAAAAGCTTGACTTTGCAGCGGGCGAAGGCGAATCGAGCTTAGGTTAAATGTCGTTCGCGCCCAGGCGCACTCGCAACTCCGCAGTCCGCGCGCGATGACACTTCAAACACAACGTGCGCATATTAGACAAGTCGCATTCGCCACCTCCCTGGACCACAGGTGTGATGTGATCGGCGTCCCAGAGTGTTTTTCGGCCCCGTAGTCCCCATTCGGACATGGCTTTGGCGCGGCTGACACCGCGAAGACGCTTGATGTGCCGGAATTGTGCGACACAGTCCAGTTTGCAGAGGGCGCAGATGCCGCGATCGCGCTGAAAAACTCGCTCGCGGAGATGACCCGGATCGCTGCGTAAGCGCCACTCTTCGACGCACCAATCCGAGCAGAACGTCAGTCTGCCGGGCGGCACTTCAAGATTGCACCAGCGACAAAGAAAACGGCCGTTCGGGCCTTTGGGCAGATTTTCGCGATCGGCACGCCCTCCCGGCATAGCGCGCTGCGTGCTCACAAAAACAAAATAGCAGGAAAATGATTCACACTAGGCACCATAGATCGAGGTTTTTGGCGGCGATAGATCCACAGGGCCAGCAGATTACTCACAGCAACTGTTGAAATGATCTTTGACGCATAAGTAACCGGGCTCGGAACATTGATAATCGGATATACCGCAATCATGACCGCGACGCCGCTTGAGATAAGGCCGGCCGCAGACGCAATTTTCACCCACAGCGGTAACCTGCATCGGACACGCGCAATACCGAACAGCGGCACCGCAAATAACGCGACGTAGGCGATCCCGTAATGCGCTGTGGAGGCATTCTGGAGCAGTTGCATGGCTTCCTGCTCGTGTACCCCCAGCGTGCTGAGAAGTACCAATGCTATGACTACTACGGCTACAAAGAGGATGGAATTTACCGGAGTTTTCCAGCGTGAATGCAGGCAAGTGAACCAATCGGGCAGCAGATGATCCCATCCGGCTGCCATGGGCAAACGTGTCAGGCCCGTGAAGATGAGACTGGCAGCAGCAATGGCCCGGCCCACCAGCAAGAATATCGCGAAGCCAGCCACGCTTCCGCTCAACCCCGACGCGCCAAACGCGAGCCGGAAGGTTTGGGGAATGGGTCCGATCAGGTTAATTGGCCGGCTGCCCACAAAAGCCAGCACAGAACTGGTACCTAAAATAAACATCAGCGCGATTATGGGCGCGGAGAGAGAGACAGACCGGCCGATGCTACGCGCTGGATGCCTGCATTCGCCCGCCATAATGGCCACGTACTCGAACCCACTGAGTGCGCCGATAGTCATTTGCCCGAAGACAGCGACGCTGAACCAGTTCAGAGCCGGGGTTTGCCACGGGAAAGGCGTATACGAGGCGCCTGGATGCCGGGTGCGAAAGAGGAGCGGCAAAAGCAGCAGAATGGCGTAGGCAAGCAGAATGAGGAGACCTCCAGAGTTGTGAAGCCATTTGCCGATCGCCAGGCCGCGCACTGCAACCAGTGCTATGGCAATGACGATGAGCCCCGACTGTTGCAATAGTCGCGAGCGTATTGCCCGGCAGCCATTCTGCGCTGGGGCCAATCATGTAGGCCAACTCCGTGGGTACCATAAATAGAATGGACCCGATGCAAATGACGGCGTAGACCCAGAGATTCCAAGCAGTCAGAAAACCAAGAAACTCACCAAAGCCCAGCTTCGCCCACTGGTAGAGACCACCCTCCAGCGGCATCTCACGATTCAAATACGTGACAACGGTCGCGAGGGGCAGGTAATAAAGCAGCATTGCGCCCAACCAGAACGCGACGTGCGCTTTACCTAGTTTCGCCGCGACCCCAACCCAAGCGGAGCCGACAACACAAAGAACCTGCGCGAGGACGAGGTCAGGTACGCCCAGCTCTTTTCTTAGCTTGGGAAGTGCCGTGGCGCCCGGAATAGTCGATGTGGCTGCATCGGCCATGCCCCGACTATGGCACAGAAGTGGCGGTTAAGGCGCAGGCTGGAAGCTCAAGCCGCGAAGCCGTTTTGCGAACCGTTATCCAATTGGTTCCACGGCACGGGGTGAAGACGGCGAGCGAAAAAAGTATTCACGAAGGCGGCCGGGTCCAAGACGCCTTCGCTGTCAATGAATGCAATTGGAAAATCCGGCATGGCTGGGAATCCGGCGCGGGCACCGGTCGCTTCTGCTGCAGCATGCAGGTGATATGTGAGTTCCAGGTCTTCCAGGAGTTCGTCTCGCTGGACTGACCCATCCCAAGCGCGCCAGTTCCGTTGCTCGGCAATTTGCCTCAGTTGGGAGCAGATGTCCGGAGTGTATTTATCTAGGCGCCTCATAGATCAAACCTTTTGCAATCGGAGAACCAGTATGCCCGGGAAACTCTTAGTTTAACCAAGAGCTTCGACTTGAATAAAGACATGACTGACTTTCGGAGTACCGGTACGGATAGCCTGCGCGACGCGCTCGGCCAAATTTCGACCTTCCGCCACCGAGAAGCGGGGATTGACAGCGATGTCCAGGCCGACAACGAAATTTGAACCGGTTCGGCAGACAAAGCACTCACCCACAGCGCGGACTTCGAACTCATTTTGCACAATTTTGCGTACCTGATCTTCTACGTCTGCGGGCGTTACCGTCTCGACGACAGCTTGCGCGCGAAGCTGGAAAATGTGAACGGCCATTTTACGGACGGGCACGCTGCGGCCAGGCAACATGTTGTACCAGAGGAAAGGAGCGTTAAAGCCTCGCGTGTTGGCCAAAGACCGAACGCCGTAGCGCGTCAAAATCTCGCGCGTATGCTCCAGCGGATCAGTGCGGCTGATCACGTCGTCGGCCGCGGTTGCGAGCTGATTCACAGTCTGTAAGGCAAGCTCTGACTGAGAATCTCCGACCTCAAACACCTTGACTTCGTCGAACGCGGGACGATCAGGACTGGCGGCCGACATGGCTTTGATTAGTTCAGGCAGGGTGAGACATTTCTCGAACCGGAACACCCGTCCAGCAGGCGGGGCAGAACTAGCGTAGGACTCCGTCGAGCCGCAATAAAAACAGTAAAACCGGCCTAAGCGATCGTTGTACTCGAATGCCCAGCCGACCTCACCAACGATGCCGGGACGCGCGTGTGCACCGCTCCAGCGCAGGAAGGCGTAAGCTCTTCCGCTAGTACGTGCCATTACTCAGTCTTAAACTGCTCATCAATTTCAACCCGGTAGCCCGCAGCCAGAGCGTTGGTTTCATTCGCCATGCCCACCACTGCCATCAATTCGCCGAACATTTCACGCGTCATGCCTTTTTTCCGGGCGGACGCTGAATGCGATGCCATGCAGTACCCGCACTGATTGGTAGCACTAACAGCAAGGTAGATCATTTCCTTCGTTAGCGCGTCGAGCGCTCCGGGCGCCATTACCTGCTTGATACTTTCCCAGGTCCGCCGCAGCGCCACCGGATCATGCGCCAAGGTTCTCCAGAAATTGTTGATCCAATCCGTTTTGCGCGTTGACATGATGTCGTCGTAAACGGCCCGGACCTCGGGGGTTGCATCAGCATACTCAACCATAAAAACCTCCGGCATCATTATGCCGTTTGCACATTACCAGCATCGCAGCCGGACGGCCATTCTTAAGAGTTTCCGATTAGAATGCCGGCCGCAAAAACCAGTGCGCCCCCCAAAACAACTTGCAGAGCCGCTCGTAGCAGGGGCGTTTCCATATAGTGCTGGCGGATCCAGCTAATAACCGCGAGTTCTACAATTACGACCACGAACGCAATTCCGGTGGCGAATTTGAAATTCGAAATTAGATAAGGAAGCGTGTGTCCGATGCCCCCGGCAGTAGTCATCACACCCGTGACGATGCCGCGAACCACAGGGCTTCCACGGCCGGTCAATTCCCCCGTATCCGAAAGCGCTTCCGCAAACGCCATCGAAATGCCCGCTCCGATGGATGCTGCAAGCCCGACCAGAAAGGCGTCCCGGCTGGTGTGAGTCGCGAAGGCCGCCGCAAACAAAGGCGCCAGCGTTGAAACGGAACCGTCCATGAGTCCCGCGAGACCCGGTTGCACAAACTTGAGCAAGAACATACGGCGGCGCACTTCGGCCTCGGCATGGCGCACGCCGGGAGTGATTTCCCGCTTCTCGATCGTCTCGGCAGCTTCGGTGTGCTTCGCTTCGGCAGCGGCAAGGTCGCCCAGCAGCCTGCGTGTTGATGCGTCTGTGGTCTTCTCAATCGCCATTTGATAGAAGCGGCGAGTTTCCGACTCCATGCTCTCAATGGCCCTCCTAACGGCGGCTGGGCCGATATTCTGAATCAGCCAGACGGGCGGGCGGGAGACAAATCCTTTCACGTCCTGACGTCGAATCAGCGGAATGTGATCGCCAAAACGGGACCGATAGAGATCGATGAGACTGTTGCGGTGATCTGCTTCCTCCGCTTGCATCTCCCCGAGAAGTTTGGCCGTTGAGGGGTAGTCCCCGCGCAGTCTCTCCGCGAAGTCGCCGTAGATGCGTCCGTCCTCCTCTTCCAACGTGATGGCCAGCGCCACAATCTCCCGATCAGTTAACTCCTTGAAGTTCTTGGCCATGACGATCTTCCGAAATGGTTATTTTACGAATATGGTTCAGGCGAGTTGCGCAGTTTGTCTTCGCCAGCCGGCGGCTGACCGAGAATAGTAATGAAGCTCTATAAATGTTGGAACGCATCTCTGTGCATGGCGCTCGCCAGCACAACCTCAAAAACATCAGCGTCGAAATTCCGCGGAATACGTTTACTGTTATTACCGGGCTGAGCGGTTCAGGCAAAAGCTCGCTCGCGTTTGACACGATCTATGCCGAAGGACAGCGGCGATATGTGGAGACGCTCTCTCCGTATGCGCGGCAGTTTCTGGACCAGATGGAACGGCCAGAGGTTGATTCGATTGACGGACTAAGCCCCGCAATTTCTATCGAACAAAAGACGACGTCTCGCAGCCCCCGTTCCACCGTCGGTACGGTGACTGAAATCTATGATTATCTTCGGCTGCTGTATGCATCGGTTGGTGTCCCGCACTGCCCTTTGTGCGGAGCCGAAATCGCGCGACAGTCACCTAATCAGATTCTGGAACAAGTATTCGCTCAGCATCAGGGCGAACGCATCATGGTGCTGGCGCCCATCGCGCGCGGCCGCAAAGGCGAATACAAAAAAGAATTGGAAGCTGTTGCCAAAGCCGGGTTTCGGGCACGCGTAGATGGAGAGCTTCGATCGCTGGATGAGCCCATCAAGCTGGAGAAGCGTAAGAATCACACGATTGAAGTAGCTATCGACCGGTTGGTTGTAAAACCAGGCATTGAACAGCGCCTGGAAAATTCCATCCAGACCGCCCTGAAATGGGCCGATGGCCTGGTCATCATTGCCGTCGTGGACGGGCCGGAGCGGCTGTACTCGGAGAAACTCGCCTGCCCAAACGACGGTACCAGTGTTCCGCAATTGGAGCCGCGCTCGTTCTCATTCAACAGCCCGTATGGGGCGTGCGAAACGTGCAACGGCGTCGGAAGCACGTGGGCTTTCGACCCCGTCAAGGTGATCGCCGACCCGTCGAAGCCGTTGTTAGAGGGAGGACTGGGGCCTGGTTCGACTTCTTCTTACATGATTTCCGCGCTGAACGAGGGAGCGGACACGCTCGGCATCGATCTAACTGTCCCTTTCGAAGAACTGCCGAAGAGGATACGCAACGCGCTCATTCACGGGAACGCACAATTCAGCGGAATTTTGAAGACGCTCGATGAGAGTTATGCACGCGCAAGCGAGGGCTACCGCGATTGGCTCATGGACTTTATGTCGCCGACTGCATGTCCCGATTGCGGCGGACGGCGGCTCAAAGCATCCAGTTTGGCGGTCGAGGTAAAGGGCTCATCGATAGCCGAGTTTACCCGAATGCCGATCGCGCGAGCGTTGCCCTTGGCACAGGCTTGGGAATTTGGAGGCCGCGAACTGCAGTTGGTGGGGCGAATCGTGGAGGAGATCCAGAACCGATTGGAGTTCCTTTGCGCTGTAGGTTTGGACTATTTAAGCCTCGACCGGTCATCCGCAACGCTATCGGGCGGTGAAGCGCAACGAATCCGGCTGGCAACGCAAATAGGCTCGAAATTGCGCGGAGTGTTGTACGTGCTTGACGAGCCATCGATTGGACTGCACCCGCGCGATAACGGCCGCTTACTTGATACCTTGCATCATCTGCGCGATCTCGGCAACACGGTACTGGTTGTGGAGCACGACGCTGAGACAATTGAGCGCGCGGATTATGTAATTGATCTGGGACCACGCGCAGGACGACTTGGCGGGGAGCTGATTGCACAAGGTACGCCCACGCAGATCATGCAAACGCCGCAATCGCTCACTGGCGAATATCTGAGCGGTCACCTGGCTATCTCTCCACCGTTAGTTCGCAGGCGTGGGAACGGCCTCGAGATTATCGTCAAAGGAGCGAACGAGCATAATCTCAAAAATATCGACGTACACTTCCCGCTGGGAACGCTGACCGTTGTGACTGGCGTTTCCGGCAGCGGCAAGTCGACGCTCATCCATGACATCCTCTATCGCGCGCTCGCCAAGGAAGTCTATGGATCCAGCGAAGTTCCGGGGCAGCATGATGCGATTGCCGGGCTCGAAAACATCGACAAGGTAATCGAGATCGATCAATCGCCGATTGGCCGGACGCCCCGTTCAAACCCAGCGACTTACACCGGCTTGTTCACCGCAATTCGTGAGTTATATGCAATGCTGCCGGAATCGCGAGAGCGTGGCTACAAGGCGGGGCGGTTCAGCTTCAATGTGAAGGGCGGCCGCTGCGAAGCTTGCCAGGGCGATGGGCTCAAGCGCATCGAAATGAATTTCTTGCCCGACGTCTACGTCACTTGCGACGTTTGTCGCGGACGCCGTTATAACCTGGAGACTCTGCAGGTGAAATATAAGGGCAAAAGTATTGCCGACCTGTTAGAGTCCACCGTCGACGAGGCCGTGGAACTGCTGGCGAATATTCCGCAGATTCAACAGAAGCTAAAGACCCTGGCGGAAGTTGGGTTGGGGTACATTCACCTGGGCCAATCATCCACTACCCTTTCGGGCGGTGAAGCACAGCGTATCAAGCTGGCGAAGGAGTTGAGCAAGCGGCAGACGGGGAAGACGTTTTACTTACTGGATGAGCCCACAACGGGTCTGCACTTCGAAGATGTGAAGCACCTTCTGAACGTCCTGCAGCGGTTAGTGGATTTAGGAAATACGGTTGTAGTGATCGAGCATCAGATTGACGTAATCAAGAGCGCGGATTACCTGATCGATTTAGGACCCGAGGGTGGTGAAAAGGGCGGACGATTAGTCGCCGCCGGAACCCCGGAAGAGGTTTTGGGAGTTCGTCACAGCCACACCGCGGAGGCGCTTCGAAAGATACTGAGACCAGGACATGCCGCCTGAAGAACCGCCCGCGCAACCTGAATATCCGCCTGTAATTGAGCCCGGAGTGCTGGTTCTGCCGCAAACGGAGCGAAACCCGTTCTGGGGATACCAGGATCTGGCGCTTGTAGTCGGGCTGATGATCGCATCGGTGGCGGTGATCCTGCTCGGAGTGGGCGCGGCGACGTTTATCTGGCCTCATCTGCGTAAAGATCCGATGCCGTTGTTGTTGCCGACTAATCTGGCGATGTACTTTTTTCTACTCGTTATATTGAAGTTCGTCTTCAGCAGCCGTTACGGAAAACCCGTGCTGCGGTCGTTGGGCTGGCGAATGACGCGTCCAGGCGTCCTCGCCTACGCTGTGCTCGGCGGCGTGGCGCTTCCGTTTATTATCTCCGCAATAGGCAATCTGCTACACACACCAAAAATATCGACGCCCATGGATGAGATACCTAACTCGATTCCACTTGCGATTATGGCCATCACCCTGGCGCCGTTTTTCGAAGAATTGTTCTTTCGCGGCTTCCTGCAACCGCTGCTAACACGTACTTTCGGAATATTATTCGGCATTTTGCTAACCGCGGCACTTTTCGGAAGCTTGCATGCCGTTGAGTACTCTTTCGTGTGGCAATACGTGGTTGCGATTGGATTGGTGGGTGTCGCGCTCGGCTTCGTGCGTGCATGGACGAACTCGATCATCCCGACCACCATCATGCACGGCTGTTTTAATGGGCTGCAAGTAATTGCATTAGCGGTATCAAAACACCAATAAATAATGAGCTCACCTGCCATTCTGACCCAGAATACTGTCGAGACGATTGTCTGGACGCCCGATGGCGTCGTCATGATCGACCAGACGCGTTTACCGAATGAAACTAGTTTCGTTACCTGCCGCAGTTACATCGATGTGGCGGATGCCATTCGCAACATGGTCATTCGCGGCGCGCCGGCTATCGGCGTAGCTGCGGCAATGGGCGTTGCTTTGGGTGCTCTGCAATCCGATGACCTCGAGAAGGAGATGCCAACCATTTGCGAAACGCTCGCTAAGACCAGACCAACAGCGGTGAACCTGTTCTGGGCCATCGATCGCATGCGCGGTGTTTACAATTTAACGAAGCATCTAGGCATCGAAGCCGTGCGCGTGCGGCTGGTGGAAGAAGCGCAGCACGTTCGTGAAGAAGACATCGCCATCAACCAGGCGATCGGCCGAAATGGCGCCCCGCTGGTACCGGATGGCAAAACGGTTTTGACACATTGCAACGCCGGCGCACTGGCGACAGCGGGATTTGGAACCGCCTTGGGCGTAATCCGCGCCGCGGTGCAAATGGGCAAGAAAATTGATGTATTTGCGGACGAGACACGACCTTTCTTGCAAGGCGCTCGTCTGACCGCATGGGAATTGCAGCGCGACGGAATCGATACAACTCTGATCACCGACAACATGGCCGGGCACTTTCTCAAGAGCGGAAGAATCGGCTGCGTTGTGGTGGGCGCAGACCGCATCGCCAGTAACGGAGACGTGGCTAACAAAGTAGGCACCTACGGAGTAGCCGTGCTTGCAAAAGAAAATAATGTGCCTTTCTACGTTGCGGCTCCCATTTCGACCTTGGACTTGAGCTTGGAATCCGGAGATCAAATTCCGATTGAGGAACGAGCTGGCAAGGAAGTGACGCATCTACAAGGTGTGGCAGTAGCTCCTGAAGGAATTAAGGTTGCCAATCCAGCTTTCGATATCACGCCCCATCGATACGTAACCGCGATCATCACTGAACATGGTGTGGCGCGCGCGCCCTACGCCGAAAATTTGCGTGAGCTTGCGCTCCGGTAGTATCCGGTTAGGCGCGTGCGTGATCGCGCCACGCGCGCTATTCTTGTAATTGCTCCAAAAACCCTTCTGGAGCACCCGGATACATTCTCCGCAGCGGTGCATATTTTTGTCCAAACGCGTCCTTGTATTGCTTTCCGTTCTGACAGTTGCGGCCATCGGCGCCTGGTCTAGAGCATCCGTTACCACCAAGCCTTCGCTGGTCGACATTTTGAAAAGCGAATTGGACCGCGAGTTTAGCGGGCTGAAGGCAAAGGGCGACCCAGGGCCGTACTATATGGCCTACGAGGTTAGTGACGACCAAACCGATTCGGCATCTGCAACCGAGGGAGCCCTGATCGATGACATTCATCAGCACGGACGCGGCGTCGATACTACGATTCGGGTCGGCACTCCGAAATTCGACAATTATCATCCATATAAAGGCAATCGAATCCGGTTTACCTCGCTGACTTCCCTTAGCTTGGACGATGACCCTAATCAGATTCGACGCGCCTTGTGGGCGGAAACGAATCGCGTGTATCGCGCAGCCGCGCGCCGCTTACTGCAGCTAAAGACGGACCAGCAGTTATTGGCTCAAGAAACGGATCAGGATTCTGATTTTTCTTCCGAAGCGCCGCAAACATACTCGCAGTTGCCCGAGACCTACCGCTATGACATGAAGGACTGGAGTCAAAAACTGCGGGGTTGGTCAGCTGAGTTCCGGCAGCATCCGAAGATTCTCGGATCGGGCGTGAGCTTCATCGCGAAGCGCGAAATCAAAACGTTCGTGAATACGGAAGGCTCGGCTATTCAGCAGGGAAGTAACTTCTTCCGCATCGAGATCAATGGAGTCGGCCTTGCTTCAGATGGGATGCAAGTGCAGACGTTCGACACCATGGAAGCATCCGATCCGACGCATTTGCCAAACGACAAGACGGTGCTGGCCCATGTACAGGACGTCGCGAAGAAGGTGGACGCCCTGGTAAATGCTCCGCCCGCTGAACCAATCGTCTGCCCGGCCATTCTTTCAGGGCGCGCTTCGGCGGTCTTCTTTCATGAAATCTTCGGTCATCGCGTGGAAGGTCACCGGCAGAAAGACATCTCCGAGGGTCAGACGTTCACCAAGATGCTAGGGCAGAAGGTTCTGCCCGATTTCATCAGCGTCGATTTTGATCCCACCATCCGGCAGTACAAAGGAACAGACTTGATCGGCTACTACGACTATGACGACGAGGGCGTAAAGGCGCGCCCGGTCAAAGTTGTAGAAGACGGCGTATTGAAGACGTTCTTGCTATCACGTTCGCCGGTTGGGCAGTTCCATCAGTCGAACGGGCACGGAAGAAGACAGCCCGGGTATGAAGTGGTGTCGCGGCAATCGAATCTTATTGTGAAGTCATCGAAGGAGGTTTCCGAACACGAACTTCGGACCGAGTTGATCGATGAAATCAAGAAACAGAAGACGCCGTACGGTCTTTACTTCGAGGAAGTGTCCAGCGGCTACACGACAACTGGCCGGCAAGGTCTGCAGGCATTTACGGTCGTGCCCCTGGTTGTTTATCGCGTTTATGCCGATGGCCGGCCGGATGAACTGATTCGCGGCGTGGATATTGTCGGAACTCCATTGGCAAGTTTTCAGAAAATATTGGCAACATCGAATCGATCTGAGGTCTTCAACGGATTCTGTGGCGCGGAATCGGGAAGCATTCCGGTTTCGGCGGTGTCACCGGCGATCCTGGTCTCGGAAATCGAGACGCAGAAAAAGCAGAACGCGCAACAGAAACCGCCGCTACTACCCCAGCCGGAGGGTAAGTAATGAGCAGGCGTGTTTTAGCGAGTGCAGCGGTGTTGGCCGGTTTGCTGGGAAGCACGGTGTGGCTGGGAGGTGCGGATAGCGGACCAGATCCGCGCAAAGATGTTCAGTTGCGAGCGATGTTGGATGAGATTGCGCGGGCGAAAACCATGCAGATCAGCGATCTCGAAAAACCTTACTTTATCGCGTATTCAACCAGCGATAGCGACAGCGCAACTGCCACGGCCAGCCTAGGCGGCCTTATCACTTCCACCCGATTGCACATGCGCCAGCCGACCATCGTGCTTCGAGTGGGCGACTACAAGTTCGATAACACGAATTCGATCTACACGGGAGATGTACGGCTAGGCCTTTTTCCCATTGACGACGATTACCAGGCGATGCGCACACAGCTATGGCTATCGACCGATGCGTTGTATAAAGCGTCGGCCGACCAGATTGCCCGGAAACGCGCGGCGCTACGCGAGATAGCTGATCCTGATTCAACACCTGATTTCAGCCGGACGACACCCGTACAAATCCTGCAGCAGCCATCCGAATTCAAAGTGGACCTCAGGAAATGGGAAGACATCGCCCGCACGTTGTCGGGACGCTTTGTTGCGCATCCTGAGGTGCTGGATTCTTCGGTATCGATGCGCGGTATCGGTTCCACCTACCGGCTGGTCAACACAGAAGGCACCATTGTCCGAATTCCGCAAGAATTAGCTGCCGTCGAGATTCGGGGCAGCAGCCTGGTGGCCGATGGCACCAGAGTTTGGGATCACGATCTGATCACCGTGTTGGAACCTTCCCAACTCCCTTCCGAACAGGAACTGGCAACCCGCGTGGATAAGATAGCGGCCGATGTTGATGCGCTTTCCAAGGCTCCCGCGGGAGAAGACTATACCGGTCCCGTGTTATTCGAAGGGAAAGCAGCGGCGCAGTTGGTCGCGCAATCGCTGACGGACGCAATCCGTTTGCCGCGTAAGCCGATTGCCCCTCCTGGAGGGAACGCGCGAGGCTCCGAACCTGTTGAGAGTGTGTGGGCTTCGCGTATGGGTTCAAAGGTGCTGCCTGAATGGCTCTCGATCTCTGACGATCCACATCAAACCAACTTTCAAGGAACAGTACTTGCCGGCCACTACGACGTGGACGACGAAGGTGTGCCGGCAGAGCGCGTTGCGTTAGTGGAAAAGGGTGTTCTGAAACATTTTCTATTCAGCAGGCAACCCGTGCGTACGTTCGCTGCGTCGAACGGTCATGGGCGGTTGCCGGGCGGATTTGGCTCCGAGCAAGCCGCAATCGGCAATCTCTTCGTGCAAGCAGACGAGTCCGTGCCCGAAGCACAGATGAAGACGAAGCTGATTGAGGCAGTGAAAGCGGCCGGGCTGAAATACGGCATGCTGATCCGCAAGATTGATTTTCCGTCTACTGCCAACTTCGAAGAACTACAGACTATGGCAAGCGAGCTGCGGAAAAACGGCTACGCGCGAACTTTGAATACGCCGATTCTGGCGTACCGGGAGTATCCTGACGGACGCGAAGAACTGGTGCGCGCGATTCATTTTAAGGAGTTCAGCGCGAAAGATCTACGCGACATCAGAGCGGCTTCAGACCACCCCTATGTTTTGAATTATTTGAACAACGGAAGCTCGTTCGACCTGCTGGACTTATCGGGCGACGCCACTAGCTCCTCGGTGATCTGCCCTTCCCTGCTCTTTGACAGCATCGACTTGGGCCGCACGGCGGAGCAGGCCGGCAGACCACCGGTTGTGCCCGCCCCAAACCTCACGCCGCAGTAGTTGATGCGCATTCTCAGCAGAGCGATCTTCCGGGAAGTGTTTACCAGCGCGGCGCTGGGGTCGCTGCTATTTATCTTTGTTCTGTTTCTGCGGACGATTGAACGTGTGTCCGCTCTACTTGTTAAAACATCGGCGCCGCCGCAAGTGATTGCGCGGCTACTCCTGTATGCGTTGCCTTCGACAGTTCCGTTCGCACTGCCTTTGGGCGTGCTGGTCGGAATCCTAATTGGGTTGAGTCGCATGTCGGCGGATAGCGAAATCACCGCCATGCGCGCGTCGGGGATCTCCAGCAAATCGGTGGCGCGGCCGGTACTGCTATTCGCGTCTTTTGCCCTTGTGCTGACTGCGCTGTCTTCGCTCTGGCTAACCCCGCTTTCGCTGCATTTGGAATCGAAAGTTGCGCGCAACTTCGCCGCCGCCCAGCTTACCGGCAACATCGAATCGCGTATCTTCGACGAGGACTTTCCGAATACGGTCCTGTACGTCGACAATGTGGAAACAGGCGCGAAACAAACTATTTGGCATAACGTTTTCATCGCGGATGTCACGCCACAAGATGAACTGGCGCAACGCGGCAAGGATCGTGGCGACGGGCCGAGGATCATTGTCGCTCAGGAAGCGATACCGCACGCCGACCCGGTGAACAACCGCATCATTCTGGATTTGCGGAATTTCAGCTCCACCGAGCGCGATAAGGAAGGCAAGGTCATTAAGACCGGAGCGTCTACTCAATTCGAGAGCTTACAGGCGCAGAAACCCGAGGAACTACAGCTCAACAAAACCGTACAAGAGATGGACACAGGCCCTCTCTATAAGCGCGTATACGAGCGGCACGACCTGTCACATGAAGAATATGTCGACGCCGCGATTGAGTTTCACCAGCGTTTTGCTCTTCCGCTCGCCTGTGTCCTGCTGGCGCTTGTGGGGATACCGCTCGGCCTATCCTCGCGTAAGGGCGGAAAATCGGCGGCGTTCATTATGACCGTGCTGTTGGCCTTTCTGTATTATCTCGGGTTCATTACACTGATCGGCTTGGCGCGCAAGGGCAGCTTGCCGGTCCCGGTGGCCGTGTGGACTCCGGACGCTGTGTTTGCCGCAGTTGGCCTGCTCCTGCTAAGCCGTCTTGAGATTCCCGGCGATTATGACATTGCAGGCTGGGTTCGCAAAGCAGGACAGGAGCTGATGGACAAACTGAAAGTCCTGCGGTTTATCGGCAATGGCCGTGGCGGTGAAAACAGATCCAAACGATTTGGTTTCAGCCCCATGATCATTGACGGTTACGTGCTGAACGGATTCCTGTTTTACTTTGCCGTCCTGGTAATCGCGCTGGTGGCCCTTATCGAAGTTTTCACGTTCTTCGAACTGTTGGGCGACATGATTAAGAACGATATCGGAATGCCGACGATGATCGATTATCTCTGGCATCTGGCTCCGAGCCTGGTCTATCAATTGACTCCGATTGGAACGCTGGTGGCCTCGTTGATCTGCTTCGGAATTCTAACCAAGTACAACGAAGTAACAGCGTTCAAAGCCGCGGGCGTAAGCGTTCACCGGCTGGCCGCCCCAGTACTGATCATGAGCTTTTTGATTAGCGGCGCCCTGTTCGCATTTGATCACTTCTACCTTCCGGAGGCCAATCGCCGCCAGGAACGTCTGCGCGCGGAAATTAAGAAAAAGCCTGCCGCAACCTATCTGCGTCTCAACCGGCAGTGGATATATGGGCAGGGCTCGCGAATCTATAATTATCAGTCGCTGGATCCACGTCAGGGCGTTATGTCTAAAGTGAACGTGTACGAATTGAGTCCGAAAACATTCGCCATTACGCGCCAGATCTCGGCAGACCGCGCCCGATGGGAGCCTGCGCTGAACACGTGGGTTTTTCAAAACGGACTTAGCGATGAGACAGGAGACAGGGTCGATTCTTATAAGTGGTTTCACGGTGCTTCCGCATCGTTTCCGGAGTTGACAGAACCTCCGTCCTGGTTTGTCAAGGAAGAAAAAGAGTACAAGGAGATGAATTTCGAGGAGTTGCGAACTTACATCCATGAGCTGCAAGCAAGCGGAATGAATACTACGCCACTACGTGTTCAATACTACAAGAAATTCTCCGTACCGCTTTTTGCCTTGATCATGGCACTTCTCAGCATTCCGTTCGCGTTCATCGCAGGTAATCGTGGCGCTATGACCGGCGTGGGCATCAGCTTCGGCATTGCCATCGCGTATTGGACAATTGGAACTGTCTTTGAACAAATCGGGGACTTAAACCAGTTGCCGGCGGTTATGGCCGCGTGGTCACCAGATCTCATCTTTTCGCTTGCCGGATTTTATTTCATGGCACGGATGAAGACATAAGCGGCGGCCGACACCACTTATTTGTCAGAATGAGATGCTGACAAATAACCATGCGATCCCCTATGATTCTTCTGCTAGCCACGTTGATGCCGTTGTTGGCGCAAACTTCAGACGAAAAACAGCCAGCCGCGACAGTTCAGAAGCTTTTTGACGGAATGGCTGCACATGATGCCGAAATGATCCGCTCAACGGTGCTCCCGGACGCGCGGTTTTACTCCGTGCGGGATGAAGCTGTGCCGACGAGCACCGCAGCCGAGGACTTCATCAGCCGTATAGCGCCCATGAAAGGCGATCTGCTGGAACGTTTCACTGGGCAGCCGAAAACTCTGATTCGCGGCCGTATTGCCCAGGTTTGGGGCGAATACGAGTTTCTGCGTGACGGGAAATTCGGTCACTGCGGCGTAGATTCCGTTAGCTTGTTCAAGACCGCCGAAGGATGGAAAATCGCGGCCATCACGTACACGACGGAGACGGCCGGCTGTCCTGGTCATTAGCGGCCAGTGTATCGAGACGAGTCGGACTTTTTTTAAGTCAAGTATTTCTGCCAATCGGGAGATTCGGCAATTTCTTTAAGGACCATGTTCCGCTCCTGCAGCAGCTTCGCCATATGGCGCCGAAGGATCAGCGTTTCGGCCAAAAAGTCGAGCAGTGGTACAGGAGCGGCAAAGCAGAAGACGTCCTTCATTTCGGTTGAGCCGGAAAGTAAACCGCGGAAGTAGTGGTCGTGCCGCATTGAGCGGAACGGGCCTTTGATCATTACGTCTTGAAAGTACAGCGGGGTCTCCATAGCGGTGATCTTGCTTGTTAACTGAAAACGAATGCCGAAGTGCTTCGCTGGGCCGACTTACCGGCCGGCGTATTCAGGCACATCGGGTTCGGCTGGAGCTTGCCAGGCACCGACTGGTGTGGCGGTCCAACGTTCCACTACGACGCGTAAGGATTCAGAATCTATGGGCTTAGTGAGGTAGTCGTTCATCCCTGCGCCCAAGCACGCCTCGCGATCCATCGCGGTAGCGGAGGCGGTGAGCGCGACAATAGGGAGCCGCGCGTGCGCTTCGGACAAACTTCTTATCCGCCGGGCAGCGCGCAGGCCGTCTGTGCCAGGCATGTTGACGTCTGTGAGCAACAAATCGTATACGGTTTCCTGCACCCGGCAAATGGCTGCATCCCCATCCGGGGCAATGTCCACCACATGGCCCATCCGTTGAAGCATGCGCTTGATCACGATTTGATTGATGACATTATCTTCCACAATCAGGACTCGTTTGGGAGTATTGCTGTGAGGAATCTCGCGAATCGGCCGGACCTCCGGAGCTGCGAGCGCGAGTGGAATCGTAAACGAAAATCGCGAACCAAGACCCAATGTGCTCACGACGTGAATTTCGCCGGTCATCATTTCGACCAGGCGTTTGCAGATCGCGAGCCCAAGGCCCGTGCCGCCAAAACGGCGGTTTGTCGAAGCATCTACCTGGCTGAACGATTGGAAGAGGCGATCAATTCTGTCCGGTGGGATTCCCACGCCAGTATCAGCTACCTCGATACGGAGATGACAAGCCGGATACGGCCCATTCACGTTCACCGGGGCCGCGCACGCGTTCGATTCAGCCGAAACGCGGACATGGATAGAGCCGCGCTCTGTGAATTTGACCGCGTTGTTGATCAAGTTGGTCAGCACTTGGCGGATGCGAGTGGCGTCTCCCATCAGATGGTGCGGGACTCGCTCAGCGACGCTCAGCGTGAGTTCAACCTGTTTATCCAACGCGGCCTTGCGGAAGATGCCGATGCTCCAGTCCAGCGATTCCCGTAAACAGAAAAGCTCGTTTTCGAGTTCGAGTTTGCCCGATTCGATTTTGCTGAAATCGAGCACATCGTCGAGAACCCTGCGGAGCATTTCCCCCGAGGTGCGAATGAGCTTGCCCATTTCACGGATGTCCTGAGGCAAGGATTCCTCTTCGAGGAAGCTGCTGATGCCCAGAACGCCGTTTAATGGGGTTCGAATTTCATGGCTCATGTTGGCGAGAAACTCACTTTTTGCCTGGGCGGCTGCTTCGGCGTCACGGCGCGCTCGTCGTAGCTCTTCTTCCATCTCTTTGCGTTCGCTTATGTCCAAAACGAAGCAGAGCGTATGGTGAGCATCGCCGATCTCCACACTCCGGGCCCAAAGCAAACCGGTACGCGCCGCCGCTTTTGTGTGCGCCAGGCGAAGCTCGTGCTGGTCGATGCCTCCACGTTGAAGCCCAGACTCAAAAAGGTGCGTAAGTTCTGCGCGCGACTCAAACCAGCCGAGTTTCACTGGATCGTGACCGATGATGGCCTCTCGCGTGAGGCCATGCAAGGATTGCAGCGCACCGTTCGCGCTTACACAGTGCAGATCCTGGGTCAAGAGCGCGATACCGATGGGGCTAGCTTCGAACACAATCTGAAAGGCTTCCTGGGCTTTGGCACGCTCCGCCATCTCCCTAGTCAGATCGTCGTTCGTCGTTTGTAGCTCAGCCGTGCGGCGAGCAACCATGAGATCAAGATCTTCCATTTTGGCCCGCGCTTGGCGCGTTGCGATCCATTTGCGCGTGAGAGCGTGCGCGAGTTGGATAACTTCAATGTTGTCGAAAGGCTTTTTAAGAATTAGGAGGCTATCTGAATGGCCCAGCTTGGCATAAATATCGGTCCATGAATAATCAGAGTAGGCGGTACATATCACCACCTGTAGGTTGGGATCAACCTGCCAAAGCTGCTTGATGGTCTCCACTCCATCCCATCCTGGCGGCATGCGAACGTCGACAAATGCCAGTGCGTATGGTTTGTCCTCGGACAGCTTGGCCCGGACCAGAGCCAAGCCATCCTCGCCCTGGTAGGCCGATTCTATCTCGAACGGCGTGAAGCTAGTGCTGGTCTGAGGCCGCCCGAACAGCAGATTTTCATCCGACAGCAAATCCTCGTCTCCATCAAGGCCACCGGCCAAAATTTTGCGTAGATCTTCATGGATGGCACGGTTATCGTCGATGACGAGTATCCGATTATTATTCTCGGCAAAGGCTGCTTTACTCATGCGGCGCTCATTTCCTCGTGAGCCGTGCTGTGTGCCGAAGCGGTGGCGTCCAACACTGGAAGCTCAAGGATGAAAGTCGCGCCACGCCCGATTCCTTCGCTTTCCGCGCGCAGAGAGCCGCGCATCTGTTTAGCCGCCAGGGCGCCCGAGTGTAGCCCGAACCCGTGGCCATCTCGCTTAGTAGTGAAGCCATGCGCGAAGATTCGCGTCAAGTTCTCAGGCGAGAGCCCAATTCCGGTATCCTTCACAAGAACTCGCACGCGGTCGTGTGCGTAGCGTGCGACAGAGACGTACACGTCGCGCTCCGGTCCATTGTGCTGAATTACAGCCTGCTGCGCGTTGCTGAGCAGGTTGACCAATATGTCAAGAACCTTGTGCCTGGCCGCGGGCACGCTGGGGACATCGTCGAATTCGGCGTGAAACATCACATGATTGCGTCTGAAATTCGGTGCGGCCATGCGATAAGCGTCCTCGACCAATTTGGGCAAGTACACCATTTCGATAAGGGCCGACATTTTGGCGTAATCCTGCTGGGTGGAAACGATCTCCTTAATGTGGTCGATGTGGGTGATCAAGGCTTTTACCTCCGAAAGCACGTGATGTCTTTCGCTTTGCAGGTGCGAGGCGAGCTTCGCAAGGTATGGCAGCAGCCGCTGGCCTTTCGGGTCTTTAGAAACGAAGCCGGAAAAATCCTGTGTGTGCTCTTCGAGCAGCTTGACGGCTGCCGCAAGATTATCCAGCCGTGAGTTTTGCATCTTGTCGTTGATAACGGACGCTCCGACGTTTACGCTGTTCAGAACGTTCCCGACGCTGTGCAGGACGCCGGTCGCGACTTCAGCCATGCCGGAGCGGCGCGACAACTCCATCAAGTGCTGTTGAGCCTGAGCGAGTTCTGCCCGCGCCCGCTCTTTCGCTCTTACCTCCTCCCGCAGGGATTGCGTGCGCTCGTTGACAAGCCCAACCAGCTTCTTCTCGTTCGCAATCAGATGATTGATGCGCAGGCGGTAGGTTGCGAGCGATAAGGCGCCTACCAAGGCAACGCAAAAGGCGATGAAAAGAGGGGTTTGATAGAAATGCGGCGTCAGCGCGAATGGAAGAGACGCGCCGTTATAGTTCCAGACGCCGTCGTTGTTGCAGGCGATGACAGTAAAACGGTACTCGCCAGGCGAGATGTTAGTGTAATACGCGGCGCGGCGCGTACCCGCGTCAGCCCAGTCTTTATCAAAGCCTTCGAGTTTGTATTTAAAGCGAATTTTTTCCGGCGAAACCAAGCTGAGGGCGGTGAATTCAAATTCAAGCTGCCCCTTACCGGGTTTGGCGCGAAATGACTGGTTGGGATTGAAATCGACGCCGTCTGCAGAAGCTCGCTCTATCCCGACCGCGGGGGGAACGCGATTCGTTTTTAACTGTCCCGGATTTACTATCGCAAGCCCGCCCTTCATGGTCGGGAATAGAAGACTGCCGTCGTGAGTGGCCCAGCCGGCCGGCTGGAATCCCCCGTTGCATTCTTTGCTCTTCAGGCCGTCTGATTGGCCATAAACAGTCGTGTTCAGGTCCGCAAGCCGCCCTTCGGCATAGGCTTCCAGCTGCCACTTTGCGACCCGAGAAATTCCTTTATTCGAGCTCATCCACAAGTAGCCGTAACGGTCCGATAGGATCTGAAACAGCTCGTCATCAAGCAGGCCAGAGCGGGTTGTGTAAACCGTGAAACGCCCGTTTTTTAGGCGATCCAAACCTCCGCCGCTAGTGCCAATCCAAAGCGTTCCATCGGCATCTCCATTGAGAGACCGTATAGTATCGCTGGAGAGGCCGTTCTTGGTCGAGTAAAGAGTGAAGTGACCCGATGCGAATTTGTTTAGCCCGCCGCCTCCGGTGCCGATCCAAAGCGCGCCGGACGGATCTTCATAAATTGAGGTGACGTAGTCGTTTGCAAGCCCGTCGGACGTCGTGTAGGTCCTGAAGCGCTTGCCTTCCAAACGGCTCAAGCCGCCTCGGCTGCCGGCCCACAGAACTCCCTCGCGATCTTTATACAGGCAAAGAATGATGTCGCTTGGCAGCCCGGAATTGGTTGTGAATACGCTGAACCTGCCATTTTTCAAACGGTCCAACCCGCGCCGGGTAGCAATCCAAAGAGCACCTTCGCGGTCTTCCGCCAAAGAGAAAACGACGTTATCGAGTAGGCCGTTCCGGGTC
Organism: Terriglobia bacterium; assembly: GCA_963846025.1. Classification (GTDB taxonomy): domain Bacteria; phylum Acidobacteriota; class Terriglobia; order Bryobacterales; family Bryobacteraceae; genus Bog-105. Next base: position 296,565 of record CAWJUG010000006.1, on the reverse strand, counting down.
GAGTAGGTGGTAACTTGGCCGTTTTTCAAACGGTTGAGGCCACCCCCATTCGTGCCGAGCCAGATAGCCCGTTGGCTATCTTCAAGCACCGGTAGCACGACATCGTCCGAAAGCCCCTCGCGGCGTGTCAGCGACGTAAACGCCCCGCTTTTGAGCCTGACTAAACCGGCTCCGCCAGTTCCGATCCAGAAATCGCCTTCCCGGTCCTCGAAAAAGCTTAATACGCGATTGAAAGGCAGCCCGTCTTTCTCCGCATAATTGCTGAATTTGCCGTCGCGGAACCGGCTTAGTCCGCCGTCAATAGTACCGATCCAGAGTGTTGCCGCGCTGTCCTCATAAATGGACCAGATCGAGTTACTGGGCAGGCCGTCATGCGCCGTGTAATTTATGAAACGGCCATTCACAAAATGGCTCAGGCCACCGCCGTTGGTCCCCAGCCATGGATCTCCTGAGCGATCCACGTGAACGGACTTGATGTAATCGTCCGTCAAGCCGTTTTTGCGTGTGTAAAGTGTGCTGGTCCCATTCGCCAGGTGCACAAGACCGTCGTGCGTACCGAGCCAGATGCTGCCGTCGCGACCACCCGCAATGGAAAACACCGCCTCGCTAGACAGCGTGTTTTGGGCTGTATATTTCGAGAAGTGTCCGTTACGGAAGCAATTTAAGCCCCCGCCGTCGGTACCGACCCAAAGCACGCCGCTTTTATCTTCGTAGAGCGAGAGGATGGCGTCATTCGAAAGACCGTTGTGGCTGCTGAAAGTCACAAATTTGCCGTTTGAGAGGAGCGTCAGGCCTCCGCCATCGGTACCGATCCAAAGCCTGCCCTTCGAATCCACCAGGAGGGCCGAGATTTGGTTTGTCCTCAAGCTCGGCGTGTTGTGGGTATCGAAGGTTGTGAAGTGAACACCATCGAAACGCGCCAGCCCTTCCTCAGTACCGAGCCACAGGTAACCGTCCCGGGTTTGTGCGATCGCCGTAACAGAGCCATGCGGCAGGCCGGCATCACTACCCCAGACGTTTTGGATGTCTTGGGTTAGAGGCCTGACGGGATCCAGAGCAGCATAGAGCGGTGTCGCGAGGAGCAGAAGAAGAGCGGCCGCTTTCGACAACCAGCGTTCTATGGAAATTGCTTTGGCTGCGTTGGAACTGTCTCGTATTGGGCAATCGAGATGTGTTGAAAACGCAACGATTTGGCCCGCCACATTGGACTTATCGCCGTCTCCCGTACAATTTCGAGCGCGACGGCGAACCATACAACGTACCAACGGCTGTTTAATAAGCTGACGGTACCCCTTACCACCCTTTCGGAGTGATTACCGCTCTAGGGGTGTGAGCAGGCACCGATAAGCCTCACAGATACTTCTGAAGTCGCATTTTAGGCAGAAATTCATCGTGAGGGTTGAAATGAAAATCACCGGATTCGTAATTGGAACGTTGTTGATGAGCGGGATCTTATTTGCACAGTCATCCAGGGACAAGCTCTCACCGGAATTGCGTGAACCTGCTGCCAACGCGAACGTGAGCGTTTTAGTGCAGTTCGATCAAACTCCGACGGAATCGCACCACCAGAAGGTGATCAGCCGAGGCGGCCATCTCAGAAGCAAGCTGGATTTCATCAAGGCAGGCGCCTACACGATGCCGAGTTCTGCGGTAGCAGATCTCGCCAGTGATCCATCCGTCACGCATATCTCGGTAGATCACAAATTGAGTGCGAAGCTGGACTATACGACGGCCGCCGTCAATGCAGCGGTGGCCTGGCAGTCAGGCTGGACGGGAACGGGCATTGGTGTTGCCGTCATAGACAGCGGCATCAATCACGGCGCGGACTTCACGAACAGGATCGTTTATTCGCAGAACTTCAACGGAAATGGAAACTCGAAAGACCTTTACGGCCATGGATCTCACGTGGCCGGCATCATCGCCGGGAACGGCGCGAATTCGAAGTGTAAAGGCTGCACAAGGACACTGCAGGGTATGGCCCCGAACGCCAATCTCATCGACCTTCGAGTGCTGGATGCAAACGGCGACAGTTCCGACAGTGTTGTTATCGCAGCCATCGATGCGGCAATTCAACTTAAGTCGCAGTACAACATCCGAGTAATTAATCTTTCGCTCGGACGCCCAGTGACCGAGAGCTACCGGCAGGATCCGCTGTGCCAGGCTGTTGAGGCTGCCTGGAAAGCCGGCATTGTGGTTGTAGTTGCAGCCGGAAATGACGGCCGGGACAACTCTTTAGGAGAGAACGGCTACGGCACGATTAATGCACCGGGCAATGATCCTTATGCGATTACTGTTGGCGCAATGAAGACGATGGAAACCTACGACCGCAGCGATGATTTGATTGCCAGTTACAGTTCTAAAGGCCCATCGCTTTACGACAATGTCGTTAAGCCGGACTTGGTGGCGCCGGGCAATGGCGTGGTCTCGGTTGAATCTCCGGGAAGTACCCTCGCGGCCGAATATTCTCAGACCGCCGTTCCGCTCAGCTATTATTCGGGGACTTCGAGCAAGAGCCCGTCGAATGCGTACTTTTGCCTAAATGGCACCAGCATGGCGGCGGCCGCCGTCAGCGGGGCAGTTGCCGACCTGCTACAAGCTCAACCATCACTCGGCCCGGATCAGGTCAAAGCTCGCCTGATGAGAACGGCTTATAAGAATTTTCCGAAGTACAGCGTGGCAACAGATCCACTTGCTGGCGCTACTTTTGTGAGCTACTACGATATCTTCACAGTCGGAGCAGGTTATCTCGACCTTGGCGCCGCGTTGAATTCTAATTATGTGGCTTACGGGAACGCGATTTCACCCACAGCTATGTTCGACGCGAATCGTGGCACCATCCTCCTGAATTTCGGGTTCTTCTCAGCGTGGAACTTTTTAGGTTCCTCAAGCACCAGCACAATTTGGGGAAATGCAGTTACGCTAGGGGCGAGCGGAATCGCGGGACAGAGCGCGATTTGGGGCACCAGCACTGAATTGTCGGCAAGAAGCGGGATTTGGGGAACAAGCGGGATTTGGGGAACAAGCGCCATCTGGGGCACGAGCGGAATATGGGGCACGAGCGCGATTTGGGGGACCAGCGCAATTTGGGGTACGAGCAGCCCATCGGCCGCGAGTAGCCTCACGGCTGCCTCAAGCACCATAAGCGACATAATGATCTCGGTCAACGGCGAAAAGAATTAGACCCGAGGATTACATCATCGCCACAGGCGGAGCTGGCTCGTCAGGGCTCCCGGCACTGCGAAGTGGAGCTCGAATGATGATGAATGCGAGCACGGCAAGCACCGCGAGTCCAATCCCATAGGATGGGTGAGGAAATAGTTGTAAATGCTGGCGAACGCTGGGCGGTGCGAACTGCAGCCCGGCCCAGACCAGGCCCAGAATCGCTTCGCCGGCTATTAACCCTGAGGCGGTTAGAACGCCGGCGTTATCCACGCGCGCTCGTTGAGCTTCATTGAATCCTCGACGAAGTGATACTCGATCTCCGGCCCAGCGGATAAGGCCTCCGACGAACATGGCCGCAGTCGTTCCGAACGGAAGATACATCCCGATTGCCACCAGCATGGGACTTTTCACTTGCATCGCGATGAAGGCGCAGCCTAGCAAGATACCGGTAATCACTAACGGCCACGGCATATCTCCGCCCACAATACCTTGGGCAAGCAACGCCATGAGCCCCGCTTGCGGCGCGGGCAGTTGTGCATCGCCGAATCCGGTGCCGCCTGCCCGGATGTTGCCCTCATGCAAGAGCACCAGAGGGAAGTACATGACCAGGCTTGCGACCACTACCGCGATCAGTTCAGCGATCTGAATATTGCGCGGGGTACCGCCCAGGATGTACCCGACTTTGAAATCCTGCAGCAGTTCGCCCGCCACGGCAGAAGAGACGCAAACGACCGCTGCAACGCCCAGCACGGCAGCAACTCCGCCCGTCCCCGAGACGCCAAGCGCAACCATCAACAGCGCGGCAACTAGGAGCGTCGACAAGGTGAGGCCGGAGACCGGATTGTTCGAGGAACCGATCATCCCGCACAAACTGCCCGAAACGGTTGCGAAGAAGAAGCCCAGAATAAGCATCACCACCGCAGCTACCACTCCCCCAATTACCTGCCCGGAGAAGTAGATATAGAGCCCGATCATGACCGCAAAAACGACTGCAATAAGCGCGATTACCAGCTTCGGGCTCATATAGCGCTCCGTGCGGCTGAGCGCTGCAGACTGCTCACTCGTTTGGCGCATATCGCTAACCGTCCGAGCCAATCCTGCCACTAGGCTGGCCCGCATCCGGAACAGCGTGTGGGCCGCCCCTACCAACATGCTTCCGACAGCGATCGGCCGCACAATGTAACGCCAAACGGCATCCGCGAGATCGGGCCAGGATGCATCCGGCGCATTTACCGGCAAAAAGTTTCGTAGCTGCGGACCCAGGAAGAAGATGAGCAGCGGCACAATCAATCCCCAGGCGAATAGGCCGCCCGCGAATTGCAGGCCCGCCAACCGTGGACCAATGATGTAACCCACACCTATAAAAGCGGGGCTAATGCTGGGGGCGTCGAAAGTGGAGATGCCGCCCGTGGCTAACAGGCGCGTCGTACCCGCCCCGCCGAGCCGGACTCGGCTAGCACCGAGTTGTCCCACGGGCAACGAGAAAGTGGCATCAGAAGCGAAAAAGCCGAATCGGCTGAGCAGAAAAATGAGCCCGCCCAGGCCCATGTTCCAGAACAGAAACTTCGCTGCCTCCGCACCACGCTGACCGGCTTTATGGATCTCCGACGCGGCCACAGATTCCGGAAACGGAAGCTCCGGATCCTCGACCATGACGCGGCGCACAAGGGAGATAAACAGCACGCCTATAACACTGCCAACCAGGATGAGAACGGAGGTCTTCCAATAAGCGTCGGCAAAGCTAAACGACGGCCAGGTGCGCGCGATCAGAAAAGCCGGAATCGTAAAGATCGCCCCGGAAGCAACGCCCTCACCGATACTGCCGCTAGTTCGCGCAATGTTCTCTTCGAGCAGAGAACCCTTCGCCGCGCGCAGGATGGCCATGCTGATGACCGCGGCTGGGTAAGTTGCGGCGACTGTCATGCCCGCTCTCAGTCCCAGGTACGCATTCGCTGCGCCCAGCACTACGGTCATGGTTAGCCCCAGCAGCAGAGCGCGAACGGTGAGTTCGCGCAATTGCAAATGCTCAGGGACGAAGGGTTGAAACGGCTTCGCCGCCTTGCCTATGAAAGGAGTGCTCATGAAAAGACGCTAGGTTGTTGTTATTGTACGTGGCGACCTGGCACGGGCAGTTCGCTACTGTGCCGTAGCCGTCAGCGTCGTATCCGCGTTCTTTACGTAGCGATCGAACCAGGTCATCATTTCGTAAAGTGTGGTTTCAATGGATTCGCGGCCGCGATATCCATGGGCTTCGTAAGGCAACGTGACCAGACGCACCGTGCCGCCGTTGCCGCGCACTGCTGCATACATACGTTCCGACTGAACCGGAAATGTCCCTGTATTGTCGTCGGCTTCACCGTGAATCATCAGCAATGCTGCTTTGATTTTGTCGGCTGAAAGGAATGGCGACATCTTAAGGTAGACGTCGGGGGCTTGCCAGATGGTGCGCTCTTCGGTCTGGAATCCGAAAGGAGTTAGCGTCCGGTTGTAAGCGCCGCTGCGGGCGACGCCCGCTTTGAACAGGTTGGAATGCGCAAGCAGATTGCCGGTCATAAACGCGCCGTAGCTGTGACCACCAACGCCCACTCTATTAGGATCCGCCACGCCCATTTCAGCAGCCTTATCAATCGCGGCCTTCGCATCCATCACGATCTGTTCCAAGTAGGTGTTATTGACGGTTGTGGGATCGCTGCCGATCACCGGCATCCCGGCGTTATCCAGCACCGCATACCCGTGCAGCGCGTAAAAGATTTGTGAAGCGCCAGTTATTGTCGTAAAGCGATTGGTAGAGCCCGTGATTTGGCTGGCAGTATCGGCATCGTTGTATTCATACGGATACGCCCACAGCACAGTCGGCAGCCGCGTGCCAGGTTTGTAGCCCGGCGGCAAGTAGAGAGTAAATGAGAGCGGAACGCCGTCGGCGCGTTTGTACGTGACCAGTTGCTTCGTCATTTTGCGAAGTTCCGGAGTCGGGTCCATGAAGTGAGTGATGGCACGAGGCTCGCTGGAACCCTCCCGAATGAAGTAATTGGGAGGTTCAGTCTGCGATTCCCGCCGTGTCAGAAGTTTGCTGCCGCTGGCGTCAAGAATGGCCTCTACCGTTTCGTAGTGCGTGTCGTCGCTATGGAAAAGCTGCCGCGTATCGCCTGTTTTCACGTCGAAGCGGTTCAAAAATGGGCGGTCGCCTTTCGGGCTGGCTCCCACACTGCGTAGAAAGATCGAATCGCCATCCTGACGGATTGCCAATCTGCCATTCGGAAGGCGTTTCATCTCCGGCGTCCCAGGGTCTTTATAACGGTCCTGCATGTTGCGCGACCAGATCAGCTTGGGTTCCTCGCCGGGATGTTCAGGATCGATGCTATAAGTGCGAACCCAACGCTTCTTGCGGTCGTAATCGGACACAAGTGACAGCGTGCCCGACTCGCCGAACTCGATGCGGCTGAAGCGCTGTTCCACTTTCATCAGCTCCTGTGGTTCAGCGCCGGAAGCGGTGATTCTGGCAATGAGAATGCGATCACGATGAGGAGCGGTCTCTTTAGGGTTGCCGCCGTCCATCGCCTCCACCCAGTAGAGCGATGCCGGTTGCGTCGGCAACCAGTGATAATCCCGCGGACCAGTGGGCACGCCGCCGATGGGGACGCGCTCTTCATCCGGCAGACTTGCGACTTTGTAGACCAGCTTGCCCGAGCGGTCCCAAACTTCCACTTCTTTGGCAAATGAATTGAATGGATGGAAATACGAGTACGGCTTGTGAATGCGCGCGATAAGAATGTCCTGACCATTCGGCGCAGGTTCCAGCGTGGTGAAGATGCCGGCCTTCCCATACAGCGTCACCTTTCCGCTTCGGGCATCAACAAAAGCAAGTTGCGCGGTGCCGTAATAGTCAAAAAGATCCTCATCATGCGCGTTCTTTAGCAGATCTTCGTAAGTGGGTGCTGGACCCGCCTTGCCAGTGCTCTCCTGCGTATGCGGACCGGGCTGCACTGCCGGTTCCTGCGGAGGCGCGCCGCGATCGGTGCGCACGCTTTCGACGAGCAGAGTCTGGCTATCCGGCATCCATTGCACGGGCGTGCGCTGGCCACCGCCAAAGCCGCCCCCGCCAGCACCTAGCGCTTCGTTGATGCGAACACCTTTCACCTGGTGGATGCTGCCCGAGGCAGCTTCGCCAACATACAGGTCGATTGCGTTGTCAGTGATGTTGGTGAAGGCGAAATGCTTGCCGTCGGGGCTCCACTCAGGACTGGTGATTTCTGCGCCCGGCGGAAGCGCAATCTTGATCTGAGTGGATCCGTTCAAATGCTGCAGCGCCAGGGATTTAAATAGAAAAGCGTTGTGGGGTCCATTGTTCTTCGGGTTGATGCGGACGCCGGCAATGCGAAGCATCGGCTGGGCGAGGTCGGAGATCGGCGGATAGAGGATGCGCTCCAGCAGGAGCATCTCGGAACCGGTAGGACTGACAACCGCTTCGGGTGGCGTGGGTGCATCGAGAACGCGAAGAATTTCGGCCGGAGGCTTGCGATAGGGTTCATCAGCTACGGCGAAGCTGAGGGGAAGGAGAACCAACAAGCCCTTAAGGAGTGTTTTGCGCATCTCTGACATCATGACCTATTCGGGCGAATTTGACGCGGCTCACGTTACACAATAAGGCATGGCCGTTCAGAAACGTACCGAATCCGACAGCATGGGGAGCATTGAGGTTGCGGCGGACCGCTACTGGGGCGCCCAGACCCAACGCTCGCTTCATCACTTCGATATCGGCGAAGATAGAATGCCGCCTGCGTTGATTCGAGCATTCGGGATTTTAAAGAAGGCTGCGGCGCTGGTGAATCGCGACCTCAACAGACTCGACGACAACACCACTCGGCTGATTGTGCAGGCAGCGGATGAGGTCATCTCCGGGCGCTTGAATGACCACTTTCCACTGCGTATCTGGCAGACCGGCAGCGGCACCCAAACTAATATGAACGCCAACGAGGTGATATCCAACCGGGCAATCGAATTGGCAGGCGGGCAGATGGGCAGTAAAAAACCTGTTCATCCCAACGATCAAGTCAACATGTCACAGTCGTCCAACGATACGTTCCCTACCGCGATGCACATTGCCGCCGCGGAACAAGTAACCCAGAAGCTTATACCAGCCGTACGTGAACTTCGTGATGTGCTCAACGCCAAGGCAACCAAGTTCGTAGACGTCGTAAAAATTGGTCGCACGCACTTGCAAGATGCAACGCCGTTGACCGTGGGACAAGAGATGTCTGGTTGGGTGTCGCTGCTGGATCGCGACCTAAAGCGTCTGGAAGAGGCGCTGGACGGATTGTACGATCTGGCCATCGGCGGCACGGCCGTAGGCACCGGATTGAATGCGCCGCCCGAGTTCGCGCAGAGAGCGGCGGATAAGATTGGCAATTTGACGGGCCTGCCCTTCCGGTCGCACCCGAATAAATTCGCTGCTCTTTCGGCCCACGATGAGCTGGTATTCGCCAGTGGCGCTTTGAAAACCCTGGCGGTTTCTTTGATGAAGATTGCGAACGACGTTCGCTGGCTGGCGTCGGGTCCGCGCTGCGGCCTGGGCGAATTGGCCATTCCCGAAAACGAGCCCGGGTCGTCCATTATGCCGGGCAAGGTGAACCCGACCCAGTGCGAGGCCATGACGATGGTTGCGGTGCAGGTGATGGGGAATGATGTGGCTATCGGGATGGCAGGCTCCCAAGGAAATTTCGAACTGAACGTATATAAGCCGGTCTTGATCCACAATTTTCTGCATTCGGTGCGCCTGCTGGCTGATACCTGTCGCAGTTTCACGGAGCATTGCGCCAAAGGTATTGAGGTCAACCGGCAACAAGTGGAGCACGACGTACAGAATTCGCTGATGCTGGTGACCGCATTAAGTCCGGTGGTGGGCTACGACAAAGCGGCCAAAATCGCGCACACGGCCCACGTCGATCATTCGACTTTGCGCGAGGCGGCACTCAAGTTGGGCTATATTTCAGCCGAAGACTTTGATAAGTGGGTGAAGCCGGAAGAGATGACTCACCCCGGATAGATGGAGCGGCTCTATACCCTTTGTAATTTGGACCGCGGCTTAAGTGTAGCCAAACGGGTCCGGGTTGCTGGAAGCAGCACCGAGCGCCGCAAAGGGCTGCTTGGCATTTCTAAGATGGATCGGGAAACGGGACTATGGATTTGTCCCTGCGAAGCGATACATACCTTCGGGATGAAAATGGCCATCGACGTCATTTTCCTGGACCGCGAGTACCGGGTGAAAAAGATTCGGCAGCAAATGGGTCCGAACCGTATCTCGTTTTGCGTTACGGCCTCGTCAGTTGTGGAACTCCCGGCTGGAACGCTCTCAGCAAGCGGCACGCAATTGAACGACCGGCTCGAGTTTAAGACATCCTCCTAGCTATCAACAAAGACGTCCTCAACAATGTTAGGATTGTCGGCTTCAGGAGTGTGCAAGATGAAGTGGCTGGCGTGCCTTTTGACGTGTGGTTGCCTGGTGCAAGCGGCGGAGAACAAGCCGCTAGATACCTCCAGCATATTTGAGTGGCGCACTCCTTCGAGCCCGCAGATCAGCCCCGATGGGCGTTTCGTCGTGTGGTCCATGGAATGGGCTGACGCTGTCAACGACGCCTTCTACAGTAACTTGTGGATTACCACAACAGACGGCACTGACACCCGGCCACTGACGGAGGGCAACTATCGCGATACGTCTCCCCGGCTTTCGCCCGATGGTAAGCGGCTTGCCTATATCTCGAATCGCTCAGGTAAGGGGCAGATGTACGTTCGGTGGTTGGACAGCAACGCAGGAAACGATGATCACGCACGGTGAGCAGGCGCCTTCTAATCTCGTGTGGTCACCGGACGGCAAATGGATCGCATACACCGCGCGAGTTCCCGGCAAGCCCGACTGGACCGTTCACATGCCCGAAAAGCCTGCGGGCGCAAAGTGGGCTGACCCGCCGATTTACATCACGCGCCTGCGTTGGTCGGCCGACGGCGCAGGGCTCATCCAGCCCGGCTACACGCAACTCTTTGTCGTCTCGGCCATTGGAGGCGTGCCGCGGCAAGTAACTTCTGATGATGTGAACCATGCCGGTGAGCCCGCCTGGAGCGCTGACGGGCAGGAACTGCTCTACAGCGCAACGGTAGGCCCGGATGCGGAGTACTCGCTTGAGGGCGGCGACATTTACTCAGTCCCTGTCGCTGGCGGGCCGCCTAAACAGTTGACCACACGCAAGGGGCCGGATCAGTCACCGATAGTTTCACCTGATGGGCAGCACATTGCCTATTTAGGTTTTGATTTTCACTTGCAGAGTTACAACGTTACGCATTTATATGTGATGGATCAGGACGGCTCGAATTCGAAGCGACTCGCAACAGATCTCGACCGCGATATACGTGCGCCACGCTGGTCGCGCGATGGAAAGGGCCTTTATGTCATCGTCGAAGACAAAGGCGTTGCACACCTCTATTACATGGGGCTGGATGGCTCCAGGCGTCAGATTACGAATGGCCCAGTGCGATTTGCCACAAGCTATGGGGGATCGGACAGCTTCACGATTTCCGATAACGGACGTGTTGCTGTTGTGAGGTCGAGCCCGAGCGAACCTGGTGACGTAGTCACGTTTCCGCTGAACAAACCGGCTGAGGCGACACGCCTCTCGCAAGCGAACGACGGGTTACTAGCGAGTCATGAACTCGGTACGGTCGAAGAGCTCTCCTATGATTCCTTCGACGGACGTCCCATCCAGGGTTGGATCGTCAAGCCGCCCCATTTCGACGGGTCGAAGAAATACCCGTTGCTGCTTGAGATTCATGGCGGCCCGCACCTGATGTACGGCGTGGAGTTTCAGGAGGAGTTCCAGATTTACGCAGGCCACGGGTTTGTGGTGCTGTATGTGAACCCACGGGGCTCAACCGGCTACGGCGAAGAGTTCGGGGAGATGATTCATACCAAATACCCGGGTGATGACTTCAAAGATCTGATGGCAGGCGTTGACGCGGTGATTGCGAAGGGCTACATCGATCCAAAGCGCCTGGCCGTCACAGGGGGCAGCGGCGGCGGGTTGCTCACCGCCTGGACCATCGGGCATACAGATCGCTTTGCCGCGGCTGTAGCGCAGTACCCGGTCACCAATTGGTTCACGCAGGTGGGAACAGCCGATGGCGGATATTCACATGCGGCGAATTGGATGAAGTCAATGCCATGGGACAATCCGAACCAATACATTCAGCACTCCCCAGTTTTCTTCGCGCAAAACTTTGTGACCCCTACCATGATCATTACCGGGCAAGCCGACCGTCGCACGCCCATTGCGCAGAGCGAGGAACTCTACTTTGCACTGAAAGCGCGCAAAGTGCCCGCTGTCCTGGTCGAGATACCGGACGAGCCGCATGGAATTCGCGGAGCCCATCCCAGCCATCGCGTAGCCAAGAACGAAAACCTCCTCGCGTGGATTGAGAAATATACAAAATTGTCGCCGGGAGTGATGAGCGCTGCTGGCAATTAGCGCCATTTCAATCGCCTGTCAAACTCGCAGGGCCGTTACTGGATCCATTCGTGTGGCGCGGCGCGCAGGAATGTAACTGGCCATAAGCGCTACGCACAAAAACAGCAGCACGACCTCTCCGAATATCACGGGATCGGTTGCGCTGACGTGAAATAACAGGCTCTGCATAATCCGCGTTAACCCAAAAGCGGCAGCGACACCAAGCGACACTCCCGCTAGGGTCAGGCGAAGGCTTTGGCCCAGGACCAGCGCCAAGATGTGGCCTTGCTGCGCGCCCAGTGCGCGCCGAATGCCCATCTCTTGAATCCGCTGCGCTACCGAATACGCGATGACGCCATACATCCCTAGCAGGACCAACAGCAGCGCCATGCTCGCGAAAGATGCCAACAAAATCGCCAGCAAACGCCGTTGCCCCACCTGATCATCCACCAGGTCCTCCATGGTTCGAAGGTCCGAAATAGATTGATTCTTATTCAAGGCCCGCACCTGTTCGCGCACAGCCCCGGCAAATCCGAGCGGGTTGGCTTCCGTACGCACGGCTATTACCGCGAATGGCAGGGGGTTCTGAGCGAAGGCGGTGTAAACGGTTTCGGACCACGCGCTCTTTTCCAGTGATTGATGTACATCCGCGGCGATTCCCACGATTTCTGCGGGATTCGGATTCACGCCGCCAACCCAAAGGTGCTGACCGATGGGGTCCAGACCGCGTGGATACTCCGGCCAGAGGCGCCGCGCGAGAGCTTCATCGATAATCGCCACGCGCTGAGATCCTTCTTTGTCCCGTTCCGTGAAATCTCTTCCGCGACGCAGCGGAATCTGGAGCGTCTGAAAATATCCCGGCGTTACGACGCAGATGGTCATAATCGGCCGCTCGTTCAATCGTAGGAGCGGTTTCGCCGCATCCTGTACAGGCGTTCCCGCGGAACCCATCATGGGAAGAAACATGGAAGCTGCGGCGCTGCGGATCCCGGGCGATGAACCTAAGTGCGTCACCAGCTTCTGAACGAATAATGCCTTCTTCTGGTTGGTGTCATATTGCGTGGCGGCCAGTGAAATACTCGCCGTCAGGACGTTTGCGGGGTTGAATCCGATGGCGACACCGCGCAGCCGGCTCACGCTTTCGACAAGCAGCGCCGTGCCAATCAGCAAAACAATCGAGAGCGCGACCTGCAACACCAGCAACAGCCCGCGTACGTTCAGCCGGCCCAAAGAGCTTCCGGGCGCGTATTGATTCGCTGTCGCCCCGCTTAATCGCAAGGCGCGCACCAAATCAGGGCGGGATGCCCCAAGCGCCGGCGCGAGACCGAAGAGCAGGCCCGTTGCGAGCGAGAGGCCGGCGGCGAATGCGAGCACCATCCAATCCAAATGAATCTCTTGAGTTCTCGGCAAATGGAAAGCGGTCATCCTCGGAATGGCGCGCAGACTCCAGGAGGCGAGGAGCACACCGAGTATCCCGCCCGAAACAGACAACACAATGCTCTCGGCAATGAGTTGCCCCACAATCCGTACACGAGCGGCCCCGAGTGCTGATCGCACTGCAATCTCGCGCGAACGCGATGTCGCTCGAGCCAATAGCAGACTGGCCAGGTTGGCGCAGGCGATCAGCAGAACGAAACCCACCGCGCCCACTAGCATCCACAGCATTGACCGCACATCGACCACCAGGGCATCCTTCATTGCGGTCACGTTGAGCGGTCGTTTCAGCTTCGCGTCGAGCATGGCCGGATGCGCCATGGCGTATTGGTGGTGAATCACCTTCGCCTCCGCGGTCGCCTGTTCGAGGCTTATCCCTGGCTTCAGGCGTCCGACTATAGTCAAAAACGGACTCAGCGCTCTCGACTTCGCCGGCATTAGCGGCCATTCCGATGGCGCCGTCAACCACACGTCAATATCGGAAAAAGGAAATGAAAAATGAGGCGGAAGAACGCCGATGATGGTGTACGCCGTGCCCGCAAGCATCGCTGTCTTCCCGATAATCTCCGGATCTTCTGCGAACCGCCGCTGCCACAGCCCGGCACTGATCATTACAACCGGCGCGCCGCCTGAGGAGTCTTCTTCGGTGCGAAATGCCCGCCCCCGCAGCGGCCTCACTCCTAGGACCTGCAAAAAATCGGCCGATACGCGAACGCCCTTCAGTACTTCCGGTTCGCCTCCGCCGGAAAGCGTCGGACTCTCCTCGCTGGTAAACGCTGCGATTCCAGTAAAGGACTTCGCGCTGGCTCTCATTTCCGTCAATCGCGACGGCGTTGCGCCGCCCGAGATGCTCACCAGTCGATCGGAGTCAGGATAAGGAAGCGGCTTCAGCAGTACAGCGCGAATAACCGTAAACATCGCCGTGTTCCCACCGATCGCGAGCGCCAGCGTGAGAATTGCCGTACAGGCGAAGACCGGTTTCGCGCGCATCGTCCGCAGCGCGTGCACGGTATCCTGTCGAACTATGTCCAGAAATCTAAAGGCGCCCATGGAACGAGTGTTGGCCAGCAAGATTCGCGCGCTGAGAACTGGTTTTCAATTCGGCTGCGCATACTTCTTCCATGTCGCCGAGTCCGCCAACATGTGAATGAATAAGCCCCCCACGACAGATCTCGCCTGGAAACCGACCTGCTTGCCGGTTTTCGTGTCATACCAGTCGGTCAACGGAACCCGGCTCGGCGATTCATTAGCAAAACGATAAGCGGGATCGAAGATCTGTTCAAACTCGCTCCGATTATCGGACAATGTTGCGGTCCAAGTGAGCCAATCGATTTTTGTGTAATCGGCGCGGTTATCCAGCGGCAACCCGTATTTGTTTTCATGCGACATGTAGAAGGCCAGTTCCTTTTGCACAACTTGCGGCGGAAACAAGTTCAAGTTCAGCAGCTTGTCCCAAACTAAGTTGTACTTCTGACTCCAAGTGCCCGGACGGTCGAAAGCCAACCGGAAATGATCATCATCGACGTCCATTTCAACCCAGCGTTTGGCATACTCACGCCCTAATTGTTCGTACTCGCGCTGAAGGTCCGCGTGTCCCAACATTCCCGCCAACTTTCCATAAGCCGCCAATGCCAGGATTGCCTTGATTGACAGATTCGCATTGTGCGCTAAGTGCCCGGCGAAATCATCAGTGCAGAGTTGGTTTTCTGGATCGAGCCCTTTGCTCTTCAAGTATTCCGCCCACTTCGTCAGCAACGGCCAATACTGCTCAGCGAAATGTGCGTTTCCGTTGATCTGCTCCATGGCGGCCACCATCAGCAGCATATTGCCGCTTTCCTCTACGGGCATTTGATTCTCTTCCGTCTTCTCCCCGCCGCCGTATTGTTGACCATTAGCTAGCGGGTAACGCCCGAGGTCGTGCGGCGCAAACGGAAAGCGCCAGCGCGGCAACTTTGCGTAATCCAGCACCGGCTTGAGCTGAGCTTCTAAAAGGCGCGGATCAAATAATAAGAAAAACGGCGAACTGGGGTAAGTGACGTCAACCGTATCGATTGAGCCATTACTGAAATTCTCTTTTGAAAAGTAGAGCGGCGTACCGTCGATGTCGGCGGTCAGTTTGTGCGCGGCCAGCGTTTGCCTGTAAGCCAGCGAGCATAGCTGCGCATAATCTTCGCCGCCGGCGCGCTGCAAATCTGTCATCAAGCTTTCGTCGAACTGTTTGCATCGCTCCTCAAGCGTGTCGTAGTCTTTGAGTGCCGAGCTCAGCATGTCTTCCGCACCATTGCCATTCCGACGCCAGTAAGGCCGTAGCCGCCGCTCGAAATAGGCAATCGAGAACTGATCGTCGTACGCAATCACCAGATGCCGCGTTATGGCGGACGCCCCGACCTCTCCCAAGTCGAACGAATAGGCGAGTACTGGATCAGGCTGGTCATACAGTCGGAATGTTTCGAGCGAATCTGTATCGGGAACTTGGCCGCTTGCCAGGAACGCCTTCATCGCATCGGGGCGAAAGGCCGCGGCGCTTCTTGTTCCCGGCTGCGGCGGGGCCACAACGTACAGATAGCCCCAATCAATCCGCAAGTCATCGCCCGATTTCTGCAGAACCTGTTGTTGCTGAGATCCGGCGCGCAACAGCTCGAGATCGCCTACTCGATAGCGCGACCACACTACGGGTTCGTTGCGCGTGTTCACGGCTATCTCCGAACCAGCATCGAAGTAGATGTATACCGCGTGGTTCTTTCCATCTGTCGACGCGATATGCCAGGTCAGGTAGGTGGCCGGCCGCGAAAGGACGTCGAGATCCTGGGGAAGCGCGGGTGTTAAAAACTCCAGGTCGACTCGAATGCCTGCCCCTTCGAACGCATATTGCGTGCGGGTTGGAAATACCTTGAGGGCCGTCTGGCTGAGCGCCGGTGCCTTGCGAGGCTCCGTCCCCATAATCCGAAACGTCGCACCATCCACCCTCACCAGGCTTGATAGCGACTGCACGGTGCCGGTCCAATGTTTGGTGGGTTGATCGGTAAGGTGATCCGCCATCGACCAGATGCTGAAATAGGGATCGTGCGTCACCAAAGGAACGGCGGGCGGCCGCAACTCTGCGCTTGGAAGTATAGAGACAAGGCAGTACGGGAGTAACCCCGCCAGTCGTTTCAAGGAGCCGCTTTTCATTTTTGTCTAAGCCGCAGATACTCAGATGATATTTTAGGCACGCGCGGACACATTCAAAAGATGATTCAGCTACCTGGTATCTGGCAGGAGGTCTGGACGAATTTTGAGCACGTAGGCATAGCTTATCTATTGACTGCGACCATAGGTTGGGAGAGCGAGCAGGAGACGCACAGTGCAGGTGTTCGTACGTTTCCAATTGTTGGAATGGCAAGCTGCGGATATCTCCTCCTTCTTGGTCACCCGCCAGATATTGCCGCTCAATCCCGCTTGCTTCAAGGTTTAATTACCGGTATAGGATTCATCGGCGGCGGAGCAATCCTCAAGGAAGGTGCAAGCGTCCGCGGCACCGCAACCGCCGCGAGTGTCTGGAACGCGGGTGTTATCGGTGCTGCTGTTGCCATGGATCACTATGGCATCGCCATAACGCTATCTCTCCTCAACCTTTTTACATTGCGCGCATTGCTGCCGCTCAAAAAATGGCTTGACCGCAACAGCACCTCAGGTTCGCGCTGAGGAACGCTCGCTGCAATCGCCGTCTATCGTGGATACGGGTGGCCGCGCAGGGTGGTGAAGGCCCGGTAGATCTGCTCGGTGAGCATGGCGCGGGCTAGTTCGTGAGGGAAGGTCATCGACGATAGTGAGAGCAGCAGGTCCGCTCTCGCTTTCCATTCGGAGGGCAGGCCGTCGTGGCCCCCGATGAGGAAGACGAGATCCTGGCCCTCCCGTTCGGCGCGCTGAACGATGTGGACGAACTGAGGCGTATCGAGAGCGCGGCCGGTGGGATCGAGAAAAACCTTGTGCGCGCTTGGGTGTTTCGCGAAGATATCGAAGCGGTCGGGATGAATTTCGCGCATTTCGCAAACCGAATAGCGGCGGGTTCGCTTAACGAATTCGGCAGCGATGGCATTCGCATGCGTGTCGCGCGGCTTACCGATAAAAAAGATGAAAATCTTCATGTTCGGGTCCTAAGTGCCCGGTTGCAAAAGACATACAAGCACGTTATTGTTTTAGGTGGAGTAAGCGCACCAGCCTTTTGACGGCTGCCGTCTCCGCTGTCGAGAGTAGCGCCTTCAGGAGGAATTATGGCTTCCACAGTCTGGAAAGGATATATCACCTTCGGACTGATTACCATCCCGGTACGGCTGTACGCGGCGGCACGCACGGAACGCGTCAGCTTCAATCAGATTCACCAGGTCTGCGGGAGCCGCATCAAGCAGCAGACGTTCTGTCCACATTGTGATCGCGTGGTGGAGCGGAGTGAACTGGTAAAGGGCTATGAAGTGGAAAAGGATCGCTACGTTATTGTCGGCGATGAAGACATAAAGCAGATTGCGCCCGCTTCGAGCGACAACATGGAGATTGTCGAGTTTGTGAGGGCGCAAGGGATCGACCCCATCTACTTCGACGCTTCCTACTTCATGGTTCCGGAGGATGCAGGCAAGAAAGCGTATCATCTGCTGCTTGAAACGATGAGGAAATCGGGATTCAGCGCGATAGCCAAAATTGCGATGCACCAGCGTGAATACACGGTGGTGGTTCGTCCGCATTCAGACGGTTTGTTGTTGCACACCATGTTCTATCCGGAGGAAGTGCGCGAGGTTCCGGAGTTCCGGCGCGATGAGAATATCACGGTGAAAGAACAGGAAGTGGCGCTCGCAGAAAAACTGGTGGAGGGTTTGGCAGCGGATTTTGAACCTTCGAAGTACCACGACGAGTATCAACAAAGGGTCGTGCAGATGATTGAGGCAAAGCGCGAAGGACAGACCGTGCCGGGCGAGAAGCCGAAACAGCGCGCTCCGGTGATCGATTTGATGCAAGCCCTGCAGAAGAGCCTAAGCGAACTGCCCAGAAAGCCGGCGGCCAAAGAGACGGGTGGTCAGATCACGGTTGTCCCGGCGACGAAAAAACAGTCGGCACGTCAGCGGAAAACTGCCACTGGCTGATTTATCCCGCCAACCAATCGTATTGAGCAACGGTCAAGGGCACAACCGATAAACGTCCTTGTTTGACTAGGGGCGAGTCGTCGAACAGCTTATGTGCTTTGATGGCGGTAAGCGTCCGCGGCTGCTTCAGCGCTTTTCCTGCTTTGATCCGCACCTTGGGAGTCTTTGGATCCGATGCGTCCACGCTTATAACGGTCGCAGTTCCCACGGCCTGCCGCTCATCGCCTGTGTGATAAACGATCAGCTTGTCGCCTGACTTCATCTCGCGAAGATGTTTAACGGCGACTGGATTGGTAACGCCGTCCCAGAGAGTTTCAGAATCTTTCTCGAGGTCGGCAAATGAATAGGCGTCCGGCTCCGACTTCAGCAGGTAAGAGCTCAATGATGACCGCCCCCGCCACCCGCGCTACCTCCTCCGCCCGCGTGACCGCCACCCCCGCCACCAGATGCTGCTCCTGAGGAGCCGCCACCGGCGTGACCACCACCGGACCACCCACCGCCACCCGCGCTGCCTGCGTGGCTACCAGACCAGCCACCGCCTGAGCCAACTGCACGTCCTCCAGCACTACCGCCGGACCAGCCACCGGCACCCCCGCTGCCTGCGTGGCTACCAGACCAGCCGCCGCCTCGCACGGCTGTGGAACCAGGTGTGGAGATGTGAGAGCCGCCCGCGAAAGCGCCTGAGATTCCTGTCCGAGCATTGACGCCCGGATTGAACGCGCCAGTGGATGCAAGAGAATGCGCCGCCTGGACGCGAGCCTCATGAGCCGCCCACGGCGAGGACGCAATCACGCCCACGGCCGGAGGACGGTCTGTGCGAACGGGCACAGCGGCGTTTGTGGAAGTTCCGTTCCAATGATGGTGCCAGTTAGGATTGCCGGGCTGACCCTTATGATCCCAATGGCCGCCGCGATACACGGGGGTCGTCACGACGGGAGCGTACCCGACCACCCCAGGCGAATAGAAGCCCCACCCGAACGGACTGTAAAACGCGCCATTGGCAGGCAACCAGGCCCAGGAATCAAACGCAGAGTTCCAAAACCACCCAGGTCCGTAGAGGCCCGCGTAGCCGTAACTTCCCCAGCCGCCGCCATAGCTATCCGCCGAAACTGATTTCGCAGCTTGATAGCTGGCCGCTGCCTCGTATTCGGATCGAACGTTACTCCAGGCGTACAGGTCGTCTTCCTGCTTCGGATCGAACTTTTCAGATTTCAGAAGCTCGTTGAGGATGGTCTCGTGGTCCTTGGATAACTCGAGTTTCTTTTCGCCAAAATTGACACTAGCCTTTCCCTCCAACACCGCGGCTGCGGGCGGACTGTCGGCCTTGAAGCGATACAAGCCGTTCTTCTCGATGCTGATAGATGCGCCGTGATCTGTCACTTGAACCGTGTTGTCTTTCACCAGTCCGGCCGCTTCGATGATGGCTTCCCCCCGCACGATCTCGACCTGCGTATTGATCAGCGAAGGCGAAATCATGTGGATTTCGCTGTTGTCACCAATTCTTAAGAAGACGCCGGGAGTAAGCAGCACCTCGGCTTTTCCTTCGCTGGTTGAAAGAACGTCGCCTGCACTTAAGAAGGTGGCCCGCACGGCCTGCGCAGATAGCTTACTGCCGTTAAGGTACGCGGTGCCTTCGATGTAGTTGACCACCCCGGGTTTGGCTGAAATGGTGTAGTTCTGCGACGAAGCGGCTGAAGCCATCAGAAACAGCCCGGTCATCGCGGCTGCCGAAATCCTGAGTCCGCGTTTCATGGTCCAACTCCTTCCCTGATCCCGACCTCATTCTACTCCTGCGCAAATCCCTTGCAATCCGCCATTTGGCGTACCCGTACTAACCAACTCTTCAGTCCGGTATCACAACGAAGCGCTGTCAAATTCGCAGGAGCTGTACGATACAATTCCTGCGAGAACGGAAGCGCCTTGACACTTAGAGCCATCGACTACCTCAGTCTCATCATCTACTTCGTTTTTGTATTGGGAATTGGTTGGCTCGCGAAACGGAAGATAACAACCAGCGAGGACTTTTTAACTTCCAGGCATTCTGTTCCTGTCTGGATCACTAGCCTTGCCTTTATTGCGGCAAACTTAGGCGCCCAGGAAATGATCGGCATGTGCGCCTCGGGCGCCAAATATGGCATCATGACGGCCCACTTTTATTGGTTGGGCGCGGTCCCGGCGATGGTATTTGTCGGCGTATTCATGATGCCGTTTTATTACGGCAGCCGCGCGCGGAGCGTTCCCGAGTACCTGAAACTTCGATTCGATGAAAAGACCCGCGGCCTGAACGCAATTACCTTTGCGATCATGACGATCTTTTCGTCCGGCATTAGCATGTACGCCCTGGGTCTGCTTTTTGAGCTGGTACTTAAATGGAATTTTACGAATTCGGTGTTGCTGTCGGCGGCTATCGTGCTCGCATACACGCTGCTGGGCGGCCTAACCAGCGCCATATATAACGAGGTGGTTCAGTTCTTCCTGATTGTTTTGGGCTTTGCACCCTTGTCGTATTTCGCGGTCGAGAAGGCCGGCGGCTGGACCGGCATTTCGCAGCGCTTGCAACCCGTGATGACGCACTCCTGGAAATACGTGGCGCATTCCAGCGAAAACCCTATGGGAGTCGAGATTTTTGGATTAGTGGCCGGACTCGGATTTGTGCTGTCGTTCGGATATTGGTGTACTAACTTTCTGGTTGTGCAGCGTGCCATGGCGGCGAAAGACATGGAGGGCGCGCGGCAGACGCCTCTTTTTGCGGCCTTTCCAAAAATCCTCATGCCGTTTGTGGTCATTCTTCCGGGCATCGCCGCCGTCGCGCTGATGAGCAGTTCGTCGGGCTATACATTGCCGTTAAAGCCCGGCGGAGGTTATGACTACGATCAAGTGCTGACCACGTTGATGGCGAAGTTCTATCCCTCTGGCATGTTGGGCATCGGATTGACCGGGCTAATGGCATCCTTCATGTCAGGTATGGCAGGAAACGTTACCGCGTTTAACACTGTGTTCACTTACGATCTCTATCAGGGCTACATTCGACGTCACGCGCCCGATCAACACTATCTCTGGGTTGGCAGAGTGACAACGGTGGTGGGCGTAGTGCTATCGATAGGCACTGCGTACCTTGCCACGCACTTCAACAACATCATGGATTTTCTGCAGTTGATTTTTGGGTTTGTCAATGCACCTCTCTTTGCAACATTCCTGCTTGGCATGTTCTGGAAGCGCGCCACCGGTGACGGAGCGTTCAGCGGTTTGATTGCGGGCACGATTGCGGCAGCGTGCACGCACGGCTTAACAGTGGCCGAAGGAAAGGGCGGCTGGATGGGCGCCAATCTGCATGAGTTCCCCTCGACCATGGCGCAGAATTTCTGGATCGCCATCATTGCCTGGACAGCCTGCCTCATACTGACTTTTGTTGTTAGCCTTGCGACCCGGCCAAAGCCTGTATCAGACCTGCACAATCTGGTTTATGGCGTGACCGACATGCCGCCTAAGGGCGATGCCCCCTGGTACAAGCGGCCGGGGCCACTGGCGGTAATCGTACTTGCTGTGTTAGTCGTATTCAACATTCTGTTCTGGTAATACATCATGGATGATTTACGCCGGCCGATTGGAATCCTGTTCTCGCTACTGGGGCTCATCCTCTTGCTCTATGGTTTGATCTCGCCGGACGTGCGGGCTCCCCTGGATGCGGAGACCAACGTCAATCTCTGGTGCGGAGTGATACTGCTGGTGTTCGGAGGATGTCTCTTTTGTCTGTCACTCAGAACGAAGCGATCGTAAAGGCATTTCGCGATCATTTTCGAACTGATGCAGCGCCGGAAGTGTATCGCGCCCCCGGCCGGGTGAACCTGATAGGCGAGCACACCGACTACAATCTTGGCTACGTGTTTCCGATTGCGCTGGAGATGGCTTGTTATGTGGCCATTGCGCCGTCAGCCAGTGGAATGCTACGTGGTTATTCAAAGGATTTCGACGACGAATTTTCGATAAACGCGGCAGAGATCCCGAATGCCCAGCCGCGCGGTAATTGGACCGACTACGTCATCGGCGTGGCTCGTGAGCTGGTCAAAGACGAGATACGAGTCGAAGGTGCCGACATGCTGATCCAAAGCGAGGTGCCGGTTGGCTCGGGCCTCAGTTCGTCGGCCGCGCTGGAAGTTTCGACTGCAGTTGCCCTGCTGTGGATCAGCAGCCTCTTAAGCCGCTAGAGATCGCGCTTATTGGCGCAGCGCGCCGAATCGCAGTTCGCCGGTGTGCCTTGCGGCATCATGGACCAATATGCGGCTGTTTTCGGCAAAGAGGGGTCGGCAATTCAGATCGATTGCCGAAGCCTGGAACACGAATACGTGCCTCTTCCGCCGGACGTGTCGATCATCGCAGTGAACTCAATGGTGAAACACGAATTGGGAACATCGGCGTACCGGCAGCGAGTGGAAGAGTGCCGCGCGGCGGTAGAAGCCATGCAGACGATCGATGCCAGCCTGAAGAGCTTGCGCGATGCATCTCCGGAGTTTTTTGTCCAGGTGCAGGAGCAGATTCCCGCAGTTCCGCGGCAACGCGCCCGCCATATCGTGTACGAGACGCAACGCGTACTGGACTTCGCGGCGGCTGCGCGAGCGCAGGACTTAAATGAGATGGGAAAGCTGTTTGTCGCCTCGCACCGTAGTATGCAATATGATTACGAGATCAGTTGCGAGGAGATCGATTTTCTGGTTGATACAGCGATCAAGCTGCCGGGTGTTTACGGCGCGCGCATGACCGGCGGCGGATTCGGCGGCTGCACAGTAAATCTGGTTGCGCCCAATTCCGTTGCAGAATTTAGCATCCGGTTGACCTCAGCCTACCAGGAGCGGTACGGCCGCAGTCCCGTATTTTACGATTGCAAACCGGCGGCCGGAGCAGGCCGTCTCAGCTAGTTTATGGGCGAGAACATGCTGCGCAGCTCCGTGCAGAACTGGAACTCTGCGCAACGGCTGGCTTCCGAGAACCGCCTTTTCGTGATCCTGGACGCGATCGATATCCCGGCCATTCCGCAGATGGCAGAGCAGTATGGATTCGAAAGAGCACTGTCCTTATATGTGGGGCTGCACACCGCGGAGCATTGGCCCGTCGGTCCTTATTTATTTCGCGCGGATACGACGCTGCTGGAATGGTTGGCGACGCATTTGAAGCGTCATCCATGGGGAATTTTTGCCGTGCCGCAGACGCCGGATTTAACTCTCCAAGGTGCGTTCGCGCACTTCCGCAAGTTCATTTTGATCTCGGTCAGCGGCGAGCAGGTCTATTTGCGTTTTTATGACCCACGAGTGCTGGCTCAATATCTGCAGCGAGCCCCAGACGATAAGCTTTCCGAATTTTTTGGCCCTTGCCGCTTCTTAGGCGGCGCTGCGCCGAATCCGGACGAGTTGAACTGGTTCTGGCTCGATAAAGGCGAAGCAGTTGCGCCAGAAAAGAAGGAATCCTGATGCCCCCAGCAGCACGCGTTACCGACATGCACACCTGCCCCATGGTCACCGTATTGGTGCCACACGTGGGCGGGCCGATTATTCCACCGTGCTGTCCGACCGTTTTGATTGGCGGTCTGTTCGCTGCGCGGCTCACTGACATGCTTACCTGCGTCGGGCCTCCCGACATGATCGCGATGGGCTCGCCTACGGTCATGATTGGCGGATTGCCGGCGGCCCGCATGGGAGACCCTACCGTCCATGGCGGGGTGATCGTGATTGGAATGCCAACCGTGATGATCGGCGATGCCCCTGCAGGCGCCCCGCCTTCGCCGCCACCTGCGCCTCCGCCTGCGGTGGCGATGAAATTGGCGCAAGCGAAGCAGGCTGCCACTGTTAAGCCGCCGCCACCACCACCGCCAAAGCCTCCCACATCACCGCATTGATGACCATTAAGTGACTTGGTCTCAAAGCTATACTCCGATAGCGGATAGCCTGCTCTGGTCGTCTTTACTGGCTGCTCTGCCGATAATTGCGCTGCTCTATGCAATCGGCGTGCGTCGGGTAAGCGCGTGGAAAGCCGGGTTGCTTGGCTTGGCCGTTGCGATCGTGGTCGCAGCGGCAGTATACCGAATGCCGGCGGGATTGGTTGTCAGCTCCGCATTGTACGGAGCAGCGTTCGGCACCTTCCCTATTTTCTGGGTGATCTATTGGGCCATTCTGCTGTACCGCATTACGGTACATACAGGCGCATTTGAGGTTCTGAGGAAATCCATCGGGCAACTGACTAACGAACGCAGTCTGCAAGCTTTGCTGATTGCTTTCGCGTTCGGGGCGTTTCTCGAGGGTGCAGCAGGCTTCGGAACCCCGGTTGCAGTAGCTGCGGCGATTCTGGGCGGCCTTGGCTTTGAATCGTTTTATGCGGCGGGTATTTGCCTTTTGGCCAACACCGCGCCGGTCGCGTTTGGCTCAATTGCAATTCCGCTGGTCACCTTAGCAGCAACGACAGGATTGCCACTGCAGGATTTGAGTGCCGATGTCGGCCGGCTCTGCGCGCCCGTGTCGTTTTTTATTCCTGCCTACTTGGTGCTGGTGATGGGAGGCTGGCGAAACTTGCGAAAAGTTTGGCCGGCTGCGCTGGTCTGCGGCGCTACCTTCGCGGCCGTGCAGTTTGGAGTTTCGAACTTTGTCGGGCCGTATCTGACCGACATTTTGAGTTCACTCTGTTCGATACTCGCGTTGGTGATGCTTCTGCAAACCTGGCATCCAGTTGGAGCACAGCGCCCAACCGTGCAATACAGCGCAAAGGAAGTTATCTGGGCCTGGTCGCCGTATTTACTACTTGTTGTCTTGATACTCGTGTGGAGCATTGGAGGCGTGAAGACTGCATTAGACAAACCAAGCCTGGTATTTGCTTGGCCGGGACTGCATAACCTGGTGATGCAAACGCCCCCGGCGGTTGCGAAAGCCGGCCCTTACGCGGCCATCTATCGTTTTCGTTTTCTAGCCGAAGCGGGAACGGCGTGCTCCTTGGCCACAGTTCTGTCTGCCATTCTTATGCGAGTTTCGCCCCGGGACTATATGCGCCTAGCCGCGGAATCCGGGTTTCAGTTGCGGCTCTCTTATATCAGCATCGTCTCGGTTCTCGCACTTGCGTTTGTCATGAACTATTCCGGCGCCACCGCAACGCTGGGCCTGGCATTCGCCTCGACCGGGCGCGCGTTTCCTTTCTTCAGCGCGATACTCGGCTGGCTTGGAGTGTTCTTAACCGGAAGCGACACGTCTGCAAACGCGCTCTTCGGCAGCCTTCAAAAGGTGACGGCAAGCAGGCTTGGATTGAACTCGGCCCTAATGGCGTCGGCTAATTCGGCGGGCGGTGTGATGGGGAAAATGATCAGCCTTCAGAGCATCTCGGTCGCGGCGGCGGCAGCGGGATTGAGCGCCTCCGAAGAGCCGAGGCTGTTCCGCTTTACGCTGAAGCACAGCATTCTGCTGGCAAGTATTGTCGGTTTACTTGCGCTCGTGTATGCGTACGGTTAGCCTATGGGTGTTACGCTTGCGAGAAACGGCGCCCCGAGGTCGACTGTGAGTACCAGTGTTTCGAACGTCGTCGAGAAGATGCCCGGCGTGTTCAAGGAGCTGCTGCACGGCTTGGCTCTCACGGTCTGGGCAGCCGTAATCATACTGTCGGCATTGATCTGGTTCACTACTGTTTATTACGCTGACCACGGCATCGAACAGACAATCGAGTTCATCGCAGCGCCGTTCATTGTGTTCTTTACATTCGTGCTGGAAGGTATCGAGACTGCCTATACTGAGCTTCGCGAAAAGGACCGGCAGCAGTTTGCGGACCCCTCCGTCACGCGCTTGTTTGACCGCATCAGGCACATGAAGGAGGAAGCTTTTTTCGAAGCGCGTGAGTGGGCCATCGTTGCCTTATTGGTAGCAGCAACTCTAATGATTGACAAATCCGAGTACTACGTGCCCTTTATCGCTCACGTGACCGAGGAGTCTCAGCCGACAGCAGTGACAATCATCAGACTGGGCCTCACCATAGCACTTACCTTCGCACTGGTTTGGTTGGCGCAGAGTCCGGGCAAGCACGTTGCCCGCAAGAACTCGGTCAATTTCCTGAGCCACTGGAGCAGCCAGATCACGTTTTCCGTTCTTCGGGTTATATGGAGGTTTTTATCATTTCTTGGCGTGCAATACCCCTCCGAAAAGACCGACGCGTTTGCTTTAGAGGTGATGCCCCAATGCAAGGAAGAACGGAATCTGCTTCCAAGCGAATTTAGTTTTTTCGCAGACGGCCTTAAGAAGTACGGCTACGGCTTCCTGATCTCCGATGACGAATTGAATGTTCAGGAGAAGGGCGCCTGTGAAATCGTCTCCAAGGCTCTTTTCTATGTCGGAATGCCCCGCCCCGGCGTTAAGCGGTTGTTCGCGTTTGAAGAAGGTTTTGCAGATGGCACGGTCGAGAATTTGAAAATGATGGATTCCTCCCATCCCGATTTCAAATGTTGGGCCTTTGAAGCGCCACTGATTGGTGAGAAGGTGACCGAGACGCAGTTGAATGACTGGGCGGACCTGTTTTACTCGAAAAATCCAAGTAACTGGGCAAGACCCGCATACAACCCAATCTCCACAAAGCTGTTTACATTCACGCCCGATCTAATCAGCCCCAAGACGCCCTCATCAGGGACCGGCAAGGACCGGGACCTTCATCTACTCGAAGTGGAGCTAAATTTCCGGCAGCGTCTTCCGAAGGAAGCGTTTGAAAAAGAGGACCAGAAAGCGCTAGTCATTCTTTGGGAAATTCGGGTATCTACGAAGCACGGAACTTTCCCTTTGCCGAGTCAATGGCGCGAACGAACTGAATATCGCTTACTACAAGCGCAATTCGCATCCATCCTTGCGCTCGACTATCATGGTGAACCTGCCAAACGCACCAGCAAAGGACGTGATTTTTGTGGATTCAGGGAATCGCGCCAATTACGAGGTTACGTATGACAAAATTCGGCACGATCAGGAAACGAAACGGTTTCAGGAGCAGCATCGAGAGCACCTGCCCGGCGCACCGATACCCTGCGGAAATTTGAGGCAGACAATATGTTATGTCGATTCGCCTCTACCCGCCGCCAGCTATACGATAACTCTTTATATGGAAAAGGAAAAGGCCGACCCTAAGAACGGCGCAAACGGAGACGCAACTCTACGCGAGGATGCTCCCGCCGCCGTAGCGAACGCTACTACCGCCGAAGGTGACGCTACCGCCTCCCCGGTTGATACTCCCGCCGCCCAGCATTGAAGTCAACGTTTTCATAAGTCTTCCTTCCTCTATTATATCGGGCTTGAGGGTACAAGTCTTAGACCTCCCCAGTCAGTAATGTGGCCCTTGAGGACGAAAGTTCGCACTGGTTCTTTCGTATTTCTCAAAATCAACCCCCAATGGCGTACATCGGCCGCTGCGGCGCTTCAAAGCCAGCCTGATTGATTTCGTGGCCGATCCACTTCTGCCAGACAGTCTCCCGAATAGTGTGCTGAAGTTGTTCGTCCGAGGCATTGCTGGCGAGAAGACCGCTGATGTCCGTTTCCTCACGAGCAAAGAGGCAGTAACGCAGCTTGCCGTCGGCAGTGAGCCGCAATCGATTGCAATTGAGGCAAAACGGACGGCTGACGGAAGCGATGAATCCGACCCTATGGCCGTCGGGAAACTGATATTCAGTGGCAGGCGCACGCGGATCGGCATCGGGCACGGGCGAAAGTTTGCCGAACTCGGCTTCGAGCATTTCTATCATCGCGTCCGCCGTGAGAACGCGGTCCAACGACCACAATTCCTGCGCATCCAGCGGCATAAATTCGATGAATCTCACTTCAATACCGTGCTCCCGGCCGAAGCGCACCAGCGGAACCACATCCGGCTCCGTGAGGCCTTTCACCGCAACGGCGTTTAACTTGACCGTTGTAGACCCAAGCTGGAGCGCAGCGTCAATCCCTTGACGCACGCGCGCAAGGTCGTCGCGGCGCGTGATGGTATGAAAGCGCTCGCGATCAAGCGTGTCGAGGTGAATGTTCAGACGGCGAAGTCCGGCGTCATAGAGGCCCCGCGCTTGCTTCGCCAGCAAAACCGCATTTGTGGTTAAAGCCAGATCTTTGATACTGCGGAACTCTATGAGGCTGGCGATCAATTCGGGCAGTTTGGGGCGCATGAGTGGCTCGCCGCCCGTCAGTCTTATCTTCCGCAGACCGAGTGGAAGAGCCGCCTGAACGAAACGGGTTATCTGGGAAAAACTGAGAAGGCGGCTGACAGGCGCGAACTCCGCGCCTTCTTCAGGCATACAGTAAAAACACCGAATATTACATCGATCGGTGACGCTGATGCGGAGATCGGAGTGGATTCTGCCGAAGGAGTCAACCAGCCGCCCGGCAATCAGAGGTGCAGCTGCGGGCACAGATAAGGGCGCGAGTTGGACAAGTTGGCTCACAAATTTTCCGCGTGCAACTAGCGGACTGCTAACATGCGCTCGATTGGGAGCAGCGCACGCTTCATGATGTCAGGCGGCAACTCAATACGAGGCCCGAGGTTCTCCAGGCACGCCAGCAGCTTCTCAAGCGTGTTCAGCCTCATGTAAGGGCATTCACTGCAGTTGCAATTCTCGTTAGCAACGAAGTAGAACTTCTTGCCAGGCGAAAGTTTTTCGAGGGAGTGCCGCACGCCGCTCTCGGTCATGATGATGAATTCATCCGCGTTCTGTTCCGTACACCAGTTGATGATGGAAGACGTGGAGCCGATGAAGTCAGCCATACGAAGAACATCTGCTGGGCATTCCGGATGGGCGGCGACGAGTGCATGAGGGTGATCTGCACGTGCCGCAGCCACGCGGCGCGCAGGAAACGTCGCATGCACAATGCAGGCGCCCTGCCAGATCTGCATGTTCTTGCGGCCGGTTTCGGCCTTCACATAGTTGCCGAGGTTGATGTCGGGCAGAAAGAGGATCGGCTTGTCAGCAGGAATAGAGTTTACGATCGCTACGGCGTTGCGAGAGGTGCAAAGGATATCGCTCTCGGCTTTGACTTCGACGGAGGTGTTGATGTAGCTGACAATGACGTGATCCGGATTTCGCCGCCGGAATGCGCGTACGGCCTGAGCCGGGCAGCTATCCACTAAACTGCAGCCGGCGTTGACGTCGGGGACGATGACGGTCCGCTCGGGATTAAGAACTTTCGCCGTTTCCGCCATGAAGCGTACGCCGCAAAAAGCGATCGCGTCGCCTTCAAAGTTCTTCGCAGCGCGAGCTAGTTCCAGACTGTCGCCTACGGAATCGGCGAGCTCTTGAATCTCCGGCTCCTGGTAGTGATGCGCAAGAATGACGGCACGCCGACGCGTTTTCCACTCCAGTATTTCTTCGGTTATGGTTGCAGCGGCGAACATCGTCCTACCAGTCCGATTTTATCAATTGCCGCCGGGATTCAGCAGAGTGCGCCAATTGTCTGGATAATTTCTATTACTGTGGTGGTAACTTTATTGAGTAGGGGGAGTCGAAGGACAAAAGCGCAGAAAACCTCCGAGTCTGCGTGATTGCAAAAAGGCTAGCCGAACGAGAGACGGCTAGCCTTTCTTTTTGCTCTTGGAGAGGGAGGTAGCTCCCTCTCGTCAGAAAGTAATTTTTCCGGAGATTTGAAGGACTCGAGGCGCCGAGTCAAATCCCAGGAAGTTGCCGTAAGGACTGGTTGGGCTGCTGGTCAAAGTTGAGATTTGCCCGAAAGTGGGATCTCCGTAGCCGCCGTCCGGCTGGAAGAAGTTCGGGTGATTCAAAACGTTAAACGCTTGAGCACCTAATCCAAAACTGACACGTTCCGTGAGCTTGAAGTTCTTGAACAGAGCCATGTCCATATCGAAGAAATTGGGTCCGCGGAAGTTGTTGCGGCCTAATTGAGACCACATCGTGTAGTTGTTTATCAATGCGCCGTTCAAGAAGAAATTTGAGTTTATGCAGGGCACACCACTCACGTAATTGCTGCCCTCGCCGCAGGTGGTCTGAGGCGCACCACCACCGGCAATCGGAGTAGCGAGGATCGTGCCGCTGTAGTTGCCCAGCGCGGCGTAGTTCGGGTCGGTAACCGAGAACGGGAGACCAGTCCGCCAGTAGGCTTTCAAGGACAACTGCCAGCCGCCAAGCGCACCATTAATCAGGCGATTGCCAAACTTAAATCCAGGGCTATAGACAAGATCACCATTGATGTTATGGCGGATGTCGTAGTCCGAGTTGCCGTAATTACCGGCTCTCAAGCTGAGCGGATTGATCTGGCCTAAGACCGAATCGCCGTACGTGAAAACGCCGCCGTTCGAAACTTCATCGAGCGCATGCGACCAAGTGTAGTTGAAATGACCGGTAACGCCGCGTGCCATACGCTTGGTCAAACTGACAGTTAGCCCGTTATAGCTTGAAATACCGCCGTTTTGCACCTGCGTCACAACACCGTAATTTGCGTTCGGGGTGTTTGCTGGAACGCCGGCGACTCCCGGGTAAATGCCAAATTGGTCGTAGGCGTTCGCCCATTGGCTTGTATAAGGAATTTTCACGCCGTGATTCCCATTTATGCTGATGTTTAGAACAAACGAGTTTGTCAGTTCATGTTGGATTTGCAGGTTCCATTCCTGCCATTCGGGCGCGTGCAAAGTGCCGAGGACGCCCGTAACGGCGGGAGCCGGGAAGTTAACGTTCAGGGCGTTGAGCGCAGAAGAGATCTGAGCATAGCTTTTGTTGATGCTGAAGGCAGATTCAGCGGCGGCAAGCACTGCCGGGCCCCCATTAGCAGTGAATGGCGCTATGCCCGCAGTAGGCCGCACGCGGAACGTGACAGACACCGGAGGGTTGGTAAGCAGATCATCGACTAAACCGGCAGGAGGCGCATCATAGAACAGGCCAAAGCCGCCGCTGATGACCGTCTTTTTGTCAGTTCCCGGCGACCAGGAAAACCCAAAGCGAGGAGACAAATCGACGGCGTCGACACCTGGAAATGCCTGGTGTTGATTGTAGAGAATGTCCGAGCTATACGGCACGTTCGCCTGATTTGCGCCGGCGGTTGTGCTGGCCAGCGTATTGAAAGCGCCCTTTAAGTTTGCGAAGCAATTGAACTGGCAAACGGGATTCGAATTGCGCTCCGCGCGTAACGCAAGTGTCAGTTTGAGATTAGAGCTGACGTTCCACTCGTCTTGTACATAGACTCCCAAACCCCACATTGCAATTGGAACGTCGCTAGAGAGGTTGTCGGCCATGCGATATTGATACGCTAGGCCGTTTGCGAATTCGTTGAGACCGTTCGTCACGTATCCAAAATAGACTGCCGGGGAGTTATAGAAAAAGTTGTGATCACTCACGTCATAGCGGCGATAATTGAACCCTACCTTAAGATTGTGATTCCCGTGGGTCTTACTCCAGTCGTCGATGAACTGGTACTGCGTGATGTTGCGGCCTTGAGGGAAGGAGCGCAACTGATTCACCTCGGTGAAGGGTACAACACCTGAACTGATGACGTCGTACGGAAATGTACTTGCCGCTTGGGGGCCTTGCGCAAATTGCGCTACGTAATGGCTCAGGGTCGCCATGAAAGAATTGGTCGAGGTCGGGCCAAAGATGTGGGTCTCGTTAGCCTGCGCGTCCCAAGAAGGTTGGTTCGAGATTGCGTCAAAAGCAGGATTAATGGGGCTAAGCGTCGTCGGCTGAATACCATGATCGAGCTTGTAACGGAAATAGGCGGTGTCGTTGTCCGTGATTTTTTGGTCCACGCGGGCCGCAACGATGTATTCAGAAGCTAATGCCGTTGGGGTGGCGTTAAATCGCTGCGCGCATGCCTGCGTTTTTGGATTGAAGCCTGGCAGAACAAGCGAGTTGCAAGCGCTGGTGTTCGGAAGAGCAACGGCAGCACTGGATCCGGGGGCGCCAAGCCAAAAGCCGAACAATTTCTGATAGGTCGCATATTCGCTAGGCTGCTTAGCTTGAATGTTGGCCAAAACCGCGTTCGCAAAACCTTGCGTGGGGATGGTAGTTGGAATCACGTTAGGCAGAACGAAACGGAGGCCTTCGTTATCGAGGAAGAAGAACGTCCGGTTCTTGAGGATGGGTCCACCTAATCGGCCAGCCCATTGATTTTGGTTTGAAAAGGGCCTCGGCGTTCCGGTTGCGTTGTTGAACCAGTCATTTGCGTTCACGTAGCGGCCGTTCCAGTAATAAAGCAGGTTGCCATGGAACTGATTGGTGCCGGACATAGTTGTGTAGGTGACCTGCGCGCCAGCCAATTGGCCGTATTGGCCTGAGTAAGGGTTAGTGATGACGGAAGCTTCCTGAATCTCGTTCTGCCCGATGGTCAAATTGGTTGCACCGGAGTTGTTGATGTTGAAGTACGGGTCCATGTCGTTTTCACCGTTAATAGTGAACAGATTCGATGTGGCTGGGAGCCCGTTTACCGTGAAATTGCCATAACCGCCGGTGGCGTTGACCACAACGCCTGGAGCCGTAAATGCAATGTTTGTGATGTCGCCGCCAGCGGTTGGCAGCAGTTCCATCTGCGTTTGCGTGAAACTCGTAATATTGGCGGGCTCGGTATTAACGGCCGAGACGCCGGTGGTCACTTCAACGGTGGTAGTAGATTTTGCGAGTTGAAGCTGTAAGTTGACGGTCTGAATGCTACCGACGACGACTTCAAATGGAGCTTCCACGGCTTGCATGCCGGTCTCCGCCCCCTTCACCGTGTAGTGGCCGGGTTTGAGCAGTGAGAAACGGTACTCACCGGCAGCATTAGAGATGGCGGTTTGACTAGCGCCTGTATCAACGTTTGTCAGAGTGACGGTCGCGTTAGGAACTACAGCCCCGGTGGGATCACTAACTACACCGGAAACGCCGCCGGTTGTCAACGATTGTGCCGCGAGTATGGGACACAAGAGCAAAGTGGCTGCAAACAGTCGAACAAAGGTATTTTTGTAGTTGCTCATTTTGGAATTGCCTTGGTGAATTGCTTTGCGGGTGTCACACACCCACGCCAACCAGAGACTCCTGCGGCAAAAGTAGCAATTGATGTGCCAGTAGTTGGGGGTGGTGCAAACAAACGAATTTGCGGGAATTTCACCGATCTTTTTCTTGCGTATCATTGCCAGCGCCAATATTAACTCTGGAAGATGAATGATCTTGATCTTCCATCTGCTGTACCGGTGACGATGGCCAAAAACAAAAAGAGCCCGGACAAGCCGGGCTCTTTTTTGACTGCTGATTTTCTGAAGAACTAGAACAGCAACTTGAGGGCGAGCACCAATCCGCGAGGATTGCTCGAGAAGGCTGTTGGCAGATTATCGAAATACTGGCTCTGCTGCGGTTCGAAGACCAGATGCTGTGTGCCCCCAGCTGCTCCCGAAGGCGCGATATCGCTGACATTTCCGCCAACATACTGGGGGTGATTGAACACGTTGAAAGCGCGCGCCGAGAACTGAAGCCGGAAGCGTTCAGTAAAGGTAATCGTTTTTGCAGCGGTGATATCTACGTCGTCAATCGGGTTGAACCTTTGAGTGTTGCGGCCCGCGTTTGGCAGCGTGCCTTTCGGCGCCTGCGCGTACCCCGCATTCGGATTGTTCACCACGTAGGCGACTGTCTGCCCAGCGCTGTTGCTAAGCGCGGTGACACCGGACCCGATGCTCGGGTTGCCGCCATTCGGATTGACAAAGGCGCGGTCACCAGCAGTGTCACCGTTCAGGTTGGCATCAACCCCACTCTGAACATCCCAAAGCGTTCCCGTCTGATAAGTGTAGATAGGCGCAATTTCCCAGCCGCCCAAGATATTCTTTACAAACGCGTTTGAGTGTTTGAAGAAGGGCTCGTCGTACATCATCTCCATGGTGATGCGATTCCGGTGATCGAGCGCGGAACTGGAGCGATCCAGCCGCAAGTCAGTGCTGTCTTCCGGTCTACGCGGAGTGGCATAAGTGCTGAAGACTTCAGCCGTGGAATCATCGATGGCATGGCTCCAGGTGTAGGATCCAATGAATTGGAGGCCGTTAGAGTATCGTCGGCTCAATTCATTCGCCCAGCCGTGGTAAATCGAATTGCCCCAAGGCTGGTATGACGTAATGATTGATTGAAAACCGGCATTGCGGTAGCCGGGTATGACATTTCCGCCCGCACTTAGAATCGCGTTGAGGCCAGCGAGCGTATTTGGAAGCGAATTCAGGGTAGCTGCCGACGGCATGCTCCAGTAAACCGGCAGCGCATTGGATGCATTTACGACAGGCTGCCTGTCGAGTTGGATTTGCACGGGGAGGTAGGTGCCTCGAGTCCCCAGGTAGCGCGTCTCGAAAACATAGTTGCTACCGAATTCATGCTGGATACCGAAGTTCCACTGATAGGATTCCGGGCGCTGGACATTGGGTACGTAGCCGGCCGTCAGCGAGCGCGCTTGCGCAGTTGTAAAGTTCGCCGAAGGACCGTTGGGCGGCAAACCACCGCTCGCAAGAAAGTTAGATCCACCGCTGCCGGTGACGTCCTGCGTGGTAGATAGCTCGGGAGGGAGTGTCAGCAATCCGAGATTATCGAATAATACATCGTAGTTGATGCCGAAACCGCCCCGGAAAGAGGTCTTGCCGCTAGTCCCTGGCGAGTAGGCGAATCCGACGCGCGGCATGATGTTGTTCTTCTGCGCCTGCGGCGCGGCGAACGTGATCAGTCCGGGGACATTCGCAACTGCGTTTAATGCCTGAAGGCCTTCACCGGCGGGGACGGTGTCGTACTCGTAGCGGACACCAAGGTTAAGAGTCAGGTTGGGAGTGACCTTCCAATTATCGTTGGCATACCAGCCCCAGAGCCAGCGATTACCCCAATAGATAGGGTTACCAGCTGAGCGCTGTGCGATGTAATCGGGCGTGAAGTCGTTCAAATAGTCGCTCAAGTAGTTGTATTCGTAGTCACCGCGCGACCTTTGCGTAAAACTCTGTGGAGAGATATTGCGTTCACCGTCGAACCCAACCTTAATTGAGTGCTTGCCCTTATTCCAGGTGACGTTATCGGTTAGCTGGTAATAGTTCTGAATTGTGTATTGAGGAGCGTTGGAATCCGGGCCGATTTGAACGCCACCTAGTTCATTGAAGACAAGATTTGGGAACTGATCTAGGCCCGGAAATGTTTGATTCCCGATTACGTCAGGAGAATTGAACTTGTTATAGCCAAAGCGGAACTCATTGATCACCGTCGGAGAAAAGTTGTGATACTCCGACAAGGTCGCTAAGTAAGCGTTCGTCGGATTCGTGACGAAGAACGTGGGCAGACTGGCGGCTGTATCGATCGCGCCGGTACGGTTCAGCACATACCGCAGACGGAGGGAGTCCTTTTCAGAGATATTCCAGTCAAGCGAACCTACCCCAAATTCGTTGTTCGTGAAGCTGGGAGTTGCTATTGAGATTTGCCCGATGGGAATGGGTGTTCCTCCAATTGCTACCTGGTCGTATTCCGGG
Organism: Terriglobia bacterium; assembly: GCA_963846025.1. Lineage (GTDB taxonomy): Bacteria > Acidobacteriota > Terriglobia > Bryobacterales > Bryobacteraceae > Bog-105. Next base: position 260,927 of record CAWJUG010000006.1, on the reverse strand, counting down.
CAAGCCGCAAGTCCCTTGACGGTGCAGTTACTGGGATTTATTGTCTTTGGACTCATGAGCGGATAGCCACCGATAGAAGCGGCCGATACGGCGGTCGGCGCCGTTCCCAGATACTGCTGCAAGATCTTCAGGTTATTTTGATTGATACCGGAGCTCGAGTTTATGACACTATATCCGGCTGCTGTAGGCGCATAGATCAGACCTGCGGAGCCGGCCTGACCGATCGGATTGTATTCATAATCGACAAAGAAAAACAGCTTATTGCGCTTGATGGGGCCGCCCACGGTCCCCCCAAAGCGGTTGTCGTCAAAACGCGGGTGGAGAGGCGTGCCATCCACGGCGGCTAAATTGTCGGCCGCATTCAGATTTCGGTTCTGGAAATAATCGAATGCAGAGCCATGAAACGCATTCGTGCCGCTCCTTACAACTTCGTTGAACTGGCCGCCAGAAGAGTGCCCGAAATCAGGGGAGTACTGATTCTGCAGAACGCTCAATTCGGCGACGGCATCATTTGGAACGGTTACGACCGGCCCGGTCACACTGCCGCTGTTGTTGTCGATGCCTTCAATAGTAAAGTTATTGTTCCGCGGACGCTGCCCACCTACCGAAGGACCGCTGCCAACGCCAACGGCGCCGCTGGTGGAGACTCCGGGGCTCAAGAGAGAAAGATTCAGAACACCCGAGCCAGTAGACGTGCTAGGCAAGTCGGAGAGTTGTTTGGACTCAAATGTGGTTTGAACCTGCGCCGTGGTCGTGTCAATAGCTGCGGCGGCTTCGCTGACCGTTACGGTCGTGCTCGATTGACCTACCGCCAGCGTCACGTTCGAAGTGGCGGTAACGCTGACATTGATAGTGATATTCTTCACTTCGGCCTTGTTGAAGCCGGGCGCGTTTACCGTGAGCGTATACGTGCCTGCCGGCAAATTCTCGAAGCGGTAATCGCCAGCCGAGGTGGTTTGGGCAGTATTCTCCACGCTAGTGGCATCATTTCTGGCTACGACCGTTGCGCCCGGGACAACCGCTCCGGTGGGATCAAACACCGAACCTGTAAGGTTGCCGCTCGTGAGCTGAGCCAACACCGGAAAAGCGAGTACCAGCAAAACCGCCGCCAAAAACAGGGCTTGCACCTTTGAAAAAGTCTTCATGTTCTCCCTCTGGAAGTCTTCTAACCGGCAAAACAGCCGTTCTTCCTGCTGAGTAAGAGAGAAGCAATTAGCGGCCCAACCCTCAACTGACTGATTTCATTGAATTATGTAGTACGGCTTATACGGACTCTGGAATATTCCCAGGGGCCCTCTTCCATGTCCTGTAATCGGTCGACACCAGATAAAGGTACGAGGGGAAACGCAAAGTCCTCACGTAAGCAGAAAAGCCGGACAACTGTCCGGCTGATGCTCGATGTACTTTCCGCCCATTTAGCGCGCCGCCAAGAGAGCCCGCAAATGCCGCGCACGTTCCGGAGAACGCAGTTGGCGAAGCGCTTTGGCCTCAATCTGGCGAATACGCTCGCGGGTGACGTCGAACTCCTGGCCGATTTCTTCGAGCGTATGTTCCCGCTCGCAGCCAATGCCGAACCGCAGCCGAATCACCTTCTCCTCCTTGGGAGAAAGAGTTTTCAGGATATTGGCGGTCTCGTCGCGCACATTGGAGTCGATGACAGCATCTACAGGAGAGCCGACCCAGCGATCCTCGATAAGATCGCCGAGCGCCGATTCGCCATCGCGCCCGACCGGCGTTTCAAGCGAAACCGGGTCGCGCGAGATGGTCTTCAGCTTCTGGACCTTCTCCACCGGAATGTCCATGCGCCGGCTGATCTCGTCATTGGTCGGCACACGGCCTAATTCTTTTTCCAGCTCGCGAGTGGCGCGCAGGAACTTGTTCATGCTCTCGTTCATGTGAACGGGAATACGAATGGTCCGGGACTGATCGGCAATAGCGCGTGTAATCGCCTGCCTGATCCACCAGGTCGCGTACGTCGAAAATTTGTAGCCGCGCCGATATTCGAATTTATCGGCTGCGCGCATGAGCCCGATGTTGCCTTCCTGAATCAAGTCCAGAAGATGGAGCCCGCGATTCACGTATTTCTTGGCAACGGAGACCACCAGGCGGAGGTTGGCCTCAACCAGGTCCTTCTTGGCACGCTCGGATTCTACTTCGCCGTGGCGGATGACCGATACGCTGTGGCGAAGATCGGGTAGCGAAGCGCCTACTTCCGTCTCCTTCTTCTTCAGGTCGCGCTTGAGTTCCTTAACCCGAAGTTGCGCCGAAGCCGAATTGCGGGCTTCAAGCTTCCGGATTTCGGCGTCGAGCAGCAACATTTCGTCCGACGTTCTTTCCACAGCACGGACGAATTCCTTCCAACGAGCCAAGTTGAACGGAATAGCCCGTAAAGCCCGGGATAACTCGACTTTGGCGCGAACGACTTTACCGGCCCATTTCTTTCTTAACTTCTTGTTGACCGGAGGTACGGCCATGTGCTTGTCGCCGGTCTGCTGCAGTTTCTTATAAGCAAGCAGATAGGCGCCGAACAGTTCGCTGATTTCGTTACGGCGCTTGATATCGGCCGCGCTACCTTCCTCGATCTCGGAGGGAGGAAAATCGACGTAGCTATCGACGTCCTCGGCGCCCTTCCGTACCAGTTCGGCAAATTCGCAAACCATGGTTTGAATGAGGGGAGAGCGGCTGATGGCCTTCTGCATCCGCAGCTTGCCGCGCTCCATTTTGCGCGCGAGGCTGACCTCGCCTTCACGGGTAAGAAGCGGCACCGAACCCATTTCGCGCAAGTACACGCGTACCGGGTCGTCGGTATAAATCGACTCCTCGACTTGCTGAGCGCCGTGAAAATCCTCGTCCTGTACCTCTTCCGGGTGGAAGAAGTTGGCATCCTCATCGAACGGGATCGCTATCGGCTCATTGCCCTCAGCTAGAAATTGATCCTCGAATTGATCCACCTTACTTAATCACCTCTACCTGCACACCCTTGCCCCAGAGACTTAGCTGCGAGTTCATGTAACGGCTGGGTCCTAACGCGCTTATCGGGAAGGGAAGAACTCCTCGAAAAGCCAATCCGCAAAATGTGCCCTGTACGGAGCCAACTATTAGTTTTGGGATAGTTTTTCACCGGATCGGTCGCGGAGCCCGAAGTAAGAGTTAACCCTGTGACTATTGCGCGCACCAATTATACCCGGTTTCTGGCTGGAAGTTAACACCTAATAAAGCAGATGTTTGGGAAAGTGATTGGTTACACAAAAGTTAACGGTGTTCTCCCGGCGCCACCTCGGCAGCCCCGGAGCGGAAATCTTCGCCCTACGCCTATGACAATTAGACTTTACGCTGGAGCATAACGTTTTTCAGTTCGCTCAAGAATTCCTCGATATCCTGGAAATCGCGGTAAACGGAAGCAAACCGGACATAAGCAATTTTGTCCAGGGCTCTGAGGCGATCCATCAGGCGTTCGCCTATTAACGTAGTGGCCAATTCGCGCTCAGGACTCTCCAAAAGAGCCGATTCCACATCGTTCACCAGTTCGGCGAGCCTTCCCATGCTCACCGGGCGTTTTTCACAGGCCCGTATGAGGCCGTTGAGCACTTTTTGGCGGTCGAACTTTTCGCGCCTGCCATCTTTTTTGATGACCATGTAGGGCACTTCGTCGCAACGTTCGTAGGTGGTGAAGCGGCGTTCACAGGCCAGGCATTGACGGCGGCGGCGGATGGAATCGCCCTCTTTGCTCTCGCGCGAGTCGATCACTTTGTCCTCTTTATGCCCACAGAACGGACACTGCATGAAATCCCACTCTAATCCTTACCTCCCATTGAACTTCCGGACTCTACATTTCGTTTAAGTGGTTGTAGCCAATGCATTGAGTGATGGACCCAAGCGGAGGCGTTAAAGGACCGGAGATGTCAGCAGCCGCGGCAGCGCCCATTTCATTCAGCCCGAAGACTTCGTTAAGCTCAAAGGCTGATGCGTGGGTGGATTGGAGCACTTGGGGGGCTGCACGGCGGTTGGACGCGGACGCAAATCTAGTCGAGCGCTGCCTGGCTGGGGAGCAGGGCGCTTGGGATGAGCTGATCAAGGCACACACCAAACGTGTCTACGCACTCTGCTACCGGTTTACCGGCCGGGAAAATGAGTCCCAAGACCTTACTCAGGACGTGTTCTTGCGCGTCTTCAAGACGCTTGGCAGTTTTCGTGCCGGCGAGGGGTCGTTTGGCGTCTGGTTGACCCGATTAACGCGTAACTTGCTGGTGGATCATTACCGCCGGACCAAGTATGAACGGGTGACCGATGCCATAGAGGATAAGCTGCCCATTCTCGAAGAGAAGACAGCGCAGATTTCAAGGACAGATGGCATGCTGGCCGGCAGAGAAGCAGGTGAACTGCTGCAGGAGGCTTTGCAGAAGCTATCGCCCGAGTTGCGCGAGGCAGTTATTTTGCGCGACTTGCAGGAAATGGAATATCGTGAGATCGCTCACGTGCTGAATGTTCCGGAAGGCACGGTGAAGTCGCGACTGAATCGTGGACGGGCTGAGTTGGCGCGTGTATTGAGGCGCAGGAAAGTAACGATATAGGTATGAACTGCGGCGAGCTTGAAATTGTACTGGCCGACTACCTGGATGACACTCTTCCAGCGGAAGAGCGCGCCAGGTTAGAGCAGCACGCCTCCACCTGTATCAGTTGCCGGACGTTGCTTACGGATGCGTCGGACGCAGTGAAGTTTTTGAAGCGGGCGGAGGACGTTGTTCCGCCGCCGGAGTTGATCACCCGGATTGCTTACGGGGCGCCGCTTGGCCGGGTTCGATTACCTTTTGAACGGCAAGGTCTGTTCAGCCGCCTGACTTCGAAGTGGTTGCAGCCGATTCTGCAGCCCAGATTAGCAATGGGAATGGCGATGACGATTTTGTCTTTCGCGATGCTGGAGCGCTGCACAGGCGTGCATGTTCAACATCTGCAGGCCGCGGACCTGAACCCAGTCCGGATATGGAGCGGTGTCGAGGACAGAGCGTTCCGCGTGAAGGACCGGGCTGTGAAGTACTACGAGAATTTGCGTTGGGTGTACGAAATTGAGACCCGGTTGAAGACTTTGCAAGAGCAACAAGACGCTTTCGATCAGAAGCAAAACGGCAAAGCTCAGTCCGACAAGACGAGAAACGAAAATGATGGCGCCAAAGCGCCTGAAAAGGGGAACAGACAATGAATTGCTATTTGCATCCGGACACGCCCGCTGCGGGTTATTGCCGCTCATGCGGCCGGCCTCTTTGCCCTGTGTGCCAGCGAACTGTAGACGGAGTGATCTATTGCCAAGATCATGTGCCTATTCCCGTCTATAACGCGGCGCCGGTGGGGGGCCGCGGGCACAGCAACCGGTAATCCATACACCCAAGCTCCGCCGCTTGGGCCGGCTGTGACTACGTCGCCTGTGTTGGCGTTTCTGCTTGGCTGGATACCAGGCGTCGGGGCGATCTACAACGGCCAGTACCTGAAAGGATTGGTGCACGCCGTAATCTTCGGCTTGCTTATCAGCCTGGTGAGCAGCACGGACGGCAGCGCGAGCCAGCCTTTTCTTGTGATGACGATGGTTGGATTCATTTTCTATATGCCCTTCGAGGCGTACCACACTGCCAAAAAGCGTCAGTTGGGTTTGCCGGTGGACGAATGGTCGAGCTTAACGGGCGGCAATCGCTATAGCACCCGAGCGCCTATTGGTCCGATTGTGCTGATCGCGATTGGAGTGCTGTTCCTGCTAGACACACTGCACGTTATTGAATTCCGGGAGATCGGCAGGTATTGGCCCGTGCTGCTGATTGTGGTTGGAGTCTACATGCTGTACGGCAGAATGGCCGGACTGAAATCTCACATGGCAGACCAGGGATATTCGGCCGGCCCGCCCCAAAACGGCCCAAGCGATCAGACGCTAGGAGCCAGCCGTGAACAATAGGCTCGCTCTGTTCATGCAGGCCATTCGTGGGCCGATTCTCCTGATCACGCTGGGCGTGCTATTTGCGGTGCATGAAGCCGGTGTGCTGTCATTTTCGCGAACCTGGCCGCTGATTCTCATCGTGATCGGACTTATGAAACTACTGGAGCGCCTGGTCGCGAAGCCCGGGCCTATACCGCCACAGGCGGGGAGGCCTTACGCATGAGGCCGAGAACTTCTCTGGTAGGACCGCTGGTGCTGATCCTGATCGGCATCCTATTCTTGATGCGCACTGTTTTGCCTGATTTTCGGATCGGCGAAATTTTCAGGCTCTATTGGCCTTATCTGTTGATCGGCTGGGGAGTGCTTTCCCTGATTGAGATAGGGATTCGGTTCGCGACCGGATCGGCATTACCAATGAACGGAGTTTCGGGCGGGAGTTGGTTCATCGTCATTCTGATTTGCATTGCCGGGCTAACCACGTTTGAGGTCGGGCGTCATGGTGGCTGGTGGCAGAACATGGGCTTCGATCGCGGCTTTGCGGCATTCGGGGAGGAGCACGAATTTTCCGTGCCGCCCCAGCAGAAGAGCGTAGGGACGGCGCCGCGGGTAATCCTAGAGCGCTTTCGCGGGGACGCGAAGTTTACAGGCTCCGACGGAACCGATTTCAGCATCAGCGGACATAAAGATATTCGGGCGTTTGGCGATGTCAACGCGCGCCAGGCAAATGACCAAACGCCGGTGGACGTTATTGTGCAGGGCGCGACAATCGTGATCCGCTGCAATCAGGACAAGGCGGATTCGCGCACGCCCGTGACTACCTATCTCGACATCACCCTACCTAAGGGAGCGAGCATTGATGGCGACAGGCACCAACGGAGATTTCGACATCTCAGCCGTTAACGGCGACGTTGATCTGAGCAGCGAGAACGCCGGTGTCCGACTGCAAGACCTGGGCGGCAGCGTCAAGGTCGAAACCAGGCGGAGCGATCTGATCCGCTGCGTGAACGTAAACGGCTCGGTGGACCTGCGCGGGCACGGCGAGGACGTGGAGCTTACTAAAATCGCAGGCCGGGTGACCATTACTGGCGACTACACCGGTACCGTGTCTCTACGCGATTTGGCTAAACCTGCGCGCGTTGAGGACATGCGCACGCAACTCGAAATTCAGCAGATTCCCGGCGAGGTGCGGCTGGATCGCGGCAGCTTGAATCTACAGAACGTCATCGGACCGGTAAAGCTGAGCACCCACGCGACAGACGTTCAACTGGACGGCGTTTCAAACGACGTGAGCATGGATATTGACAAAGGGGACATCGAGGTCAGGCCCGGCCATCTGCCACTCGGCAAGATGACAATCCGCACGCGATCGGGCAACATCGAGATCGCCCTGCCGCAAAGCGCGACGTTTGCCTTGGACGCGAACACCAATAGCGGCGAAATCGAGAACGAGTTCGGCGACGAATTAAGAGAGCAGACGCAGGGGCGCGGCGCTCGCCTTCAAGGAACCGTTGGCAGCGGGCCCGAAGTTGTTCTGAATACCGGCCGCGGCAGCATTACGGTTCGTAAGGCCAGCGTAGAGTCGGTAGCGGCGAAAGTAGCATAGCAATTTCGTTACACTCAGGGCTTGCCTTCCGCGCAGAATGAAGGCCAGGCAGAGAGGAAGCCATGTCACAAGTGAAATCAATTCCGGACGGCTATCACAGCGTACAGCCGTACTTAATGCTGAAGAATTGCGCCGCAGCGATCGAATTTTACACGAAAGCGTTTGGGGCCAAAGAAAAGTTTCGAATGCCGAATGCAACGGGTAACATTCAACATGCAGAAATTGAGATCGGCGATTCGACAATTATGATGGCGGACGAGGCCCCGCAGATAGAGGCCTTCAGTGTCGAGCATTACGGCGGATCGCCCGTGAGCCTCCTCATCTATACGGAAGATTGCGATGGAATGTATGCACAGGCGCTCGCGGCGGGAGCGAAGAGTCTGCGGGAACCGGCAGACCAGCCGTACGGCGACAGGATGTCGGGAGTCCGAGACCCATTCGGCTACAAATGGCACATCGCGACGCACATCAAAGATGTGTCGTTTGAAGACATGGCCGCACAAGCGTGATTTAGAGCTGGTTGATGGGCCGGGCAGGTGAGTGCCGGCCGAGATTCAAGCGGCGATTTGGGCTATTTGCTCCGGTGAAAGGCCGTCGAATAGCTTGGCTACGTCATGCGAGACCTTAATGGTCTTCAGTTGAGAGAGTTCCAAGCGCTTTTTGTCGAGTGCGACGGCCGTTTTGTGCCGCTCATCCCGCTGCGCCTGCTGTTTTTCACGGCGCTGCTCCTGCGCATTCCGCCGTTCTTCTTCTGGTTCCTGGCGTTTCTGCGAAGCAAAGCCAATTTCCAGTTGACGCCTTTCTTTTCTTCGCTGTAGAAGCTCCTGGGAAGCGCGGCGATAAGCGCGGTCCTGGGCCGCGTGGTAGCGGACGTAGTTGTTGATGGTGGTGCGGACGCCGATCGCCCGCTGCTCGCGGGTCTGCCCAGGCGTGGGCGGTTCCATGGAGAAGCAAGCTTCCTGCAAACGCAGCGCGCGCCGGCAGAGCCAGGTGTGCTGGGCCATTGCGACTCATAATGATGCTCCTTCGGGCTTTTGCGCCCCGGTTCAATTCTGAGGCGGGCCCGGGCGGCATGCTTGCGAAACGGCACGGAAGATGTTGGTTATCCAGCGAAAAAAAACAAAAACACTTGTGATCGAGAACCGCATATACGGAAAACCGGGAAAAGCGGCATCGCTCGGCAGTCCGGCACTCACACTGGCGAGTGGGAGAATGCTCCCGTGACCCGCCCCGAGCTACCTGCCTTACTTTGCTTTCGGCCTTGGCGGGTCGGCGACTCCCCGCAAATCCGCTTCACGACTGTGATTAGATCCGTGCCACCGCTTCAAACCGCTCTTGAAGCTCAGGCGCATAGCACATGATGTCCTGACGTAAACGCTGCAGCGCCAAGTCCTTGGCTTTCGCCTCAAGCATAATGTCGAAGCTTAGGCCGTTCGTCTCCAGCGCGAACCGTATGAACTCAAACGGATGAATGTAGTCGGCGTGCGCGGTCCATGTCGGAGGTTGCAAAACCCTATCCTTCTTGCCTGTTTTTCGGTTCGTACGAACTATTTCTCGCATCTGGGTGCGCGGCGAAGAATAGTGAACCTTGGGACGCACCCCTACAGGCCAGGTCTGCAGAAACTGTTCGAGCGTACTGCGCCACGGCAAGCGTTCCGGGTTGAGGCATTGATGATGTTGCATATCGAAGACCAGGGGGACACCGGTTCTCTCGTGGATGCTCAAGACATCGGCCGCGCTGAAGCGGACATCGTCGTTCTCCAGGACCAGTCGCCGCCGCGCCGGCTCCGGCAGGTTCCTATAACAGGCTATCCAACGATCGCGAGCCGCGCTCTTGTCATCATAGGCACCGCCCACGTGGATTACGAGCACGGCCTCGGGGCCAAGGTTCATCCGGTCGAGTACGTCCGCCTGAAATGCTAAATCCTTTACGCTTTGCTGACGCAGCGTCTTGTCGGGCGCATTCATTACGATGAACTGAGAAGGGTGAAACGACAGCCGTAGACCGATCTGGTTCGCGCGGCGCCCGAGTTCAGCCAACTCGGACTGACTTTCTGCGACTTGCCGATGGAATTGCGGCAAATCCGGATGCGTTACATAAGGCGCCAGATCGGAGGACATCCGGTACATTCGGATCTTCGATTTCTCCAGGTATGTGAAGATTTCGTGGAGATACTCAATCGATACTCGAAGGTGAGGACCCGACTGCCACCGCCGTGAATCGTTACTTTTGAGGCTGGGCTGGCCAAGCACTTTCACGGCGAATCCCAGCCGCGCCGGCGAGGGCGAGAGCTGGCTATGCGGCGACGTTTCTACACTCCCTCCGATCCGTGGAGCTTCACCAGTTTGTTGTAGATTCCAAGAAGCAAGAAGGTTGGAGCCCATTGCCCGACGAATAATGCGGCGTGACTTTTTCGACTTACATTGAAGGCCAGTGAAGCTGCTATAGAGCCGAAAGCTGCCCACAGGAACAAATCCGAAGGCAGTTTTGCCGTTTGCTGTTCGATACTTCTTGCAACTGTTCCCTCGCGATGTTCTTCATGCGCCCCGTGTTCGGGCTCAGTTTTTACGAAATCGTCGTATTTCATGTGAATTCTTTCTTCTCTCTTGTTTGCTCAATCAACTTATGCTCGCGCCGGCGAGTAATTCGTTTTCCAACGTCGCTGGATGGCTTTCCAGGACAGGGCTTCGTACGCTCCGGCAAGACCCACCAGAATGTAAATTGCTGAGCTAATTGGCGTAACCTCGCCAAAGCGTCTGCCCACTATTGCGGCGACGAGATCAAAGTGAAAAATGCCGACCATGCCCCAATTCACAGCTCCGATTACCAGCAGCGCGCCCGCCAGTACGTCCAATTTTTTCATACTCATTCAGTTCCTTTCTCAATAGCGTGGCTCAATTTCGCGGCCACAACTTGATTCTAAGGAAAACCCGATTTACTGTAAAGAAAAGCGCTCCACCTGCTTTCCCTGACCTCAAAACAGGACGAAAACTTTGCTTCATAGGAAAACGAATCACCAATGCAATCCGAAACGATCACACGAGGGCTGAAGCGGTATTCGATCGGCCAGAAACTTCGGCGCTTACGGCTGCGCAAGAGCATGGGACTGAGCGAGTTGAGCAAACATACGGGTCTTTCTGCGTCGCTCTTGTCGAAACTTGAACGTGACCTTATGTATCCGACTTTGCCTACTCTTCTGCGCATCGCATTGGTCTTCAGCGTTGGGCTGGAGTACTTCTTCAATCCGGAGCCCAGACCGGTGCTTGAGATCGTGCGAAAGCGAGAGCGCCTGCGCTTTCCCGAAGCGTCCGATAGAAAGCATCCCGCATACCATTTCGAGAGCCTGGACTTTCTTGCGGAGAACCGAAAGCTGAATGCCTACTATGCCGAGTTCGAAGAAGTCCAAGAGTCGCATACGCGCACGCATCAGCACGCGGGAGTTGAGTTCCTTTACGTCATATCCGGCAAGCTGATACTGCAGATCGGCGAGGATAGGCCAGAGTTAGCGGAGGGGGACGCTATCTACTTTGAATCTACGGTTCCGCATGGATACCGCAAAGTGGGACAGCGCCGAACGAGTGCACTGGTTGTGGTGGTGACCAATTGACGGGCGAGAACAGGTACGGGGAAAAGTTCGCCGGCCAAGTTACATTAGTGGTTCCTGTCATGTTGCTGAAGACTTCTTTGTTTGTGTGCCTGAGCTCTGCGACACTGCTGGCCATTGCTGGACAGACGCCGCAAGCGCCCGCGCCGAAGCCGCCGCCCGCAGTGGTAGCAGGCATTCCGGTGAACTACGACGAAGCCAAGGTAGGCACGTACACCTTGCCTGATCCGCTGAAGCTGAACGACGGCAGACCTGTGCGGGATGCCAAAACCTGGTATAAGGATCGCCGGCCTCAAATTGTGGAGATGTTCGAGACGCAGCAATATGGCCGCGCTCCAGGGCGACCAGCCGACGAAAGCTTTCAGCTATCGGAGAAGGGGACGTCAGCGCTTAACGGAAAGGCGATCCGGAAGCAGGTGACCATCCGTTTATCCAAAGATGAGAGCTGGCCGAAGATCCACCTGTTGATCTATTTGCCGGCTGGAATGCGCAAGCCTGTCCCGATGTTCTTCAACATCAGCTTCAGTGCGCCGTCCAGTACCGTTAACGACCCGGATCTAGAGCCCGGCGAAGTATGGGATCCGAAAACGAATACAAAAATACCGGCGTCCAAAGGGCGTGCCTTTGGACATTTGGAAGTAGAGCCGCTGCTGGACGCTGGTTTTGGCGTCGCGACTTTTTACTACGGGGATGTTGATCCGGACTACGCAAATGGATTTTCAAACGGCATCCGCTCGCGATATTTAAAACCAGGGCAGACGGAGCGAGCGCCGGATGAATGGGGTTCGATAGCGGCGTGGGCCTGGGGAATGAGCCGCGTGATGGATTATTTCGAGACGGATAAGGACATCGATGCGAAGCGAATCGCAATTCACGGAGTGTCGCGACTGGGCAAGACCGTGATGTGGGCCGGCGCACACGATCAGCGTTTTGCTCTGGTGATTGCTAGCTGCTCAGGCGAAGGCGGCGCAGCGCTGAGCCGCCGTAATTATGGTGAGACCATTGCGCATCTGGTTGCGCCCGGGCGATTTCCATATCAATTTGCGATCAATTACCAGAAGTATGCGGGGCACGCAAATGAAATGCCAATGGATGCGCACATGCTGATAGCACTGATTGCTCCAAGACCCTTATTGCTGCAGACGGGCAGCACGGATTACTGGTCAGATCCCAAAGGAGAGTTTCTGGCGGCCGTTGCAGCGGGGCCGGTTTACAGATTACTAGGTAAGAAAGGATTGGATACGGACGTCTGGCCGGCGGCTAAGCAATCGATTCTGCATGACATCGGCTATTACATGCACGAAGGCGGACATGGAATGGCGACTTCCGATTGGGACATCTATCTCGAGTTCCTGAAGATGCATCTGCACAGTGGGCAGTAATTTAAGCGCCGGATTAGCTGTAGGCGATGTTTGCCTGACGAATTTTAGGCACGAGGCCCTGATACCCGCTGAGTTGGACCCAGGGAATGCCCAGCGGTCGAAAGTATTCGTTCAACGCTTTCAACACTCCAGGAGCGCGTTCGGCGCCCACGTCGTGACAAAGAATCATGCCGCCGAGGATCATGCGCGGATAGAAGAAGCGCAGGCACTCGAGCGTACCTTCGTAGAGGTCAACATCGAGGTGCACGAAACTGAATTGCAGGTTGCGCGTTTCTTCAGTCGCGGATTCGGGGAAAAGGCCGGCATGATAGCGAATACCATTGCTGCCGAGATACTGGCGCACGTCATCCAGAGAGGATGCGAACTGCCCCTTACGAAATTCGGCGTCTGATTCTCCGGGACCGGGTAGGCCGCAGAAGGTGTCGAACAGGTGCAAGGTCTTGCTTGGATCGGCATATCGGCGCAGAAGCCGGGCAGAAGCGCCGCGAAAGACACCCACTTCCGCGACTTCGCCTGCTATGTCCGTGGTGGCCTGCAAGGAATTGATGAGTTGCTCGGCTTCGACGTGGCTCAAGAGCAATTCACGCTCTCGCTTGACGATGTTTATGAATCTCATGCGCTCGCGGCGAGCAGGATTGGTGTGATTGTAGATAACTATATTGCGGCGCGCGAATTCGCGTTTGAGAGATTCGACAATGACCTGGCGTGCAGGCATGCTACGAAGCCGTAGTGCGCGAAGACATATAATTGTCGCTGCCAATCTTTTCGTGAGAGGAATAGAAAAATGCGCTTGATTCGTTGCTGTGCATTTGCGTTAGGTATTGCGGCTCTTGTTGTTCCGGCGGTTTTGAGCGCGCAGGAGCAGGAGACCTCGCGCGCCGTTGCGGGCGGCGGCATTTCGGCTCCAGGATGGAAGGGCGCCGTTGATCCCAGCGAAGAAAAGGCGGGGCTCAAGGTGGAAGACGCCAAGCTGACGGAAGAGGGGGGCGCGCTACACGTGACCACCGGACCGGCAGTGACGTATTGGAATCCAAAGAACATGGGAACCGGAGATTACACGGTAAAAGCCACATTCACCGAGCCTAAGTTCATGAACTTGAACACCCATCCACATCCCTACGGTCTGGTGATCGCGGGCAGCGATATGGGTACGCCTGACGAGAGCTATCTTTATTGCGCGGCGTACGGAGATGGAAGATTTATTGTGCGCGGATTCGGCCCTGCGCCGTTCCAGATGAACGGCAGGCGCGGTGAAACTAACGACGCCGTGCATAAAGCAGCGGCGGTGGGGCAACCAGTGACGCAGGAGATCGCAATGTCAGTAAAGGGCGATAAGGTGGATTGCGCCATCAACGGTACTGTTGTGGCGACCTACGATAAATCCGCCCTGGTCACGCCGGGCAAGCTGAAAACAACAGACGGTATTTACGGCATTCGTTTCGCGCACAACACCGATGCGACAGTAACGGGTTTGGCGATTACCAAACCTTAGATACCCAGCCTCAAAAAAAATGGCGGCAGGTGCCTTGCTTTTGCCCTGCCGCCCACCGCCTACGCCTAACCTGGCGCAAGCCGCCCGTATCCGAACATGTTTTTGCCTAGGTTAATCCATCGCTACGTGCCCCTGGTAGCAACCTGCGAATCTTGTTTTTGATAGGTGTGCGTGGTACTTTTTCCGCCCGAAGAAAGCGGAACGATCTCCACTTGCATCGTCTTGCCGTCTTGCCCCAGCGTGAAGAGCCGCTTCTCAACGTCGCTACCACGTTCCTTAATTTCCACGAGCTTGGACCCGTTGTAATAGATCATTACCTTTACCGGACGCCCATCCTCTTTAATCTGGCATTGTTGACCGCTCAAGTTACACGTATAATCAGCCACGACTCTATCGCCGTCCGTCTCGTGGACCTGAATAGTGTCGCCTTTTTCATGCAACGTGATCTTTTGCGCGGCATTTGAGCTGTCCTGCCAAGTGCCGGAAAGATCAGGAGCCGAGCCAGCGCCCTGGGCAAGGACGATGGGAGCAGATGCACACGCGAAAGTCAGAATGACAAACAAACGATTCATAACAACGCTGCCTCTACCTCCATTCTGATCCCGCGCAAGTGAGCACGCCTACTCCTAGCCACGGGCGACTTCGTAATTCCCTGCGGTAACCGTATACAACATGACGATAGTCTAAAACGGGGCTTCAAGGATAGTCACGTCGAGACGGTATTTTGCATGCAAGAAATACAAGATGAACGGGATGTCTTTTGTTCGTGCAAGGGCGTAACCTTCTCTAATGTCAGCCCCAGGAAAGTGTAAGCTATGCAGCGGCAGCCGTGGCTGGCACTAGTAAGCGGTTTCGGCGGGTTGCTGGTGTTGATGACGGCCGCCGAAATTGGCGGGCTGCTTGTCGTCAGCCGGCTCCGTGTCAGCGAAGCGCAGCTACAGCAACGTTTTCTGGAACGCAGCCGTACCCTCGAAGAAATTCGCTCCTCCATTTATCTATCCGGCACAGTGGCGAGAGATTTCCTGCTCGCCCCTGAAGGCGGAGCGCACGCGCAATTAGCGGACTTGAATGCGTTGCGCACAAAAACCGCCGCGGCGCTGAAAGAATACGGAAAATCGCTAGAGCCGGAAGAGAGCGCGGCGTTCACCTCATTGAAGTCGGAGATTGGCGCCTATTGGAAGGTGCTCGGGGGGATTTTCGTTTGGAGCCCGGAAGAGCGTGACAAATACCGGTACCAATTTTTCTATACGGAACTGGTACCGCGGCGAACGTCGATGCTGCAGATTGCCGACCGCGTGGGTCAACTGAACGAACGGACGCTGCAGCGGGGCCATGAACGTCTGGCCGGACTAGTCGAGCGTTTCCAGCTAGGGCTGCTGATTATGACTGGCGTCACCCTGCTTGGCGGGACAGCACTGGCGGTCTATACCAGCTACCTGATTCTCCGGCTGCAGGGAGAAGCGCGACTGCGGCTGAGCGAAAGCATCGAAGCGCGTGCGAGCCTGCGCGAACTGTCCGCGAAATTGGTGCGTGCACAGGAGGAAGAGCGGCGGGCGCTCTCGCGAGAACTGCACGACGAAGCCGGACAATCGTTTTCCGCGATCATGCTGGAAGCAGAGAATCTGCTGGACATGACGCAGAGCTCGTGTCTGGTACAGCGACTGGAAACGATTCGCGACATGGCCGAACGTGGAGTCAGCGAAACACGCAATATGGCCTTACTTCTGCGGCCCTCCATGCTGGACGATTTCGGGCTGGTGCCGGCATTGCACTGGCAGGCGAAAGAAACCGGGAAACGGACCGGCCTACGCGTTCAGGTATCTGCTGTGCAAATGCAGGAGGAGATGCCGGAAGAGCACAAGACGTGTATTTACCGGATTGTGCAAGAGGCACTGAATAACGTGGCCCGTCACGCACAGGCGAGCGCCGTGCAGGTCTCGCTGCAGCAGCATCCAGGGGAGCTTCTGCTGACCATACAAGACGACGGAACGGGTTTCGACGCACAGCGAGTTCGTGGCCTTGGTCTACTGGGGATGGAGGAGCGCACGCGACATCTGGGCGGCACGTTCGCTATCGATTCGCAGGCGGGCCGCGGGACGGTGCTGAAGATCAGCCTGCCGCTGGTTGACTTAAGCCAGAACGGACACGCATGAACCCGATCCGCATCCTGCTGGCAGACGACCATCATATTCTGCGCGACGGTTTGCGATTGTTGCTGGAGCGCCAGAGCGGTTTTGAAGTGGTCGCAGAAGCAGCCGACGGACGCGAGGCGGTCCGTATGGCGCAGGAGCATTGTCCTGACGTGGCGATCATAGACGTAGCCATGCCGGGCTTGAACGGGATTGAGGCAACGCGCTGCATCAAGGCGGCTTGCCAGGGGACGGCAGTGATCATCCTGAGCATGCACCACGACGAGAGTTATGTCCTGCGTGCACTGCGGGCAGGAGCGCTGGGCTATCTGCTAAAAGACTCGTTGAAGGCGGATCTGTTAGCGGCCGTTCGGGCGGTGGTGCAAGGCCATTCCCATTTCAGCCCCAAGGTGAGCCGTCTGCTGCAAGAAGACTATTTTCGCGAGTTGACAACTAAGCAAAAAGACGACAGTTTCGAGCTGCTAACCGCACGAGAGCGAGAGATTCTGCAGCTTGCGGCCGAAGGCAAAAGCAACAAAGAGGTTGCCAACCTGCTGAACTTGAGCTTGTACACGGTGGATACCCACCGGTCGCGCATATTGCACAAGCTGAACCTGCACAGCGTGCCGGAGCTGATCCTATACGCCGTAAGAAAGGGGATAATTCACTAGACGGAGGGGAAATGCCGTTTGGAGAATTGTCGTTCGCAGCCAGAAGTTTGAGGAAGAGCCCGGTGTTCTCTGTAACCGCGGTGGTCACCCTGGCGCTTGGCATTGGTGCGAGCGCTGCCATTTTCAGTGTTGCCAACGGGGTGCTTCTACGTCCTCTGCCGTACAAAGACCCAGGTCAACTTGTAATCGCCAGCCCCGAACTCCGGAAACGTAACGTTAAGGATTGGCCGTTTTCGAACGCGGATTTTCTCGACTTCCGCAACGGAACGCGATCTGCATTTCAAGAGGTCAGTGCCGTGGCGACTGGCAGAGGATCACTGCCTGGGCGCGATGGCAGACCGGAACAGGTGAGGTTCGCCGCCGTATCGGACAATTTCTTTCCTACGGTGGGTGCGCACATTGTCATTGGCCGCGACTTCAATGAAGCTGACGGTCAGGCTCAGCCGCCTCCGCCTCAGGCCGGCAACAGCCTGGGTGCGCAAGTTCCGCCACCCCTGCCCACCTTTGCAATCCTCAGTCACGAATACTTTGAAAGACGCTACGGCGGCGATACATCGATCGTGGGCCATGCCATTCAGACGCTGGGCGGAAATGGCCCCGTGGTGGTTGGCGTCCTTGCTCCCGGCTTTGAACTGCTGTTTCCGCCCAGCATGAATATAGAAGCCAAGCCGGACATCTGGACGGCTGCCCGTATTCCTTATGACAACTCGACCAGGAAAAGCGCCATTTTCTATGGAGTCGCGCGATTGAAAAAGGGCGTGACTCTTGAGAGCGCCCAATCACAAACTGAGACCGTAGCTGCCCAGTTGCGGCGGAATTTTTCCATTAATGAGACCGCCGGCTTTCACATAGACATAGAGCCGATGGATCGGTATTTAGTCGCTGGCGTACGTCCGGCGATTCTTGCGCTAATGGGCGCGGTCATTTTCCTGTTACTTATCGCCTGCGCTAACGTAGCTAACCTGATGCTGGTCCGGATGTCCTTGCGCCAGCAGGAACTCGCGATACGCGTTTCGCTGGGTGGAAGTTGGTGGCGCATCGTGCGGCAGACGTTGTCGGAAGCGGTTTTGCTTGCCGGTTTGGGAACTGCATGTGGCTTGGCGCTGGCTTGGGCCGGCATCCGCGAGCTACTTGCCATTGCCCCAGCGAACCTGCCGCGCCTGGATTCTATTGGTATCGACAGCAACGTTCTTCTATTTACCGTGGCGGTGGGTCTGGCGTCTATCGCACTTTTCGGCCTGATCCCAGCGGTGAGAGCAGCTCGCCCGAACGTCATGAGCATCCTTCGCGGCAGCTCCCGCACATCGGGGCTAACTGGCGGCGGCGTTCTACGCAGCGGGGTTGTGATCGCCGAAGTTGCGCTCTGTTTTGTGCTGCTGATCGGCTCCGGCCTGATGATTCGCAGTTTCATCGCGCTTCAACATATTGATCCAGGGTTCGATGCGCATAATCTCCTCACTTTTCAATTGTTGGGCCCGACGGGAACAACTCCCGACCAGCGCGCCGCTACCATGCGTGACGTCCGCCAGCGGCTAAGCGCGATACCGGGTGTACAAGCCGTAGCGGCAGCAAGTCCATTTCCCTTAACCGGCGGCTTCTATCCCATACGCTGGGGCACGGCTGAGGCGCTGGCGGACAACAGCAAATTCAAGGCCGTAGACACTCAGATTGTTCTTCCGGGTTATTTCGATACGCTGCGCACGCCGCTGCTGGCCGGGCGCACGTTCACGGAAGCCGATAATGCGCCGAACCGGAATCTCGTGGTGGTGGACCAGGCGCTTGCGCAAAAGGCTTATCCAAATCAAAACGCAGTGGGCAAACGTATTCTGATTCGGATACGGACGCCAGAACCGGAATGGGTTGAGATTATCGGGGTAGTAGCGCACCAGCGGGACGTGTCACTCGCCGAACCGGGACGCGAGCAGATTTATTTCAGTGACGGCTTTTTGGGTCACGGGCGCGCCAACAAATGGGGTATTCGCACTTCCGGCGATCCATCGCGATATGCAGAACAAGTACGCAAAACGATTTCCGGTATCAACTCGCATCTCTTGATTGCAGAGATGCTTCCGATGCAGGAATACGTGCAGCGGGCACAGGCAGGAACGCGCTTTTCCTTAATGCTGATTGGCACGTTCGCGCTTATCTCCGCATTGCTTGCCGGCGTCGGGCTTTACGGCGTGTTGTCCACCATAGTGCGGCAGCGCACGGCGGAAATTGGAGTGCGCATGGCTATAGGCGCCGCGCCGAACAACATCTTCAGCCTGGTCGTCGGGAATGGCTTGCGGCTGAGCGTCGCGGGCGTCATTCTGGGCGTAGCCGCCGCGTTTAGTCTAACGCGCCTGATGAACAGCATGCTGGTCAACATCAAGCCGAGCGACCCGCTCACTTTTGCTTCAATGGCAATCTTGTTCTTGGCCATTGCGCTGCTTGCCTCATGGCTGCCGGCGCGGCGGGCATC
This sequence comes from Terriglobia bacterium, assembly GCA_963846025.1. Taxonomy (GTDB): domain Bacteria; phylum Acidobacteriota; class Terriglobia; order Bryobacterales; family Bryobacteraceae; genus Bog-105. Next base: position 241,664 of record CAWJUG010000006.1, on the reverse strand, counting down.
GAAACTTGACCCCACAACGGCGTTGCGGGAAGGCTGAAGCGTATCGGAAAACGGACGTCGGAGAGTTGTTGCGCTACGGCTGCACCTTCACCATCACAACGCCGTGCGAGGGAACTTGTGCTGAAAATTCGTCCGCCATTGTGCCGCGATCAGCGTGGGCCCAGAGATCACGTACTTTAGCTTTCTTGCTAAGGCCGATGTCGCTCCAACGCGCGGTTACTTTGGATTCGCTATCGCCGCGATTGAAGAGGCCAACCGCATAGGCGCCGCCGGATAGAGGCCGAGCCCAAACTTCGAGGTCACCGTCTTTCGATACACGGCGCGCTTGCTTGCCGAGCGGATCTTGATCGACGGCCAGCACTTCTTTGTTGGTCAGAATTTCCAGGACGTCAGGCGCAACGCTGCGCAGATCGTTGCCAGCTAGCAGCGGCGCGGCCAGCAAGCTCCAGAGACTCATGTGTGTACGGTACTCAGTGTTGGTCATGCCGCCGTTGCCGATTTCGAGCATGTCGGGGTCGTTCCAGTGACCGGGGCCAGCGTACTGATAAAGATCAACTTGCAGATCGAACCCGATGTGCGACATAGATTTCCAGGAGTCGCTGATATCGCCGGTTGTGCGCCAGAGATTGCCTCCGACGCGCTGTCCCCATGTCGGTCCTTTCAGAACGCCGTATTGGCAAAGGCTGAATACAATCGGTCTGCCGGAATGGAGCAGCGCCTCGCCCATCTTGGCGTAGACGGCGGGCATGGAGTGATAATCATAGACCTCCGTTGCGCTGCACCAATCGTATTTGAGGTAATCGATATGCCATTCGGCGAACGTTTTCGCGTCCTGCTCTTCGTGTTTGAAACTGCCCTCGTAGCCCGCACAGGTTTTCGGACCGGGCGAGGAGTAGATGCCAAGCTTCAAACCCTTACTGTGCACATAATCGGCCAGCGCCTTCATGTCCGGAAACTTTTCGTTCGAGCGAATATTGCCGGCTTCATCGCGGGCGCCTTCCCATGTATCGTCAATGTTGACGTAGATATAACCCGCCGCTTTCATGCCATTGGTTGCCATTGCATCGGCGATCTCGCGGACGAGCTTATCTGACACTTCGCCGCGGAATTTATTCCAACTGTTCCAGCCCATCGGCGGAGTTTTGGCAAGGCCGTTGTAGCGAACATCCGGTGCGGCGGGCAGCGAGATTTTCTGAGGCGCCGGCCGCATCGCTGGAGGCGTTTCGGTGGACACCTGCTTCAGATTCGTTTCGCGGCCATTCGGACCGGCCCGCAGCACCAGTTCTTCACCGTTCATTGTGCCCGTGTATTCGGTCTTTCGCTCTTCGCCGAAGTTGTCGCGAACGATTTCAAAGGAAATGCTGTTGCCGTTCACCTTGCCATGCACGATAGGCTCGTCGCCCTGCCTGTTTGACATGTACCCGGTCAGCAGGTCGCCATCCGCTTTTAGCCAGAGCGAAGTCTGACGGGTTTGCCCGTTGGTCAATTGCTGTGTGTACAGCCAATGGCCGGTGAAATCCACGGCGAGCAAAGGCTGCACAAGTAGAATGCCGAAGACTGCAACAAAAAAGCTCTTCATAAGTATTCAATTCTCCTACGGATGATCCGGCGTACCCGACGGCTTTAGAAGGGGCTGGTTGAGCGGTACCGCGACGCCGAAATCCGGCAGGCCGTCTCTGGTCCAGGTGAAGGGCTGCGCGCGGGGCGAGCGGTCATTGCCGCACGGTTCGTTTGCCTTGGGATTCGCATGATATAAAATCCAATCCTGCTTGCCATCGGGAGACTTGAAAAACGCATTGTGCCCGGTTCCGAAAGCATGCGCTGCAGGAGAACTGGAGAAGACGGGGTGGTCCAGCTTTTTCCACGAGGCGGGGTCAAGAAGATTGCTACCCTCGGAAGCGATCAGCATTCCGAGCGCGTAGTGATCTGTCCAGCAGCCGCTTGCCGAATAGACGAGAAACAGCTTGGAGTCGTGCTTCAGAATTTCAGGAGCTTCGTTTATGTCCCCGAAACGCTCCCAGGAATACTGCGGCCTTGAGATAACGGCGCGCTTGCCTTGAACCTTCCACGGTGTTTTGAGTTGGGCAATGTACAAATCCTGCACGCCGGGCGCTTTGGCAGCCCAACCGGACCACACAAGGTATTCGCGATGTCGATCTTGAAAGACGGTTGGATCAATTGCCCAGCGGTCTTGGAGCCCTTGCACCAACCCTTTCAACTCCCAACGGCCTTTGAACGGGTCGAGAGAAATATTTTCGAGGACCCACAGGCGGTGAATCGTGTTGGTTCCTTCATCGGCGGTGAAGTAAACGTACCACTCGCCGTTGAGTTTGTGCAGTTCGGGAGCCCATAGATCACGCAGATGAGGCCCGTTCGGTGGTGGACGCCAGATCACCCTTTTTTGCGCATGCTCGAGATCCGTTATGTCGCGGGTCTTCCAAAGAGTGATGTTGGTTTCCGTGGTGTTTGTGTAGTAATAAAAACCGTTATTGAGGATCACCCAGGGATCTGGGCCGGAGGGAAGCAGCGGGTTCGTGAATGTGGAAGAAGCGTAGGTGCTAAGCGCAAATGAAAAGAAGCAGTAGCGCAGGCAAGGGCGCACAGAGAACACTTTCTTAGAATTGCAGATCTAACAATGGCCTTCGCTCATTTAGAGTGCTGCTTCTGAGCATCTTCCTTCCATCCTTCATGTGCATCGTGGGCAGCCTTGCTCAATTCGCGTCCGACTGCCCGGCCCGCCTTATCGGCCTGAACCGCCACTTTATGCGCCGCCTGCCCCACCTTTCCTGCGGGCGTGCCGGCCTCACGGCGTCTTTGTTCTGCGGTTTCAGTAGGGCCGCACGCAGCCATCGCAATCGAAAACGCCAATGCGAGCAATCCCGCACACTTTATCTGCACGCCCATTCGATGGTTTACCTCATCGAAAAGTGACTTCCGTGGCTTGGTTTAGTTCTTGCCCGGCTCCATCGCAACCGACTGCAGTGCAGTCTTCAACTGAAGGGTTGAAAATGGCTTACTCAGACAGATACCCGGAGATTGCATCTGACCAGGGTCTCGGACGAAAACGGCAGCGAAGGCGGTAATGAAGATAATTGCCGCTCCGGTCTTTCGCTGGATCAATTTCGCCGCTTCCGTGCCGCTCATGGCACCTTGCAGTTGAATGTCCATGAGTATGATTTGGGGATGCGTTCGATCCGCCAATGAAAGGGCCTCGTCACCTGAGGCGGCCATCCCAACGACTTCATAGCCCATTTGGGTCAGCTTTCCTTCCAAATCAACAGCCACGATTATTTCGTCTTCAACAATCAGAACCCGTCGGTTCACTTTTAGCCCCCATCAACCATTTCTTTATTCATCTCAAGCGGGAATGTCATAGACAATTTGGTGCCCGGCCCATTCTCCACTTCCAGCCGCCCGTGCAGTTGCCGGGCGAGCAGATTCACCAGGCGCAAGCCTAAGGATTTTGTATTCGTGATGTCCAGACCGGCTGGAAGACCCGGGCCAGTGTCTGAGACCTCCAGTCGCGCCCAACCGTTATCGAGAGTTTCTCCGTGCTCGGGTTGGATGCTTCTGGAAAGATAAGCCAATCTGACCAGGAGACGACCGCCTTGCCCGTCCAACCCATGTTTGAGGCTGTTTAGGATTAATTCGTTGGCTAGCAACCCCAACGGCAGCGCTTGCTCGATGTCCAGGACCATATCGGCCAGATCCAGCTCAAGAGCAATTTGATCGGAGGCCGCGGAATGCAGATCCACCAATTCCTTTGCCAAGGCCTCGATATACCCGCCGAATTCCACTTCGGTAAGGTCGTCAGAAGCGTACAAACGCTCGTGGATACGCGCAATGGCCCGCAGCCGGGTTTGCGCATCTTCGAATGCAGCGGAAACCTGTGGGTCATTGATATGACTGGATTGCAGACTCAAGAGGCTGACGATCACCTGCAAATTATTTTTTACCCGGTGGTGTATCTCACGCACCAGGATGTCTTTCTGTCTGAGAGAACTCAGCAATGCTTCTTCTGCTTCCTTGCGCTCCGTAACGTCGCTTGCCGCCCCGAACCATTCTGTGATTTCACCTTGGGCATCGAGTAGCGGGACGGCACGAGAGAGTGTCCAGCCCACGGTTCCGTCTACTCGCCGAACACGATGTTCCAGTTCGAACACACTCCTAGTGCGCACCGCGTCCTGAATTGCCTTGATAACCTCGGGCTGATCTTCAACGGGAATGTATTCTTCCAGCCAGGCTTTACTTGGAATCGTGTTGACCGGGAGAAATCCGCCGCCGCCTAGCTGGCGCAGTTCGGTCCAGGTGGGGTCCATGGAGTACAAAACATCAGAACTGGCGTTCACTAGAGCGCGGAAGCGCTGTTCACTGTCGCGCAACGCCTCTGCTGCCTGCTTACGGGCGGAGACATCCCGAATATTGAACTGGACTACGGGCCGGCTGCCAACTTTATAAGAGTTTCCAACCACCTCTACGGTAACGGTTCCGGCCTCGCGGGTCAGCAATTCCAAATCTTCATGACGAACGACTTCGCCGCTTTGGGCAGCCTCCATGCTGCGGCCGATGTCAGGAAGTCCCAACGTTTTGCCCGCTTCGATGACGGGCTTTCCCACGAAGTCCTCCCGCGAGTACCCTGTGAGTTCCAGAAAAAACGGGTTGACGTCCTGTACGGTTTGAGTCTCTACGTCGACGACCGCGATGCCGTCCTTGGCAGTCTCGAAGAGACGCAGAAAGCGCAGTTCCGCAATTTCCCGCCGCTCCGTCACGTCCTCTATGGAAAGAAGCAGCATCCGGCGCTTGGAAGCCGGAAACGGGATGAGGCGTCCGTTCAGCCGCATGGAGCGACGGCCGATGTATGGAAACTCATGATCTATTTCAAAGTCGTGGAATGGTTCCGATCGAAACAGCGCAGCGCCGATCCGTTCGCGTAGCCGCGCCTGGTTCCACTGGCCATTGCCAAGGTCGTAAAAAAATCGTCCTTCCGTCTCCTCACGCGAAACCAGGAACATATCGTAAAACGCTTGGGTCGCGCGTTGAACCCGCAGATCCGAATCAAGTACCACCAGGGGCTCCCGCACCGTTTCGATCATGCCCTCTGCATAATCGCGCGCTTCTTCGGCAGCTTGCAGCCCGCGTTTCAGCGGATCAATGTCTTGGAGCGTAATGACAGCTCCGGCTATTCGATCGTCCAGCGTGCGGTAGGGCCTTACAGCCAGTGAAAACCAGCGGCCGGTGGAGTCCTGCAATTCTTCCGTTATCGCATGAAGAGTATCGACTACGGTCTTCACCTGCTGTTCAAGGCGAGGCGTTTCGATACGTCCCCGGATATGTCCGACAGGTCTTCCAATATCGACCGGCCCCAGTTCGAGCAACTGCCCGGCTGCTGTATTAAACCGGCGCACCCGAAGATCGGAGTCCACCATTAGGATCGGTATGGTGACAGCGCTCAGAAAATTTTTGAGGTCGCTGTTGGTTGCGTTCAACTCCTGATTCCGGCTCTGCAGTTCTTCGTTAACAGTTGTGAGCTCTTCGTTCGCGGATTGCAGCTCTTCCTTGGTAGTTCGAAGCTCTTCATTAGTGGATTGCAATTCCTCGTTGGCACTACGCGCCTCCTCGCTCGCGGCGCGCAACTCTTCCGAATAGGCTTCATACTGTTCCGTGAGGTTGCGCAGGTACTCACGCGTCTCATCGAGTTCATGCTGCAGCTTCGCGACATGTTCATCGATTGGCAGAGAAGCCGTATCACGATCGTCGGAATCCGCGCCATCAAAGGATTTCTCTCGCGAAAAAACAACAAGGAAATAGCGTTCTCCCGCCTCGATACCCGGTATCGGGGTAACTTCCAACGTAATCCGTTCGCGCTGACCGGCGGTTTCAAGCTCCGCGCTATCATGCACCGGCGCATTAGCCTCAGCCGCCGCTTGAACCGATCGCCGCAGCGGCACAACCAGATTCTCTGCCGCTAACCGCAACACATTCAAGCTGGCCTGGCCTGGGGAGGGGTCCAGATAGGAACTAGTACGGCCGCGAAACTGAATGATCTGGAACTCCCCATTGATAAGCACGGCATCGGGAGAATACTTGCTCTGGATGAGACGCTCCACTCTTTTTTGCAGCTCGAGAGCGCTGGATGCCGGCCTCAGGTCAGTCGCGGAAGAGGGATTCAGTTGAGGTCCCACCATGCGCATTCCAAGCGGAAGACGCGGAGGCGTCGCTTTGCGCGCGTAGATCTTCTGCTGCTGATCAGCGGGAACAAATAAGTCAGAGGCCGCCGCGGTACTCTCAGCACTTCCAAGCATAAGCAGACCGGTAGGCTTCAGCGCATAGTGGAAAACGGGAAGAACGCGCTGTTGTGCAGTTTGGTCGAGATAGATCAGGACGTTGCGGCAACTGACCACATCGAGATTTGAGAAAGGCGGATCTCTTGTGACATCGTGCCGGGCAAACACACAGGCTTCGCGTACTGACTTGCTGATCTGATACCCGTTGTCGACGTTCGTAAAAAACCGCCGCAACCTCTCCGGCGAAACATCGTCTTCGATCCCAATTGGGTACGTTCCATGACGGGCTCGCTCTAGCGCCACCTCACTGATGTCGGTTCCAAATAATTGAACCGGAGCTGGAAGACGATTATCCTGCAGCACTTCAAAGAGACAGATTGCAAGCGAATACACCTCCTCGCCCGTCGCGCATCCAGGGATCCAGCCGCGGACAGGTTCCTCACTCGACCGGTTGCCGGATAAGATGTGAGCCACCAGCGTGCTTAACGCCTTAAAACTGTCCGGGTCGCGAAAGAAGCTGGTCACGCAGATCAGGAGGTCCCGATATAACTCGCGCAACTCCTCAGGGTGACGTTCAATATAGCGCGCGTAATCGGCCAGAGTGTCGAGGCGCAGCACCATCATTCGCCGGCCAAACCGGCGGCGAATAGTGGTGGGCTTGTAACGGGAGAAGTCCACATTGGTGGCACCATGCAGCAGCGCAAAAATACGGCGGATTTCGTTCTCGCCCTCCGGGAGCGTCTCCGAGTGGGCGTCCGCAGGGTCGCTAGGAACCAGAAACGGGTGATTGGCTAATACCGCCAGCTCTCTTGCAATTTCCGCTGGGGTCAGGACATAATCGACAGCCCCGGTGGAAATGGCGCTGCGTGGCATTCCGCCGAAACGGGCCGTGGCTTCGCTCTGGGCAAAAGTAATGCCGCATTCAGCCTTGATCGCGCGCACCCCGATGCTGCCGTCCGAAGCGTTTCCGGAGAGTACAATGCCAATGGCCCGGCTGCCCTGAATTCTTGCCAGCGACCGAAAAAAAATATCGATCGGAAGGTGAAGACCAGGCTCACGAGCGGCCAGCCGTAGCACTCGATCTTCCAGTTCCATGCTCGTATTTGGAGGTATAACGTAGACGTGATCCGGTTCAATTGCCAATTCATCGTGGACGCTGACTACCGGCATCGAAGTATGAGGCGCAAGGAGTTCCGGGAGTAAACTCTCGTGCAACGGATCGAGATGCTGAACCAGCACGAATGCCATCCCCGTAGCAGGAGGCAAAGCCGATAGCAATTGCGCAAAGGCTTCCAGTCCGCCGGCTGACGCCCCGATACCCACAACCGGGAATAGATTCCCTCGCGGCGGGCTGATGTCCGTGTCCGCCGCCATTTTCTCCGGCTGACCCGCGCCCTGAGGTACGGATGGGTGGGGTTCTGCCATTTCCATTTCCTTGTCGAGCGCCGCTGCGTCCAGTATATGGCGGACGGATTGATCGGCCGCAGGAATAGCGCGAGCTCATTTTGTGTAATATTGCATCCATCTGGTGTAGGGCTGCGGCGCGCTTTGTGGCCGGCGGTCGGGAGAACTGGTGTTTCTATGGGTCGCGTGTTTGATTTGTTAATAGTCGACGACGATCCGGCCCAACTGCAATTGGCGCAATCGCTGCTCGCTGAGCTTGGCCTGCCACACCGGTGTCATCACGCTTCGGATGGCCCGAAGGCGATCGATTTTCTCCAGCGGAAGCATCCATTCGAAGAGGCCCCGCGCCCACACCTGATCCTGATGGATTTGAATATGCCCGGGATGGATGGATGCGAAGTATTGCGTCGCGTGAAGTCAGATGCGCAGTTGTGCGCGATACCAGTGATTATGTTCTCCAGTTCGCAAGCGTTGCAGGACGTGAACGCCGCCTATTGCGGGCGTGCCAATGCCTACATCTGCAAACCTACTGAACTCGAAGCCAATCTAACATTGTTTCGAGATATCGTCCGGTTTTGGGCCGAGGTAGCGGTTCTCCCCGGGGACACGGCTGCATTCGCACGAACCGTTGGTGGGGCCAAGTAGGCGCTGGGAAAGAATGGATTTCTATTTTTCGCTCAGATGTACGTGAGGGTGCGGCGAAATAGATCCGTCTCCGTGGACGTGAGGAAGACGCCGAAGCAGGCGCGCCCGCTCCAGCAGTTCCACATCGTGCAGCACCGCTACTGGGCAACCCGCCCCTTCCAGGCCGCCATTTTTGAGAACATAACACCGGTCCGCGATATCTTCCAACGTTCCCAGATCATGTGTAGCGGTCACTACCGTCCTTGGGCTGTTTCGCCACGAACTCATCAGGTCCAAAATCTGTTTCTGACTGGTGGGATCGAGAGCGGCAGTTGGTTCGTCCAGCAGTAGCACCTCAGGATCAAGCACAAGAACCGAAGCCAGCGCCACCCGCTTCTTTTCGCCTCCCGACAAGCGATGGGGAGGCCTGTCCCGCAAGGAAGCAATGCCCATGACATTTAGTTGCTCTTCCACTTTGCGCAGAATCTCGCTTTTCGGCCATCGCATCTGAAGAGGCCCGAATGCTATCTCATCGAAAACGCTCGCGTTGAACAGTTGGACATCGGGATTTTGGAAAATGATGCCCACACTGCGACGGAATCTGAGAAAAAAGTCTTCCTGCTCAAGCCGTATCTGGGTAAGCGGTTCTCCGTGGAAAGCAATGCTGCCAGTCTGCGCGAAAGCGAGGCCTGCCAGCAAACGAAGCAGCGTCGATTTGCCGGAGCCGTTTGCTCCCAGCAGCGCAATGCGCTCGCCTCGCTTGATTTCGAGCGTCAGGTTCCGCAATGCTGCGACCGACTCATAAGAGTACGAAACGTTCTGAATCTTGAAGGCGCAATCTGGACTCGGCGAGATATTGCTCATCGACCCCACCAGATCACGAGACACGTAATGCCGAGCAGGGAAACCAGATGGAAAGCGTCGTTGGACGTCAGATGAAGATCATCCAGTAAGTGAACTTCGCCCCGATATCCGCGGGCCAGCATAGCGGCGTACACTTCTTCACTGAGCTTCAAACTCTTATCGAGAAGGACTCCGGTGGTCGCTGCGGCAAGGCGCCGCTGTTCCGCTGGTTCCAGTTTGCCGACATGGCGTGCCTCACGCGATTCCAGCATGTCACGAAAGACGTTCAGCAGAAGAAAGATATAGCGATGCGCCATCTCTACCATCAGAACCAAAATTGCTGGAGCGCGACAGAACCGTAACGCGCGCAACAGGCGGTTCCAGGGCGTACAGACGATCAGAAGCATTGAAAATGTCGCGGCGGTTTCGGCACGCAAGAGCAGAAACTCAGCGCCTCTAAGGCCTTGGCTCGTTACAGCCCAATGAAGTACAGGAACGCGCACCAAAGTCTGCCCCGGAACCAGAAACAGGGACGGCAACGCAATCATTCCTGTGAAAAGGAACACCGCAACCCATACCCTCTTGATAAGCATTAGCAACGAAACGTGCGAAGACCAGGCAAGCACCACGGCCAGGCCGAAAAGAACTGCCAGCGCTTCCAGATGTGTCACAGCAATCACCGCAAGGATGAGTCCGCAGATTCCTGTCAATTTGACGCGCGGGTCCAAGGCCTGGAGGAAGCCCTGCGACCGGCTTATGTCGTCGGCAAAGAACGATTCCTGCAGCACCGTCAAAAGCTTCGCAATGGTTCGCTCGATAAAACTTCGGCTTCGTCGCCCGTGAAAGCGATTTGATCTCACGGCCAGCCAAGTCACTATGCGAATGAAGAAAACGATTAGCCCGGCGCCTATGAGCGCGCAGAGCAAATAACCTAGCCACGGATTCGGAACAAATCGCGGCGCGTATCGGGACAGAGGAGCGCTCCACACTTCGGACAACCTATGTAAACCCGCGGGAACTTGCGGCGGCGGAGCTTGGCCTTGTGATGCGGCTGCAATCTGTTGACGAACTTCTTTATTGGAGAGATCGTTGGGCGTCCACTCTCCCCAGGCGCTGCCAATCGCCACAATCCCAAGAGGCGTGAGCAGCAACCCCAGTCCCAGGGCCATCCACAATCTGCGTGATGTGAGAACCGATATGGAACCGCCAGGACGCACCGAAGCATCCATCAACTCCGGCGCTTTGCCTGCTGTAAATCGCAACCGCTCAACATCTGTTCTCTGAAGAAAACGAACGAGACCCGCTGTCAGGACAAATTCCGCAAGGCCGGCAAACGTCAGATGGCCAATCATCATGGCAGGAATCGCAATGTGCAGCGGGTAGGGGGCATAGAGAGGCGCTCCCGAAGCGTCGCGGAACAACAGCGGCTGAATTCCAAACTCAACGGCCGCGCATAATGCGGCAACGTTAATCGCGGTATATCCTGCAAATCCGGCCGCAATTACGCGGCGAGTCGAGCGGATGTCTGCCCCAAGACTGAGGAGGCGATAAGTCCCATAGGCCACCAGCGATCCAATGATTGCCATGTTGAGTGAGTTCGCGCCGAAGGCCGTTATACCGCCGTCTCCAAAGAACAGCGCCTGGATCAGCAGCGCCATCGAGATTGCCAGTATCGATACCCAGGGCCCCAAGACGATGGCCGCCATGCCCATTCCCACCGCGTGTCCGGTGGTCCCTCCGGGCAGCGGCAAGTTGAACATCATCACTACGAACGAGAATGCAGCAAACAGCGCTAACAGCGGGACACTTTGCGAACGAAGAACACTTTTTACCCGTTTGAATGCCACATACCAGAACGGAGCGGCTGCGACGTACAAAGTTGCGCAGGTGGAAGGGCTCAGATATCCGTCCGGGATGTGCATAGAACAACAGGCTGCTGAAGTGCAGTGCCCGCAATCGAAAAACCGCGTTACGGTGTAGACCTATTATCGTCAAGCCGACAAACCGGCAACGCATCATCCATCATCGCGAGTTGATGGGTTACACGGCTCAGGGTCACTGGCCTGCAAAAGCAGCGGCGGCGATTTCGGCGATAGACCCCGTCAACGGCAATTGCACACTGAAGCGTGTAGACCGACTTTGATCCAGGGCCACGCGGCCATGCAACTGTTTGTTCAAAAGATTTACGATGCGCAGGCCCATCGATTTGCTACGCCAGATGTCTTCGGCGTTTTCGATGCCGATACCATCGTCCTGCACGGAAAGTTCACACCACCCGCGGTCTAGCGATTCTCCGTTCGGCACGGTTTCAGCCAGATAGCGAAATTCAACATCAATGACGCCGCGGCGCTTGTCGGGAAAGGCGTGCTTCAGTGCATTGGACACCAGTTCGTTCACAATCAGGCCGAGTGGAAGGGCTTGCTCAATCGAAAGCACGATGTCGTCAGTTTGCGTCCGAATTTCAATTTGTTCGCCATCGATCTGATTGAACGCGGCCAGTTCCTGCAACAGTTGTTGCATGTAGGGGCCAAAATCGATATTCGCAAGATCGCGCGAACCATACAGCGTTTCGTGTAAGGCGGCAATCGCTCGTACCCGGTCCTGCAATTCGTCCAACACCACTCGCAACCTGCTGTCATTCACCTGGCTGGCCTGCAGCGAAAGAAGACCGGTGATGACGTGGAGGTTGTTTTTCACCCGATGGTGGATCTCTCGAAGGAGAAGCTCTTTTTCCTGGAGCGACTTCTGCAGTAGATCGTCCGTTTCCTTCCGCTCGGTCTCGTCCCGCAGCACCTTGGCAAAGCCGCGCAGCTTCCCTGAGGTGTCGTGCATAGGCGTGGTGACCCAGCGCGCCCAGAAACGGCTACCGTCCATGCGTATCATCCAGCGACTGTCTTCAGCCCTGCCTTCAGTGAGGGCTCGATTAAGATCTTTTTCCGACTCGCCTCTTTCTCTGTCCTCAGGTGTAAAAAACAGGTTAACCGGCCGGCCCAGAATTTCATGTTCCTTGTAGCCGAACGTCCTCTGGGCGCCTGGATTCCACCCGGATATAGCGCCCGCTGTGTCCACCGGAACCAAAGCGTAGTCCCGGACATTTTCTGAGAAGAGCCGGAATCGCTCTTCAGATTCTCGAAGCTTTTCTTCCATTATTTTTCGGGACGTCAGGTCGCGCATCACTTTGCTGAAACCCTGAAGAGCGCCCGTGTTGTCGCGGTGGGCAGTCATAACTCCGCTCCCCCAAAAACGAGTGCCGTCCTGTCGCAAATGCCAGCGGTCGTCTTCAGCACACCCGTCGCGGCTTGCCGTCGCAAGCTCTTGTTCTACTTGGCCATTGGCGCGATCCTCGGGAGTAAAGATGATGGATCCCGGCTTTCCAATCGCCTCGCCCTCCGAGTAGCCCAAAATGCGTTCCGCTCCCCGGCTCCAGCTTGTAATGCAGCTCTCCAGGTCAAAGGTGATAAAGGCAAAATCCGCAACTTTCTCGGCAAAAATTTCGAAGCTTTTGCCCGCCGTTTGAGCTGCGGTTCGTTCTTTGCAGCATCGGCTGAGCTCTTGTTCCAGAACGCTGATCCGTTCCGTTAAACGCAAGGCTTCGGGTGTATGCAATACGCTTTGTACGCATGCCGGGTCCATTTAGCACTCCTTGCGGGCTGGGCCAGTTAACACCCCCCCCCCCCGTCTATGTACGAAACCGTACACCTAGAACATATCACATGTACGCTGCCGTCTGCGGCTATACTACATCTTTTTCTAGGAAGTTTTCCTAGGCTGCGCCTCATCTATTAAATACCCGTTGTTTTGCAGGCGTCAAAGAATGTTAAGAGCGGACTCAAACACAGAGTTCAGTTAAGGAGGGACGTGAAACGAAAATCGAGGCCGAAACCGGCGCCCTCTGCGCCCTCCAATCGGCTACTGTCTGCGCTTCCTGGCGCAGATTACAAACGCCTTGAACCCCACCTTGAGACCGTGCATCTTGGAATGAAGGATGTTGCGTTCGAAGCCAATCAGCCCATAGAGTATGCGTATTTCCCGCTCACCGGAATCGCGAGCATGGTGACCGTGATGAAAGGTGGAAAGGGCGTCGAGGTGGCTACCGTTGGAAATGAAGGCATGATCGGGCTGCCCCTTTTTTTAGGCGTGAACACAACTCCAAGCCGCGCCTTCACCCAAGTGCCGGGAGATAGTATTCGAATCCAAGCCGACGCATTCCAGCGCGAAGTCCGCAGGCAAGGCGGCCTGGCGAGGATGTTGCAGGTTTACACCCAGGCCTTGATTGTACAGATCTCACAAGGAATGGCGTGCAACGGTATTCACTCGATTTATCAGCGCACGGCCCGCTGGCTGCTAATGACACATGATCGAGTTGCGGCACACAAATTCCCGCTTTCGCAGGAGTTTATCGGCGCTATGCTAGGCGTGCGGCGCGCCAGTGTCAGCGAGGTGGCTTCGAAGTTGCAGAAGGCTGGTTTTATTCGATACAGCCGCGGAATTATGGAAATCGTCGATCGCCGCGGCCTGGAAGCTGCTTCCTGTGAGTGCTACGAGGTTATTCAGTATGAATTCAACCGGCTGCTAGGAGCGCCGCAGAAGCAGGGCTAAGTAACTGATCGCCGGCTATCCGCCTGCTACAGGCGCTTCAATCTCATCACCTTCTCCGGGCGCGAGAAACAAGTTCGATTCCAGGCCGTGTTGGCGCGTGTAGAGATCGTAGTATCGGCCTTCCGCAGCATACAGCTCTGCATGATTCCCGCGTTCAATGATGCGACCGCCTTCAACCACCAATATTTGATCGGCTCGACGGATAGTCGAAAGGCGGTGGGCGATTACGAAGGTTGTCCGGCCCTGCATAAGGTAGGAGAGACCCGACTGGATCAACGCTTCCGATTCGGAATCCAGACTCGACGTGGCTTCGTCCAGGATGAGAATGCGTGGGTCTGCCAGAATGGCGCGCGCGATGGAAACACGCTGTTTCTGGCCACCGCTCAATTTAACGCCCCGTTCGCCCACAAGGGTTTCATAACGCTGCGGAAAGTGTTCAGCAAACTCGTCGACGCGCGCGATGCGGCAGGCCTGTAGAATCTCTTCCTCCGTGGCCGCCGGACGCGAGAAGGCAACGTTGTCTCGAATGGTCCCGTCAAAAAGAAACGACTCCTGCAACACCAGGCCGAGTTGCAGACGATAGCTTGAGAGCGCCACGGTGGAAAGGTCGAAGCCGTCCACCAGGACCTTGCCGCGATTCGGCGAGTGGAATGCACTGATCAGGCCGATCATGGTGGATTTCCCCGAGCCGGATGAGCCAACCAGCGCAGTGACCGTTCCTGGCTGCGCATCGAAGGAGATATCGTGCAGCACCGGTTTCCCCTCCTCGTAAGCGAAGGAGACGTCTTCAAACTGCACGTGGCCGTCGATTATAGGCAGCACGGTTGAGCGTAGGGGATCTTCATCTTCCGTGCGCTCCCGCAGAATCTGGCGGGTACGCTCGAGGCCGGCGAGCGCTTCGGAGATCTGTGTACCGATATTTACGATCTGAATCACCGGCGCAATCATAAACGCCAGCAGCGAAGTGTACATGACAAAATCACCGATATCCATTCGATGAGCGGCAACCTGGCGCGCGCCGAGAAACATGATCAGCGCGCCGACCAGACCCATCAGAACCGTGGAGGCTAGCGTCATAAGCGAAATGGTGGTCAGCGACTGCACCACGTTGTCGAGCAGGCGCCGGGCTCCGGCCGCGAACACCCCGGCTTCACGCTGTTCCGCGTGATAGCCCTTTATGACCCGAATACCCCCCAGTGTTTCGGTCAGCCGCCCCGTGACTTCCGCGTTGATTTTGCCCCGCTCGCGGAATATAGGGCGGACCGACTTGAAGGCGCGTTGCAATATCACGCCGAACACGATCAGGATCAGCAGCACGAAAGACGTCATAGTGGCGCTGGTGCGGAAGAGCAGGACAGTGGAAATAAGCGCGGTGAGCAGCCCGCCAGCCAGTTCCACCAGTCCTGTGCCGATCAGGTTACGGACGCCTTCAACGTCACTCATGATGCGCGACACCAGCGTTCCCGTTTTGTTTCCGTCATAGAACGCAATCGGGAGCTTGCCGATGTGTTCCTGTAGCCGCACGCGCATCTCATAGATGAGGCGTTGTCCGGACTTAGAAAGAAGCTGGGTGAGTGAAAAGGAAGTTATTGCCTGGATCATGGTAGCTCCGATGACGCCAAGCACGATGGGTATAAGCAGATTGGTCTGACCTTTGCGCATCACGTTGTCGATCAGAAATTTCGAGCTGATCGGCAAGGCGAGTCCACAGACGCGATTCACCACCATGAGTGCCGCTCCGGCCAGCAGCAGGCTTCGGCGCGGCTTCATCAGCGCCCAGACTTCGGGCAGAAGCGTCTTGAGGCGCTCGGACTGGCTCGGCTTCTCCACGGATTTCATGCCTTTAACTCCTTCGAAAAAACGGCCGAAGTTTTTGTCATGGAATACCCCTCCCGAAGATAGAAGCGGTGAGCAGCCTCACGCGTTATTCGTGACCGCACAATCATCTTGGCGATCCCTTGACCGGCAACCCACTTTTCAGCTTGCGCGATCAGTTTTCGACCGACGCCAAGGCTTCGGTAATCACCTGAAACAACAAAGCCCCCGATCTCTCCGAAAACGCCTGCCGAAAGATGGTGAGCGATGCACACATCTATCCACCCAATAACTAAATTCGATACGCAGGCTACATAGACAGTGCAGTTCGTGGAAGATCTCACCCTAGCTATGCGCTCTCTCATTGCCTCGACTTCAGCGGGATAACCTAGCTCGGCGCTAAGTTGGGCAGCAGCTTCCGCATCCGTCAGAGCGATTTCTCGAATGAGAAGCGCATCATTGCTTTTAGCCTGGCTTGCAGGTATGACGGTTACTTCCGGCGAGGATTCAGATGGCATAACGCTCTGGAATGTTAGGATCGCACGCAGCCGCGGGCTTAGGCTTTTGGAAGCGTGAAAAAAAACGTTGAGCCTCGATTCACCTCAGATTCAACCCAGATTTTGCCCTGGTAGCGTTCAATGATTTTCTTACAAATTGCCAGGCCAATTCCGCTTCCGGGACGATCGGCTCCATGAAGTCTCTTGAAAGGCTCGAATATTTGAGTTTGGAATTCCGGAGGAATGCCGAGGCCGTTGTCCTTACAGGAAAAAAGCCATTGCTCGTTCTGGTCCGCGCAGGTGACATGAATTTGGGGCGGCGCGTCGCTGCGGTAATGAATTGCATTGCCCATGAGGTTTTGCAAAATCTGACGCAGGCTTGTGGGGTCGACGAGAACTTCTGGCAAGGGATCGTTGGTGATGGTCGCGCCTGATTCGTCAACGGCGCTGCGCAAGTTCTCGATCGCCGCGCTAAGTTGCATGTTCGCGTCGACTGGTGCAAAACCGTGTCTGTCCTCCGTTGAAACTTGCGCGTATGACAGAAGGTCCTCAATCAGGCTGCTCATGCGCTTTGCGGCGCTCGTCACATAATGAAGCAGTTCCTTGCCCTCGCCAAGCTGGCTCGCGTATCTGCGCTCCAATAGCTGTACGTATTGCGTTATGGTCCTCAGCGGCGATCTTAGGTCATGCGAAGCAACGTTAGCGAACCGTGAAAGGTCGTCATTTGACCGCCGAAGTTCATCGGCGCGCCTTGCGAGTTGCTCATGTGCTTCTTCAAGCTCCTTTTCCGCTTTCCTGCGCCCGGAGATATCCCGGAAGACAAGAATGCCCCCGGCAATTTGGCCGCTGGAATCTCTTATAGGAGACGCGCTGTCGTCGACCGGAATCTGCCGCCCATCCCTCGAAATCAGGACCGTATGATTTGCCAATCCGGCGATCACTCCGGTTCGAATGGCAGTTGTGATCGGATTCTCGATTCTGGCGCCCGTATCCTCGCGGACCAGAATCAAAACCTCCTCAATTGGCTTCCCGAGCGCTGAATCGTCCCGCCACCCGCTGAGTTCGCCAGCAACCGGATTCATGAACGTGATGCGTCCCTCAGCATCGGTCGCAATCACTGCGTCGCCGATACTGGCAAGCGTCGTCCGAAGTAGATCGCGAGCGGCTAGGAGGTCCCGCTCATACAGCCGCCGTTCACTCGCGTTGAAAATAGTAAAACGGTTGAGAACAGGCTGATCGGCAGCGTTGCGCTTCTGTCGCGCGTTGATTAGGGTGGGCAGCACGCGACCGTTTTTGCAGACGAGGTCCAGCGCGATTTCATCTACTGCCGTCTGCACGCGTAACAGCAGATTGAAATGCGTCTCATAGAAAATCCGCCCACCAACTGTCAAAAGGTCCGTGACTCGCTTGGCATAGATCAACTCCTCGCGCGCATATCCCAACCACTCCGTTAGCGTTCGGTTTACTTTGATAATGCGGCCATCAATGGTGGCCGTGAGATAACCACACGGAGCAATCTCATAGAGCTCTTCCGCGCTTTCATCGGGAACCGGCTCGGTTGGCTGGTCGTCTCTCGTACTGCCTCCACTCAAGCGCTGAGGTAGTTCTTGATGGCTTCGATTGTCTCGCCGGGTGCGCTCAAATGCGGGCAGTGCCCGGTGGCACTCATCTTCACTAAGGTACTGCCCGGAAGATGCCGATGGACAAAGTCTCCAACGCACTGCGGCGCAATGCTGTCTTCAGAGCACTGCAATATGAGTGACGGGACCTTTACCAAAGGCAGATCCCGCCGATTATCCGAAAGGAATGTAACGCGAGCAAAGTGCTTGGCTATTTCCGGGTCGGTTCGACAGAAGCTTTCGGCAAGCTCTGAGGCCAGTTCGGGGCGATCTTCATTTTTCATGATGACGGGCGCCATGGCTCTCGACCAGCCCAGATGATTCTCATCCAGCGTTTGCAGCAGGCCATCGATATCGCCTTTGGTAAATCCGCCGGCATACTCATCGTCGTTCATGTAGCACGGGGACGGACCTAACAAAAGCAGGCGTTCAAAAGCGCTTGGCCTTTTATTCGCAGCTAGGACTCCGATCATCGCACTGACGGAATGCCCCACAAAAATAACGGGCGCCCCCGAAACGGCATCAATGATGTCGAGGACATCCTGCGCATACCCGGCCAGTGTTCCGTACTTCTGCCGGTTGTACTGCGATAAATCCGACTTGCCCGCGCCGATATAGTCAAACAGAACGATTCGATAATCATTCTGGAAGGCCGGGACCAGGAAGCGCCACATGATCTGATCGCACCCAAATCCGTGCGCGAGCAACATCGTTTTACTGCCACTTCCCACGATGTTGATGTTGTGCCGCTGAAATATCGACATAGTGGGGAATGGAGCGGCCCGGCGCTTGCTTGCCCATTATGACATCCGTTTTAAGTAGCGCTGATCGGACCCAGCGCGCGGCGTACGGCTCGCCGGTCTGTCGGCGCATATTGTCTCTAAAGCGTTGGCGGCCTTTCGCCGATGACTCTTGGGGGAGCATGCCCAGCATCCTGACGTTCGCACTCGTCGCTCTCGTCCTAACGGCCGCAATCTACGATTTTCGTTTCCGGCGCATTCCAAACTGGTTGAATCTCAGCGGCTTGATTGTTGGCGTGGGGCTAAATACGTTGCTGTTTGCCCAACACGGCTTCTTGGCCGCTTCGCTAGGGACCTTACTGCCTTTGGCGCTATACGTACCCTTGTATTTGCTTCGCGCGATGGGGGCCGGCGACGTCAAATTGATGGCGGCGGTGGGTTCTATCGCAGGCCCGCAGAATTGGATCGGGATACTTGTTTTCACCGCATTCTCGGGCGGCGTGTTGGCGCTTGCTGTGGCTGCAAGCAGAGGACGGCTGCAGAGAACTTTGACCAATGTTGCCGTTCTTGCAAATGAACTGACTCATTTTCGTGCGCCAGCGAGCAGACACGAAGGTCTTGACGTACGGAATAGCCGTTCGGTGAGACTGCCCCACGGAGTGGCTATCGCGGCCGGATCCCTGACCTTCGTCGTTCTGAATTTCACGCTCCACCATTAGTGCGGCTTTTTGTGAAGTTCTACTTCCGAGCAGAACGTCATTAACAAAACCGGCTCTCCTGTCGATTAGATAGCGTAACCAGTCCCATCAGTCACGGGAGTATATGCAGACAACGCTCGTTCAGCAATGGCAGGCAGCCGAGCCCGCGGAAGCGGATCGATGGTACGTGCGTCTGCTGCCCTCACTGACTGACTTTGCGTTCCTTTTGCCGCTGTTTCTGTTGTTCGGAATGCTGACTGGGGCAACCCAGTTGCTATCAGATGGTGATACTGGCTGGCACATTCGAACGGGCGATTGGATTCTGCAACATCGCGCAATTCCCACTACTGACTTCTTCTCGTTTACGATGCCTGGCCGCTCCTGGTTTGCCTGGGAGTGGGGTTGGGACGTGTTTTTTGCAGCCGTTCACCGGTGGACGGGGCTCCCTGGTGTCGCTTTTCTGAATGTCGTACTGCTTTGCCTGGCATCCGCACTGGTTTTTCGCCTGATCCGTCGATATAGCGACAATGACATTCTTGCATTCGCGTTCACGATGCTAGCGGTCTGCGGGTCAATGATCCATTGGTTGGCGCGGCCACACCTGATTTCGTGGGTCTTCGTGCTGTTGTTTTCGCATATCATCCTTGCGGCCGACCGAGGTAATCGGAAGGCTCTGCTCTATGCCCCTGTGTTGATGGTGTTTTGGACTAATCTTCACGGCGGTTTTTTTGTCGGAATCGTGTTATTGGTGACGTTCGCAGTTGGTGAGGCTATACAGGTTACTTTCAGCGATACCAGACCGGCGCTTTCTTCGTATAACAAAACGCTCGATTATCTAGCATGTGCCTTTGTGTGCGCACTCGCAACTCTAGCGAACCCGTATGGCTGGCACTTACATCAGCACGTCATCGGTTATCTGCGAGATACGACTCTGCTGGATAACATTACGGAATTTCAGACGATCAGCTTTCACAATCCGGGATCGATTTTCTTCGAATGCATGTTGCTGATCGGGGTGGCGGCCGCCTTCTGGTGTTTCAGGAACCGACTGGCCGGCCTAGGCCTCACGGTATTGTTTTGGGCCCATGCGGCGTTGTTTTCAGGCCGGAACATCCCGCTGTTCATGCTGCTTGCAGCCGCTCCGGCAGCATTGATGACGCAGGATCTGCTGAATCGAGTCGGGGCCAAACCGCTGTTCGCTAAATTCGCGGCAGCCGCCAAAGAGATAGTTACCGAATTCAGACCCTTAGAGCGAGCAAACCGGTCCTATTTGCTATCGGGATTAGTACTGCTGTTTATTGGAGCGAGCTTGGCCACGGGTAAGGGAGTATTCCGCGCCGAGTTCAATCCAAAGAATTTTCCTTTGCCGGCGATAGCTGTAATTCGTACAGCTGGCTTTAACCATCTATTTACAAGCGACCAATGGGCCGATTACTTGATTTACAGCTTCTATCCTTCGCAGAAGACCTTCCTGGATGGACGAAGCGATTTCTACGGAAACGGACTGGTCAAGAAATATCAACACATCATGAGCGCTCAATATGACTGCGAAGCACTTCTCAAGAGCTTCTCGATTGACGGCGTCATGATCAAAACCGACGCTCCGTTGGCCACTGTGCTTAAGCACTCCTCGAACTGGAAGCTACTTTTTGATGACGGTTCGACGATTGTTTTCCAAGCCCGGAAAGGCGGCGCGAACTAGGCGATTTCTACCTACTTCCAAAAAACTGATGAAAGGAGGACCTATGAATACACTAGCTTTAAAGGCATTCTGGCGGGAAGAGGACGGGCAAGACTTAATCGAATACGCCTTGCTTATGGCTTTCATCGCACTCGCTGCAGTTGCGGTGCTAGGGAGCGTACAGACCAACGTCACCAAACTCTGGAACAGCATCAGCGACGCTCTGAGCGATGCGGTCACCTCCGCAGGTTAAGGGCGGCGAATCAAGCATTGAGAGTGAGCCGCGGCGTTCTAAACCTGCGCCGCGGCTCTCATTTCAAGCTAGCATCCATTTTGTTGTTCTGCCTTATCCGCCCGGATGAGGCTTTAGTGGTCAGAAGAAACCGGAAAGAAATGAAATGAACCGACGTTTAATTGGAGTATTTATTTTTGCGCTCGCAGTCGCCGGCCTGGCAAGTTTCGCCGTTTACCGGTTGCTGATCTCCCAAGTGAGAACGGCGCCGGCTGCAGCCGTGGCTACTAACAAGCTGGTCGTTTCTGCCCATGAGTTGCAAGTGGGCGCGCTTATTCACGACAGTGATGTCACGGAGGTCGCTTGGAGCGGCCAGGTTCCCGAGCACGTGCTACGAACCCGGCAGGAGGTATTGGGGCGCGGAGTTGTGGCTCCTATTTATGCCGGCGAGCCTATTTTGGACCAACGGCTTGCCCCAAAGGGCGCCGGAGCCGGGCTTGCCTCGACCATTCCGGTAGGAATGCGGGCTGTGGCGCTGCGAGTTAACGAGGTAGTGGGTTTGGCGGGCTTTGTCCTTCCCGGCATGCGCGTCGACGTGGTTGTTTCTGGAAATTCCCCTTCGGCGAATTCTGCGCAGACAGGGATGTTGTGCCGGACCGTTTTACAGAATATCGAGGTCTTGTCTGCTGGCCAGAAGATCGAAAAGAGCGCAGACGGAAAGCCGGAATCGGCCCAGGTAGTGAATCTCCTGGTTAGTCCGGACCAGGCGGAAATCCTCAGCCTGGCAAGCGACCAGACCAGGGTTCAGTTGGTCCTGAGAAATCCTTTGGATACCGAAGAACATCCGACGGCCGGGATCTCCCTCGCGAGCCTGTTCGGCCAAACAGTGAAGGCTCAGACAGCCGCACCGGTTCCGTTCGCTCCGGTGATAAGGCCACCAGCCATTCGGATTCCTCAGCCAGATACCACGGTTGAGGTCTACAACGGTACCAAGCGCAGCGAGCAAAAGATCGAAAGTGCAGGAAGATAGCCGTGAAAGCTCTATTTACATCGTTTGTAGCGGTTGCTGTGCTTTGCCAAGCAGCCGATGATAGCCGCGTGCCGCCGCCGGCAACAGGAACTTACAGTGCAGGCAAAGCACAGAATTCACAGACGGCCATGCCGCCGCTTGAGGGTGGGTCTGATCTGGTTGTGCCGTTCAATAAATCGATAGTGCTGGAACGGCCGGCCGGGGTACGCCGGATCTCCATTTCCAATGGGGACATTGCCGAAGCAGTTGCAATTAGTTCCACCGAGATCCTGCTGAATGGTAAGAATCCGGGAGACACAAACCTGATCATCTGGGATCCGAAAGGAAATCGGACCAATTTCGACATTCACGTTGCTAGTGACTCGAAAGACGTTGAGGCGGTGCAGGCTGAGTTAGCCCGCGAGTTGGGGCCCGGGGTTTCACTTACTTTTGAAGATAAGACGGCATTCCTGCGGGGCACGGTTCCCGATACCATTGCCGCTGATCGCGCTTTCAGCATCGCATCCACCTTAGGCAAGGTCGTGAATCTGCTACGGGTCACGGTCCCGCCGAGCGCATCCCAGATTCTGCTCAAGGTGCGTTTTGCGGCCGTCAGCCGTACTGCGGCCGAACAATTCGGCTTTAACGTATTCAGCATGAATCAGAAGGGAATAGCGAACTCTTCTACAAATCAGTTCGGCCAGTTTCCCGCGTTGTCCGCCGGTCCGCAGAGTTCGAGTGTCTCGTTCAATGATCTGCTCAACATCTTTTACTTCCGGCCGGACCTGAATATTGGTGCTTTCATCCAGGCACTCGAGGCCAAGAACGTCCTCCAGATCCTCGCAGAGCCCAATCTCCTGACGGTGAGCGGCGAAGAAGCCAGCTTTCTCGCAGGCGGCGAATTCCCCTTTCCGACGATCCAAGGAGGCGGTGGGGGAGTGGGTCAAATTACCATTCAGTTCAAAGAGTTTGGAATCCGTTTGAATTTCCTGCCGGTAGTCACCCCGCGCGGTTCCATCTTGCTTAAAGTCGCGCCAGAGGTGAGCTCGCTCGATTACTCGAACGGTCTCACCGTAAATGGATTCTCGGTGCCAGGCTTGGCTACGCGCCGGGTCCAAACCGAGGTGGAACTGGACAACGAACAGAGCTTCGTCATCGCCGGACTGCTCGACAAGCAAGTTACGGAGCAACTGAATAAAATTCCTGGGCTAGCCAGCATACCGGTCCTCGGAAAGCTATTTGAATCAAAATCCCTGCAGAAGAGCGATACTGAGCTCCTTGTCGTGGTCACGCCCGAACTAGTTCGGCCTATAGCTTCAGGCAGCAAACAGCCCGAACTGCAGATGCCGTTACCATTCGGCAAGGAGATGCCGGAAAAGGCACCGCAAACCCCGGGAGCCAACGAAACCGGGCCCCCGGCCCCTCTACAGAGAATGGACACGCTGCCGATAGAACAACTGAAGAGCTTACCGCTGCCGCAAAGTGCGGGCCCGGGAACGCAGGACAACAAAGTTGTCACTCAGCCACCGGCCTCGCCACCTTCTCAGAGCGGCGCACCCAGCGCGCAGCCAAGTTCAGGAACAGTGAAATAGCTGGCCGGGGCCATGACGTTCGCAAATTTGTTGCTTCAAATCAAAGACGAGGAACTCGAGCGCGAAGTACTGCAGACGCTGAAATCACAGCACACTGCAGTAGTGTTCGAGCAGCACAAAGGAGACTGGAACAGCCTCCTTGACCGGATTTCAAAGAGCAAGCCCGAAGTGCTGCTTCTCGATTTGTCCTCGGTACCGTCCGAGATCAACATCGCAATGCGGCAGCTCCGGTATCAGGATCCGCGTCTCCGGGTGGTCGCGCTGCACACGACTCCCGACCCACAAGTGATCTTGGCTGCGATGCGGGCCGGCGCAAATGAATTTCTTCACAGTCCGCTTGCGGATACGCTAGAGCCTGCACTGGAGCGAATATTTTCATCGTCTGATGCGGATTCGGCTCCCATAATACGCGGGAAGATCATTGGCTTCTTGTCAGCCAAAGGCGGCTGCGGCGCGACCACGCTCGCCTGTCACCTCGCCTCCGAGCTTCACAATGTGACACAAAAAAATGTGCTGCTTGTCGATCTCGACCTAACTTCCGGGATGCTTGGTTTCTTAATGAAGACGCCTAGCTCTTATTCCGTTCTGGACGCCATAAAAAACCTGTCCCGTTTAGATCAGAGTCTGTGGAAAGCGTTGATTGTGGAGCGCAGACCCGGGCTGTCAGTTATGCCGGCTCCGGCGACATACACGCGCTGGGATCACCCCGACGAAAATCGGCTCCAGCAAGTGCTGCAGTTCATGCGCACACAGCATGACTACATCGTTCTCGATTTGGGGCGTAGTCTCAATTCGATCGCAACAGCAGTGCTGGATGAAATCGATCAGCTCTTTTTGGTTTCCACATTGGAAGTGGTGGCGCTACACGGTCTGAAATCCATCGTCCATGGATTGTTTGACCATGGAGAGAAATTGCAACTACTTTTGAACCGGACTCCAAAGATGATGGATATCAGCATGCAGGAGCTGGAGAAAATTCTCGGCCGCTCCCTCTACGCTGCTCTTCCCAACGACTACATGGGCCTGTATCAATCCTATTCGAGCGGCAATCTGCTCGACTCGCACTCCCGGTTGGGTCAGGAATTTGCCCAATTGGCATCCAAAATCGCCGGGGTCGCTCAGGTGAAAAGTAAAAAGAAGTTCGGACTTTTCGGTTAGGGGAACACAATGTTGACTGCAGAGACATCGCGCAACGAAACGCGGACAGAAGCGGCACGCGCACCTGGCTCGAGCCGGGATGCTTCGTCCCTGCAATACCAGGAACTGAAGTTTTCGATCCACCGCAAGTTGCTCGACCGGATCAATCTCGAAGCTGTCTACGCCATGCCCGGAGACCGGGTGCGACAGGAGATGCGGCCTTCGGTGGCGAAGCTTGTCAACGAGGAGAAGACCCCGCTGAGCATGGCCGAAAAGGACCGGCTCATCGAGGAAGTTCTGGACGAAGTCTTCGGATTGGGTCCAATTGAACCGCTGTTGCGCGACCGCACCGTCTCCGACATTCTTGTCACCACTCCACGCTTGATCTACGTGGAACGGCGCGGCAAGCTCGAACAGACCAATATCGAATTTAAAGATGATGCGCATCTGATGCGTATCATCGAGCGAGTCGTTTCGCGCGTCGGACGGCGTATCGACGAATCGTCACCTATGGTGGATGCGCGCCTTCCCGACGGATCACGTGTAAATGCCGTGATACCGCCGCTGGCAGTGGACGGTCCGCTGTTATCCATTCGGCGCTTCGGCAGCGACCCTTTGCAACCCGCCGATCTGCTGCGCAACCTGTCGCTCACCGAGGGAATGCTTGAACTCGTGAAAGGATGCGTGAAAGCGCGTCTGAACGTCATCATTTCAGGCGGCACGGGTGCCGGGAAAACGACGTTCCTCAACATGTTGTCCGGGTTCATCCCCAGCAACGAACGAATCGTCACGATTGAGGACGCGGCCGAACTGCAACTCCGTCAAACTCACGTTGCGAGATTGGAGACACGGCCGCCGAATGTGGAGGGAAAGGGCGCGGTCATGCAACGGCACCTGCTGATCAACGCCTTGCGTATGCGTCCCGACCGCATCATCGTGGGTGAGGTCCGCGGCGAGGAAGCGCTTGACATGATGCAGGCCATGAACACGGGCCACGATGGTTCGCTGACGACGATTCACGCCAACAGCCCGCGTGACGCGATCAGCCGTTTGGAAGTGATGATTGGCATGGCAAGTTCTAACCTGAACGTGCGTTCAATACGGCAACAGGTTGCCTCCGCTATCGATCTGTTTATTCAGTGCACTCGGCTTTCTGACGGAACACGCAAAGTGACCTATGTGACCGAATGCCTGGGTATGGAGGGCGAGCTAGTCACCACACAGGATATTTTCCTGTTCGAGCGCTCCGGGATGAGCAGCGACGGCCGGGTAATGGGCCGGTTCCGGCCGACAGGAGTTCGGCCGAAGTTCAGCGAGCGGCTGAAGGCTGCGGGGATTGAATTTCCCCCCCAACTATTTCAGACCGCGACTGAGGTCCGTTAGCAGATGCTTCTGCTGGTTATTGCACTGTTCCTCGTGGTCTTTCTGGCCATTGTTCTGTCTGTTGGCGCGGGTACAACCTATTTCAAGTCCAAGCAAAAACAGCAGATCCGCTCGATGCTGCAGAAGGCGGAAGCGACGCCGGCCGAGCAACGCTCGGAGCTTCTGCGGCCAGCAGACGTTGAAGACAAACTAACCAAACTGTTGAGCCGGTTCCAGTTCATGGATCGCTTGGACCTAATTCTGGAACAAGCGGGTAACAGTTGGAGCGCAAGCAAATTGATTACCGTATCGGCGATCCTGTTCGTCGTTGCGTTTCTTGTCGGATACAAGCTAGCGTTTCTGACGCCGCTCGTATGCGCCGCAGGGTTAGGTTTGGCTGCCGGTGCTGTCCCGCTCATTCTCGTGCTTTGGAAACGGAAAAAGATGTTTAGCGCCTTCGAGGAGCAGCTCCCGGAAGCCTTAGACTTCTTGTCCCGGTCTATGCGAGCTGGGCACGGCTTCTCCGTCGCTCTTGAGATGTTAGCGGCGGACTCTCCAGATCCTCTGGGAACCGCCTTCAGGCGCGTCTCCAACGACTTGCAGCTAGGCTCTTCGCTCGATGTCGCGCTCAAGCGGATGGGTACCTTGGTGCCGCTGCTTGATGTGCGCTTCTTCGTTTCATCCGTGCTGCTTCAGCAAGAGACGGGTGGAAATTTGGGTGAGATCTTGAGCAAACTCGCGCATATCATCCGTGAACGCTTCCAGTTGAAGGGGCAGGTGAAAGCGGCGGCAGCGCATGGAAAGATCACGGCGCTCGTTTTGACATTGATGCCGCTCGGGGTCACCGGATTTATGCTAGTCCTGAACCCCGCATACCTGAAGGGAATGGCGGCTACCGATATCGGCCGCTGGATGATATATGGGGCGGCGATCGGTCAGGTGATCGGCTACTTCATCATCCAGAAAATCGTGAATATCAAGGTTTGAACTGCATATGATCACCGCGATTTTGCTCTTTCTGTTCTTGTTGTGTCTCGTATCCGCGTTTGGGTACCGCTTTTATGTTCGGCCAGCGCGCATGCTGGATCAGCTCTCGCAGACAACCTCCGAGGCAATCCCGAAACCCCTCGAACAGCGGACTCCAAAGCGAGACTTCTCTCTTGCTCGAATCTTAGAGCCCATCGGAAATCTGTTGCCGGTATCGCCGAAAGACGCTTCCGTTGCAAAGAGCGAACTGAGCAACGCTGGCTTGCGGTCGAGTTCCGCCGTACCTATTTACTACGGAATCAAAATTCTTCTGGCCATCGTTCTTGTCCTTTGTTCGTTGCCGGTAAGAAATCGGCTGGATAGTGACATGCTCCGGCTCATCTTGCCGGTGGCGGGCGGCGGGATTGGCTTCTTTGCCCCCGGGTTCGGGCTGGGTTTTCTCGTCAAGCGCCGGCATACAAAGATACGGCTGTCCCTCCCCGACGTTCTCGACCTTCTGGTCATCTGCGCTGAGGCGGGGTGCGGCCTCGACCAGGCAATGGTGAATGTCAGCCGGGAACTGGGCATGGTGCATCCCGCCGTCTGCGAGGAGCTCTCGCTGCTGAACATGGAGATTATGGCGGGGAAGAGCCGGGCAGAGGCTTTGCGCAACTTTGCTCGTCGAACGGGCGAAGATGAAGTGAAAAAGCTGGTTGGTATTTTGATCCAAACGGACCGCTTCGGAACGAGTGTGGCGGAGGCGCTACGAACGCAATCGGATTTTCTGAGGGTACGACGGCGTCAGGAAGCGGAAGAGCGCGCCGGGAAAGTCGGAGTGAAGCTGGTATTTCCAATATTCTTCTTCTGCTTGCCAGCGCTCATGGTTGTCACTGCGGGTCCCGGTCTGCTCCAGGTGTTCACAAAGCTGTTGCCTGCGATGCAATCAGTCGGCCAGTAGACCTAATGGCATTGCGTTTCCATGCCGATGTGAATGTATAGACGGAGCGATTTATCGCTTCGCAGTTCAGAAAGGAATTTGGTAAGGAGAAAGCATGAATAGCGTACTAGTGCAAGGATTACTTTGGATGGGCGCTGCGGCCCTGTTGTTGGTTTATCTGAAACGTCGCCGAAACCGCAAAACGCTGCCCTAGAGGGAGTAGCGGCAACAGCGTGGATCAGATGAACATCTCTTCGTCTGATGTGGCGTGGTCGACGGTTGATCGCCCCGCCCGGCCTAAATGCGCGACCGCAGTGCGAATACCGGCCCATACCCCATATACTTCTCGAACGGGACGCAGTACTCCAGACTGAACGTAAGAGACTGTATCTTGAACGCGCGTCATCGTGTCGTCAAGCACCATCTCCGCGCGTTCCATCTGCACCTTAGCCCTACTGGTAGCGTCACCCAGCAGCTCGTCCACTCGCGCGAGCTGCTGTTTTGTGACATCCAAAATGGCCGCGCTCGTCGTGCCAATTTGTTCAACATGCTTCTCTACACGCTCAGCGGTGCGCCGAACTACACCTAGTATTCCCTCTACCTCAGGGATTAGCGGCATCAACTTCTGTTGCAGTCGCCGCGCGATCACCAGCAACCCCACGAGCACGCAGGCGCCAATCAGGAATGCAACCGCCGAAATGGCCACAAAGATTGTGAGCAGTATCAGAAGCGTGTGGTCGTCCATTGCTGGTCTTAGCTAACGGCTACATCCGGTCTGCTAGGCGGGGGCTCCCGTGCCGGTCCCGCCTGTCGATCCCGCGGACGCGCTCTTCACGTCGCTAACCGCGTCTCGATAAGCCTGCCGTCCAGCTTCCACCGCCGCGTTCAGTGTGTCTTTTTGCTTGGTCACGGTGGACCGTCCCTTTTCATATAAATCCGTAGCAGACTGTCTGACGTCTTCCGTGCGCTGACGAACATACTCCGAACCTTCTTGAGCGCGCGCCTTCAGATAATCCGCACCCTCACCCGCTTTGTCAGCAATAATCTGACGCGTCTCATCGCCCGCTCTCGGAGCCCAGAGAATACCGGCCGCTACGCCAATCCCAAGCCCTAACAAGAAATACCCGAACCCGCCTCGTTCCTCCATATACGTTCTCCTTTTTTGGACTCTTTTGCGTGTGGGATGTGTTTAGATGCGTGTCCACTCGCAGTTTACAACCTTGTAGAGCATGCTAAAGTAGCAAACGTTTCAGTCAGATGGAGACGCGACGGCCGCCCAGGAAGCTCGATCCGGACGGTCTTTGGGATTACGCGTTGCGAATTCTTGCGCAGCGCCCGTATTCGTTCGCGGAACTCAGGCAAAAACTATGCAGACGCACTAGCTCCCCGGATTTTGTCACGACTGTACTCGAAAAGCTCCGTGAATACGGGTTGGCCGACGACGCTAAGTTTTCCGAAACGTTCGCGTCCGCGCGGCTGCAAAATAAGGGATTTGGCCAAATGCGGGTTCTACGCGACCTGCGGGCGAAGCGAGTGGCGCCATCGGTTGCCCAAAAAGCTATAGAGAAGACCTTCGCAGGCGTAGATGAGACCGATCTGGCGCGACGTTTTCTCGAACGAAAATACCGCGGTCGAAATCTGTCGGAGCTGTTCAGGGAAGATAAACAACTCGCAGCGGCATACAAGCGCCTGAGAACCGCCGGATTTAGCGGGCGCGCCTCGTTAACTGTTTTGAAGAGCTTTTCCAGGCGCGCTGACGAACTGGAAGATCCGCCCGAAGAAGAGTAAAGGTCTAAAACTTTACCTGCGGCACTTTTTTCTCTTCTTCCGGAGTTTGGAAGTATGCATTGTCCCGCTGGAAATGGAAAATGGATGCCGCGACATTCTTCGGGAATAACTCGACGTCAGTGTTATATTTCTTGATCGCCTCGTTGTAATCCCGGCGGTCGACAGCAATGCGATTTTCCGTACCGGCTAACTCATCTTGCAAACGCAGAAAGTTCTCGTTCGACTTGAGCTGAGGGTAGTTTTCCTGCAGCACGAGCAACCGGCCGATAGCTCCACTGAGCTGGTTGTTCGCCGCTATTTCCCCCTCTTTGCTATGCGCGCCAAGCAGGGCCGCCCGCGCGTTGGCCACCTCTCCGATGACGGTTTGCTCCTGCTTTGCATAACCTTTGACTGTCTCCACGAGATTGGGAATCAGGTCTGCCCGGCGTTTCATATCGTTGTCCACCTGCGCCCATCGTGCTTGTATATCGTTTCTTTCGGTGACCAGTTGATTGTATTCGCCCATAAGCTGGCCCGAAATCGCTACAAGCACCACGACCACGACGACCAGGATGATTAGTGCGCCCTTCATCCGTCTATTCCTCCCTGTGTTCTCAATGGTTCCGCTGCTTCATTTGTCGAGAGCATCGACAAAACGGACCAGTGCATCCATCTCGCCTAAATACTCCTCGCAGTATCGAAGCGCCAGGCTCGCCGGACCTCTCTTGCCCAGATGTACGAATCGACAGTATCGCATTTGCGCCAGGCAGCGGCTTCCTGAGCACTGCTTCCAAAGCCGATAGGATTTCTCGCTTCTTCCATCGCGGCTCGTTGCCGCTCAAAATTAGGGCGTGCCGTCCGAGCACGCAAAAAGTGGAGAGCGAATCCGTCAGCAGCCTAGTCAATCGTTTTTTATCCGACAGCGCCTCAGCCGCTTTCTGTCGAAGACGTATCTGCTTAGCGCGAAGTTCATGCTCCACCTGGGCCCGGTAAAAGGAGCGATCGATCTGAAGATCGGCAATTAGATCTGGTCCATGCAGGATACGGCGATGCTCCCGCATATCCTGAAACTCCATCGGAAAACAATCAGTGGATGTCCGGACTTCTTCTTCCGTGAGCAGTAAAGGAGGAGGATTGCCCTTTTCGCGCCACCAGCGGAATACTGGGTCAGAGGCGGACAACTCAGTGGGAGTTAGCCGGTCGAGCACGCACAGCACATTGAAATCCGACCCGCCATGATCATAATCGCCCATGGCTGCCGAGCCGTAAAGAATCGCCGAGACAAACTGCGCGCCGAACGCCGCCTTCATTTTCTCTACCAGTTCAGAGAGTTGCTGCTCCACCAGACCTCCATCAAGCTACCAATCACTGCTCGCCCCACCCCCGCCGAAATCGCCGCCTCCAAATCCACCGAACCCACCACCACCGCCGGATCCTCCCCCAAAACCTCCTCCGCCCCAACCGCCGCCGTAACGCCGGCCGCCACCCAACAGATTCCCGAGCAGAATGCCGGTCCAAAACCCGCCGCCTCCGAATCCTCCCCCTCCACGCCGTCCGCCGCGGCCGAGCAGCGCGATTAGAAACAGAATGCCGAATACGATGAGACCAATCGGAATTCCTCCGCGCCGGCCGCCGACTTCTGATCGCGGCTCGGCGCGTTGTGGGATCGCTGTTGTGAAGGCGATGCCCTTGCCTTGCGCAATCTGCTCAGCCATGCTTTGTGCCGCTGTCAGAAGGGCTGCGCCGTAATCGCCGTCGCGCAATTGTGGGCGCATGGACCGCAAGGTGGTTCCTGCAAAACCATCTGTGATGTAGGGCTCGATACCGCGGCCCGTTTCGACGTCATCCTTATGGTCTTTGACCGCGACCAGAAGCAGAACGCCCTGGTTGTCTTTCTTCGAACCGACGCCCCATTCCCGGCCGATTTCAAGAGCGACGTCGCGAATAGGCCGATCATCGAGCGTATCGATCGTTACAAGCGCAAACTGGACACCAAGGTCCCGCTCTACTTTTGTACAGAAATCTTCGAGGACTTGCTTCTGCGGCGCGCTTAGGACGTGGGCAAGATCACTGACATAGCCGGTCGGTTTGGGCAGCGAAGAGACGTCGATTGCAAACGCGAATGACGCAGAGAGCAGGAGTGCCGCTGCGGCCGAAAAATATTTCAGCGAACGGAAGCCCGCGAGCCTGAACACACATCAAAGCGTATCAAGGTTGTTGTACCCGCTCGACACTACTGCGCCGCTCTTCCCTGCTCCTTCTTCGGGTAGACTTGGCACCGGAGCGTCAGGAAGAAGCTTATCCATTTCTCGCAATTTAGGAAATGCCGCGGACCATGCGAGCACAACCATCATGGTCCCGATTCCACCTAGCACCACGGCTGGAACTGTGCCCAGCCATTGGGCCGTTAAGCCCGATTCGAATTGGCCCACTTCGTTCGAAGCGCCGATAAAAACCGTATTCACTGCGCTGACGCGGCCACGCATTTCATCGGGAGTGGAAAGCTGAATCATGGTGTGACGAACAATGACGCTGACGGAATCCGACGCGCCTATTAAGAACAGCATCAATAACGAAACCGCAAGATTGCGCGACAGACCGAACACAACGGTACACAAGCCAAAGGCGAAGACGCACCAAAGCATCACGAGCCCCGCACGCCGCTTCAGGGGCCAATGGGCCACAACCAGACCCGTTAAAACGGCGCCCAGACCAGGCGCACAGCGCAGTACGCCAAGGCCGGTTGCGCCAATCTTCAAAATTTCTCGCGCATACACGGGTAATAGCGCGACCGCTCCGCCGAGAAGTACGGCAAATAAATCCAAGGAAATCGCTCCCAATATCAATTTGTTGCGCCAGATGAACGATAGCCCTTCCAAGACGATTCGATCGGATGCCGGCCGCTTGTTTGCTCTCCCTTTGATGCTGACTTTTCCCAACAGCAGAAATGCCACGCCGTACGCGGCAGCGGATGAGGCGAAAACTAAAGTAGGGCGGCCGGTTAATCCGTAGATGAGTCCGCCCAGCATGGGGCCAGTGATGATGGCGGTTTGAAGTATAGATGAGCTCCACGCCACCGCGTTCGGAAAATCTTCCTTGGGAACCAGTAGCGGTACGAACGCCTGGCCGGCCGGAGCATTAAACGCGCGCACAACACCGTTCAGCAGAATGATCAAATAGATCGGGAGCGCCGATGAGAGCCCACGCAGAGTGAACGTCAGCAACAACAGCGAGCAGATGGCAAAGAAGGCTGCGCAGATTTGCAAAATACGTCTGCGGGGCACGCGATCGGCGACATGGCCCGCTAGCAAGAACAAACAAATACCTGGAAGAAACTGCGCTAAACCAACCAGGCCTAAGTCAAGGGGCCTGCGAGTGAGTTCATAAACTTGCCAGGCCACTGCAACAGCCTGCATTTCAGACGCGATAGTCGTCAAAAACCGAGCCGGCATGTAGTAACGGAAGGGAAGGTGATGGAAAGCCGCGCGGGAAGACGACTCAGATGTGTTTATCGGCATCTGTGTCTGTGAAGCCAGTTTCGCACGCTGACGGCTAATTCCTCCTTAAGCGCGTTACACTTTCCTAGAGACGCCGCGCACCCGATTGCAAATCAACGGGCTTCCCGGTGTGTTCGTGGAGAGGATTTTGCATGCCAGAAAGTTTTGATCGCAGAGACTTCATAAAAAGAACTGGCGGTTTGGGTGCGGGTGTGGTGCTTGCGGGAAAAGCAATCGCCAAGACAACCCGAAAAACCAGCGGCTCCCGCATTCTGGGAGCGAATGACCGCATCAATATCGCCATCATTGGTTGCGGTGGCCGCGGACGTTCCGACGCCGGCTCTTTCAAACGCTATGCGGACGAGAACAACAATGCCTGCCAAATCCTCGCCGTCTGCGATGTATACGAGAAGCGCAAGCGCGAGACTGCCGAGAAGTACGGGGCGAAAGGCTTCCTTGACTATCGTGAGATCTTGTCCATGCCCGATGTGGACGCCGTCGTCATAGCGACGCCAGATCATTGGCACGCTCGCATTGCCCTCGACGCAATGGACCAGGGCAAAGATGTCTATCTCGAAAAGCCGATGTGCCACACCATCAAGGAAACTAAGCAGTTGATGGAGACGGTCCACGAGACGAATCGCGTGCTGCAGGTAGGCTCGCAAACCACATCGGCGGATCAGTGGTGGAAAGCAAAGAAAGCGATCTCCGACGGAATGATCGGCAAGATGATCATGAGTCAGGGCTCATATCATCGGAACTCAATCGAAGGCGAATGGAATTACACAATTGAACCTGACGCTGGTCCTGACGGAAAGGGCGACAACTATATCGACTGGAAGACCTGGCTCGGTCCGGCTCCCAAGCGCGCCTGGGATGCCGACCGCTTCTTTCGATTCAGGAAGTACTGGGACTACTCAGGCGGGATCGCAACGGACCTTTTCTTTCACGTGGTAGCACCGATGAATATCTGCTGGGACAAGCCCCAGTACCCGGTCAAGGTGATGGCTTCGGGCGGAAAGTACGTCTTCACCAATGACCGCGAAGTGCCGGATACTTTTCATTTGCTGGCCGAATATCCAGAGGGTCATTCGCTGGTCTTGAGTTCATCCATGGCCAATTCGCAGCACATACCGGGACTGATTCGGGGACACGAGGGCACCATCATTATGGTGGAGCACGGAATGTTTGAGGCACCCACGCCTAACATAATCGTCCGGCCAGAGAAAGTGCGCATTGAGGGGCAGCAAGGGCGGCATCCTTTCCCGGATTACAAGTTCGGGGCTGACGAAATCCGCATTCCGGTAGAGCAGTATGACATGATGCAGGCCCACATTGGCAACTTCCTGCGATGCATGCGTACGCGCGAGAAGCCGCATTTAGATGTAGATACGGCTGCGCACGCGCAGATTCTGATCAGCCTGGCGGTGGATTCCTATCGCGAAGGTCGAGTGAAGTACTGGGACGAAAAAAATTGGAAATCAGCAGACAAGCCGTTGTCTGCCTAAATAATTCGCTGCAGTCGTGTCACGACTGCTGAACCACCCGAATCCCGAGTTCGCGCAACTGCCGCTCGGGCACGGGCGATGGAGCCTCACACATAAGGTCTGTGCCCTTTGCGGTTTTTGGGAACGGAATCACCTCTCTAATGGATTGCTCGCCCGCAAGCAGCATCACCAGGCGGTCGAGTCCCAGGGCCATTCCGCCGTGCGGCGGAGCGCCGAACTCCAGCGCCTCCAGAAGAAATCCGAAGCGGCGCTTCGCTTCTTCTTCTGTAAAGCCGAGCGCGGAAAAAACTTTGGACTGCACATCCCGGCGGTGAATACGGATAGAACCGGACCCAAGCTCGATACCGTTTAGAACAAGGTCGTAAGATTTCGCGCGGCAATGCGCCGGGTCAGTCGTTAGCTTTTCAAGGTCTTCATCGTGCACGGAAGTGAACGGATGGTGGGCCGCACTCCAGCGATTCTCCTCTGCGTTCCATTCGAACATTGGGAACTCGACCACCCACAAGAACCGCAGAACTTCAGGGTCAAGCAGGTTGTGGCGATCGTTGTATTTCTGCGCGATGTACATGCGCAACTGGCCGCATGCCTGCAATACCGTATACTCCGGCAGTTCGCCTTTTCTCTCACCTGACCAGCCTGCGAGGATCAACAAGTCATCGCCCGCCGCATTGACTCGTTCGCGCGCTTTAGCGAGCGGCTCCGAAAAATCGCGCTCCAAACGCTTCAGATCATCGAACACGCGCAATCCCCGCTCTTGTCCAAAGGCCTTGATTTCGTCGCGCTCCTTGCGACTCAACTGGCCCGTGCCCGGAATGTGAATGGCTACTAGGGGAAGACCTTCCGCTGTGAGTCCCGCTCCCGCGAAAAGGTCATCGACGCAGTAAAAAGGCGGCACGCGCAGATCCGGTTTGTCCGTGCCGTAGGAGCGCATCGCCTGCGCGTAGG
The DNA here is from genome assembly GCA_963846025.1 of Terriglobia bacterium. Classification (GTDB taxonomy): domain Bacteria; phylum Acidobacteriota; class Terriglobia; order Bryobacterales; family Bryobacteraceae; genus Bog-105. Next base: position 205,908 of record CAWJUG010000006.1, on the reverse strand, counting down.
TGATGCGAGGTATTGGCCCGGTAAGTGGTTTTCCCGCAGCTTCGCAGACATCGACGATCAACCTCTCGATAACTTCATAGACTTGCTCTTCTTGCGGAAAAGACATCTCCAAATCGATTTGCGTAAATTCCGGCTGGCGATCGGCACGCAGATCCTCATCCCGGAAACAACGCACAATCTGGAAGTAACGGTCATAGCCGCTCACCATCAGCAATTGCTTGAAAATTTGCGGCGATTGCGGCAGCGCGTAGAAGTTGCCCGGCTGAACGCGGCTGGGCACCAGGTAGTCGCGCGCGCCTTCGGGCGTCGAGCGCGTCATGAACGGAGTCTCTATCTCCAGAAATCCTTGCGCGTAGAGAGCCTGGCGAATGGCCAATGCGATCTTCGAGCGCAAGATCATGTTGCGCTGCATGCGCGGGCGGCGCAGGTCTACGTATCGATACTTCAAGCGCACGTCTTCTTTCACGTCCACGTTGTCTTCAAGCGGGAACGGGGGAGTGCGGGATTCGTTCAGTATCCAGATTTGATCCACCGCCACCTCGATTTCCCCGGTGGCAATGTTGGTATTCACAGTCTCGGCCGTGCGCTCGTTTGCAACGCCGCGAACCGCAATGACGAATTCCGAACTAAGCTCTTGCGCCCGACGATGCGGTTGCGGATTTCTGCTTTCATCGAAAACCAGTTGTGTAATTCCATCACGATCGCGCAAATGGATGAAGATGAGGCCGCCCAAATCACGACGCCTATGTACCCAGCCCATCAGCGTAACGGTTTGGCCCGCATCTGCGGAACGCAATTCTCCACAGCTATGCGTACGCCGCAAGTCTCCCAAAAAGTCCAGTTTCACTTCAGCCATTTGTGAATTGCAAGTTCTCCGATCTGCTAGCCGCACCGTGGAGACGATCGAGTAGTGCCTGACGAGAGAGTGTTTCCTGGGCACCGGATGCCATGTCTTTTAACGTGTACGACTGGGTCACTATCTCGTTGTCCCCGACCATCAGGGTGTAGCGCGCGGACAGCTTGTTCGCAAGCTCCAGCATGCGTTTTAGCTTACGGTCAGTTCCGACTTCGACTGACAAGCCAAGACGCCGGATATCGGCGGCCATCAGCGCACAATGGCGCAACGCCGTGTCTCCCATAGGGGCGATATAAAGGTCAAGCGCCGGCGGCTGAACAGTTTTCGATTCTTCGACGATCATCACCAGGCGGTCTTCTCCGATAGAAAACCCGATTCCCGGCGCAGGGACTTTCGATCCGAGGCTCTCCGCCAATCCGTCATAGCGGCCGCCGCCGAGAATCGCATTCTGCGCGCCCAACGCTCCGTGGGTAATTTCGAAAGTTGTGCGCGCATAGTAATCGAGCCCGCGAACCAGCCGCGGCTTCACCGTGTAAGCAATCTGGCGATCATCCAAGAATTCGCGCACGCGTAGAAAGTGCTCACGGTCTTCTTTATCTAAAGAATCAAGAATGGAAGGAAGCTGGTCAATGATGGGTTGATCTTCCGGCACTTTACAATCCAGAACACGCAGCGGATTGGTTTGGGCGCGGCGCTGGCAATCCGGGCACATTTTCGGCGCAACGTCCACCAATGCCGCCCGGAGTATTTCGTTGTAGCGAGCACGCGACTGCTTCGTTCCCACAGAGTTGATGAGCAGTTCGAAATTCTTGATGCCGAGTTCCCAAAGAATCGTAACGACCATTTCAATGACTTCGGCGTCAATGGCGGGCGCGTCGGAACCAATGGCTTCCGCGCCGATCTGAAAAAACTGTCGATAGCGGCCCTTCTGCGGGCGCTCACGGCGAAACATCGGCCCGATGTAGTAGAGCTTTTGAAGCCCTGGATGCTGATCCAAACGATGTTCGATATATGCGCGCAAGACGGAGGCGGTGTTTTCGGGACGCATGGCGAGGATGCTGCCGTCGCGATCTTCGAACGTGTACATCTCCTTACTTACAATGTCGGTCTCTTCCCCGACGCTCCGCGAGAACAGCACCATTTGTTCCAGAATGGGCGTCCGAATCTCGTGGTAATTGAAGCGCCTGAAAATACCGCGCGCCACGGCTTCCACCTGGTTCCAAACCCCACTTGATGGAGGCAGAATGTCCCGCATCCCTTTGATGCTTTGGATCAAGGCTGCTCTTCCTTATAGATGGTTGTGAGGCGAACGTAATTGTCGCAGTTCTTCCGAAAACGGACCTGCTCATCCGCTGTCACGTCGCGGCGAACCTTTGCGGGAGCGCCCATGACGAGCACGTTCGAAGGCACTTCCATCCTCTCCGGCACAAGCGCGCCAGCGGCTACAACCGCCCCGGCCCCAATTTTCGCGCCGTTCAAAACAATAGCGCCAATGCCGATCAAAGCGCCGTCCCCCACTTCGCAACCATGCAGCACGACGCTGTGTCCCACTGTGACGCGGTTGCCAATGATAAGCGGATATAAATCATGGTCGACATGCAGAACGGTGTTGTCCTGAATGCTGGTTTCGTCACCGATGCGTATGTAGTTCACATCTCCACGAACGGAAACGTTCAGCCACAGGCTGGAGCGCTCACCGATAACCACATCGCCGACGACCTGTGCGCTGGTATCGATATATGAAGACTGTCCGACGCGCGGCATCTGGCCACGATAGGGTCTGATCATGGAATTGCTGGTAAACGCGCAGAATTGCGAATTGCGGAACTGCCCGGAAAAGAATCAGCAGAACTGCTTTTCTTGTCATCGTAGCAGGAACGGACGGTTTTTCTATGCGGTGACCTGTGGAATAACGGCACTTAGAATGAGAGTCATGCGAGTCGCCGCAGTGTTTGCGTTAGTAGTGGGCACATTGAGCAGTTCGTCCGCCTTCGGAGCAAAAGCCCCGTTCACCTTTCAGGCCATGATGAGTATCGCCCGCATTGACGACCCGGCGCTATCGCCAGACGGCAAAATGGTTGCGTTTCAGGTACAAACCGTCGATGTCGCAAACGATCACAAAACCGGTTCAGATATATGTAGTTCCGGTCGACGGCGGAACGCCCCAGAAACTTACGACCGACGGCAGCAACACACGGCCCAGATGGTCGCCCGATTCCAAACGAATCTTCTTTGTTTCAGACCGCGGCAACGCCTCGCAGATCTGGTCGATGAACGTGGACGGTTCGGGCGCGACGCAAGTAACGACTGTGCCCACAGAAGCGGACGGCGAAGTCGTCTCGCCCGACGGGAAGCTTCTGTTGTTTACAAGCGGCGTCTATCCAGGTTGCTCGGCCTCGGGCGCTCCGTCCGGTGTTGATTATGATCCGGCCTGCAACAAAACGAATCTGGATCAGGATGCGGCAAGCAAAATGAAGGCGCGCGTTTACACCTCGTTGCTGTATCGCCACTGGACTTCGTATCAGGGCCGGCGCAGGCAACACATTCTAATTCAGACACTCGACGGTACTGGCAAGCTTCGCGACCTCACGCCTGGTAACGTGAACGTGCCCCCATTTTCTCTGGGTGGTTCGGAAGGCTATGTTTTTTCGCCTGACAGTACGCAAATCACCTACGTGGCCAATATGGACCCTGATCTGTCCACCAGTACGAACAGCGACTTGTTTACGGTTCCTGCAGCGGGCGGCCAGCCGCAACGCGTAACGGCAAATCCTGGCGCGGATGAAGGCCCACTCTATTCGCCAGATGGGAAATACCTGGCGTACAGAACACAACTGCGCAGCAGCTATGAGAGCGATCAGTGGCGGCTGGCGGTTATGGACTTGCAGAGCGGGAAGATGAACACCCTGACGGATTCGCTGGACCGCTGGGTGGAATCGTACACCTGGTCCTCGGATTCGAAACGAATCTTCTTTACCGTTGACGATCACGGCACAAACCCGCTGCTGATGATTGCCGTTGCCGGTGGAGCAATCCGCACGATTGCTCAAGGGCCGACGTCGATCTCCTCCATGCACTTTACACCGGACGATCACACCATGATCTATGTCGAGCAGAGCGGATCTAAGCCTCCTGAGATCAATAAGGCGACATCGAAGGGCGGCGCCGGCGTGCCGCTTACCCATCTGAACGATACTCTGCTTGATCAGTACCAACTGACGCCGCTCGAAAAGATTACCGTGGATGGCGCCGACGGCTCAAAGATCGACAGCTATGTAGTGAAACCACCCGATTTCAATGCAAACACGAAATATCCGGTGCTATTTGCGATCCACGGTGGACCGGAAGGCGACTGGGGCGAATCGTGGAGCTATCGATGGAATCCGCAGATTTTTGCCGCGGCCGGATTTGTCGTTGTGTTGCCAAACCCGCACGGTTCGATTGGCTACGGGCAGAGCTTCACAGATGCTGTGAACGGCGATTGGGGCGGCCGCGCTTACGACGACATCATGGCGACTGTGGAGTACGCCGGGAATTTGCCTTACATCGACAAGGACCGAATGGTAGCGGCAGGTGGATCTTATGGCGGCTATATGATCGATTGGATACTCGGTCATACGGACCGCTTCAAAGCGCTGGTTTCCCATGCGGGCGTTTACGATCTGCGCAGCGAAGCCGGAAGTACGGAAGAGCTGTGGTTTGTCAAATGGGAGTTCCAAGGTTTTCCGTGGGAAAATCCTGAGCTGTACGAAAAATGGTCGCCCAGCTCATACGTGAAAAATTTCCGAACGCCCACCCTGGTAACCCAGGGCGAGATCGATTATCGCGTTCCTATCGGTCAAGGCCAGCAGCTTTTTACGGCTCTGCAAGAAATGAAGATTCCGTCCAAGCTGGTGTTATTCCCCGATGAGGGACATTGGATTCTCAAACCACAGGACAGTCAATTCTGGTACGCAACCGTAATTGATTGGCTGACTCAATACTCAAAGAAGCTTCCGTCCGACGCAAAATCCGGACCAGGCAATTAGACCGCGCCCACGATGATTCCAAGCGCCGTACGCAGGAAACCCCTGCTCGCCCTGATCAGCACGCGCCTGTTCGCGTTTTTAGCTGTGCTCGGCCCCGGCTTTATTACTGCCAACGTAGATAACGACCCGGGCGGCATTCTCACCTATTCCCAGGCCGGCGCGCAGTTTGGTTACAAGCTGCTTTGGACGCTGGTCCCCACGACTGTTGCTTTGATTGTGGTGCAGGAGATGGCAGCGCGCATGGGGGCCGTCACGGGAAAAGGCTTGTCGGATTTGATCCGCGAAGAGTTCGGATTACGCGCGACCTTTTTCACCATGCTGGTGCTTGGCATTGCGGATTTCGGCAACATCGTAGCGGAATTTGCGGGGCTCGCCTCCGGCATGGGGATCTTTGGCATCACCAAATACATCGTGGTGCCGCTGGGGGCCGCACTGGTGTGGACGCTGATTGTTCGTGGACGCTACAAGCCGGTCGAAAAAATACTGATTCTTGCTTCTCTGATTTACTTCACCTATCCGGTCTCAGCATTTTTGGCAAAGCCGAACTGGAATGAAGCGCTGAAACGGACTTTTATCCCGACTCTTAGCAGCGACCCCGCTTACCTGGTGCTGATCGTCGGTCTAATTGGCACCACCATTACGCCCTGGATGCAGTTTTATTTACAGGCGGCCGTTGTGGAGAAGGGTGTGGATACGCGGCACTATGGGATGTGCCGCCTGGATGTGATTACCGGTTGCATTGTCACGGACGTGATCGCGTTCTTCATCGTCGTGGCTTGCGGCGCAACCATTTATCATTCGAATCACCCGGAGATCACGGATGTGGCACAGGCCGCAGTGGCATTGCGCCCGTTTGCCGGAAAATTTGCTGCTTTGCTTTTCGCGGTCGGTTTGGTAAATGCGTCACTTTTATCAGCCGCTATTCTGCCGCTGGCAACTTCTTACAACATCTGCGAAGGATTGGGGTTCGAAGCCGGGGTTGACAAGCACTTTTCGCAGGCGCCAGTCTTCTACTGGCTATACACGTTTCTGGTAGGCGGAGGGGCGGCAGTGGTGCTAATCCCTCACCTGCCATTGCTGAAATTCATTCTGCTTTCGCAAGTAGCAAATGGCGTCCTGCTGCCATTCGTGCTCGTGTATATGCTCCTGCTGATAAACAGGCCCAGGCTAATGGGCAGTTACAAAAACAAGCCTTGGCAGAACTGGATCGCTTGGAGCACCGCCATCATAATGATCACTTTGACAGTGGCGCTGATCTACACGAGTATTTCTTAAAGCGATCTTCATCTGCGCTAGTACTCGAAAAGCTAGCCTTTCGCGCGCAAGTTACGTCAAAATTACTAAGAGGCTTCGTTTTTTGACAGCGCCCGCCATTTCCGCTATCCATGCCGAGCAGCAGAACCTGCAACTGCCCTTCGAGCCTCTGCCCCAATTTCGGCAAAATGCACTTGAAGAAACGGCTGAACGCGCCAGCAACGGCGGCAAGCGCATTGGCATCTTCATCGTTGCCTACAATGCCTTAACCACCCTCAGCAAGGTTCTGAAACGCATCACGCCGGAAGTGTGGAAGAACGTAGAGCAGGTGGTTGTGTTCGACGATGCCAGCCAGGACGCCACGTATGAGCTTGCGGTCGGCATTCAGACCATGACCAAGCTCCCGAAGCTGCGTGTCCTGAAGCATGAGAAAAATCTTGGCTACGGCGGAAACCAGAAGTCGGGGTACAAGTACTTCATTGAGCAGGGATTCGACGTTGTAGTACTGCTGCATGGCGATGGGCAGTACGCGCCGGAGCTGCTTTCGCACATGTATGCTCCCTTGGTGCGCGGTGAAGCGGATGCGGTGTTCGGCTCGCGCATGATGAAGGATTTCGGTGGGCCGCTAAAAGGGGGCATGCCGTTCTATAAGTATCTTGGGAATCGTGCCCTGACGATGTTTGAAAACCGCGCGCTAGGGCTGAATTTAACCGAGTTCCATAGCGGCTATCGGGCTTACAACTTGCACGCGCTTGCTCAGATCAATTTAGACACGCTGACGAACGATTTTCATTTCGACACCGAGATCATCATCAAGCTGCATCATCAAAACTTCCGAATCAAAGAGGTGCCCATCCCCACGTTCTACGGGGATGAAATTTGCTACGTGAACGGGATGAAATATGCGAAGGCAATCGTCCGCGCGGTGAACCGGTACCACGCGACAGCGCGATCGGTTCGCAGCTATCCCGAATATCAGGAATATTTCGTTCCTTACGCGGTCAAACACAGTCTGTTTTCTTGCCATTACTATGCCGCAAAGTTGATCGGAACGGATCAGCGCGTACTTGAGATTGGCTGCGGCGATGGATCTTTCGCGACAGAATTAGTACGCGCCGGGAATCAGGTAGTGGGTGTAGACAGCAAGCCGCATGTGCCGCTGAGCGCCGGATACGTGAATGTGCTGGATGCCGATCTCGAACAGGGACTCGGCGAGATAAAAAGTTCGGGACAGCAATATGACCGCATTCTGGTTTTGGATGTTCTAGAGCATCTGCGCGATCCTGCCAGGCTTTTGCAGGATTGCAAGAAAATGCTAGGAGCACGGGGCAAAATGATCGTCTCTGTGCCTAATTCAGTGAACCTGACAGTTCGCCTGATGGTTCTGTTCGGCTCATTCCGCTACCGTGATCGCGGAATACTTGATTGGTCGCACCTGCGGTTTTTCACGTCAAGAAGTGTGCGCGAACTCCTGGAACAGCACGGCCTGCGCGTAACGGCACTCCGCAACACGATTGTGCCGCTGGAGCGAGTAGTCGTATTTCGGCCCGGCAGCACAGTTTTGCGAACTGCAAACTGGCTATTACGAGCGCTTACAGCAATCGCACCGGGCTTGTTTGCGTATGAAATCGTGCTGGTCGCAGAACGTTAGCGAGCAGCAACGGCCTCACTCGACTTCCCTATCGCCAGCGCGCGCGCTTTTCCCAAATCGACTTTGCCGGTTCCCAGCATGGGGATCTCCTCCACGAGATAGAAATTGTCGCGCTTCGGGATCCATAGTTGTGGCAAACCAGATTCGTTCAGATGCTGAATCAGTTGCGCCGGATTGATAGCAGTTGACGTGTACAGCATCGCTAATCTCTCGCCGCGTCGCTCATCCGGAATGCCCGTGACAAAGCAAGTGCCGTCCTGTAGTATGGCGTTTGCCGTTTCTTCGATCTTCAGATGGGGTACCATCTCGCCACCGATTTTGCTGAACCTGGCGACTCGGTCTTTTATGAAGAGAAATCCATCTTCATCTACACACGCGAGGTCGCCGGTAACATAAGAACCCTCGTGCAGAACTTGCGCTGTTCTATTGGGATCGCCCAGATAGCCCTTCATTCGGCTGGGACTCTTCACCAACAGCATGCCTTGTTCACCGGCGGGCATCGGTTCAAGAGTTTCGGGGTCCACGATGCTTATGGCAACATGTGGCAACGGGCGGCCCACGCTCCCCGCACGTATTCCACCTTGATTACCGTTTGTGGAGAGATGTGGTGTGTTGACTGAGGCGCAAGGGCCAAGCTCTGTCGCACCGTACCCAGCGAGAAGGTCTACGCCAAACTTCTCTTTGAACTCTTGTGCGATTGACTCGCGAAGCTTCTCTGCACCCACCAGAAGGTACCGAACGGTCGCGAAATGCTCAGAGGAACACTTACGGATGTATTGCGAGCAGAAGGTAGGAGTGGACAGGAAGTAAGTGGCGCGATGCTTTTGAGCCAGTTCGCCAATACTCTTCGCTTCGGTCGGATTCGGGTGAAACACGGCGCGAAAGGCCTGTGTTACTGGAAACCAGAGCGCAAACGTATAGCCGAATGAATGAAAAAACGGAAGAACGCCCAACATGCAGTGGTCGCCTTCGCGAGGGAACACGGAGCCGGCAATTTCGATATTCGTCAGAATGTTCCAGTGAGTTAGTTCGATGCCCTTCGGCACGCCGGTACTGCCGCTCGAAAACAGAACTGTTGCGATGTCATCAGGAGCAACGTGACCGGCCAATTTTCGCACCGGCGCGAACCGAGCTGTCAAGAACGCTCGCAGCTTTTGCATTTTGCCAAAAGCCGGAAGCAGGTCTTCGATGTGAACCATCTCAGGCCACGTGAACAAATCGGCCTTGTCGATGAATGCTCGCGAGGTGATGACTGTGTGAATGGCGCATTGCTTCAATGCAGTACGGCAGTTCGCCTCGCCGGCAGTGAAGTTAAAGTTCACCGCCGTACGGCCCGCGAGCGTTACACCCATATTGGCCAGCGCGCCGCCGACAGAAGAGGGCAGAAACAATCCGATGTGGGTTTCGCCGGGGCGATTCTGGTTAAGCCAGTCTCGCAACAGCAATGCAGCCGTCAAAGTCTCGCCATACTTCAGTTGCTTTTTTGTGGAATCGGCAATTGCCGGCCGCGACCATTTGCGGCGAGCAGAGCGAACCAGTGCGTGCGCGAGCGTGGAATCCGGCCTCTTACGGAATTCAACAGCGTCGCTGCTTAGTTCGAGAACACGATTCCGCAGTGCAAATGCGGATTGCGGAGTCGTGATCGGTGCGCCGATCATCACAGTGACGTCTCTTCGGCAGGCGCCCAGCCAATCAAGCAACCCTCGCCGGCCGACCGCACTCAGTGGGTGACGCCATAAGCCATCCAGATAGATAGGAATTACCGGCGTTCCAGGTGCGTAGTCGATAAGCCGCTCGATGCCGCGCTGGAAAGCTTGCACATGTCCTGTTCGCGTGAGTCCGCCCTCGGGGAAAATACAGACGAGTTCACCCTCCCGGCTCTCGCCGGCAGCCTTTTGCAACGCGCGCAGTGATTCCTTCGGAGATGCGCCGTTGATGGGAATAGCGTCAAGCAGGCGAAAGAAAGGCCTGGCCCCTGGCAGATCGAAAATCGGTTTCCACATTAGAAACCGGATGAAGCGATGCGTGCAGCCCCCGATAAGCACGGCGTCGGCGTATGACACGTGATTTGAAATCAGGATGGCTCCGCCGCTAGCCGGAATATTCTCTGCGCCAACAACACGGACGCGAAAGAGGAAGCGGCTAAGTCCAAAGAGCGCGAGACGCAGAAAATTTGCGGGCAGCACCGCAAGCACGTACACTGTAGCGAGCAATGTCACGGCGCCGAGCGCGATAAGAATGGTGCTCGGGGACCAATGCAATATATCGTGCAACAATGACAAAACGCCGGACGCAACAAGCATTCCGATGGTGTTCACGAAATTGTTTGTCGCGAGCATGCGCCCTTTTTCCCGATCGCCGGATCGCTCCTGAAGAAAAGCATTCAGCGGAACAAAGAAAAGGCCGCCCGCGAAACCTGCGGCGAAGAGCCATATCGCGATCCATTCATATGAACGCGCAAAGCCAAGCAGAACAGAAAAAAGGCCGAGCAACAGCGAACCAACCGGCACAAGCCCAAGTTCAATGTGCGTGCGTGAGAACCAGCCCGCTGCAATGCTCCCGGCGCCGATCCCCAGAGCGAGAACGCTCACCAGCAATCCGATCTGCAACTCTTGCGCATGCAGCGCTTCTTTGCCAACCAGCAGAATGCATGCTTGAAAGAGCGCACCAACGAACCAGAAATAGGAAAGACCGGCTATGGTCAACGCCAAAGCGCGGTTTTGGCGGAAGCGGCCAAAGCCGAGCCAGACCTCATGAAACGGATTCCAGTGAAACGCTTCCGCCGACCCTGAGGCCGTTACACGTGGAATTTTGAGGCTGAATAAAGTTCCGATCACTGCGATTGCCAGTAGCGCCCCACCTAAATTCCAAGGATTGTGTTTCCAGAGCGCAATCAGAAAACTGCCGAAGCTTGTGCCCAGCACAATGGCCGCTAGCGTGGTGAACTCTACCAGCCCGTTAGCCGCTGTGATTTCAGCCTCCGTCGTAATTTCGGGCAGGATGCCGTATTTGGCCGGGCTGAAGAAATTCGCCTGTGTTGCCAATAGAAACAGGACGCCCAGCAGCAATTCAATGCGGTTCAGCAAAAGCGCAGTCAAGCCAAGAACCATGGTGAAGACCTCGAGCGCCTTGGTGATTTGCAGAACACGTGTCTTGCTGAAACGGTCGGCAAGTTGGCCTGCGTAGCCGGCGAACAGCAGGTAGGGCAAAACAAAAACGGCTAGTGAAATGGAGAGATAACGCGCGCCTAATTGCTGGTTGGCCGCTATCTCGACCGCGAGGATCGAGACCATCATCTTGTAGACGTTGTCGTTGAAGGCCCCCAAAAACTGGGTCCAGAGGAACGCTTCAAATTCGAAGCTTGAAAGCAGGCGCTTGTAATTGCCGTTAACTGCTTGCTGTCCGTTGCCGCTCATGTCGACTCTTGAAGCACCCTTTCTGCCATTGGCGCTTTATCAATGAATAGCTGGAATTAGCCTTTACCCTAACAGCTTGCAGTCAAGAACGCGTCGACAAATGCTGTACACTGCCGTACAATCTCCGCATGTCCTTTTTCAAACCAGCCGAACGGCAGTTTCTGCAAGGTGTCGCCAAACTCGCCTACTGCAATCATTTTCTTCCGGAACGGGTGGAGTACGAGAAGGCCGCTTTGGGCCGCGATTTCGTTTCGGGTGAGCCGGTCTGGAGCGTATCAGTCTCAGCCCCAGATCTGCCGCGCCCGAATGTTCTGCGCATTCATTACAAATTGGAACCATTGCTGAATACTGTTCGCTCGCGCCTCGCCAGCGCTGCCGATGTTAGCCAGGAGGATCTGGCGATCTATGAAGAATGCGTTCAGCATCTGCTTTACCTGCGCTACTATTCTCAATTTTTAAACGCCAACGGCAAATGGAAGTTTTATCGCGAGTTCGTAGCCGACTGCCAATATTTCTTAGACATGCCAGGCAGATCCTTCGAGACGCTGCACCAGCCCGCGCATGTATTCGCGTGCTTTCGCCAGATACAGCGAGCGTTCCACCACATTTTCGACAACATTATCGGCAGTTCTATAGCGGCGGCCAAGCTGCGCGCCAGTATCTGGCAATCGATATTCACGCATGATATGCGGCGCTATCGCCGTACGATGTACGCCAAGATGGGAGAGTTCCCTACGCTCATCACCGGACCGTCTGGCACGGGCAAGGAACTGGTTGCGCGCGCTATCGCAGGTTCGCGATATGTGCCTTTGAATGTTGAGCGTTTGGAGTTCGCGGATGAACGTGACGAGATTTTCTTGCCTATTAACATCGCCGCGCTTTCGCCGACACTGATCGAGTCCGAACTATTCGGACATCGCCGCGGAGCCTTCACAGGCGCTGTATCGGACCGCAAGGGATGGCTTGAAATATGTCCGGCGCGAGGGTCGGTCTTTCTCGACGAATTGGGCGAAATGGATCTTTCGATCCAAGTAAAGCTGCTGCGTGTAATGGAGACGCGAAAATTCTCGCCGGTGGGCGACACCGCGCAGCGCGAGTTCCAAGGTAAGCTGATCGCCGCAACAAATCGCGATTTGTCCATTGAGATTCAAGAGCGGCGCTTTCGTGAAGATCTTTACTACCGGCTTTGCGCGGATTTGATTGAGACGCCCTCGCTGGCTGAGCAGATCGCGGATTCGCCGGACGTGCTTCACGAACTGCTGTTTTACATGACGCGGCGAGCCGTCGGCAGCGAAGCGACTCAGACCCTGCCTGAAGTGGAATCCTGGATTGGCCAGCATCTGCCAAGAAACTATAGCTGGCCCGGCAACTATCGAGAACTGGAACAATGCGTCAGGAATATCGTGATTCGGCGTTCTTACCGGCCGATTGGGCAAGCGGGCGAACCCGATGCAGGCAAAGGATTCTTCGAAGATTTTCGTGCGGGTCGATTGAAAGCCGCCGATGTGACTGCTTACTATTCAGCCCTCGTCTACCGGCAGGCGGGCAGCTACGAAACGGCAGCGCAGCGGCTCGGGCTAGACCGCCGGACCGTAAAGGCGAAAGTGCAGGAATATTTGGGAAGCCACGAAAACGATCACTGAGGCTCCCTATTGTGTTGATTACTTTTCTTCGACGGCGCGGCAAGATTTTGTGTTGACATTAAGCGAGAAGATATCAGGCCGGCTATAGTGACCTGTCACATCCAGATCGAATTTGTACTTCGGAATTTCCGTTGTATCGATGTCAGCGATGAGTAAGCCTTCGCTGTTCAGCAACGGCCCCGCAAGAACGTCGCCTAACGGTGAGACGATAACGCTGCCGCCGTTGATCAAGACAGTGTCGGGATGGTTGCCTTGAATCGGATCATAGTCGGAAGGGCAGTCGCGGCGCTTAAGATATTGGCAAGCCGATAAGAGAAAACAACGCCCCTCGTACGCAATGTGCCGCATAGATGTGCGCCACATTTCCCGGTCATCTACCGTCGGCGCGCACCAGATCTCGACTCCTTGCGCGTAAAGATGCATGCGATAGGCCGGCATGTAGTTCTCCCAGCAGATTGCAGTTCCGATACGCCCAACCGGAGTATCAAACGGCTGCATAGTGGAACCATCTCCGAATCCCCAGATCAATCGTTCTGCGGCCGTGGGCATCAGCTTCCGATGCACGTGTGCGTGCTGCTCGCCCGGTTGAAAGGTAAGAGCGGTGCAGCACAATGTGCGGCCAACTCGCTCGATAACTCCGGTTACGATCAGCAGATTGAGTTTGTCAGCCCAGCCCTGGACCTTCTTCGTTTCAGGCCCCGGAACGGCGATCGCCGATTCCCAATAGCGCTTGAACCAATCGCGGCCTTCGGGAGTGCGCGAGCCGACGGCCGATCCGAACGTGATTCCCTTGGGGTACCCGCCCAGAAGCGCCTCCGGAAAAACGACTAACCTGGCGCTTGCAGCAGCAGCATCGCGGCAACTCTGTTCCAGTTTGCAGAGCGTTTTTGGCGTGTCGAAAAGAATGGAACCGACTTGCGCCACGGCAACGCGGACAGGCATAGCGCTACCTTGCAAAAGCGCTGGTCATTTGGCGAAAGCGCTGCGCGTGGGCGGTGGCGGTTCAGTGTGTTTGACTGCTTCCCAGAGCACTGAATTCAACTCGTCGTCGTCCACTAGATCCGCATCGGAAAAATCCATACGGCCGGACTGCTTGGCCCCCGGCGCATTAGCGTCATTCCGTTCAGTGAGCGAAGTTTCGGGTGCAATCAGAGCATACGGACGCGTGTCGGGTTGCCGGCTGAACGTGGCAAACATGGGAGGCGCCGCCGCATCGAAGTGCGTCATCGGCCGCAGTCCAAGTATCAACTCCATCGTTCGCAAAACGCTTGTCTGGTTGTACATGTTCGAATCGACAATGCCCCGATGCGTATATGGCGAGACCACATACACCGGCGCGCGATGCGAATCCACATGATCAGGCCCATTCTGTGCGTCATCTTCGATGACGAAAATTGCCGTTGAGGACCACAGCTTGCTCTGCGACACAGCTTCTACCAGCATTCCTACACCTTGATCGTTCTGAGCGGCGTATGCAAAAGGCGTGAGGGCGCCCACGCGCGTTCCTTGCGTATGGTCGTTGCCCATACGAACCATCATGAACTGGGGTGCAGTACCCTGCGCGTCGAAGTCCTTCCATTCGCGAATGAACTCTTTAGCGCGGTCCACATCCGAATACTCCAGATCCCAACCGCGATAATTCATGTCTATGTTGTTTTGCAGAACCGGATCGCGTACTTTGTCGATTTGGCGCGGGCCGTTCACCGATTTGAGCGGCAAATTCGAAGCCCAGTAGCCGTAATCGCGAATCGTAAGGCCTTTCTGCAGAGCATTGTCCCAGATGTAGCCTGCGGGGGCGCTGTTGGCGGGTTCGGTACCTTCAAAATCGTATTTGGCTTTGCGATGGCCGTACTCGCTCGGCCACAATTTCACCGTGTAATCCGGCGCAATTGCTGCGGAGGACCAGTTGTGACCATCCGCGCTGACGTCCGCATTCTCGTAGAAATTGTCGTACAGAATGAAATCGCTTGCGATTTGGTGCAGATTAGGCGTGATCTGCTTGCCAAACAAAACCAGCGATTTGTCTCCATTTCCTTTATCGATATCGCCCAGGACTTGATCATACGTGCGATTCTCTTTGATCACATAGATGACGTGTTTGATGGGAGAAGGATGATCCTCCGTGGCCGAGAAGTACGCTTGCTGCTCGTCACTGACGGGACCGTAGATAATGTCATCCCGATAGGGCGAATTTTCCATTACTGTCGCGGTAAAACGACTGAGCTGGTCTTCATTCGGCGCAGGCACAAACGAAACGGTCCCGGTCTGAATGTGTGCAACGTATTCAACCGCTGGCGGCGCGTTCGAACCTTCATGAACCGGAGCAGCACGCACCGAAGGATTCGGCCCTTTCGGATTGGGATAACTGCCCAGCCCTTTGCCGTTCAGAATCACGACTTGGCCGTCAGCAAGCGATCGTACCGCCGTTGGATACCAGCCAGTCGGAATGAATCCGAGAACGCGGCTGTGCGCACCCGAGATATCGGCCACAGCAATTGCATTAGCGTCCGAGCATGCTACGTAAAGTCTGCTCCCCGATTTGTCAATACCTAACGCGGAGGGTGTCATTCCTAAAGGATGTAGCGGAGTTAGAGCGACGTTAATAGACTCAAGCATGTTCAACTGACCGTCTTGTGTCACGCCAAGCGCGTAAACGCTGTTTGTATTGGCAGCAGCGACGAAGATGCGGGCGTGATATGCCGATTCACCTTCTTCAGCAGGTACTGGCTGGTTGACCCAAAGCATGTCTGTCGGGTGAGGCGCAACACGCGTCTTCGCGATCAGCGTTCCTGCGTTGGCATCGTGCTGATAGACTGCGGCATCGGCCCAACTGCTGACCACTAACTGCTTTCCACCGGGCGAAACCAGAATGCGATACGGTCTGCGGCCCGTTTTCCAATGCTCGATCATCTGGCCGGATTGCAAGTTAATAACTGAAACGGCGTCGTTGTAAATATCGGCAGCGTACAGCAGATGCTCGTCAGGCGAAATCGCAACGTCCCCAATGAAAGTGTCGATACGACTCTTGCCTTCCGCAACTGCCGGGAATTCTCGGGTTCGCGTCAAGGCCCCGGTACTCGGATCGAGGGTGAGCTCGTACACCGAGGCGCGGCTGCCTCCACCCACGTACACTCTGTCGCTGTGAGGGCCAACGGTTAACCCCAGCCAGCAATCCGGCATAGGCAAGCGGCTCAACTCTTTTTTGCTGGCAACATCAATCACGCTGATGGAAGGCGGGTTGTAACCGCCATTTAAGACCAGAAGGTATTTGCCATTGTTTGATACCGCGGTGCTCATGGGCAGTGTATCCACTGGCACCTGCTCACCTGCCGGCCGAAGCGTCCAACCGCTATTTAGAAGAAAACCTCCGTCGGGCAGTTTGCCAACGTGTTGCGGGCCGCCCGCCGGTGTATCCGGCCTCTGAACAATGAGCAAGCCGCCCGCCGTCAGCATGAACAAGAAAAGAGTTTTCATTCGGTGAACCTATGCGCGATGGGAAAGCGGCGGCCCAGGCCGAACGCTTTGCGCGTTATACGCAGCCCGGGGGCAGCTTGCTGCCGTTTGTATTCGTTTCGATCGACTTTTCGGACGATGTCTCTTACCAGCGTCTCCGGAATGCCTTCGCTGGCTGCGATCTCTGTGACGGATTGGTAGCGCTCAATGTAATCCTCTAAAATCGCATCCAGCACGTTGTATTCGGGAAGGCTGTCGGTGTCTTTTTGGTCGGGGCGCAATTCCGCGGAGGGTGGTTTCGTTAATGTACTCTCGGGGATGGGGGCCGGCAGCCCACGTTGCTGGTATCGCGCATTCGCTATGCTCGCCAGGCGGTAAACCATCGTTTTGGGGACATCGCTAATGACTGAGAGACCACCGCACATGTCGCCATATAAGGTGCAGTAGCCGACGGCGATTTCGCTCTTATTTCCGGTAGTCAATACAAGAGAACCAAACTTGTTTGAGAGAGCCATCAAAACCATTCCACGCAGACGCGACTGCAGGTTTTCTTCGGTGGTGTCCGGATTGTAGCCGGCAAACAGAGGCTGAAGCGTCCCGATCATCGCCTGATAGCCTTCACCAATGCCCACGACTTCAAAGCGCACGCCCAGGCGCTGCGCCAATGCCCGCGCATCGCTAAGGCTGTGCTCCGAAGAGTAAGGTCCCGGCATGCCTACGCCGGTCACGTTCTCTTTTCCAACTGCGTCGACGGCGATGGTGGCGACCAGAGCCGAGTCAATGCCGCCGCTAAGCCCCACCAGCACACTGCGAAATCCGCATTTACGTATGTAATCGCGCGTACCCAAGACGAGTGCCTCGTAGGCAGCCTCGTCAGCGGTCAGTTCGCTAGCGTGGTTATCGCCGGTTCCCGTCGAACTATCAAAAAGGATAAGGTCTTCTTCGAATGCCTTTGCTTCCGCCGCGACTTCACCGGTTGCGGTCATAGCAAAACTTGAGCCATCGAACACGAGTTGGTCGTTCCCACCTACCATGTGGACGTACAAAACCGGTAATCCGAAGCGATGCGCAGTTGCCTGAAAGATGTCCTTTCGCTGTTTGCGCTTCCCGATGTTCCAAGGAGAGGCATTGATCGTGATAACCACCTCTGCGCCTTTGTTGACAAGCTCTTCAATCGGATCGCGAGAATAGCGGCGCCGTTCCCAGAATTGTTTATCGTTCCAGGCGTCCTCACAGATGGCAAGCGCAATGCGCGTGCCGCGAACGCTAAAGATACTCTGTGAACCGGCAGCCTGGAAGTACCGCGCCTCATCGAAAACGTCATAGTTCGGCAGCAGCATCTTGCACTGGCGAAAAACAATCTTTCCGTCCTCGATTACTGCCGCGGCGTTCTGCGAACGGATAGCGGAATTTTCGGGCGAGCGCCCGACATAGCCCACGATCAGCGCGGTGTTCATGCCGGCCGATTCAGCGGCAATATTTTGGAGAGCTTCCTCGGTACGGTCCAAAAAGGAATGCTTCTCCACCAAATCTCGGGGTGGGTACCCGGTCAGCGCAAGTTCCGGAAACGCGACCAGTTCTGCCCCGGCACGTGCACCCTGCCGGGCGAAATCTAGTATTTTGGCTGCGTTGGCGGCCAGATCTCCCACCGTGTTGTCGATCTGAGCCAACGCAATACGCATGCAAATATTCCATTGTATTCGGCGCAGTTGAAGTGAATCGTGGCCTTCGGATTGCACGTCACATAAACAGGAACGTCATAAGTACGAAATGACGCTAATCTGAAAGAGGGGTGAGTATGCACCGTTTTCAACGCGCTTTGCTGTTCACCGTAGCGATCGGGTTTTTTGGCGTGGGTACTTTGCTGGCTCAACGGGGCGGTGCTGCTGCCGGGCGAGCGCCGCTGCCCTCGAGCACCGCGATGGGCGCGGGGGCGTTCTCCGCATTTCCGTCATCCACCTCGCGCTCCGCTGCCCCAGCGATTGGGAGGCCTTACGGCTTCACGCGACCTAATGCCGCTGGACGCCCTTATTCGCGTACCGGCCCTAGCGCTCGCAACGAATACCGGCCGCTGCCCCGAAGCTATATCGTTGCGCCATATTATTACCCATTTTTCGACTGGAGCGGCGGTACCGACTACTCGGCCGCCCCGCCTGACGATTCCGGCGCCGGGTACGGGCCGGATCCGTCCACTGACGCCATGATGATGAATCAGGCAGCGCTAGGTCAGCAAGTGCAACGCCTGACAGCTCAGATAAACGATTTGATGTATGGCCAGCCGAATCAACAATCTGCCGCATCGCCGCAACAGCAAGTTCCTCCACCGGTCCCGCTCACGCTCGTTTTGCGAAATGGTGAGCAGATCCAAGTCCAGAACTACGCCGTTACGGACAATACCTTTTGGGATTTCACCCAGCGCGGCACTCGCAAGATCCCGCTTTCCAGTATCGATTTGTCTGCTTCCGTTAAGGCCACCCAGGCGAAGGGTGGTGAGTTTCCGCAGATCGATGGAACACAGTAAGGCCGGGTAAAAGATTGCGAAGCGATGCTTCCTGGCCTCAGGGCAGCTTCAATAGCGTCTTCCGCAGTAGATCAAGACTAGCTTGTGTAGCCAATGTGCGAACTCGGTACCGATCAGCTCCATATCGAACACGAATGACACGGGTCTCGGTTGGACTTGCGATTCCAAGATAGACAGTGCCAACCGGATCGTAATCGGTGCCCCCATCCGGGCCGGCATAGCCAGTCGTCGACAGTGCGTAAGTCGCGCCGCTTAATCGCCGTGCTCCATCAGCCATCGCTGCAGCCACCGGTTCGCTCACGGCCGTATGTTTCTGAATCAGATGCTGAGGGATACCCAGCACTTGCTGCTTCTGCACCGCCGAGTAGGTGACATAACCACCAACAAAGAAATCGGAACTGCCGCCTCGCTCTGTCAATCGCCCGGCCACCAGTCCGCCAGTGCAGCTTTCCGCAGTAGCAACGGTTGCGTGATGCCTTCGCAACAAGCAACCAATCACGGCCTCCAACGGCTCATCCGGATTGGTGCTGTAGATCTTGTCACCTAAGAGTTCCGCTATGGGGTTGCCGACCTCGCGCAAAAGATCGTCCGCTTCCTGCTCAGTTTCGGCCTGTGCGCGCAGAGAAACGAATAAGTCGCCGGGAGAGGAAAGGACTGTAGTGACGGGATTGGTGTACTTCGAGTACACTGGCGCAATCAGCGTATCCAGATCGGATTCGCCGATACCTGTAATTCGAAAACTTCGTACCCGGATGACCTGCGGCGGAATGACGTGCTTCAGGCGTGGCAGCAGTTCCTTCACCAGCATCGGTTTCATCTCGCGAGGCGGCCCCGGAAGCAGCGCGAGCGCGCCGCGATCCGTTGAGAGAAACTGCCCGGGGGCCGTCCCGTTCGGGTTCGGCATCGCTTCGGCGCCGTCCAGCAAATAAGCCTGCCGGATGTTGTTTTTCGCCATAGGCCGATTGATTTGGCGAAAGCGGTTAATGAGAACCGATTCCTGTTCCAGAGAAAGTTTTAAGTCCAGACTCAGAGCAGCGGCCACGGCGTCGCGGGTTACGTCGTCCTCCGTTGGCCCTAAACCACCAATCAGGATGACAATGTTCGAGCGCGAAACGGATTCCCGGATAGCTTGCGTGAGACGTTCGCGATCGTCACCAATCACATGTTTAGCGACCACCTCAACGCCAAGCAGATTCAGTTGCTCGGTGACCAGTAGAGAGTTCGTATCGATACGTTGCGGAGTAAGCAGTTCGCTGCCAATCGCCAGGATCTCCGCAACTTTCACCATTGCAAAAAGGTCAGGCCAGTGGGCGGCCCGCAGTTTCGGCGTCCACGCGATAGAGAGCGTTGTGAGTAGCCAAGATGATGGATTTCGAAGGCGTAAATGCCAAACCTACGATTCCGGGCCCCGAAAGATATTGTTCCGCCCGGCGTTGCGGGTCTATGCGAATAATCCCTCTATGACCTGCAATGGAAGCCGCGACGTATAGGTTTCCTGCCGAGTCGAACGCCAAACCCTGCGGCCGGCCTAGCCCCCGATAAAACGTCTCGACTTCGCCCGCCTTTGAGATGCGGTGCACTGAATCAAAGCTGGACGTAGTCGGTCCCGTGACGTAAAGGTAATCTTCGGGTCCAAAAGCCAGATGGTAAGCCGCAATGGAGGGCTCGAGCGTTGCAAAGACGTAGATCTGGCGGGAGCGGCTGATCTTGAAAATCGTTCCGCTACGGTCGCCAACATAGAGGTTCTCGTCTTGGTCGAACGCAATGCCTGTCGCAACGCCCATGCCCTCGACATAAACGGACATGTTCCCAGTTGGCGTGATTTGATAGACAATCCCGTCGTATCGGCTGGAGACGTATAGTATTCCGTCCCGATCAAAAGCAAGGCCCGTGGGATTCATCAGGTCCGTCACGAACGGTTTCGAATTGTAATTTGCGTCGATTTTGTATATGGAGATCGGCGATTTCTGCCCGCGCGAACCGCTGAACGTGCTGAAAACGTTCCCCTCGCGATCCACTGCCGGGTTTGCCACCGGATGCAAACTGTCGGCGATCTGAATACCGAGGTGTGTTTCGCGAACGTCGCTTTCTGCTGACCCCGAAAGCACCGCAATTTCACCTACCATGGCTGACTCTGGGACTCGCGCGATGATGAACGAATCGCTCGCCACGATCAGATGGGCCGGCTGATTTCCCAAACGAACGCCAGGACGCCCGGCACTCGCAAGATGCTGCCCGCGAATGTATAACTCTCCTCCGCTGATTGCGGCGGGCGGTTTTATGGTTGCAATCTTTGGCCGCTGTGCGGCAGCCTGTTCAGCCGCTGTTTGTTTTGTCGCCATAATTAGTGGATTCTGAAAACCCCGCCTATATACAAGATAAGCGCCCCGTACAATCCTGCTGCCAAATCGTCGCAGACGATTCCATATCCCTCGGGCAGACGCTCGATCTTTCGAATAGGCCAAGGCTTCCAAATATCAAAGACTCTAAACAATAGGAAAGCAGCAAGGAAGTTTTTCCAGGTGAGGGTGGCGGCGCCGACAAGAGTGAGCCATTGGCCTAAGACCTCGTCAATGACAACCAAACCGGGATCTTTCGCTTTCACGAGTCGAGCCGAGCGAGTGGATGCCCAAATGGCCGGGACTAGCCAAACGATCACTAGCACGAAGAAAAAGAAGCGTCCGGAACCCGCGTAGACGTGCAACACGAACGCTATTGATACCGCCACTAACGCACCGATTGTGCCAGGGCCCCACGGGAAGTAGCCGCACCCAAACCATGTCGCCAGCGCCAGCGCTAGCCGGTTCACTGAATGGAACCTTTGGGCGGTTCTTCTTGCGGCGGTTCGTCCAACTCGTTTGAAAAAGCGGGACTGGAAATCACGTAAGTCTCTGACGCCCAATTACCCAAATCGATGACGCGGCACCGATCGCTGCAGAAAGGCATATTCGGGTCATCGGCCATTACTGTTTTTCCACAAATTGGGCAGGATACTGTCTGTGCCATTACGGCCCTGAATCAATTATCGGACGGGAATAGCGCGCTGGGGCACGCCTGAAGGCAGAATCGGAAACGGATTGCTCGCCTGCTGCTGCACCGAAAAACTCTGCTCCGGCGTGTCAACAAGCTCTCCCACCAGGTCATAGTCGTGCACCTCTGTAATTCGCAAGGTGCGCATTTCGCCAGGCCGCGGCTCGCCAGGGCCGAAATCATTGATATAGCAGATGCCATCTATCTCGGGAGCTTGGGTCGAAATTCGCCCTTCCCACAGCAGATCCGTCTCTTTCGAGACTCCTTCTACCAGAATCGGAAGTTCGCTTCCGATCAGGCGCTTGTTGCGCGAAAGAGAAATGCGCCTTTGCAGTGCTAACAGCTTCCGCTTACGCGCGTAGATGGTGCGTTTGTCTACTTTGCCATCGAGCAAATAACTGCCGCTGGTTTCTTCGTCGCTGTAGGAGAAGACTCCCAGCCGATCGAACTGCGCCGCCTGGACGAATTGGCATAGTTCTTCGAAATCGGCGTCGCTCTCGCCCGGAAAACCAACGATCATACTGGTGCGGATGGCGACGCCTGGAATCGTCGCTCGAATCCGGTCCAGCAGGCGGAGAAAAATGTCGGCGCTTGCACCACGTTTCATCCGCTTCAAAACTGCCGCGCTTGCGTGCTGCAGCGGCATATCAATGTACTTCACCAGTTCATCGTGCGCCGCAATCGTATCCAACAGTTTCTGCGTGACCTTGTTGGGGTAGGCGTACAGAAATCGGATCCACTTCGGCAGGTCGGTAGGGATCGCCGCGAGGCGCGCCAGAAGATCTGCTAATCCGTCTTTCAGGCCTAGGTCCTGACCATAAACCGTGGTGTCCTGGCCGATCAAATTGATCTCACGAACGCCCATAGCCAGCATGCGTGTCGCTTCATTCACGACGCTTTCGAAGCGGCGGCTGCGAAATTTTCCGCGGAACTGGGGGATTACACAAAACGAACACGGATGATCGCAACCCTCGGCAATCTTGATATAAGCCGAATGCCGCGGTGTAGTAAAAACTCGCGCCGTCAAATCGTGGTAGAGGTATGGCTCAGACGCCATCTCCCTGGGTTCCAGTCCTGCACAAAGAGCGGTGATCTGCGAAAGCTCGTTCGTGCCTAGGACGGCATCTACCTCGGGCATATCTTTGCGGATGTCCTTCCGGTACCGTTCCACCAGACACCCTGCAACTATTAACCGCTGCGCTTTGCCCGTCTTCTTGTACTCAGCCATTTCCAGAATCGTGTCCACCGACTCCTGTTTGGCGGGGTCAATGAAGCTGCACGTATTTACGACGATGACATCGGCCTCAGCGGGTTGGGGCGTTAATTCGTGACCATCCGCAACCAGTTGCCCCATCATCACCTCCGTATCCACGAGGTTTTTCGGGCAGCCGAGACTTACAAATCCTATTTTCAAGGCAGGGATCGTGCCCGCTGCAAAGGCAGGCAACGGTCTTAGGATACCAAAGCCAGGGCGAAGGGAAGACGTAAATTCCCGCTACTTGTCCATGACGGCGCGCGGCTCATCGGCGGGTCGGACCCTGTGCTGGATTTTTTTCAGAGCTTCTGCCAAATCAGCCGGCGAATGGAGGTTGATGGTCACGCCGTCATGAACCGCTGCCGCGTGTTGAACGATATCCGGAAATTCGCCGTTATTACCGATTTCCAGGGTCGCCAGGTCGCTGCTCAGATCCTCGCGCATTCCAATGATTGATGAAATCGGCAAACGCAGGTGCGCCGAAGTGATCGGCGAGTATTTCAGATAAAAAATGGGTGGACCACCAGGTCGGCGATCATTCACCAGTTCAGAAGGAATTTTATCGCTTAGCCGGTTTGTCGGACCCAGCAGAACAATGGCGTCGGGGCGGGGCTCGGCATTCAATTCACGCCCAAGCAGATCAAGCAACATGCCGCAAGCGCCTCGCGACTGTTGTAAAACCCGGTACGAAACCTTGCCCAGTTCCAGGTCGCCTAGTGCGTCCGAAAAGCGGCGCGTCTCTTCCGTGTTGAAATCATCTGTCCCGAAGACCTCACGCTGTTGATCGAGATTGAACGCAACCACGCGGACGGAATTGCTCGGCAGCAGCGTCAGCACGGAAGAAAGCGCTTCAACCAGGAACGCTCGATCCCAGGCGCGCAGTTGTGTTGACCCGGCGTGAATGGGTACGGCATCTACCAGGACCGTTAACCGCGATAGATTTCGATCCGAAACTGTGCGAGAACAGTCGGGGAAGGTCAAAGCCGCAACTGTGTTGGGTTGGATGCTGGCGGGCGCTCTCGTCTCGCCTCCATGAGCGTAAACTTTCGCTTTCCAATTTCTGTGATAAAAGCGGTGCTGCCTGTCAACGACTACCAGATCCACGGAATAGTTGCCTTCGCCCGCTGCAATCACTCCGCTAAACTCGACCTCGTTTCGGTCACGCATCAAGTTGATTCTTGATTGCACGTCCTTCGGTATTCCGGGAATGCGATACCATTCGCTGAACCAGGCCGGGGCGCCATCGCCCGCTTGCACTCGCAAATACGCGGCGATAGGAGTTTCCACCCCGCCGAATTCTCTCAACGGACAGTGGACCAAGTAGCCAATCTCAAAGCGGAAAGCGAAATCCAGAAAAGGCCGTGTGGATTGGGCATCGCAAGGAAGCGACTGCTTGGCAAGCGCCTCGTTGAAAGCTAAATCCAGCCGCTTCGACCGTTCCGGCGCCACCCGAATTTGCGCAGATGCAGCGACTGCCAGTAGCGCTAAGACGAGAACGCGTTTCCCCCACATATCGGTTCTGCCTACGCTCTAAATTGTAGCGGCTGCTACGTGACGGCGTTTCGGTGTGAAGCAATGCCGAGGTTAGCGGCGTCGAGAGAGAAGACATGGTCGAAACGGGAATTGCAGCCGGGAACGAAGTCAAGACGAATGCATGGGGCATCGACCTGCGTTACGAAGACGCGTTCGGCCAATGGCACGACACGCCGGACGAAACAATTCAGGCAATTACGCAGGCGATGGGAGGTGACCCGGATCAATTTGCGGCGCCCCAAGATCATTCTGTTGTATTTGCAAGAAGCGGCGAACAACTCGAATTGCGCGGCTGTGCGACCGTAACGCTGGAATCGGGGGAGGTTCTGGATTGCGAGTTAAGGCTGCCTGCCGATTTGCCTTCCGGGTATCACGAAATTCGTTTCGAAGATTCAGACAAACCCAGCCGTTTGATTGTTAGCCCCGGCCAATGTTATCTGCCCGAGCAGTTGCGCACGTGGGGATGGGCGATACAACTTTACGCGGCGCGCTCGCGTCAAAGCTGGGGTATCGGCGATTTCGGAGATCTGGATCAACTGGCGAAATGGTCCGCCGGCGAACTCGGCGCGGGCATGATGCTGTTAAATCCGCTCAGCGCGGCGGCTCCCCTCATTCCACAGCAAGGTAGCCCCTATTTCCCGGCGTCACGCCGATTCTTCAATCCGTTATGGATTCGAGTGGATTGGGTGCCCGGCGCAAATACCGGGAACATTCCTCAATTGGAAGAGCTTGCAAAAAGCGGCCGCGATTTGAATCGCGAACGGCTAATCCAACGCGATCGCGTCTTCGAGTTGAAGATGAAGGCGCTGGAGTTTTTATGGTTGCAGTTTCCCGGTGACCAGGCCTTTGACGCTTTCTGTCAAGAGCACGGGACGGATCTCGACCGCTTTGCGCTCTTTTGCGCGCTCTCGGAAAAATTCCAATCCGGATGGCACAATTGGCCCGAACCATACCGGCATCCAAGCGGCTCAGCGGTTTCGACGTTCTCCGCCGAGAACACGAATCGCATTCAGTTTCACAAGTGGCTGCAATGGCTTTTAGACTTTCAATTAGCCAAGTGCTCCGGGCATTTGGAGCTGATGCAGGATCTCCCGATCGGAGTGGATCCTGACGGCGCCGACGCCTGGATGTGGCAGGACGTCTTTGCCCAGAGAATCGGCGTTGGCGCGCCTCCCGACGAGTTCAACACACAAGGCCAAAGCTGGGGACTGCCGCCTTTTATTCCGTGGAAGCTGCGCGCGGCCGGCTACGAACCATTTATTCAGACGCTTCGTGGCGCGTTTCGGCATGGCGGCGGGCTCCGCATTGACCACGTCATGGGCCTTTTCCGCCTGTTTTGGATTCCGAATGAGATGCCGGCTGCGCAAGGCACTTACGTGCGATATAACGCCGACGAGATGCTGGCCATTGTGGCCCTTGAAAGCGAACGCGCCAAGGCCTATGTAGTTGGCGAGGATCTCGGGACGGTGGAAGAAGGCGCGAGGCAAAAATTGGCAGATCATCGAATCCTTTCTTATCGTCTGTTGTGGTTCGAAAAGGACCGCCCGGAGACATACCCGAAGGAGGCACTCGCGGCAGTCACAACACACGACCTGCCTACCATCGCGGGGCAATGGACCGGATCTGACCTGCAAAAACAGCAGGAGCTGAACCTAAAACCAAATGAGGAAAGCACGGCTGAGATCAACCAACGTTTGTCATCCATGGCCGGTTTGCGTGACGACTCTTCTATCGAAGACGTAATCAGGGGAGCTTACCGCCTGCTGGCAAAAGCGCCATCTCGGATCCTGACAGCCGCTCTCGAAGACGCGGCCGCCGTTGAGGAACGGCCAAACATGCCTGCAACTATGCCCGATCAGCGCCCGAACTGGTCTATTGCCTTACCGAATCCAATTGAAGATCTGATGAAGAGTGAACTACCCCGAAAGATAGCGGATGTGCTGAAGCGCGATAGGGCGGCATCATCTTAAAGGTGAACATGGAACGGCGAAAGTTTATTCAAAGCGTTTTAGCCACGGGTTTGGCAACGTTCGGCGGCTCACGCCCAGCAGAGTGCAACGTCGGCTGTGGAACCCGGCAGCGCGGCTGACGCTGCGAAGATTCCGCGCGTTCAACAACCCGGCGAAATGCGTGGCGAAATGCTGTACCGCGCGCTGGGCCGAACGGGGGAAACGGTCTCTGCTATCGGTCTGGGCGGCTCGCATGTTGCGCAGGCGCAAGTCACTGAAGCCGAAACGATCAGGCTTATTCATGAAGCGCTCGATCGCGGTCTCAATTTTATGGATAATTCCTGGGACTATAACGAAGGTCGCAGCGAAATGCGTATGGGAACTGCGCTCGCGCAGGGAGGTTATCGACACAAGGCTTTCTTGATGACGAAAATCGACGGCCGCACGAAAGAGACCGCCGAAAATCAACTCAACGATTCCTTGCGAAGATTGAAAACGGATCACATTGACCTTATCCAGTTCCATGAGGTTTTGCGGTTCGATGATCCGGATCGCATTTTTGCCCAAGGCGGCGCACTGGAAACCGTAATGGCTGCGAAAAAAGCCGGTAAAGTGCGATTCATCGGTTTCACCGGCCACAAAGATCCGCACGTTCATCTCTACATGCTGGAAGTGGCAGCGAAGCATGGTTTTCACTTTGATACCGCGCAGATGCCGCTCAACGTCATGGATGCGCACTTCCGCAGCTTCGCCCAACTCGTGGTTCCTAAACTTGTGGAGCAGCAGATCGGCATTCTGGGTATGAAACCGTTCGGCGGGGCGACGGGGATCATCCTGAAGAGCAACACCGTGCAGCCGCTCGAATGTCTCCATTACGCCATGAACTTGCCTACCTCAGTGGTCATCACCGGAATCAACAATCAGCAGTTGCTGGACCAGGCGTTTGAGGCAGCCAAGAAGTTTCAGTCCATGGACGAGCAGCAGGTTGCGGCGCTTCTTTCAAAAACCGAACAGGCCGCGCGCAATGGCGAGTTTGAGCTTTTTAAGACCACCGCTCACTTCGACACGACCGCGCGGCATCCGGACTGGCTTGGCGCCGATACTCCCGCGGTACAAAAACTGGCGCCCCAGCTACCGGGTTGACCAGCCGGAAAATTACTGCACGGGAGGAACGCGAATGGTGCGTGCCGTGCAGCTTCGCGCCGCCGGACATGCAATAGGGGTCAAGGTTTTCGTCAGACAGATCTCGACAGCTTTGAGACTAGCGCCGGAACAAGCGATCATCACGTCCGAATCCTGCAATTTTGGATTGGACTGTTCGAAAGCTGATTTGATCTGCATCGGGCTAAGTGACTGCTGGGTGCTGGGCGCAGCAAACTGCTTTGGTACTTTGATCGACGTGAACGCCTGACGAATCAAGTTGAAATAGGCCTGCGCACTCAAACCGCTGCACGTTCCGTGCGTGGTCCATTCGTGTTGAATCAGGCTAAGGTCGGGCATAATGTCGAGAAAACTGGCCGGGTTGCTCAGCCCAGGCGCATTCGAACAGTTCTCCGGATATCCACCATTTTGGAACTCCGGCCAGAGCCCATGGACGATAAAGCCAAAATGGTGAGCGCCGCCGCATTCTGTGCTGGAGCTGTTCGAAAGACAGTATTGAGGCGACCACGAAAGCGTCAGAAGATAGAAATCAAATACGCCCGGCGTCCCGGTTTGCTGGCTCGAAGCACTCCTGGCGAAACTCAGCAGCAATAGAATAAGGCAGCTTAACCAGCGTCCCATAGTGTTCTTATCTCTGCGTTAGAATACCGCGCCACCCACCCGGAGGCGTTTCTTTGCACGCGGGCCGAGGCATTTCTTCTGATACGACACCCTTGTTTGGCGAGCCGGCAAAACTGAACGTTGTTGACAGCGGAATAATTCAATGAAACTCTGGTACCAGTAAACTTCCGGAAAGGAACTCATTCAAGATGGCACTCAGCACCAAAACGCGGCAAGAAGGTAACGTCACCATCCTAGATTTGAGCGGCAAAATCACGCTCGGCGAAAACACTGGCATTTTGCGGGACGAGTTGCGCTCCCTCATGTCCCAAGGCAAAAAGCAGATCATTCTGAACATGAAGGATGTCGGTTACGTCGATAGCGCCGGCTTAGGCGAGCTTGTGGGTGCCTACACCACCGCTACGAACCAGGGCGGCTCACTCAAGCTGCTGCATCTGCAGGGCAAGATGAAGGACCTCATGCAGATTACAAAACTGCACACCATCTTCTCTGCCTTTGAAGACGAGCAGCAGGCCGTCCAAAGCTTCGGAGCCGCCGCTAGCGCCTAACGTGGACCTGGCGGCTTGATCCGGTAGTCCGCCGCGCCCCACATCCGCACCACGGTGCACATCTCGAACAGACGTGAGCGCGCACGCGCCCCGACGCGCTCCTCCAACAAAATTCGGTGCGTGTTGTCCATGCCGCCCAAATCCGGATCAGGCAAGTTGGTAGTGGCGATCAGCGGCTTTTGATGGTTGTACCTGTAGGTAATAACGGATGTGACTGTGTCTTCCACCCAGTCATTGATGCGGTGCGCGCCCAAATCGTCCAGCAGTAAAATCTCGCTATCGAGTGCCACCCGATACGCCTCTCGATTACTGGTCCCCAACGCTTCGCTATAACCGGCGTAGATGCGCTCCAGCAGGTTTTGATAATCGAAAAACGAGCCTTCGAAGCCGCGCGACATCAGGTGTCGCAACGCCGCTACTGCCAGATGGGTCTTCCCTGTTCCCGGCGGACCAACCAAAAGTAAGCCCGGCTTTTTCCCCAACGGGTATTCATTCGCATAGCCTTTTATAAGCACCATGGCGTCGCGAAGAGTCTTGCCGTCCGTCGCAAGAAAAGTATCGAAAGATGCATTCCGGTAGTTGCGTGGAATCTGCGCGCGGTCTTCCAATTCATCCAGACGCGTCTGTGCCACGCACTCGCAGCGGTCCGCCGCCGAAATGCCGTCGACGTCTTTGGACACCCAGCCGGTGCCGTCGCACAAAGGACAGTCTGCTCTCGCCATGCCAGCCTTACTCGATTACCATTAACGTCTCGCCCGCTGCCACCGTGCTGCCTTCGGCCGCTTGGATCTTGCGGACCGCGCCATCTTTGGGCGATTTCATTTCGTTCTGCATCTTCATCGCCTCCACTATGATGACGCCTTGGCCGGCCTCTACCATCACCCCTTGCTGCACCAGCAGCTTTATTACTTTGCCCGGCATCTGTGCCCGAATCTCCACCGGCCCCGATGCCGAAGTTCGATCCGCTTTCCCCGCGCGATCCCGTGGATCGGCAAGCGCCACAATGTGCCGCCGCCCGCCCGCCCAAACTTCCAGTTCTGAACCGCGCCGAGCTACCGCAACCGTGAAGCTCCTCGCGCCCAGTAATACCGAAAAGACGCCCGGCATTGTCGTCGCTACCGAAGCTTGGCCCGCCTGTGTCGATGCGCCGGTGAGCAGGTACTCTACGGTCTCTGGGCCTGCTCGCCGGAATTCCAGGGTAAAACTCTCGTCCTCTAACTCAACGCTCAGCTTCAACGCAGCAGACCTCGTAGTCCGCTGCTTCGCCAGGTGCTTTTGCTGCTGGCGGGATTCTGCTGTGCTGGCATGCTTTCATCCTGCGTGCTGGCCCCCGCTAGAATCAACGCAGTTATTTCATCCAGCTCAAGGGGCGGACGGCTCAAGCGCTGCTGAAACTCATTCAGAAATCCGGTATGTAACTGCCCCGCCACGAACTGCTCATCCTTCATCAGCGCGTCGAACAACGGCAGGTTAGTCGTGATCCCCAGTACCTGATATTCCGAGAGCGCTCTTCGCATCCGTGCAATTGCCGTTTTTCTGTCTTGGGCCCAGGTTGTCAGCTTCGCCAGCAGGGGGTCGTACTCAATCGGTACTGTCCAGCCCGCATACGCTCCGCCATCCACGCGCACGCCCGGTCCCGAAGGCTCAGCGTAGTGCGTGATCTCCCCCGGGCTCGGAAAGTAGTTGTTGTCCGGGTCTTCGGCATATACTCGGCACTCCATCGCCGACCCCTTCCATTGCACATCGCTCTGCTGGACGGTCAGGTGTTCACCCGCCGCGATACGAATCTGCCATTCAACCAGATCCAGTCCCGTCACCCACTCCGTTACCGGGTGCTCCACCTGCAGCCGCGTGTTCATCTCTAAAAAGTAGAAGTTGCCCGCCTGGTCCGCGAGAAATTCCAGCGTGCCCGCGTTCGAATAATTGGCTGCGCGCGCAATCTGCAGCGCGGCCTGGCCGATCCTTTCCCGCAACTCCGGTTTGGCAATCACCAGGGGTGAAGGCGATTCTTCCACCACCTTCTGATGCCGCCGCTGAATGGAACACTCCCTCTCGCCCAGGTGAATCAAGTGCCCGTGTTCATCACCCAGCACCTGCACCTCAATATGTCGCGGCCGTTCGATTAACTTTTCGAGATACACCTCGCCCGAGCCGAACGCGCGTTCCGCCTCGCTCGACGCTCCACGCAATGCCGCCGCAAGCTCACTCTCGCTATCGACGCGCCGCATTCCTTTCCCGCCGCCGCCAGCTGACGCCTTCAGCAAAACCGGATACCCGATGTTCGCCGCAATTTCGCGTGCTTCAGCGTAGTCCTGAACGCCTTGCTCCGTTCCGGGAACTACGGGTGCGCCAACCTCAATCGCAAGCCGCCGCGCCGCCGTCTTCGAACCCATCTGTTCAATGGCCTGCCAGGACGGTCCGATAAACTTGATCCCCACGTCCCCGCACGCCTTTGCGAAGCTTGCGTTCTCGCTTAAGAACCCATAGCCGGGATGTATGGCCTCTGCGCCTGTTTCGCGGGCCGCCCCCAGAATGCGGACGATGTTCAGGTAACTCTCGCTTGACGCTCCGGCTCCAATACATAGCGCCTCATCAGCCATCTGCACGTGCAGCGCTCGCCGGTCCACTTCGGAGAAGACCGCGACGCTTCGAATACCCATCTCGCGCAGCCCGCGGACGACGCGTACCGCAATCTCGCCTCGATTGGCGACGAGTATTTTTCTGAACAAGGAACCGGCTAACCTCGAACAACGTTGTACCAAATGCCCTCTAGCACAGGACGTTCGCCGCTCATTGCGCGCACCCGGGCCGGAGAGACACTTGAAGAAGAAGCTCCAAGTAGAAGATGCAGAGGTCAACCGGCGAAGTCGCTCTGGATGTTATTCACCCATCCGGCGAACGCACTCGCATTCCTATTACGCCACTGCCGTTTCGCATCGGCCGTGGGCCTGACAACCAGCTGATTCTGCGCGACAACCGCGCCTCTCGATCCCATGCTTCTATCAAGAGCACGGAGACCGGTTTTGTCATCGAGGATCTCGATAGCCTGCACGGCACCTGGGTCAACGGCAGCCGTATTCACGATGCCACTACCCTACAACCCGGCGACACCGTCCACTTCGGCTTCGAAGATTCGTACCAACTGCTCTTCTCGGATGGCAGCGACCGCATCACCCGCCTGCTAAATCGCTTCTCTGCCGCCGGTTCACAGCCGGGCGGGGCGGCCGGTCAGTTTGCGCGTCTTCGCGCCGTACTGGACGTGGCCAGAACTTTGCAAACAGCATTGGCGGCCGACGAAGTCCTCGGCGCGGTGCTCGAAACCGCTCTCGCACTCACCGGCGCTGAGCGGGCTTTCCTCATCTTGCGTGCCGGCGATGATTTCGACGTCAGATTGGGCCGTGACGCTCAGGGCCGGTCTTTGCCCGTCGAGTCTCTTTCACTTCCGGCTGAAATGATCGCCCGCGCACTCACTGAGCGTCACGATTTGCTCTCCATCTCAGACGGCTCTATCATGCGTGATGTCATCTGCGTGCCGCTCGTCAGCCTCGGCAGCATCAACGCGCAGGAAACTGTTTCCCTATCTCCGCAATCCGATACGCTCGGCCTCATCTATCTTGATTGCCCCCGGCAGCGCGTCGTGCCACAGCTCAATCTTGAGCTTCTCCACACGCTTGCTCTTGAAGCTTCCACGGTACTCGAAAACGCCAACGTGCTCGAACGCGAGCGCCAGAAGCTGTTGCTTGAGCAGGAACTCAATCTCGCGCGCAAGATCCAGCAAAATCTGCTCCCCAACGATTTCCCGAACACCGGTTGGTTGCGCGCCGCGGGTTCCAGTCTGCCGTCTTCAGGCGTTACCGGCGATTACTTCGATCTTCATCAGATAGATGCCGATAACTGGGCCGCCGTTATCGCCGACGTCTCGGGTAAAGGAATCAGCTCAGCGCTGCTGGCCGCGCTTCTGCAAGGCGCATTCCTGTTAGGCTCTGATCTCGCGGCCTCACTCGACGAAGTCGTCGGCAAGATCAACGGCTTTCTGATCGACCGTGCGCAGCGCGAGAAATACGCCACGCTCTTCTACGCGGCTATCCACTCTTCCGGTCTCATGGAGTGGGTAAACGCGGGTCATTGCGCGCCGTTTGTCATCAGCCGTGGGGGCTCCGTCAAGCCGCTACAAACTACCGGCATGCCGCTCGGCCTCTGGCGCAATGCACATTATGCTGTCGAAAGAGTACAGCTCGCTTCCGGAGACAAGGTTCTCGCCTACAGCGATGGTGTGGTCGAAGCGGAGAACGACCAGCAGGAAACATTCGAAGCGCGGCTGAAACAATTACTCAAACAATGCGGGTCGCTGAGCGCGCAGCAGATTCACGACAAGCTCATCACAGAGATTCTGAAATTCCATGACGGCATAAAACAGCGCGACGACATCACGGCTCTTGTGCTTGAATATTGTGGTCCCGTTTAGTCGTAGCAAACCGAGATCAAAAATAATCCGCTCGCGGGAACCGTAGGCCCTGTTCGAATACCGTTGTTTGGGGTCAATCGCGACATAAGGTCCTGGTGAGAGACATTCTTCTTCCCTATCTCCAGCAGCATTCCTACGATATTCCGCACCATATGCTTCAGAAAGCCTGATCCCGTCACCTGATAAATCATCATCGAACCAGTCCGCGCGATCAACGAGCGGTAAATAGTTCGCACCTTGCACCGCTCCAACCGATCTCGCGGATCCGCCGAAGCAAACGAAGAAAAATCGTGCTCGCCTTCGAGCAACGGTGCCGCCGCCGCCATTGCCGATTCGTCCAGCGGATACGGGTGATGGTAGACGTAACGCCGCTCGAACGGCGAACATACTTCTTCGCGATAGATCCGGTATTCGTATGTCTTTCGCCTTGCATCGAACCGGGGATGAAACTCGAGCGCTGTGTCTTGCACGTGATTGATCCGAATGGTCGACGGCAGTAATCGATTCACCGCTCGGCGGAAATTATCGGGCGGTATGCGGTTTTCGATCGTTACCGCGGCTACTTGGGCCAGCGCGTGTACTCCTGCATCCGTGCGTCCTGACCCCGCGACATGCACCGGCCGGCCTTCAATGCTCCCGATGACCTCTTCTAACGTGCCCTGAATTGTCGGTAAGCCCGGCTGGACCTGCCAACCCTTGAATTCCGTCCCGTCGTAAGCTACTTCGAAGCGCAGTCTGCGCATGAAACCGTTGCCTGTCAGGCCCGGCGCGACCCTGGTTTCACGATCGGTTGCCCCTCGCGGCAGAGCGGGCAATCGGAAGCATCGTATAGCACCGGCTTGATCGTCTCTAATGCCGTCCTTGCAACCCCCACATCCGCTTCTCCACCGCTGCGATCGACAATTGAACCTGCCGCTAAGACGGCCGCTCCAGCTTGTTGCACGACGCGCACCACTTCGCGGGTGCTGCCTCCGGTCGTGATCACGTCTTCAATAACAAGAACTCGCTCGCCCGGTTTCAATTCAAATCCGCGCCGTAGCACCATCGCATTAGAACTGCTGTCGCGCTCTGTGAATAACGCGCGCACATCGAAAGCTCGCGCCACCTCATGACCTATGATGATTCCGCCCATCGCTGGCGAAACAACTACGTCGACTGGCGAGTTTTCAATCTTGGTCATCAGCTTGCTAGCTAGTTCTCGGCCCAGTCGCTCGGCATACCTTGGGATCGCGAGAACTCTCGCGCACTGCAGGTACTCCCCGCTGTGAAGGCCGCTCGTAAGCCTGAAATGGCCGCGCAAATAAGCGCCAGTCTCGATAAACAAATCCAGAACGGAAGGATCGCTCAAGTCGCAAGCATAACTCAATGGATAACGTTCGTCCCAGATCCGAACACCGTAGTCGCAACCTTGGCAGAAGCCCGGTCGCGGGCGTTTCCTGCGTTACCATTAAAAATCGCCGAAACGATCAGGGAACCGGGCTCGTTTGCCTCTCGTTGTTTTAAAGGACACCTTTTACACATTTAATGACACGATTGAAAGCACCTTTGTCTGCGCTGTGCGTTTTAACTCTGTTTTCCGGTCTGTTGCCGGCTCAAAGCGCCGTTCGAGTCGACAACCCGAGTGGCGGCACCTTCGGTTGGATCACCAATCATTATCGGCCCCGCACCGTTCCGCCCATCAATCTCACGAACACCAACCGGCTGGAATCGCTTATCCGCGCGGGCAACCTATATCTCAGCGCTGATGACGTTATTGCTCTCGCGCTCGAGAATAATCTCGACATCGAGATTCAGCGCTACGGTCCACTGCTGAACAAACAGGTGACCATGCGCGCGCAAGGCGGTGGAGCACTGCGAGGTGTCGGCGTGGGTGTGTCCCAAGGCCCGCAGAGCGTCAGCCTCACCGGCGTCAGCCTGAATGCTAGCGGGGGCGCAAGTACAACGGCCGCTGCGGGCGTGAGTTCCAGCGGTCAGATCGTCACCAACCTAGGGCCTTCGCTGATCAATCTCGACCCGCAGGTGTTCCTCTATGCAAATTTCCAGCACAGCACTAGCCCGCAAAGCAATACAGTTTTAACGGGAACCACCGCGCTCATCGATTTGAGCCGCACTTACGAGGCGGAATATTCTCAGAACTTCGTCTTTGGAATGAGCACGCAGTTCACCTACTTGAGCCAGTACAACAAGTACAACAGCGCTTCCTATGCACTTGATCCCTTTACTTCCGGGTACCTTGATTTACAGGTCAGTCAGAACCTGCTGCAAGGTTTCGGAGCCGCGGTAAACGGCCGCAACATTCGTGTTTCGAAGAACAATGAGAAGAGCTCTGACTTGACCTTTAAGCAGCAGGTAATCACGACGGTTTCCTCGGTCCTGAATCTTTATTGGGATCTGGTCAGTTTCTATGAAGACCTAAGGGCGAGAAAAGATGAGCTCGCGACAGCCCAGGCTCTGTATGAAGACAACAAGAAGCAGGTGCAGATCGGAACGCTCGCTCCTATCGAAGTGACTCGTGCCGAGGCGCAGGTTTATTCAAGCCAGCAAGACCTCCTCATCTCGCAGACCAACCTTCTGCAGCAGGAAACAGTGCTGAAGAATGCGCTCAGCCGCAACGGCGTTGCAAGCCCCACTTTAGCTGAGGTTCATGTAATTCCGCTGAACTCGTTTCAGGTGCCCGAAAAAGACGAGCAGAGGCCCATCGATGACCTGGTGAAAGAAGCGCTTAATCGCCGCGTTGAAATAACTCAGGACCGCATCAACATCGACAGCGATAAGATTCTTCTCGTCGGCATAAAGAACGGACTGAAGCCAACGCTCAGCGTTTTCGCCGAACTGACGAACAACGGATTGACCGGTAGCTCGAATTACTTGCTGCCAGGCGTTCAGACTGCCGATCCCTATTTGGCAGGAGGATACGGAAATCTGCTTGGCGAAATCTTTCGCCGCAATTTTCCTAACTATTCCGCTGGCCTTTCATTGAGCATCCCGCTCCGGAATCGTGCCGCCCAATCGGATTACGTAACTAGCGCGCTGGAGTTGCGGCAAAGCGAGTTGGCTCTGCAGAAAGAGCTGAATCAGGTTCGCGTTGACGTCCAGAACGCGCTCATCGGTCTGCGCCAGGCCCGCGTACGCTATGACTCGGCGGTGAAGGCGCGCATACTGCAACAGCAAACACTGGATGCTGACAAGAAGAAATACACGCTCGGTGCGTCGACCGTCTTCCAGGTTGTGACTGACCAGCAGACGCTCGCTTCCTCGGAAAGCGCGGAAACTCAGGCTTTGGCCAATTACAGCCATGCCCGCATCGCGTTCGACCAAGCCATGGGCACTACGCTCGAAGTGAATCACGTCTCATTGAGCGAAGCGATGTCCGGCCAGGTTGCCCGTCCCTCCGTCCTGCCGGCGAAGCTTCCCACTGCGGAGCAGATTCAATGAACCGCGGCAGCGTGCTTAAGCAAGCACTCGCTCTCCTGCTTGCGACCACATGCGCCGCGCCGGGTTGGTCACAGGCCGTCCAGCAGATTGCTCCCGTTCGGCCCAGCGCGCCGGTTGTGCTCCGTCCATATGAGGCGCCGTACGTCCCACCCATCAGAACTTCCAACTCGCTCCGCATTAGCGATCTCATTCGCGCCGGCAAGTTGTACCTGACTGTGCAGGACGCCATTGCACTGGCGCTTGAAAACAATATCGATTTGGAATCGGCCCGTTATAACCCGTTGATCGATCAATGGAGCCTTGAGCGGCTTGAGGCTGGCGGCGCTTTGCCGGGAGTTCCAAGCGGCGCTTCGCAGGCCGGATCGGTGGCCAGTGGCCAGGGTGTTTCAGGCGCACAGGCGGCCGCAGGTGTCAGTGTCACGGGAGGAAGTAACAATAACGGCAATACCAGCAATGCCACGATTTCCCAAATCGGTCCGGTCACGCCTTCGCTCGACCCGAGTTTTCAGACCACCCAGACCTTTTCGCACAAATCGCTTCTTTTGCCGAATCTAGTGCTTTCGGGCACTTACAACCTGATCGATCTCACACGAAATAACTCGACCTCTGTTACTGAAGGCCTGATCACCGGGGGTCAGGTCAGCATCACGTACAAAGATTCTTACCTTAACGAAAACGCGGTAAGCGACATTCTCAATCCCTCCAGCAGTCCCGTTCTTACGCTTTCTGCCCAGCATAATTTTCTGCAGGGCTTTGGAACAGCGCTTAACAGCCGGAACATCACCGTGGCCAGAAATACGCTAGCCATGTCCGACACAGTGTTCAAAGGACAAGTCATCACCGTGGTAGCAGACGTCCTTAGCCTTTACTACGGATTAGTTGCGGATTACGAGGATGTGAAAGCGAAGCAAAGCGCTTTGGATGTTGCTCAAACGTTCTACCAAAACAATCAGAAGCAGGTACAGATTGGCACCATGGCGCCGCTGGATGTCACCACAGCCGAGGCGCAGGTCGCCTCCAGCCAACAAGATCTCGTCGTCTCTCAAACTAGTCTTCAGCAGCAGCAGGTTCTGCTTAAGAACGTGCTGAGTAGAAATGGTCTGGCCGATCCGCTATTCGCTGAAGTCGAGATTATTCCTCTCGACAAAATCGATGTTCCAGAACAGGATAATCTTCCTCCGTTAAAGGATCTGATTGCTACCGCGCGCACGAACCGCACGGATTTGGCAATCGAGGCGAATGATCTGAAGAACAGCGAAATCACGGCTATGGGCACAGCGAATGGTGTGTTGCCCCAATTGGCAGGACTGGCGAACGCCTCCGACCAGGGCCTCTCTGGCGCACCGAAAGCAGTACGCATCAGAACCAGCGCCCAGACGCAGTCAGGAAGCGCGGCCGCCCCCCCTGGCTTTGTTCCGTGTCCGAGTTCCGTGGGACCTCCAGGTAGCGTCTGCGAAGTCCCGAACAGTTACTTTGTTGGCGGGATTGGCAACGCGCTTGGGCAACTCGTTCGCCGGGATTTCCCGTCTGAGCGCGCGGGCGCATTTATTGCGCCCAGTCTTCGGAACCGGCAGGCGCTGGCAGACGCGGCAATTGATCGCATTACTGTCCGTCAAAACGAGCTGCAGTTGCAAAAGAACGTTAACCAGCTCGCGGTCGATGTCTCCAATCAGGTAGTCGGGTTACAGCAGGCGCGTGCCCGTTATCAAGCGGCTATAAGGAATCGCATTCTGGAACAGCAGCTTCTCGATGCTGAACAGAAGAAATTCGCTCTAGGCGCATCTACTACCTACAACGTTGTTCAGCAGCAGCGCGATTTGGCAACCGCGCAATCTAGCGAGGTAGCGTCGCTGGTTGCCTACAGCAACGCGCGCGTATCCCTCGATCAAACCCTAGGCACCACCCTGGAAGCCAATCACATTACAGTTCAGGAAGCCCTTTCCGGGCACGTTTCGCGGGCTTCTACACTGCCCACGACTCTTCCGAGCGCGCAATAATTATCCATATTTCGAAGGCAATTAGCCGGGCGGTGATTGTTTCTTGCCTGCACAGGTAAAAACTGCGCAGGCGTAGGGTCCCGAATGCTCGCAAAATCAAGAAAATAAATCGTTCGAGGTTTGGTATCAAAGGTGCTACCCAGTACCGTGTAATCAAGAGATATGCTCAGGGAATGATGGTTGTTCCGCCACTAACACCCACAGCACCAAGACACTCCAACCTGTAATTTCTTCTATAGCCCAACCGCAAAGCCCACCCGACCAATTTCCCTGAGCAATTACTCCGACGTGGGCACTGGGTCTTCTTCGTATAGTGAAAACGTGCCTGAACTGCGGCTGCTGCCGCTCATATCCAGCGCAACCGAAATTGTTCATGCGCTCGGCTTAGGCCAGTTCCAGGTGGGCCGGTCACACGAGTGCGATTTTCCTCGCTCTGTTTTGCAGCTTCCAGTCTGCACGCGCCCGGCGATTCCCGTCGACGGCTCTAGCCTTGAAATCGACGCGCTTGTTAAGGACCGGGTCCAGCGCGCTTTGAGTGTCTACGAACTTGACTCAACGCTCATCCAAAAGTTGGATCCCACCCACATCATCACTCAGACGCAATGCGAGGTGTGTGCCGTCAGCCTCACGGACGTTGAACGCGCTCTGCAGGCCGAATTTGCAACGCAAGCGCGAGTGATTTCGCTGGAGCCGTATGCTCTGGACGACCTTTGGGCGGATATCCGCCGCGTCGCAAGCGCCTGTCAAAAAGACGATGCTGCCGAGCGCCTGATTACTGATTTGAAAAACAGGATGACTGCGATTCAGCAGAAGGCGCACGCTGCGGAGTCCACGCCGTCAGTCGCTGCAATCGAATGGGTGGAACCGTTGATGGCTGGCGGAAACTGGGTGCCCGAACTGATCGCGATGGCGAACGGCCGAAATCTTTTCGGTGTGGCCGGCCGGCACTCACCCTGGATGACGTGGGACCAGCTTGTTGAGGCCGATCCCGACGTGATCGTAGTTCTGCCCTGCGGTTTTGACTTGGCGCGTACACGCTCCGAAATGCACTGGTTATCCAGCCGTACAAGTTGGCAGGAACTGTCCGCTGTCAGAAAAGCAAAGGTTTTCATCTGCGATGGCAATCAGTTCATGAACCGGCCGGGGCCGCGTCTGGTCGAATCGTTGCAAATCTTTGCCGAAGTTCTGCATCCGGACTTATTCCCTCCGGATTTAGAGCACATCGGCTGGGAATGGCTTTGAGCGGCCTACCTGTTTGACGCAATCATCGGAACGTTTTTGCTTTCAGTGAAAATCGCTTTCGGGCACATCGCGTGCACGCCTTTGTTGCCGTCTACAAGCTGCGTGATGTCGACATCCACGGCTACGCTCGTCAGCATGTAAGCGTCTTGTTTACTAAGGTGCTTTTCCGCTGATAAGAAATCGATCATCTCGCGCACGGCTATCTCGGTCGCTTTCGTCAGGTCTTCATCGAATCCCATCGTGATGTAATCCGCCGGTGTTTCCGCGCGAGGCCATTTAAGCGAGACGCCCTTGTGGAGAATGAACTGAAACGTGCCGGTTAGCGATGTCTCGAGCGCTGTGATATCCACCTCGCCATTGCCCATTCCGGCATGTCCGTCGCCCACCTCAAATAACGCGCCCTTCTGCTGCACGGGAATGTACAGCGTCGTTCCTTCCACCAGTTCCTTGTTGTCCATGTTCCCGGCATACACAGATGGCGGCGCGCTGTTCACCTTGGCATCTCCAGGAGGAGCGATTCCCATGCTGCCGAAAAACGGATGCAGCGGAATCTCAATGCCCGGCGCGAAAAGTGCTACATTGCGCTTCCGGTCAAGCGGGATTACTTTCATGCCGCGCTGATTCGGAAAATCAGCCTTCATGAATCCGCCGCTCGGGCCAAAGCCGTTGTAAGCGTATGGCACGTCCATTGTGATTTTCTCGATGCGTACTTCCAGCACGTCGCCGGGCTCCGCGTCATCCAGGTAGACCGCGCCCGTCAGGATATGTCCGCCGGGGCCGCGCTCGGAAGCGGGTATTTGCGCGTAGATCGCCTTCAACTCGGGTTGAATATCCTCCGGCTTAGCACCCGCGGCAATAAGGCGGTTCGGATTTCCGGAGACCGTTTGAATGCGAACACGATCGCCCGAATGTATTTTTATGACCGGCTTGGCTTGCGCCCAATAATATCCCCAGCGGATGTTATCGGGCGTGGCAAGCAGGGTTTTTACATCAGCGGCGTGGCAGCAAACGGCAGAGACTACCAGCAGCGGGAGCGCGAGTTTCATCGATCACAACAGTTTCGCATCCGTCTCACGCCGTTTGGGTCGCCTTCAGGCTTTCGGCGATCGAATCGGCAATCACTTTGCCATGGAAGCGCCCGTTCTCGATGAAGATTTCGTTGGTGTGTGTGCCGGCCACAATGACGCCAGCCAGGTAAACGCCTTTGCGTTCGCTTTCGAGCGTCTCACTGTTGGTGATCGGTTTCGAGGTCGCTGGATCCAGGTGAATTCCATGTTGCGCCATGAACTCGAAGTCCGGCCGGTATCCCGTCATCGCGAACACAAAGTCGTTCTTGACAGTTATCTCCCCTTCGGGAGTATCCAAAACTACTTCGTGCGGCCTGATCTCTTTCACCGTGCTATTGAAATAGGCCTGCACGTCGCCGTTCTTTATCCGATTCTCTATATTGGGCTTGATCCAATACTTTACGTTCTTCGAAATCGTTGCGCCGCGATGAACGAGTGTCACGCGCGCGCCAGTCCAGAAAAGCTCCAGCGCCGCGATACATGCTGAATTCTTCGCACCCACAATCAGCACGTCGTGGTTGTAATAGGGGTGAGCCTCGCGGTAATAATGAATGACTTTGTCCAGATCTTCACCGGGAACGTTTAGCCGGTTGGGAATATCGTAGTAACCCGTAGCCAGGATGATTTTCTTTGCGCCATAACAGTAACGCTCGCCGGTGTGCGTCTCTGTTCGAATCACAAACTTGCCGTCGTCTCCATCAAACGCAAGCACTCTCTCATATTGGTGCACGTTCAGGTGGTAGTGATCTGCGACGCGCCGATAGTATTTCAAAGCTTCCGTGCGACCTGGCTTCTCGTTCAGCGACGTCATCGGGATATCGCCGATTTCGAGAAGCTCCGGTGTGGTAAAGAAGACAAGATTAATCGGGTAATGGTAAATCGAATTGACGATGCAGCCCTTATCGAATAGAACCGCGCTCAGCCCTCGTCTTTCTACTTCAATTCCGCAGGCGAGACCCGTGGGCCCGGCGCCGAAAATCGCTACGTCGAAATGTTCCATCATTTCGGGCTAGAGCAAAGCCTCGATTTTCTGGTACACGTCCTCAAGAGCTCGCGGAAGCGCCTGCAGGTCTTTTCCCGCGCCTTCTGCCATATCGGGCCGGCCGCCGCCTTTACCGCCGATTGCACGGGCCACATCGCTTACCAATTTGCCGGCTTGCACCTTCGCGGTCAAATCTTTGCTCACCGCGGAGATAAGCGATACGTTCGAATCGTTCACGGACGCCAGTACAATCACCGAACTCCCCCACTTGTTCCGAAGAGAATCAGCCAAAGTGCGTAATTGTTTGGAGTCCAGACCTTCCAGTTTCTGGGCAATTACGGTAGCGCCGTTGACTTTTCGCGCTTCGACACGTTCCATCTCTTGATGCGCGATTCGACTCTTCAGTTGCTCGAACTCGCGCTCCAGAAACTTCTGGTGCTCCAGAAACTTTTCGATGTGATCAAGCACGTCAGCTTCAGAAGCGCGCAACAGTTCTCCGGCTCTTGCTAACTGCGCTGTGGCCTGCTGAAATTTGTCCAGCGCATATTCTCCAGTGACGGCTTCAATACGGCGAACGCCCTGAGAAATGCTTCCTTCGTAAATAATTTTGAAAAGTCCGATATCGCCGGTCCGGCCCACATGCGTGCCCCCGCATAACTCGCGGCTGAAGCCGGGAATACTCACAACACGGACACTGTCGCCGTACTTCTCTCCAAACAAAGCCATCGCCCCCGTCGACAGCGCCTCTTCGAGGTTCATGACATCGGTAGATACTTCCGTGTTGGCCAGAATCTGTTGGTTCACAATCCGCTCAACTTCCAGCAGTTCGTCGCCGCTCAGTCCGGAGTAATGCGTGAAATCAAAGCGCAATCGGCCCGGCTCGACCACACTTCCCGCTTGCTTCACATGTGTGCCCAGCACCTGCCGTAGAGCCGCGTGCAACAGGTGCGTCGCCGTATGGTTACGCATGATGGAAGAGCGTAATGGTTGATCCACCACCGCAAGCAATTTATCTCCGCTTCGAATTGGCCGCAGGACGTGAATCTTCTGGACCACTGCTGAAGGTGCCGGCTTGTAGGTGCCTTCGACGATGGCGACGCGTTCATGGGTTTCGTGGTCCAGCAGAAGCCCCGTGTCACCAACCTGGCCACCTGATTCTGCGTAAAAAGGCGTTCTTGCCAGAACGACTTCGGCGCTCCCTTGCTCCACAAGTTCCACCGGCTGTTTATCCACAATAAGCCGGATGACGTCCACCGGCGTCTGCAGAGTCGTTCGGCCGATAAACTCGCTGGCGGGAAGATTTTTGTAAACCGCCGCCACTTGAGCTTTGTCCGCGCCTCTCCAGCTTGCGCGCGCCCGCACGCGCTGCTTTTCCATTTCAGCGGTGAAACTGTCGCGATCAATCGTAAGGCCGAACTCACGCGCCATCTCTTCCTGTTCGTCCAGCGCCAAACCGTAGGTGTCGTACAGCTTGAAGGCGGCAGCGCCAGGCAAGACGTTGTTGACGGCGGATTTCGCTTCATCATGAAAGAAGCGCTCGGCAATCTGAAACGTGGAGGCGTAACGATTCTCTTCATCGCGCACAATACGGCTGATACGCTCTCCGCTTTCCAGCAGTTCCGGATAGGCTGCGTTCATCAACTCCCCAACAAAGGCCGTGAGTCGGTGAAAATACGGCTCTGCGGTTCCCGCTAATCGGCCGTTGCGCATGGCGCGCCGCATAATCTTGCGCAGCACGTAGCCGCGTCCCTCGTTCGAAGGAAGCACGCCATCGTGAATCAGGAAAGCTGTGCTGCGTGCGTGGTCGGCATTGATACGGAGCGCGACGGCCGTGCGCTCGTCGTCATTTCCTGTTTACGCGCAGCAACTCAGCAGCACGATTGATGATGGGGCTCAGCAGGTCCGTGTCATAAATTGAAATCTTCCCTTGCAGAACCGCAGTGACTCGATCGAGCCCCATGCCGGTATCAATCGAAGGCCGCGGCAACGGTGTGAGTGTTCCGTTGTTGTCACGATCGAACTGCATGAAGACCAAATTCCAGATCTCGACAAAACGGTCCCCGCCGTCCTCCGGGAACTGCCGCTGTTCGTGGCCTTTTTCGGCCGCTTCTGGCCCGAAATCGTAGTAAATCTCCGAACACGGACCGCACGGTCCGGTTTCGCCCATCTGCCAGAAATTATCCTTTTCGTCGAGGCGAAAAATGCGATGTTTCGGAACACCGGCCACTTTCTGCCAAAG
Source organism: Terriglobia bacterium (assembly GCA_963846025.1). Classification (GTDB taxonomy): domain Bacteria; phylum Acidobacteriota; class Terriglobia; order Bryobacterales; family Bryobacteraceae; genus Bog-105. The sequence continues at coordinate 161,562 of CAWJUG010000006.1, read as the reverse complement.
CTCTTCCGCTTCGTCGTCCTCGCGAAAAACAGTTACATAAAGCCGATCCTTATCAAGAGCGAACCAGTTGGGACTTGTGACCAACTCCCATGCGAAGGCAATGGCATCTTTCTTGAAATAGTCGCCAAAAGAAAAATTGCCGAGCATCTCAAAGAAGGTGAGATGCCGCCGTGTATAGCCGACGTTATCCAGGTCATTATGCTTGCCGCCCGCGCGTACGCATTTCTGCGAAGAAGTCGCCCGCGAATAATCGCGCTTTTCGAGGCCGAGAAAAACTTCCTTAAACTGATTCATTCCGGCGTTTGTAAACAACAACGTCGGATCGTTTGCGGGCACAAGTGAGGAACTCCGAACTACTCTGTGCCCTTGACCGGCGAAGTAGTCAAGGAACCTCGCGCGGATCTCATTTCCTGTCATTTTCTTTCAGTTTCGCATCCGGAGAGCCGTTTATATGATGAAGGCATGTGCGCGCGCGTTCTGTTCTTGGCGTCGCTGCTGCTTGCAATAGCGTCCTTTGCCGGTACACCCCAATCGCCGTATCGCGAACTTGACGTCTGGTACGAAAACCCAGACGCGCCCGATGTGGAACTGGCGGCTACCTTGACGGAGCCAACCTCCGGCGGCCCATTTCCCGCCGTTTTGCTGATTACAGGCGCCGGTCCGCAGGATCGCGACGAGACCATCGCAGGCCAGAAGCCGTTTCGGGTTTTGGCCGATTACCTCACTCGGCGCGGAATCGCGGTTCTGCGCGCGGATGACCGTGGCGTTGGCGCGTCATTAGGGAAGTTCGAAGGAGTCACAACGAAGGGATTCGCTACCGACGCCGAAGCCGGAGTGCGCTATCTGCAATCACGCAAGGATATCGACCCGAAACAACTTGGATTAATCGGGCACGGAGAAGGCGCCATAGAAGCGGTTATGGTGGCGGGCGATATCCCGAGTATCGCGTTCGTCGTCATGCTGGAAGGGACGGGCGTGCCCGGTGAAGAAGTTCTGCTGGAGCAGACTGAGCGGGCTGAAAAAGCGGCCGGAAACCTGCCAAAAGATCAGATCAAAACGGACCGCCGGGTTGGCGAGCTTTTGTACAACATGGCCAAAGACGGAAAGAACGCGGCGGATATGAGGCGAGCGTTGATTGATTATTCTGTTCGCGCAGAACAAGACTACGATGATGTTTCTATCTCCCAATGGAAGAACAAACTCAAGAGCTTCGAATCTCCGTGGCTGCGTTTTTTTCTCGAGCTATAACCCTGCGCCGGGCATCGCGAATCTGAAATGCCCGGTACTGGCGCTAAACGGCGCGAAGGACATGCAGGTAATTGCCGATCAGAACGTACCCGCGATTAAAGCGGCCCTAGCGCAAGGCAGAAACAGAGACGCAACGGTCGAAGTACTTCCGGGATTGAATTACTTGCTCCAGCCGGCTCAGACGGGCTTGGCCTATGAATATGCCACAAATCCAGTGGCGATCGCGCCGATTGCACTTCAGAAGATCGGCGATTGGATAACGGCGCACACCCACGCAGCTAAGGAATAATTTTCGCCGTCTTGATGTAGTCAAGCTTCGGGAAGTGCTCTTCCAGATATGGGTTCCCGTCGATGGCGATATTTTCCTGGCTTGGCCCCGCGCCGCCCGGTGCACCCTCGCCATATCCGGTGTAAAGATTGAAAACGTTATCCATTCCCTGAATGACTTCCCCGAACGGTGTGAACCCTTGCGGATCTAGAGTGGCGCTGTTATCGCCCAGGTTTATGAAGCACTGCGTTGTGCGAGAATTTGGCCCTGCCATCGCGAAGACCACAGTGCCAATTTTGTTGCTCACCTTGGGCGGATCGTCTTTGATGCTGATCTCGCTCCAATCCTTGTTTGTTTTGGGATCGCCATTGATTCCCCATTGGACGATAAATCCTTTTAGAGCGCGAAAAAAATAATCGCCGTTATAAAACCCCATTGTTGTCAGTTCGTAGAAATGATCCGCGCCCAGAGGCGACCACTCCCGATGCACCAGAATGACCACATCGCCCTTTGTGGTTTGTAACCGGACCTTGTACTGCGCCGGCGCGGCCTTCATCTCGGCAGTCTTTTTGCCCCCGCATGCGGAACTGAGCAAAACAATACTCGCCGATAAGCATGCTGCCAATATATGGCGTCTGTTCACTTTGCGTCTCTCCAATTCAGTCCGCTTCCTGTATCCACAGTCAATGGAACCGACAATTGATACACATTCTCCATTTGCGATTTCACTAGCTCCTTAACCGTGCTTAGCTCGTGCGGCGGTGCTTCGAACACCAGTTCGTCATGAACCTGCAGCAGCATCCGGGATTGTAACTTTTCTTCCCTTAGAATTCTGGCAATACGAATCATTGCCAATTTAATCAGATCGGCAGCAGTTCCCTGTAAGGGCGTATTGACAGCCGTCCGCTCCGCAAACGAGCGGGCTGACGGGTTACGGCTTTGCATGTCGGGTATCGGTCGGCGTCGGCCCAATAACGTCTTTGCGACGCCTGTTTGCCGAACCTCCGCGATGGTTTTGTCGATGAATTCACGGACACCGGCATAACGTTCGAAATAGCGGCGGATGTACAACTCCGCCTCTTTCCTGTCGATGCACAGGGTTTGCGCCAACCCAAACGGCGTTTGCCCATAAACAATTCCAAAATTGACAGCCTTCGCCGCCCGCCTCATGTCGCTGTTCACCATTAACGGATCGACCTTGAATACCTCGGCGGCCGTTCGGGTATGGATGTCCTCACGGTTGCGGAATGATTCCACCAGCACAGGATCGAGCGACATATGCGCCAGCAGCCGCAACTCAATCTGCGAATAGTCGGCGACTAACAGTACCCAACCGGGTTCGGGAACGAACGCGGCGCGTATCTCGCGCCCTTCCTCGGTGCGAATCGGTATATTTTGCAAATTCGGATTGGACGAGGACAGACGGCCTGTCGCTGCACCGGTCTGATTAAAAGTCGTGTGAACGCGCCCGGTCTTTGGATTGATGAGCTGCGGCAAAGCGTCAATATAGGTTCCCTTCAGCTTTGTGAGCTGACGGTAATCCAATACAAGCTGCGCAACCGGATAAGCAGGGGCGAGTCCTTCTAAAACATCGGCGGCAGTAGAAATGACTTTGCCTTTGCCCCATTTCACCGGAGCGGGCAGCGCCATGTCTTCAAACAGAACTTTTCCAAGCTGCTGCGGCGAATTGATGTTGAACGGGCGGCCGCACAGATCGTAGATGTTCTGAGCGATACGCTCGATTCGTTCGGTCAATCGGACGGATAGCTCTGCAAGCACTTCTGTGTCGACGCGTATTCCGGTCATCTCCAGTTGAGCCAGCACGGGCGCAAGCGGCAAATCGATGTCCTGATAGACGCTGTGGAGTTCCTGCTGATGGATTTGCGGACGCAGGATCTCCAAAATCGCGAGCGTCGCTTCCGCTTGTTGCTCAGCCGCCGCGTTCAGTTTGCGATCGAGAAAGCGTTCGGCCAGCGACTCCGGTGAACAACCTCCGGGGTCGGCTGAAAGCAGGAACGCGTATAGCATGGCGTCTTCCAATAGATTGCGCGCTTCGATGCCCAATCCGCATGAGGCCACCAGAAATGCCTTCAGATCATGAACGATCTTCGGCACTGACTCCGATTCCATGAGTGGCCGCAACTCGTCTAATAAAGAAAACGGAACTGCTCGTCCCTGGCCCACCTTGTAAGAAAGGCCTGCAAACGCATTCGTCAGATCAAGCGCCATAGCCACTGGAGCATCTGCAGGGCGCTTGCCGAGCCACTCTGCCAATGCGTGGGGCTCGCTCAGAGTTCCGTAGTCTCGCGTTGCACTATCGTCCTCGGGCGGAAGATCCTTCAAAAGGCTGAAAAACTCCAGCTCTTTGTAGAGGGCTTTGAGCCTGGAGTTGTCCACCTGTTGAGCGCGCAGAGTAGGCAGTTGCCACTCAATAGGAACGTGTGTCGCAATCGTCGCCAACTGTTTGCTGAGAATTACTTGGTCGCGATTATTGAGCAGGCTTTCGCGGTACATCTTACGTTCCACTTCGGCAGCCCGCTCCAACGTTGCCTCGACTGAACCGAAACGCGCGATGAGGTCACGAGCCCCCTTATCGCCAATGCCGGGCGCGCCTGGGATATTGTCGATGGAGTCGCCTTTAAGTGCCAGCAGGTCCGCCACCTGCGAGGGCTTCACGCCCATGAACTGTTCAACCTTCGCAACGTCGTACCACTCGTCGTCCTTCATCGGATTGAGCATGAAGACACGCTCGTTGACAAGCTGCAGCATGTCTTTGTCGCTTGAAACAATCACCACTTCAAGCGGTTTCGCGGGCGGGCGGCAGGCAATGGCGCCGATCACATCATCCGCTTCGTACCCGGGGAATTCCAGGATGGGGATGTGCATCGCTTCCAATATGCGGCGAATATGGGGGATCTGCTCGCCCAAGTCTTGCGGCATTTCGGTGCGGTTCGCTTTGTACTCCGCAAAGCTCTCGGAGCGGAACGTTGGTTCGCTGCTTTCAAAAATGGCGGCAATGTAATCCGGCTTGGAAGTTGTCATTAGCTTCCGCAGCATATTGTGAAAAATGAAGATCGCTTCCGTGGAAAGGCCGTACGTCGTGCGCATGGGCGGCGCACCGCTGCGTGCGCGCGCGTGATACGCCCTGAAAATGAATCCAAAGCTGTCGATCAGAAAAAGGCGAGGGACGGGCAACATCTCCAGAATAGAAGGTGACAGAACGTGACTGCTAGCATCGGAGTTCGTGAGCCGCGTTTGAACTTTCGCTATCCTATTTTTCTCGACTTAACCGGCAAACGATGCCTGGTAACCGGCGAAGGCCTTGAGCTTGCTGGCAAGATTCGGGCGCTGTTAGACGCCGCAGCCGAAGTGATTTACGTGAATCCGCGGGCAGACCCGGAAATCGCGCAGCTTTTGTCTGCAGGGCTTGTGAGATGGATTCCAAGTTCACTGAAAGACGGTGACCTGGAGGGTTGTTTTCTGGTCATTGCCGATCTCGAAGATAACTCAGCCGTTTTTCGCCTCTGCGAAGAACGCGGAATACTGTGTAACTCTGTTGATGATCCGGAGCATTGCCGATTCAGTTTCGGGTCCACGCACCGGCGCGGCGATTTGACTATCGCTATCGGCACGAATGGTTGGGCTCCCGCCATTGCTGTCCGCTTGAAAGAAAAACTGCAGCGCGACATCGGGCCCGAATATGAGGCGTTGCTCAAGCTTTTGAAAGATGTACGGGCGGAGATCGCCAGCCGCGTCGCCGGGTTTCAGGCGCGAAGGGCGCTTTGGTATCGAATTGTTGATTCGGAACTGCTCGCACTGCTGCGTTCAGGGCGCGTCGAAGAAGCGAACTCTTTGCTCAGGCAGATGATCGAAGCCGCGGCTAGCAACACTTCGCATTCTGATATTTGCGGCGATGCCGGTGATCAATGAAGCTGCGCCATGCCGCTGCTGAAGCATCGATGTGGTTTCGCGTCAGATGTCGCTGGTAAGCAGCTTCATCTGAAAGCTCGCGAGCGAGCCCGAGTAGCCAGCGAACGATTTTCATACCGCCTCCGTTTCCAACTCCGACAGAACGAACGGTGATTCCGCACTGACATTCTCGCGAGTGCCGCGCAGCAAACCATACCAGACGCGCACGGCATCAAATAGGATAACCGCGACTAGCACCAGAAACGCGCCGCAGACTACCGCATCCAGACGTTCGTTGAAGATGACGGCACGAGTTTCGGCGACCTTAGCGGCCACGATTTTTCCGGATGCAATGGCGCTTTCCATAGCGCTTGCGTGCCTGAGAAAGCCAATGCGCGGCTCTGTCGAAAAAATCTTCTCCACACCAGCCGTGAACGTTACGACAACCAGCCAGGCTAGGGGCGCGGTTGTAATCCAGGCGTAGCGAGCCCTACGCATCTTCAAAAGAACGGTCGTGCCAACGCACAGGGCGATGGCAGCCAGCAGTTGGTTTGCAATTCCGAATAGTGGCCAAAGAGAATTAATACCGCCGAGTGGATCGATGACACCCTGATACAGGAAATAACCCCATGCCGCAACCATGGCAGCACTGGTTGCGAGCATACCGGGTACCCAGCTCGTGTGACCGAAAGGTTTGTATGCGTGAGAGAGCAGATCCTGTAACATGAAGCGGCCCACTCTAGTTCCGGCATCAAGGACAGACAGAATAAATAGCGCTTCGAACATGATGGCGAAGTGGTACCAGAAACTAAGCAGCCCATTGCCAAGTCCGGTGCTTTGTAGAACGCCGCCGAAAATCTGTGCCATGCCGAGCGCGAGCGACGGAGCGCCGCCGGTGCGTCCGTACAGAGTGGTCTCGCCGACCGTATGGGCCAGCTGCGACATGGTGGCTGGCAGAACGGGGAAGCCCCAACTGGATATGGTCGCGGCGGCAGTTTGGGCGGTTGTGCCCACCACTCCGGGCGGCGCATTGATGGCAAAATAGACGCCGGGCTGCAATGAAGCAGCCGCTACCAGCGCCATGATGGCGACAAAGCCTTCCAACAGCATGCTGCCGTAGCCGATAGGCCACGCATGCGACTCTTTCGCAATCATTTTGGGAGTAGTGCCGGATGAGATTAGTGCGTGGAAACCGGAAATGGCTCCGCACGCGATAGTGATGAAACAGAATGGAAACACCTTGCCAGCGAAGATGGGGCCAGTGCCATCCGTGAATCGGGTTAGCGCCGGCAGCGCAAGCTGCGGATGCGAAACGAAAATTCCCGCAGCTAGCAGAAAGATGACGCCGAGTTTCACAAACGTGCTGAGATAATCGCGCGGCGCGAGCAATAGCCACACAGGCAGCGTGCTGGCGAGAAAACCGTAAGCAATGATTGCAATCGCGAGTGAGATGCCGCTCCAGGTGAACCAATTTGCCCAGACCGGCGAGGCAGCCACAAGCTTGCCGCCATAAATGCTGAGTAGCACCAGAATCAGGCCGATACCCGAACACTCCAGCACCTTCGCTGGCCGGATGTAGCGCAGATATACACCCATGAACAGCGCGACTGGAATAGTCATGGCGATCGTGAAAGTGCCCCACGGACTGCCTTTCAGCGCGTTCACAACCACAAGTGCCACGACGGCCAGCAGCACGATCATAATCAGAAGCACGGTGATCAGCGATACGAAACCGGCCACTTTGCCGATCTCTTCGCGCGCCATCTGGCCCAGCGTCTTGCCGTTGCGGCGCATGGAGCAGAATAGGATCACGAAGTCTTGAACAGCCCCTCCTAAAACGGCGCCGAACAGGATCCAGAGCGCTCCTGGCAGATAGCCGAATTGGGCCGCGAGCGTTGGCCCGACCAACGGGCCGGGACCGGCAATGGCGGCGAAGTGGTGGCCGAGGAGTATCCATTTGTTGGTAGGTTCGAAATCTTGACCATCGCGCAAGCGCTCCGCTGGAGTCGCTCTGCGGTCATCGAGCATCATCACTTTGAAGGCGATGAACTTCGCATAGAAACGAAAGCCGATGAGATAAATGCAAATGGCCGCTGCTACCAGCCAGAAGCTGTTGATCGGTTCGCCTCGTTTAACGGCGATGACACCGGCGCACATGGCCCCGAGAACAGCGAGTGTCGCCCACAGTAGCCGCTTGAAAAGGCGGAGCATTCGAGAGATTAGAATCTTCGAAACAAGGCTAATACAGCGGCAATGAGAGCCACAATGACAGCGGCCGTCGCGAGAATAACAAGCGCACGGCTCATCGGCGAGTCTTCGCGGTGTTCAACTCGAATACCGATGACAGGGGCGGGTCCCGGCGGCCGAGGCTCGGGCTGGATGCGAGGGCGCGGCTCCGGTTCCATCTCCCGCGGCATTTCAATGACACGCTTGAATCGAGGGCCTAATGCTCCCGCGCGATATTCCAACTCTTTAGTGAGACCAACCACCAGAAGGCCGTCGTGAGAATCCGAAACTGCGCCGATGCACTGGCGCGGAATCCAGATCTCGCTTCCCGTTTGCGCGTTCACTACCTGTACTTCCGTCCATGAACCCGTTCCCAGCAGCCATTCGTTGGGTTCAACGTCCTTGATGGCTGGATAGAACGCGAATCGGCGGAGGCCGATATAGTCGAGCGGCGACGGAACCAGCGGCGCTGACATTGGTCTCATCTTAACCTGCTGACGTGCTAACTGACATGACGGCGCCAGGTTTCAAAAAAGCGCGTAATCGCCAGGGGAGGGCGTCTGCGGGCAACCATTGCCAAAATGCTGACGGCAGCCCATGCGAAGAAGGTGTATGTGATCCAGGCTTGTGCGGCCGCGCCGAAAAAAGGAGGTAAAGCGAATTGTGCAGCGAAGAGGCTGAACATCGCCAGCGCCTCCCACCAGCAAAACTTCATGTTGGCCAGAAAGATGAGCCCGACAAAACTTTGAGCGATGGTCAACAAGAGTTCCGATTCCTGTTGCGCGTCGAACGGAATCGCGGAAACACTGCCGCGGCTGAGAGAGAACACCACAGGGAGCATCGCGAAAAGCAGAGTCCATTGATTGATGTTGCTGGACGTGATGTTCATCAGGGCAACGGAAGCATTTTCGCTTTGGCGCGCGAAGTAAAAGGTGGAGGCGAACTCGGGAAACTCGGAGATGATTGGCGCCAGCCATTGGATTACTACAAAGCTGGGAATACCGATTGCCGTAGCGATAGCAACCAAACTGCCTAGAAACGGTTCGGCAGTGAAGTAGATTAGTATTCCTCCGGCAATGAAGCAGGCCGTTATCGCAGCGATTCTTTTTTGTCGTGGCGCAAGGACGATGTAGCGCGGAACGGTCTCCAGATCCTGAATCGCTTCGTGTTCCTGTGCCGGGAGCTTCGTCAGCAGGACTAAGTAAGCAACGTAAAAAATGACCAGCGCGCACGCGTCGTACGCATGCAGCGTTCCTTTCCACCAGATGAAGAATGCATAGACCAGCGGAAGCAGCAGCCCGATCACCTCAACGCTGTGATGAGGGTCGAGTTGAATACTGTTTAGCGGCCGCCCGGTACGGCGGCGATGAACAGTCGCAGCGGTGATATAAATCATGGGCCACGCGAGCCCCGTCAGCAGCCGAAGCGCGCCCGTCAGATTCGCCAGCAGCAGCGTTGTTTGTTGTCTCCAGGCGAGAACTGCTTCAACTGCGAATTCGGGCAAAGTTTGCATCCAGGCCAGGATGGCGAGCGCAAACCCCTGTGCCACAAAGAACTGCGCCGACTCTGCGCCCCATGTAATAACGACAGACGCGATCAGTATGCAGGGCGTAGTCCACAGGGCGGACCATGGGCTTGACTGGCGCAAAGGTTCGGCGAACAGCAGCAGCGCAAAAAAAACCGGCGCGGTCGTGCTACGCGATGATAGATTTGCGCATCAAGGCAGTGGCCGGAGTTCTTCGGGGTGGAATGATTTTCGAAACGAAGCAACTTTTCGGCGAAGCGAACACGATGGTACAACGGGATCACATGCCGCTCTTCGAGGTGCGAACCGGGCTTCATACATATCAAAACATCATTGAACGCGGAATACTGCGACACGTATCGGAATATCTTCCCGCGAACGCGGGCAAACGGTTTATCATCACCACTGAGGACGTTTGGAAACTTCATCGGAAAACGTTAGAGGCGCAGTTTGCCGATGGAGATTTCGAAATACTTTTCTTTCCAGGAGGTGAGATAAACAAGCGATTGAGTGCAGTGGAGGCGCTGGCCGAACAGATGGTCGCGCGCGGAGGCGACCGGACCAGCCTCGTGGTTGGGTTTGGCGGTGGAATAGTGACCGATGTCAGCGGGTTTGTGGCCGCCGTTTTTATGCGTGGTATTCCCGTTGTACAGGTCCCGACCACGCTGCTGGCACAAGTAGACGCAGCCACCGGCGGGAAGACTGGCGTGAACCTTGCCAGCGGAAAAAATCTGATTGGCAGTTTCCACCATCCGCAAACGGTTCTTATAGACCCCGACGTGCTTTCGACTTTGCCGGAACGCGAATACCGGGCTGGGCTTTTCGAAGTAATCAAATGCGGCGTCATCCGTGACGCCAATCTTTTTGACCTGCTGGAACGCCAAGCGGATGAGGTTCTTGCGAAAAGGAAAGATCTGGTCGACCGGTTAATCGCCGCGGCAGTGCGGATCAAAGCCGAAGTTGTATCCGCAGACGAACGGGAAAGCGGCTTGAGGCGAATCCTGAATTTTGGTCATACAATCGGACACGCCATAGAGGCCGAGACAGAATATAAACGATTTCTGCACGGCGAAGCCATCGCTTGGGGCATGCTGGCGGCAACCAGATTGTCAGAGCTAACAGGCACGTTAGAAGAAACTGCCGCGGAGCGAATCCGACGAACAATTTGCCGCTACGGACCGCTGCCTTGTGTACAGGATTTAGACCATAAAAAACTGATCAGCCGGTTGAATAGCGACAAAAAAACATTGAAGGGGAAAGTGCATTTCATCCTGCCGTCCGCTATAGGCGTCGTAAAGGTAATCAGCGGAATTCCGGATGACGTTATACGGCGCGCAATGGCCGATGCGCTGCAATGATGCCCCGTGACGCCGCCACAGGGACAACCCCGCCCGGCACTTTAGGCGAGCGCCAGGCTGCGGCCTGGGTTCAGGGGATGTTTGCCGGTATCGCGCCGAGGTACGACTTCATCAACCATCTGCTTTCGTTTAATGTCGATCGCCGCTGGCGAAAAGTGCTCATACGCCGTCTGCGCCAAGTGCTGGATCGCCCGGATGCAATCGTCCTCGATCTCTGCTGTGGAACCTGCGACGTGCTGATTGACCTCAAGGGTGTTTCGAAGGCAGATGTGATCGGTATCGATTTTTGTCATCCGATGCTCGTCTCCGCCACACAAAAAATCACCCAACGAGGTTTCAAGCCGCTGCTCGCCGAGGGCGATGCCTTGCAGTTGCCGGTTGCGAAGGATGCGCTCGATGCCATTGCTATTTCTTTTGGTTTTCGCAACCTGGCGAATTACGCTGACGGGCTCGAAGAGTTGTATCGCGTTCTTAAGCCGGGCGGGGTGCTCGCGATTCTGGAGTTCTCGCATCCATCCGGGCTGATGATGAAGACGGCCTACGCTATCTATTCAAGAATCTTCATGCCCATTGTGGGCGCGGCTGTTTCCGGCTCGCGCAGAGCTTACGCTTACCTGCCTGATTCCATTCGCAAGTTTCCGCGCGCGGCAAAATTGCAGCACATGATGCAGCAAGCTGGGTTCGGCGAAGCGCGATTTGAGTTGCTGACCGGCGGCATCGCCGCGCTGCACACTGCAGTAAAGCCAGGTTGTAAATCAGCGTCCGGCGGCGCTCGCTAGCGTTCGATTGATTTCTTCGCGCAGCCCAAGATTGCGAACCAGCCGCAGCAGATAATTCGGGTGAAGTCCTAGCACCTTGGCGGCCTGCTTGTAATCGCCGTTACCTTGCATATACGCGTCGATTATGGCTTCGCGTTTAGCTTGTCCCACCGACAGGTGGTATTTCGCGCTTGCTTCCCGCGGCGCAGTTTCGAGCAGCGTTTCCGGCAGATCTTCGGGTAGCACCCACTCCGATACGCCGAGCACTACCGCGCGCTCCATGGCATTTTCCAGCTCACGCACATTGCCGGGCCAGCCGTACTGGATGAGGATTTCCTCGACCTCGCGCGACAAGCCCTGCACCTGGCGTTTACAGCGCTCTGCCGAACGCTGCAGAAAATATTGTGCTAGCAGTGGAATGTCTTCCTTACGCTCACGCAGCGGAGGCGAATCGATATTGACCACGTTGAGGCGATGAAATAGATCTTCACGAAACCTGCCTTCACGCACGTCCTCGGCCAAGTCGCGGTTAGTCGCGGCGATGACGCGGATATCCAGCGGATGGGGTTGTGTGCCTCCCACGCGCTCAAATTCACGCTGCTGCAGAACGCGCAACAGCTTTGCCTGGAGCGATCCGGCAAGCTCGCCCACCTCGTCGAGGAAAATTGTGCCACTCTGCGCCAGCTCAAAACGTCCGCGCTTCAGCGAAATGGCGCCCGTGAAGGCGCCTTTTTCGTGGCCGAAGAGCTCACTCTCGAAAAGATTTTCGCTCAATGCAGCGCAGTTCACTGCGATGAACGGATGGTCGCGGCGGCTGCTGCGTTGATGAAGCGCGCGCGCAATCAATTCTTTGCCGGTACCGCTTTCGCCCGTGATAAGGACTGTGGTGTCGCGGGGCGCAACGCGCTCCACCAACTCGAGCATACGGCGGATCGACGGGCTACTGCCGACAATGCCCGTATTGATGGCGATCTGCTCCTGCAGCAGAGCGTTTTCCGCTTTGAGTGTTTCGACTTCCTGGTTTGCTTCGAAGCCGATTGAAGCCAGCGAAGCAATAGCGGTGAGCGTCTCCAAGTGGGCCGTTAGGCCTCGAAGTTCCTGGTCGTGAACACGTACGACGAGCGCCCCGCCTAGAACTCCAGATAGATACAACGGTACGCCCACAATCCGGAGTTGGGCGTCTTCCAAAGCGCCTTCTTCGCAGATGCGCGCTAATACGGGTTCGAAATCCGTTTGGCTCTCGCGAGGACGTTGCTCGGCATAACGCGCCAAAAGATCCGAACAAGTTGCTCCCAGCAGCAAAAGTCCTTCCTGCATCGGTATCAGATCGGAAACCAGCCGGAGAATCTGCCTCTGCAATAAACGGTTCTGACCTTCGCCTACGCTTGCGGCCAGGGCGCGAAACAGAAAGACGAGCGAACAGGCGGCCAGCAGAACGGGTTTTGTATCGGCCGGAACTGCCACCGTCTCTTCCGCGTCCGCTTCGCCGGAGCGAAACATCAGAATCGTGCGCCCGATGCCGATTTGGTCTTTATCTTCAAGCCAACGTTCGGCTGATCGCATACCGTTGACGTAAGTGCCCGAAGAGGTCTTAAGATCGATGACCAGGAACCGGCTGCCTTGCTGCCGGACCTGGCAGTGACGCCACCCCACTTCGGCTTCACTCAAGCTGATGTTCGAACCTGGAGCCCGCCCTACAACCAGTTCGCTCTTGTCGAGACGGTAGCGGGTTCCGGCTTGGGGGCCATTGACGATAATGAGCTCAGCACTCATAAGCGGAAACTATTTAAGTTATCAGGCTCTGCCTAGGTCAGGATAGAAACCAGAGATGAATCCGGCTCAGCTTCCGCGGCTTCGCGCGAGGTGGGACAATCGCCATCCAGGTCAAGGAAGCGCGTATCGAGTAGGCGCGCCGTATCCACTCTACCCATCGCGGAGAGCAGAGTTTCCTTCAAATAGGGATGCTCTTTCTCCAGGTCGCTGAAGATGTCGCGCAACGTGCGCCGAACCGTGCCGGTCTTCTGGGAACAGCCACATGGAATGACGGGCGCGCCGGCATGAGCCACGAACGCACGGGTGAGATTTTCGGTGACATAGACAAGCGGCCGAATAAGACGAAATTCTCGCCGGCTTGACCAGGTAATGGGCGGGAGTGCGCTGATCCGTCCCGTGAACATGGCATTGCGCAGAAACGACTCGCAGAAATCGTCTGCCGTATGGCCAAATGCGATGACATTTGCGCGGAGCTGGCGGGCAATTTCATACACCGCGCGCCGGCGGAAGCGGCTGCAGAGATCGCATCCATGATCGGGTTGATCGGTCAGTAAGTTAAGCGACGGCTTATCTTGGACGTAAGTCCAATCGACTGCGCGCGAACGCAAGTATTCGCCCACGGGGTGTATAGGCGCGAGGAATTTCCCTTGCTCAACGGTGAATGCGCACACACTGAAACGGATAGGCGCCCGCTTTTGCAGAATCAATAGACATTCCAGTAGAGTCATGGAGTCCTTGCCGCCTGAAACTCCCACGGCGACACGATCCCCATCGCGAATCATGCGGAACTTGCCGATGGCTTCGCCGATTTTCCGCAGGATTGTCTTTTCTAGATCCAACTCCTTTCAGGGTATCGGATCGCGTTTGCGGACCAGGAGGCCAATCTAAAGTGCGCCAGGTATAGGCATCACGCTTTGTCCTTACCGGCAATTCGCACCGTATCGGTACTCCGAAAATCAACTTTCTTCCCGTCCACCAGCACCTCCGTGTTCAGTGTGATTTCAGCGGAGACATCTACGTTCCTACTCCCGAACTGCCGCAACTCGTCGCTCGTGATCACCCATTCAAGAGTTACAGATTTACCCGGGCCGATAAAGGTATACTTCTCCCGTAAATCCAAATCCGCGAGATTAGTTTTCAGGTAAGTATCCGCTTTCGTACGCGTGTCAATCAATCGTATGACCGGTCCCACCTTCTGGAGAAACTCCAGCGGAAATCCTACGGCCGTTGTTCCGGTGTTCGTAATTTGGATATCCAGAAAAATGTCTCGCCCTTCGAAAACGCAAGCATCGTTTCCCTGGCATTTGGCCTTAACGTTAAGCAATTCGTTACTCATGGCAATGTCCTTCGCCGGCATACACGACGTTGAAAGCAACACAGAGAACACAAAGGCTACGTGATAGTGCACGTTATCTTTCGTCCCAGCTTTGCCGTCAACAGTTCTTGAACTTCTATTGCGATATTCCAGGCATGACGCGGCAGCGTTATTGTGTTATCTACTGCAGACATGATTGTCGCGTCAGCGGCTGTTTTTGATTTCCCGTTTGGTGGAGCGGAGATCCCTGCGTCCAAAGTCCCGTCGGGCTTGATGTACTTAACCGTTTCCGTATTCGTGGAGTACGAGTATTCATCCGGCAGGCCCACGCAATGTGCAGATTCGTGCGCGTAAGTCCACGCGGAAGTCGTTTTGGAAACATTCATAGTATCGCCCGTCAAACCTTCTCGCGGATAAGTATTGTGGATCTTAATCGTGTAGTCTTGTCCCGAGGTAACCCAGACTACCTTGTATTCAATGGAGAACGACTTCTTTCCGCATTGCGGGTCGTCCGCCTCCAACGTAAACTTGCCAGTCCAGTAAGTGCTCAGCCCGTTTTCCAGCTTGGTCTTTGCCGCATTTGCGTCAGCGTCAGTAACGCCCGTCTGTATCTCAGACTTAAAGCGAATTTCTACAGTGATCTTACTGCCAGTTTTTACTGGCACTAGAATCTTGTATTTCTTTTGAAAATTGTAGCTGTATTCTGTGCCGTCGGACTTATATTTCCTAAAATATCGTCCGTACGAATTGACCGCGATGCTCTTTTCGTAGTCATCCTTCCAGCATTGGGGACTAAGATCTATTTCAAGTTTGGTTAGAGCGGCCGGGTTGACGGTTCCGGAGGCGCTGCCAGGGTCAAAGCCGTCCTTCTTCGCATTAGCTGTGTAGCTCCCTGTCTGCACTCCCTTATAAATCAGGTTGCCGGAGCCGTCAGTCTTGCCCGAATTGGGTTCCGGTCCAGTGACATCAACGTTCGCGTCTTGGATCGGATTCCCAGTTTTGCCATTCTTCACGGTGATCTGCAGATCACCCGGTACCGGTGGAGGGGGAGGAGTTACTCCGGGCGCAGGAGCCGGCGAGGGCGCTTCTTCACCTGGGCAGGTGGATACCGGATCATCGACACCGCCCTCGTCCAGGCTCTGATCCGCATCCTGTCCAGCGGCCTGCAAGTCGTCGGAATCTTCTCCGTCATCCGATTCCTGATCTGCCGTTTCGTCATCAGCGCCGGAAACGGAATCATCATCGTCGCCCGCCGTATCCCCATCACTGGCCGAACCAGAGTCATCATCATCGTCCGTCGAATCTTCCGTGGAAGAATCTCCGGAGGATTCCTCATCGCCCGAATCCGGATCGGCCGCATCATCGAACTCCGAAGAATCTTCGATAGGATCAGCGCTGTCCACGTGACTTCTTCAATTTACAGAAATGTTTATCGTATCGTTTTTGGCGGGCTGCGTTCGATGAGTGCGGGCTGAAACGGAGCTTGCCGTACGCAGCAGTGCTTCAACTCTGGCAGCCGCATCAGTCCGTTGTGAAAGGATTGATGCCGCCCAGGAATATCCTGAATCCTGATCAAAATCCCGGCCGAGGGCGATCATCACGTCGATGTATTTGCACACATCGCGCTTGGCCGTGATGCCATGAGCGGCCGCTCGACGGATACCATATCGAATCGTTTCTCGAAGCTGAGCTTCGCCCATAGCTCCACACTGGCGCGGAAAAAACTTCTGCAAATGACTAAACATCCAGTCTTCAAATTTCCGCACCTCCGCTTGCGAAAATGCAGACCATTGATCGCGACGAATTGCCAGCATCCCTGGGCGTTGCCGGGCAATATTCGGCGGGCTTCCCGTACCGAAAGAAGCCTCTGATGCTTGCGAAGCCGGTGTCGCGAGGGGCCGCTCATCGCGCCACAGGCGCACACCGTCCCATCCGAACCGCAGCAGGTTATCCTGATTTTCAGCCTCTGTCCAGAATCCCTCGATAGGGCCAAAGACGGTGCGTAACTCCTCGCCCGCGCAACTCGGCAGGTATACACGGAGAACACGCGGATCGTAATAACGAAAGATCATGCGCTGCCCACTAGGATCACGTACCGTCAGGAATCCGCGCAGATGACGTCGCAGTAAATCGAGTCGCGTATCACATTTCAGGAACACTCCCCAACTGCTGCCCCACGCGTAATCCAGAAGACGACGCGTGCGCCGGTCCTCATATTCGAGTTGCACCAGGTATGGCGCGACAGCCTCTAACGCCCGGGGAACGAATCCGCCGTAAAGACATTCGTAGTCCAGATAAGACTCGAGAAGCATTCCGAATATCCGGGGATCGCGCGCCGCGTCCAGAATCATCCATATGTCGCGACGATTCCCTTTAGGCCACAAGTGCTTTTCAAGCAACAACGACAAAGCCGGTGCCATCAACTACCCCCAGCGGCGACCGCCGCCTTTCGCTTCGCTCATTCCGGACAGAAGGGTTGGCCTTTTGAAGCGGCTGCAGTAAGCGCGGCCGCCTGGGCTTGGCTGTCCATGTCGTCCGAGAAAGTATTGGGATCGGCGGGACGATCGCTTGAGGACGACTGCGGCGGGCGTTTTTTCAAGTCGGTCAGTGGGAAAGGCTTTGAATCGGTGGCCGCGGCGCCCCCGCCCGGATCGCCCGCCCCGGCGCGGGTTCCCGTGGAACAAACCCTCAACTGACCGGAACAAATCTGCTGTGCGATTAGCCTGATGACTGCGCCATTATCCTTAAGGTTCAAGGATCCGCATCTCGCTGCCACATCCCTGAGGCCTGTCATCGTCATTGAACTGTTACTGAACTTTCGCAACCAATCTTCAGTCTGGGCCGGAGTTTTGATCGCGCCTCCCAACTGGTTTGACTGCACGCAAGTACAGCGTTCAGTCGCCCGGCAGAGATAAAGTCCGAAACAATTAAAGGGCACTGATATCCACTCCCAATCCCAAAAAACAGGATCTCTAGCTTGGTTGCAGTTGGGTTGCCATTCCGCGCCTCGCACGAGACTGCCAACCGGCCCCTGCGCTGACGAGCTACTGTTTCATCCAGCCCGCAATGTCATCAATGACCTCCGCAGACACATGGCCGGCTTTTTCGTATTCGGCTGGTTTGCTTTTGCCTTCGCCCGCAATGAACAGATGGTTTAGCGCGGGGTATAGGTGAAACGTCACGTTCGTGTGGCCTTTCAGGGCAGCTTGCCAACCAGCATAATCGGGTTGAGTCACCTGGTAATCGCGGCCGCCTTGTAGAACCAGGATGCGGCAGTGCAGCTTTTGGATTTCAGCTTTGGGATCGTACTTATTCAGGTCAAGCCAATAGGAACGAGGGGCATTCAGAATGGGCGCGCCCTCCGCATTCTGCAGAGCACGAATCTCGGCCGCCTGCTGCTTCACCTTCTCGAGTTGGTCCGCAGGCGTCCCGAGGTACTCCATTTGCTCCACAATGAGGTCTTCCAGCGGCCTAGTTGATCCAGCCAAAATAATCAGACCGGCCAATTGCGGGTCCCGCTCCGCAATACGCGGTCCAAGATACCCTCCCAAGCTGTGGCCCAAAAGAAACAGGCGCTTCGGATCAATCTCGTGCTGCTCACGGAGCAATGCAAGCGCTCTTAGCGCGTCATCGATGGTTTCCTGCTCCACCGTGAAATCTTTGCTCAGCGCAGCCTGCGGCCCGTACACCTTCGTGCGCTTGTCGTAGCGCAGCACGGCAATGCCGCGCGATGCCAGACCTTCGGCGATATCCCGGAAAGGCTTGTTGGGGCCGATGCTTTCGTCGCGATCATTCGGTCCCGAGCCGTGGACGAGTACAACCGCCGGAAAGGGACCAGAGCCATTTGGGATCGAAAGCGTTCCTGGCAGCTTCCACTCGTCGCTGCCGATGGTTACATCGCGGTTGTGAAATGCGGCTGTATTGGCATAGGGCGGCGGAGACCACTTGAGTTCACCATGGCCAGGCCGATACGAGATACCGGCCAGCTTGCCTGTCTGGTCAACAGGCAGGACAATATCGAAGTCACCCGTAGAGAAGTGAATCGGGAAAATGACGGCAGACACGTTTTGCACGTGCTGGACAATGGGCTCACCGATTTTCTCTGCTTTGCCAAAGGCCGTGAATTTGGGCGCAATCTGATCCCGCAAGGTCGCTTCGCTAACGGCCTGCAGCATCCGTTCGTCGAACATCTCGCGTAACTCGTGATACTTCGCGTCGAGTAGAAGATCAAGCGCTTTGCGCGCGATGGGAACGGGGTCTGGTGCCTGTCGGCCGAAGCCGATGGCGGCTGCGGCGACCCCCGGCAAACAGAGCAAAAAAGCACGCAGCATCACAGCAAAAATTCTACACGGGTCGGCTATACGGTATGCTCAGCCAATTGGCATGATTCTTCACCCCATCGATTGGGTCATCGCTTCACTTTGTCTGCTGATTTGCTTTCTTCCGGCCCTCGCCTTCGGGCGGCGCTCCAGCAAAAACACTGCGGAGTTCTTTGCTTCCGGGCGCTCCGTACCGTGGTGGCTCGCGGGCATATCGCTGGTTGCTACGACGTTTTCAAGCGATACGCCGAACCTGGTGGCGAATATTGTCCGTACCCAAGGCGTGGCAGGTAACTGGCAATGGTGGGCTTTCACGCTGACGGGCGTAGCGACGGTTTTTTTCTATGCCCGGCTGTGGCGGCGTTCCGGCGTCCTTACGGACCTGGAGTTTTATGAACTCCGTTATTCGGGAAAGTCGGCGATGGCCGTTCGAGGTTTTCGCGCTATTTACCTGGGATTGCTGTTCAACTGCATGATCATGGCGACGGTGGACCTGGCGGCTTGCAAGATTGCGAGCGTGCTGTTCGGATTGAGCCGCTGGGAGACCTTACTAGGTGTGGGACTACTAAACGTGGTCTTCGCAACGCACTCGGGGCTATGGGGCGTGCTGGTCATTGACATGTTCCAGTTCTTTATCAAAATGGCTGCAGTCATTGCCGCTGCGTATTTCGCAGTGGAACTGCCTCAGGTGGGCGGAATGAGCGGTCTGGTAACGAAACTGTCGCACATGCCGGGCCCCGGAGGCTTGAACTATCTGAATATTCTGCCGAACTTTCGCGATAACTGGGAGTTAGCCGTCGCAGTGTTCGTCATGCCGCTCGCCGTGCAGTGGTGGTCGGTTTGGTATCCAGGCGCGGAACCGGGCGGCGGGAGCTACGTGGCCCAACGGATGCTCGCATCCAAATCCGAGAAGGATTCTCTGGGCGGCACGCTGTTCTTCAACTTGGCACATTACGTTTTGCGGCCTTGGCCCTGGATTCTCGTTGGGCTCG
Source organism: Terriglobia bacterium (assembly GCA_963846025.1). Lineage (GTDB taxonomy): Bacteria > Acidobacteriota > Terriglobia > Bryobacterales > Bryobacteraceae > Bog-105. Next base: position 141,871 of record CAWJUG010000006.1, on the reverse strand, counting down.
CGTCCCTGATTGTTTATCCCACTTTGCAAGACATTCAGACGGCATTCCCCCATGTCGACAAGGCGCTGGTCGGGCCGGACATCGCGTTTCCGGCGATGCTGAAGTTTCTGCCGGCGGGCTGGATCGGGCTGATGGTGGGGGGGTTGATTGCCGCGAATTCATCCACGATTTTGAGCCATCTGAACTGGGGCGCGTCTTATCTGGTCCACGATTTCTATCGTCGGTTTCTGCGGCCCAGCAAGAGCGAAAAACACTACGTTTTCGCCGGGCGCATGGCTACCATTTTGCTGTTCGTTCTGTCTTCCGCGCTGGTGTTTGTTCTGCAGACAGCGCAAGAGAGTTTTTACCTGATTCTGCAGGTAGGTGCCGGCACGGGCCTCCTGTATTTGCTGCGTTGGTTCTGGTGGCGAATAACAGCTTGGTGTGAGATTGCGGCCATGCTCAGCTCATTCTTGATTTCGGTGATCTTCTTCGTGGCTGTACGACGCGGATTCGTAATCAGCACCGATCAGCAGTTGCTGTTCACGGTTATTGTTACGACCATCTGTTGGGTAACAGTGGCGTATATGGGGCCGAAGACCGACCCTAAAACTCTCGTTGACTTTTACAGAAAAGTGCGGCCATTTGGTCCGGGCTGGCGTCGTGTACAGATCCAGGCCGGTGTTTCCGATGCCGAGGCGGCCAGTTGGGCCAGGACGCACAACATTCCGCTGGCGATGATTGGCTGGGTAACGGGCACCACGCTTATCTGGGCCGCTCTGTTTACGGTCGGCAACTTTTTATACGGCCGGACGGGCTATGCGTGCGCGTTGCTGGCCCTGTCAATCATTAGCGGTTCGGTGCTGGTTGGAGTTATTAAGAGATTGTGGGTCTAGAGCGCCGGACGAGGGTACCGCTACGAAAAGATGTTTTGACGGATTGAAATCCTGGTGGTGCGCATAGTGGGTCTTCACAAGATGATCCCGGACGCTTTCGACGTTGTCCTGCGTGCATAAACAGAGGACGCACCCACCGAAACCGGCGCCCGTGAGGCGCGCTCCGTAAGCGCCTGCGTGCAGGGCAGAGTCGACCAGTGTGTCGATTTCGGGCAAGCTGACACGAAGACGGTCTCGCAGGCTGGCGTGTGATTCGCAAAGAAGCCTGCCGAATCTGTTCAAGTCAGCAGAGTTTAATGCCGCAGCGGCGTCTTGCACGCGGCTTGCTTCCGTCGTGACATGAAGGTAGGCGTTTCGCTCTGACTCATCGGTAAGTCGGGCGACGCAGTCGTCGCGACGCTTTGTACTCGTTTCACGGTAAGAAGCAAAGCCAAGTCTCTTGAGTGCTTGCTCGCCGGCGTGGCGGCGCAAGTTGAATTCCGAACGCAGAGCACCCGATTTCTCCGCGATTACCAGACTATGAGCGACAAGGAAGCGCCAGTTCCCGGGAATCGGCATATAGTCGATCTGGAGCGGAGCGAAAGAGTCAATCTTCGTAGCGGCCCCGGCTCGGGAGGCGAGGATAGCCACATGATCCATTGCCCCGCCTCGAGTTCCGACTAACTGCTCACTATTCGGTAGCAAAGCCGTCAATTCATTTAGCGTCGTTTCTATTTCGCTAACGTGCAAAAGAGCTAGGCTGCACGCAATCAGCAAAGCTGAAGATGAAGATAGCCCTGCTGCCGATGGCAAGTCGCTTGCAAGGTAAGCGTCAAGGCCGTTTGTAACTCCGTACTGCAGTTGGATTGCGTGGGCGGCGGCACGAACGTAATTACTCCAGTGGCCGGGCGCGGTGGAGGTGAACTCAGAGGTCATCTCGAAATCAACAACGCCGGGCGCTTCTTGACTGATTGCTCGAATACGCCTGTCCGGGCGCGGCAGGAAAGCGATAACAATCTGCTTTTGAATGGCGATGGGTAGAACGGGGAGGTTGTGATAATCGATGTGCTCGCCGACAAGGTTGACGCGGCCGGGAACGGACAGCAATGACGGCTTAGATTTCGTGCCGAAAAAATGTCCAAAACCGGCAATTGCATGTTCGAAAATGGACACCAACTCGCTCCCGATAAGACCTGGTACCTCTCGCATTTGTGTTCAGACGGAACTTATGCCGCATTTTGACCGTAACTTATCAGGGCGCAACTGCAAGACCGGGTTGTTTATGCGACGATGAAAATAAGCTCTCGCCCACCACATTCTGTGAATTCGAATCTTTCTATTTCCAAGCTGTTACTGCTTTCTCTCCTCACCGTTGCCTGCGTAACACTATTCGCGTCCTGCAACAGAAGTAAAGCCGGCGGTCCGCAGGGCATGATGATGATGCCGGCCGCGCCCGTTCGCGCGATACCGGTTACCGCGTCCGACGTGCCATTAGACGTCTCCGCGGTGGGAACAGTTGAATCCATCACGAGTGTGGATGTCAAATCGCGCGTCGCGGGCCAAGTGCTAAAAGTTGATTTCCAGGAAGGGCAGAACGTCGAAAAAGGCCAACTGCTCTTTGAGATTGATCCAGAGCCGCTGCAGCGCCAGATTGCCGAGACCCAGGCCGACATCGCCAAGGATGTTGCGCTAGAGCAACAGGCGCGCGCGAACGTAACGAAGGATGAAGCGAATATCCAACAGACTAGCTCCGCGGCTAAGCGCGGTTTAGAGCTTTCCCGCGAAGGAATCTTTTCGAAGGAGCAGACGGAACAGGTCGTCTCTACCAACGAACAAGCGCAGGCTGCGCTTACTGCCGATAAAGCGGCAGTGGAGAGCGCAGTGGCTTCGAACCGTGCCGATCACGCGCGCTTGGAGCAGACACAGCTTCAACTCACCTACACAAAAATCACCGCGCCGATTAGCGGACGCGCGGGCGCAATTGCCATCAAGGCTGGAAATCTGATCAAGGACAACGACGTAGCGCTAGTTACGATTTTGCAGATATCGCCGATTTACGTTTCGTTCGGACTGCCCGAACAGCTACTCGACGATGTTCGTAAGTTCAACGAGCGGCATCCGTTATTGGTGCGGGCGACTCCGGACGGCGAGCACACCGTGACAGGGGCGCTGAAATTCATCGACAATACAGTCGATTCGAGCACGGGCACAATCAAGCTTAAAGCCGAGTTTCAGAATGCAGATCGGGCGCTGTGGCCTGGCCAATTTGTCAATGTGCAGGCCCAACTTCAGGTGGAACACGACCGGGTAACCGTTCCGGTACGGACGATTCAAACCGGCCCACAAGGCAAGTATGTATGGGTGATGAACAAAGAGAGTGACACGGTTGCAATCCGGCCGGTTCAGGTGCTGCGTAATTTCACGCCGGAAAAAGGAAGTGAGATGGCGGTGATCGGCAATGGCCTCACCCCCGGCGATATGGTCATCTCAGAAGGGCAGATGCGGCTTGCACCGGGAATGAAAGTCCGTTTGCTGGAGCCGCAAACCCAATTAGGGCAGGCGGGGTCCGGTTCCGCCGCCGCCTCATCGTAAACCGCTGCGAGGGTGCTGAATGCGTTTTACTGATCTATTTATCCGCCGCGCCATTACGACCACATTGGTCATGACGGGCATCCTCATATTCGGGCTGCTCAGTTATTTCACGCTGCCGGTGAGCAATCTACCCACCGTGGAATACCCGACGATTCAGGTCTCCGCTTCATTGCCGGGCGCAAATCCGGACGTGATGGCTTCGTCGGTGGCTACGCCGCTCGAAGCACAATTTTCGAACATCGCTGGCATCAACAGCATGTCGTCGTCGAGTTCAACGGGTTCGACGTCTATCACGCTGCAGTTCGATCTCAGCCGAAATATCGATGCGGCCGCGCAAGACGTGCAAGCGGCGATTTCACGAGCGCAAGGCAGCCTGCCGACGAACATGCCTGCGCCCCCCTCCTATACGAAGGTAAATCCGGCTGAGGGCCCGATCATGTTCATCGCGCTTTCATCCGATACAATTTCGCCGTCACAACTCGACGAATATGCCGAAACCATGATGGGCCGGCGGATTTCGATGGTGAGCGGCGTTGCGCAGGTGACCGTGTATGGCGCGAAGAAGTACGCGGTTCGTGTCGAAGCCGATCCCGAGAAGCTCGCAGCGCACCAGATCGACTTGGAGCAAGTGAGGACCGCGTTATCCACCGGCAGTCTGAATTTGCCCGCGGGTTCGCTGTACGGAGCTTCGAAAGCGTACTCGGTCCAGGCGAACAGCCAATTGACATCGGCGAAGCAGTTTGGACAACTGATTGTGACTTACAAGAACGGCAGCCCGGTTCGGCTTGATGAGCTGGGAAACGTCCTGGACAGTATTAGCGATGTCCATTCGGTGTTTTGGCTGGATGGTCACGAGAGCATCGTGCTAGCCGTACAGAAGCAGCCGGGCTCGAACACGGTGCAGGTAGCGGACGCGGTAAAGGCGCTCCTTCCGACACTCAAGCAGTCGATGCCCGCTGGGATCAAAATCGGCCGGGCGTTCGATGCTTCACAAAACATTCGCGAGTCGATTGCAGACGTCAAGTTCACGTTGATGCTGACGATTGGGCTGGTGATCCTGGTCATCTTCGTCTTCTTGCGCAATGTGTCGGCTACGGTCATTCCAAGTCTCGCGGTTCCGCTTTCGCTGTTGGGCACATTCGCCGCGATGAAACTGCTTGGATTCACCATCGACATTCTTTCCATGATGGCCATGACGTTGTCTGTCGGTTTCGTCGTGGATGACGCCATCGTCATGCTCGAGAACATCGTGCGGCATATGGAGATGGGGAAGTCGCGCATGCAGGCGGCACTGGAGGGCGCGCGCGAAGTGGGCTTCACCATCGTGTCCATGACAGTCTCGCTGGTTGCAGTTTTTATTCCCGTGCTGTTTCTGGGCGGAATCATCGGGCGGCTGCTCAGAGAATTTTCGATAACCATCGCAGTGGCCGTGCTCATCTCCGGCGTCATTTCCCTAACGCTTACACCCATGCTCTGCAGCCGTTTTCTACGGCATGAGAGTCATCCTACTGGTTGGTTCTACGTAAAAACAGAAGCCTTCTTCATTTGGTTCAACGGCCTCTATCGAAGGACTTTACGAACAGTACTGCGGCATCGGAGAGTGACGCTGCTGGCCAGCATTGTGCTGACCGTAGCCACGGCATACCTGTTTGTCGTCATGCCAAAAGGCTTTATGCCTACCGTTGACCAGGGATTTGTGCAAGGCGGAGCGGAAGCGGCCCAAGACGCTTCCTATGACGAGATGGTTCACTTGATGCGCCAGGTGAGCTCGATTGTTAGCAAAAGTCCCGCAGTGCAGGATTACGTTTCCGGAACAGGCGGTTTCGGCGGGCAGAATCAAGGATTTCTGTTCATCATGCTGAAGGACAGCAAAAATCGCCCGCCCGCGCAGGCCATTCTCGGACAATTGCAAGCGAAATTGTCGCAGATTCCAGGGCTGATGGTTTTCTTGCAGATTCCACCGCTGATTCCCCTGGGACAAAACGAAAACCGAAGTCAATATTCAGTTGCCTTGCAAGATCCGGATACGGCCGAACTGTTCAAATGGGCGCCCGTGCTGGAGCAAAAGCTCCATACCATTCCGCAGTTGCAGGACATCTTTAGCGACCTTCGCCTCAGCAGTCCGCGGCTGGATGTAGACATCGAGCGCAATCGGGCGCTGGCTGTGGGCGTGACACCGGACCAAATTGCGAATACCCTTTACGATGCCTATGGAAATCGGCGCGTCACAACCATTCAGACATCGGCAAATCAATACGATGTCATTCTCGAAGTACTGCCGCAGGACCAGCGCAACCCAGCCGCATTGAAGGATCTGTACATTCGCTCAAATCAGGGCAAGATGGTGCCGCTAGCAGCGGTTGCGGAGCTAAAACAGACCGTCGCGCCATTGAGCATCAGTCATATCGGTCAATTGCCGGCGGTAAATTTTCAGTTCAATGTAAAGCCGGGCGTGTCGCTGAGCGAAGCGACGAAGCTGATTGACGAAGCGGCGCGGCAGATCGGACTACCGGAGACGGTTTCATTCAGCTATACGGGCACAGCCGCAGCGTTTCAAAGTTCACTGCGCGGTCTGGGCATTCTGCTGCTGATCGCGGTGTTAGTAATTTATCTCGTGCTCGGCATTTTGTACGAGAGCTTTATTCATCCCGTCACCATTCTCTCCGGACTGCCCGCAGCAGGACTGGGCGCGTTGTTGACGCTACTGCTCTTTGGGCAGGATTTGAATTTGTACTCATTCGTCGGCATCGTTCTGCTGATCGGCATTGTGAAGAAGAATGCGATCATGATGATTGACTTTGCGCTCGAAGCGGAGCGTAAAGAAGGCAAATCACCCGAAGAAGCCATATTCGAAGGCTGCATGCAGCGCTTCCGTCCCATCATGATGACCACCATGGCGGCGCTTCTCGGAACGCTGCCGATTGCGTTTGGGACCGGTGCCGGCGGCGAAGCGCGGCGCCCGCTGGGAATTGCCGTAGTAGGTGGCTTGATCGTTTCGCAATTGTTGACGCTTTATATTACGCCCGTGATTTACCTGTATCTGGATCGCTTCCAGTCGGGCCGCAAGAAACAGCGCGTTGAGAGAAGGGCCATTGTGGCGGTGCAGCCGGAGGAGTCGCTGGTCAGTTAGCGCGTTGTCGCGCGCTAGTCTTTCACTATCCACGTGGAATAAGCGCAACTTGCGTTCTCACCAACTTCGTTTCCACTCGCGCCACCAGCTTGTGTCACCCAGCTTCAAGGCATCCCAGGCGGCATCCATACTCTTGCTGTCGCCGCGCAGAATTCCATCCCGCGTCACACTCGGCGGCAAATTCACCAGTTCAGCAAACCGGTCAAAGACCTCGGCTCGCTCTCCTCGCTGCGTTCGCTCCAGAAGATGCCATAACGTGAGCGCATCGTGAGGCCGAGCCGTCTGAAGCAATAAGTTCAACGCCTGGTGATTCCCACTCAGATCGAAGTCGGCTAACGATGTTCTGAACGCTTTCGGAGCATCTAAAAAGTACGGTGTATCCGGCCCGTGGCCTACCCGAGTGCTGCACGCCGCCCCTGCCGGAATAAATGATTCGATCTTGTTCCACTGAAACGCTACCCAGCCCGACTCGACGGTTAGGAATCCATTGCCATCCTTTTCAACCGATAAAGTGTACTGGCATCCCAGATCAACTGTCTTTGCTGCCGGCGTGTCGACAACAAACTTTGTCGGGGGCGCCCAAATGAACGCGTGGATAGTTCCACGGTCCAGCGCCAGCCGGCGCTGATCTTCGTTGGCAGAGAGCAACCGAAGCCGGGAATCAGGGGTGATATCAACCCGGCCAATAAACTCCGATTCCATAGTTGCGCCGCTGTCGCCGGTCTCGATCACCTGCCCTGCGCGAACAGCGCTTGGCCTCTGACCAGCAACAGATAGTTGCCATGAGGAGGCAGGCTCGGCGTCATGCATTCTTCTAAGGACGAATGCCGTCCCGATGCCTAGCACCAGCGCAGCCGCTGCAATGACCCAACGTCTTTTCGCGTGCCATCCACCTGCCCGGTCTGCGCGCTGGAAATCCGGCACCCTCCCGGACCAGCGAAACTCTTCGAGAACGCGCTCGAGATGTGCGATGTCGGGCTCCGTGTCGCCATTCCCGTCCCATAGGTAATCCTCAGTCATATCTTCCTTGAGCCCTCTAGTTGATTGCGCAACAGCTTCATCCCTCGGCAGAGGTTCACGCGCACTGAGTCAGGGGTTAAGCCAGTGCGCGCAGCGATCTCCGGTCCGCTCAGCCCTTCTACTAGACGAAAAATCAGGACCTCGCGGTAGGTCTCGGGCAACCTCTGAATGGACGCTAGTATGGCGAACGCCTCGCCCTCTGGCTCAACTCTTCTCGCTAGAGCCGGTAAAATCGGGAAAGTCGGCTTTCGCGCCCGCAGAAAGTCGGTTGCCGTCCGTCGTGTGATAGCAATCAGCCAAGCGGAAAATGCTGCCGGTTCGCGCAACCCTGGTAATTGCTTGAGCGCCTTGATAAACACCTCTTGCGTCAGATCCTCCGCATCCTGATAAGAGACATGTGCCAGTAAGATGCCGTGAATCAGTCGCCCATATTCTTGATACAAGGTGCCAAAGGCCGCCCGGTCACCGCTCTGCGCGGCGCGAACCAGCGTAGCTTCGCGGAGTTTTGGCTCAATCGTGGTGAGCACGAGCGTTGTGTGTCAGTTTATTGCCAAAGATACTTCAGCATCCGTCGCCGCGTGGAAGTAATGCTTGGCTGCTGATAATTGCACCGCGTCGTTATGAATGGGCACCACTACGCTAGTGGCGTAATCTTTGTAATCGGGATTTGTGGCCACAATCCTGATTGCCCAGGTTCCCCCTTTCGGCCATTCACGAGTTAGGGCGAATTGCCCTGCCGTTGAAAGCGAAATGACCTTCAAGGGAGTGCTTTGTCGTACCCCATTCAACACGCCTTCGGCGCTCGCCGACACTATTGTTTTCTCGGGCGAATGACACGCAGTGATTCTTGCCACCAATACGGCGTGATCCCTCAGCGCCTCAGGATTTGAAGCCGGATTGCCAATTTCGAGCATCAACGCGCCCGCAAATAAGGGTAAAGCTAGAATGCAAACCGCGAACACCGGCATGCAATGTAATTTCATGGTGTTTTCTCCTTCCGCTGGACAAGACGGAAAACTGCTGCCGAGTGTTAACAGATAGCGCCCGAACGGAACGGCGACCGTGAGAAGGCGGACCCTTACTCTTTCTTGCCGCTAGAGAATATTGATCGCTCGTGCCGCCAGAATTGCAAGCGTGGCGAGTGAAATCGAACTCTGTAACATCATCAAAACTTTTGCCCAGCGGCCGAGCACCGGAACATCGGTCGGCGAAAACGCGGTGCTTGTGTTAAATGCGAGGAAAAGGTAATCCACGAAATCCGGCTTCCACCCCGGGTCGGCCAATTTTGACCCATCGGGCAGCATCATTTGCGGAAAAAGGAAAGCGCTGCTTGCGTGTGCAGCGCGCGATTCACGCCGATGCGGGCCTCCTCCGTCCAGCCGCCAGTACCAGGATGCAAAGACGAGAATATTGCTGACCCACAACGCAACGGCTGATCGCAGGAGCTCTTCGGGAGGCAGGCGCTTGCCCAATAATTCGGCGATCAGAAAAACTAGAGAGCACGCTAGCGCCAATGTCAGCAGGGATAGCAGCGAAATACCTAGGGCAAAGTTGAGTCCCTGGCGGCCCGCTCGATGCGAAACGATCGTCGGAATCAGCAGCGCAGTAACCCCCAGAGGCAGCAGCCAATTCGGCCCGAAGGTCAACCGCTCCGGTAGAAAGAAGTACAGCGCGCATATGGCAAGAATCGTTACGGCCGCGGGCCAGCGCAATTGCCGTCGCACCGCGCCCACAGTTTGATTCAGCTTGTTCGGCATAGCTCGAAGACGAGTGTACGATGCGCCGAGCCATGTAACACTTTGGGCGTATGCGTTTGAAGATCGTGCAAGTGGGGGAGGCGGCGCTTCGCCAGCGGGCGAGGCCCTTGAGTGCGAACGAGATTCGCAGCCGGGAAACTCAGCAACTGATTGAGTGGATGCGAGAGACAATGTACGATGCGCCAGGGGTTGGGTTAGCCGCTCCACAGGTCGGACTGTCACTACAGTTGGCAGTCATTGAGGATAAACCGGAGTACACCCGGGACGCGGCCGCCGCCTTCCTCAAGGAACGTGAGCGGAAGCCCGTGCCCTTTCAGGTGATCATCAATCCAAAACTCACCTTGCTGGATGCGCCTGACGTGGAGTTCTTCGAAGGCTGCCTGAGTCTGGCTGGGTATACCGCCGTGGTGGCGCGAGCGCGCCGCGTCCGCGTGGAATGCCTGGATCACAATGGAAACCCCGCGCGCATAGAAGCGTTCGGATGGCACGCTCGGATACTGCAGCATGAGATTGATCATCTGTACGGCGCCGTCTACATCGACCGCATGCACACGCGCACTCTGATGAGCATGGAAAATTTCAACCGTCACTGGAAAGACAAATCAATTGCGGATGTGCTGAAGGCGATCGGCGTTGGTCAGGATCCAGCCGAACGCTCATAGTTGTAGGCCACCCGAAACATCGTCGCTTCGTCGAAGTGCCGCGCGAAGATCTGTAAGCCGATGGGCAGCCCTTCGGAAGATTCGCCGCAGGGAACGGACATGCAGGGGACGCCCGCGAGATCGCCAGTCAGTGTATAAACGTCCGATAGATACATCGCGAGGGGATCGTCCACCTTCTCCCCGATCTTGAACGCTGTGAACGGAGACACGGGAGTGACCACCGCATCCACCTGTTCGAATGCATTCGTGAAATCACTGGCGATCAATCTACGGACCTGTTGCGCCTTCCGGTAGTAGGCCTCGTAGTAACCTGCGCTCAATACATAGGTACCCAGCATGATCCGCCGTTTGACTTCCGCTCCGAAACCACTGCCTCGCGTATTGCGGTACATCTCGGCAAGCGTGTCGCCATCGGTGCGGCTGGAGTAGCGAACCCCGTCGTATCGAGCCAGGTTTGAACTGGCTTCCGCGGTGGCGATGATGTAGTAACAGGAAAGAGCGTATTTGGTATGCGGCAAGCTGATCTCGCGCACAACGCAGCCGAGCTTCTTAAGCTGCCCAATCGCCTTATCAATGACATCGCCCGTCTCGGAACTCAGCCCTTCGAAGTATTCTCTCGGCAACCCGATCTTCAGGCCTTCAACGGAATGCTTCATCAGCGCGTGATAATCGTCAATCGGCGCGAAGGCGGAGGTGGAATCGAGTTCGTCCCGCCCGCCCATTATCTTCAGCACGGTTGCGGCGTCTTCGACGTTTCGCGCGAACGGACCGATGTGGTCCAGCGAACTGGCAAACGCAACCAGGCCGTAACGGGAAACGCGGCCATATGTAGGCGTTACCCCCACCACGCCGCAGAAACTCGCGGGTTGCCGGATGGAACCGCCCGTATCCGAGCCAAGTGTTACGACTGCGGTGCCTTGCGCCACAGCGGCAGCCGATCCGCCGCTGGACCCCCCTGGAACGCGATCAAGTGCCTTTGGGTTGTGGACAGGTCCGAACGCCGAGTTTTCGTTCGAAGAACCCATCGCGAACTCATCGCAATTCATTTTGCCGATGACGAGCGCGCCCTCCGCTTCCAGCCGAACTACAGCGGTGGCGTCGTAGGGCGGAATATAGTGCTCTAGAATTTTGGAGCCGCAGGTGGTGCGCAGACCTTTTGTAACAATGACGTCTTTGACGCCGAGCGGCACACCGGCCAGCGGAGGCGGCTCGAGCCCTCGCGCGAGCTCTTCGTCGACTCTTGCTGCGGTCCGCAGAGCGCGTTCCGGCGAAAACGTCAGGAATGCGTTGGTCTTCGGATTTTCTTTACCGGCGAACTCAAGCGCGGCCTTGGCCAGCTCGGTTGCGGAATACTTTCTCTGCCTCAGTCCCTCGCGAATTGATCCGATAGTGAGCGATGGCAGGTTCTCTGGTCCGCTGGTCATCTTTCGATCACCTTTGGAACCTTGAAATAGCCTGCGCCTTTCTGCGGAGCGTTCGCAAGCGCCTCGTCGTTCGACAGGCAATTATGAGGAACGTCCTCGCGCAGAGTAGCCGTTTCATCGCTGGAATCAAGCGCACGGGCGGTTGGTGCACGTTGTGCGCGTTGGAATCAAGCGCACAGGGCGGTTGGTGCACGTTGTGCGCGTTGGAATGAAGCACTTGCGCCATGGGTTCGACGCCCGCCGTATTCAGCTCGTTGAGCTGATCGATATGCGTCAAAATCTGGCCGAGGTCTTGAGCCATGCGCTGGATCTCGTCATCGGATAGCTGCAAATTCGCGAGATCCGCCACATGCCGGACGTTTTCATCAGTGAGCTTCAAAAAATCAGGATCTCATGAGCACTCAAGACTTACCCAGCCGCCTTCTTGCGCGAGAGCCGATACAAGCGGCGCATAATAGGGTCCTGGATTCCGTCTGCTTCGTCCTCCGGCCTGCTAGACGCGCTGGCTTCGCGATTCTCGGCTCGTTGGGGTTCACGACGCGGAATACCGATGCGAAACTCAACCTCCTGCACGGCGTCGCTGCCGGTCAGCTTTTGAATCCGGTCGATAATCTGTCGGCTCAACCCGTACAGTTGTCGCTGCCAAATGGCGTCTTCCACCTCGACAACCAGGTTGTGGCGCACAAGTTTCAGCCGTGATGTGTGGTCCGCAATCTTCTTCCCGACAGCCGCCGGCCAAAGGGCGCGCAGAATTTCTTCGTCTGTGACGAGTTCCCGGGATACTTTCTTATTCTTAATAAGCTTGGCCGCGCGTTCCATTTTGCTGAGCCCTGAAACTGCAGGGCGGCAGCGGGGGAGGGAAGCTACTACTGCGTAGTATCGACGCGATTTACTTCTCGCGTGTGATCGAGTGTAGCACGCGTTCTGTTAGCTCGCGGCACCCAATTCGGCGCGAATCGCATCCGCAATCCGGCCGGTCCATTTCTCGACTTCTTCGTCTGTTTTGGCTTCGATCATGATGCGGGCCAAGGGTTCGGTCCCCGAGAAGCGGACCACCACTCTGCCGCTGCCGTTGAATTCGCTTTCAGCGGCGCGAATCTCCGCCTGCACGGATTCGAGTTCGGTAAGCGGGCGCTTGTGTTTCACTCGCACGTTAACCAGCTTTTGAGGAAAGCTCGTGATATCCGCAGCCAAGCTGTCCAGCGAGCGGCCGGAATCGCGCACGATCTCCATTACCCGCAGCGCCGTCAGAATGCCGTCGCCGGTGGTGGCGTACTCGGAAAAGATGACGTGACCGGATTGCTCACCACCTAGGACAGCATCGCGCCTCAACATCTCTTCCAAAACATATTTGTCGCCCACCGGAGTGCGCAGCATCTGAATGCCACGGCCTTCGAGCGCTTTCTCCAGGCCCAAATTGGACATGACGGTAGCGACAACCAGATCGGACCTAAGTTTGCCGGCCTGTTTGAGTGACGACCCGGCAAGGTACAACACGGCGTCGCCATCCACAATGCGGCCGCTCGCGCTCACAAACAGCGCACGATCGGCGTCGCCATCGAACGCGATACCAAAATCCGCGCCGGTTTCTTTCACGCGCTGCTGCAGGGATTCCAGGTGAAGCGAGCCGCAATCGAGATTTATATTTCGACCGTTCGGCGATACGCCTATCCAATCGACACGGGTTCCCAGGCGGCTGAAAAGACGAGGCGCAACTTCGGTCGCGGAGCCATTCGCACAATCAACGACCAGGCTGAAAGGGAAACTCCCCGAGACCGTGCCGGCAAGGTAATCAGTATAGAGACTATCCAGGGCAGGGTCGATGATCAACGGCTTGGCTGTGGCCCGCCCATCACCTGCAAGCCAGCGTTCCATCGAGTTCTCGAGCTGCAACTCAACTTCGTCGGGCAGTTTATAACCGGAGTGGCTAATGATCTTAAGGCCGTTATCGTAGTAAGGATTGTGCGAAGCCGAGATCATCACGCCGGCCGCAAACGGGCCGGTGCGGGTCAGATACGCAACCCCTGGAGTGGTGATAACGCCCGCAAAGCGCGCTGACACTTCGGCGCGCGCAAGCCCTCCAGCCACTTGCTCAGCCAGCCAGGGGCCGCTCTCGCGCGTGTCCATCCCAATAAGTACCTCAGGCGCTGAATGCCGCGCATCGATGTTTAAACACGTGCGCACCCACTCACTCAGGGCAACGCCGAGCGCGTGGGCTGTACGGTCATTCAGAGGGGGCTCGCCAGCAACCCCACGAATTCCGTCCGTTCCAAAAAGCTGTCTCGAACTGGATGCTGTCATGACAACTGTATTTCTCATGGTAAACGTCTGGGTCGAATAGCGCATTTGATAATTCCCGTGATAATCTGCCGTGCGGAATACAATCGTAAATGAAATCGAATGAATATTTCGGTCAAGAGCGAATACGCGCTCAAGGCTGTGTTCGATCTGGCTGCGCAACATCTGGAACACCGTCAGCCGGCGTCCATGCCTCCAATAAAAATCGCTGAGATCGCGAAGCGCCAGAAAATTCCGCAAAAATTCTTGGAATTGATTTTGGCCGGCCTCAAACAAAACGGTTTCGTGGATTCGCGGCGCGGGGCAGAGGGCGGCTATTTGCTCGCGCGATCTCCGGATGCGATTACGGTCGGTGATGTTTTGCGGGCCGTTGAGAATGTAAAAGTCGCAACCCGCAATAACAACGACGATCCTTTCGCCCAAATATGGCATCGCGTGGATTCTGCGGTATCCGCTGTACTGGACGAGACGACCTTCGGGCGAATTGGCGCGAAGCTGGCACGAAAAGCGCACGCAATTTGTACCCAACTGGGACATCTGAAAGGGAAATAGTGGTATACCAGGACAACTCATTTACCATCGGCCGTACGCCACTAGTGAAACTGAATCGAGTGGTGGATGGCGCGAAAGCAACCGTCCTCGCCAAGATAGAAGGACGCAATCCGGCCTTTTCCGTCAAATGCCGCATCGGCTCTTCGATTGTTTGGGATGCGGAAGAACGAGGCGCGCTCAAGCCCGGAATGGAGATTTTGGAGGCGACCAGTGGCAATACCGGGATCGCTCTCGCCTTCGTAGGCGCAGCTCGGGGCTACAAAGTGACCTTGGCCATGCCCGATACGATGACGCTGGAACGTCGAAAAGTCTTGAAGGTGCTGGGCGCGAACCTTCTTCTTACCGAGGGTGCAAAAGGGATGAAGGGAGCTATGGCGAAATGCGAAGAGCTACGCGCCTCAGATCCGGGTCATTACTTCCTGGCCCAACAGTTCAGTAATCCCGCTAATCCAAAGATTCACTTTGAAACCACCGGGCCGGAGATCTGGCAAGACACTGACGGGCAAGTGGACGTGCTGGTCAGCGGCGTCGGAACCGGCGGCACCATTACGGGAGTTTCGCGTTACATCAAGAATGAGAAGAAGTGGCCGATGTTATCGGTAGCCGTCGAGCCGGCCGGCAGCCCGGTTATTACGCAGACGCGCGAAAACCAGGAACTGAAGCCGGGACCGCACAAAATTCAGGGCCTCGGAGCAGGCTTTATTCCCGAAAATTTGGATTTATCGACGGTAGACCGCGTGGAACAGGTGACCAACGAGGAGTCGATCGAGATGGCGCGCAGATTGGCTACCGAAGAAGGCATCCTCTGCGGGATCTCATGCGGCGCTGCCGCCGTTGCTGCCGTACGTTTAGCTAAAGAGCCGGAGATGGCGGGCAAGACAATAGTGGTCGTAATGCCCGACGCCGGTGAAAGGTACCTGAGTTCTGCCCTGTTCGAAGGCATGTTCGACTAAGCTATTCCAGGTATTAAGAAAAGCTAAGAAAAACCGCGCTACGCGGTAACCCTTACCAGCCAAATCCCGTTGTATAAGTACATCCCCGTAACCAGGCGGGCGCTCACCCCAAGAACCCCCGAGTGCCCGCCCCCTAGTTCCCCCCGACAAGCTCAGTATACTACAAAGCCATCAGTGTGGCTAGTGCGAAGCTAGGGGTGAAAACCCGCAAGCCCCCGCCGCCGACCTAAACTGAATCGTTATGGCGGAATGCGCTCTAGCGTAAGCGGGTGGCTTACGTTAGCGGAATCACCGTCGCGGTTTTGAGAAAATCCGGATCGAATTCCAGTCCCATGCCGGGCCCAGCGGGAACAGGAATCACTCCATCCTTGATGTCGAAATTCGGTGTGTACCAGGATTCCTTCTTCGGTTGCTTGCGCGATACGTACTCCATAAACGGCCCAATGTTTGGGGTGATCGCTGCAAACTGGAGGATGTTTACACTAGCAGCGCCGGTCTGAGTATCGTGGGGGCAAATCCACATATTCACTTTGCGCGCCATTCGAGCCACTTTGGCCGTTCTGACAAAGCCACCGTTATAATTTAGGTCCGGCTGCACGACGTCCATCACTTTGTTGTCGATCATGTACTGAAATTCCCACAAGCTGGAATCCTGTTCGCCGAATGCCACTTTCATATCCAGCGCATCGGCCACACGCTTCGTCTCGCTCAGTTCTTCCCAGGGGCATGGCTCCTCGAACCATAGATAGTTCATGCTTTGTAGACGCTTGCCGATTTTGATCGCGTTAGTCGCGTCGTAGGAACCATTGGCGTCAGCCATAAGCGTGACTTTGCCAGCAAGCTTCTGCTGCGCCAGTTCCAAAATTTTTTCAGTGCGACCCGGATAAGCGTCATAATTGTCGCTCATGCGGCCGCCGATCTTGAACTTCACAGCCTTGGCGCCCGTCCGCTCCTGCTCCCGCACATAGACATCGACCTCTTCTTCCGCTGTCGTATCGCGCCCGGAGCCCGAGAGATAAACAGGAATCTCTTTGCGCAGAACGCCGCCCATCAGTTCCCCCACGGGTTTTTTCAGCGACTTTCCCATCAGATCAAGCAGGCTCTGTTCGATATAAGCCACAGGGCACCAGAATTCCTGCCCAGCCAACTTGTAGTTGGAGTTCGTCGCATAAACCTCATCGATCAGATGTTCAAGATCTCGTGCATCCTTGTCCAGAAAGTGAGGCCTCACGCGGTGCGCCAGGATCGGAATGTAATCCGCGATGTCTTTCGTTTGGATCAACCCTTCGGCGCCGTCGCTAGACCGGGTGCGCAGAAAATATTGACCATGAGCGTGCAACAGATCAATAGATTCAATTTTGATCGGAGCACGGAAGAACTGATGCAGATTAAAAACAGGCTTTTTGTATTCGAGGATTTCTGCGCTGAAATCTGAGGTGGTTCGTGCCTTGATCGCTCGTCCCATTAGGGCGCTTGCGCCCATCGCATGCAGGAAACTACGCCGGTTCATATGCGTGAATCTGGTAGCGCTAAGGAGAATCGAACTCCTATTTGAGCCTTGAGAGGGCTCCGTCCTAACCGTTAGACGATAGCGCCGGAATCAGGCGGGACTACACCAGTATAGCGGTTAGAAAAGACTGCGCCTCACAGAGCTGCGGGCATCGGCAGCGAGCATTTGTCGAGCGCGCGGGCGATGAGCGAAATAGCTTCCGGTTCCGAAACGGATCTCGCAATCGATGTCTCAAGCACCAGCATGCTGCGGGCGCGTTCCAACATCTTCTTCTCTCTAAAAGAGAGCGGCTTACCAAGCTGAATAATCAGCAATGCCTTGAAAACCTCCGCGATTTCAAGCAGGCTTCCGCCGCGCATCCTGTCGGAGTTTTCTTTGAATCGGTCCTTCCAATCATGCGCGCAGCACGGCTGGCCCGAAGAAAGATAGCTAAGAACTCGATTGATCTCGCTGCACTTGGTCACTTTTCGCAAACCAACATCGTTGACGTGCGAGAAAGGCACCATCACCGTCATGCTGTTCGGCGATAAACGAAGCAGATAAAAAGGCTCCTGCTGGGTTCCGAAGGAACGGGAGCTTATGTTCTCGATCGTGCCTACACCGTGGTTCGGATAAACCACCTTTTCGCCGACCTGAAAGGTCATTCGCGGACCTCTTTCCCTTGAATGAATGTCCCTGGGGCAAATGACAGCCCAAAGGAATATTAAACCGACATTAAGGATTCGTCAAGAGAAAAAAGACTGTTACACACCTCGGTAGGTGGTGTATATGCGTTGGCACGTAAACTGCTCAAACGACTAACACTGTCGTGCCGGTACACCAAGCCTTGGTGATTCACCCGGGCGTTGTCCTCTCGCGCTTTCCCGTCGTGCGCCGCCGCGTTTAAAGGATATTTGCGGACCAGTTCTCGAGAATCGACTTCACTTTCTGGCAGAATTGGTCGGCGGTCGCTCCATCCGTAATGCGATGGTCGAACGTGAGCGCGAGGTGCGCCTGCGAGCGAATGGCAATCGCATCGCCATCGACAACGGCGGGAACTTTTTCGACAGCGCCGACGCCGAGAATCGCCACCTGTGGTTGATTGATAACCGGCGTTGCGAAGATGCTGCCGAAGCTGCCAAAGTTGGTGATGGAGAACGTGCCGCCCTGCACCTCATCCGGTTTTAGCTGGCGAGAGCGCGCGCGGGTCGCCAGGTCCACAATGGACCGCTGCAATCCGGCGACGTTCTTCTCGTCCGCATTGCGAATGACAGGAACGATCAGTCCGTTTTCGAGTGCCACCGCGATACCCAGATTAATGTCGCGGTGATACACGATGTTCTTTCCATCAATCGAGGCATTGAAGATCTCAAAACTGCGCAGCGCTTCTGCAGCCGCCGCCGTCACGAACGGGAGAAATGTCAACGAGAACCCGTTGCGCGCCTGAAATTCCGCCTTCGATTTGTCGCGCAGCTTAGCAATCTTCGTCATGTCCACTCGATGAACGGTGGTGACGTGAGCCGAAGTGCGCTTGCTCATCACCATGTGCTCGGCAATCTTCTGCCGCATAGTCGTCATCGGTTCAGTCCGAGTACGGGCGGCCTCAGCTAAAGGCATCGGCGCTGGGGGCTGTTGCTGGGGCTGGGCTGCTTGGGACGGTCTCGATTGG
This sequence comes from Terriglobia bacterium, assembly GCA_963846025.1. GTDB lineage: Bacteria > Acidobacteriota > Terriglobia > Bryobacterales > Bryobacteraceae > Bog-105. The sequence goes on along the minus strand of CAWJUG010000006.1, from coordinate 123,471 downwards.
GCAGGCGGCGGCTCAATCGGATACGGGCCCGCACTGGTCGCCACGGGCTGTTTCGGAGGCGCTGAAGAGTAAGTTTGCGCGGCTTGCGAAGACATATAGCCTTCGACGTCCTGCTTGGTTATGCGCCCACCCGCACCGGTGCCCTTTACCTGAGACAGATCTATGTTGTATTCACGCGCCATTTTGCGGACCAGCGGAGATAAAGGACCTTGGTCTTCCGTACCATCCGCCTGTGAAACAGGTGCAGGTGGCGGAGCAGCCGGCGCTGCGGCGGGCGGTGCCGGTTGCGGAGTGGGTTGTGCGGGATAAGGACCTGCTGCGGCGGGCGCGGAAGTTCTCGCCTCAGGAGCGGCAGCCGAAGGGCCGACGCCGAGGCTTGGCGGAGTAGACGCTACTGTGGGCTGCGCTTGTCGCTGCGCCGGAGCCGCCGGAGCTGCACTAGGAGCGGCGGCTGCGCCGTCCCCAATTCGGGCAACTACCGAATTGATTGCCACCGTGGCGCCTTCCTGCACTAATATCTCGCTCAGCACTCCAGCTTCGGGCGATGGAATTTCGGTGTCTACCTTATCGGTTGAAATCTCAAAAAGCGGCTCGTCGCGTTCTACCTTTTCGCCCGGCTTCTTCAACCAGCGTGTCAGCGTTCCTTCCACGATGCTCTCGCCCATTTGGGGCATTACCACGTCAATCATCGAATCTCCTCAATTCATAGCCGAACACCTTCGCAAAGGAGGCAGTGACGGCTCCCATCACCTCCTCGCGGCTTGCCTCGCATCCCAGACTGCGCAGCGAACAAACCGGCTTAGTCAGTCCACACGGAACAATGTATTTGAAATAGCTAAGGTCCGTATCGAGATTTAGTGCAAAACCGTGCGACGTGACCCAGCGGCTGATATGAATTCCAATCGCCGCTATTTTCGCTCCGGCCACCCAAACACCCTCATACCCGCGCTCTGCAATTCGCTCGGCACGGATGCGAAAGTCGGCCAGCGCGTTGATGAGAGCCTGTTCCACCCCGCTGAAATAAGCGTGAACGTCGCGCTTCCATTCCTTCAGATCCAAAATCGGGTAGCCCACGATTTGACCGGGACCATGATACGTCACGTCGCCTCCCCGGTCGCATTCATAGACTTCGATGCCCGTTCTCGCCAGCACCTCTTCGCTCGCCAGCACATGCTGTTGCCTGCCATTGCGCCCGATAGTGACCACATGCGGATGCTCAACGTAGAGAAGCGTGTCTACGCCCTGGCCACATTTGCGCTCGGCCACCAGGCGTTGCTGCACTTCGAGTGCAGCGGAATACGGCATGCGCCCCAAGTCAATTTGTTCCAGTGGTCTCGCCATTTCTACTGAGCTTTCATCCTGAGCCGCGACCCGAGTAAGTGGTTCCTTAGATATTGATGGCCAGACCGTAGACGTTATTGAACGCCTCGCCGATTGCCTCGTAAATAGTCGGGTGAGCATGAATGGTCGCCATCATGCTTTCGACCGTTGCTTCAGCTTCCATCGCCGTGACCGCTTCTGAAATCAGTTCGAATGCTTCCGGGCCGATAATGTGTACGCCCAAAATCTCGCCGAACTTCTCTTCCGCAATGATCTTTACGAAGCCTTCGTGCTTGTCCAGAATCGTCGCTTTGCTGTTCCCGGCGAACGGAAATTTCCCTACCTTCACCTGGAAGCCCTGCGCGCGTGCCTGCGCTTCCGTCAAGCCCACGCTGCCAATCCCCGGATCTGTATAGGTTGCGCCCGGAATGCGATTGCGATTGATTGGCCGGACCTGCTTCCCCGCGATGTGCCCCACCGCCACCATGCCTTCGGCTGTTGCAACATGCGCCAGTTGCGGTGTGCCGGCCACGATGTCGCCAATCGCGTACAAACCGGGTTCACCGGTGCGCTGATAGGCATCTACTTTTACAAATCCACGATCGAGTTGCGCCTTTGTGCTTTCGAGGCCCACGTTTTCAGTAATAGGCTTGCGCCCGACCGCCACCAGCAGCTTGTCGAACTCCATCTCTTCTTTTTTGCCGTTTGCGAGCGTAACCGTCAGGCTGACGCTATTCGCGTTTTTTCGTATATTCTCCGCTTTTGCGCCGGTTTCGCAGCGAATACCAGTCTTTTTGAAGTGCTTTTCGAGTTCCTTCGAAATTTCTTCGTCCTCCACCGGAACCAGCCGCGGCAGCATCTCGAGCACCGTCACCGTCGAGCCGAAGCGGTTGAAAATCGAGGCAAATTCGACACCGACAGCCCCCGCGCCGATAATGCCGATGGTCTTCGGAACCGCCTGCATATCCAAAATTTCAATGTTCGTCAGGATTAAGTTCGCGTCAGGCTGAAGGCCCGGCAGCATGCGCGCCTCGGAGCCGGTGGCCAGAATAATGTTCTTCGCCTCGACGGTCTGCTGGCCTTTTTCGCCATCTACTTGAATGCGCCCGCCGCCCATCAGCCGCGCCTGCCCCTTGATCACATCCACTTTGTTCTTGCGCATCAGAAACTCGATGCCCTTCGAATGCTTACTAACAATCTTGTTCTTGCGATCGAGCACCCGTTGATAGTTCAACTGCGGATCTTTGCACTGAATGCCTTGCGTTTCAGGGTCTTTGAAGTAATCCCAAACATCGGCGGTGTGCAACAGAGCTTTGGTGGGAATGCAGCCAACCAGCAGGCACGTGCCGCCAAGCCGGGGCTGTTTCTCAATAAGAGCGGTTCTTAGACCGTATTGGCCGGACCGCACAGCGGCAGAATACCCGCCGGGGCCACTGCCAATAACCACCACATCGTAGGGCATTTTCGTCTCAAGTGTAGCAACCAGCCCCTGTTTTCAAATGGTTCCACGCTACACATTATTGGGCACAATTTCTCACCCCGCGGGTTGAAAACCGGCGAGCTTCAGACCGGTCTGCGCCTCCCTGCTCTTCATGAAGGTGTTCCAGACAAAACCAGTCCGCAGATTCTCCGCCATAGTGATAGTGATGCCGGTATCGATGCCGATAACGTCCGTGTCATACCAGTTCTTGAGCGGATTGAACGCATTAATAAACCCATACTTTGACCAGCAGCGATCGCCATAGCGATTCTTGATGTTTCGCAGCACGCGCAGAGTGGCTTCGGGCAGAAAGGGCAGCGATCCAGCCGCCGCGCTTGGAACAACCGTACCGTCCACCGGACCCATTTCAGGCGGCCCGCCCCAAGCCACATATCCATGTTCAGAGTCCGAGGCCGTGATGCCCCAAAGGTCGTCTGTGTAATCGGGGAATTGCTTGCCTAGCTCCACGCACCACCGTCTATGCACGTCCGTCGCGATTCTCGAATTTTCAAAATAATCCGCGTACTTGTCGCGTTTCTTCCGCAAGTCAAACCAGGCCTGCGAATACTGATGAATAAACAATGGTGCAAAAGACCCGATATACCGGGTTCCCTCGTAGTCGAAAGTGGTTCGCTTCCACGCGTTCCATGAGTCTGCGCGCAACGGATGTGACGGCGATCCCATCCCCAGCAGATACATCATCATCAGCTCGCTGTAGTAATTCCAGCGGTATGGAAGAAATCCTGCTTCTGGCTCCCAGCCATGTTGCAGCAGCGATGTATCTTCCGCGAGCCAGGTCCATTCCACACGGTTCGAGATGGCATAAGCCAGACGGCTGATTTCCACGTTTCGGAAATACTCACGGCACATCAGAACGCCGCAAATCAAAATCGCAGTGTCAATGGAAGAGACTTCGGAGTCCCAGATCCTTTCTCCGGTCTTAGCATTGGCGAAATGAAAAAAGAAGCCCCGGTGGTTCGGCATTGCTTCCCAGAGGAAACGCAGAGTCGCTAAGACTCGACGCCGCGCCTCTGTTCGCGTAATGTAGCCTCGCTGCTCGCCAATGCAAAGTGCGGTTAATCCGAAGCCTGTCGACGCGATGCTGGCCACAACGCCTTTATCAGTCGCCCGCACGTTACAGCGATCCTTAACCAGACCTGTCGTAGGATCTGCCTGTTCCCAGAAAAATTGAAAATTCGCTTTTTCCAACTCTTCGAGAAACGCATCGTCCGCAGGCGCGAGAGTAGGCGCTCCGCTTGCCCCCAATACGGCCAGACAGGCACTCGCCGCGGCTCCGCCTAATAGCTGTCGGCGCGTACACCGGAAAGCTTCGGCTAGTCTAACAATCAAGTGATGAAAACCTCGAAACTGAGCCGCGCGCCAGCAAGCGGTTTTCTCATGCTAACGAACTCATTACGACAGGCCACCGGGTGCAGAACATGACACGTCGGCAAAAGCTCTTACTCGCGGCCGCATCCGTGCTCGCGCTTATCGCCGTCGCGGTCTCATTAAGAATTGCCAGGAAGCCGGCCCCGCGGCCTATCGTGCAAGTCACCCTGTTGGGCGATGTCCTAAAACAGGATAGCGATCCCACACAACAGACGCCTTTGTCCGGAGTAATAGTAACCGCTGCTGGCGGTTTAACCAGCGTGACTACACGCTCCGGCCCCTCAGGATTCTTCAGCGTCACTTTGAGCCTGGACACGACAACGGGAGAAACAGTCGTTTTGACGTTTACGCATTCGGATTACAAGGCCCTCAAGATACTCGCAACCAAGCCGGGCGACCAGTTGTACATTGCCCGCATGGAACCCGTACAAGTCCAGCCGGAAGCCTCACCGAAGCAGCCCCAGACACCCTCGAAGGTCACCGAGATTGGGAACGTTCACGTGCGCTACTCGTTGAGCGAGCAATCTACCATCAACGTAGGCAGCCTGGCGAAGCAATTCCTCGCGTTCAATGTGGGCAATATTCCTTGCCGCGGCCGGAAACCGTGTTCGCCTGACGGCAGGTGGGCGGCAACAACCACAACTCTGCCGCTGGATGCCGAGGCAGGAAACGAGTTTCGCAATGTGCGCATTCTGTGTGTAGCGGGGCCTTGCGCTTTCACCAAAATCGAATCGAATACCTTCGCGCGCCCATCGCAGCGCATAACCGTGTCCGTTTTGAACTGGTCCGACGCAACGGATTTTCTCGTCGAAGCCGATGTGACCCGCATCATGGCGACGGAATCAATCCAGCTCTCATATCCGTTCATCGTAGGTCAAACCATGAACTTCGCTCTCCCGCCCGGCTCCGAAGGACCCACCATCGAAGCTGATTTAGACGGGCAGTACATCGTTTTTCCGCTGGGACCGGCGTTGATCCTTTCTTTTGCCAATTGCAGTGCGGAGGCTTCCGAAACCGGCAACAAAATCTACCGCTGTCAGTTGAAGCCCGGATACCGGTTCGCCGGTTAGCGCTCTCGAAAGGTTGAGGTATAAGATAAGCCGATATGTGTGATCAGGATCATTTCGAGAACGACCGGCAAGAGTACGAACGGCTCGGTAACGTAACCAGAAAACAATTCGGCATGCTGTTAGGAGCGGGTATAGCGATGATGTTGCCAAGTGTTGCGAACGCGGTTGGAGTCGCCGAATCCGACGTGAATGTGACCACCCCGGACGGCTCGGCGGACTGCTACTTCGTGCATCCGGTAAACGGGGCAGCTCCCGGCGTCCTCATCTGGCCGGATATCTTCGGTCTCCGGCCGGCATTTCGTCAGATGGGCAAACGGCTCGCCGAATCGGGCTACTCGGTACTTGTAGTGAACCCGTTCTACCGGACCAAGAAGGCTCCCACGGCGGACGCAGGCGCAGCCACGCCGATAGATCAGGTGAGGCCACTCGCGCAAACGCTCAACGAGCGGACCCACATGACCGACGCGAAATCGTTCATCGCGTGGCTGGACCAGCAATCATCCGTCGCAAAGAATCGCAAGATGGGTGTGCAGGGTTATTGCATGGGCGGTCCCATCGCGTTTCGGACTGCCGCCGCCGTGCCTGAACGCATTGGTGCCGTCGCATCGTTCCATGGCGGTGGACTCGTTACGGATCAACCGAACAGTCCGCATCTCCAGGCGGCGAAAAGCAACGCGCAGTTCTTGATTGCGATTGCCGCGAATGACGATGCGCGCTCTCCTAACGACAAGAACGTCCTCAAGGACACCTTCGCTCAAGCGAACCTGCCCGCGGAAATCGAGGTGTACGCCGGCGCGGCGCACGGCTGGTGCCCCCCCGACTCCCATGTCTACAACGAGCCCCAAGCCGAGAAAGCATGGAGCCGCTTGCTTGTTCTCTACGGCAAAGCTCTCGCCTGAAATCGCCTACGCGCCCGATGCTCTTTGAGCGGCTGGCCGGGTCCAGTTTTCTTCCAGCCACCGATTGAAGCTTGTCAACTGCGGGTAATCCTGCCGCACTGCCCCGATATCAACGCTATAACCGTTGTTTTCAAACCACCGATACATCACCGTCATCTCGTGCCCCGCCCGCTGTTCGAACTGGTCCCAAGGCGTCTGTTGGTACCGCACCTCGCGCCCTGACACTCGGCTGAATGTTTCCGCCAGCTCAGTCATCGACAACTCGTCGCCGGCCAATTCATACGCACGATTGTGCCAGTGCCCCGGGTGTTCAAACGCGAGCGCCACGAAAGCGCCAATGTCGTCAACCGAAATCATTTGCAGTCGCGTTTGCGGGCTCAGCGGGAGCATAATTGTGCCCCTCTCAACTCCCTCGCGCATCATCAGCCAGTTCTCCATGAAAAACACCGGCCTGAAAATCGTATACGGAATTCCGATCTGGCGGATACGTTCTTCGATCTTGCCCTTGCTGTCAAAATGCGGAATCCCTGTATTCCGATCCGCGGCAGCAACCGAACTGTAAACCAAATGCCCAATCTCCTGACGGTTCGCAGCTTCGGCGAATGCAATCCCTTGACGGATCTCCGTTTCGGCGCCTCCCTGCCACGATTGCACTGAGTAAGCGCCATCGGCTCCGTCCAACGCCCGCTCCATGGATTCCGGATCGTCGAAATCCCCCTGAAGGACTTCGACGCGACTAGCTTCTAACTCACGTACTTCCTGCCTTTCGGGGTTGCGCACCAGCGCGCGAAGTGCGAAACCGCGCCGTTTTAGGTGACGAAATGCCGCACCGCCTTGTTTGCCTGTTGCGCCGGTGACGACGATTGTTCGATCAGTGTTTGCCATGCAGTTACTCCTGAGCGTAGTGGATGCACGTAGGAACGCTCCGGCTGCACATATATTCAACTTACTGGCCAGCTGGGGGGAACTCTTTACTCTTCGCGCGGCATGGCGCCGGCCAGCAGAAGAACGGCGCCGCAAAACATCAGCGTATCCGCCACATAATTAAGTCCATTGTTAAGGCTGGCGCGTTCCACTACTCCGATCGGCACATAGACCACCAACTCCACGAAGAGCACAGTCAATCCCAGCCAAGTCGCTGCCGCGCGGGTCTTCTTGCCGGCAACCAGCAGGATGCCCGTCACTGCGTAAACCGCAGCCGCCAGGTACGTCCAAATGGCGTGTCCCCAGATCCACGCCGGAGTAACCGGCTCCAGTGGAATGCCCGGAACGTGATCGCCATGCATGAATTGCTCAAAGCTGAAAAACAGCACGGGAATTGCAACGAAGTATCGCGCGATGGTCGCAAGAATGTGCGCACGGCGTTTGCGCCACTGCCCGCTTAGGCTGGCAGCCAGTGCCAGCGCGCCGCCGCTAAACGATATTTCCCGCAGAACGAACGTCGGCGCAAAGCGATCTCGCGGATGGTGTGCCCAACCCGGTATGTGCATCAGCACTACGAAAAGAAAGAACGTTAGCGCGAGCAAACTTGCCGCCAGGCGCGCCTGAATTCCCGTCACCAGGCTCAGCGCGGCTGCGATAAAGCAAGCGCCTACGAGGTACACCCAAAACAGATGCCACGGAATCCACGCCGGCATGATCGACGCGATGACCTTCGTCAGCGTAAAATGTTCAGTGCCGAAGGCCGCGATTGGCGCCGCGTAAAAAAGCGGACCAAACAGAATCAGCTTGTCGAATCCTCGCGCCTTCAGCCAGTCGCCCCGAACAAGAATGGCCGCCAGCCCGATTGCAAGAACCGCTACACCGGCAAAATAGGACCAAGTAACTTGGCTCGGAATTACGAGGAGAAGCATGAATTACCTACCGGGCGCTGCTCGAGCAGAGCTTGAATTTGGCCCAGCATCGGTTCCGCTTCGGGCGAAATCTCCATCTGCTAGTTCTAACACCCGGCCTCGCAAGGAGGTCAATGGCTCAGGATTAGATCGGAACCCACGTTCATCACGCACCTTGGGGCAATCGCTTTTTTTTGTAGCGCATATTAGCGAAACTCACGGGATGGGTATCAGGAGGGATTTGCCCAGCGCGGCGGTGATGCCGTTCACGAATTTCAGGAGCGGTGCGGTGGCGGCAGCCGGCAAAGCCCACAATGCTTCAGCCGTGTTCCAAGCGTGCTCACGGGCGATGCCGATGTCAAATGCCGCGATTACGTTTTGCAGCTGAGAAATTGGCGGACTCGACGCTCCCGGCAAGCGTACGGCTAGGGTCTGCTTCGCGCTCTGAATCATGCTGTCAAGAGTTGCGTTCACCGAAGTGTAATCGCTGTACTGTGTAGTTCCATGTTGCAACGGTCGATTAGTGGCCCGGCAGGTTGAAACAATCGCCTGGCAAAGATCGTGGTTGATGTGGGCATTCATTCCGGCGAGTGCAAACTGGATCCTGGCGATTCGCGTGTCACCGCGAACTGAAAACATCGCCTGCCAGCACCCCGGAGTCGGAGATCCGGTCAATGCCGTTTCTAAAGCGTTGAAGTAAAACTGCGCAAATAGAACATCCAGACGCGCAAGCCATGTAGGGTCAGTGAATTTCCCCGCGTCAAGGCACGCCTTTATTGCCTGGGTGACCTGAAAATAGAGCCAGTTGAACCACTTCAGCCCATCTGTGTCGGCGCACGTCGTGTCGATCGCCTGCATGAGCTGCAGAACGTCGGAGACGGTCTGCGGGTTGCGGCGAACAGTTGAAACGATAGCGTTGTCATACGGAAACATCGAGACGAATTATACAGGGCATGTTTTGCTCGTTCGGATACCGGCCCACCCGCCGCCTTTCAGTCGCGGGCGGCGATAAAGTGTTCAGCATGTCTACTCGGGTTGCTGTTCTGGGCGGTGGTGTCGGCGGATTGAGTGCGGCTCATGAATTGATCGAGCGTGGATTCGACGTCACGGTTTATGAGAGGCAAGAGGTGTTTGGTGGGAAGGCTCGAAGCCTTTCGGTCCCCAATACCGGAACCGGCGGGCGCAGAGATCTGCCGGGAGAGCATGGGTTCCGCTTCTTCCCCGCCTTTTACAAGCATCTTACGGACACCATGATGCGCATACCGGACCCGAGCAACACCAGCGTATTCAACAACCTCGTACATGCGACTCGGATTCTTGTCGCACGCGCCGGGAAGCCGCCGCTGGTGCTTACTGCTCGAATTCCGCAGAATTTGGAGGATTGGACTCTCGTATTTCAGGAAATCTTTGGCGGCATCGGAGTGCCGGACGATGAGGTGCTGTTCTTCACGGATCGCATCCTGACCCTGCTGACCAGTTGCCCCGAAAGGCGGCTTGCCGAATACGAAAATATTCCGTGGTGGACATTCATTGACGCGGCGAACCGCTCCACCACCTACCAGACGCTTCTCGGAAAAGGGCTGACGCGGTCGCTGGTAGCGGTCCGGGCGCAGCAAGGTAGCACGCGCACGGTTGGTTATACCTTTCTCCAACTGCTCTACGGACTACTAACGTATGGAGGGTTTGACCGGCTGCTGAACGGGCCGACGAACGACGTTTGGCTGCAGCCGTGGATTGCCTATTTGCGCGCCAAAGGTGTGAAATTTTGCAATAACACCCTAGTGAAATCGTTTACGGTCTCCGAGGCCGGAATTACCTCCGTCCTTGCCGAAAGCAACGGACAAGATTTGACAATTACGTCGGACTACTACATCTCTGCCATGCCGGTCGAGGCGATGACGCCGCTCGTGGATGACCGTATGAAAGCGCTGGCGCCCTCGCTCGCCAATCTCAACAAAGTTGAGACGGCCTGGATGAATGGCATTCAGTTTTACCTGAAGCAGGATGTCCCGCTGGACTTTGGGCATTGCCTGTATGCAGATTCGCCGTGGGCCCTGACCTCAATTTCACAGAAGCAGTTCTGGAAGACGGGAATGCTGGCAAAATTCGGCGATGGGAGCCTGGGTGGAATCCTTTCAGTCGACATATCGGATTGGCAAACGCCTGGAATTGTGTACGGCAAGCCGGCAATGCAATGCTCATCTTCGGAGATCGAGAAAGAGACTTGGGAGCAAATGAAAGTTCACCTGAATGTGACTGGCACGGAGGTGCTGCAGGACCAGAACCTGCTGCAGTGGTTCCTCGATCCCGATGTGCAATTCCCGAATCCGACAGCAGTGACGAATTTGGAGCCGCTGATGATCAATACGTCAGGCTCGCTGCAATACCGGCCAGAAGCGAGCACGGAGATTCCAAATCTGTTTCTAGCTTCTGATTATGTGAAGACATATACCGATGTCGCCTGTATGGAGGCCGCGAATGAGGCGGCGCGGAGAGCGGTCAATGCGTTATTGGATCGCGCAGCATCTAGCGCGACGCGCGCGACGCTCTGGCCCTTGTCGGAGCCCGAAGCGTTTCAGGTATTGGTGGAGTATGATCGGCTGCGGTTCAAGTTGGGATTACCTCACGCAGCATTTTCTTTGTCGGCAGTTTCAGGAGCTTAACCCGCGGCTGAGGACGAACTGGCTCGCGTGTTCGCTCAGCACGCTCTGAATCAACTCAAAGCCGAGTGGGCGGAACTCTTGCCGCTCGACTTATTTACGCAGGAGATTCCTCCCGACGGCACGCGCAATCGTAATAGGATGTGCTACCAAAACAAAGATCTGCCCCAAAACAGTTCTGGGCTCGTGAAAAACGCCGAGCTGTCTTAATACGGTTCCGCGATCATAGTAGATTCTCTCCCCTACGAGATGATCATCGGAATCGAACGTATACACACCGCAAAGTGGAAATTGGACTCTCCGCCCGGTTGCCGGCAGGCCCCGCCAGGCGCCGAGATGCGTACCGCGAATCAACGCCTCGACAAGGACCGCTTCGTCCGCCACATGGCGTCGCTGCACCTCGATTTCTAAGTCGGGCAGCGCTCTCAGCAATTGTTCGTAGAAGAGACGGACTCCGTTCTGACCGTTGTAGTGTTCGTCCCATGGTTCATCGTCATACCGGGCAATGTCACCGAAGGTGCTGAGCACACCTTCAAGGTCATGTTCGTTCTCGAATCGAATGTGCTGCTCAACAATTGCGATACGAGTCGATCGTCTGTCTTTCTGCATCGAAGCGTTTGTCATGTCTACCTGCTGTCAGTTGTTTATGTTGGGGAGTCAGCCCTAAGCACAGATATGAGCACAAACATTAATGCTATACGTCGGCGGCAGAACGGTAGAAGAGAGAAAAGACTTCGTACTTGCTCTGCTAAGGACAGGCCCTCCAGAGCGCAATTGTTTAATTCCTGTAGGATGGTGGCGACCCGTAGATTTCAGCAGAAGTCCTGAAATGGAATGTCCGAACGTACACGGTACACAACATCGGCGACTATCAAGCTCTTTCTTCCACGCGGAGACGCGAAGAGCCTGCGCACTGCCGAAATCTCAAACTGGACCGGCAAGGCCGTGGCTGCGCCGCGTACCGAGTTCGATGAGCTGCTAGCTCGCGAGGAGCTGGAAAAGGCAGGAGTCTATATCCTCATTGGTAGCGACCCTACTACAAACGCACCCCGCGCTTATATCGGTGAGGCTGAGATCATTCGCGATCGGCTGAAGCAACACAAGACAAAAGAATTCTGGGTTTCGGCCATCGTCTTCGTCAGCAAGGACGAAAATCTTACAAAAGCGCACGTGAGATATCTTGAGAGCCGATTGTTGACGGAAGCGGCCGAGATTAACAGGTTCACGCTCGAGCAGAATCAGCCCGGTGGCTCGCGGCTTCCAGAATCTGACCGAGAAGACATGGAGGTGTTCCTGTCGCGTATTCGGCAACTCCTTCCTGTACTCGGTTCCGATATTCTCGCGCCAATTACCCAACCCGCCGCAAAGCCACAACCCGGAGGCGTACTCTTCTGCCGCCTGAAGGGAGCGGAAGCGCGGGGCCAGCGCACCGCAAATGGCTTCGTCGTATTCCACGGCTCAACTGCAGTTCTGGAGGCGCGACCATCCGCTGATAGCTATCCGTATGTTTTGACCCAGCGCAAACAGCTACTGGCGGATGGGTCGCTGACGGAAAAGAATGGCTTTTTGATGTTCGCCAAGGATGTCGAGTTCTCCAGCCCATCAGCCGCAGCAGCTGTGATACACGGGGGTAGTGCAAACGGACTTATCGCGTGGAAAACGCAAGATGGGAGAAACCTAAAACAACTTGATGAACAGATCTGATCGGGTATTCGCAGCATTCTGGTGTCCTCTGGCAGTCTGAAACGGCGACGGCGAGCAAGTCAGCCAGAAGGAACTCGCATACGTAAAGGCATTCAGATCGAACGACCCCGCGATACGTTACAGTTGCTGGCCGCGCCATAGGTCTGCGACTCCGGAAGTAAAGTTAAGGGTGAACGGCGCTCTTTGGCTTACATAGATCCTTATAACGCCGTTCAACCCCTAGCCCCCGCGCTCGAAAAGCGGCTCCCTGTTCCAAACTCGGGCCATTCACAAAATCAAAAATAAATCCGAATTCTTCTAACCTGCTGAACCTCAACGCCTGATCTCCAAATTGCGCAGTTGGACACCCTTCATCGCGCCTTTCGTCGCTCTACGCTAAATCGGGCCAAGAGTATTCATCCAAACGCCCGAAGAGGAGAGATCGCGTGTCCTTTAAGAAGAAAAAACCCAGCGCCGCCCAGCTCAAAGCCAATCGCGCCAATGCGCAGAAAAGCACCGGCCCGAAAAGCGCCGCCGCGAAAGAAAAAGTCTCGCACAACAGTGTGAACCACGGTCTCTGTGGCCGCTTCGACGTCCTCGCGTGCGAACACCAGGAGGATTACGATCTTCTGCTCCAACGGCTGCACGAAGAAGAGAAGCCAATCGGTACCGCCGAAGTCGAACTGGTCGTCAAAATGGCCCAGCACACCTGGCTCTGCCGGCGCGCGCTGCGTTTGCAGGAAGCTTGCTTCTCGATGGAACCGGCCGAGCCTGGGCAGACCCGCGAACAACAGGCGATCGGCGTGCGCACCACCATCAACAACTACGTCCGCTACCACGCAGCCCAGGACCGCGCTTATCGCCGCGCTTCCCAGGAGCTTCTACAGCGAAGAAAAGAAAGGCGTCAACTCGAAATTGGCTTTGCTTCGCAGAAACGCCAGGAAGCAGAAGAACAACGGCGGAATGCGCAGGAGCAGCGCCGCGAAAAACAGCAGGAGCAGCGGGATGAGAGGCACAAAACGGCCGTCGCACTCGACAAAAAGCGCTTGGAACTCTCTCAACTCAAGACCATTAAGGTCTCGCATGACGTAGCCAAGCTATTCGATGGCCTTTCACCCGAGCAAATAGCCCAACTCGCCGCTTAAATCTCGTCCGGCACTCACCTGCATTGCCCCGTCGCGCGACAACTGTCTCCTGTCTCGCACCATGGCGTTGCACTGCTTGATAACCGGCGTCTCCAATCGCACGTATCATTGAAATAGGTATGTCCTCTGTTGTTTTACGCTGCTCTGTTTGTGCCGCGCTGGTCTGTTCAGGTGCGTTTGCCGCTGCCGCTCCATTTCCCGGTCGAGCAGCGCAGCAGGTCGAGCAGCAGCAGGCCGCCTCAAAAAAAACGCCGCCGCCGGGCGTCCTCCACGCCTTAAGCGTGAAAGGAAACAGCCGGTATTCGCCCGAAGAAATCCTCAAGGCGAGCGGTCTCCACATGGGCCAGCGCGTCGACACAGCCATCCTCGAACAGGCGCGAACCAAGCTGCAGGCCACCCAGCTCTTCAACGGTGTCGCCTTTAATTTTCGTTACAGCGGCACGGTTCCGCCGGAATACGACGTTGTCTACGACGTGCAGGAGAACGATCAGGTGTTCCCCATGCGCTTTGAACGGCTGAATGTCTCTGCCGATGCGATTCGCGAATACCTGAAAAGTCACGTCGAGTTCTACTCCGATCGCATTCCCGGCACGGCGGGTGTTCTGAACCGTTACACCTCAGCCGTGCAGGATTTCGTGCACCAGACCCAGCCGTCGGTCAAGGTAAAAGCACTGGTTTCGAATGACGATCCGCAAGAACTTGCGGTTTTGTTCACGCCCGATGTGCCTGCACCGGCCATTTATCAGGTGCAAGTGAGCGGGAATCAAGCTGTCGATACGGGTACCATCCTGCGCGCCGTGAATCAGGTGGCCATCGGCGTGCCGCTCTCGGACGTGCGCATAAAGATGATTCTCGATGGCGCCATCCGGCCGCTCTACGCTTCCAAAGGATATGCTGCGGTTACCTTTCCGAAGGTGGAGACGGTTCCCGCGACGGCCAATTTGGGCGTGATCTTAAAGGTTCAGATTCTCGACGGTCCCGTTTTTAAATTTGGCGCAATTCACTTCCACGGTAGCGGCATGGACCAGGACGAGATTCGTTCCAATATCCCGTTCAAACCGGGCCAGACATTCAATGGAGATCAAGTCGTTAACTTCCGCATCGAGATGATGCATAAGATGCGTCGCAAGGGGCTCCTGGACGCGACCGTCACGACCGAGACTCAGCCGGACGACTCAAAAAGATTGGTCGAGGTCACCTACAACATTGTTCCCGGCGAGGTATATAACTTCGGCACGCTTGATGTAAAAGGCCTGGACGCTACCTCCCAGCCTGTTATCGAAAAACTTTGGGGCGAGAAGCCGGGGAAACCCTTCAACCCTGATTATCCGGATTTTTTCCTGAAGAAAGTAGAGGAGCAGGGCATCTTCGATCACCTGGCTGATACGCACTCCGATTACACGGCCGACGCGGGAACTCACAGTGTCGCGGTTCATCTCTACTTCAAAGGCGGGGAATCGGCCAAGAACATTGAGAAGAAAAAGGAAGACGAGAAAAACAAGCACACCACCGACGGTACCTGGAGTCCGTGGCCGCCGGAATAACGCGCGTTATTCCGGAACGGGAGCGCTATTCAGCTTAGCTATAATTTGGTCCGAATCATAGACGCAGCCGCCCCAGATACCGCCGCTCGCCTGCTGTAAGGCCGCCCATAAACGCGTGTCTTCCGGAAGTGCCGGGTCGGGACGCAGGTCATCGCGTGTGGGCCGTTTTCCTAAATCGTCCGCGTCGCCAACAAGGTTGACAGACCCTTCAAGTCTGTTGCGATCGATGAGTATCTCGATGAGATCGCCGTCTCGCACTTTACCGATCGGTCCTCCGGCAAGCGCTTCTGGAGAGACATGACCGATGCACGCGCCTGTCGAAACCCCGCTGAATCGCGCATCCGTGATAACAGCGATGTGCTTGCCGAATGCCAGATGCTTTAGCGCCGCTGTGATTTGATAGGTCTCTTCCATGCCCGCGCCCATAGGGCCGCGGCAGATCAGTACCATCACATCGCCTTCGTGAACGGTTTGGTTCTTGATGGCGGCGATGGCCTCGTGCTCCGTCACGAATACGCGCGCTGGCCCACGCATTCGATAAACACCGTCTTCGTCGATAACGGACGGATCAATGGAAGTGCTCTTCACTACTGAGCCTTCCGGCGCTAAATTGCCATGAGGAAAGCAGACGGTAGAGGTCAGCCCGCGCGAGCGCGCTAAATCGGGCGACATGATGACGTCATCGGGATTAATGTTGTCAAGCTGCTGCAGCAGGCGTCGGAATTTGTCGCGTCGTTCTGAATGCTGCCACCAGTCGAGCGCTGTGCCAATCGTTTCGCCTGAAATTGTTTTGACCGCTGTATTCAGGATGCCAGCGCGTCTCAGGTGAAGCATTACCTCGGGTACGCCGCCCGCCATAAAGACCTGCACGGTCGGGTGATTGCGCGGGCCATTCGGTAGCGCATCCACCAGGCGGGGGATACTTCGGTTCACGCGATTCCAGTCCGCTGCGCGAGGCCGAGGCAGCTTCGCCGCATGTGCAATGGCCGGGATGTGTAGCAGAAGATTGGTTGATCCGCCGAATGCGGCATGCAGAATCATCGCGTTTTCGATAGCTGCGTCCGTGAGGATGTCGCGCGTGCGAACTTGCAGTTCGATGAGTCTGAGAATGGCGCGGGCAGTACGCCGCGCCATATCAAGCCACACAGTCTCTCCGGAAGGAGCCAGCGCGGAATGCGGCAGAGTCAGCCCGAGCGCTTCCGCCACCACTTGCGATGTCGCTGCAGTTCCCAGAAACTGGCAGCCGCCGCCCGGTGAAGCGCAGGCTCGGCAGCCGGCCAGGGCCGCTTCTTCGAGTGTAATTTTGTGGTGTGCGAAGCGCGCGCCGATGCTCTGAACCTTGCCCGCGTCTTCGCCGTGTTCGGGCATCAAGGTTACGCCGCCCGGAACTAGTGCGCACGGAAGATCAGGGGAACCGGCCAACGCCATCAGCATCGCCGGAAGACCTTTGTCGCATGTAGCGACGCCGATTACTCCGGCGCGTGTAGGCAGCGATCGTATCAGGCGGCGAAACACGATGGCGGCGTCGTTGCGATAAGGCAGGGAGTCGAACATGCCCGTTGTTCCTTGCGTGCGGCCGTCGCAAGGGTCCGTGCAGGCGCCCGCAAAAGGAATCGCGCGGTTAGCTTTTAGTTCCCGCGCGGCCTCTGAAACCAGCAGGCCAACTTCCCAGTGCCCTGTGTGATAGCCGAGCGCGATGGGCTTGCCGTCCGGCGCACGAACGCCTCCGTGCGTGCTTAAGATTAGAATCTGTTTGCCGCCCAGCGCAGCAGCTTCCCAGCCCATCCCGGCGTTCTGCGTCAGGCCGAACAGATTGCCGGACGGCTCTTCCAGCAGCATCTCCGGCGTGATCGGCAGAGCGCCTTCAGGTCCGTGAGCATGCGTACGGGCCGTGAAAATTTCTTCGCTCGATTCGACTAAATCTCTAAACTCGAAGATAGAATCACCTCTATGCCCGATCGCCGCCTTGTGGCCGTCTACCCCGGTTCGTTCGATCCGTTGACCAACGGCCACCTCGACCTGATCGCTCGTGGCGCGCGACTGGCCGATGAACTCATCGTAGCCGTACTCAACAATACCGGTAAGCAGCCGCTGTTTTCCATTGACGAGCGGCTTCAGATGATCCGCGAAGTTGCATCTGATCTGCCGAACGTAACAGCCGACAACTTCGACGGTTTATTGGTCGACTACGCGGCGCGACGCGGAGCAAATGTGATTCTGCGCGGCATCCGTGCCATCTCCGATTACGAAACCGAGTTGCAGATGGCCTTGCTGAACCGCCGTATGCGACCCCAGACCGAGACCGTTTTTCTGATGGCGCGTGAGGAATTTTCGTTCATCAGCTCGCGCATGATCAAAGAGATCATCACCCTGGGCGGTGACGTTGCGCATTTTGTTCCGGAGACCGTGCTGCGGCGGCTGCAAGCAAAATTTCGAGTTCAAAAGTAAACTAGATATTATGCAAGCCATCGCGGAGATCGCCGAGCGAATCTCTACCATCAGCGTCTCCTCCACTTTGAAGGTTTCCGCCGACGCGGACCGTCTCCGGCGCGAGGGCGTTGATGTCGTTGATTTCGGTGCTGGCGAGCCGGATTTTCCGACACCGGACAACATCAAGCAAGCCGCCGTCGCGGCTATTGCGGCCAATTTCACGAAGTACACTAACGCAGGTGGAACGCCCGAACTGCGCGAGGCCATCTGCGAGCGGCATCGCCTCGATTTTGGAACTAAGTATTCCTCTTCCGAGTGCATGGTGACCGTCGGCGGCAAACATGCCATCTTCAACCTGATTCAAGCTCTTGTGAACCCCGGCGACGAAGTCATCATTCCGGTGCCGTATTGGGTGACGTACAAGGATGTTGTGAATTACGCAGGAGGCGTCTGCGTTTTTGTTCCCACCGATGAATCGAGGGGCTTCGAAGTGACTGCAGCTATGATCGAGCGTCATATCACGCCGAAAACGAAGCTGCTGATAATCAACTCGCCTAGTAATCCGAGCGGCTCGGTGCTGCCTCATGAAGAGTTTGGGAAGATCTTCGCGCTCACCTCCAAGCGCGACATTTTTCTGATGACCGACGAGTGCTATTGCAAATTCGTCTACGAAGGCGAGCCCTACTCGATTGCAGCCGAACCGGGCGCAAAAGAAACCGTTGTCGTTGCCGGATCCCTATCGAAGACCTACGCCATGACCGGCTGGCGCATTGGTTTCGCGTTAGCTCCCGCCCCTATCATTGGCGCCATGATGAAGCTGCAAAGCCACAGTACTTCCAACCCGGCGTCGATTGCTCAAAAAGCGGCAATCGAGGCTATGCGCGGCACACAGGATTCGGTGCCCGTGATGCTAGCGGAGTACCGTCGCAGGCGCGATTTTGTTGTCGACCGGTTGCGCAAAATCCCCGGTGTCACAATTGCCACGCCCAAAGGAGCCTTTTACGCGTATCCGAATGTTAGCGTTGCTTTTCGCAGTGGCCGGGTGAAGAACTCGCTCGATTTCTCCGCAGCGCTGTTAGCGCAAGCTCACGTCGCTGTTGTCCCGGGCGAAGCGTTCGGGACAAACGACCACGTCCGCATTTCCTATGCAACCTCAATGCGCGAGCTCGAACGGGGATTGGATCGCGTGCACGAGTTTATTGACGGCTTGCGCGGCTAATTGCTGCTCGGCAATCCAAACTGCACTCTGACAAAGACCTCGCGCTGAAAGGGACCTCGCGCCGGTCCGTATTGAGCACCGCTAACCGCTTGTACCGCCGCTTGCGCCAGTGCCGCGTCGGAGTTCTGAAGCGCTTCGGCTTCTATAACTTTGCCTTCAACGCTAAGCAGTGCGTGCACGATGACCGGTTGCTGTGCCGCAGAACCACCGCCAGCCGCCGGGCTGAAGAAGGGGAATCGTTCAGGGCCGCGAATCACGATGGCCGGGCCTGTCCAGCCTTCGGCCGGTGTGAACGTTGAGGCTTCTACCTGACCGAGATCGGCAATCTCGACTTGGGCCTGCAGCACCGGGGTGCCGGAGACGATCACCGACAGTTGCCGCGGCACAGTCCGCCCGTGAAACTGAATCGCGCTGCTGTAGTTGTACACGTTGTACATGCCCGGCGAAACCGAATAGGTCTGAAGCAAGCCCGATTTTGGATCAATACAGAATTCTTCCTCCTGCCAGAGGCGGCCCGGCTCAGCCGTTTTTGCCGTGCGACCGAACGAGATCAGAACGCAAGTAACTTGTGTGCCGTTCCAGGCCGCGGGAGCGGTGCGAATTTGCGCGTTCGTGAAATTCTGATTGAGCGGCCATAAAAGCGACTCACGAAGCATCTGCAGGCGAAGTGGTAAATAAGCGTGCGGGTCGGCATCCCAGCCATAGCCATTTTGAAAAACACGCGCTTCGGAATAGTTCGCCAGATGCGCCGTCCAACGCAGGCGTCCCACGCTCTGCCACATCTCTTCCATTTCTCCGGATCCTGAAAACTGC
Organism: Terriglobia bacterium; assembly: GCA_963846025.1. Classification (GTDB taxonomy): domain Bacteria; phylum Acidobacteriota; class Terriglobia; order Bryobacterales; family Bryobacteraceae; genus Bog-105. The sequence continues at coordinate 103,987 of CAWJUG010000006.1, read as the reverse complement.
GTTCCACCGCTTGCCATGAACACGACTTTCAAGTCGTAAGGCGCGCTTCCTGGGGACCGCAACGTGAAGTTTTGGCGAGCGCGTTCCAACATCGTAATCGCCGCGGCGCGGTCGTCCGCGGTTTCGGGAATCTGAACCGGGCCGGTGGCCAGTTCCAAAGGATCAGCGGGAACCGGCGGCAGCTTTTGCGGCGTTTGACCGGCGGCAAGCGCTGCCAATAACATGCCCGCCAGGCCGAGACCAAGAGGGTTTTTCTGCCGCATTAAGCGACTCCTTGCGGTTAGGCTACCACGGAATAAGGGTTCCTGCACGGAAGGTCCTGGCGACTGGAGACGCGTAACGTTGTTACCGCGTCAGCCGGCCGCTCGCGTGAATAAGTCAAGCATTTTCGCTTCTGAGGGCGGATGCAGGACGTTGTTAGCCGCAAAATCCTGAGCTTGTGGGTATGCGGTGTCTCGGATTTGCTCGGCAGCCGCCGCGAGGTCATACGAAGTGTGCCGGAATTGAACTCCGGGGCCCAGCAGGACCCAATCAGCTCCTGGGTTTCCGAACGGCATTCCCACACTGCCGGCGTTTATCACTCTGGTGCCTCCGATCACTCGATCAAATTGCATATGGGTGTGACCGCAGACGACAATATCTGCGCTGAGGCCTTCAAAGAGAGGCAACAAGCGGCTCTCCGGTGTCAGTTGAGTGAACAACTCGTTCTCATTGCGTGGCGTCGCATGACAAAACAACACTGCGCCCAAGCCTGGGATTTCGAGGCGAATCGTTAGAGGCCAACTTGCCAGCGTTTGCTTCTGTATTGAATCAAACTGCTGCGCGGTCCAAGAGATGACGGGCCGATATGGTTCCGGGACTGCGGGATTGCGACCGGAAATCTGATCAAGTATGGCGGTCTCGCCGTTCCCATAGATGAAGTGGACGGGGCGATCAAGATCCAGTAGGCGCGTGAGCGTTTCTCGTGGCATAGGCCCGGGAACCACATCGCCCCCTACAACCACTCGATCAACGTTCAGGCACTGGATCTCTTCCAGCACAGCATCGAGCGCCGGCAGGTTTCCGTGGATATCATAGATGGCCGCGGCGCGCATTTTTCAGTTCGTAGGCTGGACTATTCTCATGCCGGAACGTGCAGCCGATGAGTCAGTGGGCAGGCCGCAGCACGGCACGAACGGGGGAGCCATCACAGCCGGCGATGCGCAAGGGAAGGCAGATCATATCGTAGACACCTTCGCTAATGTGCCCTAGAGCGAGGCCTTCAATAATCCACACGCCCCCGCCAAGCAGAATCGTGTGGGTTTCGGGATTGTCACCTTCGTACACGCCTACCGAAAGATAGTCAACGCCGACCAGGACGACCCCCGCATCCACCAGGAATTGCCCGGCGGAGGAGTCAATCCCTACATAGCTTTCCTGAAATTCAAGAGTCGTCCACGCCAACTGGGAATTGCGCGTCTTGATGAGAACGCGGTCGCCAGCTTGAATTCCTTTGCCTTCAAGTTCTTTCCGCGTGACTTTACCGACGCCCGGCACGTCGATAACACGGGCGCGGCCGATACCGAATTCCAGGGGGAAGGAGTCAATCCCTTTTCCGTCCTGTAGGAAGTGATGCGGCGCATCCATATGGGTACCAGTGTGAGCAACCATCCGGCACATGGTTACGTTTGCGACGGCTCCATTGTGGATATCTGAAATTAGCTCGAAACTCGGTGCAGGCTCACCGGGCCAGTGCGCCATACCAGTTGTTAATGGGACTGAGACATCGATCCAAGGATTCGATTGCGCTGCCAAGATTGTCCTCCGCTGGTAGTGTAAAACGGCACCAGCGCGAATTGGCCGATAAACTGACAGAGTGAAGCTGGGTATTGACTTCGGAACCAACCGCACAGTAGTAGCCGCGGCTGACCGCGGGAATTATCCGCTGGTCTCATTCGAAGCGCCGGACAGCACGACGCCGGATTGGTTTCCATCGCTGGCTGCACTGCATGCAGGGGACCGGCGATATGGGTGGGAAGCCTGGGATGCGCAGGCGGACTCTTCCTGGACAGTGGTTCGATCGATCAAACGATTACTCGAAGATGCCGGACCACAAACGCTACTGGATGTGGGGGATCAGCAGGTCCCGCTGATGGAACTCCTGGCGGGTTTCACATCCGCGCTTTATTCGAGCCTGCGAGAGAATTCGAATCTTCGACTAAGACCGGAAGAGAAGCTGGAAGTGATTTTGGGTGTTCCAGCACATGCCAATTCAAATCAGCGTTTTCTTACTGTAGAGGCATTTCGCAATGCAGGATTCCAGGTCTTAGGCGTACTGAACGAGCCGAGCGCGGCAAGCATCGAGTTTGGGCACCGGCAGAAGGCGACGGCTAGCGCGACGGAAACGATTCTGGTTTATGACTTGGGCGGCGGGACATTCGATGCATCGCTGGTTACGCTGGACGAGAACGTACACCACGTACTAGCGTCGGAGGGCATATCCACAATCGGCGGCGACGACTTCGACCAGATCCTGGCGGAGTTGGCGTTGGAAGCGGGCGGAATCACCGAGAAAGCGCAGGACGAGCTTGAAGCCCCGGGATGGTTCCGGCTGCTTGAGGAGTGCCGCAGGAAGAAAGAGTCACTGCATCCGAATTCGCGCAAGGTAGTAGTAGACCTGGAACACGCAAGTCCAGACTGGCCTTCGGTGAACGTCTCCGTTGCGGATTTCTACGAAGCCGCGCGGCCGCTGGTAGAAGAGACGATTGGCACGGCCGAAGATCTGCTTGCGAAGCATGAAGAGTTGCAGTTTGAAGCTCTCTATCTGACTGGAGGCGCGAGCGAGTTGCCGCTTGTCGCGCGGGTGCTGCGTGAGCGCTTTGGGCGGCGAGTTCGGAGATCAGCATACACGCGATCGGCAACAGCGATCGGACTAGCGATTCAGGCGGACCAGCCGGAAATGTACCGGCTCAGCGAACGTTTACAAAGGTTTTTCGGAGTCTGGCGTGAAGCAGAAGGCGGTTCGCGCATTGTGTTCGACCCGATTTTGGAAAAGGGTACGGTCCTGTCGTCACCGGGAGAGCGGGATTTAGTCGTTCGCCGTAAATATTCGCCTGCACACAACATCGGACATTTTCGATTCCTGGAGTGCAGTCATCGGGCTGCGGACGGCGCACCAACGGGAGATGTCACGTTCTGGGACGAGATCCGGTTTCCGTTCGATCCGCAGTTGGAGAGCGTTTCGGATGTGAGCGCTGTGATGGTGGAGCGGTCGCGCTGCGCGGCGGCGCAGATTGTTGAAGAACGCTACGAGTGCGACTCAGGCGGCTCCATTCGCGTGACGATTACGAATGAGACGACGGGATATTCGAGGAGTTATCAATTGGGCAGGTGGTCGGCGCAGACGCGATCCATAAGGCCGGTGAAGCGAGCCAAGAAAGTTTCGAGTTGAGTCAGGCGCTTAGAAGGCGCTCGAGTTTCGACCCGGGTAGGATCATCGTCTCGCTGCGTTCCGGGCCGTTTGAGACGGAACCGATTTCAACGCCCGTCTTCTGTTCAAGAAAGTTCAAGTAATCGCGGGCGCGCTGGGGCAAGTCTTCAGGGCGCGTAATGCCTTGCGTTTTCTGCTTCCAGCCAGGAAGGCGCTCAAAGACAGGCTTGATAGCGTCCATTTTGCGCGTGCTAGCTGGCATGTGCGTGATGACCTTTCCGTCGACTTCGTAGGCTACGCAGACAGGCACTTCTTCCAGCTCATCCAGAACGTCGAGCTTAGTGATAATGAGGCTGTCGAAGCCGTTCACTTCCGCGGTGTAGCGGAGCAGAGGAACGTCGAACCAGCCGCAGCGGCGGGGACGTCCAGTAACGGAACCGAATTCGTTGCCCGCACGGCGAATGCTTTCGCCGAGTTCGGTCAGGTCTTCCGACGGGAACGGGCCAGCCCCAACGCGCGTGATATAGGCCTTGGAGACACCAATGATTCCATTGATTTTTGTAGGCGCGACGCCGGTGCCGGTGCAGGCGCCCCCGGCCGTAGCGCTGGAACTGGTGACGAACGGGTAAGTACCGAAATCGATATCGAGCATGGTGCCCTGCGCCCCTTCAAACAAAATGCTTTTGCCTTCGCGAATCATGGTGTTCAGAAGGTGGGCGGTATCGCCGGCCAAGGGGCGGATCTGTTCGGCAAAGGCTTTGTATTGTTCCAGAATTTCGTGGAAGTCGACGTGATCAGCAATGTGGAAGGCCTCTGCGATGAGTTGTTTGTCCTCGGCTAGCGCGCAGTAGAGCTGGCTGAAGTCGACGTCAACGAGATCGGCTATGCGGATACCGCGGCGCGCGATTTTATCTTCATAACAAGGACCGATGCCACGCGAGGTAGTGCCGATTGCCACACGGTTTTCCCGGCGCTCGGAAATTTTTTCGATGGTGCGATGGAACGGAAAGATGACGTGGGCGCGGTTGCTGATTTTGAGTTGCGATTTGACGTCTATCCCGGCGGCTTCGAGGCCGGCGATTTCTTCAAGGAGCGCTGCAGGATCAATGACAACTCCGTTGCCGATGACCGCAAGAACACCCGGGCGCAGAATGCCGCTGGGAATCAGCTTCAGGACAAATTTCCGTTGACCGATAAAGACGGTATGTCCGGCGTTGTGCCCCCCTTGATAGCGCGCAACGGCGCTAAACCGTTCGGAGAGCAGGTCGACGATCTTTCCTTTCCCCTCGTCGCCCCATTGAGCTCCCAGCACTATCAAATTACTCATACGATTGCGGGCCCATGCTCAACAAGCCTTCGATTGTATCGCAATAACCGCAAGTCACTGAAACATAGGCAGTTGGGCAGGAGCAACGGAACAATTTCCGGAGGCCGGTGTTACCCTTTACACAATGCAGATGTGTGGCGTCTTTCGGGCATTAGGTCCAGACGTTTTTCATCAGCTAGTGCGCGGAATTTCGATCGGCAAACTGAAGACTTATCAGGTTTACGAGCGATTCAAGGTGCGGGCGCATCTGGTGAAGCTGAACTCGGAATCGCTGCGGAAAGCGGAGCCGAAGTTCTGGGCGCGGATCGAGGATAATGATGACGAATTTGCAACAGACTTGTCGCAAGTATTTCTCCTTTCGCACCTGGAGATGATCGTTGACGTTCTGAATTTCCTGGGCATTCCCAACGAGCAGGGCTTTTTCGACAAAGACTTGAAACCGGAGCAATATCTGGCCGAAGGCTGGCAGCAGCGCGTGTTTGAGCAGTTTGCAAGCAAATACAACCGGGAGATTCTGCTGTTCTACATCAATCATCTGGATTGGGAACTAAACAAGACGGAACAGGTTTTTCTGCCGGCGGCGTAAAGCTATGACGGATGTGAAGAGTTTTCAGGAGAGCGTAAAAAAGGGCGATCTAGGCGCGGTGCAGACGGCGCTGGCGGAAGACCCTGAACTGCTGAACGCCACCAATGATGCGGGGCAGAGCGCGTTTCTGCTGGCCATGTACTACCGTCAACGCGAGACCGCAAATTATCTTTTGAGTCTGCGTCCGAAACTAGACCTCTTCGATACGTGCGTGGCTGGCGAGACCGGACGTGTGCTTGAGCGAATTCGGACAGATCCGGCGCTGCTGGAGGCGAAGAGTTCGGATGGCTGGACACCTCTGCACCTGGCGGCGTTCTTCGGTCATGCGGAACTTGCGGATGCGCTGCTAGCGCGGAGAGCGGAAATAGATGCGCAATCGTCGAACGCCATGAAAAACACGCCCCTGCATGCGGCGGCCGCGGGCGGGCAGGTTGCGTTGGTGGAACTGTTATTGAAGCGCGGAGCCAACCCGAATGCGAAGCAAGAGGGCGGATGGACGGCGCTGCATGCGGCGGCGCAAGCGGGCAATCGAGAGATGGTGGAGGTGCTGATTGCGAACGGCGCGCACGTGAATGCACGTGCGGGGAACAATCAATCGCCATTGGACCTGGCGTTTTCGAAAGGACATGAAGAGATCGCGGCCCTGCTAGAGCAGTTGGGAGCCAAGCTGCAGTGACGCCCCGGCCGGGTTGATGGCCTTTGTGCGCAACTGAGCGGAAAACCATGCTGGAACAGAGACTGGAAGAGCTGAGGCGCGCCACTTTGGCTGCGTTTGCGGAGGCGATTTCTTTAGAGGAACTGGAAGAAGTCCGCGTGGGAGCATTGGGGCGCAAAGGCGCGCTGGCGCAGATCAGCAAAGACTTCGCCAAACTGCCCGCGACCGAAAAGGCTTCTTTGGGGAAGCTTCTGAACGCCGTCAAAGAAGATCTCGAAACCGATTACCAGGATAAGAAGCAGAGATTCGAAGAGGCGGAACTGGCCGAGCGGCTGGCGAAAGAGTGGATTGATGTGACGCTGCCGGCTCCCGGCGTGCGTCCCGGCAGCCTGCACCCGATCACCCAACTTCAGCAAGAGATTGAAGACTTGTTCACGTCACTGGGATTCGCGATTCTGGACGGGCCCGAGGTCGAAACCGAAGAACATAATTTTGATGCACTGAACATTCCGCCGACGCATCCGGCGCGGGACATGCAGGACACGTTCTGGCTTTCGAATGGGCATCTGATGCGGACACACACATCGCCGGTTCAGGTCCGCGGGATGCGGCAGCTGAAACCTCCGCTCCGAATGATTGCGCCGGGGCGCGTGTTCCGCAATGAAGAGGTGGACGCTTCGCACGAGCACACCTTCTATCAGCTTGAGGGCATGATGGTGGATCGCGAGGTTTCTGTCGCGAACCTCATTTATTTCATGAAGACGCTGTTGAGCAGCATCTTTCGGCGCCAAGTAACCGTGCGGCTGCGGCCCGGCTATTTTCCATTCGTCGAACCCGGATTCGAATTGGACATTCGCTGTCTGATTTGCGGCGGGAGCGGGTGCGCTGTTTGCAAGCAGAGCGGCTGGGTAGAGCTGTTACCCTGCGGATTAGTTCATCCCAACGTGCTGAGGACAAGCGACATTGATCCTGAAGAATGGGGCGGATTTGCGTTCGGCCTAGGACTCACGCGGCTGGCAATGATGCGCTATGGCATAGATGATATTCGCCAACTGCAAGGCGGCGATCTGCGTTTTCTTACTCAGTTCTAGCGCCCAGCGAAATCCGGATGCAAAGGGATAAAAGTTGAAGTTTTCGTATCAGTGGCTCTGCGATCTGACGCCCGGACTCGCGACAGACCCCAATGAATTACGGCGGCTTATCACAATGAAAACGGCCGAATGCGAGAGTATTGAGCCGTCCGGAGCGCATTTCGCTCAGGTGGTAGCAGCGCGAATCGTGAGCATTGAGCCAACGGCAAAGGGGAAGAACAAGCTCGTGCGCATTGATGCGGGTGGACGGCTGGAAAGCGATGGTTGTGTGCGGTGCACCAAATGTACGGGAAGGCATGCTGGCGCCGTGGATGCCGCCGGGAACCAGTTTGCAAGGGAAGATGATCGGGCGGGCGGTTATCGATGACATCGAGAGCGAAGGCATGCTGGCGAGCGCGGCTGAACTCGGAATCAATCGTGACCATTCGGGGTTATTGGAGCTTTTCGAGTTGGAGCCGGGGCAGCCGCTGCCGGATCTCAAGCCGGATTGGATTATTGAAATCGACAACAAGAGCCTGACTCATCGGCCGGATCTTTGGGGCCACGTGGGAATAGCGAGGGAAGTAGCTGCGATTACCGGACTGGCCTTGCGTGATCCAGTTCGCACGGATCTGTTGCCGCGCGGCGAACCGATGGTCGAGGTAGCTATCGCCGATTATGCCCTTTGTCCGCGGTATAGTGCGCTGTTTTTTGAAGGCGCTGCAGTAGGGCCCTCACCGCTGTGGTTGCAGGCGCGGCTGGAGAGCATTGGGCTGAATACGATCAACAACATCGTCGACGTGACGAACTTCATCCTGGCGGAGCTGCCCCAGCCGATGCACGCTTTCGATGCGGACAAGCTGAAGGGCAGCACGATTTTTGTGCGGCCGGCGCAGTCGGGTGAAACGCTGAAGGCTCTAAACGGAGAGCATTATGAACTGACACCGGCGGATCTGGTGATTGCCGACGAATCCGGGCCGATTGCGCTTGCGGGGGTGATTGGGGGCGCGGAGACGGCGATTTCCGAAACAACCAAGCGGGTCGTGCTGGAGAGCGCTAACTTTCAGGCGGCCAGTGTGCGGCTAAGTTCCGCGCGGCACAAGCTGCGAACTGACGCGTCGATGCGGTTTGAGAAATCGCTGGACCCGGAGAACACGATTCGCGGACTGGCGCGGGCGGTTGAGTTGTTCAGTGTGCTGTGCCCAGGCATTGTTGCGCGCGGCGGAGTGGCGGATAATTGCAGGCCACTGCCGCAAAGCCGGCCGATTGCGTTGCCAGTGAATTTTGTGACTCGCAAATTGGGCAAGGACGTGAGCCAGGACCAAGTCAGGCGCATTCTAGAGGCCTTGGGCTTTGTATCGCGCGAGACTTCGCCCGGTTTGCTCACCGTAACGGTCCCAAGCTGGCGAGCGACGAAGGACATCAGCTTAAAGGACGATCTGGTGGAAGAGATTGGCCGGATGATTGGTTACGACGAGATCGCGCCGGTTGCGCCGCTGGTGGCCGCGGTGCCGCCGTTCTCGAATCCCATGCGGATGTATCTGCGTGAGATTCGGTCACAGCTTTCAAATCAGGGGTTCACGGAGGTCTATAACTACTCGTTCGTACCCGAAGCCGACGTGAAGAGATTTGGCCTGGATATTCGCAAACACATCGAAGTGCGCAACCCGATTGCGTCGGAGTTGACGCATTTACGACGAAGTCTACTGCCTGGCATCTATCGCAATATCCTCGGCAATGTGCGGCATTATCCGGAGTTTCGGATTTTTGAGATCGGCCAAGAAATACATCCGGCACGCGGGACGGATCTTCCTGATGAAGTGACGCACGGGGTGGCCGCGCTCTATAACGGGCATGGTGATGAACAGGATTTCTTCGATTTGAAGCGCGTTATGGAATGCCTATTCCCGGGTGCCCGGTTGACGGCGGCGCCGGCGCGAGCTTATGAGCACCCGGTGCGGGCGGCGGAAATCCAGTGGCGCGGATCGGTTATTGGTAGGTTTTCTGAGCTGCACCCGGCGCTTCTGGCCAGGGAAGGCGTAGAAGGGCGCGCGGTAGTCTTCGATGTTGATTTGCAACTGGCACAACAGCTGTCGGCTAGCCGGGACGCGAAGTACGTACCGCCGCGAAAATACCCGACGAGTGGGTTCGATTTATCGGTGGTAACTACTTTGGAAGACCCGGTCGCGCAGATTGAGGATAAGCTGTCGGAGCTAGCGCGGCCCGAACTGGCAGTAATCGATTTCATAAGGCAATACTATGGACCGCCGTTAGAGGCGGGGCAGAAGAGCGTGTCGTATCACCTGGAAGTGGGCGCGCTAGATCACACGATGGCCGCTGAAGAGGTCACAGAGATTCGGAATCGCATCATAGAAGGTATGCGGGAATTGGGATACGAGTTTCGCGGCTGAAGCAGATTTATGTCTGGCAGTTCTGAAGTTTTGTTGCCTGGTTTGTATGCGCATACATCAGGCGCACTATGGATTCCCGAGATGCAGACGGCTGTCGCGGCCGACGTGCATCTGGGTTACAGTTGGGCGCAGCGCAGGCGCGGCGAACTGGGACCTCTGGCCGATGCACGCACGCGCGAAAAGCTGTTCGCGTTGTGCGATGACTTGTCCCCGCAACGGATTGTATTTTTGGGAGACCTGGTGCATGCCCCGCGTCCGTGCCAACCAGAGCGCGAGTGGATTGAAGAGACGCTTACTCTGTTAAGCAGCCGTGCCGAACTGGTGACGGTGCGTGGGAATCATGATCGGGCGTTCGTACGCGAGTTCGGTCATTTGAAGATTCGTTGTGTGGAATCTTGGTCCGCCGGTACGCTGATGGCGGTGCACGGAGACCGGCTTGAAGTTGCTGTTCCGGAGAAGCGCACTTTGCTGTTGGGCCACTTGCATCCCTGCTTGGGTGTCAAGGACGCGTCGGGAGCAGGCCAAAAACTTCCGCTGTTTCTGGTGACCGCGGCGTGCATCGTGCTGCCGGCATTTTCGCCCTTCGCACGCGGCTACGACTTGGTTTGTGGCCTTCCCGAGGAATTGGCAGCGTTCTTCGGAAGTGCTGAAATTGGGGCGTATGCGGCAACAGCGAAGCGAGTGGTGGCGCTTGGGCCGCTGCATCGAGCGATTGAAAAGATGTTTGAAGTGAATGTGAGCGCGCCGGAAAGGTTTCGGGGAACGCGGCCGGCCTAAATCCTCACAACACCATACTTGGCGGCTGGCGAATTTCGAGACAGCCTTTGCCCGTGGGCAGCATCTTTCCGGGATTGAAGGCGCACGTTGGATCGAAGAGAGCTTTGAATTTCTTGATCAGGTCCAGTGTCTCTTCGGAAAAGAGGTGCGCCATGAGCTCCATCTTTTCCATGCCGACACCGTGCTCGCCTGTGATTGAGCCGCCGACCGAAATGCAGTACTCGAGAATTTCATCTCCCGCTTTCCTAGCCTTTTCCAGTCCGTCGGGGCTGCGAGGATCGAATGGAAGAATCGGGTGCATGTTGCCGTCGCCAGCGTGGAAGACGTTGCTAATGGCAATGCCGTACTTTTTCGCGATTTGATCGATGGCTGCCAAGGTTGCCGCAATCTGGGTGCGCGGAACAACGCCGTCCTGAACATAATAGGTGGGACTTACGCGGCCGATGGCTCCGAAAGCGTTTTTTCGGCCCTTCCAGAGCAGGTCGCGCTCGGCGGCGGTTTTTGCGACGCGCACTTCGCGAGCACCAGCAGCGGTGCAAACTTCTGCAATGGCTTCGGCCTGCTCTTCGACGGCTTCGGTCAGCCCTTCGATCTCGATCAGCAAAACGGCGGCCGCATCAACGGGATAGCCGGCATGAGTGGCGGCCTCGACCATCCGCAGCATGGGACCATCCAACATTTCGAGCGCAACAGGCGTGACGCCGCGGGCCGTCAAAGCGCGAACTGTGTTGCCAGCAGCGCTGGTGGAATCGTAAATAGCCAACATCGTTTTGACAGCTTCGGGCTGCCGCATCAGCCGCACCCAAATTTTAGTGACCAGCGCCATGGTTCCTTCGGACCCCGTCAAAAGGCCGATGAGGTCGTAACCAGGCATATCGAGGGCCTTGCCGCCCGCTTGAATTACCGTTCCATCTGGAAGAACAGCTTCTAATCCCAGGACGTGGTTAGTTGTTACGCCATAGGCGAGAGTGTGTGGACCGCCTGCGTTTTCGGCGACATTGCCGCCAATAGTGCAGGCGCGCTGGCTGGATGGATCGGGCGCGTAGAAACACCCGAATGGCTGAACAGCAAGCGTGATGTCCAGATTCACAACACCCGGCTGGACAACGGCACGTTCGTTCTCAATATCGATTTCCAAAATGCGATTCATACGAGCGAACGAGATGATCATGCCGCCCGCCCGGGCAATGGCGCCGCCGCTTAGACCCGTTCCTGCGCCGCGGCCCACAATAGCGAGATTGTGGCGTTGGGCCAGTTTAACTAACGCGACAACGTCCTCTGTTGTACGCGGGAACACGACTACGTCAGGAATAGATTTATCAACGCCGCCATCATATTCGTACAGCTTGAGATCAAGTGGGTCGGAGAGCACGCCATCCGCCGAAAGCTGCGATTGAATATCGGTCAGAATTCGAGGGTTCAAGGCCATGCGACTGGCAATCAGAGGAGGCTTTGCACGTATTGTTTCATGTCGTCACTGAGCCAGTTTTCGGCGTTGGGCAGTTTGCGCACGACCCGCCCTTGTTTGATGATGTAGCTTTCCGGATATTGGAACGTTCCGTATTCGGCGCTCAGATTGGCATTGGGATCGCGCGCTGTGTCAAAGGAAACGTGCACATGATCGAGAAAAGTTCGATACTTTTGCTGGTTTTTGTCGACGCTTACCGCCAGGACGACCACACCGTCTTTCGCGAACTCCTTCTGGAACTCATTGAGAGACGGGATCTCCTGAATACAGGGAGCACACCAGGTAGCCCAAAAGTTTAGTACCAGAACTTTGCCTCCAAAGGTAGTGGAAGTGATGCGGCGGCCGTCGTCGGTGGTGATGCTGAATTGCGGCGCTTTGCCGCCCTCTTTGGCCGATGTATCTCTAAGGCTATACGCGATTAGCCCAATGAAGGCGAGCGTGAGAGTTAATAGAAGCGCTTTGAGCGCATTGTTTGTCTTCACAATACAGATGAGGGGAGACGTCCCAAGAACATGGGTCGTTAAACCTACTTTGTTCGGGTAATTCCAGTATCTAATGACGAATCTTGAGCATCAAAAGTACAGCGATGTTTGTCACGCGCAAAGTTGAATTTTCTGCATCGCACGTTTGCCGTCTACCGAACCTTAGCGAACAAGAAAACGTCAAGCTTTTTGGTCTGGAGTCCAGCCCGAATGGGCATGGGCATAACTACGTGCTGGAGGTTACCGTGCAGGGCGAACCCGACCGGGTTACGGGCATGGTGATAGATCTGAAGAATCTCAAAGATGTTTTGGAAGAGCAAATCGTGACGCCCATGGATCATCGATTTCTCAATGCAGAGGTGAAGCCCTTTGACGAAATCATACCGACGGCCGAGAACATTGCTCGAAACATCTGGCAACGCTTGGCGCCCCTGCTGGACACGCCGAAGACTTCGCTGTCAAAGGTGCGCCTGTTTGAAACAACTGATTTATATGTTGAGATCACGCGAGACGGAGCGCAGGGATGATCAGCGTCACCCGCACTTACCGCTTTGCGGCCTCGCACCGGCTTCATTCGCCTGTATTGAGTGATGAAGAGAACGCCGCAGTATTCGGCAAGTGCAACAATCCTTATGGGCACGGACACGATTACGTTCTGTCAGTTACGGTGACGGGTGAAATAGACCAGCGAACAGGCCTGTTGGTTCCGCGGGAACAGTTGGACAATCTTGTGGTCGAAAAAGTGCTCCACCTGTTCTCGTATCGCAATATCAATCTTGATGTTCCTCAGTTTTCTGATCTGGTCCCAACCACAGAAAATATTGCGACAGTGATTGCGAACCTGATTCAGGAGCATTGGGGGCATTATTTTGTTCAAACGAGCGCACGCTTGCACCGGGTGCACGTTCAGGAAACGGAGCGAAACGGATTCGAAGTGTTGATTCCGATGCCCCAGGCAAATGAAAGTTTTCAAAGCGAGGGTTTATTAGTCCATGCGTAAGAGCAACGCGAGCGCAGCCGCCAGAGAACGGCTGGGAACTGGAGAGAAAAAGTCCGTTATCGAGTTCCAATCAAAGTCTTCCCGTGTGCCGATCGCCGATCACATGCGGGAAGTGATCAGGGCACTCGGCGAAGACACGGAACGCGAAGGATTGCTGCGAACTCCGGAACGGGCAGAAAAAGCTCTGAAGTATCTCACCAGCGGCTATTCGGCCGATATTGAAAAAATTGTGAACGGCGCGCTCTTCGACGTTCGATACGACGAGGTGGTAATCGTCCGGGATATCGAGTTTTTCAGCATTTGTGAACATCACATCCTGCCATTCTTCGGCAAAATGCATGTGGCGTATCTACCCGGTGACAAAGTGATTGGCCTGAGCAAGATTCCCCGGATTGTGGATGTATTCGCACGACGGCTGCAAATTCAGGAGAGGCTTACACAGCAGGTTGCAGAGACGCTGCAGCACCTACTATCGCCGCGCGGCGTTGCAGTCATCTGCGAGGCACGCCATTTCTGCATGATGATGCGAGGCGTTGAGAAGCAGCACTCAGGCGCAATTACCAGCGCAATGCTGGGAGCGTTTCGCGAGGACAAAGAGACTCGCAGCGAGCTGCTCTCGCTGGTGGGACAACGCTCCACCGCCCTCTAATCTCCGAGACCTGTGGCGGGCGTCGGCGCATGCTAGCATCGGGTCATGAGTGACCAGAGCCGCTTATTTGAGGCGGGTCCGGATCCTTTCGGGCGAATGTGGAAGGTCCAGTTTCGGTGGCTTCAGACCGGTATTTCCATTCGGCACGCGAACACGGTGGACGTAAAATTTTTCGTCACTCCCGATGGCGGGGAAACAGAGGAAAAAATCGTTTCACTGCCCCATGCATCACTCTTGCGGCTCACGCATGACCGGCAGATAAAGTTAACTGACCCCTATTGCATGCGCATGGCGGCCGCACACCTGCGGCACATGATTGAAACTTCTGAGGATATGGAGAACACATTGGTTGCCGTAGCCCCCGAAGAAATGGCCCACTACGACCAGCAATTGAACGGTGTAACCGTTAGCCAACACCCGTAATCCATCGGGCGAGTGGTTGCGATTTCGGCCGTGCTAAGAATAGCTTGTATATCACCAACCACTCCGGTTTGGCAGCCTATATGAGGAAGACTATGGTTAGTTGTCCCAAATGTGACGCTTCTATTGACGTGGAAGAAGAAGAACTCGACGAGGGCGATGTGCTTTCCTGCGACGAGTGCGGCGCATCGCTAACGGTCGCCAGTGTGAACCCGGTGGAACTCCAAATGGAGGGCGAGGGCGACGACGACGACGATGACCTCGACTTCGACGACGATGATGAGGACGACGAAGACGACGAGGAGGATGAGGAAGAAGAGGAAGGGAAAGAGGATTGGCACTAGTTTTCTAAGTAATCGCCTGGCAACGCATGCGCGGAGGCCCGGTGATTTTTCGCTTATGTGGACCGAGCATCGTTTAGCTGCCACGCTGGTAAGCGCAGCTCTTCTGTTTCTGACTGCCGCTTCATTGTCTTTTGGTCAGGCCCAAGCGCCCGTAATCGGGGAGCCTGGAACAAACACGACCAGGTCGATTGTGGGTACTGTGCTTGACGATCACGGTTCGCCGGTGCCCAAGGCCATCGTTTTGCTGAAGGACATGAAGACGCTTCAGGTCCGTTCCTATATCGCGCAGAGCGATGGCTCGTATCATTTTAATGACCTGAGCGGCGACATCAATTACCAGTTACGCGCCCAGGCAGGCACGCTCACAAGTTCACAGAAGACGGTTAGCGTTTTTAACAGCCATAAGATCGTTAAACTCGATCTGAAGCTGAATAAAAAGCTAAAAACATAGAGCCGATCGCTAATTCGCCGCCCGGGCCGGCTTGCGAGAGAATGCCTACATGCAACACTCCGAAGCAATCCGCTGGATAAAGGAAATTGCGCTTGTTCCCATCATTCGAGCGCCGAAAGCGGAGATGGCCATTGCGGCCGTGGACGCTTTGCGGGAAGGTGGCGTGGATTGCGTCGAGATCACGATGACCGTGGATGGCGCAATTCGGGCACTGGAGACGGTCGCCGACCGTTACGGAGACAGCGTACTTTTGGGGGCTGGAACGGTTCTTGATCCCGAGACTGCGCGCGCGTGCATCTTGGCGGGGGCGCACTTCCTTGTGACCCCGAGTCTCAACGTGAAGACTATTGAAATCGCGAAGCGCTATAGTCGCCCAATTTTTCCTGGCGGACTGACGCCCACTGAAATCCTGACGGCCTGGGAAGCGGGTGCCGACGCCGTGAAGGTTTTTCCTTGCAGCGCGATGGGCGGCGCGAAGTATATCAAGAGCCTGAAGGCTCCGTTTCCGCAGATTGAGCTGTTTCCGACCGGGGGCGTCAATCTGGAAACGATCGCTGAATTTCTCGCTGCAGGGTCGGTTGCAGTAGGGGTCGGGAGCGAACTGGTAGATAGCAAGGCGATGGCAGCGGGGCAGTATCACGTAATCACGGAACGTGCGGGGAAGTTCCGCCAAGCTGCCGATTCGGCGCGCATCAGCCGAAGCGAAGCGGTTGCCGGCGCAAGAAGCTAAAGAGCGCCGCGCATCGCCTCACGCTCTAATGCACGGGCTCAATACCTGGGGATTGAAGGGTCCACTTCACGGCTCCAGCGGTCGATTCCACCCGAGACGCTGTAGCAGTTTTCAATTCCACGGGCGCGGAGCCACGAGGCCACTTGCAAACTGCGCACTCCATGATGACAGAGAATTAGCAACATAGCGTCATCAGCCAGGCCCTCTAGCTTCTGTAACTCAGCCGGTATGGACTGCATAGGAATCAGATGCGCGCCGTCGACGCAAGACAGCGAGAATTCCTCCGGCTCGCGCACATCAATTAAGACTGCCTGGCCGGATTGGCGCAAGAGCGCACTGGCATCCTGAGGTGATAATTCCAAAGCTTCCACTGAACCTACTTTCGCATTGGCAGCGGCGAATAATCGGTATTAACTACTTACAGCTGATCGGAGAAGCCCTTTGCTGTACACCTTCTGTCGTTGGTAACGTCAGCGCGGTAGCAGGACTCTTTAGATGAGTAGCCGGTTGGGAGCGTGGGAAGGAATGAGGTACTCTTGCGAACGTTTTATTGCAGCGCCAGACGCCACAGCCGATATGTTTACCACGTGAACGCGCGTTTATTGGTGTTGACGGGAATTGTGCTGGGATTAGCAGCGGGTCCCGGCTACGGCCAGGAGCAGACACCCCCGGCCGACGAAGCGACCTTTGCCACGCCTTTGGCAGCGGCGCGGGCAGCAGCGGAACTAAAGGCCGAAGAGCAACAGCGGATTCTGGGCGTTGTGCCGGAATTCAACATCTCCAATCTTCACGACGCGGCACCCCTGAGCACGGCGCAGAAATTTCAATTGGCTACAAAATCTGCGGTAGACCCATTTGCATTCGTCGCCGCGGGCCTGGATGCCGGGCTCGGCCAGTGGCAGAGAGATTCCCCGGGGTACGGCTACGGTATGCAAGGATACGCCAAGCGCTTTCAAGCAGCATATCTGGATGCGTTCGATGGAGCGATATTGGGCAACGCGGTCTTCCCGTCCCTGCTGCATCAAGATCCGCGCTATTTTCGTCAGGGCACGGGAGGTTTTGGGAGCCGGCTGCTGCATGCCGTTGAATCCACCTACCGTTGCAGGAACGACGACGGTGCGTGGACCTGGAACTACTCAAACATTCTTGGCAATATTGCAGCGGGCGGGATTGCGAACGCCTACTACGCGCCGAGCGATAGAGGAGTGGGGTTGACTTTCGAACGAGCTTTCACCGTTACGGCGGAAGGAGCAATCGGCGCGGCCTTCTATGAGTTCTGGCCGGATATTTCGCGAAAGTTCCTCTCGCGTAAGAAGAAGCTGTCCAGTTGAGGGCGCTTGGCCTATACTGGGACTTAAGCGAGCAATGAACCTGCTTCTACAAGGCGGCACTCTCATTAGCGTGGCCATTAGCGCCCCCGCCTGAGACCTCGCATTCCAAGTTTCTAGAAGTTGAGGCCACCGGCGGACGATCCAACCGGTGGCCTTTTATATTTTGCGATCGATTCTGGGGAAGATTCAGAACAGAGACCATGAAGATTTTCACTTTTGATACGACGTTGCGTGACGGGTCACAGGGCGAGTCGGTGTCGTTCTCGGTGGAGGACAAGCTGCTGATTGCGGAGAAGCTGGACGAATTGGGGATCGATTATATCGAGGGCGGCTGGCCGGGATCGAATCCTAAGGACAAGCAGTTCTTTGAGCGGGCAAAAGGGCTGAAGCTGCGTCATGCGCGGCTAACGGCTTTCGGGGCCACGCGCTTCGCGAAAAACCCCGTGGAGACAGACGCAAACATCGCCGCTCTCCTGGCGGCGGAAACTCCGGCGGTTTCGATTTTTGGCAAGAGCTGGGATTTCCATGCACATCGCGCGTTAGGCGTGACCGAAGAAGAGAACCTTGACCTCATTGCGGGTACGATTGCGTACCTGAAGCGCAATGGGCGCGAGGTGGTTTACGATGCTGAGCACTTTTTTGATGGGTATAAAGCGAACGCACTTTTTGCGCTGCGTACGTTGGAGGCTGCGAAGAATGCGGGCGCCGATGTGCTCTGCCTGTGTGATACAAACGGTGGAACACTGCCAGGACAACTGGGAGAAATTGTTCAGAAAGTCCGCGAGCAGTTCGACGGCACGATTGGCATACACTGCCACAACGACTCAGATGTCGCAGTGGCGAACACGCTGATTGCAGTGGCGGCGGGCGCTACGCATGTACAGGGCTGCATGAACGGATACGGCGAGCGCTGTGGAAACGCCAATCTGGTTTCGATTTTGGCAGACCTGGAGCTAAAGCTGCACCACGACACGATTGGGCGAGAGAAGCTGAAGAGTCTCGGCGAAGTGGCGAAGTTTATCGCCGAACTGGCAAATGTGCCCCTACGACGTGAACAGCCATTTGTTGGCGGCAGCGCTTTTGCGCATAAAGGCGGAATACACGTGAGCGCTGTTTTAAAGGACTCCGCGATGTATGAGCACGTCAGCCCGGATGCCGTAGGGAACCGGCAGCGCGTTTTACTGAGCGATTTATCGGGACGTGGAAATATCTCATACAAGCTGAAAGAAATCGGGATAAGTGAGGAGGCACTCGGCGATACGGCGCGGCGCGAACTGCTGCGACGGTTGAAGGTGATGGAGCACGAAGGATACGACTTCGAGGCAGCGGAGGGTACGTTTGAGCTGCTGGTCCGGCAGGCGATGCTGCCTGAGTTCGTGGCCTTTGATGTAGTCAGCTATGAGGTTGCCACACGGCTGCAGGGAAAGGCCGGCGGTAAGTTGCCCGGCAATGATGAGACAGTAACCACCGCTAGCGTCACGCTGATGGTGAACGGTGATGTGCATTCGCATACGGCCGGCGGAGAGGGTCCGGTACATGCGCTGGATATCTGTCTACGGCAGTGCCTGGCGTCTGTTTATCCAGAGATCACGGCCGTTAAGCTCACCGACTACAAGGTGCGGGTGCTGGGCAGCAAAGTGGGAACAGAATCCAAGGTGCGGGTGCTGGTGGAATGGACGGACCATCAGAGAAGCTGGGCGACAGTAGGAGTTTCGAACAACGTCATCGACGCAAGCTGGCACGCGCTGGTGGATGCGCTACGGCTAGAGTTGATCCGGTTGCAAAGCGGCGATCTGTCGGGCAAGACGACGCGGGATTATAGCTGGGCGGTATAGGGCGTTGATCGCCGGCCATATGCGACGGCATGACGGCCTTTAAGGCGGCTTAGCAAGCTATCATCGGCAAGTATGAAAGCCGTCGTTGCTGATCCTACGGGTGGTCCCGAAAATCTGAAGCTCTTCGATTTGCCGAAACCCGAACCTGGCGAAGGCGAAGTATTGGTTAAGTTGGAAGCTTCCGGCGTTAACTTTATCGACGTCTACTTTCGTGCGGGGCTGTATAAAGCGCCGGAAAACCCGGTGCGGCTCGGGAGTGAGGGAGCCGGAACGGTCGAGGCGCTGGGCAAGGGCGTGGAGCGCCGCATCGGCGCGCGCGTGGCCTATGCGATGTCGCGCGGATCCTACGCGGAGTACGCTACAGTGCCCAACTCGCTGTTGGTCGACTTGCCAGACGATCTCAGCTTTGAACAAGGCGCGGCCGTCATGTTGCAAGGCATGACCGCGCATTATCTGACGCGCTCCACGTTCGACGTGAAGGCCGGCAACACCTGTCTGATCCATGCAGCAGCGGGAGGCGCCGGGCTGATGCTGGTGCAGCTCGCCAAGATTGCCGGGGCAACGGTAATCGGGACCGTTTCGACAGAACAGAAGGCGGACCTAGCCAGGGAGTACGGCGCCGATCACGTGATTCGCTACACCGAACAGGACTTCGTAGCCGAGACGAAGAAGATCACCGGCAATCGGGGAGTGGATGTAGTTTACGACTCCGTGGGCAAGTCGACGTTTTACGGCAGCCTCGATTGTTTGCGCCCCCGCGGCATGATGGTGCTTTTCGGGCAATCGAGCGGCCCCGTCGGAGAAATTGATCCCCAGATTCTGAACCAGAAGGGCTCATTATTTCTGACGCGGCCGAGCCTGGCACACTATGTGAGCGATTCAAAGGAACTGCGCTGGCGCGCTTCGGATCTGTTTCAGTGGATGGAACATGGCAAGTTGAAGGTTGAGATTCACAAGACTTATTCGTTGACGGATGCGGCACAGGCGCATCGCGACCTGGAATCGCGGAAAACGACGGGCAAGCTGCTTTTGAAGCCGTAGCAGAATGCCGAGAGTAATAGAAACCAGCGAACACGAACAACGGCGCGACAAGCTGCGCTCCACTCTACGGCTATACCGCGCAAACGGGTGGGTAGTGACGGCGCTGCCAAACGTGCGCTATCTCAGCGGATTCACCGGCAGCAACGCGGTTCTTCTGCTATCGGCAGAGCGCGCGATCCTGTTTACTGATCCCCGCTATCAAACACAGGCTGCCCAGGAATGCGACTGTGACGTGAAGATCGTCAAAGGTCCGCTGCTGATTGAAGTGGCCCGCTGGATTCAGCGTTTGCGGCTGATGTCGCTGGCCTTTGAGCAGAACAGGATCAGCTACGACGATTATGGGCAGTTGAAAGAACTCGGCATCCGAGTTCGGTTGAAGCCAGTAGGCGGTGTGATCGAGAGTCTGCGGCTGATCAAGTCGGATGCGGAGATTGCGACGATTCAGGCTTCCGTGCAGTTGAATTCGGCAGCGCTGCAGCAAGCGTTGCGGCGTTTCAAGTCCAACATGACGGAGGTTGATCTCGCGGCAGAGATTGACTACCGGATGCGGCGCCTAGGGGCGGATGGTAGCGCATTTGAAACAATAGTGGCCTCGGGAGAGCGAAGCGCTCTCCCGCATGCCCGGCCGACGGACCGTCCCATTCGTCCGGATGAACTACTATTAATTGACATGGGCGCGAGTGTCGCCGGTTACGCCAGCGACATGACGCGAACTTTTGCCGTAGGCAAGCTGGACACGAAAAAAAGGCGAATGCATAGCGCCGTCCTGGAAAGCCAGCTTGCAGCAGTCCATGCGGTCAGGCCGGGAGTAACGTGCGCCTATGTTGACGGAACTGCACGGCGGGTTTTACGCGGATTCGGAATGGAGAAGCTCTTTATCCATTCGACTGGGCATGGTCTGGGTCTCGAGATCCACGAGCGTCCGCGAATCGGACGCAAGGAGGCGACGAAGCTGGAACCTGGAATGGTGATTACGATTGAGCCGGGTGTTTATCAGGAAGGCCTTGGAGGCGTTCGCATCGAAGACACGGTAGTCGTGACGGCGTCCGGTTGCCGCATTCTGACCCCAACGCCGAAAGAGTTGTTCTTTTTGTAAACGGCAGCACGGTAGCGCCACGAAAGCTAATCATGACGGTTGACGAAATCAAAGAACTGATCCAGGTAGTTATCGAAACCGGAATAGGCGAGCTAGAAGTGCAGCGCGGTGATAACAGGGTGAAGATTAAGGCTTTCGGCGCGCGTTCGCAAGAAATGGTTGTTCCCGCTGTACTGCCGGTTCAGGTCAGCGGAGTCGCCGCGCCGTTGGCCGCCGTTCCCCAAGCTGTGCAAGAGAGTTTGCCCGCTTCCGCTGCGGCCCGGGTACCGCCGGCTGAGGATTTGCACGACTCAATTGTGAAATCCCCGATTGTTGGAACGTACTATGATGCGCCTTCGCCGGGAGTGGGGCCTTTTGTCAAAATAGGCGACCGGGTTGAGCCGAAACAGGTTTTGTGCATTATCGAATCGATGAAGTTGATGAATGAGATTGAAGCGGAGATGGCAGGCACGCTAATCGCCAAACACGTGGAGAACGGGCGGCCGGTTGAATACGGCGAATCGCTATTCACGATTCGGCCGTTATAGTCCCTCATGTTTCGAAAAATTCTAATTGCAAACCGGGGCGAAATCGCGCTGCGCGTGATCTGCGCCTGCCGGGATCTCGACATCAAGACTGTAGCTGTTTACTCGGAGGCGGACCGGCACAGTTTGCACGTCCGATTTGCCGATGAGGCAATCTGTATCGGTCCAGCAAAGAGCGCAAAGAGCTATTTAGACATAGCATCCGTAATCAGCGCGGCAGAGATCACGAATGTCGATGGAGTTCATCCCGGCTATGGTTTCCTGAGCGAAAATCCGGATTTCGCAGAAGTCTGCGATTTGTCGGGTATCAAGTTTATCGGGCCCAGGCCGGAAGTGATCCGGCAGATGGGTTTGAAGCAGCGAGCCAGAGCCATCATGGAAGAGGCTGGCGTACCGATTTTGCCTGGGTCTCTAGGTGTGTTGAAAAGTGCAGAAGAGGCGCTCGTTCTGGCCACCGATATCGGCTATCCCATTATGTTGAAGGCGGCCGCCGGCGGGGGCGGGCGCGGCATGCGAATTGTACGTTCGGAGGCGGAACTTCCCGGGCTTTTAGCGCAAGCGCAATCTGAAGCGGCAGCGGCGTTTTCCTGCGGCGACGTCTACATGGAGAAGCTGGTGGATGCGCCGCGGCACATCGAGTTTCAAATACTGGCAGACGAGGCAGGGAATGTCGAGGTGCTGGGTGAGCGGGAGTGTTCCATTCAGAGGCGCCACCAGAAGCTGCTGGAAGAATCGCCCTCACCGGCGGTTTCAAGGGAACTGCGCGCCAGGATCTCGGACCGGCTCCGAATCGCCATGAAAGCCATCGGCTACACCAACGCCGGAACCGTAGAGTTCCTGATGGACAAGCAGGGCAATCTCTTCTTCATTGAGGTAAACGCGCGCATTCAGGTGGAGCATCCGGTTACGGAATTTGTGACGGGGCTCGATTTGGTGAAGGCGCAGATTCGGATTGCAGCGGGAGAGACGCTGGACCAGATCATTACCGGACCGGTTCGGTTGTGCGGGCACGCCATCGAATGCAGAATTAACGCCGAGCATCCCGAAACGTTTGCGCCGTCGCCAGGCCGGATCACTGGTCTGAATCTTCCTGGCGGTATCGGTGTGCGCGTGGATACCAGCGCGTACACGGACAGTGTAATTCCGCCGTACTACGATTCTTTAGTTGCCAAGCTGATTACGTACGGAAAGGACCGGAAAGAAGCTATTCAGCGCATGCGGCGCGCACTGAGCATGTTCGTAGTGGAAGGCATTCATACAAGCATTCCGCTGCACGAGCGGATTATGGAAGACGAAGATTTCGTGGCGGGGAACCTCGATACTTCGTTTCTGTCGAAGTTGGATCAGAAACGAGCAGATCCGGAACCTGTAGCGACACTTTCTGCTGCACGTTAAAAGGGCGTCATTACTGACGCCCTTTTGTCAATTCGAAAGGCTTTACTGTGCTACAGGTGTCTGTGCAATAGGCGCCAAATGTTTTTCGAGCATTTTTTGGAACTCGGGCTTGCCAATTGCGCCAACCTTTTGCTCGACAATCTGTCCGCCCTTAAACAGCAGGATGGTCGGGATACCGCGGATTCCATAGCGGTAGGCCGTCTGTTGAT
The DNA here is from genome assembly GCA_963846025.1 of Terriglobia bacterium. Lineage (GTDB taxonomy): Bacteria > Acidobacteriota > Terriglobia > Bryobacterales > Bryobacteraceae > Bog-105. The sequence continues at coordinate 80,777 of CAWJUG010000006.1, read as the reverse complement.
TGGCATCAACGTCCAATTTGCCGACTTTGACCTTGCCGGCATAGTCGGTGGCAATCTGATCGACGGTCGGGCTCATCATCCGGCACGGACCGCACCACTCGGCCCAGAAATCAACCAGGACAGGTACGTCTGAATTAAGCACGTCGGTATCAAAGCCCGCGTCAGTGAAGGTAAGTGTGTTCGGTCCAGCCATTATCAGCTCCTATAGTTTGATGAAGTTATTGGAATTTCGATTCAGTGTAAGTTGGGGCACGGTCCCCAAAACGTCCGAAATATCGGACATTAGGCTACACTGAGGGCAGACAATTCCACTACCAGTCAGGTCGTCTTGGTTCGTATCGCCCGCCTTTTTCTAATCCTTCCTATTCTTATCATTCCGTTAACAACGGTTTGTGCTCGGGGTCAATCCACTGGGCCGCAAACGAAGGCGGAAACCGGGGAGAACGGGTTCAGCACCAGCCTAACCATGTTTACGACCCTGGCCGCGATCAACGCGGCGGGATACGACTCGGGCCTCGACTCGCCGCTAAACCAACACTACAGGATTCGATCGGAGATACGCGAGATTTTGGCGAAAGAGAAGATTCCGTGCCTTTCGGAGCTGCGGGCCTTCTATAAAGAACATAAGAAACCGACTGACGCTGGCGATCTGAGCCAGTACATTTCCTTCGCGCTGGTTGCCGGCGATGCTCCTGATTTCGAATTACCCAGCGGACAGGTCCCTCCCGACGTGGAGCCCTTGCGTGGATTGAGCCAGATTCTGGCGGCGTTCTACCAACAGGCGAGCATTGCCGATTTATGGCGACGGGCCCAGCCAGCTTACAACGGCGCGGTATCGGAATACCAGGACCCGGTGATCAATGCTCTCTTTGAAGCGAATGGGTATCTAAGGAACCCGTCGGGGTATCTGGGCCGACGGTTTCAAATCTTTCTGGATCTGCTTGCCGCGCCCGACCAGATTCAGGTGCGCAGTTATCGCGATGATTATTTTGTGGTGATTACACCGACGAGCGCGCCGCCGGTGGACGAGATTCGCGACGCGTATCTCGGCTTCATGCTGGACCCGCTGACATTCAAGTACAGCGAGATTATTAAAGAGAAAAAAGCGCTGCAGAAATACGCGGAGGAAGCCCCGGCACTGGACCTGGCCTACAAAGACGATTTCTCGCTGTTGCTGAACAAGTGTCTGGTGAAAGCAATTGACGCGCGCTTGATGCATGCAGGTCCGGAAAAGCGGCAGGCGTATGTCACCGAGGCGATGCGCGAAGGATTCATTTTGACGGGCGCCTTTGCGGACCTGCTGCCCGCCTATGAGAAACAGCAAGACGCGTTTCGGTTATATTATCCGGACCTGGTGAGCGCCATCGATGTGCACAAGGAGGAAAAGCGCCTAAAGACGATTGCGTTTGCGGAATCTATGCCGCAGCGGGTTATCGCGCCTCCAGCAAAGATTCAGATGGACCCGGCGGATGAGTCGCTGGAAACAGCGCAGGGTCTGCTGGACCAGAACGATATCGAGAACGCCCGCAAAGAGTTCAAGAAAGTTCTTGAACAGACTTCAGATAAGGCCAAACAAGGGCGGGCATACTACGGGCTGGCGGTTATTGATCTTCAGGAGAAACATTGGGATGAGGCAGTGGATCTCTTTCAACGTACGGTCGACTCAAATACCAGTCCGGCGATCATTGCCTGGTCACATTACTATTTGGGCCAACTGGCGTTGAGGGTCGGCGACCCGGAAAAGGCGACTGCTCACTTTAAGCAGACGCTGGCGAACGAGGCAGCCTCGGCCAAGGCGCGTCAAGCGGCGGAGAAAGCTCTGCAAAGCATTTCAGGAGAGATAAAGCAATGAGACTTCGAACGTTCGGAAAATCCGCGGCAGTTTTATGCCTGGCGCTCCCCCTATTTGCACAGAACCAGCCCAAACCGAAGACGCCGAAAGAGTCGGAGGCGCTGCAAAAGGTGCTGCAGGCGCAACAGGCCCAGAACTGGGATGGCGAAATCCAAGCTATCAATAATGTCCTGGAGAATTTCGCGGACACCGAGTATAAAACCCTTCTGCTGAGCATGGCGGTTGACGCGGCTCAAGCTAAGGGAGATTATGCGCAGACCGTCGCGTTCGGCGAACAAGCGGTCCAAGCCGATCCAAACAACATCACCGCGCGAGTGACTATGGCGGAGGACATTGCGCAGCACACGCGCGAAAACGATCTGGATAAGGAACAGAGCCTTAAGAAAGTTGACGACTACGCGAATAAGTCCTTGGAACTCCTGAAGAACGCTTCCACACCGCCTCCCGGAATGAATCCGGCAGTGTGGCCCGATACGAAAAAGCTATTGACCTCTCAATCGTACGACGCGCTGGGCCAGGCAGCCGCCCTGCGGAAGAACTATCCCAACGAGTTGACAGATTTCAAATCGGCGGTGGACGCTGATCCATCGAATAGCGTGGCGGTGGCGAGGCTCGCGAAGGCATACGTAGACAACAAACAGTATGACGACGGAATCGCAACGGCAGACAAAGTGCTGGCCACCGCGGATGCTCCTCAAACCGTGAAAGCTTTCGCCCAACAGCAGAAGGATCTCGCTACCAAGCTCAAAACGGAGAAGTAGAACCGTTATGAGCGCCCCGGCTGAAGAGCTCGAACAGAAGCTTGGGTATCAGTTTCGAGATCGAGAGCTACTGCCGCGAGCTCTGACGCATCGTTCGTGGGCATCGGAGCGAAGCCCTAAGCTGCCCGACAACGATAACGAACAGTTGGAATTCCTAGGCGACTCCGTGTTGGGTTTTCTAGTCAGTGAATCGCTGGTATTACGCCATCCTTCGGCGTGGGAGGGACAACTTTCTCAATGGAAATCGCACTTGGTCAGCGCCCTGCATTTGCACCGCTGCGCTTTGAATTTGGGACTGGGCGAATACCTGCGAATGGGCCGAGGCGAGGAGCGAAGCGGCGGGCGCGAACGAAAAGCGCTGCTGGCGAATGCATTAGAGGCGCTGATCGCGGCACTGTATCTGGATGGCGGGATTGAGCCTGCCCGGGATTTTATTCACAAATATGTTCTGGACGTTGTCCACGAACTGGGAGATGTTCACGCTCTGGAGCTTTTGAATTTCAAGAGCGTCTTGCAGGAACGAGTGCAATCCTTGGGCTTAGCGACGCCGCGCTATATGGTTGTGGAAACGAACGGTCCCGAGCATGCCAAGATTTTCGTGGTGGAAGCCCGGGTGGGGAGTCAATTCGTGAGCCGGGCGGAAGGCACCTCGAAGAAAGAAGCCAGCCAGGAAGCTGCGCACCTACTGATTGAACAGTTGGATGCAGCCGGAGAACCAGAAGATCGGAGCTCTGCCGAAGCGGTTCAGTAAGCACGAGTTTCTTCCCCTACAATAAAGACGCTTATTCGTCCTCAAGGACGGAGAGGATGTCCCGCAACTCACGCCGAAGATCCTGATAGAAGGCTGCCGTTCCAGCGAACAATTCACCCTGCTGCCGGACGGACGCCTGCTTAGCAGCTTGTTCACGTTTCGGCTTCGCTTCAAGAACTTTGCGGGCCCCTTCAATAGTGAAGCGCTTTTCGTACAACAATCGCTTGATCTCTAGAACCAACTGGACGTCTTTGCGGCGGTAAAGACGGTGCCCAGTTCCCGATTTCTTGGGACCTAAGCCCCCAAATTCAGATTCCCAAAACCGGAGTACATACGGTTTGATACCCGCAAGTTTGGCGACTTCGCCGATGCGAAAATATAGCTTGTCCGGAATTTCCGGGTCCACCGAGGCTGGAGCAGCCAGGTCTTCCATAGGGAACGAAGCGGTCCGCCCTTAATTGTAATCGTTGAAGGGCGTTTCAGCGAGGCCAATCAGCGGACTTCCAACGTGACCGTTACGGTTGCTCCGATGTCGATCTCGCCAGGTTCTATAGGAGTCGAAGCTACTTGGCTGTTGATGGATGCCATCTGCGTGTTGACTCTCGCGAACATCGGAACAGGTGTTGCTTGCTCCCCGGTTTGCGCTTCGATGACCCCAACCACCGTGAGGTGCAGCGCTTTCGCTATGGCTTCTGCACTGGCGTAAGCCTTGCGACTGGCTTCGGCAAGCGCCTGGGCTCGGATCGGCTCGTCGTTCTTAAGCGAGAACGTGACACCCTGAATGTTTGTTGCGCCCGCGGCAATGGCCGCGTCCAGAGTCCTAGAAATTAGCGACAGATCGTTCAAGGTCACATCCAGGTGGTTCGTCGCCTCATATCCTGTAATCTTCGGCGTGCCACCATTCTTCGGATACTGCATCTGAGGGCTGGCGACGAATCCTGTGGTTTTGATTTGCCCGCCCCCGCCAACAGCTTTTTTCAAGGCATCGAGGACACGGGACGTAAGCGCGGCATCTTCGTGCGCAGCGCTTTCCGCCGTCGGCCCTTGTGAGTGCACCGCAACTGAGACCTGCGCCTGATCAGGCTTCGCGGTAATTGTCGCCTCCGCCGAAGCACGGACCGTATGTGGAGATTGACTCGTTACTTGGCCCACTAAAGCACTTGGAAGGCACAGGATTAAGCCCGATAGTAAGTACCGGCTCTTGAGTTCCCTTTGAAACACACTTCAAATGTAAGCCATCTGCACTATGTAGGGACTTTGCACGCGCGCAGAATGCGTAAACGGATAGTTTATGGAGTACTGCTTCTTCTTGTCCTCGGTTTAGGGATCGGGACGACCGTTTTCTTTTATACAAGGAAAAAGGTTCAGGATTTTGGGCCGATGGCGCGCCAACGCATCATCCAAGCTATCGATGATCGCTTCGATGCGGATGCGGACCTGAAGTCGCTGACCATCAGCTTATATCCGCATCCCAAAGCGGTAGGTGAGGGTCTGTCCATACGGCACAAGAACTGGAGCGATCCCGAGCCTCTTATTTATATTCGCCGGTTTACGGCGGAAACCGATTACGAAACCGTAATTGCGAAACGCAACCATGTTGACTTGGTTCGGCTAGAGGGATTAGTAATCCGAATCCCTCGCAGAGGGCCGTCGCTGATCAAGACAGGTGAGGAGCAAGGGCACGAGGTGGATAGTTCGACTCCTGGTCAAGACCAGACACAATTCAAGTTCCTGATCGAGAAAATCATCGCTGATGGAACCATGCTGGAGATTGAGCCCAAGATAGAAGGCAAGAATCCGCTCACCTTCGATATCAGGAAGGTTACCTTACGCAATGTGGGACCAAATCGGCCGATGGCATTCGACGCAAAGCTGACCAATGCCAAGCCGCCCGGCCTTATCAATACTCAAGGCAATTTTGGACCGTGGCAGCGCGACGATCCGAGATCGACGGCGGTTTCGGGATCCTACAACTTCCAGAATGCAAAGCTGGGCGTGTTCAAGGGAATCAGCGGAATCTTATCCTCTGTGGGGCAATATCAAGGGGTCTTGCAGCAGATAAATGTGGATGGCACGACAGACACTCCGAATTTTGCTTTGAAACGGGGAGGCGAACCGGTTCACTTGACCACGCGCTTCCATTCGGTTGTGAATGGAACGGATGGAGACACTATTCTCGATCCGGTGGACGCGAAATTCCTCAAATCCGAATTCATTTGCCGTGGAGGGGTGACGCAACGACGAGGCGCAAACGGCAAAACAGTATCCTTGAATGCGACAACGACCCACGCGCGAATGGAAGATATTTTAAGACTGGTGATGGGGAGCGGCCCGTTGTTAACAGGCGACGTTGATTTCAGGAGCAAAATACTGATTCCACCGGGCCACCAGGACGTGCTGGACAAACTGCACCTGGACGGAACCTTCAACATTGCTCAGGCCGAATTTACGAGCCCGAAGGTGGAACAGCGTCTGGTAACTTTGAGCGACCGCGCTCGCGGTATTTCGAAAAGCGACGAAGAACAAGACGCAAAGCGGCCGCAGACGGTGGCTTCTGACTTTGACGGACGGTTCCGGTTGGACAACGGTGTCACTTCGTTCAGTCATCTGCAGTTCAGCGTGCCGGGCGCGGCAATCCAGCTTCAGGGCACCTACGGCCTTCGGAAGCAGGCCATCAATATGAACGGGACCTTCCGCATGGAGGCGACGTTAGCCGATACACAGTCTGGGGTTAAACACTGGGTGTTGCTGCCGTTCGATAAACTTTTTGAGAAGAACGGCGCTGGTTTCGAGATGCCGATCACGATCACAGGCTCAAGAGATCATCCTGAGATCGGAACCGAAATCTTTCACCACCGCTTCACCATACACTAGAAGCGTCCCGGTGTGGACAATTTATGAAACGAGTTCTCACGACAGCCGGCGTGCTCTGTTGCCTTTGTGCGCTAGCGGCACTGCCCGAAAAGACACAATCTTCAGCGGACATCCAGAAGGAGCCATTTGGAAAAACTCCTGACGGCAAAGAAGTGTTTCTCTATACGTTGAAGAGCCCTTCCGGCATGGTGGTGAAGGTCACCAATTATGGCGGAACGGTGACCCAGATACTTGTGCCCGATCGCAACCAGAAGTTCGGAGACGTGGTGCTTGGGTTCAATTCAGTAGACGGCTACACCTCGAAAGACAACACGGCGTACTTCGGCGCGTTAATCGGCCGTTATGGGAACCGCATTGCTAACGGGCGTTTTACTTTGGACGGACAGACGTATCAGATCCCGGCTAACGATAGTCCGCGACCAAATGCGCTGCACGGTGGGACGGTCGGCTTCAATAAGCGAATCTGGCAAGCTACTCCTTCGGGAACTGCCGAAAAGCCAGCCCTGGATCTGCACTATACGAGTCCCGATGGCGAAGAGGGCTTTCCGGGGACGCTGGAAGTCTACGTGAGGTATTCAATCGGTGATAAAAACGATTTGCACATTGATTACCGGGCGACTACGGACAAGACCACGGTGCTGAATCTGACCAATCATTCGTATTTCAATCTGGAAGGGTCGGGGAGCCCCACCGCTCTAGATCATAAGCTGACGTTGATGGCCGGCAACTTCACTCCTGTTAACGCTAACCTGATCCCCACCGGCGCAATCGCAACTGTCGCAGGAACTCCGTTCGACTTCCGGAAACCAACCGCGATCGGCGCACGAATCAACGAAAAAAACCAGCAACTGGAATACGGGAAAGGCTACGATCACAACTTTGTACTGAACCGCAATGGCGGCACCGGCATGATGCTGGCAGCGAAAGTGGAAGACGCCAAGAGCGGCCGCGTAATGGAGGTGCTGACGACGCAGCCCGGCATCCAGTTCTACTCAGGTAATTTTCTGGACGGCAAGAACGTTGGCATCGGCGGCCCTTTCCGGTACCGTTCCGCCTTGTGCCTGGAGACTCAACACTTCCCCGATTCCCCCAACCACCCCGAGTTTCCGAGTACCGTATTGAAGGCAGGGCAGGAGTTCCACAGCACCACAGTGTACCGCTTCTCCACTGAATAGCCGCTACTTGTGAAAACGGCGAAGGGCCAACGCCTCAGGACGTAGCGTGGCGTGCTTCAGCTTCTTCCAGTCATCCGTAACGTGAATGAGCTTGCCACTAATGTGGTTGGATTGTTCGGATGCCAGGAAGGTGACGTGATCGAGTTGCAGTTCTGGCGAGACGCCGCCGGTGCGCCGGGTCTCTTTGGCGGTAGCCACAACGCCATGTTCCAGCCGGCTTTCGGCGCGAATAATTTCGTCCGTCATGTTCGTGTAGGCGGGGCCCGGATCGAAGCAATTGGCCTGAACGTTGTGATCGAGCACTTCGGCTGCAAGAGACTCGACGAACCGGACCACCGCAGTTTTTGAAGTCGAGTAAGCGGAAAAGTTCGCTTTCGGCGCATCGTCGGCCGCACACGCAAGCACAATAACCTTCCCGGAACGCTTCTCGATCATGTGAGGCAACACAGCGCGGCAGGCGTTAACAACGCCCAGCAAATTTATTTGGATAGTATCGGCCCAGGCCTTCGCGGGAGTTTGCACAAAAGAGGACAGCGGACCGGTAACGGCGGCAGCGCAGATCAGAACGTCAACCGGAGTGCCGAACACCACACGCACTCGGTCGACGGCCAACGTAAGCTGTTCGGGATCCGTGACGTCGGCGCGAATGCGAAGGGCGTTGCCACCGGCCTGTTCGATCTCGATATGAGCGAGATCGATTTCGGCCTTGCTGCGGCTGACCAAACCGATCTTCGCGCCTAGGCGAGCAAATCCAAGAGCTAATCTCTTACCGATGCCTCTACCAGCGCCGGTTACCAGAACGTTCTTGTTCTTGAACTCACTCGTGGGGTTTGCCACGTATGTATTCGCTCCAAGAAAAAGGGGCGCTGCTGTGCACCCCGATTAAGAATAGAACACAATACGGGGGCACGCAGCAGTCCACGTGATTTCACGCGGCGTTCTTGCGCGAGCGAGCGAAACAGACGTGTTTTCCCCGTAAAAATAGGTGTTTTGCGCTATACTCCGGGATAGCGGCCGATATTTGTTTCTGGCCGCATATCCAACAAGAGAGGCGAATGAGCAAAGAAGACAGCATTGAAGTCACTGGAACCGTAGTAGAAAAATTTCCGAGCGGGTTATTCAGCGTACAACTGGATCAAGACCGGACCGTACTCGCTCACTTGGCCGGAAAATTGAGGCGCAACCGAATACGTGTTTTGGCGGGCGACCGCGTAACCCTGGAGATGTCTCCCTACGACCTCACCAAGGGCCGGATCACCTACCGCCACAAGTAAGGGTTCCGGCTAGCTGGAACCAGACCCGCCGGATATAACGTCTTAATCACAGCTTCTTAAAACTCCACTGAAAAACTCGGACCGCTCGAAAAGTATCTTGCAGACGGGCTGTCCACTACGATAGAAAGTTGTCTACCCTCGAATCACCGCGCCTGGACGTCGCCTCCAATGCGTTCAAAAGAACGCATTGGCCTCAGATCTATTTCGGATTAGCGGCCACGTCGATGGCAACGCTGCTGCTTGAATTGGCGCTGACGCGGGTGTTTTCAGTGGTGTACTACTACCACTTTGCGTTTCTTGCTATTTCGATTGCATTGTTCGGGCTCGGAGCCGGCGGAGTATTTTCGTACGTCATTGCCGGGTGGCGCGGCTCGTTGTATGAAAAACTCGGCGTGCTCGCAGCCGTAAACGCGATGGCAATCGTGCTTTGTCTCTGGTTCTTATTGGAACGAACAGGGCAGATGTCCACTTTGGAACTGGCCACCGCGTATTTTGTTGCAGCGATTCCGTTCCTGCTCTCAGGCGCTATCATCTCGCTGATCATCGCCGAAACCATTCAGCGGGTCAATCGCGTGTACTTCTTCGACCTGCTCGGCGCAGCGGGCGGGTGCGCGTTTTTGGTCCCGCTCTTGAACTGGGTTGGCGGGCCGGGGACCATTCTGGTAGCAGCAATTCTGTTTGCGGTCTCGGCAGCGATCTGGTTTCATCTTGCGCGTGCACCCCGCGGCCGCGTGATCGCGGTTGTTTTGGGCTTGCTGATTGTCTCGCTCATCACATACAACGCGAAGTCCTCCGTCATTGATGTGAGATATGCCAAAGGACAGGCGCTCGTCAACGAGGAGTTCGTTAAATGGAACAGCTTTTCACGGATTGCGCTAAAGCCGGAGCCAGGCAGCGCGATGAAGAGCATTGTGATTGATGCCGATGCGGCAACGGGCGTGGCGAACTTCCACTTCGATCATCTTTCGCCGAAACAGCGTTTTGATCTTGCGTATCACGGCCCGGGGCTGCCCTACGTTCTGCGGCCCGGCGCCAAGACGCTTGTCATCGGCCCAGGCGGCGGTTGGGATATTTCGCGCGCGTTGGCATCGGGAAGCAAAGATGTGACGGGTGTTGAGATCAACCCGATTATCGCTAACGTCATCATGCGGGAGAAATTCCCTTTTTACAGCAATTACCTGTACTTTCGCCCGGAAGTGAAGATCATCGTGGAGGACGGGCGCTCCTTCGTGCGCAGATCGCCGGAGCACTATCAAGTGCTGCAGGCGACGCTGGTGGACACGTGGGCCTCCACGGCAGCGGGCGCTTTCGCGCTGTCGGAAAACAGTCTGTATACCACCAACGCTTTTGTCGATTACCTGTCGCATTTAACCCCGGACGGCGTGATGGCATTTACGCGCTGGGGTTTCAAACCGCCGCGCGAATCCCTGCGAGTGGTTGCGCTGGCCGACGCTGCGCTCAAACAGTTAGGCCAAGCAAATCCGGCGCGGAATATCGCCGTGCTGCGAGAGAATGCACAGTTGCTGCAAGGCTGGGGAGCACAGGACACCATTCTGGTGGGGCGTAATCCTTTTTCCCAGAGCGACCTGGACCGGCTGCAATCCGCTACCAGAACCGCAAAGATGGAACTGGTCTACTCTCCGGGAACGCAATCGCCAAGCGCATTTCGAGATCTGTTGCTAGCCCCCGATCTGCGTCGCTTCTATGACTCGTATGCATTTGATGTGCGCCCCGTAAGCGATGACCGGCCTTTTTTCTTCTACACGGTTCAGGCGCGCGATCTATGGCAATTTGTTTTGCACGCCTCTCGCCGGCCGGCTGATTACAAAGTGAATTCGGCGCTCCCAATACTCTTCGGACTGGTGGCGATCAGCTTGGCGGCCACCGCAACTATGCTGTCACTGCCGCCGCTGCTGCTGGGGCAGCGTTTGCCTCGCGAAAAAGGCAGCATGCGGGCTCTTCTGTTTTTCGTCTGCATTGGCGCGGGATATATTCTGATCCAGGTAGCACTGATCCAGAAATTCGTTCTGTTTTTAGGACACCCGACTTACGCGCTCACTGTAATCATCTTTTCCATGCTGTTGTTCAGCGGCGCTGGCAGCTTTTTCAGCAAACGGATAGTTGGCAGCGATACCGGGCGGCTCAGCCGGGTGCTGGCCATAATTATTGCCGCAATTCTTGTACTCGCGGCAGTAGTAACACCGATTGCGGAAAGTGGAGTCGCGCTTCCCTTCCCTGTGAAGGTGCTGGTTTCCGTCGCGCTGATCGGCCCGCTGGGTTTCGTTATGGGCATGCCGTTCCCCACCGGCTTAACGCTGCTGGAAGTTGTGATGCCCGCCTCCATCCGCTGGGCATGGGCCATCAATGCGGCATCGAGTGTTATGGGCTCCGCCGCAGCTATGTTTCTAGCTATTTATGTAGGACTGAAGCTGACGCTGATCATTGGCGGATTGTTCTATGCGGGTGCCTGGCTGAGCGCGGTTAACTCGCCGCTGCGCCGCGGCAGCCATACCGCCTTACGTCCTCCAAGTAAAGTGTTATCGTGACGTCCCAACCGGGTAAGCAGGGTGATTTGCACGGAAGCGCCCCCGACACGCATCACACGGCGCTGCTGCTCATTGATCTAATAAACGATTTTGAATTTCCCCGAGGCGACGAGCTGTTTGCGCAGGCCTTGCCCATTGCTCCGCGTATTGCCGCGCTGAAGAAGCGCGCCACGGAACTGGGCATCCCCGCTATTTACGTCAATGACAATTTCGGCCGGTGGCAATCGAAATTCGAGGAAATCGTCGGGCATTCGCTGAATGACAAAGTGCGGGGACGGCCCTTTGTGGAGCAGTTGGTTCCAGGGCCGCGCGATTACTTTGTGCTGAAGCCGAAGCACTCGGGTTTCTACCAAACGCCATTGGAATTGCTGCTGAAGCATTTGGGAGCGGAACGGCTGATCTTAACTGGGGTGTCTACCAATAGCTGCGTGTTCTTTACAGCCGGCGACGCTTACATGCGTGACCTTGAGCTGATTGTCCCGGAAGACTGTGTTGCCGCTTGCAATTCACAGGAACATAGATTCGCGATGGATCAAATGCAAAACATGTTGAAGGCAAACATAAGTCCTTCCACACAGTTGGATCTGGATAAATTAGCCCGGTGCGCGCCTGATAAGTCGTAGAGCTTTAGTGTACGGTCACATGGGCTTCAGGGCGAAGCAAGTATTGATTGTGAGTGTAGTTGTGCATGGTGCGGAGCGCGTCTTCGAGAGCTTCAATAAAGAAGTATTCTCCCCACATTGCAGATTCGTCGACGCCGAGCCCTTTCGGCAAATGATAGACGCCGCCCTTCAAGACGCCTTCCCAATCGGAATCGCCGGCCGCTAAGAAACTGGTAGACAGATTGCGGAGAACGTGTATGGCCGTCGACCAATAGAAGTGGCCCTTCATTGGATCCGAAATCGAGCGGCAGAGTCTTAGCATTCCTGCCGCCGCAATGGCCGCAGCGGAAGTATCTACAAGCGAGCGGTTTTCTGGCGGCGCGTTGTAGTCCCAGGGCGGAATTCCATCTGTAGGTGTGTGGGTGATGTAGTAGTCAGTGCAGGCTTCCGCCGTGTGCAGGAAGCGGGGATCACGGCTGTATTCATACGAGGTTGTAAAGCCGTAGAGAGCCCAGGCTAAACCGCGCGACCAGCAGGAGTCGCCCCGGTAACCCTGTTGCGTGGAAGTGCGCAGAAACTCGCCTGTATCGGTATCGAAAATGCCCTCATGCGCAACAGAGCCGTCGGCTCGCACTAGAAAACGGCGCGTGGTGATGCAATGCCGTACCGCGATGTCGCGCAGTTTTTTGTCATTGCCTTCGCGCGCGGCGTAGAAGATGAGTCCTACGTTCATCATCGTGTCGATATACACGGAATCTTCAGCTACCAGCGAGCTAAGATACTGGCCGGTTTCATTGAAGCGTTCCGCTAGCGTTCTGCCCGCTTTGATCACTACTTCACGGATTTGCGGGTCGCGCGTCATCTGATACCAGCGATGATAAGTCGAAAAGAAAATGAATCCCAGGTCATGAATGTCGTTGTCTGTTTTGCGGGATTCGAGCGGGCGGCTGTAGCGAATGGCTTGCTCCATCCAAAAGCGCGCGTCCGGCTTGTCCGTTCCGCGATGACGCAGGAAAAGCCACATCATTCCGGGAAGGAAGCCATCGCACCAGTGAGTCCACGATGGCCCTTCATGCTTCCACTTGCCGCCGTCGGTGTACATCGGATAAAAATCCGGGTGGTTTTCTATCAGCCGTTTCACCTGCTTTTCGGCGTAGAGAATGGCGTTCTCAAACAACTCTCTATCGGATTCGTAGCTAAATTGGATCACTCAGCACCTGCGATGTCATTATAAGGAAAAGCACACCCTGCTCTGGTACCATGCGGTTTCATGCCAGCAAAGGTTACCATCATCAACAACGGTCCAATCCGTATCGAGGGCGAGTTCACCATCCAAGATTCCGAAGGAAATTCATACGGCTTAGCAGGCCGGACCGTCATCTCTCTTTGCCGTTGCGGTATGGCGGAGAATAAACCATTTTGCGATGGATCGCACGGGCGGAACGGGTTCAGCTCGGAGTGTAAAGCGCGCCAACTGGATCCCCCTAAGCCCAAAATTTGAGAAGCCAAATTTGAGAAGCCAAATTTGAGAAGATAGTTCGGGCCGGTAACTACTTCATTGGAGAGGTGCCATGGAATGGTATTATGCCGATTCCGGACAACGCGTAGGCCCAATCACTGAAAACGATTTGCAGTCGCTGTATGTTTCGGGGAAAGTCCGGTCCGACACGCTGGTCTGGACGGCGGGCATGCCGGAATGGCAGCAACTCAGCGCGGCGCAGCCGTTTCCAAGTACGCCTGCCGCAACCGGGCAGTTCTGCACCGAATGCGGCAAGCAGCACGGCAGCAGCGACCTACTGGCGTTCGGTGCTGCACGAGTATGCGCTGACTGTAAGGACGTGTTCTTCCAGCGGGTTCGAGAGCAAGGCTCCGCGGTCGCGGCGGGAGCGGCCTTCTTGCTCTATGCCGGTTTTTGGATTCGCGTTTTGGCCGTGATCATAGACGGTCTGATCCTCGCCGTGTGTTTCTTTCTCCTCGTCATGATTATGTTCTTAATCCCCGGGCGAAACCTCATTCGCACCCTGCAAAACCCCGATCTTTCACCAACGGTGATAGGCGCAGTTTACGGGGGAATTGCGCTGTTCTACCTTGTCTTTTTCGCCGTAACGGTGGCCTACCAGTCCTGGTTCGTGGCCCGGCGCGGTGGAACGCCCGGGAAACTCGCGCTGGGGCTTCGCGTTGTACGGTCCGACGGAACGGCTCTCAGTGGGGGCAGAAGCGTCGGACGCGCTTTTGCGTACATACTGAACAACCTGGTGCCGTTTGGCATCGGCTTCATCATCGCCGGCTTTGATAACCAGAAGCGCGCGTTACACGACCATATCTGCGATACGCGTGTCATCTACAAGACCGCATGAGCACTGCCGCCGCAGCGACGTTTACCTGTCCCGCGTGCGGCCTTGAACAGTCGAACGATCTAAATCACAATCCGTCTGCATGTGCCCGCTGCGAATCGTCAATAAGCATTGAGCTGTTTCCCGCCTTTTACCGAGCTGAAGAAACCATACGGCACCAGGCGATTGTGGCAGACCAGGCTTCCTGCTTTTTCCACGCGGACCGTCTGGCTGAATTTTCGTGTGGGCGCTGCGGACGATTTTTGTGCGCGCTCTGCCGCATCTGCTGGGCGGGTGAAGATAGTTGCGCAGCATGCCTGGAAACTGCCAATTCCGGTAAACGGGCTAAACAACTTGCATCTACGCGATTTCACTACGATTCGTTGGCCTTAGCGCTCAGCACGTTGCCGATTCTGACCGGCGTCATCAGCATAATCACTGCACCCGTGGCGCTCGGGTTCGCGCTCTTTACATTCAAACGGGAGTGCAGCGTGGTTCCGCGCACCAAAATCAGGCTCCTGATGGCAATTCTGTTTTCGACGGCAACTATTGCGGCCTGGGCGGCATTTTTCATCTACGCATTCCGGGGACGAAGGGTGCAGCCGCCGGTTCCGCTCGGATAGCCGTGTATGGCGTCAGAGAGCAGCGGTTATCGCCGCTTCGCATCCGGGGATAAAAGAACTTGGGTAGCAGATGATCACCTGCTGCGTATTCGGGCAGGCTTGTTTCGCGAGAACTATTCGCGCCTGTATTGGGCGGATATACGCGCCGCGCTGCTTTACCGGATGGAGCACGTTGGCACACCGATATTGCTTGCGGAAGCATTCAGTGTGGCGCTAGTCGTCGGGGGCGCGGTACTGGTGAATGCCCTCTGGGGAACGGTTGCTGGTGTTTTGTTCGCATGTCTCTATGGGGCATGGCGGCTTACCCGGCCCCGCTGGGCAGTGCAACTCTTCACGGCCGTGAGCGAGGTGCGCTTCCCTCTTACGTCGTCATTCGAATCATCGCGGCGAATGCTGGACGACATGAGAGTTCGCATCTTGACTGCTCAGCAGAGATTCATGCCGGTTCATTCGGCTTTGGCGGCCACTGATCCAGCCACAATATCTGTTACCGCGAGCCCCAAACCGGACCGGCCGCCAGCCAAGCACCCGCGCCTGATTTTGTACGCTCTCCTGTTCTTATTCGGCTTGCTTTCCGGCCTTACGAAGGCAACTGTCGCGCTGTACTGTTTGGCGTTTCTGATGATGTCCTTCGTGCCGCGCGATTTCGATTTTCCGCTTAGTGTCCGCAGCGCTATCTTATTGAACCAGGTGGTTTCAGTGTTGCGAATCGCCTTATGGTCAGCTCGGTTTATGCATTATCGATGGGTATCGGGCGCTGGTTCGTACCTGAATCTGGATCAGGAACTCACGCTTGCATCCATTGTTTTCAGCTTATTCGGTTTGATGGTGATTGCGATTCGGGCCAGACAATTCGGACAAGAGACGGTGAGGAGTTCGACAGTCTTAGGTCTTGGAAGTCCGGCAGCATGAGTTCACTCGCGGCACAGAGGTGTTTGCACCATGAAAACCGTGAAGCTGTCTGCCGCTGCCCGCAGTGCCGCAAGTTTTTTTGCAGAGAATGCGTAGTTCCATTTCAAGAACGCATGCTCTGCGCGGCTTGCCTCTCGCAAAGCGTCTCCGTCGTTCCACAAAGTCAGAAGAAACTGAATTTTGGCGGATTGTTTCTGGCCATCACGGGATTTCTAATTGCCTGGCTGCTTTTTTATCTTGCGGGCTGGACCATTTTGCAGCTCCGCGAGCGAACGCCTGAGGTGGAAAGCAGCAGCAATTCCATTGTGATTCCGGCATGACAGAGCCCGCATTCACATCCGCAATCCGGCTTCTCGAGGATTCGCTCGCGCTGGCAAAGCGAGCAGACGCGACAGCGTGGTTTGTTTATCTTTGCGGCGTGGTGCCGTTTTTTGGGTTTCTCTTGTTTGCCTTGACGGATTTTTCTCAAGGCCCGTTCGCGGCTGACCATCTGGTGAGTTACGGGTTCGTGCTGGCTGTTCTTTTTTACTGGCTGCATATCTGTCAATCCGTCTTCTGCGCCTTGCTGTACGGCACGCTGACTGAGAACCCATGCCGCATGGCCGGCTGTTTTCCCGCTGCATTTCGAACCCAAGTTGTTGTCGCGGGGGCGAAGCTGCTGCTATGGCCCATAGGGCTGGCGCTATTAGTTCCACACAGTACGGTCACATCGTTTTTCCAGCACTCTTTGTTAGCTCCTGATGGGGGCCGGAGCGGCAACTGGCATCAAACAGTGATTATCGGCAAAGCGGATACTCGCTATCGGCCGCTAGTTGCGTTGTGGTCCCTGGTAATCGTATTACTGCTGCGCGGCATACTTTGGGTAAATCTCTTGGCTCTGATGTTCGTGCTGCCGCAACTCTGGAAGGTGTTCACGGGAATAGAAGGCACCGTGACTCGCGCGCCGGAGGTGCTGTTCAATCCAACCTCCATCGCAGCGCTCTGCACGCTCGCGTATATCGGCTTGGATCCCATCGTAAAGGCGATGTTCGTCCTTCGCCATTTCGCACGCCAAGCGGAAACCTCCGGAGACGATCTGCGGCTACGGTTGGCTCTGGCGCGAAAAACGGCTGCGGCTGCTTTCCTTCTGCTCGCGTTGATTACCGTTCCTCGGCTAAGTTCTGCAGAGCAAGACGCACCGAAATCCCAGATTACGAGCGTCGCACCCGACCAGATGAAGCAAGCCATCCGCAGCGTGTTTCGTGATCCGGCTAATACGTGGAACCTGCCCGCCGTGCAACACAAGGCTCAAAAGAAGGATGCGTTCACTGCCTTTATGGATTCTGTGATGAGCGGGATAGACAAGCTGTGGAACGCGGTTACTTCTTCGGTTTCGCGGTTGATCCATTGGATCCGAGGGCTATTATCCAACAGCAATACATCAACTCGGAATAAAGCCGAACCGGTCTCGAAGCGGAATGCGACTCTGCTGCTTGCATTCTTTGGGAGTCTTCTAGTTCTAGCGCTTTTGGTTGCGGTGTTCGAAAAGCGGAAGCGCCCAAAGCTTCGGCCCACGATCACCATCGGAACTATGGCGAAGAGCATCGACCTGCATAGTGAGGAGGCCGATCCTCTGGATCAATCTGAGAGCGAGTGGCGAAAACTGGCAAACCAGTACCGGGCCGAAGGCAATTTCCGCTTAGCGCTGCGAGCCCTTTACCTGGGAACACTGGCGACACTTGCCGAAAAAAGCTTGGTTTCGCCTGCTCGCGGCAAAACAAATTCCGAATACGTGCGCGAGTTGCAGCGCCGCGCAAAACGGCTAGGCGGCGAGTTTGTTTCGGTGTTTGTCACCAATACGCGCCTCTTTGAAAGGAGTTGGTACGGGACTTACCCGGCGACGGATGAAATCGTGCAGAATTTTGAGCAGAACGTGTTGGCGATGCAGAAGCAGCTTTCATGAACGCGCTCCTGTTCGCGATTGCGTTACTGGCCTCAGGCCTCTGGATTCCTGATAACGGCAACGGCACTTACAAGAACCCGATCCTCTATGCCGATTACTCAGATCCCGATGTTATTCGCGCCGGCAGTGATTTCTACTTAGTAAGTTCGAGTTTCAACGCGATTCCCGGCCTGCCGATTCTCCATTCGAAAGACCTGGTCAATTGGACCATCATTGGACATGCGTTATTACGCCAGCCTCCTTTTGATGTCTATTCGCACGTCAAGCACGGCGCGGGAGTATGGGCGCCCGCCATTCGCTACCACAACGGCGACTTTTTCATCTTTTATCCTGATCCCGATTACGGGATCTACGTGATCCAAGGCCGAAAAAATAACCGGGCCTTGGAGCCAACCGTTTTTGATCAAGGCAAATAAGGGTTGGGAAGACCCGTGTCCACTGTGGGACGACGATGGTTCGGCCTACCTGATCAATGCTTTCGCTGCAAGCCGCTCTGGAATCAAAAGCACACTTGTCATTAGCCGTATGAGCGGTGATGGTAGCAAACTGCTGGACGATGGCGTTGTCGTTTATGACGGGCACGCGAAAGACCCAACAATCGAAGGCCCGAAGCTCTACAAACGTAACGGCTACTACTACATCTCTGCTCCAGCGGGTGGGGTCGCAACGGGGTGGCAAGTCGTTCTGCGATCGAAAAACATCTACGGACCTTATGAGCGAAGAGTTGTTCTTGCGCAGGGAAACACTCCCGTAAACGGACCACATCAAGGCGCTTGGGTGGACACGCCAACCGGCGAATACTGGTTCATACACTTCCAGGACCGGGGAGCATACGGCCGGATTACCTGGCTTGAGCCGATGAAGTGGATCAACGACTGGCCCGTAATCGGAGTCAATCAAAACAAAGACGGAACAGGCGAGCCGGCTCTCATCCATCGGAAGCCCAACGTGAAGGCGTATCCGAGCGCAACGCCACAGAGGAACGACGAGTTCAATAATCCAGACTTAGGATTACAGTGGCAGTGGCACGCGAATCCGGATGCAGAATGGGGTTTCCCAGCGCCTGCTCTTGGCGCACTCCGGTTAATGTGCTTTCCGCTTCCCGGCGATTTTCAAAATTTCTGGGATGTGCCCAATCTATTGCTACAGAAACTCCCCGCACCGGAATTCACAGCCACAACGCGAATTTTGTTCACGCCGCGCAATGTGGGCGACAAGGCCGGGCTCATTGTCATGGGGGCCAGTTACGCCTATTTAGCTGTCGAGAACAGCCCTGAGGGAGTCGTATTGTCGCAGTCCGAATGCCACCGTGCCGACCACCACGAACCCGAAAAACAGAATGCCTCTGTTCCTGTGTCTGCGAACTCGTTGTATCTGCGGGTGCATATTCTGCCCGATGCTATCTGCCAGTTCAGCTACAGCTTGGACGGAGCGACGTTCAAGGATTTCGGCGGAAGGTTCACAGCCGAGCCGGGTAGATGGATCGGAGCCAAAGTCGGATTGTTTGCAGTTACGCCGCACCGCGGTTCGGAAATGGGCAGCGCGGATTTCGATTGGTTCCGAATCGAGTAGATACCGCTCAGTAAGGAGCGGTTGCCTGTGGCGCACTGAATACGTTCACGACGCGATCAGGCATCGGCGCCGTTCGCCCCACCATCTGCAAGATTGTGGAAGCGAAATTCAGACTGTCGTATGGCTCGGCGATGACTTGGGTAGGAACACCTGCCCCTGCAAGCAACCATACCGAATGCGTCGAGATGCGGAAGAAGCTGCCGTGATTACCGCCGGGGTTAAAATTACGAACATTGAAGTTCCAATGATCGGCCGCAAAGATCTCGATGTCAGGCTGGACCAACTCGCGGCGGCGCCGCTCATACCGAAGCAGGACCGGGTCTAAACCTGGAGTTCCGGGAACGTTAGCTCCAACTGGCGAGAGTTCTTCCGTGATTCCGATCACGCCGTTCGAATACAAACATAAGTGCGTGGCCTCCAGCCACTCGCGTTCCGTATGCCAGGCGGAGAGCCACGCGGCGCGGTCTGCACCGCGCGGAATCTTCAATTCAGAATCTTCAAAGAGATGGAGCGGCAAGCCTGCCCTCCAGTGCCCGGCAGCGAATTGAATCCTGCCATCGGCCGTTTGCAGGAAATGACTCACGGGTTGGAGCGCGATCTTTCCCGCAGCATCTGTGCGAATCAGAAGTTGATCCTCATCCGTGGCGTAAAGCCAATACCTCTGATCCTCCGTCGCGGGTAATCGTAGAGCCGTGAAATCGATGGGTTTGGAGAATAGCTCAGGCTGCGGATTGTTGCGAACGCGCTGCGCGGCAAAAAGAGGAAAGTAGTTTACGAAGCGGAAAGAACGTTTTTCATCCAGATGACCGGATGCATCCAGAACCATTCCGGAAGGTCCCGGACCAACGACGTAGTTCTGAAGTTCGTAAGCCGTGTTCGGATCGCCGAGACTCATTTTGGGAACAAACTCTGAGATATTGCCGGAGAATGGGTGAGCCGGATCGGGATGCATCTCGAGCAGGGCATGCAAATGGGCGAGATAGGCCGTGTAGTCCTCCCGCTCATGCTGCTCATCGGAGAGTTGTTGAGCCTGCCGCCGGATCGCCTTATCCTTGCCAAGCCGCACTTCTTCGCGCGTAAACTTTTTGGGACCGGTGGCGAGCAGCGCCTTGCGTCGCTCTACTGAAATTTCTAACGCCTGCAGTTCCTCGTTCATTTGAGCGCGTGATCTCGGACCACTGTTTGCGATGGCTGTCGATAGTGGACGCGAGATACATGGCCGTAGCCGAACGAATCTCCGGTCCCAGATCGGGTTTCTCGAGTTGAAGGAGCAAAATATGAATCTTGTTTAGGTCGCTGTTCCGAAGCGAGATAGAGGCACGCTCATTGCCATCCAGATCGAGCCAAGCCGTCGCATAGTCCCACGCTTGGTCTTCAGGCACATAAAAGCTGGCTGTACTGCGAACCAAAACGCGCTTTACTAGCGGATTCAGCCCGCGTATTTTATAGTCCGAGAGTTCATGGCGATTCAGGATCACGTTGTGGCCGCCGCCCTCCGCACTGTTTAGTAGGTCGGGGAGACTGAAGGCTTCGCTATGTATGCCCGCCACGTTGTTCATGCCGTGATCGGACACGACCACGAAGAGAGTCGTAGCGGCGAGCGGGCTCGCTTGAATGGCGGTCCAAATGCGGCCAGCCAGCGCATCCAACTTACGCAAGTCTTCTAGTAAAGCCGCAGGCTCACTGGTCGCATGACCCTCGTGGTCAATGTCGCCAGTGTAGTAGTCAAGATACAGAATCTGCGCGTTGGACAAGCCGGCCAGCAACTCCCGTTCCGTCTGCTGGCCCAGCATTTCGTCGAGAGGCGGCGTCCCCGTGCTTTCGAGCATGGGAATTAAAACTTTCGAGGAGAAGCGCCGCGCCAGGACACTTTTCAGGGTGCTCCAGCGCGCGCCCCGCTGATAAAGCTGAAAGCTTTGATAGGTCTGCTCCCAAGGGAAAGCGTCCATTAGCAAAGGGATACCGGCGCGATCCAGCACGCGAACCCCCGGCATGTCGACCTGCCGGTTGCGTGCGTAGCCAAGATAGAACGGAAAGAAGTTCAGGTAATCGTAAACCTCACCTGTGAAACGATCCCATTCGACGTTGCCCCGAATGACCGTGTGATGGCCTGTGTCAAGCATTGACCACGAGGGAGCAGACAAGCTGATTCCGCGCGTGTAGAAGTTTTCGAATCGGGTGCCGCCCTGCCCAAAGATATGCGCGAACCAAGGCAGCCGAGGCTTCCCCGTCGCCGGGTCGATCTGCTGCATATTCCTATAAAGCAGGTCGGCGTTAAGGCCGTCCACTTTGAGGATGACTACGCGCTTAGCGATGGTTTGAGGCGCAGCGCCGGTTTGTGCGCCAAAACAGACAGCAAGGCACACCGTTCCCCAGACGGCCAGACGCAACGGGAAACCACGGTTCACTTGCCTGATTCTGCCGCGATTGCAGTCTCCGCAACAATGCCTTGACGATGCAGTTTACGTTCTGGTGTCAAGGGCTCGTGCAGCTTAGCAATGGCACTAGAGAAATCGGCTTCCAGATTCATTGAATGGGAAATGCTCCTTAGCCTTTGCAAGGTACTAATCGCGTGTTTGCGTACGAGTGGCGCCTCGACTTCAGGCATCAGAGCGGCTAATTCCTCCACTGATGAATGGATGCGAGCCTCATCATAGGCGACCTCTGGTTCTGTGCCGGCCGCGGCCAATCCGTCCAAGAAATTCAGCTCGTACGCTACCCTCCGGTAGACGCGCAGCTTGGCGAGGTTATCCGAATTGCGCGGAGCACGATCATGATAAAGGCCAAGTGTTACTGCGTGGAAAAGCAAGTCACGATCCAAGTGGGCATTGGACTTCCCAAAGTCGGCGATTTCGCTCCGGCGCTGCTGGTCGAGGAGAACAGAGAGATGCCCCTCCTGGCCTGATTCTTCCTCCAGCTGGGCGTAGCGAATTTCGGCATTGTGCATTTCACGGGCGGGCGCGGCTTCCAAAGGGTTCACCGAAAAATTATCCAGCCGGCTCTGCATCGATTTGCGCAAAGTGGGATCAAGCTGCCGGTCCAGCGCCAGATCCACGCGCAACCGTGAATAAGCGTCGAGGCGCTCCGCTTGGTCCGTAGCTGCGCCGTGACGGCCGCTCACGTAATCGTAAATGTCGGCAGCGACGTAGTAGTACCAGTTTGTGAAGTGAGAGATTCCTATCACACCCGCGGTGATTTCATTGATGGAACGCTGAGTCATCTCGTGACGCCGGAGACGAATCTGATCCCGGAAATCAACCAGGAGTAGCGGGTGTTTGGGATAGGTCAAACTATAAACGCTCAGCGGAACAAGCGCTTGCTCTCGATCGCCAACTTCGCCGGCCGGCAAAAGCGAGCCATTTGCGTTCATTGCCCGGAGATATCGGACGGACTCGGAGGATGTCTTGAGCCGCTCATCGGACCAGGGATCACGAATGTTTAGGAGTTTCCAAATCGGCTTCAGATCGGTGCCCGTAACGGGAGCGGCTTGTCCCGACGGGAACCACAGCATTGCGTATTCGCCGTCACGGCCAGCGACCGTGAGCGGCTCAAAGAGGAGTCCGGTTTTCTCAGCGCACTGGCGTAGAAGCTCCCAGTTACGGCTGCGGATTCGCTCTTCTTCGAAACTTGATTGCTGACCGATTTTGGCAGCGCGCTTCTGGCTCACCAATCCGCCTAGCAACTTTTTGCGAAGCTCTAGTCGCGCAATCACAGTATCGAGTTCACCTTGGGTCAGAGCGGAGCCATCATCGGAAACAGGCGCACGCCGCAAGTAGGAGATGGCGGTCTCAAGATGAAGCCGCTCGTCGTCGTTGCCGTTACTGCGATAAGCGCGCGACGTCGCGCGAATTGGCATCATCGTAGGATCAAGGGCGGTCCACTGCACCAGGTCCCGGCTTAACTCTGCAAGAACGGGATGTTGCGGAGCGGTTAAATCGAATAGCGGTTTCGGATTGCCCGCGCTAGCGCTCTTCGACCCGTCGCCTGGGCGCCAGTAAAAAAACGGCACGGCAGACAGCAGTTTTTTCACGACACCAGGATTAGCGTAGTCGAGCAGCCACACATCCATCAGGCGATCGTTACCCGATTCGTAGTCGCCAAGGGTATCCCGCAGTACTGCGACAAGCGGCGTTTCCTGGACCCCTGCGCCAGCGGGAGAGCCCGGACCGCAAGCCCTGCAGAATAATGTCAGCAGCTGGGCGGTTCTTGCAGCTGGTTGCGTCTTCCAGTAGTAAGCAATCTGGCTGTTTTGAGCCACCATCATGGCTTGCGGACGCATCGGGCCATCTTCAGCTCGACAGAACGCGGTGGTAAGAATACAGGCGCTAAGAATACAAAAAATGCTAAAAAGCTTACGAATAAAACGCATACTACTGCTACACCAGATGCGACGATAAACACGAATGCAATTACCGCGCCAAACCCGCTTAGGGCAATGCGCGAACCCTATGTAATCGGTGTTTGGATCTCCAAAACGCATGTTAGGGTAGAGGGAAGTGCATTTTGATACGGCGCTAAATTTGGTTTGGCTATTGCTAGGCGCTGTTGCCCTGGCAAGCGCCATCCGCGCGGCCGTACGAGGAAGTGCCCATGATCGGCCTTCGGCGTGGCTGCACGTCATTGGTGTGGCGCTAATCGTCGCAGCATTGTTTCCGTACATTTCCGCCACCGATGATTTGGTGCGCAGCGAGAGCCTGAGCACGCAACCGGACCGCGACCACTCTTCTTCCGGTAAGAAAGCGCCAAACGATACTTTGATTCGGCTGTTTGAGACTTTAGACAGCCCACTTACCTGTCAGAAATGCGTACTCATTCTGACGTTTTTCGCAGTTTGGGTGATATTCCTTCCCATTACCAAACGGGACCGCCGCGTTGCTCCTTCTTGCACTGGCCGGTCGCCACCCCTCCTTCTCAGCTTTTAAATCACCGCAGTTTCAAATCACGCCCAAATTAGTTTGATTTGAGGAGGACTGATGCCGCGCCACAATTGGCGTTTGTGCGCCGGTCTCCTGTTAGCAGGCGGATGTCTGGCGCAGACTGCCACACCGCCTCGAGCGCTCACATGGCAGGAGATCGAAGCAAAATTCAAAGCGAATAATCCGACTCTGCTGGCCGGACAAGTCAACGTCGATGAGTCCAGGGCCGACGAGATCACCGCATATTTGCGTCCAAATCCCGATGTGAGTCTCGGCTTGGATCAGTTGACTTTTTTTCATAACAATCCGTATCGGCCGCTTGCCAACTCCTACGCCTACGGAAGCATGAGTTATCTGCACGAGCGTGAGCACAAGCGCGAGCTGCGCCTGGCCAGCGCGAAGCAGGGTACCGCAATCGCTATTTCGTCGCAAGCCGATCTCGAACGCACACTGATCTACAACTTGCGGGACGCCTTCGTACGGGTATTGACGGCGAAAGCGGTCCGAGGCGTAGCGAAAGAGAATTTGGCTTATTACGACAAGGAAATCGAGATCAATCGTGAGCGTTTCAATGCAGGCGCAATCTCAAAAGCAGATTTTCAGCGGGTCGATTTGCAGCGAGTTCAGTATGAGTCGGACCTGCAGACGTCAGAAGTCAATCTTCGGACAGCGAAGATCGACCTTGTGGCGCTGATGCGCGACCAGACGCCAATTGATGAATTTGATGTAGAGGCGCCCTTTGACTTCAGCGACCTGAATGCTGCGCTTCCGGAACTTCGGCAAATCGCGTTGAACACGCGGCCGGATTTGAAGGAGGCTCAACAGTCCCTTGAGAAAGCGCGAACGGACCACCAACTTTCGGTTGCAAACGGCTCAACCGACCCTACATTCGGCGTAGATGGATCGTGGCAGCCGCCTCCTCTAAACACATACATCGGAGTATCGGTCAGTTTTCCGCTGCGGATTTTCGATCGCAATCAGGGCGACAAGCTGCACACACTGCTAGATGTCGGGCGCAATCAGAAGTTGCGCGACGCCGCTGAACTGACGGCCCTACATGATGTCGATTCCGCTTACGCAACCTTGCAGAGCACATTGACGCTGTTGCATCCATACAAAGAAAAATATTTGAAAGAGGCGGAAGACGTTCGCGACACCGTTTCTTTTGCTTATCAACATGGCGCGGCATCCCTGCTGGATTTTCTCGATGCGCAGAAGGAGTACCGCGACACACAGCTCAATTACGTGAACCTGATCGGCTCGTATTTGTCTGCCGCAAACCAACTCAACCTTGCGGTGGGTCGCGAGGTCACTCGATGAAAACTCTTATTCTTGTTAGCGCGCTCGCAACCGGCGCCATGGTCATCCTGGCGGGATGCGGGTCGAAGGCCGCGACGGATACGGCGGCCATGGCTCCGCCTCCAGCCAACGTCGTCGAAGAGCCGGATTTGAACGTTATCAAAGTGGACCATCCCGAACGATTCACGCTTGTGACGGCTGCTTCGACGGAAGAGCGTCCGGAAATTCATGCCGTCGGAACCGTTAATGCTGATGTCGAAAATTCGATTCCGGTTACATCACTGGCTGCCGGCCGCGTGGTGGGGATCTACGCCAAGCTGGGCGATGACGTCACCAAGGGTCAATTGCTGTTGAAGGTGCTGAGCAACGATATTACCAACGCGTTTCAAACGTACCGCCAGGCAGTAGCGGATGAAGATCTTGCAAAAAAGCAACTGGACCGGGCGAAATTGCTCTACGAGCACGGCGCCACTTCTTTGAACGACCTGCAAGTCGCCGAGGGTACCGAAGAAAAGGCACGCGTGGCCGCAGCCTCGGCCCAGCAAGCTATTCGAACGCTTGGCGGGGACCCCAATCATGAAGATCCCGTAGTGAGCATCTACGCTCCCGTTTCGGGCACCATCGTGGAACAGAACGTTGTTCAGTCAGCGAGCGTGCACACGCCGGATAACCAACCCAATCTCTTTACCGTTGCGAACCTATCCACCGTTTGGGTGATTTGCGATGTCTACGAAAACGATCTGCCGGCGGTACGTCTGGGCGACATCGCTGACGTACAGTTGAATGCCTACCCCGATCGAACCTTTAAAGGCCGCATCAACAACATCGGAAAAATTCTAGACCCTGCCACGCGGGCTGCAAAGGTGAGAATTCAACTGACGAACCCCGGCATTATGCGCGCCGGTATGTTCGTCACCGCTACTTTCCACGGCTTACATGGGAAGGCGTACGCAACTGTGCCGAGCAATGCGGTTCTGCATCTGCACGATCGCGATTGGGTCTTCGTGCCGGTACGTAACGGCCAGTTCCGGCGCATAGAAGTTCAGAGCGGAAAAATTTCAGGCGCCCAACAGATCATCTTGTCGGGAATCTCGCCGGGCCAGCAGCTTGTCAGTAACGCATTGGCATTGAGCGCGGAAAGCGAGCAGTAGCACTCAAGTTAGCGCAATATGATTCGGGCGTTTGTAGACTATTCACTGCGTAACAAGCTATTAGTTCTCCTGGTCGGAGCGCTGCTGCTGGCTTGGGGCGCCATTTCATTCAAGAATCTGCCGGTCGAAGCTTATCCAGACGTGGCGAACAACTACGTCCAGATCATCACACAGTGGCCTGGGCGCGCCGGCGAAGAGGTGGAACAGCAGGTCACGATTCCGGTGGAAGTGCAAATGGCGGGTATTCCGCATCTGGCGAACATCCGCTCCATTTCCGAATTCGGCTTGTCTGTCGTCACCATGAATTTCGATGACGAATCCAGTAATGATTGGAACCGGCAGAAGGTGCTTGAGCGCCTTTCGAGCGTGACGTTGCCGGCTAATCTCCAACCGGCAATCGGCCCCGATTACAGCCCCGTCGGACAACTTTACTGGTACACCCTGAAGAGCACAAACCCGCAGTTCGACCTTATGCAGCTCAAGGCGCTGGAGGACTGGGTTATTGAGAAGCAGCTAAAATCCGTGCCGGACGTCATCGATGTGTCCAGTTTCGGAGGAACTACTCGTGAATATCAGGTGCAGATCGATCCGAACAAGCTGATCTCTTACGGCTTAAGTATCGGGCAGGTGGAACAGAGTCTTTCGAATAACAATGTGAACGCCGGAGGCAGCTTCATCCAAGCTGGTGAACAACAGGTCAATGTGCGCGAGGTGGGCCTCTATCGCGATGTCAAAGATATTGGGCAAACGGTTCTTAAAGCGCAAAACGGCACCCCGATTCTGGTGCGGGACGTGGCATTCGTCACCCAGGGGCCTAAGATCAGGCTCGGCCAAATCGGCGAGGCGATTCACCCTCCGGACGGGAAAATCTACGACACGCCGGATGCCGTAGAGGGCATTGTGCTGCTGCGTAAAGGCGCGAATGGCGATGCGATGCTGGCTGCGCTACACGAAAAAGTAGATTACCTGAACAGTCACTTCCTGCCTCCCGGGGTAAAGATCGTTCCATTCCTTGATCGCAGCAGTCTCGTCCACCTCACTACTCATACGGTGATGCACAACTTGACGGAGGGCATTCTACTGGTCTCGGTCATCCTGTTCTTGTTCTTGGGTAACGTACGTTCGGCGCTGATTGTGGTGCTAACTATCCCCTTCGCACTCCTCTTTGCCTCGATTTGCCTGAATTTGAGTAATGTACCGGCAAACCTGCTGTCGCTCGGCGCGCTTGATTTCGGAATGGTAGTGGACGGGTCTGTGGTGGTGGTCGAAAACGTTCTGCGGCACATTAGTAGCCGCAATCGTGAAGTGACTGTTTCGGAAATGATTCGAGAAGCTGTGCACGAGGTGCAAAGACCCGTGTTCTTCGCGCGCGCTATTATCATCACCGCTTACCTGCCCATCTTCACTCTTCAGCATGTAGAAGGGCGGCTCTTTCGTCCAATGGCCCTGACGGTGGCATTTGCATTGCTGGGCGCACTGCTTTTTTCCTTATCGGTTTTGCCTGTTTTGGCCTTGATGCTGTTTGGAAGCAATACGCGGGAGTGGAATAACCCCATTCTGACCGCGATTATCAAGGGCTACCGGAGATCGCTCGAATGGTTCATGAGCACGCTGCCACGGCGGCTCATCGTTATCGGCGTTGCGCTGGGCTTGCTGCTTCTATCGGTGTCGCTGATGGTAATCGGGAAAATCGGTTCAGAGTTTCTGCCTCATTTGGATGAAGGCGCCATCTGGGCTCGCGGGACGCTTTCGCCGAGCACCGGGCCGACTGAGGGCGAGCGGGTCATGAAGAAGGCGCGCCTGATGTTTGCCAGCTTTCCCGAAGTGACTACAGTAGTAAGCCAAGACGGGAGACCAGACGACGGCACCGACTCGGCTCTGTTTTCGAATACTGAGTATTTTGTGGATTTGAAACCCAAAGATCAGTGGCGTCCGGTGTTCAACCAGGATAAGGAGGAGCTGATCCGTGCCATGGATCGTGAGGTGGAAAAGATACCCGGCGTTCTATGGAACTTTTCGCAGCCGATTGCGGACAACATGGAAGAAGCCGTGAGCGGCGTAAAGGGCGAACTGGCAATAAAAATATTCGGAACTGATTTGAAAGAGCTGGAGGGGAAAGGAGACGAGATCGTGCGGGCGATGCAGACCATACGCGGCGTGCAGGACTTGGGTCTTTTCCGCGTAATCGGCCAACCGAATCTAAATATCACGGTGGATCGCGACAAGGCAAATCGCTTCGGATTGAATGTTTCCGATATTCAGGACGCCGTGTCAACAGCAATCGGCGGTAACGCGCTCGGTCAAGTATTGGAAGGCGAGCAACGCTACGACCTGGTGGCGCGCTATCAGCCGGAGTTCAGAACAACGCCGGATGAAATCGCCAATATTCGCTTGCTTGCGCCTTCCGGAGAACGTGTTTCTCTGGCTCAGGTCTGCAACATTCAACTACGCGACGGCGCGTCCCAAATCTACCGCGAGAACAATTCCCGTTACGTTGCCATTAAATACAGCGTGCGCGGGCGCGATTTGGGCAGCACCGTCGAAGAGGCAATACAGAAGGTTGGCAAAGTGGTTAAGTTGCCGCCGGGTTATTACCTGGAATGGGCTGGTGAGTATGCCAGCGCGAAGCGAGCGAACGCGCGTTTGGCGCTCATTGTCCCCATTACGGTAGCCGTCATTTTCTTCCTGCTTTATTCGATGTTCAAGTCGTTCAAATGGGCAGCGCTCGCCATGGTTAGCCTGGCGCTTTCACCCATTGGCGCGCTCTTTGCTTTGTACTTCACGGGTACGCACTTCAGTGTGTCGTCGGGCATCGGAACACTTGCGCTATTCGGCGTCGCGGTCGAAACGGGCGTGATCATGATTGAATACATCAATCAACTGCGCGCGCGCGGCTACGGTATTCATGAAGCTGCTGTCGAAGGCGCGGTCCTGAGACTGCGGCCCATCATGATGACCATGCTGGTAGCGACTCTGGGTTTGCTTCCGGCCGCTATTTCCACCGGCATTGGATCCGATTCTCAGAAGCCGTTCGCGATCGTAATCGTCGGCGGATTAAGCGCGACACTACTCTTGAGCGTCTACGTGCTGCCCACGATTTACACCTGGATTGCGGGACCGTCCGATATGCTGCCCGCATTTGAGCCGGATCTCGTAGAGCCGCATTAGCCGGATAATAGTGAAGAGGATCACTCGTGAGCTGTCGGCAAATTGTATTGAATAATCCTGAAACTCAAGTGCCCGTTTGGCTTCGCCCGGACCGTGAGATGACTGATGACGAATACTTTGATTTCTGTGGTGCCAATCCGGAGCTGCGTATTGAGCGGACAGCATGTGGGGAGATTCTGATCATGGCGCCTGCCGGGGGTGAAACCGGGCATCGGAATATGGAATTATCGATGCAACTCGGTGGTTGGGCTAAAGCAGACGGCCGCGGAAAAGCTTTTGATTCGAACACCGGGTTCGTCCTTCCGGATCGTTCCGTTCTCTCGCCTGATGCATCTTGGGTCGAGAACTCTCGTTTGCAGGCGCTCACTCGCGAACAGAAAAGAAAATTTATGCCGCTGTGTCCGGATTTCGTCGTCGAACTGACTTCCCCGACGGACCGGCTACCTCAGGTTCGCGAAAAGATGAAGCAGTGGATCGATAACGGAGCGCAGCTCGGTTGGTTGATTGATGCTGATAATAAGACGGTCTATGTCTATCGGCCAGATCGCGACTCGGAGCAACTGAGCGACATTGAAATCCTGCACGGAGAAGGGCCCGTCGCAGGATTCGCACTGGAATTGGGCGAGATTTTCGCGTCCTTGTAAGTGGGTCGTTACGAACTGCTGCTCTGACTTAGCGCACTACCATTCGGCACCAGAGCGCTCTGAAATGATAAATTAAACAATAATCAAAAGAGTCTTTATCTCATCCGCGGCTGTCAAAGCAACGACCTCAACCGTCGGGCTGGCG
Source organism: Terriglobia bacterium (assembly GCA_963846025.1). Classification (GTDB taxonomy): domain Bacteria; phylum Acidobacteriota; class Terriglobia; order Bryobacterales; family Bryobacteraceae; genus Bog-105. Next base: position 50,237 of record CAWJUG010000006.1, on the reverse strand, counting down.
TTGTTAGCTTGCATCTCTCAAGGGCAATCCAATATCGACACAGCCGAGTGCAGAGCGTCTGAAATTAAGCTGTCGCTGCTCGGGATAGGGGAGGTAATGACGACGTGGCACATAGCTGTGCTTGTCGAAAACTCATCCTCAAGTCCGTGCAGGTTATCTGGTCCGCCGAAAATCCAGAGGCTTAACGGCAGCGGCGGCCGGCTGCCCACGTCGGTAGAGTGGCCCATTGACTTCATCGCCAAGCAAAGCAGCAGAAGCGAAGTCCTTCTGCCGCACCAGCAAGGCTCCTTCGTAATCGCGGCATTAGGCACCGGCGGACTTTCACGCCCATATCGCTGCGCATCTCAGCTTTCGGTCAGCCTGCCTCGCCTTGCTGGATGGTCGGCCACAACGCCTCCGCTGATTGTCCGAGTGGATGCCTGCCAAGCCCGGCTTCTGGCGACCGGCTATTACCAGTGAAGTAGAAGCGAGAAGTTCGCCCGCAGTTACGCGCTCCCGCCGTGGAAAATGCGCTGGAGAAACTGCTTCCAATGCCACTGTTTTTCCTGGCACTCGGGGGCCGGAGCGAAACTTAACGCGTGATTATCGCGCTCTACCGCAAGCGACTGCAGTTCCGATCCCTGGGCCTGCACGTTGATGGTCACAAATGCTTTGCAGCCATCCACTGATTCCACATGCCAGGGAGAGGTTATGTTTTTGTTCGGTCCCCAGTCCTGCATAAAACGCCCGTAATCATAGTTGGGGCATGGATGCTCCGTCGTACAACCCCAATCCCGATAAGCCGCCTGATAGTTGTGGTTGTTGACGTCCGCCAGGAAATCCTTAGCGATGCGCTTCTCCGGGTAATTATGGAAGATCAAGTAGGCCGCGAACGCAATCACCGCGGCTGCAATACAACTGAGGATAATCCACTTGATGGTGCGATTGCGCTCCTCCTCGCCCGCGCCGTATTGTTGCAGATAACCGCCCACGACTCTCCTTTTTCTGCGGCCGCAGATACCAGGATTGCTGCCTGATTCTATTTTGACGGATACGCTTTGTCGTAGGCAGCGGTCGCGTCCGCCGTTATGTCCAGCGCAGGCTTGTAGTAAATCGTGTTGGTGATGTCGATGACCACGTCAATGCCACGCTCTTCAGCGATCTTCTTCACCACGTCCGTCATCTGGCGGCCGGCGCGGCCCAGGATATCTTGGCGCTCATAGTTCAGGTCGGCGTTCAGGTCATCGCCTAAGCGCTGCAGCTCTTTCTGCTTTTGCGTCCCGTCCGCCCGAAGCTGTGCCTCACGATCTGGCGTCAGATTGGGCGCCGCTAACTGTTTACTGATGCCTTCCAATTGAGTTTGCAATGCCTGGATCGCCTGCTGGCGAGGCTTGTACTTCGCTTCTAAGGCACTTTGCGCCTTCTTGATCTCCGCCGTATCGGCCACGGCTTTCTGCGCGTTGATAATGGCGATTTTGGCCGGCTGCAATGCTTGCGCCCGAGCTCCTGGCATGAAAAGAGCGACAAACGCGGTGGCAAGCAGGACGCTGCGGATTCTGCAGAACATTACGATAAAAACTCCCGTGACTAGATGACAGACTTCGGAGGCGTGAGCCCACGAAGTCGGTCTGAGATGCTGGTATCGCTAACAGACTAGCACGCGCGTTCGCTCTGAATACGGCCATCCGGGCCGATGGACAGGATGCGGTCACGCCAGCGAACTGTGCGCCCGGCATAGGACACGGTCCAAATACAGAACGCATACAGATCCCAGACGGGCGCAAGCCACCACAAGGTTGCAGCTAACGTGCTCTGCAACAAGAATCCGCCGGTCAGCAAGGCGGATATACACCTCAAACCCAGGAGTAGTGCAGCGGGCATCCAAGCGCCTAACGCGATTGCCAGCGTTATCCAGAGACCGGCGTGCGTGATCGGGAAGGCCGGCATAGCCGCCGCCCTTCGAAAGCCGGATAGTGCGGGCCCAGCGAAGCTGATGCTGCCAAATGCCGGACCACGTCGCCTCGCCAAGAGACGTTTCGACCGTGTACGTGGAGAGCACGGCACGTTTACCCAGAGCGGTTATGCGCTTGGCAAGCTGATAATCGTCAGCCAAATACTCGGCAATGGCAGCGAATCCGCCCGCGCGCTCCAGATCCGCGGCACGAAACGCCAGCGTCGAGCCAAGGCCGAATTCACGAACGCCTACCAGAGGCGCCACAAGAGCGCTGGGCATGAAATCGACCGCAATCCCAAGCGATTCCCAGGCGGCCGCCAATGTGTGAGCTCGCGCGCGGTAGGGACAGGTCACGACTCCGATCGAAGTATCAGCTAGTGGCGTGATTACTTGAGATAGGTAGCTGGGTGTGACTTTGATGTCGCTGTCGTTGACGACCCAGATGTATAGCGGGCGTGCCGGGCCAAGTTCATTAGGACACCAACTTTACCGTTGGGGACGGATTCGCCGCCTATAATGAGCCGAATGGGAGCGTCTGGAAACTCGTGTTGAAGCCGGCGAACTTCCGCTGCGGCCGGATCGTTTTCCTCGCGAGCGCCGAACAGGATCTCAAATTCGGGATAAATCTGCTGGATTTGAGAGACAAAGGCATCGTAGCTGTTGGGATCGATGCCGCGCAGCGGTTTGAGAACGGATACGCCAGGCGGGAAGATTTCCGGTTTGGGACGAAAACTGCTCCTTTTTCCCAGGTGCTTCAGCGCAGCTATAACCGCGAGCCACTGGTAGGCGGCTGCGGGAACAAAAACGAGCCAAAAAAGGCGCACTAGCGTGCGAGGAGAACGACGCCGCTGAGAACGAGAAGCGCCCCTGCGGCGCGGCGCTTTCCGACGTGCTCATTGAGCACGAACTTGGCCAGCAGAGTTTCTAATACGAACGTAGCGGCGGATGCCGGAACCGCAAAGCTAAGCGGCGCGATCTGAACAAGAGCCATGAATGCAAAAAACGAAATGGCCATGCAGAAGATGGAGAGCAGCAGATGACGCCGGCTGACGATCATCCACAGCAGCCTTGCCAAACCTCGAGCGTTTACCGCTTGCTCACCGCTGCGTTTCATCTCGTAGCTTTGGAGCAGGTCGCCCATAACTGTGGCCACCACGATTACAGACAAAAGAAGCCACTTCATTGCGCGGCTCCATATCCGGTAACGCCGTGGCGAACACGTGTCTGCTGGTCCGTACTGCCGACAAGAGCGGTACCGGCAAAGATAAGGATGGTTCCCAACCAGTGGGCCGGAGTAACGGATTCGCGCAAGAAGAACTTTCCGAATACTGCGGCGAGTATGTAGCCGAGTCCGGTAAGCGGTAATACGAAACTTAGGTCCGCCCAACTCAGAAGTGTCATGCGGGAAAGCAGCCAGCAGACCAGCAACCCTATACCGAAGGCGACGTACGGATTCAGCATCGCGCGAATGTAGCCTAGCGGATTTAACGCCATTACTTCAGGCACGTGCCGCATTCCCCAGGCGAGTGATAAATTGCCCACCGCGTTGAACAGCACGACGGCCAACAGCAGAAAAAACGTGTGGACCTTTGTTACTTGTGAGCGCCCGGAAAGCGCTTGCCCATCCGCAAGCACTGCCAAAGCTGAAGAATCGCCCGCCGCCAGATCAGTCTCCAGTAGTCATCACAGCGGCCTGATCCTTTTGCTGTTTCTGATCTTTTACAAACTGCTTCCGCTTGGAACGAAGTGAGAGGTATTCGCGCGCTTCTTTGTAGAGGCGTTTGCGTTCCGAATTGTCGAACATGGCCTTGCCTATCAGCCGCAGCGCGACTTTGGGGCGGAAGTAGAACTCGCCGTAGAAGCGTTCCACCCACTCCACCAACTCGGCTCGGTCGAGGCCCGGGTACTGATAGTTCGGAAGTTGATGGCCCACTTCGTCGGTCATGATCTCGTCGATCGTGATTAAGCCGTTTTTCTTGACGTGATCGTAAAACTCCGTTCCGGGAAACGGATGTCCAATCGAGACCTGAATCGTTTCGACATCAAGCTCCTTGGCGAAATCGATGCTCTTGCGAATGGTCTCGGGCGTTTCGCCCGGCAGGCCGACAATGAAGTCGCCGTGAACCGTGATGCCCAGCTTCTTGCAATTAGCGGTGAAGCGGCGCGCCATATCGATGGTGGCGCCCTTCTTGATGTTCTTCAGAATCTGCTGATCGCCCGATTCGTAGCCGACAATAAGCAGCCGGCAGCCAGCGTCCTTCATTGCTTTCAGCGTGTCGTAATCCGTGGTGACACGCGAAGTGCAACTCCATGTGAATTTCAGTGTTTTGAGCTTGGAGCAGAGTTCGATGGTGCGCGCCTTTTGATAATTGAAGGTGTCGTCATCAAAGAAGATCTCCTTCATGCCAGGGAAATTTTCAAGCGCCCAGCGGCACTCGTTGACGACATCATCGGAGGAACGCAACCGCCAACGGTGGCCGGAATGGGTTTGGGGCCAGAGGCAAAACGTGCACTGCGCCGGACAACCACGCGTCGTGTAGAACGAGATGTACGGGTTCAGTAGAAACGGAACGTTATAGCGGCGGAAGTCGAGGTCGCGCTTGTAAACCTTAGTGACCCACGGAAGCGCATCGAGATCTTCGATCACCGGACCTTCCGGGTTGTTCTGAAAACCGCCGTCCTTGCGGAACACAACGCCGGGAATTTCCTCCAGCGGCTTGCCGAAAGCGAAGTCACGGATCGGGTAATCGAATTCTTTCTTAACTACAAAGTCGATCGCCTTGGAAGCGCGCAGGCTCTTCTCAGGTTCAATGGTGACGGGCGGACCGACGAAGGCTACTTTCAGCTTCGGGTTCAGGTCCTTCATCATCTCGGCGATCCTCACGTCCACAGTGAAACCAGGCGTGGAAGTGAACAGAACCAGCAGTTCGAAATCCGAGGCCATGGCGACCGTCTGATCGATGGAGATCTTGTGAGGAGGAGCATCGATGACTTTGCTATCTGGAATCATCCCTGCCGGGTAGCAAAGCCAGACTGGATACCAATAGGATTCAATCTCTCTTGCTGCCGGCCAGCGCGACCCCGCACCACCGTCAAATCCCTCAAACGAAGGAGGGTTTAGAAAAAGCGTTCTCATGAGTCCGTGAAGCTTAACCTTTAGGTTACTTGGTTTGGAGTGTATAACTCAACCGCGGGGTAGCGGACTAGCGCTAAATCCGGCGGGTAAGAAGATTTCCGCATCGAACGCCAACCTGTTTATTTTGCTGGGGAAGGGGGAATCGATGCTGTTTCCGAGCCACTTGCGGTTTCCTCCGTCTCAGTGGCATTGGGAGTGAAGTGGGAGTAGTTGATGTTCAGCTCAATCCTCCCGATCAAGCGGGCATCAATAGTCGTGTACATGTTCTGTGGAACAGCCACGCCGTTCTGAATATTGAAGGTCCGTTCAAAATCCACTTTCTTGAAGAAGATGCTAGGGTTCTTGACAAAGCGGCCCTTTTCCATGACTGGAAGATAGGTGGTGGCGTCCAATTCGATTTCACCCTTGAACAGCCCAACCTTCTTTTTCCGGGGAGAAATCTGAAAGTCGTAAACCTCCTTACCGTCGGGTCCTGTTCTTTCGCCCTTGTACTTAAATTTGTAATTGGCGGGGATTACTGCCAGGCTCATATCGCCCTGGCCCTGCTGTTCCGCTTGCAGGTAGCGCGCAATCACCTGATTTTTTACGGTGTTGTCCCCTTGAAAGCCCAACACGCGGTAGGTGATTTGGCCAACTTTAGAAATCTTGCGAAGCGCGTGCAGACGACCCTGCTGTTTCAGTTTAGGGACCGTTGCGTCTATGTCCACATCCATTGAGGCGCCGCGCAGATCGTCTTCGTGACTCTGCGTCGCGTGTACGTACTTGTCGAGGATAACCGTGGATGGGCTATCGGAGCGGTCCTCAGGCTCGGCTGCTGATCCGCCTAACGGCAGAAGAAGAAGGACCGAAAGAACCGCAACAATCTTTCGCTTCATTTCAGTCTTCAACGTGCCAGCTACGCTACGTGGGCAACACTTCGTGCTGCTGGGACTGACGGCCCAGTTTAGCAGGTCAATGGTGTGTGTGAGCCCTGTCACTTCTTCGTATCCATGCGTTAGATGAAACAGCACCCGCCCCTCGATTCAGCAGGCATCCGAGGGTAAATACGCCTGGAACAACCTTTTGTTCCCTTATACGCCACGCGCCTCCAGCAGCACGCCAGGGGCCGTTTCCCAAAGCTTAGTCTTTAGATCGTAACTATATGATGGATGCACGTAACAGATTGACGTACGGGGGAATCAAGCCAGCATAAAAATGCGCCGCGACTATCACAATTGGTACAGCCATAGACTGGGTCGCCACATGGAACTGCTTGCGTACGGTCACGGAGGCATACCCGTGCTGGTGTTCCCTACATCGCGAGGGAAGTTCTTCGAATACGAAAACAACGGGATGATCAATGCGATCTGGCAGAAGATCGAGCGCGGTGAACTGATGATCTTTTGCGTGGACAGCGTGGATTCGGAGAGTTGGTATAACCGCGGCATCCATCCACATGATCGGGTGATGCGGCACGTTGCGTACGAAAACTATCTCTTGTTCGAAGTCACACCGCTGATGAAGAACCTCAGCGCACACCCGCAGATCTGCACGACGGGCTGCAGTTTCGGCGCTTATCACGCGCTCAATTTTGCGCTGCGCCATCCGGACCTGGTTTCCATGTGCGTCGCAATGAGCGGCTCTTACGATATGAAGTCGTTCATGGACGGCTATTACGATATGGATTTCTACTTCCAAAATCCGGTGGATTATCTGCCAAACCAGAACGACCCGTGGTTCCTGGATCGCTACCGCGCGATGAGGATTGTGCTGGCGACCGGAGACTGGGACATCTGCCTTGGCGAGAATTTTCGGATGGCCAACATTCTGGGCGCAAAGCAAATTCCGCATTGGCTGGATGTCTGGACGGGTGGCGAGAAGCACGATTGGCCTTTGTGGCAACGTATGGCGGTAAAATTCTTTTGATTTGAGGAAGGTGACAGTGCCAAAGATCGGAATTCTTTATGGGATGGAGAACACTTTTCCATCCGCGCTGGTAGATCGCATCAACAGCAAACAATTGTCCGACGTGACTGCCGAGCACATCCGCCTGGGTGGCGTGAAAATGGCTGAGCCGAGCGGATACCGGGTGATTATCGACCGCATCTCGCAGGATATTGAGTTTTACCGCGCGTATCTGAAGAATGCAGTGCTAGGCGGCACCATCGTCATAAATAATCCGTTCTGGTGGACTGCCGACGACAAGTTTTTCAATTACGCACTGGCAAGCCAGATTGGCGTCGCGGTGCCAAATACGGTGGTTTTGCCGCACAAAGAACATCCGCCGGGAACGACCGTGCAATCCATGCGGAACCTGATGTTTCCGCTGAACTGGGACGAGGTGTTCGACTACATTAAATTTCCTGCTTTTCTAAAGCCCTTCAGCGGCGGCGGATGGAAAAACGTTTTTAAGGTGAACTCGCCGGAGGAATTTTTCGCGGCCTACGACCAGACAGGCACGCTCTGCATGACGCTGCAAACCGCCGTCAACTTTGACGAGTACTTCCGGTGTTACGTAATTGGCCAGCAAAAGGTGCACGTGATGAAGTATGACCCGAAGCAGCCGCACCATCTGCGCTATGTAAAGGACAACACAGCGAGTTCACAAGAGCTATATGACCGCGTGGTTCGTGACGCCGTTAAATTGTGCCAGGCGCTCGGGTACGACATCAATACAGTGGAGTTCGCAGTCGAGAACGGTATTCCGTACGCGATTGATTTTCTGAACCCGGCTCCCGATGCGGACGTTCATTCCGTCGGTCAGCAGAATTTCGATTGGGTGGTAGAAAACGTCGCCCAGCTAGCAATCGACAAAGCTCGAAGCAACGAACAGCCGCAGACGCAATACCACTGGAGCAATTTCCTGGGGCATGGCGCCGCCAAATCCGCAGCTTCAAAATAGAAGGAGGGAACACCCTTAGGGGTCCTCAAAGGGGGCAACGCCATGAGACCTAGTTTCACGATCGGGATTGAAGAGGAATACCAGACTATCGATCCTGAGACAAGAGACCTGCGGTCGCATATCGACACGGAGATCATTTCGCAAGGCAAGCTACTGCTGAAGGAAGCGATAAAGGCCGAGATGCACCAGTCCGTGGTGGAGGTAGGCACCGGGATTTGCAAGAACATCAAGGACGCCTCCCGCGAGTTGAAGGACTTACGGCTGCGCATTTGCGACCTGGCTAGACAAAACGGTCTGCGGCTGGCATCAGCGGCCACACATCCGTTCGCGGATTGGCGCAAACAGGACATCTATCCCGATCCGCGCTATCACACGATTGTGGAGGACCTCAAAATGGTGGCGCGGGCAAACCTGATCTTCGGACTGCACGTGCACATCGGGATAGAGGACCGGGAAACGGCAATTCACCTGATGAACCAGGCCCGCTATTTTTTGCCGCATATTCTGGTGCTCTCGACTAATTCGCCTTTCTGGCAGGGCATGGATACCGGACTAAAGTCGTACCGGTGCAAGGTCTTCGACAAGTTTCCGCGGACCAATATACCTGATACCTTCCAGAGCTACGCGGAATACGAGACCTTCGTAACCCTGCTGGTGAAGACGAACTGCATCGACAACGCAAAGAAGATCTGGTGGGACATCCGGCTGCACCCCAATTTCCCAACGCTGGAGTTTCGAATCTGCGATGTTCCGATGCGAGCGGACGAGACGATTGCTATCACCGCGCTGATTCAGGCAACTATGGCCAAGCTGTATCAGCTTCATGAATCGAATATGAGCTTCCGTATTTATTCGAGGGCGTTGCTGATGGAGAACAAGTGGCGTGCGGTGCGGTACGGACTGGACGGCAAATTAATAGATTTCGGAAAGCAAACAGAAGTGCCGATTCGTGATCTAATTTACGAATATCTAAACTTCGTCGATGACGTAGTAGATGAACTGGGCTCGCGCGAAGAAATCAACTATATTCATAGGATCATGGAGAACGGGACGGGAGCCGATCGCCAACTGCGCATCTTCCAGGAAACAGGAGATTTAACCAAAGTAATGGACTATATCGTTTATGAAACGGAGACCGGACTGGTGCCCGCCGCGGCCGGTGCGGGAGCAACTGTTTGAACACGGATTTGAGCATGGTTCCTTTTGATAGCGAGTTGAAGCCGGGCGCGCACAACGCCGTTTTTGTGTGCCTGAAGGTACAGCCCTCCGAAAAAGTCACAGTGATCACTGATCTGGCGTGCGAAGAAATTGCCGCCAGCCTGGTAAACGAACTGAACAATTGCGGATGTCAATACAAGACATTCGTGTTGGAAGACCTGGCGGCCAGGCCGCTTATCGAGATGCCGCAATTGGTGCTGGAAGACATGTCGACCAGCCAAGTGAGCATCTTCGCTGTGCAGGCGCAAACGAATGAGCTGAAGACCCGGATGCAAATGTGTGCCGTGGTGAACGAAAAGAAGTTGCGGCACGCGCACATGGTCAATATCGAGAAAAAGATCATGCTGGAAGGCATGCGCGCGGATTTTGCCAAGGTAGATGAATTGACGCTGCGCGTGATGAACATTGTCAATAAAGCGCAGCACATTCACGCGGTCACCCAGGCGGGAACCGATATTCGCGCGAGCTTGACCCCGGAATATAAATGGATAAAGACCAGCGGAATCATCAGCCGTGAAAAATGGGGCAACCTGCCCGGTGGCGAGACATTCACTGCTCCGCTGGAAGTGAATGGCACGTTTGTGGTCGACGGCGTGGTCGGCGATTACTTGTGCGCGAAGTATGGCGATTTGAAGGCTACGCCGTTAACTTTAACCGTCGAGCGCAACCGCCTGACAAACGCGTACTGCGACAACAAAGAGCTGCAGGAGGAGTTTTGGAATTATACGCATCGCGATGAGAACAGCGATCGCGTAGGCGAATTCGCCATCGGTACCAATCTTGCGTGCCAGGACGTTGTCGGCAATATCCTGCAAGACGAGAAGATCCCCGGCGTTCACATGGCATTTGGCGACCCTTACGGAGCGCACACGGGAGCCAGATGGACTTCGACGACGCATATCGATGTAGTGGGCCGGAAGTTTGACATCTGGGCGGATGAGCAGCAGATCATGAGCGCCGGCCAGTTTCTCGTTTAGCGGGGCCGGTCTATTGATTCCGGAACTTCGCGAACGGTTCAACCGGCACTGGACTCCGGAACTCTACGCTGAATTTCTGCGACGCAACGACCAGCATTGTGGAACGCATGTTGAATTTCGCCGCAGCGAAACGCCTGTCTTCTTTCCCAAGCCGCTGCTCGACAAAATGGTCCGTTATGGGAAAGAACTGTACCACCAGTTAGCTGGAAATCCGGAGTATCGCCGCGCTTCCGACGCAGCGATTCCCGCAGAGTTTAAGGCGCCGAACGAGACGCCGCACCCACTGTTTGTGCAGGCCGATTTCGGTTTGGTGCGATTGGAAGACGGCAGCCTGGAACCGAAGCTGGTAGAGATTCAGGGCTTTCCGTCAGTTTACGGTTTTCAAGCGGCGCTCGGGAAGGATTACGAGCAGGTCTATCGCCTGGACGAGACGGTCTCGCCCGGCTTGACGGATTTCTTGGGCGATTTGGACGAGACGAGCTATTGGGGTATTCTTAGCCGGGCGATTTTGAACGGGCACGCTCCCGAGGAAGTCGTGCTGCTGGAGATCGAACCTTATCAGCAGAAAACGCTGCCCGATTTTCTGCTGACGCAGAAGAAATTAGGGATAAGGATCGCGTGCATAACGCAAGTAAAAAAGCAAGGACGCCAGTTGTTCTTCGAAGGCGTTCCCATCAAGCGCATTTACAACCGCGTGATTGTCGATGAACTGGTTCGCAAGAACATACAATCCGAGTTTCGGCTGACAGATGATGTCGATGTGGAGTGGGCGGGACATCCGAATTGGTTTTTCCGCTTGAGCAAGTTTTCCCTGCCCTGGTTTGAGCACGTGAGCGTGCCTGAGACGCGCTTCCTGTGCGACGTGAGCGAACTCCCACAGGATCTAAACAATTACGTTCTGAAGCCGCTCTACTCGTTCGCCGGCCTTGGGGTGAATATCGGTCCGAGCAAAGAAGAGATTGAGGCGATTCCGACGTGTGAGCGCGCGGACTTTATCCTGCAGCAAAAGATGGATTTCGTCGCGACTGTGGACACGCCTAGCGGGATGACGAAAGTGGAGACGCGCATTATGTATATCCATGACGGGAATCAATTGCGGCCGGTCACGACCGTGATTCGTACCGGGCGCGGAAAGATGATGGGCGTGGACTTCAACAAGAACCTGGATTGGGTGGGCGCTTCCTCAGGATTTTACGTGCGCTAAGGTGTCGGTATGCCTGCCACTGACCAACGTGCCGGGAAACCAGCAGATGTTTCGCGACTCGTCAATGTCCCCAGACTGATCACTGCATATTGCGCCCTGAAACCGGACGTTGCGGTGGCGACGCAGCGAGTTTCGTTCGGAACGTCGGGACACCGGGGAAGCTCGCTCGCGTCCGGCTTTAACGAGAACCATATCCTGGCGATCACCCAGGCGATCTGCGAATATCGAGCCGAGCAAGGGACCGGCGGCCCGTTGTTTCTTGGGATGGACACGCATGCGTTATCGGAACCCGCACTGGTAAGCGCTTTGGAAGTGCTGGCCGCCAACGGCGTGACAACGATGATTGACCAGGAGGGCGGGTACACACCGACACCTTCGCTGTCGCACGCGATCCTGACGTACAACCGCGGCCGGAAAGACGGGTTGGCGGACGGGATTGTAATTACGCCTTCGCACAATCCTCCGGAGGATGGGGGATTCAAATACAATCCGCCGTCGGGTGGGCCTGCCGATACCACGGCGACAAAGTGGATAGAGAACCGCGCGAACGATTTCCTAAAAGACGGATTGAAATCCGTCAAGCGCGTGCCGTACGAGAAGGCTTTGAAAGCCAGCACGACGCACAAATACGATTACGTATCGAGCTACGTCAATGATTTGGGATCGGTGATCGACATGGAGGCCATCGCCGGCGCGGGATTGCGACTGGGCGTGGATCCGCTGGGCGGCGCGGGGGTGGCATATTGGCCGCGCATTGCGGAGCGGTATCACCTGAACTTAACGGTTGTGAACACGAACGTCGATCCTACTTTCCGCTTCATGACGCTCGATTGGGACGGGAAGATCCGGATGGACTGCTCGTCACCCTACGCCATGGCGAGCCTGATCGCGCTGAAGGACAAATTCGATGTGGCGTTTGCCTGCGATACGGATCATGATCGCCACGGCGTGGTTACTCCCAGTGCGGGACTCCTGAATCCGAACCACTATCTGGCAGTTGCAATCGACTACCTATTCCGGAACCGGCCGCAATGGAAACAAGAAGCCGGCGTCGGCAAGACGCTGGTATCGAGCAGCATCATCGATCGGGTTGCCAAGGATTTGGGCCGCAGGCTGGACGAAGTGCCGGTCGGGTTCAAGTGGTTTGTGGATGGCCTGCTGGATGGATCGCTAGGATTTGGCGGAGAGGAGAGCGCCGGGGCATCTTTCCTGCGGCGCGACGGAGGACCGTGGAGCACGGACAAAGACGGCCTGATAATGGGTCTATTGTCGGCCGAAATCACTGCCAAGACGAAGACCGACCCGGGCAAGCGCTATCGCGAACTGACGAATAAGTTCGGAGCGCCAGTGTATCAACGAATCGACGCGCCCGCGACACCTGAAGAGAAGGCGATTTTAGCGAAGCTGTCGCCCGAACAGGTTTCAGCTAAAGAGCTGGCGGGGGAACCGATTGAATCGATGTTGACTAAAGCGCCGGCCAATGGCGCGGCAATCGGCGGGTTGAAGGTCACAACCCGAAATGGCTGGTTCGCGGCGCGGCCATCGGGAACCGAGAATGTCTATAAGATTTACGCCGAGAGCTTCATCGGTGAAGAGCATTTGCGGCGTATTCAGAAAGAGGCACAGGCGCTGATCTCGAGAACCTTCGAATCGGCGGCTGCGGCGAGCGCGCGGTAACTCGAATTTGCGGATGAACGGTGGATTGACGCGACGCGCTGCATTGGCGCTCTTAGGAGCTCCAGCAGTTGAGGCGCTGGCGCAAGGTGTTTCCTCGCGCGGAGTGAAGGCGCAGCCGCGCGGGAAACCATCCGGGTTGCCGTTTCGGGCCTGTTTCACAGATGTAGCGGCGCAGGCCGGATTGCATGCTCCGCTGGTTTATGGAGGCGCAGACAAAAAGACTTACATTCTTGAGACGGTAGGCTGCGGGTGCGCGTTCCTTGACTACGACAACGACGGGTGGCTCGACATCTTTCTGCTGAGCGGGCGGTTGCTAGAGAACACGCCGGAGAGCGCGACGAACCGGCTGTATCGCAATAACCGCGATGGCACGTTTACGGACGTCACGGATAAAGCGGGGCTTCGCAAAGCCGGGTGGGCATCGTCCGTCGCGGTCGCCGATTACAACAACGACGGATTCGAAGACTTGTTTGTCACCTATTGGGGACAGAACGCCCTCTACCGGAACAACGGCGATGGGACGTTCACCGATGTGACGGAGAAGGCCGGGCTATTGCACGACGGAACAAGGTGGGGATCGGGCTGCACGTTTGTCGATTACGACCGCGACGGGAAGCTGGACATATTCGTAGCCGATTACCTGCAGTTTGATTTCGCGAAGACGCCGAAGCCAGGAGAAAATGCCTCGTGCAACTGGAAAGGTTTTCCGGTGAACTGCGGGCCGCGCGGACTGCCACCAGGGCGCGTGTGGTTGTATCACAACAACGGTGATGGGACTTTTCGTGACGTGAGCCAGGCCTCCGGAGTGGCTAAGGCAAAAGGCAGTTACTGCATGACGACGGCCGCCGCTGATTTCGACAACGACGGTTGGCCAGACGTTTACGTGGCGTGCGATTCAACACCGAGCTTCCTGTTCAAGAACAATCACGACGGCACGTTCTCCGAGGTTGGTTTAGAGAGCGGGGTGGCGTTGAATGAAGACGGGATGGAACAGGCGGGCATGGGCCTGGGAATCGGTGACTTCAATCTGGATGGGAGCCTGGACATCCTGAAGACGCACTTCGCTGACGACACCGCCATCTTGTACCGGAACGATGGCAAAGGCAATTTCGAGGACGTAACCAATGCGGCCGGGCTCGGCGTCGAGACGCGATACCTGGGATGGGGCGCAGGGATTTTCGACCCGGATAACGATGGTTATCCGGATCTGTTCTGGGTAACGGGCAGCGTCTACCCGGAGATCGAAAAAGAGCTGCCGAGCTATCCGTTCAAGAGCCCCAGGATTCTTTTTCGCAATCTAAAGAACGGAAAATTTGAAGAATTGCTGGATCAGGCCGGGCCGGGAATAGCCGCGCTGCATGCCAGCCGCGGATGCGCGTTCGGCGATTTCGACAATGACGGCGATATGGACATTCTGGTCATGAACATGAACGAGCCGCCGTCCTTACTGCGGAACGATGTTACCGGATCAAACCACTGGATCAAGGTGAAGCTGGCGGGAACGAAATCAAATCGCAGCGCGATCGGCGCGCGAGTGACCGCGCGCTATGGCGGACACGTTCAGGCCCAAGAGGTGATGAGCCAGTCGAGTTTTTATTCAGCGAACGATCTGCGGCTGCACTTCGGGCTGGGAGATGCGACAAAAGTCGATTTGGAAGTGCGCTGGCCAAATGGCGCGATGGAGAAATTCGCCGGCGTCGACGCGAACCATCTGGTGACGATCCGCGAGGGCGCCGGAATTGTGAAGACAGAGTCGTTAGGGGCTAGAAGTAAAGCTTAGCGCCGAGTTGGATAATACGTGGATCGCGATAAGCAGTAATGACGTCGTAAGTAGAGGTAGTAGTCATTGCTGTTCCAAACGTGCTCGGATTTGCGTGGTTGAACACGTTCGAAGCTTCGCCGCGCAACTGGAACCGGAAGCGGTCCTTAAACAAAATGTTCTTTGAAGCGGAGGCATTCCAACCTTCATAGCCGGGTCCGCGAATGACGCCGCGGCCTTCGTCTCCTGGGCGATGCACGCCTGTAGGAACATTGACGATGCAGGCGCTATTAAACCACATCAATCGAGTCTTGGGTCCCGTGATATCGCAGCCACTTAGAACGTCCGGACGAAGACTGGCAGGACTGGAACCAATAATGCCGAGGCCAGCAGGATCAGTGCCGCTGGTTGTAATCGTATATGGGAGGCCGCTGTAGTAATTCACAATCGTGGAGATTTCCCAGCCGCCAAGCACCTTACCCATGACGCCTTTTTGTTCACGGAAGAAGGGAACGGTGTAAACGAAGCTAGCACTGAAAACGTGCGTGCGGTCGTATTGAGCGGGGCCGTACTCACCGGCATTGAAATTGTACAGGTTCTGCGCTGCGGTCGAGCGGTCGGTCTGGTTATCGGTGTTATTCCGCGACCAAGTGTAGGAACCGGTGATTAGAGAGTCGCCGGTGAACTGTTTCTTGGCGTAGACCTGCAGCGAGTTGTAGTTCGAATTAAACCACGGCTCAATGGCGGCAATCGCGTTGTATCCCTTGTAAGGCCGCAGCTGGTTCAGCAACGGTTCATTGGCAGAGGTGAACGTGGTTGTTGGGGAGACCAAGCCCATCGTGTAGGCGAGGCCAGGATAGACGGTGTTCAGATCGACTTCACCGAGCAGATGCGTTCCCTTGTTCGCGACATAGGCGACGTTTACGATCGAAGTGGGGGTAATTTCGCGTTGAATTTCGAAACTCCATGACTGCGTGTACGGAGTGGAATTCTGGTAAGGCGTCGCGTGAGGAACCTTCGGAGAGTTGCTGACGTTAGCCGTTCCTCCAGCAGGGTTGTCTAAGGTCGTGTTCGAGATATTCGCGCTAGTGACAAAAGGCGCATTGGCAAAAATATTTTGCTCGTAGATGCCGTAAAGAGTGGAATCGTAGAAGATGCCATAGCCGCCTCGGATGGAAGTTTTGCCGGTCTTAAACGGATCCCAGGCGAAACCGAAACGAGGAGCAAAATTCAGATTGGGCTGAGATGAAACGGCATTGCCGAATGGAGAGTTCTGGCCATTGATGATGATTCCGTTGAGATATGGATTAGGGGTTCCTGCAGCAAGCAACCCAGCGGAGGTGATTGCCGCTGCGTTGGCGGGGTTGAAAGCCAATGGGTCGAAATTCGTCAGCTCGCGCTTGGCATCGAAGGGTTGCCGGAAATTTGAGTAACGCACGCCGAGGTTGAGAGTCAGGTTGGGCCTGATGCGCCAGTCGTCTTGCGCGTAGATCTCAAATTGCTGAACACGAATATCAGGCGTGATGTCTTCCGAAGCTTGCGTAAAAGTAGCCACGTTGCCGAGCAGGAAATTCGCCCAGGATTGCTCAAACGTTGTAGCGCCAGCGGGGGTGCTTGCCGGAGTCATCGCGAAAGTAGCTTGATTTCCGCTCGCCGCGTTTTCAGTCTTTTGGTAGTGATTGTAGGTGGCGCCGAAACGAATAGTATGATCGCCCCAAATCTTGGTTACGTTATCAAAGATGTTGTGATTGCGATTGAAATCGCGGTAGGGTCCATAGCCAACCAGCGATGTGCCGCCTGTGAAGGTTAGATTCGGCACCTGAGTTAGCGTGACTGGGAAGGGCAGGTTCGTCTTAATGTCCGGAGAATAGGTGGAGTTAATCAATCCGATGGGGTTGCTGACAATGGCGCCGTAAGTGAAATCCCAGCCAATCTCATTCAGCCATGTCGCGGTAAACGAAGAGGTCGCGCGGACGGACCAGTTGCGACCAGGGGCGTTCGTACTGGTAATGCCGATGTTGGGGAGTGTTTCACCCAGGGAGAAGAGTCCTTGCGGTTCAATAGTGGGAATCTGGTCACGGAGGTAACGGGCAGAGATGCGGAGCTTGTCGCCGAAGGAATGGTCCAGCCGGTATAGCTCCTGCTCGAAATAATATTGGTTGCGGAAAAGCGAGTTGAGAGTGTTGGTTCCGATGGGCAGCGCTACCCGGGAATAGATGTCTTTGATGTATTCGCGCGCGACTGGATCAATATTCGTGATGGTGTTTGAAGTCGCGCTGCAGGTGCTTCCGGAATACTGAATGCAGATGTTGTGGGGAAACACGCCGTTTAATTCCGCAATGGTTGGCACTGTAGCAGTACCGTTGCTGTAGGTAATGTATCTACGAAACTCCTGTGAGAAGAAGAAGAAGGTCTTGTTCTTGCCGTTGTAGACCTTCGGAATCCAAACCGGGCCGCCGAGCGTTTCGCCAAAGTTGTTGTAATGGAGCGGCGCAACAGTGGCTTTGCCGTTGACGAGGTTCAGACTGCCGGCATTGTTCAGGAAGTTGTTAGCAGCGAAGGCGTTGTTGCGAACAAATTCAAAGAGGTCACCATGGAATTCGTTTGTTCCTGACTTGGTGACGACGCTAACGACACCTCCAGCGGCGCGGCCAAGATCGGCCGAATAGCCGGTACGCAGCACTTTAAATTCTGCAATGGAATCGATGCTGGGAGTGTTGACCAGCGTCTGATTAGAACCGCGATCAAGAATGTCGCCTCCATCTACCAGATAAGAGCTTTGTGAGTTGCGGGTGCCGTTGATAGAGAACGGAATTGTCGCGGCTGTCCCGGAAGGCAGCGTGGTGCCGACATACAGTTGGTCTACGGAGGCCGCTGTTACGCCGGGCATGAGACCGATGAGCTGCTCATAATTGCGCGTGATTAGCGCCAGTTCGCGGATCTGGGTTCCACTGATAGTGGTGCTCTGCTCACCGCCTTGTTGCAATTGCACCTGGGCGGCGGCGGCTTCTACATTGACCTGTTCGGTGACGTTGCCGACCTGCATGGCGACATTTATTGTGAGCTTGTCGTTAACGTTGAGAACGATGCCCGACTGCACTTCACGCTTGAAGCCGCTAGCTTCGACTGAGACGTCGTAGCGGCCCACGGGCAGCAATGAGGCGGTGTAGTTCCCGGCAGTATCGGTAGTCACCTTCTGCGTCACCTGCGTGTTGACGTCAGTTACTGTGACGGAAGCGCCCGCAATCGGCGCGCCTGAAGGGTCGGTTACGGTACCGACAATGGTTCCGGTGACGTTTTGGGCGTACAGCGTGAGGGCCGGACAGGCGCAAACGAGCGCAGCTACAGCTATTGTTCTGAACAACTTTCCCAAGGCTTACTCTCCTGAAGTAATTAGTTGCTCCTATTCTGCAACGAAATGATCACAATTGCACGTAAAACTTCGCAAGGCGGGCTAACTTGAGGCCGTTTCGAGCCGAGTTAGAGGCCCGTTAGGATCACTAAGGAGGCCGGGCAGCGGGAAAGAGGCAACATCTGAAAAATCAAACCCATTTGACGTAAGTTGAACTGATGCTTTCGTTTGCGAGGCCGCGGCTTTGGGAGCGAAGAGGGCATCCAGGTCCGAAAAGTCCTCCTCTTCGGCTGGGTTCGCCTTGCGCTCGGCTTGGAGACGCCGCAGTTCGGCCATGTCCTTCTCGCGGCGGCGCTGTAAGCGAGCTTCCTGAATCTGGTAATTGCGGAACTGCTTCTCATAGGTCATGTGGGTTTGCAGCAGGATCATGTTGTAGCGGATTTCTTCGGGGTGGTTCGCGAACGCTTCCTCGAATTGTTCGTGGCCATGCGCATAGAGCGTGAATTCGAGCGCAGAAATACGGCGCTGCCGCCAATAGCTGTCCGCGATGGATTGGACCAGTTCGCATTCGGCGTGGCCGACGGGAGCAAGATCGTGCTGAAAGCCGGTGATGAAAGCAGCGTATTCATCGACGTCATCGGTTGGAAGCAGGACGGTGCGGCCGGTGAGTGCGGATTTCACGGCATTCCTGG
Source organism: Terriglobia bacterium (assembly GCA_963846025.1). Taxonomy (GTDB): domain Bacteria; phylum Acidobacteriota; class Terriglobia; order Bryobacterales; family Bryobacteraceae; genus Bog-105. Next base: position 31,408 of record CAWJUG010000006.1, on the reverse strand, counting down.
AGGAGTTGGCTTTACCGGCCGCAGTACGTGGCCCGGTCGACAATTGCGCATTGGCTCGGTTGGCGGCGAGCTGGGCAGGAGTTATCGGCGCAAATTCGCGTGGGTCAGCGGCGGGTGCTGCAATCATCGTGGGCTGAATACTCAGGACCCTTGCTGATGCGCGGGGTTCGGCTTCGGCAGTCTGATCCGCAGAATCATTGGTTTGTAGTTTTTCGTCTTGGCGAGCCGCTTTCCGGGCCAGCTTTTGGGCTTTGCGCTCGGCGGCGCGACGGATGGAACGAGGGGTCATATAGAGGTTACTCCTGATCAAACATGCCGCGAGAGCCGAACGGTTTTGAACAATTTTTGTTGGAAGTTGCTGAAAACGGGGGAAATTGAGGAAGGGGATTTTTGTGATCGGCTGCGAATGCGGCGGCGTTTTGCCTCGTCATGGGATCAGATGCGGCGCAACGATGCCGATGAACTCGCGAGAGCTGATCACTTTGGTTCTCTTCCAGAACTTCGGAAAATGCCGCGGGTTGCCCGTTACCAGGTAGTCGGCGCGCGCGGTGTCGGCGCATTCCAGAAACTTGTTGTCGTCCAGGTCGGGCGTGACCTGGAGCGGACGAGTGGGAGTGACGGGGTGCGCATGCCTCTTGATGAGCTGAAGAAGCTGCTGCCGTAAGCCTTTGCGAATATTCATCCTCGGGCGTGCAAGCACTTCCCGGTATTCGGCCATAATCGCTTCACTAACGTACAGCGTGGCCGGTTTAGTGATCGCAAGCAGGAGCACGGTGCGCTGAAGTCCGTCCGGTTTGAGGGCTGCCGAAACAACGATGTTGGTGTCGATCACCAACCGGAGCGCGATCATCCGCGCTTGCGTTTGGCAGCGCGCGCCGCCTTAATCTCCGCGTCAATCTGCCGGGATGTAAGCTTGTCGGTGCCCTTGCGCCGTGATTCCTCGCCGATCACGCGGAGCACCTCCGGCTCGGGCGTGGCAAGGCGCACGTAATCGCGGATGCTGAGCAGCACGGCCTTTGGCGCTCCGCGCTTCTCGATCACGAGCGAGCGGTGCTCGTCTTCCACACGGCGCAACAGTTTGCCGAAGCCGGTGCGGGCGCTCAGTGCCGATACGACGATAGAGTTGTTATCTTTGCCTGGCTGCATAAATACTCTTCATTTCAATTATCCGAACTGCACAGTCGATCCGCAACTCCTGTAAGCGCGACTTCGCTCGGTCGGTGAGATGTGGCGCCGTGTCGGGCATGCTGAGAAACGCCCGGTTCCGCATGGTTAAACTGCGATCGACGAGGCGGTCAGGCAGCAATATAGTTGCTTCGATCACTAACAATTGTGTCGCTGACCAGCCTAAATTGCGAGTCGGAGTCGGATATGGCCACGTGGGGCAATAATGCTCTTCAAACTCGCAGCTCCATCCTGAAGATCCATGGAGTTTCATCCGTACCCGGTTTCGCTGAATCAGCCACTCTATCAAGGGCGATTTGCGGAACTTCTGTTTATGAGCAGCTAACTGAAGGCATGAGCACCCGGTTGGGAAGCGCAGTCCTTACGGTAATATTTTGTAGCAACTCTGTGCTCAATATAGGACTGTAGTCGAGCCGACACGATCGCGGATCGATTATTTTGGCGCTCGCTCACGCGGACTGTGCGTTCCCGAAATGTTCGATGACCAACTGTCGATGAAAACATATGGCCAACCCGATTTGCCTGAACTGGAGAAATTCGTGAGATCTTCCGAGTGAATTACCTCGCGGACACCGGTTGGAGTCCGCTGGAGCTGACGATGGGCCAAATCGTCGCCGGGCAGCAACCCGCCTTCACCGTTCGTTTCGCCTGTCCGAAGCACTCGGCTGCCGATCCCGGACACGGGATGGTTCACAACATGGGCCAACGTATACGGGAAAACGTGATCACGAGTGATCCTACGTCACGGTACACAGCGTCGCCCAGGAGGCCAGATCGGTAGTCAAGATCACCGGCCATTCTTTCCCCGCCAACTCCGTCACGTCAGTGCCGATATGACTATAGGGTTGTTATCTCTGCCTGATGCACAAATACTCTTCATTTCAATTATCCGTGAATGGGCAAGCGCGACGCCGCAATGGGAACGCGGCCGCTCGCGATGTCTGACCGTCCCCCACCAGCACGCTCGTAGATGCCCGCTCTTATCGCGTAGTCGTACACGATGTAGCGGCCATCGCGGCGAAGCGGTGATGCTGGCGCTCCATAGATTCAGCGGACCATCTAAAGTGTTTATGGCAGCAATTCGTCTTGAGATGGGATCGAAGAACCTCAGCGCTACTCCGTGCTCGGCGTATCGGTTGACTGCTCAAGAAAGAAAATGCCTTCGGTTCCCAAAGCCCCCCAGCCCCACCATCGCAAACGGCTGCAACACCGGCTCCTCACCCTCACTCGTGGAATTAAGCCCCCGACGCCAAAGGCCAGGTATCCCGCGTCCCTTGGCAAAGTAAATATATTTGCCATCCTCCGATTCGGCGGCGTTGAACCCGCCGCGAGTTACTTGTATGGCAGGGCTGGCCTGGGTTTCACCGCGATCCGCTGTACTTTCCAAATCTGTAACCCACCGTTCCGGCTGGATGTGAAATAAATCCATTGACGGTGTCTCGACCAGTTAGGCACGACATCTTCGGCCGTGTGATTTGTAAGCCGGCGTAGTTTGCCTCCTTCCGCCAGCCGTGAGGCCAAGGTTCCGAAAGTCACTCGTCAGTTCTTCTATGGAATACATAGTGACGTATCTAGGCATCCATCGAGGAAGCTGGAGCCGCCGGCGCTCCGCGCTCTGTGCCAACCGCAAACAAGATGAGGTAGAAGCCGGTCACAACCTCAGCAAGGGCCATTGGTGGAAAACAGATGTACTGGAACAATGCGTGGCGATCCGGAAAAATCAAACTAGCAAAATAGAGGCCTGTCCAGATCACAGAGGCGACAAAGCCGAACACCGATATGACTCTCGGGATGTACCTCGATGTAAAAAATAGATAAAAGAAAAGGCAAGAGCCTATGCCGAAAGAAATACCTCCGATGTTCTCAGTGACCCCCGCAATCGTTCGTATCAGGTCCGACAACGTCTCGCCGGTAATCGAGCCCGCTCCTGCCGCTCGCGCAGAAATATAGAGATGCAACCTCACGAAGCTGCACATCCGCACAATCAGGGCCAGGAATGAGTCTCCCAAACTGAAGATCATCGCGAGTTGAGCCAGAAGACTGTTGACTGGCTTCAGCGTTACGTAGAGTGCGAAAGCAAGGAGGGTGCTGCTCAAGGTCACAATCACTACGCTCGAGAGGGCCACACGATAGAAGCGTTCCGATGCTGCAATCCGGGCCGCGGTCTCTGCGAAGGTACCGTTACCCGCGATGTTGGAGAGGATGACGCCGCTGCCGATTGCAAGGATGATCGCCCCAAGCAACAAGACCCCAGCAAGTCTCGCGTACGTCCGTTGCGCTCGATTCACTTCCGCGCTTTCGTTTGGCGATCGCATTTGATCCTTCCCCCAGACAATCAGCCGATTGCATGGATGAACCTCTGTAACTCTATAACGCTTATGGGACCGGCTCCCCATGTCGCCGCAGAATTGAGTGAAGTCGCCCTCAATAATCGGGTGCGATAAGCAGGCTAAGTGATAGGCCTGCAGATTTAGTGTGCAAAGGCCGATAGACCCGTAGGGCCTTTGCGCATATATGAAATCAAAGATCGTGACCATCTTTCCGCATCCGGCTGAACGGTATGTGCAGGTGCGCGCGGCGCTCACGGAGGGATCTTCTTCGGGACGGGCGCAGGGCCTGCAACCTGCCGCAGGCGCGGTCAACGTGCTGCCATCGATTGAGTCGGTGATCATGCAGAAGCTGCTGGCCGAAGTGGAGGCTCGCCAGATAACGCGAGTGCAGCCGACGTATGTAATCGAGCAATCGCCTCCCATGCGACATAAAGCGTCGCTTCGTGCGCTGTGGTCGCTGGTTTGGGCATTATCGATAGCGGTTTCGGTGTTGGCGGTCAAATACTCGGATAGTCAATCGCCGATGCCGAAAGGCGACGACGGTCCATCGCGATCCATCGAGAACCTGAACGCAAGCATCGTTCATCAAAACCAGGCGTTTTCGGCGATCATCGACTCATTGCAGCAACTGCAGGGCACCATAACCTCAAGCGCCAGACGCGCGGAGGCGATTCCTGAAATGCTAAACAGGCTCGGCGGCAACTTTCAACAGGTTCGCGCGCCGGCCGTCATACAGACGCCGCTGGCGGTATCGCAACCGGCGATGCCAGTGCTCGTTGGGACGCCGCCGCGAAAGGATGATTCCAGCCCGATCCCTATGGGCGGGCATATTCATCCACCGATTGAATGGGCGGTAGCGCCGTCAAATGTAGTGGTCCACCATAACTCCGCAGGACTGATGGATTTCTGGTTAGTGCCGCGCATGGTATCCGGCATCCCCACAATGGTCAAAGTGGTGCCGATTGTGCAAACCAGTTCCGGGACTTTCGTACACGACATCGCGGAGGTCAAGGACTATATCGTCACGCCTTCGGGCGAATGGGTAGATGCGTCCGAAGCAGCCGGAAATAAAGAGTGAAGCGTAGCAAGATGGCTTGCGAGTAAGTAAGTCGGTCCTATTGCTGGATTGCTGACCAACAAAGCATGGTTCCGGAAAAGGCCAACCACTTCTACGACCAGCCATGTCTAAGAAAGCTGCTTTGCATCGGCGATCTCTCCGGTTAAGTTCCGCCATCACAAAGAACGTTTGAAAGTGAAACATGGGATATACTCGGGGACATTTCACGAGTTATTCTGAGCTCCATTAGTCCATGACACGATCCACCGTTGTAATCGTATTCGCATGTTCGATTTTTTGCGTAGGCGCTGCGGAGCAACATGAACATATGTCTATGCAGCCCGAACAAATGGGTCGGGTGCAATTCAGCAACTCTTGCAGTGCATCGGTCCAGGCCGAGTTCAATTTGGCGGTTGCTTCGTTGCATTCTTTTGCATACCGAAACGCTGCGGAGCGGTTCGCGAGCGTCGCGCAGAAAGATCCATCGTGTGGCATAGCAGAATGGGGCGTCGCAATGAGCCATTACCGGCAGCTGTGGGATCCACCAACGGCTGACGACCTCAAAGCAGGCTGGGAAGCCGTTCAAAAAGGAAAAGAGATGGGTTTAAGGACCCAGCGAGAGCGTGACTATATCGAAGCTATCGAAATGATCTACAAAGATCCCGGAACTCAGAGTCATCGAACTCGCGCCCTGGCCTATGAGCACGCGATGGATGCACTTCGAACCCGGCATCCGGAGGACCGTGAAGCAGCGATCTTTTATGCTCTGGCCGTACTCGCCGATGCTCCGGCGTCAGATCAGACATACGCCAATCAAAGAAAAGCGGCTTTGATTCTAGAACCGATTTTTGCGGAACAGCCGGAACATCCAGGACTGGCGCACTACATCATACACTGTGACGATCACCCGGGGCTTGCCCAGCAAGCACTAGATGCAGCGCGCCGGTACGCCAAGATCGCGCCGGACGCGCCGCACGCTCTCCATATGCCCTCACACATATTCACGAGGCTCGGGCTGTGGGACGAATCGATTCAATCGAATCTGGCTTCGGCTGCCTGCGCCCGAAAGCAGGATCTTTCAGGTGACGAGTTGCATGCGTTGGACTACTTAGTTTACGCGTATCTTCAAACCGGGCGTGTAGGAGAGGCGGCGGAACTCGTTCGAGAGTTGCCGCGTGTTCAACCTGGAGACGCGGCATATTACGCCGGCCTATATGCGACGGCTGCCATTCCGGCACGCTATGCCGTCGAGCGCCATCAATGGACTGAGGCCGAAGCGCTTAGGCTGCCTCCAAACACATTTCCCGGTGGCGCTTATGCCTGGTGCGAATCCAATTTCTATTTTGCGCGCGCACTTGGTGCGGCGAGACTGGGGCATGCGGCGGCAGCTCGGGCAGCGATACGATCACTTGAATCTCTGAGAGATACGCTCCTGCGCACCGGAGACAACTATTCGGCCGATCAAGTGACTATCCAAATGGAAGCCGTTACCGCGTGGATAACGCTCGCAGACGGCGACAAAGCTACTGCTCTGCGTCAGATGCGAGCCGCCGCGGATCACGAAGATGCGACCGACAAAGCGGCGGTGACTCCGGGAGCCATTGTGCCGGCACGTGAACTGCTAGGTGAAATGCTGCTTCAAGTAAAGGAGCCGAATCTCGCTTTTGAGGCTTTCGTGGATGTCTTGAGAGTAAGTCCGGAGCGTTTCGGAGCACTACATGGCGCGGCGCTCTCCGCCCGCGACGCGGGACTTGATACAAAGGCGGAATTCTATTATCGTAAACTGCGCAAAAACTGCCAGCAAGGTGATCCGACTCTCCCCGAAATTCTTGATGCTACGAGTTTCCTGGATAAGAGATAACACCAACCATAAGTCACTTAACGCTTCTGGCTCCGTTTCAGGGCCTCTCTACATGTCTCAGCCGATCGAAAGTTTGTCTACCGCGTATATTTCGGTTGCTATAACGAACGGCGACACCTCGGTCACAGTTTGGGAGCGAGTCGATTAATACATATAGCTCACTTTCCCAGTTCCCAGTGAAGCCGCAGGGACGAAATCCAGACGGGGCCACGGTTCTGGTTATAAGCGGGGTTGGCAACGCGCTGTAGATCGAAACTGGCAAAGAATCCGGGAAAAAGCCGGGCACTGTAATAACTTTCAGAGACATACTCGGGCCCGTATTGCAGACGACCGTCTCCCAGGAGGAAATCGTGCCCGCCGAGTGCCAGATACTGTTCATGTACGGACGATAGACCGCTGACGGTGAGTTCTGTCGCTACGGTATCGAACGGGCGATGCCAGCGCTGTCCGGTGAGGGACACGCCAGCGGTCGCGAGCCGGTCGATTGCGGTGAAGGCAAAGCTTTCGGTCTTTCCATCGTTCCAACCCAGCCGGGCAAACACGCCGATATTCTTTGTCAGTTCCTGCTCCGTATTGATACCAAAGCCGTATTTGCGCGTTCCGGCGCGACGGGTAGCCGTTATGTCGGGCACTCCACCGGTTTCTTTTGCTAAGCGGATGGCTTCGCTGTAGGTACCTGCGTTGGCATGATTCACATATTCGAGAAGCCGCACAGCGCCGGGGTGCTTCCGAGCGCGATAGCGATACTCGCCCTCGAAGACATCGCCGCGGTCACGAAGAATTTTCCGATCGAACTGGGAACCGTTCGCCACTTTCGGTTCGAACGCGCTGGCATAGCGCAATGACCAATTCCTGGTATGAAATTCATGGACCCATCCCCAGGTATAGCCACGCACATCGGCCGAATAGTCCCAAGCGCCGTTGTACATGACGGCCCAACCCATGAACTGGGTGCGCGGGTCGTGCGAATAACGGTTATTGTCGAAGAAGTCGGTGACCGTGAAACGCCCGACCACAACGGTGTAGCGGACCATGGGACGCCGCCCGGCGAGCTGATTTTCCTCGCTGTCGAACGATTCTTTCTCGTTGCCGAATCCGAAGTCATGCGAGATGTAGAGCCTAGCCAGGTAGGGTTTTGGAGTCGCCGAAGCAACGCGCGGCAGTTCGCCATTTGAAGAGTTGGCCAAGCCATTCACGCCGCTGAACCCTCTGCCCCCGGCGATTTCCGGATTGAAGTAGAGCTGGGTGTTTTCATCGAGCCGAAGCCCGAAGAACAGCGTGGTAGTGAGAGACACATCGCGTTCCGGGTAATCCTGTAAGCTGAACGGGCTTTCGTACGGAGACCGGAATGTGCCATGGTATTGGCCGATCGAAGTGGCCTGCCAGAAGAGATTCCAACGCTCCGGCTGGTCCGGATTGCTCTGCGCCAAACCATTCAGGACTAGCGCAAGAAACAGCGCAGCGAACCTGGTTAACGCGAACTTCTGCACGCTAGAGCTGCCATTTATTTCACGCCCTTGGCCGGATTCCATGAACCCTGCACTTTGCGAATGTAGATAATCTGGCCGAGGTGATAGGCGTTGTGCGCACCGATATGAGCAATCTGGGAAGCGGAAGCCTTCAGCTTTGATTCGTCGCACGTTTGGACTGCCTCTTCCCAACCCTTCATAACGCGGTTGAGGCGATCTACCGTAGCTGCCCACGTCTTGCTATCGAAGCTGGTGAAGGTCTCATCATTGTTGCCGTTATAAGCAGGCAACTTCTCACCTTTGAATTTTTCAAGCGCCCGAGCGTCCCAAAACGCGAGATGATTGACGAGCTGCCCAACGGAATGATTGCCGTGACCCTCTGTCCAACTCGCCTGTTCTGGCGTTAGCCCCTCCACCGCGACGGTGATGGGGACAAACCAGTCCTCCTGGTCGTGCGTAGTATGTAGTTGCTCCAGAAGCACCTCCCTTAGAGTTTGGGGCGGCTTCTTGGGCTGATTCTGGGCACAGAGCATACTGCCAAACAGGAAAACAAACATGATTCGAGACATGCGAACCATGGTAACCGTTTACCTGCTTATGAGGTTAGGAACCGGAACCGGGTTTGCGCGATAAGTATGCGACAGTCATTTGACACGACACTCGGAATCCGATATAACAAGAACCGATGGTGGAAGATTTCGGCCGCTTCTTGCCTCTCTCGCCAGCGGCTTTGCACATTTTGCTCTCTTTGGCTGGGGAGGAGCGCCATGGGTACGGAATCATGCAGGATATTGCCCGTCAGTCGAATGGCCGTTATAAGCCGGGGCCGGGCACGCTTTACGACAATCTCCAAAAACTCATGACGGAGCGCCTTGTCGAAGAGACTGAGAATTCCTCAAGCGGCGCCGAGTCCAGACGCCGCTATTATCGATTGACTAAGCTCGGACGTCGCGTTCTGTCGACCGAGATTACACGTCTAGAAGCAGCAATCCGTGAGGCAAAACTGCGTCTGGGTTTTCGAAGGAGCGCAACGTGATTCGAGCTCTCTATCGCAGCTTACTTTGGCTGCATCCCGCCTCGTTCGAAGAGCGGTTTGGCGAAGAGTTCCTGTGGATCTTCGATCTGAGGAGACAGACTGAAACTGGCGTACTGCTTCTCCTCGATTGTCTTGCTTCTCTTTTCCGGCAGTGGCTTTCCCGCTCCCGCGTTTGGACGTTTGGCGTTGGTCTTCTGGTGAATGGGATTCTGGCCCTCTGTTCCGCCGTGTTCTATTGGAACGCCACAGCCAAACCGTAACAGCAACAGATGTAGAAATTCAGGAGGTGTGGGAAAGATGATGGCTCAAACGAGTGAAGTAGCGGGCGGATCAGGGAAGCCTGCCATGCTTCGGCTTATTTTCGGTTGGATTCTGTGCGTGCTGCTCGCATTTGTTTTTCTGATGGCCGGCGGCATGAAGTTGCTGAGCAGGCCCGCTCTGGTGGAGGAGTTCAATCGAATCGGTCTCGGACAATGGTTTCGATACTTTACCGGAATCCTGGAAGTTACCGGCGCGGTAGGCCTCCTGGTTCCGAAGTTGAGCCGATGGGCGGCATTACTGCTGGCGACGGTGATGCTTGGCGCGATCGTCGCTCATTTAACGGTCCTGCACAGTCCGCCTGGTTTACCGATCGTGTTACTAGTGCTGGCAGCTATAACTGCATGGCTTCGTCGTTGGAGATCCTAACAGATTCGCGCGATAATTTGCTATGAAGATTCTCGCGCAGGTGGCTCTTCTTGCGCTGTTTACAAGTCCGATAGCGTTGAATGCCAGTGACGCCGAATCTGAAATCAAAGCCGTCCTTAATTTCCAGGTGGCTGCGTGGAATCGGGGCGACATTCCCGCGTTTGTCAACGCCTACGCTGCCGATTGCATCTTTGTGGGCAAACAGGTCGCCCACGGTCGAGCCAAACTGCTGGCCCGCTACGAAAAGAGCTATCCGAGCCGAGAAGCCATGGGCCATCTAACGTTCAGCGGTCTGGAGCTAGATCTCTTAACCAGCGACGTCGTCATTGTTACGGGCGAGTGGCGTATCGACCGCTCCGGCGCGGCGGGCAACGGCATCGGCGGCTTGTTTAGCCTGGTCTTTCACCGGCAAGCCAAAGAGTGGAAGATCGCTCTCGACCATACCAGTTAGGCTCGGTGCGTTAGCCATCGAAGAGCTGGCAAGCGCGGACCCGCCGAAAGCTTGACGACCGGGACGCTGTCCTATACTTTGCTTGGAGAGGTATTATGAGCTTCTTTTCCAAACAGTTCATCGATGTCATTCAGTGGACCGAGAGCGGCGACGGCACTCTGGCCTACCGATACCCCATGGAAGACATGGAGATCCAAAACGGCGGCAAGCTCACCGTGCGCGATTCACAGATGGCAGTATTCGTCAATGAGGGCCGGATTGCGGATGTGTTTGGGCCGGGACTGTACACGCTCAGCACACACACTCTTCCGATACTCACGTACCTGATGAACTGGGACAAAGCGTTCCAGTCTCCGTTCAAATCAGACGTCTATTTTTTCTCTAGTCGTTTGCAGATCGATCAGAAATGGGGGACGCCTACACCCATTACGATTCGCGATAAGGAGTTCGGAGCGGTGCGCATCCGCGCCTTCGGGATTTATTCGTATCACATTACCAATCCGAAAGCCTTCTATGAAAAGATCAGCGGGACGCGCGCCGTTTACCATGTGGCCGATTTAGACGGGCAATTGCGGAATACGATCATCGGACGCATGACCACGGCATTTGCCGGAAGCACGGTGGATTTCTTGGACATGGCGGCGAATCAATCGCGTTTGGCCGATGTCATGAAGACGGAGCTGACGCCCGTATTCAATGAGCTAGGCATAACTCTCGACAGCTTTGTTGTGGAGAATGTCTCGCTTCCGGAGGAACTGCAGAAGATGCTGGATCAAAGGATCAGCATGAATATGCTTGGGGACATGGGCCGTTACACGCAATTTCAGGCCGCGCAGGCACTGCCGGTTGCGGCTGCCAATCCGGGCGGCGTCGCAGGTTTAGGAGTGGGATTCGGCGCGGGAATGGCGATGGGCCAGCAGATGATGAACGCGATGACTCCGGCGGGGCCGACGCCGGCAGGTCCGGCGAGTTCCAGCGGCGCGCAACCCGCAGCGCCAGCAGGGGACAAAAAGTTCTGCACCAACTGCGGGCAGTCGATCGGAAGATCGGCGAAGTTTTGTCCGGAGTGTGGAACGTCTCAGTAGCGGGCTGCTACCACTGTTGGGTTGTCGCGTAGGAGTACGAAGTAATGTTTGCGCCCTCGCCTTCCGCACGCTCGAATACCGACTGAATTGCCACACGTCCGGGGCCGAAGAGCCGCAACCAAATGGAGCGGTTCGTCCAGGAGGATCCCCAAAAAAATTGAGTGCTGGCGGGATGCTCAAAGTGCAGTTGCATCTGGACGGTGGGATCCTTAAATATCAGCGCGGACGGCTTAACTAATATAGTTTGGCCGGACGCCAGTTCACGGACGAATACGCTGCCGCCCGCATGGAGCAACAAGAGTCCCGGAGAAAGCGGCGACGAGAAGCGGTCCATGAACATGCCAACGGGGTAATGGGTCCTGGTGTCATTTCCTTCCTGCACCTTGTACCAGATCTGACTTTGGAACCAGTCGTACTCAACGTTCGAAGTCGCGGTGAGAAACATGTGCTCACGGACCTCGACGGATTGACCGGGATGCAGCGGCAGGGCAATCACTTCGCCTGGTTGATCTTTCGAGAATGCGATGTGGCCGGGGCCCTGGGCTTGGGCCATGATCAAAGGCAGCCCGGCAAACATGCGTTTCCAGCCGCCGCGCATCGACATGGCCGTTACGTTTACGCCTGTATCTTTCCACAACAAAACATGGTGGCTGAAGTACACGCTGTCTTCCGGCGCAAGATTCATATCAGCAACCGGAACGTAGAGGCCCTCGATTTGACAGGACGAGTTACCGAATTGGAGTTTCGCCATGTCACGGCGGGGTGGCAATTCGAGCCAGCCGGAGCGAGATGCGGCCGTCCGCGTGCGCAGAGCAGCGCCACAGAATGGGCAGTTAGCGCCCGATGCGGCTTGCACTTTAGCTCCGCACCAGGGACATTTTTCGACTGCGCCCGGCGGCGGAGCTACGGCGACATTGGGGGGAGCCGTTTGTAAGAATGATTGAGCCCGCTGTTTGGCTTCCGGCGCAACCGGGGCGGGAGATGGAGCGGGGCGCAACGTCAAGTTTCTGGCCACATTGAATACAGAAGCTTGCACCGGGTTGAAATTGCGATCCACAGTTTGTGCAGAACATGGCGGCTCTATTCGTTCTTGTGATGCACGTACATGGATTGAATACCGATGCGGCCCGGGCCGGTCATTCTTGCCAGGCTCATGTTGACGCCGCCGAAGAGGCCGGTTCCAAGCTTTTGAAATTCGACTTCCATCGTTACTGCTGCGTCTTTGTAGAGGAAGGCTCCGGGTTCGACCATAATACTTTCGCCCGCCCCGAGCCTGCGTTCGAGGACGTTGCCGTAGCCGTGCAGAATGACCAGGCCGGGGGCTCCGGCCGTGACAAAGCGATCCATGTACATGCCCTGGCCGCCGAACAAAATATTTGTGAGACCTTTGACGCGAACGAAGGAGTAGTTGATGTTGTGCGAACAGAGCAGGAAGGCATGCTCTCGAACGTCCAGTTCCATGCCGGGATGCAGCGGAAGCACGACGAGTTCGCCAGCCTGATCGCGCGAAAACGCGATACGCCCCGGGCCGGAGGCGACGCTGATGATAAAAGGCATGCCGGCAAACACGCGCTTGAATCCGCCCGAGAGCGACATGACGCTGAGCGGAACATTTTCTTCTTTCCAAAGCATGACGTGATGCTCGAAAAAGATGGAATCGCCGTAACCGAGATTGATTTCGGCCGTGGGAACGATCTCGCCTTCCACCTGGCAGGTGCTGGAGTTGAAGCGAATCTCTGTCATGTCGCGAATTCGCGGCGCTTCACGCCAGCCGGAATCGCTTATGAGGTTGCGAATATCTAGCGGGGCTCCACAAGCCGCACAGGAGGTGGCGGCTTTGTCGTTCATGCTCTGGCACCATTGGCATTGAATTCGCTCGAATTGCCCGGCGGCTACCGGGGGCGCGGCTTCGTTGGTCAAGAGGACTTTTCCTTAGTGATGCGAAGTTTTGTTATAGAGGCTTGCGGAGTTGATTATAGCCGGCAAGCCGTAGCTGCTTGCAGTAGCTGCAATAGAGCATGCACTAGTGGGCATGGAGGCGCAGGTTTAGCGACACCATAGGCATATATCAATGACAGCTTCCTGCGCCCGACAAGACGATACTGGGACATCCATTGCTTTAGCTCGGGATAGGCTTCGGGGCGCAGCTTCGGGTTTAGCAGGCCGAGGCCGTCGACGATCCAGGTGGGATGGGTCCGGATCACCCGGAGGCGGTTAGCGGCGGCCGGGCCGCTGTAGATGGCATCGGTTGCGGTGAGATGCCGGTCGGCGGGAACACCGGTGAGGGGCTGAGAATCCCAGAACAAACCCGGGGGGATGAGGCGCGTGTAGACGTAAATGTCGGGACGGTAGCCCCAAACGAAGAGCGTATCGCCGGGGTGAGACATCGCGTTCAGAAGATGAGCTGCATCCTGGCTGTCCAGATCCAGATTGACGTCGGTCCAGTTTGGGCGGCGGCCGGCTAAATCGTCAAAAGCAAGCGAGAAGTATCGGGGGCCGAAGCGGATGAGCGGCACCAAGAGGCAGAGGCCCAGGAAAATCGCAGCGGTTTTTTTGTACCGGCGGTAAGCAAACACAATGCCGCGCGAGGCGGCGAGGACCATTCCCGGGAGAAGCTGCAGGAAATAATGGGGAGCGAAGCGCGTACCCAAGCAAACAGCCGCGAAGGACAGGGCGAGCCAGCTTCCGATCTTCCATTTTTCACTGCGTGAGAAGCGAGCGAACCCGAACGCCGCACCGAAAACCAACGCGCATTGAAATCCGAGCCAATCGGAGGTGCGCACCAGACCCAGCGTGAGCGGATGCGTCACGGGTGAGCCCTCAGCATAAATGAAGCCCCACCGCCAGACCTGCTCGATGTAGCCGGGCCAAGCGCCCAAAAGGTAGAGAATCGCCGCGCCGCAGAATGTGGGAATAGCGAAACCGGCCGCGAGAAGCGCCCAATCCGGCCAAATCCAAAGCGCGCACACTAGTAGCACGAACAGTGCTTTGGCATTTGCGATAAAGGCAATGCCGGCGAATACTCCGGCCCAAAGAGCATGGTTACGGGCGGCGAAGTAGACGGCTGCCAGGTGCGGCACGATCATGATTGCATCGGCGGCGAAGGGTATGACAGTAGACGGAAGGTAAAAGGTAGTGAAGAACGCAAACAGCAGAGCGGCTATGAAAGCTTCTATTTCTGACCACCAGAAGCAGGCCAGGCGGTAGCAGAGCGCGCATGCGGCGAGAATGTAGGCGGCATCGAGCAGACGCAGCGGCAAGCCGGAATAGCCCGCGATCAGCAGGTAGTAGAGCGCGCTGAGTGGGGGCTTGTCGTACCAGAAATCGCGGTACGGAATCTTGCCGTGGAGCATCTGGATAGCGGCGGCAATGTGATAGTCTTCGTCGGCCCAGAGCAGATGGACATGCGCCAAACGGAAGCAACTGAGCAGGACAATAAGCCCGGCGAGCCAGAACCGCAGCGGAACGCGGGCTGAGTTTTTGGCTGCGGGGACATGCACTCACCGCGTATCATAAGACATATCCCCCAGTAACACCCCCCGGGAAACGACAGGAAACGAACGGCTAGTGGAATCTTCCATACGAAAAAGAACCCTTCAGACAGTTGAAATTTCCAAATCGTATGGCGGCCGCAAGGTTGTTGATAACGTAACGGTTCGTGTAGAACAAGGCGAAGTCGTGGGACTCCTGGGGCCAAACGGCGCCGGGAAAACGACATCCTTCTATATAATCGTGGGGCTGATCAGCCCGGAATCCGGCCAGGTTCTGCTGGATGAGGAGCCGATTACCCAGCTTCCCATGTACCTTCGGGCAAGGAGGCGGATCAGCTATCTGCCGCAAGAACCATCGGTTTTCCGCAAGCTCAGCGTAGAAGACAATCTGATGGCCATCTTGCAGACTCTCAATCTAAGCCGCCGCGAACGCCGGGAGCGCATGCAGGAACTGATCAGCGATATGGGTCTAGAGACTGTACGGCGCAGCAAAGGATACATGCTTTCGGGAGGCGAGAGGCGGCGCGTCGAGATAGCGCGATCACTGGTGTTACAGCCGGATTTTATTCTGCTGGACGAGCCTTTTTCCGGAATTGACCCCCTACAAGTGATCGAATTGCAGCGAATTATTCAGGATTTGAAGCGCCGAGGCATCGGCATTCTGGTCACCGATCATAACGTGCGGGAGACGCTGGCGGTAACGGACCGCGCTTACATCATCAGCAATGGGCGCATTTTCCGCGCCGGCTCACCCGATTCGCTGAGCCGTGATCCGGAGGTCAGGCGTATATACCTTGGGGAAAACTTCTATTTCGCTCCGGGACTGGCGAGTTAGTTCCGCTCTGAAAGTCCAGAAAAACATATCAGTTACCGGCTTTTTCCGGCCCCGGGAACGAGCCCGTCCGGTGATAGACTGAGAGCGAATGAGTTCGCTTTCGCAGCGCCTGCACCTGGGAGTCCAGCAAAAGCAGATACTCACGCCGGGCCTGGTGCAGATGGTCACGGTGCTTCAGCTCAACCGGATGGAGCTGAAGGACATGATTACCAACGAAATCGCCGAAAATCCGGTGCTCGAAGAGGGCTCGGAAGCAGGCGAGGAATTGACGCCCGCCGAAGTGCAATCACTTCTTGAACGCGAGCGCCAGTCGGACCCCGCTGACCAATCCATTCTAGACAAGGTAGATGAGCAAGTCTGAGACGCCGCAGGCGTTTGAAGCGGCGGCGGACGGGGAGTTGCCGGTAGATGGCGCGGGCGGTGAAGGCGGCGAGCCTCCAAATGCGGCAGCAGCAGCAGCGAGTCCGGAAGAGCCTGCCGGCAAAACGGAGACAGATCCGTTCGAAGAGATCGATTTCGGCAGTTTTTTTGATGATTATCTTGACCCGGGGTTTAAGAGCCCGGCTTCAGAATCGATTGAGAAACCATCATTTGAGACATTCCTTTCATCGCCAATTACGCTGAGCGATTATCTGCAATCGCAACTTAGTGTGTTGATTTTGCCACATCGGGTACGGCAAGCAGCCAACAGCATTGTTGGCAACCTGGAAGAGAGTGGCTACTTGACGACGCCGCTGGAAGAGATCGGCGTGGCCGAGGGGCTGAGTTTGGCGGACATGCAAGCCGGGTTGAAAGCGGTGCAGTCGCTGGACCCGACCGGTGTTGGCGCACGGAGTTTGCAGGAGTGCCTGCTGCTGCAGTTAGAGGCGCGCGGAGGCCGGGACGGCGTGGCCTGGAAAATTGTCCATGACCGTTTAAAACTGCTTGAGGGCCGGCAACCGTCGCAATTGGCCAAGGTAATGGGCCGGCCGATTAATCACATCCAAATCGCCGTAAACGTAATACAGCATTTGGACCCTGCACCGGGATTGCGTTATTCGGGAGCCGGGGCGAGGCAAGTTGAGCCGGACGTTTACATCGAAAAGGACGGCGAAGATTACGTCATCACCTTGAATGACGACGACATCCCGCAGATTCGATTGAACGGCGAATACAAGCGCATGGTCGACCGCGAGCAGGAGCCTAATAAGGATATACGGAATTACGTGAAAGAGCGCTACGCCTCCGCGCTGCAGCTTATTAAGAACATAGAGCAGCGGAAACAGACGATTCTGCGCGTGTGCCAATCGATTGTGCGCCGGCAAACGGAGTTTCTGGAGGGTGGGATCGATCAATTGAAGCCGATGATGATCAAAGAAGTTGCGGAAGAGATCGGTGTTCATCCATCTACTGTGAGCCGCGCGGTTGCAAATAAATACACCCATACGCCACAGGGTGTTTTTGAACTTAGATATTTCTTTTCAGAAGCGGTGCAGGGCCCATCAGGAAGCGCTACTCCGCTGTTGATAGTAAAACGTCGCGTTAAGAAGATGATTGAGGACGAAAATGCGTCTCATCCACTTACCGACGAGCAGATTACCGCTCGCCTGCAAGCCGAAGGAATCCGAGTCACCCGGCGCACGGTCGCCAAATACAGGGAGGACATGAAGATTCCATCGACACACCAGCGCCGCGTGCGCGCCTAATATTTGTGATTGCCGGGGACGCCTGTGCGAAGGCTTGCCGAATCCGTTCTGGTTTTGAACGCCGCTCTGTTGCCCGGCTAGCTTTAGCTGTCAAGGAGGGATATGAAAGTCATCTATTCCGGAAAGACAAAAGAATTTACTCCTGAGCTGGAGGAGAAGGTCAGCGCCAAGCTGATTAAATTAAGTAAGTTTGTGGAGCAGCGCGGAGAGCGCGAAATCCACCTTACTCATCAGACGGAGCGCCACTTACACAAAATCAAGCTCACCATGAACTTTTACGATCATGGTTTGGTGGGTGAAGGCGCCGATGCCGACCTTCCCACCGCGGTGAACCATGCTATGGAGAAGCTTGAGAAACAGCTTGTAGAAGCGCGCACGCGATGGCGCGACACGCACCGTGACGCAAAGACAGTTCGCTCAAGCAAAGAAAGCTGGGAGGAGAACGCGGCCCCAGCCGAGGCTGATACGCCGGAGCGTGCGGGAAAAGGCGGCGGTAACGGGACAGCGGCGCGGAAGCCGAAAGTGTTTCGCGTGGATTACACGGAGGATCGCAAGCCTATGACGTTAGAAGAGGCGATGCTGGAGCTCGAAAAAGATGGTGACTACGTCGTCTATCGCGATTCCAGTCGGAATTGCCTCTCTGTGCTGCTGCGCCGCACTGATGGAAATTTCGATCTGATCGAATCATAGATCGGCTCAAGAAACATTCGGCTGAGTGTGAGCACTCGTTAAGTGTCTATGCCTAAGCCCAAACCAGCGGCGGAAGAAGCCACTCCGCTGAAGCAGGAACGCCCGGCCGCAGATCTCGTGATCATCACGGGAACCAGCGGGTCGGGCAAACAAACGGCGTTGAAGGCTTTTGAAGACCTGGGCTTCTATGCGGTCGATAACCTTCCGATTGCGCTTCTGACAAAGTTTGCGGATCTGACGACCGATTCGAAGAGCCGCAAACGCGCCGCGCTGATCATAGACATTCGCGAAGGCGAGGCCCTGAAGCAGTTTCCGGCAATTTATTCGGAGTTAAAGCGGACATCCCGGCCAGTGCTGCTGTTCCTGGATGCGGAAGACGAGATACTCCGCCGGCGATACAGCGAGACGCGCCGTCCACATCCGCTGGGTGTCGACGCGCCTGTTTTGATGAGCATCGCGGAAGAAAGAGAGCAGCTTGCCGCGATCCGCGCAATGGCGGATATATTCGTCGACACATCGAAACTGAACGTGCATGAGCTTCGCCGCACGATCGGCGACAAATTTCACGACGTACATCGTACAGACAAAATCACGGTATATGTGAACAGCTTTGGTTTTCGATATGGCGTTCCCACCGACAGCGATCTGGTGTTTGACGTGCGATTTCTGCCGAACCCGAATTACATTCCCGAGTTCAAGAACCTGACAGGAAAGCATCCAAGCGTGGCGCGCTACATACGATCTTTTCCGCAGACGGCGGAGTTCATCAACCGCATATCAGACCTGCTCATTTACTTACTGCCGCACTACACTCGCGAGGGCAAGAGTTATCTCACAATTTCGATTGGCTGCACTGGCGGGCATCACCGCTCCGTTCTCATCGCAAATGAAGTACACAAACGGCTGACGAAGGCCGGATTTACGGTGAAGGAAGGGCATCGCGATATTAGCCGCAAGTGAAGCGCGGAAGTTAGGGAGCCGCGATTCTGGAGCCGGCGTTGAGTTGGTTGAGACGGTAATCGGAATAATGCTCTTCCTCTTTGGTCCGATAGCCGTATAGACCCAGAACGCTGGCGTTAACGGACTGGGTGAAAGTTTTCGGCAACCAGACCTCGCCGACCGGGGCCTGATCAAGCTCAAATTTTGTGCCTGGCTTCACTTGCGCGAGAAAAAGGCCAAATGCGACCGGACTGATCACTTCGGCTTGTACTCTGACCCAGTGATATTGGGATTTGTCGATCCAGAGACGGCCGCGCATACCAGTAAGGACTTTAGCGCGCGGGACTGCCGGTTGATAATCAGGCCGGGGATCAGCCTGCAGCACGTAGCAGTCGGTGCCTTCAATGGTTTCCTCGCCTACAAGCTTGAAGTTGAAGGCCTCGACCATCTGCTGCATCAGGATGTGCTCTTCGGCACGATTACTCAGGTATTTTGCAAGACGATTATGCCGGTCCTGGGGACTTTCCTGCTGCCGGCGAAGCGTCTCGCGCTGCAGCTTCGCGTTCTCCTGGGCGGCTTGGGCCGGGGACAATTTCTCGCCGTTGGTGGCAACCAGACGATTGTAAGGGGAGCCCTCAATCATCAAGACTTCGTAGCTCTTGGACTGCTGCCGTTGAGCCTTGCCTTCGGCGTCAATCTTGCTCTTCAGGTCGAACTCTTGAAAGGCGTATTGCGGCTGAGACTTCCAATCGGCGGCATTGGCCTGGACCGAACGCCGGACAATCTCAGCAACCGAAGGCGCGGAGGCATCGTAGACGACAGGCAACGCTGGGGCAGCAAAGCCCAATCCTAATGCCAGAACGGAGCTTGCCTGCAGCCGTAAAGCCACTCGCACGATTACCTCAGTGTGGATCAGTGCAAGAATTATGCCACACGTAGAACGAAAGCAATTAGAGGATTACGTGAATGGAGACGGGACTTCACCCTGCAAATTTACAGGCTTATCAGCAATTCTTGCCAGTGCGCGGATAGGCGTCTGGATCGCGTTCTTCGGGTGGGCCATCAATGCACTCAAGATCTTTTTCGATGGCGATCTTCAAAAAGCTGCCGTTTGCGGGTAGGTCGAAATACAGTCCGACGGCGTCTGTATTCGCCCAGGCTTCGATCTCCGCAATGGGAACAGCAACACGAAGTGTGTCTGCTTTGAACTCGACCTGAGGCGACGCCACCGCCGCGCTCTCAAGCAGGTAGCCAAACTGCGTATCACCCGGAAAATGTACGTACTCGCTTAAAGGCACGCCAGCGGAGAGATGTTCGACTTCGCGCTGGTTGACGCGCAGACGAAGGCCATTTTGGCGAAAGCGCAGCTTCATCTAATTCGAGTCTAGCCGCCAGTCTCCAGAGTAGACGTTGAGGCGTCCGTTGCGAACGAAGCCAATAAGGGTGAGGCCCAACTCGCGGGCGGCCTCAATGGCCAAGCTGGATGGTCCCCCGACGGTAGCCAGCACGGGCGCGCCGGCCATGGCGGCTTTCTGCACCAGTTCGAAGCTGCTGCGGCTGCTAAGAAAAAGTATGTTGCGGGACAACGGAACTCGGCCATGCAGCAAAGACCAGCCGAGCAGCTTGTCGAGCGCGTTGTGACGGCCGATGTCTTCGAACACCTGTTCGATTTCGCCGGTCGCGTTTGCAAGAGCGGCTGCATGCAGACCACCTGTTTGGGCAAAGCCAGATTGCCATGCGTAAAGACATTCCGGGAGGCGCTCAATGGCGGTGGAAGCGAATTGTAATTGATCTGGCGGATGCTCAGGCAGTTCGGCGGCAAGAGCTTCACGACTACGCTTGCCGCAGATGCCACAACTGGCGCTTACGAAGTTGTTTCGGCCCAAGCGCCAAGTTTCGACGTCGGTCGCGGGCGCAAGCGATACGACAATTTCGTTGGAAGGATGTGTGCCAAGAGTTCTGATCTCGGCGATGTCCGCGAGCTGATGGACAATGCCTTCAGAGAGGAGGAGTCCCGCCGCGAGTTCGTGATCGTGACCCGGCGTTCGCATCGTGATGGCAAGACTTTCGGTCTGTTGTGATTCTTTGAGCCAGTACGCAATATGGATACTGAGCGGCTCTTCAACGGCGACAGTATCAATGATGCGCTCGGCCTGGTGCTGCGAAAGACGCTTGACATCGAAGCGGCGGACAAGTGACCCAGGCGCATGGCTCATAATTCGACGATTCAAGTGTGAAGCAGAGATTTCACGCTAAGCCGGTTTCCGCCACAGCAAGCGGCGCTAGCGATTCGTCCCGCGCGGTAGCCTCATGCACACGCTGCGTAAGAATGGCCGCAAGCAGGAAGCAAATGCCTCCGACAATGAGAGCCTTCATACGATCGTTACCAAGCAGGCTAGCCATTATCCAGCCGAAAACAAGCGAGGACAGTATTTCCGGAATAACAATGAAGAAGTTGAACACGCCCATGTAAATGCCCATTTTGTTGGACGGCAGCGCGGCAGCGAGAATTGAGTACGGCATCGATAAGATGCTGGCCCAGGCGATCCCGACGCCGATCATCGGCAGGAACAGCAGCCACTTGTCATGAATAACGGTCACGGAAAGCAGCCCAATGCCACCCAGCGCGAGACATAAGGAGTGCGCGCCCCGCTTCCCCACCAAATTGACAAGCCATGGAAGAAACGGTGCGACGATGAAGCAGACCGCATTGTACACGCCAGAACAGTAGCCGGCCCAGATCACGCCGTCCGTATAGGCGGCCTCCGTGGTGGATTGAGCGCCGAAGACGTTATGCGCCACGGCTACGGCGAAATACAAGAACATGCAGAACAGGCCAAGCCATGTGAGGAATTGAACCAGCGCAAGCTGGCGCATGGTTTGAGGCATGTTGCGGATGGAGTGAAGTATTTCAGTGAAATCAAAGCGCTTGGCGTGCCGTAGACGAGCGAGCTCCTGCGCGTTCGGAGGGTACTCCCTGGTCGTGAAAACGGTAACCAGTACAGCAGTGATAAAAGCAACTGCGCCGATCCAAAACGCCACGCGAACGATTGCAGGAATGGTGTGCGCCGGAGCGGCTCCCGTCGATGGGATGAAGTTTTTCAAGAGCAGCGGCAGATAAGATGCAGCAACGCTGCCCAAGCCGATGAAGAAACTCTGCATGGTGAAACCGCGAGCACGCTGTTCATCCGGAAGCATGTCAGCAACGAAGGCGCGAAAGGGTTCCATGCTGATGTTGATGGATGCGTCAAGAATCCAGAGCAGCCCCGCAGCAATCCAGAGGGCGGCGCTGAGGGGCATGAAGATGAGCGCGCACGATGCGAGCACGGCCCCGGCAAGAAAAAAAGGCCGGCGGCGGCCGAGCGGGCCCCAAGTATTGTCGCTCCAGTGGCCAATGATCGGCTGGACGATGAGCCCGGTTAATGGCGCAGCCAGCCAAAGAATAGGAAGCTGACCTGGCTTTGCGCCAAGGTATTCGTAGATAGCGCTCATGTTGTTCATCTGGAGCGTCCACCCGAACTGGATACCCAAAAAGCCGAAGCTCATGTTCCAAATTTGCCAAAAGTTGAGACGAGGCTTTTCCATTTAGCGCGCTGTTTTCATTACAGAAGGTATCAGAACCAGCAGAGTTCGTGCGCTATAAGTTGTTCGAGACGGGCGCTGTGGAAGCCACTTCTATCAACTACATTGAGTTGCTCGTATTGGCTTTGCTTGTGATCGTGGCAATTCTGGCGGTAGTCGCGAAGCGTGTGTCGATACCGTATCCGATCATCATGGTCATCGGCGGTTTGGTGCTAAGCCTGATTCCAGGGCTTCCGCATGTTTCACTTAACCCGAACATTGTTTTTTTTGTTGTTCTCCCGCCGCTGATCTTTTCGGCTGCCTTTCAGATCTCCTGGCGCGAGTTCCGGAACAACGCCACAGCGATCCTGATGCTTGCGTTCGGGCTGGTCGGTTTTACTGTTTACGCAGTGGCAGCGTTTGCGCGGTGGGCGCTCCCGGGGTTCGACTGGAAACTGGGATTGGTGCTGGGCGCCATCATCGCGGCGACCGATCCGCTTTCGGCCACTGCAACGGCGCGGCGCCTGGGAATTCCCAGGAAGATCACGGACCTATTAGAAGCTGAGAGCCTGGTGAATGACGGCAGCGGTCTGGTGGCCCTGAAATTCACCGCTGCGCTGGTGGTTACGGGATATACACCAACGCTCCTGATGGGCAGCGCCAATTTGTTGTACCTGATTTTGGCAGCGGTGGTGATTGGGCTGGTCAGCGGCATGATCGTGCACGCGATGCAGAAGCGCATCTCCGACGCGCCTGTAGAGATCACCCTAAGCCTGATAACCCCGTACGTGGCGTATTTATGTGCCGAAGCGGCGAACTGTTCGGGCGTCCTGGCTACACTGGCGTGCGGGTTATACCTGGGGCGGCGCAGCTCCGGCTTTTTTTCGCTGAATGCCCGCATCGAATCTCGAGCCTTTTGGAAAACTCTGGATTTCATTCTGAACGGAGTCGTTTTTCTGCTGCTCGGGCTTCAGTTGCCTACCATCCTTGCCGGCATCAAAGGGATTGGGCCAGGCGGGCTGGTACGGGACGGGGCGCTGTTCAGCGCGGCCGTGATCGCAATCCGACTGATCTGGGTCTATCCAGGCGCCTGGATTTCAGCTACGGTCAGAAACAAGCTTCACCTGAAGCAAAAAGCGACCTTTTCCCGGCGCGAGCTGTTTGTGGTCGGCTGGTCCGGAATGCGGGGCGTTCTGGGCCTTGCAGCAGCAATTTCGCTGCCCGATCGATTGCGTAGCGGGGCGCCATTTCCCGAACGGAACGTCATTATCTTCCTGACTTTCTGCGCCATCTTTGCCACTCTCGTGCTGCAGGGTCTAAGCCTGCCGGCGATCATACGAAAGCTGCGGCTCGGGGGCGTCGAAGGCGCGCACGAAGAGGAAGATCTGGCGCGGCGCGAGATGCTGCAAGCGGCGATAGATGAACTGGACCGAATTAAAGAGGAGAATGGAGGGCAACTGACGGAAGCAGAACAACAGCTCCAACGATATTACGGACGCCGGCTAGCGCTGCTAAAACGCTCTTCTGACGGAACGTCCGCTGCACGGCCCGCGACCGAATATGAGTCGGTGGGTGCGCGTTTGCGCACCGTAGAGCGGTCGGTCATGCTGAAGTTGCGCGACGAAAACAAGATTCACGATGAAGTTCTGCGGTCTCTGGAAAGAGAACTGGACTTGTTGGATGCGCGGTTCGCGGGCAGAGAGTAGGGCGAGTTACTGCGGCGGCCCGTTCGGCGGATTTGCGCGCGGCCAGCCGGTTTGAGAAGGTTGCGCCGGAACTGGTTTGGCCGGGGATGGCGTGGAAGCCGGTTGCTGCTTGGAATCCTCAGAATCCGTGTCTAGATTCACGCGCGGTGATGAGTCTTCGTTCACGGCGGTTCTGTGACCGCCCGGCGACGAGGTCTGAATAGCTGGCTCGTCCTCGATAGGTGTTGCGGCCGGGGCGTGCGTCACGAGCGTGGGCCCGGCTGCACTCGCGGGGCCGTCATTGGAAATAGCCGCGTGGCGGTAGCGGATTTCCGCTTGCGCGTAACGAATGCGCGCCTGTTGGGCCAGATCGACTTGTATGTTGCGCTGCGCTGCATCTTTTGTACCTTCCGGCAGATAGAAGTAGAGCGCGTACCGCTGGCGCAGACGGCTGAGAGTATCTTCCAGAGCGGATGCGTCATCGACGCGCATGGTGTCGCCGCCGGTATCCGACGCAATCACCGATGTGCCGGCAGAATGCGATGGATCTGCGCCTCGACCTCCGATAGTCCCTCCGCCAGGTAAGCCGATTCCTCCGCCACCGCCGGGCCAGCCCACTCCGCCAGGCCAACCTCCACCACCTCCACCCCACGTTCCGTGGGGCCGTCCGCCACCGCCCGGACCCATGCCGGGCACTTCGTAAGGCGCTTGCAGGAAGCTGAGCATCGCGTTCGCCCGGGCTAAAGCGCGCTCCACGCGGGGCTCATCTTCACCATCCTGCGTTTCATCGTCAGTAAGAATCACAACAGCCCGGCGTGCGTCGGGCCGGCCCTGACGCTGGACGTAATCCGCGGCAGAAATCAAAGCGCTGGTGATGCGCGTTCCTCCGTTAAACGATTCCCAGCGGAGGAGACGATTCAACGTGTTGGTGACGTCGTTGTGATTGCTAGTGAACGGCAGGCGCACCCGCGTAGAGGTATCGAAGACCATGACGGCAATGCGGTCGTGAGGAGCAAGGACATTCAGCGCCTGTTGCGCAGCAACTGCGATGCGCTGCACGTGCGGCTGCATGCTGCCGCTTACATCAAGCAGAAGAAGAATATCGATGGGGACGTTCTCGCTGGCGAAATTGCGGATGGGGACAACGCGACCATCCACGCGCAGGACGAAATCTCTTTTTTCGAGGTCGGTTACGATTCGACCGTCAGAGCCGACCACTTGCGCGTCCACGCGCGTCATGGCGACGTCGCTTTTGAAGACCACCGGATCGTCGGCTGCCTGCGAGACAACCGCAATCGCAAGTAACAGAGAGATCAGAAAGAGACGCGACATCCGTTGGGTTCCACGAGAAAACAATTAGTGATACGCGGCGCGGTGAGAGTACGTTTCCTCAGATGCGCTACCAGAGCTCTTGCATTTTGCTTTTCAACCCGCATTAATACGGCTGAAACAGCGCAAATATTACCGGCGTCACCAGCACGGACAAGCACAGAAAATCGAGGACTGCCCGCCAAAGGAAATCCCCGAAATCCACATTCGAGGTGCGCTTTATGACTGCGTCCGATGTCCTGGTGGAAAGCTTAATCGACTGGGGGGTAGACGTCATCTTCGGCCTTCCAGGCGATGGCATCAACGGCTTTGTGGAGGCTTTACGGACGCACAAAGATCGCATCCGGTACATTCACGTCCGGCACGAGGAGACGGCGGCGATGGCCGCGACCGGATACGCGAAGTTCACGGGAAAACTCGGCGTCTGCTTTTCAACAGCTGCTCCGGGCGCCGTGCACATGCTCAACGGTCTCTACGATGCCAAGATCGACGGTGCGCCCGTTCTCGCGATAACGGGAATGACCTATCACGACCTGATTGGGACCCACTATCTGCAAGACATGAACCAGGACTACCTTTATCAGGACGTGGCGTTCTACAACCAGCGGCTGATGGGACCTGCGCATGCGAAGAACATCGTCGATTACGCCTGCCGGGCCGCGCTCAGCCATCGCGCGGTTTCTCACATCGCGCTGCCGATCGATTATCAATCGGCAGATATGTCGGACCAGAATCGCTCGAAACGCAACTTGAAAGGACATACATCAGAGGCGTTCACGGTTCCGAAGCGCGTTCCGGAACGCGATCAGCTTGAGAAAGCGGCGCGAGCGCTGCAGGGCAAGACCCGGATAGCCATTCTGGTTGGAGCGGGCGCCCGGGGCGCGGGAGCGGAGGTCACGCAAATCGCCGATCGTCTTGGCGCGCCGGTAATAAAGGCGCTGCTGGGCAAGGACGTAATTCCGGACGACAGCCCCTACACGACGGGCGGGACTGGCGTGGTGGGAACGAGGCCTTCTTCGGAGGCTCTTGCCAACTGTGAGGCGCTGGTCATCATCGGCAGTTCGTTTCCTTATATTGAGTTTCTTCCGAAGCCGGGGCAGGCGCTTGGAGTTCAGATTGATGATAGGCCAGAGCGCATCGGGCTGCGTTATCCGGTTGAGTACGGATTAGTGGGCGACGCAAAGGCGACGTTGCGCGAGTGGCTGATGTATCTTCCACGCAATGACGATCGTGCATTTCTGCGCGAGGCACAGAGCGGAATGGAGGACTGGTGGGACCTGATGAAAGAGCGCGGCACGCGGACTGATAAGCCGATGAAGCCGCAGGTGGTGGCGTGGAACCTGGGGGAATCATTGGCCGAAGACGCCATCATCACCGGCGATTCGGGTACGGTGACCACGTGGATCGCGCGCATGAAGTTGCGGGCGCAGCAGCAGTTCTCATTCAGCGGGACGCTGTGCAGTATGGCGGCAGGTCTTCCCTACGCGATTGGAGCGCAAGTGGCGCATCCGGGCCGGCAGGTGGTTTCTTTCACCGGCGATGGTTCTTTGAGCATGATGATGGGCGATCTGGCAACGCTGACTCAATACAAGCTGCCGGTCAAAATCATCGTCCTTCGCAACAACACCTTGGGGCTTATCAAATGGGAGCAGATGATCTATCTTGGCAACCCCGAGTATGGAGTGGATCTATATCCGATTGACTTCGTGAAAGTAGCTGAGGCGTGCGGAGTGAAAGGCGTTCATATCGACAATCCAAAGAAGTGCGGAGATCAGTTAAAAGAAGCGCTCGCGATGGACGGCCCGGTGGTGATTCAATGCGACACTGACCCGAACGAGCCTCCCATGCCTCCGAAGGCGACTAAAGCGGAGATGAAACACCTGGCTGAGGCGCTGATTCGGGGGGAACGCGATCGCGGACGAATCTCGCTTACTATCGGGCGGCAGGCGATGGATGAAATTCTGTTCCCCGCCAGCGACTACGGGTTGCCGGCGAGAGTGGGCAAGAAGGTCAGCGGAAAAGACAAGAAGGACGAGGAATGATTCCGGCCAAAGAAATCATATCGCCGAAGGAAGCCGAGTCGCTCGAAAAGACGCTACGCCGGAAATTGGAAGGAGAAGTTCGTTTCGATAGCGGTTCGCGCGCTCTGTACGCTTCCGATTTGTCTATGTACCGGCAGGTGCCCGTGGGCGTGGTGATCCCGCGCACTTATGAAGACGTCATAAACACGGTCGCGATCTGTCACGAGTACAAGACGCCAATTCTAGGGCGAGGCTGTGGGACCAGTCTGGCGGGACAATGCTGCAACACGGCAGTCATCATCGATTTTTCGAAATATTTAAATAGGATTCTTGAAGTCAACGTGAAGGAGAAATACGCATGGGTAGAACCGGGACTGATCTTGGACACTCTGCGCGACGAGACTGAAAAACACCATTTGACCGTCGGCCCCGATCCGGCGACGCATGAATACTGCACGTTGGGCGGAATGATCGGTAACAATTCGTGCGGCGTTCATTCGATCATGGCCGGCCGGACTGAAGACAATATTGAGGAACTGGATATTGTCACGTACGACGGCGTTCGGATGACGGTGGGAAAGACCAGCGAATCCGAGCTTCAGTCCATTATTCGCAAAGGAGGACGGCGCGGAGACATTTACGCGAAGCTAAAGGGGATTCGAGACCGCTACGGCGACCAGATTCGGGCACGATTTCCGGATATTCCTCGACGCGTCTCCGGTTATAACCTGCCGGAGCTTCTGCCGGAAAACGGTTTCCAGGTGGCTCGCGCTTTGGTGGGTACAGAGAGCACGTGTGTGATTATTCTGCGGGCGAAGATCAAGTTGGTTCACAGCCCGCTACATCGCACTTTAGTGGTGGTGGGCTTTTCGGACGTGTTCAGCGCCGGGGATCATGCTGCCCCGTTCCGCGAACTGGGGCCGATCGGGCTGGAGTGCTTCCATCACAAAGTGATCGACAACGAAAAACGTAAGGGCAACGACATGCCCGGCCTTCAGTACCTTCCTTCAGCAGATACGTACGTACTGCTGGAATTTGGCGCCGATGCAAAAGAAGAGGCAAACGAAAAAGCGCGTAAGGCGATGGCCAAAATTCGAGCAAGCGGCGATCATTTTACGGCTGTGAAGCTGATTGAGGACGATCACGCGCAGAAGCTCATCTGGAAAGTGCGCGAGAACGGCGTGGGCGCAAGCCGCATTCCAGGGATTGAGGACGCCTGGCCGAGCTGGGAAGACGCTGCGGTTCCGGTGCCTCAAGTCGGAAATTACTTGCGCGAGCTTTACAAGCTGCTCGACAAACACGGCTATCAGATGACGCTGTTTGGACATATCGGCGACGGGTGTCTGCACACGCGAATCACATTCAATCTGAAGACCGCGGAAGGCGTGAAGAACTATCGAGCGTTCATGACGGAGGCGGCGCACGTGGTGAGCCGGTTCGGCGGGTCGCTGTCCGGTGAACACGGCGATGGCCAGGCGAGGGCCGAGTTTCTGCCCATCATGTATGGGCCGGAGATCATTCAGGCGTTTCGCGAGTTCAAATCTGCTTGGGATCCCGAGTGGAAAATGAACCCGGGCAAAGTGGTTGATCCCTATCCGATGGATACCAATATCCGCGTCGGGCCGGACTACAAACCGAAGCCGGTCTTGACCGTGTTTCAGTTTCCGGGAGATCAGGGCAGCTTCGCGCATGCCACGGAACGGTGTTTCGGAGTTGGCAAGTGCCGCGGGCTGGACGGCGGAACGATGTGCCCGAGCTTTCATGCGACCCGGGACGAGATGCATTGCACGCGCGGCCGCACCCGGCTGTTATTCGAAATGCTGCGCGGCGAAGTCATCCAGGATGGATGGAAAGACCCGCACATCAAAGAGGCGCTTGATTTGTGCCTGGCGTGCAAGGGATGCAAGGGCGATTGCCCGGTGAATGTCGACGTCGCAACTTATAAATCCGAGTTTCTGTACCACTATTACGAAGGAACCGCCCGGCCGCCCGCGGCTTATGCAATGGGACAGATCTATCGCTGGGCGGAGTTGGCATCCAAGTTTCCCGATGCGGCCAATTTCCTGACGCAGACCCCGGGTCTTTCGGCCGCGATGAAAGCCGCCGCTGGTCTTACACAGAAAAGGCGGATGCCCGGGTTTGCACGGAAGACTTTCAAAGCATGGTTCGCTGCGCGCGCCACACATAGGAGCGATTACAGTCGCAGGCCTCCAGTCGTACTTTGGCCGGATACGTTCAACAACTACTTTTTCGCGCATACCGCGAAGGCGGCCGTCGAAGTGTTGGAATCGGCCGGATACCGTGTTGAGGTGCCGAAGCGCAATCTGTGTTGCGGACGCCCACTGTATGATTACGGCTTTCTCGACCGGGCGAAGGAAAATCTGAAAGACATTCTGGATGCGCTACGGCCTCAGATAACAACGGGTGTTCCGGTTGTCGTGCTTGAGCCGAGTTGCGCGTCAGTGTTTCGGGATGAGCTAACGAACATTTTCCCGAATGACGAAGACGCGCAACGTTTGCGCCTGCAAACGAAATCTCTAGGCGAATTTCTCAACAGCATCAATTACGCTCCGCCCACGCTTAAACGCAAAGCGTTGCTGCACGGCCATTGCCACCAGAAAGCGATGTGGGGTATGTCGCATGAGCAGAAGGTGTTATCGAAAATGGGCGTGGAAAGTGATTTGCTCGATGACGGTTGTTGCGGGCTTGCCGGGTCGTTCGGGTACGAGGAAGGGCATTACGACATTTCGATGAAAATTGGTGAGCGGGTGCTGCTCCCGAAAGTGCGCGCGGCCGCGCGCGACACGCTGATCATCTCAGACGGCTTCAGTTGCCGCGAGCAGATTATGCACGGCACGCGCAGGCATGGAATGCATCTTGCCGAAGTTGTCCAGATGGCTTTACATCAGCCGCTTCCTCCGCCCAAGAAATATATCGAGACGGACTGGATACAGCCGGAGCCGGCCTATCCAGTGATGACAGCCGCAGCAGCTGGCGTATTAGTGGCGGGCGGGGTGGCTCTATGGAACCGGATGCGAAAGGAAAATTAGCTCCCGGTTAATTTCCATTCTCCGGATCGCCCGTCGGAATAATCCCGGCATTTTCGACCATGAGGATCACGGTGCGTTCCGGGGCTCGCGTCCGGTGTAGTACGCCCTTAGGGACGACGAAGCCTTGCCGGGGCCGCGAGTTCAACCGCACGGTCCTCCAGATCGATCAGCAACTTACCTTCAACGACATAAAAGAACTCATCATCCTGATCGTGTTTGTGCCAGTGGTACTCGCCCTCAATCACTCCTAGTCGCACGACCGAAGCGTTCACCTGGCAAAGCGTCTGGTTGTACCACTTGTGAGGGGCCGCATCTGAGAGCGCTTTTTCATCAATCAGTTCCAGCTGATTGAACAGTACATTGAGGCGAGTGTCGTACGGATATTCGGCTGAGGTGCTCATTTGTCTTGTTCCTTGTTGTTAGTTTTTTGTAGTGGTTGACAAAGTCAACTATTGTGAATGACGATATCTAATATATGGCATGGCATCCCAAAGAGCCCTCAGGTTTGACCAGCGAAACCGAAAACTTTCGCCGCTTTAACCGGATGTATACACGTTTTATTGGAACTTTGAACGAGGGTCTCCTGAATAGCGAGTATAGTTTGGCGGAAGCGCGAGTCATTTACGAACTGGCGACCCGTCCCGCGCCCAAGGCGAGCGAGATCGCAGAAGGGCTTGGAATGGACCCGGGGTATTTGAGCCGTCTGCTGGGGAAGTTCGAGCGCGATGGCTTATTGCACAAGAAGGCTTCGGAACAAGATGGCCGTTACGCCGAATTGATACTCACTGCGCGCGGCAAATCCGCATTCAAGAAACTGAACGCGCTTTCCGAGGAACAGGCGCGAGCCACACTTCACGGTTTGGCGCCGGCGGCCCGTATGGAACTGATCCGGTGTATGCAGTCCATTGAGGGCATTCTCATGAAAGTCGACCGGAGGCGAATACCGTACGTCCTGCGCCCT
>CAWJUG010000005.1:0-607133 GCA_963846025.1 Terriglobia bacterium | reverse complement strand
AATCTTGTTCGGGCTCTCCTGCTGTTATCACAATCGGAATCCGGCCAGATCCCGATGAACAAGACCGTGCTCGATGTCGGTGAGTTGGTCGAAGAGCTGGTTGATCAGTTTCAGATCCCGGCCGAAGCGCACAACCTACGCTTGACAGCGGCCCTTCCCGAGCCGGTCTTTTGCGAGGCTGACCGCACCCAACTGGAGCGCGTGCTCACCAACCTGCTTTCGAACGCCATCAAGTACACTCCTCCGGGCGGCTGGATTCGGGCCAGTGCGGAAGCGGCCGGTCCTAACGTGCGTCTCGTCGTTGAAGACTCTGGAGTTGGCATTCCCGCCAGCCATCTCCCCCATATCTTCGACCGTTTCTACCGCGTGCCTGACCCCAACCCTGAAAAAGGACTGGGACTCGGCCTGAGCTTTGTGGCGGCTATTGTGCGCGCCCACGGCGGCGAAATTCACGTCGACAGCCACGTTGGCCAGGGCTCCCGGTTTGAAGTCATCCTGCCTGCTGGCGCTGTCCGCACCCCGATCGAGAGCCCCGCTGTACACAGCTAGAACACTCCTGAACTGCCCGGCAGGCAGGGTGATCGGTTCCCCTACAGCGCTTGGTTCAGCATTTTCGCCAAACGCAAACCGCCTTTGATCAACTGCTCGCGAATCACGGGCTTCATGCTGTCGACGTATAAAGCATCGATCTGCGGCTTGAATTCCGTGATGGCCGCCGGAGCCTCGCCGCAATTCGCGGGAAAGATGGCGGGCTCCACGGGGATGTGTAGCTTGAAATAGATATTCTGCACCGCCAATTCGTGCGATTCCCAAGCCCAATCGTCCTGAGTCCCACGCACCATCTCTGTTTGCTGCGCTGAATCGAACCCCTCTATTTGCTGCTCCAGACTCTTTGCCAGCGCCTTGTCATCCACATCCATCGCCTTGATAACCCCACCGTCCCACAATGCGTGTAGGTTTCGTGCGGTGTCCACCGGCGGGTCCAGCCGCTCGCAATTGCCTCCCAGGTCCGCATCCGAGATATCGTGCATCGGCTGGTGAATGTCGCCCACAAAGTGCACGAGGTATCGCAGTGCGTCCAATTCGCTCCATTTCGCGTCCGCGGGACGGTTGGCCAACTGCGCCGCAAACAAAGCAATTCGCGCAGGCGCGCAATTGTCGTCCTTGCAGCGTAAGGGGATATCCGATTTGTGGTCCTGCAAAGTGAGGTCAATATAGTGCCACTCCCCAGTCTTGGTTTCGTTCTTCGTTTCATCCGGCCAAGTCGATGCTTTTGCCAGCGCATCGGCCACCGCCTCCAAGGTGTCAGGCACGTCCAGAATCCGTGCCACCCTGGTGCGCGCCGCGGGCGTCAAATGGGCAGCGGCAATGCGGGCGACAGTCTGGTGCCCGGTCTCCCACCACCCCAGCGCGCAAAAAGGGCTGATGAGGCAGTAGCTTACGAGAACGGACAAGAAGCGGCGCATGGAATGTTTTCTGTTCTCCATATACTGTACTTCAATCGGCCGTGCCGACGAGGCACTAAAGACTTTAGTAAAGTACGCTAAGATTATTGCAGTGTAGATGGCTAATATGCTAATCTCTAATTGAGGTTTAACTTCGTTTATGGATTTCAATCGCCTGACCGAAAAGTCGCAGGAGGCCATCCGGCAGGCGCAGACCACGGCCACTAACTACGGCAACCAGCAGGTCGAGGTAGAGCACCTCCTCCTCGCCATGCTGGAGCAGGAGGGCGGCTTGGCGCCTTCCATCCTGCTGCGTGCTGATGTCCCCCTTGAGGCGCTTCATCAACGGCTCATCCAGGAGATCGAGAAACTGCCCGAAAATAAGCGGCTCTGGTCTGCGAGCGGATCAGGTCTACATCACGCCCCGTCTTTCGCAGCTTTTGACCCGTGCCGAAGAACAAGCCAAGCGCCTGAAGGACGATTACGTCTCGATTGAACATCTGCTGCTCGCCACTGCGGATGATTCGGGCCCTGCGGGCCGGCTCTTAAAAGAATTCGGCGTCACGCGTGACCGCCTGATGAAGGCTCTGGTTGAGGTCCGTGGGAATCAGCGCGTCACAACTCAAAATCCCGAGACCACGTATGAAGCGCTGCAAAAGTACGGTCGCGATCTGACGGACTTGGCATCGAAAGGCAAAGTCGATCCCGTTATTGGACGCGACGAAGAGATTCGGCGCGTGATTCAGGTTCTCTCGCGCCGTACCAAGAACAATCCCGTTCTTATAGGCGAGCCCGGCGTTGGCAAGACCGCCATTGTGGAAGGCCTGGCTCAACGAATCGTGCGGGGCGACGTGCCCGAAGGTCTGAAGGATAAGAAGGTGGTCGCCCTCGACATGGGCGCATTGATCGCTGGCGCGAAATTCCGCGGCGAATTTGAGGAGCGTCTTAAAGCGGTTCTAAAAGAGATTCAATCCTCGGAAGGCCGCATCATTCTTTTTATCGATGAACTGCACACTGTCGTCGGCGCAGGTAAAGCGGAAGGCGCGATGGATGCGGGCAACCTGCTCAAGCCTATGCTGGCACGCGGCGAACTGCATTGCATCGGCGCGACTACGCTTGATGAATATCGCAAATACATTGAAAAAGACGCCGCTTTGGAGCGCCGTTTTCAGACCGTGTTTGTTGACCAGCCGAGCGTCGAAGACACGATCTCCATTCTTCGCGGTCTGCGTGAACGCTACGAACTTCATCACGGTATTCGGATCAAAGACACAGCTCTGGTAGCCGCCGCGGTTCTTTCCAATCGCTACATCACGGACCGGTTTCTGCCCGATAAGGCGATCGACCTGGTTGATGAAGCCGCCGCGAAATTGCGCACGGAAATCGATTCCATGCCGAGCGAACTGGACGAGCTGCTGCGCCGCACCATGCAGCTTGAAATCGAGCGAGAGGCTCTTAAGAAAGAAACCGACGCTGTCTCCAAGGAGCGTTTAGCCCGCATCGAAAAAGAACTTGCGGAGCTAAAAACGTCTTCGTCAGCACTTCAGGCGCAGTGGGAAACCGAGAAAGAAGGCGTGCAGCGCGTGCGTACGCTACGCGAACAGATCGATCAAGTTAAGATCGAGATCGCGCAAGCCGAACGCGCCTATGACTTGAATAAAGCCGCCGAACTGAAATACGGCCGCATGACCGAATTGCAGCGTCAGCTTCAGACCGAAGAAGACCGCGTGGCCGGCAAACAAGGTGGAGTACGGCTCCTCAAAGAGGAAGTAGACGAAGAGGACATCGCCGAGGTGGTCAGCCGTTGGACCGGTGTTCCTGTCTCTAAGCTCCTCGAAGGCGAGATGAAAAAGCTGCTAACGCTCGAAGACGAGCTGCACAAACGCGTTATCGGTCAGGACGAAGCCGTTCTGGCAGTGGCAGAAGCCGTCATTCGTGCGCGTTCTGGACTGAAGGACCCGCGCCGCCCCATTGGGAGTTTTCTTTTCTTAGGCCCAACGGGCGTAGGGAAAACGGAACTAGCTCGCGCTCTCGCCGAATTCCTGTTTGACGATGAACGGGCCATGATCCGCATCGACATGTCCGAGTATCAGGAAAAGCACACTGTTTCTCGCCTCATCGGCGCACCTCCCGGTTATGTCGGCTACGACGAGGGTGGTCAGTTGACCGAAGCAGTTCGCCGACGTCCCTACTCGGTAGTACTTTTCGACGAGATCGAAAAGGCGCATCACGATGTTTTCAATACGTTGCTGCAAGTGCTGGATGATGGTCGTCTGACCGACGGTCAGGGAAGAACTGTCGACTTCAAGAATGTGATCGTTGTTATGACGTCAAATATCGGCAGTCATCGCATTCTTGAATACCGGGGCGCTTTTGAAGGTGAAGAGTATCGCCGGATGAAAGATGCCGTACTGTCCGAACTACGCAGCGCCTTCCGGCCCGAATTCCTGAACCGTTTGGACGAAATCATAGTCTTCCATGCCCTCAGCGAGGAACATCTGAGGGAAATCGTCGAAATCCAGCTCGCCGGTCTTCGGGCTCGCCTCGAAGAACGCCATATCAGTATCGTTCTTACCGAGGCCGCACGTACGCATTTGGTCCGGACGGGCTATGACCCACATTATGGCGCCCGTCCACTAAAAAGAGCCATTCAGAAAGAGATTGAGAATCCCTTAGCCAAACGTATAGTTAGCGGGGATGTTCGTGACGGGCAGATTATCCGGATTGACGCTGATCCGAACGGCTCCCGGTTGATCTTCCAGGTGGAATCGCGTCCGGTGAATCAACAAGACGCAGTTTCAGTCTAAGAATTGATAGGTAAATCGAATTTTGGTTTTGAACGTCAAACGAATGGAAGCGGATTCGGCAAGCCACCGCACAGGTGTTGCCGGGCTTCTTAATAGAAAGGATTTTTTAAGGACATGGCAAACGTGGTCCAATTTCGCCGCTCCACAGCAATTTTAACCCTGGTAGCGGCCTCGGTCGGCGGTGGACTCATCGCCGCTTTTGCGGTGGCGAGTCATACGAGCACACCGGTTTCGGTGGTGGCGCGAGCCGACACTAGCACACAAAAGGTGAATGAGCTTTCCAACTCTTTCGCCGACATAATCGAAAAGGCGTCTCCGGCGGTTGTCAAGATCAGCATGACGCGCATTATTAAGGCGTCGGATCAGCAGCAGGGGAACAACAATCCCTTTATGTCCGACCCGTTCTTCCGTCAATTCTTCGGTGGCAACGGTCAGGCCATGCGGCCTCGCGACCAGCGTGAAGAAGGTCTGGGCTCCGGTATTATCGTCAGCCCCTCAGGCTACATCCTGACCAACAATCACGTTGTCGAGAAGGCCAGCAAACTCCAGGTTACTTTGTCCGATGGCCGTGATTTCACGGGTAAAGTAGTCGGCGCTGACCCGCAGACTGACGTGGCCGTCGTAAAGATCAACGCTGACAACCTACCGGTTATGCCGTTTGCGAACTCCGATGCGGCCCGCGTCGGCGATCTCTGCTTCGCGATCGGTAATCCCTTCGGGCAGGATCACACGGTGACGATGGGCATCGTTAGCGCGAAAAATCGAAACCTCGAAAACGGCACCCATATTCAGAACTTCATCCAGACAGACGCCTCCATTAATCCCGGCAACTCGGGTGGGGCGCTCATCAATGCAAAGGGCCAGCTCATTGGGATGAATACCATGATCCTCACTGGCGGAGGCGGCAACGTGTTCGGCGGCGGTGAAGGCGGGAACGTTGGCATTGGCTTTGCGGTTCCCTCCAACATGGCTAAGCAGGTGATGGACCAGATTGAAAAAAGCGGTAAGGTTTCGCGCGGCTTTCTTGGCGCTGAGCTCGAAAATATGACCCCCGAACTGGCTCCGCATTTGGGTGTCAAGAACGGCGAAGGCGCTATAGTCGCTAGTGTTACGCCCGGTGCGCCCGGCGCAAAGGCAGGTCTTCAGTCCGGAGATGTTGTCACCGCAATTGACGGCAAGCCGGTGCGAAACTCAGACGACCTCACGATGGCGGTTATCTCCCACGCTCCCGGCACTACGGTCACCCTTGACGTCGTTCGTAACAACCAACCGACGAAAATCCAGGTCACCTTGGGCACGCGTCCGACCGGCATCGATTGGGATCAGAACGGCTCCAGCGCCAATAACAACAATGGCGGCAACGATCAGGACAACGCCAACAGCGGCAATGTAAGCGCCCGCGGTATCACCGTTGAAACGCTTACCCCTGAGCTGGCGCAGCAATTGAACGTTCCTGCCGGAACCAAGGGCGTCGTGGTCGATCAGGTGGATCAAAGCAGTTCCGCTGCCGATGCGCCGCTTGGACACGGTACCGTAATTGTCGCGGTCGACCGGAAGCCAGTAACCAACGCTGCCGATTTCAAACGCCTTATGTCTGAAGCCAGCGGCAAATCGGTCATGCTCACCATCAAGCAAGCCGGTTCCAACTTCTTTGTAGTCGTTCAGCCGTAGTAATCGGCTACCTCCGACGCGTTAATGACGCGTAACGAATCTGCCCGAGGTTGGTACTTCCGGCCTCGGGCTTTTTCGTCTCCGGTTAAAACTTGAGTGTAATAGACGCAACGAATCGCAGCTTTTGGCTGTAACGTTGCATCCAAGCATTAGGAAAGAAGCCCAAAATGGCAAACAACGAATATCAGGTTCTTCCAGCCCTCCCGCTGAAGAACACTATCCTGTTCCCGGGATTGCTTCTGCCACTGTCAGTCGGGCGGGACTCATCGCTGCGTGCGGTTGAAGCGGCTCTGAAAACCGAGGAAAAAGAAATCATCTTGGTAGCTCAGCGCGATCCTCAAATCGACTCGCCGCAGCAGGATGATCTGTACACGATCGGCACCAAGGCCGTCATTCGCAAATCCTCTCGAACGAGCGAAGGGATGATGGAAATCCTGGTTCTCGGAACCGAGCGTGCTGTTATCTCCAAACTGGAGAAAACAGAACCTTATTTGACCGCCAAGTTCCGCGTCCTAGCGGTGCCGGAAGACGGTGGTTCCGAAGTGGAGGCCCTGTCGGGCGCGCTATTGGAGCTTGCTGCAAAAGCGATAGCTCTGGCACAGCCGCAATCCGCCTCCGAATTGACCCGCATGCTGGCCGGGAGCGACGATCCCATCCGCATGGCGTATCTCTTAGCTAGCGTCTTCAGTCTTGATGTCGCGCGCGAGCAGAAACTGCTCGAAGCCGAAACACGCCTGGACGCACTGCGCCTCATGCACTCGTTTCTTTCGCATGAGCTCCAGGTTCTTGAGCTGCGGCAGAAAATCGCTTCTAGCGCCCGCGACGAAATGTCGAAGGAGCAGCGTGAATATCTATTGCGCCAGCAGCTTCGCGCTATTCAGCAGGAACTCGGTGAAAAAGACGCCGACAAAGCGGAAACCGAAATGCTGCGTGAGCGCTTCGAAAAAGCTAATCTTCCCGAAGAAGCGAAGAAGGAAGTTGAGCGCGAACTGGGTCGCTTGGAGCGGTTGCCTTCGGGAGCGCCCGATTATCACGTTACTCGAACTTATCTTGAATTTGTTTTGGACCTTCCATGGGACAAGACGACCGATGACAATCTCGACATCGCCCATGCGCGTCAAGTTCTCGACGAAGATCACTTCGGTCTGAAAGAAATCAAGGAGCGCATCCTCGAACACTTGAGCGTTCTCAAGCGCAACCCGGACGCGAAAGCTCCTATTCTTTGCCTGGTCGGTGCGCCCGGCGTGGGTAAGACATCCTTGGGTCAATCCGTGGCGCGCGCTCTAGGACGCAAGTTCGAGCGCTTCAGCCTCGGCGGCATGCACGATGAAGCCGAACTTCGCGGTCACCGCCGAACCTACATTGGCGCTATGGCAGGCCGTCTGCTTCAGGCCATGCGGCGTGCCGGAGCGTTGAATCCGGTTCTGTTGCTGGATGAGGTGGACAAACTCGGCCGCGATTTCCGTGGCGATCCGGCATCGGCGCTGCTAGAAGTGCTCGATCCGGAACAAAACAAGACCTTTCGCGATAACTATCTCGACATGGCTTTCGATTTATCGAAGGTCCTGTTCATCACGACGGCGAATACGCTCGACACCATCCCTCAGCCGTTGCTCGACCGTATGGAAATTCTGCGGCTCTCCGGGTACAGCGAGGAAGAGAAACAGCAGATCGCCCGGCGTTATCTTATTCCCAAACAACTCAAAGCGACCGGCCTGACCGAGGAGCAGATCGAGTTTACTGATGAAGGGCTACGCGCCATTATCAGCAACTATACTCGCGAAGCCGGACTGCGCCGCCTAGAACGTGCGATTGCGCGAGTCGCCCGCAAAGTGACTCTGCGGTTCGCCGAAGGCCAGACTGACAAGCTCGTGATCACGCCGGATATTCTCGGCGATCTCCTTGGACCGGAAATGTTCCTCCCGGAAACCGGGCGCAAGACCGTTCCCCCGGGCGTTGTTACCGGTTTGGCCTGGACCGAAACCGGCGGCGATGTTCTCTATATCGAGAGCGCGCTTCTGCCTGAAGGCAAAGGCCTGACCATGACCGGCCAGCTCGGTGAGGTTATGCAGGAATCCGCCAAAATCGCCCAGAGCTACATCTGGGCGCATGCGGCCGAACTCGGCGTGGACCCCGAAAAGATCAAGAACAACGGCGTTCACGTTCACGTGCCCGCGGGCGCCATCCCGAAAGACGGGCCGTCAGCTGGCGTTACTATGACAAGCGCCATGGCTTCCATCTACACCGGCCTCCCGGCCCGCAGTGACATCGCGATGACTGGTGAAGTCACGCTTGCCGGGCTGGTGCTGCCAATTGGCGGATTGAAGGAGAAGGTGCTAGCTGCCCGCCGGGCGGGGATTCACCGCGTTATTGTGCCGCAAGGCAACAAGAAGGATCTGCGCGATCTCCCCGATCACGTTCGCCAGGAAATGCATTTTCACTTTGTCGATCGCGTGGAGCAAGTTCTCTCGATCGTCATCCCTAACTTACAAATCCTGCCGCTTGCGCTGGCGAGCTAGGCAAATACGCTCCTCCGAACTGAAAAAGCCCCGGACCGAAAAGGGTATCCGGGGCTCACCGTTTCAATTCTTCGCGGATCTCTGCGGCAGCTTTACGCGCTTCGCCGATTGCTCCAATCGGGAAGCTGATGGCGCCTACTTTCGAATGACCGCCGCCGCCGTAACGTTCACAGATGGATGCTAAATTGTGCTGCAGAGGTTCGCGGACCCAAGGATTTGAGCCAACAGAAACCTTCGTGCGGAAACTGGAAGTGGATACCGAAACCGTGTAGGCGGAATCAGGAAACAAATAGTAGGGAATGAACTTGTTGTAGCCTTCGATGCCGTAATCGACAAGATCGAAGTAGATCACGCCGCGATCGCAGGAGCCCGCCTCACCGATGACCTCAATGTTACGCCGGTGGATCTGATGAAGGCGATTGTATTCGGCCAGAATCTCAGGGTGGCAGATGATCTGGTCTAGACACTGATGTTGCATCAGGTGAATTATCTTCTGAACCAGGCGGGGACCATTGCTGCCTTCAATGACAAGTGTCAGCTTCATCGCCGGTGCGTTCATTTCTACCGCTGATTCCGCGCTTTCATATAACGCTCCGTCGACAATATCTGCCCAGGTGACGAGTTCTTCGAGATCTGGAGCTTCGAAGCCGTAATCGCGGTTGACAACGGTTGCGATGAACTTCGTACAAGAACGATAGCTGGCATCGAGCAACTTGCGGCCGGATTTGTCATGCCGGAAGTGCTCGGCATCTTCGGGGCTTAAGAACGCGCTCTGATGGTGATCAAACCACCAGGTCAAGTTGGGATGGGTGGCGTATTTGAAATCGACAATGACGTTGACATCACCATCAAAAAGGCTGTCTTCAAACAGTTGGTCAGCACGGTGAGCCAGGCCGGTGTAAAGGAACTCAGCGTCCGGATAAAACTTCGCCTGTAAAAATCGTGTGACAAAAGCCGCTGATGCCGCCCCATCAAAGCAGTGGTCATGATACAGGACTCGCACCTTCATCAATAACGTTTGTTCTCCGAAAACCTTTTAGATTGCCTGACGTGGCGAGGAAATGCAAGCTATAAGCGATAATTATTTAGTAAGCTGTCGTTTATCGGCTAAAACAGGCTTATCGGCGGCTGTTGTCCGCCCTTCGAAGCCGGTTTGCCGGCTGTGAGCGGAAGACTTATCGTTGGATTGCCTGTCAAGATGCTTAAGACTAAAGAAGAACGCCAGACTGACCTGAACCCACAGGAAACCTCAGAATGGATGGAAGCACTGGAACAAGTGCTAGACGAAGCGGGACCTGACCGGGTCTCCTATCTCATTGAGAAGTTGCTTGAGAAAGCGGCGGCAGCGGGCGTAGCTACCGCAGGAACGCTGAATACGCCTTACGTAAACACTATTCCAGTACATGAGGAAGTGCCTTACCCGGGAGATAGAAGGCTCGAACGCACGATCAAAAGTCTGATCCGCTGGAATGCGGCGGCAATGGTCGTGCGGGCGAACAAATACGATCCGAATATCGGCGGTCACATATCTACTTACGCGTCCTTGGCGACCGTGAGCGAAGTGGGGTTTAATCATTTCTTCCGTGCCAGCATCAATGGGCAACCTGGAGATTTGGTCTACTATCAAGGCCATGCATCGCCAGGGATATATGCACGTGCATTTTTAGAAGACCGGCTCTCAGAAGCTCATCTGCTCAACTTCCGCCATGAGCTGCGCGATCATCCGGGCCTTTCATCCTATCCGCATCCATGGCTGATGCCGGATTTCTGGCAATTCCCTACTGTGTCCATGGGCTTGGGCCCGATCAATTCGATTTACAACGCGCGTTTTTTGCGCTATTTGGAGAATCGTGAAATCATCCCCAAAACGGACCGCAAGGTATTCACGTTTTGCGGGGACGGCGAGATGGACGAGCCGGAATCCACTGGAGCGCTGCATATCGCTGCGCGCGAGAAGCTCGATAATTTGATTTTCATCATCAACTGCAATTTGCAGCGGCTAGACGGGCCCGGTGCGTGGCAACAGCAGCGTCATTCAGGAATTGGAGCGCCTTTATCGCGGAGCTGGCTGGAACGTCATCAAAGTCATTTGGGGCGGCGACTGGGACGAACTCTTCGCGCGCGATACGGCGGGTCTGCTGCTGAAGCGCATGGAAGAGTGCGTAGACGGCGAGTATCAGAACTTCAAAGCGCGCGGCGGGGCCTACACGCGCAAAGAGTTCTTCGGGAAATATCCTGAACTGCTGAAGCTGGTTGAAGACAAGACAGACGAGCAGATTGCGCGTTTTCGGCGCGGCGGCCACGATCCGGTAAAGGTCTATAACGCTTTCAAGCGAGCCGTTGAGCATAGAGGTCAACCGTCGGTATTGTTGTTCAAAACCGTCAAGGGTTACGGGTTAGGCGAGGCGGGCGAGGGCAAGAACATTACCCATCAGCAGAAAAAGCTGAACGAGGAAGAACTATTCTATCTGGCGAACCGGTTCGATCTGAATCTTTCGAAAGAACAGATCCACTCAATTTCGTTTGTGCGCCCACCGGAGGATAGCGCCGAAATTAAATACCTGAAAGAGCGCAGAGAGGCCCTAGGTGGTTATCTGCCGAAACGGTCGCCATTGAATATCCAACTCAAGGCGCCGCCGCTAGAAGCATTTCATGAATCGACGGAAGGATCACGCGGGCGCGAGGCGTCTACAACAAGCGCTTTCGTTGCCGTACTCAAGGCACTGCTAAAACTTCCGGAAATCGGGAAGTACGTAGTTCCCATCATTCCGGACGAGGCGCGCACGTTCGGCATGGAGTCCATGTTTCGCGAGCGCGGGATCTACGCGTCAGGCGGGCAGCTCTACAAACCCGTTGACAGCGACGTGCTGATGTACTACAAGGAAGCGCAAAACGGGCAGATTCTGGAAGAGGGCATCACGGAAGCGGGCGCCATGGCTTCGTTCACGGCGGCGGGTACCGCATACGCGAACGTCGGGGTGCCTTCCGTTCCATTCTTTGTCTATTATTCGATGTTCGGATTCCAGCGAATCGGCGACCTGATTTGGGCCTTCGGGGATTCGCGCGGCAAAGGTTTCCTGGTGGGAGGCACCGCCGGCCGCACAACTCTGCTTGGAGAAGGGTTGCAGCATGACGATGGACATAGTCACGTGTTGTCCAGTGTTGTGCCGACCTGTAAGAGTTACGACCCGGCGTACGCTTACGAGATCGCAGTTATCGTGCAGAACGGCATTCGCCGCATGTATGAGAACAACGAAGATCATTTTTATTACCTGACGGTCTGTAATGAGAACTATGTGCACCCACCCATGCCGGAAGGTGAGCACATACGGGAGGGGATACTGCGCGGCTTGTATCCCTACAAGCGCTCACCGCAGGGAGCCGCGCAGGTAACGCTCTTTGGAAGTGGCCCTATTTTCAATGAAGCGCTGAAGGCACAACTCATTCTTGCGGAGAAGTACGGGGTGGCAGCAGACGTGTGGAGCGTGACGAGTTACACCGAGTTGCGTCGCGATGCGCTGATAACCGACCGTTGGAACAGATTGCATCCCGGTGACCCAGCTCGTAAACCCTATGTACTTGAGGCACTCGGCGACATCAACATGCCGATAATCGCAGCAACGGACTATATGAAAATTGTTGCTGATCAAATTTCGCCATGGCTGCCCGGCAGAATAACCGCGCTGGGTACTGACGGCTTCGGACGCAGCGAGAACCGCGAACACCTACGAAGGTTTTTTGAAGTAGATGCTGCAAGTATTGCTGCGGCAGCACTTTCTCGTCTGGCCGCCTGGGGACGCTTCGATGCGCAAAGAGCGAAGCAGGCTATCAACGATTTGGGATTAAATCCCGAAGCTGTCGACCCGTCGATCTCCTGAATTCAGCTATTTACAACAACTTAATATCTACTTACTAGCTAGTTATTGAAACCTGCCGCATACCCACGCGCATCGGAATGCTTGTGAGTGCAGATGTTAGTGCTTTCAGGGGCGCTAATGGGTAATGAAAACTACGGGTCTGCACCACGAGTAACTAGTGAGGAGAAAGATGTCTAAGTTATTACGCAGTACACTGCCTATTGCAATTGCTCTGTGCATGGGTGCCACGTTCGCACAAGCCCAGAGCGGTCTCGATGTGTTTGTTGGAGTAGGAACAGCCACCGACGGCTCAAGCGGCCAACGGATTGACACGTTTGGAACTGGCACCACGTTCGGCACTCCCAGTTTGAGCGGCGCGTTCGGGAAAGTAGGCGCGGATTATATGTTCAAGCCATGGCTCGGTGTTGGAGCGGAAACCGATTTTCGCTTCTCACAAGGCGGATACGCAGGGTTGGGCTACCGGCCTCTTTTTTACGACTTCAATGTGATCTGGACGCCCACCGCGCACAAATTCAAGAGAGTAGTTCCGGAGTTGCAAGCTGGTATCGGCGGAACGAAGCTTTCCTTTTACGAGAACCAATCGTATTGTGATGTCTTTGCCGGATGTTCCAGCAGCAATGCCTTTGTGGAGAGCTCGAATCACTTCCAAACCCACTTAGAAGCCGGTATACGGTTTTACGCAACGCAGCATCTGTTCGTGAGGCCGCAGATTGATGCGCACTACGTGAACAACTTCTTCCAGTTCGGAAGCAATTGGGTTCCGGAATACGGCGCTTCCTTGGGCTGGAGTTTCGGAGAACGCTAATTAAATCGGTACCTACCAGCCTTCTCAAGAAGGATTGACCTTGCCCCGGAGAGATCTCCGGGGCTTTTTGTTTTAGTACTGGCGAAACTGGCGCGCCTGCAACTACGTGGGACAATCGACTTGCAAGAGGCCCCAATGCCACACGCAAGTCACTTGCGCATCGTCATTCCCGGAGGAACAGGGCAGGTTGGGAACATTCTGGCCCGGCATTTTCACGAGCATGGCCACGCTGTTACGGTCATTGCCCGCCGTCCAATAGAGGCGGAATGGCGCGTTTTG
Source organism: Terriglobia bacterium (assembly GCA_963846025.1). Lineage (GTDB taxonomy): Bacteria > Acidobacteriota > Terriglobia > Bryobacterales > Bryobacteraceae > Bog-105. Next base: position 593,729 of record CAWJUG010000005.1, on the reverse strand, counting down.
ACGTGGACTGGTCAGGACTTCGGGCCGTGGACAGAAGCGATAGAAGGGTCGGATGTGGTTATTAATCTGGCCGGGCGGAGCGTCAACTGCCGGTACAATGCCGTCAATCGCCGCGAAATCAAGAATTCACGGATATTTGCTACCCAGATAGTGGGGCAAGCGATCGCGCATGCAAAGGCTCCGCCGCGCCTCTGGATGAACGCGAGTACCGCTACCGTGTACCGGCACGCAATAGACCGGCCGATGGATGAGGTGACTGGAGAGATAGGCGGCAGCGAACCCGGCGCGCCGGAAACCTGGCGCTTCAGCATTGACGTGGCGACAAGCTGGGAACGAACCTTTTTTGCGGCAGAGACACCTCGCACCAGAAGACTTGCTCTGCGCAGCGCAATGACGATGAGCCCAGACCCCGGAGGCGTATTCGATCACCTGCTGCGATTGGTACGTTGGGGGCTGGGTGGCCCCTCCGGTCCGGGAACTCAGTATGTTTCCTGGATTCACGATGTGGATTTCATTCGGGCGATCGAGTTTCTGATAGCCAGAGACGACTTGGAAGGCGTAGTTAACATCGCGTCGCCTTGCCCCCTCACCAATAGCGAATTTATGTGTTGCCTCAGGCGAGCCTACTGTACAAGCTACGTAGGATTACCTGCACCGAAATGGGCTCTGAACCTGGGGGCGGTTTTCATGAAGACAGAAACAGAGCTGATTCTTAAAAGCCGCAGGGTAGTACCAAAGAGGCTGACAGACGGAGGCTTCGAGTTTCACTTCCCGAATTGGCGCGGCGCCTGCCAGGATTTGATCAATCGCTGGCGGGAAATGACCGGAGAAGAAGATAGGCCTTGTAAGTAGCCGCTGCAGCAGTGAGCTTAGGACATCGCAAGGCGCTTCCGCGGTTACTAAAAAGCCGAGTTATATAGAATCGTAGCGGGAGATACGACATCCATGGCAAGCCCAGGCGCAGGTCTTGAGGGTGTAGTCGCGACTTCATCTAAGATTTGCTACATCGATGGCAATCAAGGGGTCTTGAGCTATTACGGCTACAACATCCATACACTGGCCGAAAACGCAACGTTCGAAGAGGTGATATACCTGCTGTGGAACGGGCGGTTGCCAAAAGCGCAAGAACTTAAGCAACTGAAATCTTCGCTTGTGGCGGAACGTGCGCTGCCGGAAGAAGTCAATGCGTTTTTGAAGGGCGTACCCCAGTCCGCATTACCAATGGATGTACTCCGGACGGCGATATCGATGCTGAGCTTGTATGATCCTTCGGCACGCGACACTTCGATTGAGGCGAGCGAAAAAAAAGCAGTGAAGCTGATGGCGCGCGTGGCGACGGTCGTCACAAGCTACAACAATCTCCGCAACGCCAGGCCAGTGGTGCCGGGAGATTCCAACCTTGGCTATGCGGCAAATTTTCTCTACACCTTGACCGGGAAGAAACCAGACGAGGTGATGGAACGAGTCTTCGACGTCGCGCTGATTCTTCACGCGGATCACGAACTAAATGCTTCCACATTTGCCGCGCGGGTGACGGCAGCAACGCTATCAGACATCTATTCCGCGGTTACTTCAGCGATTGGAGCTTTGAAAGGTCCCTTGCATGGCGGAGCGAACGAAGACGTTATTCGTATGCTGCTGGCTACAAAATCGCCTGACGATGCGGTTCAGAAGGTGAAGGACGACTTAAACAATAAAAAGAAGGTTTCGGGATTTGGACATCGCGTCTACAAAACGCTGGACCCGCGTGCGATTCATCTAAAAAAAATGAGCGACGAATTAGGTAAGCGTACGGGGCATACCGAACTTTATGAGAAGTCGTCACGCGTGGAACAGGCGGTGAATGAGCTGAAGGGTCTGAACGCAAACGTCGATTTCTATTCGGCATCGACCTACTACTCGCTTGGCATCCCTGTGGATCTCTTTACGCCGATTTTCGCCGTCAGTCGCATGTCCGGGTGGACCGCACACGTTCTGGAACAGTACAGGAATAATCGCCTGATTCGTCCGCGCGCCGATTACACGGGTTTGCCCGACGGGCAGCAGTGGGTCCCGCTAGAGCAACGCTCCTAGTCAGATCCCGACGAATGTACGATCTACAATTTTTTCGCAACAACCTGGAAACGATTCGGGAGCGGCTGGCTGCACGCGGTTACGCGTTGGATGTGGAGTCTTTCCGCGCACTTGATACGCGCCGCCGCCAGTACGTCACAGAAAGCGAGCAACTGAAAGCCGAACGCAATCAGGCGACGGCGGAAATTGGAAAGTTGCGTAAAGAAGGCGTTGACACCGCCGAGCGGCAACGCCAGGTGCGCGTCATGGGAGACGCAATCGCCGAGCTTGACCAGCAGGTGCAGCAGCTTGATACCGACTTTCGCGACTTTCTCGCGCGGGTGCCAAATGTTCCGCACGACAGCGTTCCAGTCGGCCGGGACGAGCAAGCCAATCGGGAGGAAAGCCGTTGGGGAACCGCACGCGAGTTTTCGTTTGTTCCGAAGGCACATTGGGACTTGGGTCCTGAGCTGGGATTATTGGACCTGGAGCGCGCTGCCAAGGTGACGGGCGCGCGTTTTGCGGTCTATTGGGGCCTGGGTGCACGCTTGGAAAGGGCGCTGATCAACTTCATGCTCGACGTGCACACGCGCGAGCACGGGTATCAGGAGGTGTTGCCACCGTTCCTCGTGAATTCAGATAGTCTTTACGGTACTGGGCAATTGCCCAAATTCGCCGAAGATCTGTTCAAGTGCGAAAAATACGATCTTTGGCTAACGCCTACAGCCGAGGTACCAGTTACAAATCTGTTCCGCGATGAGACGCTAAACGCAGACTCATTGCCCATTTCGTTGTGCGCCTATACGCCGTGTTTTCGCAGCGAAGCCGGATCTTACGGCCGCGATGTGCGGGGAATCATTCGCCAGCACCAGTTCCAGAAGGTGGAACTGGTGAAGTTCACACGCCCAGAACAAAGTTACGAAGAACATGAAAAGCTGACGCGCCATGCGGAGATAATTTTGGAGAAGCTGGAGCTTCCGTACCGTAGAGTTGCTCTAAGTACCGGCGATATGGGCTTCAGCTCCGCCAAGACTTATGACCTGGAGGTCTGGCTGCCGGGGCAGAATGCTTATAAAGAGATTTCCTCGTGTTCAAACTTTGAGGCATTCCAGGCCCGGCGTGCTCAAATCCGGTATAGAAGCGGCAAAAGCAAACCGGATTTTGTTCATACGTTGAACGGCAGCGGCCTAGCGGTTGGGCGTACGTGGGTGTCGATTCTCGAGAATTATCAGGAAAAGGATGGAAGCATCGTTGTGCCAGCGGCTCTTCAGCCGTATCTAGGCGCGGAACGTATAGACCGAAGCGGCGGACGCTTGATTTAGATGAGCTGAAAGCCGGTCACAATTGTTGCCGTCTCTTTCCAAATTTTCTTAACGTCCCGACGTTCAACAGCTTAGGAAGCAGTTGGGCTTTCGTCCAGCCGCAAAAAGCGAGCCGTCGCCTCTTCAGCGCGTGCTTCACTTAAGTCGCCCGCATAAGTCCGTTACACACGAGGCGACATGACCCAACTCCATCAGAAAATTGGACGATATCTAATCATTTCAATTCTTTTCTCCATCAGTGCGCTTGCACAACTTAGTTTTCTCTCGCAAATCCAAGACACTGTTTATAGTTCCCCGAACGTGCCGTTCAATGGCACGGTCGTGATTACTTGGACCGGCGGTACAAGTACGTCCGGCGTGGCGCCATTTAATGTCTCGGTGAGGATCTCGAACGGCGTTCTTTCGGTGCTGCTCGCACCTTCGACGAACATTACGCCGGTAGGGTATTATCAGGCCGTTTACAACAGCAATGATGGTTTGACAAGCTGGACAGAGACCTGGGCGGTGCCTCCTAGCTCAACCCCGCTGATCCTGAGTCAAGTGAAGGTGACGAATACAACTGGAACTGGCGGGACCGGCAGCGGTGGGACCGGTGGCGGAGGAAGCAACAGCCAGATTCAAATCAGTCAGGTGGTTGGGTTGAGTTCTGATTTAAACGCAATTGACTCATCGCTTTCGACCCTTAATTCCGTCGCACAAGGACTGAATTTGTTGATCAGCAATTTGACGAGCACGGTGACGAGCTTGAGCAACACAGTCGGAAACCTCACGTCAGGCGCAACCAACGCTAACTTCGTGGATTCCGAAATACCGGGAGGGAGCATTAACGGGCTCAACACGGTTTTCACGCTGGCAAACACCCCGGCGCTGGCAGCCGATGTGACCTTGTATAGGAACGGCATTCTGCAGGCAAACGGAATGGATTATACGCTGGCAGGAAACACCGTCACATTCTCCAACAGTGGTGCGCCGCAGACGGGGGACGAATTGCTAGCCTATTACCGGATACCGGGAACCGGAGTCGCGGCCAACTTTGCAGATGACGAGATTCCAACTGGCACCATCGACGGAACGAACGTGAGTTTTCTGCTGGCGAACACGCCAACGCCGACCGGCAGCCTGAAGCTATTCAAGAACGGAACTCTGTTACAGCAAGGCGTCGATTACACGGTCTTAAACCAGACCGTCACGTTCGTGAATTCCGCGGCGACTCCGGTATCTGGCGACTCGCTTTGCGCTTACTATCGGATTACGATCCTGAACCCAAATACTTCTGCAAGTCGGGGTGAATCTGTGCCTGCACGGCCGGGTCATTGAGATCGGCGGCTCTTACCAAACGGGGAGCGAGAAAAATCTGCTTGGGTGTTTTTTCGCCCTTAGCGGCTTTTACTGCTTCTGCTAATGCGGTTTCGCCCATTCTGAAGGGATCCTGAATAACCAATGAATCAACAACGCCTTCCTTCAGTTCTTCGATCAAGATAGGGCTCGAGTCAAAACCAACAATTTTGACCTTCGAGCCGCGTTCTTTCAAGGCCTGCGCTGCTCCCGTCGTACCTGATTCATTCGAGCAAAAAATTCCCTCCAGATTTGGATGAGCCGTCAGCATGTTTTCTGCTACGGAAAGAGACTGTGCAATGCTGGCCATTCCGAAGCGCTCGTCCAGAATGTGAATGCCTGGAAATTTGGCCTGCAACTCGTGGCGAAAACCATCTTCACGCGCCGTGGTCGAAGCGCCACCCGGCGTGGTCTTAATCATTACGATGTTTCCCTTCCCCGCCAGTATCTTTCCCATGCGATCCGCACCAAGCTCGCCACCAGCATAGTTATCCGTAGCGACAAAGGTGGCATAATCACCGCCATCTATTCCGGAATCGAAGATTATGACCGGGATGTGCGCCGCGGCTGCGCGATTCACAACAATTTTGAAAGCTGAACGGTCCGACGGCGCAACGGCTATGGCGTCCACCTGGCGGTTAACCATCGTTTCCATGATTTGCATCTCGCCAGCGATATCCGTTTCGTTAGGAGGCCCATCCCACACAATCCCGACATGGTTTTCCTCGGCGCCTTTGACAGCGCCGGCATGTACACTTTGCCAGAAGATGTCCGCGCTCGCTTTGGGAATGACAGCTATGGTTGTTTTGTGTGCACGGTTGCAGCTTGCTACCGAAAGGACAGCAGTCAGCAGAAAAACAGTTCCGGCTGTAACTCGACGCAAGCGGTGCGGTCTCATAATCGGTAGATTAGAAGCTGGTTTGAACACGCAGGTAAATTCATAGCTTATCGAGAGGTGAATATGCAACTTGGCCTGGTAGGTCTGGGGCGGATGGGCGCGAACATGGTACGCCGCTTACAAAATGGCGGCCACAAATGCACCGTATTCGATTTGAACGCGGACAGCGTAAAGAAGCTGATGGGCGAAGGGGCCGGTGGAGCGGCTTCCCTGCAGGAACTGGTGCAGAAGTTGCCGAAGCCGCGCGCCGTATGGGTTATGGTGCCGGCGGGTAACGCGACCGAATCAACTGTGCAAGCGTTAGCTGCTGCCATGGAACCCGGAGACACCATCATCGACGGCGGCAATAGTTTCTATAAGGACGACATTCGCCGTGCGGCAGAACTGAAGGGCCGAGGCATTCATTATATGGACGCGGGCACCAGCGGCGGTGTCTGGGGCGTGGAACGCGGCTATTGCCTGATGATTGGGGCAGAAGCGGAAGCCTTCAAACAATTGGAACCAATCTTTAAGACACTGGCTCCCGGGCTGGGGGACATCATAAGAACTCCGGGATTCGACAAGCTAGGAGGTACAGCAGAGCAGGGCTATTTGCGCACCGGTCCGCCCGGATCGGGTCACTTCGTCAAGATGGTTCACAACGGTATCGAGTATGGCGTGATGCAGGCTTATGCCGAAGGATTCGATCTTCTCGTTCACAAGAACTCTAAGGATTTGCCGGAACACGAACGATTCGATTTAAACGTGGCTGAAATCGCGGAACTGTGGCGGCGCGGCAGTGTCATCGGTTCATGGCTACTGGACCTGACCTCTATGGCTCTCGCGGAGAACCCGACCCTTTCCGACTTCACTGGATTCGTCCAAGATTCCGGCGAGGGACGTTGGACCATTAACGCTGCCGTTGAGGAGGCCGTTCCAGTGGAGGTGTTGGCGTCTGCACTATTCACTCGCTTCCGTTCTCGCAAGGAACACACCTTCGCGGAGAAAGTGCTGTCTGCGATGAGGTCGAAGTTCGGCGGCCACGTTGAGCTTCCAACCGGCGGCTGAACCCAGATCGCACCTGTCAAAGCTTACTCTAATTCGGGCCCGGTGGGGGTGATCTTCACGAGCATCACGTGCGTTGCGAGGATCTGTCTCCCTACAAAAGAGATTTGGACGATTTCTCCGTGCTGCGTCGCCTGGCGCTGATATTGATCGAAAATGAAATTACCCAGAGAATAAAAGATCAGCCCCGACCCATAGTGTTCTTCCGGCTCGATCACGTGCGGATGGTGACCGATCACGAGGGTTGCACCGGAATCGATCGCAGCGTGCGCAAATTCGATCTGCCCTTTTGAGGGTTTGGGCATATACTCCACTCCGCTGTGCATCGATACGATGACGACATCACATCTTTTGCGAAGGGCCGCGACATCGCGACATACGATCGCGGGATCCGCAAGCGCTATGCGCGTATCCACATCACGCCAGTTTCCGTTGCTTTGATCGTATGTATAACCGAGAAAGCCGAAGCGAATGCGATTTCTCACGAGAACCACGCCGGCGTGAGTCGTTGCTTCTGATTCGCTGCTCCCAACCGGCTGAATCCCGTGCTGGCGAAGCCAGTTGATTGTGTACTCGACGCCGTGCGGACCACAGTCGCGCGCATGATTATTGGCTGTAGACGCAACGGCTATTCCAGCCAATTTGAGGCCCGCGATTGTCTCGGGCGGGGCGTGAAAAATCAGTCCGCCTTCATGGTAAGGCCCACGGTCCGCGAAAGGCGATTCCAGATTGACAAAGCTAATGTCTGGGCCGGACAGTAGCGGCGCAATTTTGCGAAACGGCATAGCCGGGTCGCCACTGGCAATGATGGCGCGGCGAACCGCGCGCGAAAACATGACGTCGCCGGCGAACAGGAGGCGGTTATACGGCGCGTGCGCAGGTGCTTGCAATCGTGGGTGAAGCGGAGGAGGTAAAGGCTCCGGACGGTCGCAAGCTGCCGTGCCCAGGAACAACAGAACAACGAAGAAAAGCTTCACTCAGAGCTGCGCGGCAGCAGCATCATCCAAGAACCATGTCGCGCTGGAGTCGCGGCTGGCGATCTGACAGGGGTACGTTATGGGATCGTCTGCCCCGGTGAGGACATCGCGAGCTGCAGCCGCCTTGTCCGCTCCCGCCACTTGCAGAAAAGTGCGCTTCGCAGCACGCAGTACGCCGGGCAGGAGTGTGACGCGGTCCATTTTCAGTTTCTCTACCCAGACGTGCGCCGCGATATCAGTCGTGTTTTGAATCAGGGGGTCGCCGGGAAAGAGGCTGGCGGTATGCCCATCGCTACCCATCCCACGGTGAACAATGTCGAAGACGGGAAGCATCTCTTCGCCGAGAACGAAGAATTCCGTTATCTGCGCGATGTATTCGGCGGCGGCCGCATCTGGCGCGAGCTCGCCATGTATTCTATGAACGTTTTCGGCCGGAATATCAGCAACGCTGAGCAAAGTTTCATTCGCAAGTCTGAAGTTACTCTGCGAATCCGTGGGAGGCACGCAACGCTCGTCCACCCAAAAAATATGTACGCGAGTCCAATCAAAGTCCGCCTGAGCCATGCGCGAAAAAAGGAGCCGCGGAGTGCTGCCTCCAGAGAGCGCTATTGTCGCTCGAGGGTGCGAGCGAAGATCTTCTCCAAGACAATCCAGAATGTGAGCCGCACACGCATGGGCGGCTTTTTCTGACGTTTCATAGATCCTCAATGTCGGGCTGGTTCTAATCATTCAGCAGTTCCTGAGCACGCACGAAGGCCGCATCGAACGCGGGATCGGAACCCAGAATCGCCAACTCCTCGGTCATCAGAGTCTCGTCCGTCGGGTCCTCGTAGGTGTAACTCCGCTTCTGGCCATTCGTGCTGTGCAGGCTCATGCAATCGATACCCGTTCGTTCAAACGAGATTTCTTCAGAGTCGGAGCGGAGCGTAATTCGGTGAAGGCCCGGACCAAATCCGTCCGTTTTGACGAACGAAACCTTGGCTTCATAAGGAGCGGAAAACCATGCCGCCGCATAAAAGGCCATAGCGCATAGTTCGTCGCCGGCGTGAGCAATTTCGACATTACGGAATTGTGAATAGCGGTTCTGGCGTGACGGGTTATCGAATATTTGAGAGAGCGGTTCGCGCCACCTGGTCAGCCGCGTCCATTCCAGATCGGCTACCGTTCGTCCTTCTCTGCGCAGCTCTGCGACGACTCGGAGCGCATCGGCCGCTGAAAGCCCTTGCGTATCGACAACCACCTTATTCGAAAGGTTGATGATGGCCTGCAGACCGGCTTTCTGATCCGCAGTAGCTGAAGGATTTAATGCGGCCTTGTGACGGCACCAAAAAATAACGGGAAGGTCGGCAGCAGTCAGCCCGATCAACGTAGGGCCCACGTTCGGCCAGCTTTCCGGACGAGCGGTAATCTCTATTTGCTCGCAACAGATTTGCTGTGCCTTGCCGAAGGGTTTCCAGCACTGTGCCAATACCCGAGCTTCGAGCTCGTGCTCCGCCAGACCGGAGACGGCGAGGACAATCCCTCTACTCGGATGTTCGCGCATCAGTTCCGCTATTGTCTGCGAAGCCGAAAACCCGCCGTCGGATTCGTCCGTGGCGACAATCAGCGTCATCGCGCAGGCGCGTAAAACGGTGGGTTTCCCCTGTTGCTTTTCTTCATGGCCGAGAGAGGTCCACAGCTTGCCCAGGCCCTTCAGAATTTGTTCGGGTTGAGCAGGAAAAATCACGGCGGAACTCATGGGACCCTCCAAACATGTCCCTGCTGTGCAAGCATGTCGTCCGACGCCTTCGGGCCCCACGAGCCAGCAGGATAGTTGGGAAAGAAAAATTTGCTGTTGGCCCAAACTTCGAGAATCGGCTGAACAATCTGCCAACTCGCTTCCACCATATCCTGGCGAGTGTATAGAGTGGGATCGCCCATCATCGCGTCTAGCAGAAGGGTTTCGTAGGCCGTCGGCGAGCGCTCGCCGAAGCTGGACCCGTAATTGAAGTCCATGGAGACGGGGCGCACCCTCATGCCGCTGCCTGGGCTCTTTGAAAGGAAGCGCAGAGAAATGCCTTCTTCAGGTTGAATGCGCAGCACCAGAAGGTTGGGGCGAACTTCGCGCAGACCCGTCTTTGTTTCTTGTTGGAATAAGCCCAAAGGCGGCGCTTTGAACTGAATTGCTATGTCAGTGACACGTTTGGGCATGCGTTTACCAGTTCTGATGTAAACCGGCGTACCTGCCCAGCGCCAGTTATCGATAAAGAACGTGACTGCGGCATAAGTGTCGGTTTGCGCATCCGGATTGACACTCGGTTCCTGGCGAAATCCGGCTACCTGCTGTCCGCCGACCAGCGCCGGACCGTATTGCCCCGAAACCGCGTATTTGGGCACGTCGTCTTGCTTCATCACGCGAACGGCGCGGAGCAGCTTGGCCCGTTCGTCCCGCACATTCGTAGCATCAAAAACCGTCGGCGGCTCCATCATGACAGTCGCCATCACCTGACTGAGATGATTCTGGATCATATCCCGGAGAGCGCCCGCTTCCTGGTAATACCCGCCGCGCCCTTCTACACCGATCGACTCCGCCGCCGTGATCTGGATGTGATCTACGTAGCGCCGATTCCAAAGCGGCTCGAATATTCCATTGCCGAAGCGGAAAGCGAGGATATTTTGAACGGTTTCTTTGCCCAAGTAGTGATCGATGCGGTAAATGGCGGATTCGTCAAAAACTTTGTGGATCTCTTCGTTCAGGCGGCGTGCGCTTCCCAGGTCGTGACCGAAAGGTTTCTCAATAATGACTCGCCGCCATCCATGGCCCTTGTTGAGTTGGTGTGCACCAAGTTCTAGAATCGCCTCGGCATAGTGGCTGGGCTGCGTCGAGAGGTAGAAAAGAACGTTGCCCGCCGTGCGGTGCGAGCCTTCGACTTCATCTAGCTTATTGCGTATATCGTCATACGAACTCGGCACGTTCAGGTCGCCAGAAACATAAAACAGGCATTGCGCAAATGACTTCCAAACGTCTTCGTCGAACGGTGCGTCCTCCAGGAACTTGGAGACCGACTCTTTCATTTTTTCGCGGAATTGGTCATCTGACATGGGCGTCCGCGAACTGCCGATAACGGCGAAGTCCGGCGAAATACGGCGCTCGTAAAATAACCGGTATAGCGAGGGCAGTAGCTTGCGTTTTGACAGATCGCCACTAGCGCCAAAAATCACGACCGCGCACGGGGGGACCCTCCGCTCAAAGCGTAGGGCATCCTGCAATGGATTTACTTCGGGAGCAGCCTGAACGAGAACGCTCATAGACATTAATGATGATACGGCGCTACGATTGGGGGCAAGCGCAGATTCGCGAGAGAGAATCGACTGAGTGACAAACAAAAAGAGAATCGTCGCCGTCCTGAACGATCTGATGTTCACCGTAAAGATACAGGAAGCGGCGAAACGGGCGGGATTGGAAACTGTGTTTGTGAAATCTCAGCAGCACACGCTGGATCAGGCCAAGCAGAACCCGGCAGTGATCATCTTAGATTTGAACTGTGACGAGGCGGCGCCACTGGAGACAATCGAAAAACTAAAGGCCGATGACGAAAGCCGCAAGGTCTCGCTGTTGGGATATGTATCGCACGTTCAAGTCGGACCTGAAGCACGCCGCTCAGGAAAAAGGGTGCGACACCGTGATGGCACGTTCCGCTTTTGCGCAAAACCTAACGCGAATTTTAAGCCGTTACGCAGCGTAACCGCGCCGGCCGATCTATTTGATTTCCCTAAATGACTTGTTAAGTTAATCTAGTTTGACTAGTAGCAACGGGCCACTTATGCTGCGAACAGCAGAGATCAGGAACTTGCTACCGTTGCGTGCAAGCTTGCGGTCTGAATTCCCCGATGAATTTGCCTTCGCGTTGCGTCAGTGCCCAATCTGGATTTCTCTTTTCCCGGTTCGCTCCGTTGCTTCTTGCGCTCTGTCTGGCTCTTATGTCGGGAGCATTATTCGCGCAAGACACGCGAAGAGTGACCGAGCCCGTAGTGCCTGCCTCATGCACCGAAGTAGCCGCTGAGCTGATAGCCGTTGACGGCAGTCTGAACGAAGCCGACGAAAGCCGGACCGATACCGCGCGGATCCAGAAGGCGATTGACAATTGTCCCGCCGGGAAAGCGGTCGCACTGATCTCGACCGGCAAGGCAAATGCGTTCCTTTCTGGCGCTCTGCAACTCCGCAACGGCGTGACTCTCGTTATCGGCAAAGGCGTAACATTATTCGGGTCGCGTAACCCGCGCGATTACGAGGTGACACCCGGAAGCTGCGGAATCGTTGACGAGAAGGGCCACGGTTGCAAAGCCATCATCAATGGCGACAGCGCCAATGACGCCGGAGTAATGGGACCCGGCACAATTGATGGACGCGGCGGTGCAAGACTACTCGGTCAGAACGTTTCCTGGTGGGACTTGGCACAGGAAGCAAAAGTAACTAATAAAGGCCAGAATTGTCCAAGACTATTGATTCTGACGCATTGCGATAACTTCGTGCTATACAACGTTACGCTTAAGAACTCGCCCAATTTCCATGTTTCTTATAGCTTAGGCAATGGATTTACAGCTTGGGGCGTCATCATCGACAGCCCCAAGACCGCGCGCAACACTGACGGAATAGATCCAGCCAATTCAACCAATGTGACCATCACCCACTGCTTCATTCATGCCGGTGATGATCAAGTGGCTATCAAAGCAGGTGGCAAAATTCCTTCTACGCACATGTCGATTGTGCATAACCACTTCTACACCGGGCATGGCGTCTCAATTGGGAGTGAGACCGATTCAGGAGCGAACCATATTCTGGTTTCGGATTTAACGATTGATGGCGCGGACAACGGAATTCGGATTAAGTCCAACTCCAGCCGCGGCGGACTTGTGGAGGATGTGACTTACCAGGACGTTTGCATACGCGACACGAAAAATCCCATTTACATGGATACGAATTACTCATTTCGCGGTACGGAGCGGAACAAGTTACCGGTCTTTCGCGACATTACTCTTCGCAATGTGCATATTTTTGATGGCGGCAAAATCACGCTCGAAGGATTCGATGCGACGCACCGGTTGCAAATGAACTTCGATGATGTCACAATTAGCGGCCCAGCTAAAGTGAACGCAATGCATGCCGATTTCACGCTGGGACCCGGACCCGTAAACTTCCCGGTATCGGGAGACGACGTTCATGTGACCGGAAAGCCAGTCAATAGAGGTAAATCCAACTCATGCCAGGGCAGGTTCGTTGCCATGCCGGCAACGCACTGATAGAGAGCACATGACAAGAAGAGAGCTACTGGAGTACGCGGCTGTGTTGGCGCCCGCAATCGGTTTGGCGCAAGCGGCGGAATCGACAAGTGAAATGGACACAGTGCTGGCCCGCATCAAACCGCCCGTGTTCCCAAAGCGCGATTTCGATATCGCAAAGTACGGCGCGACGGGTGACGGCCAGACTAAATGCACGGATGCGATCAAGAAAGCGATCGGAGCTTGCCATGCCGCCGGCGGTGGCCGCGTTCTGGTTCCGAAGGGAACGTTTCTAACTGGTGCGATTCATTTGGAGAGCAATATGAATCTGTACCTTGCGGAGGGTGCAACTTTACTCTTCAGCACCGATCCGAACGATTATCTTCCTGTGGTCTACACGCGCTTCGAAAGCACGGAGTGCATGAACTACTCCCCGTTCATCTATGCGTTCGAAAAAGAGAATGTGGGCGTGAGCGGTCCTGGAACATTGGACGGCCAGGCGGATGCGACGCACTGGTGGGACTGGACCAAAAAAGCGCGCGCGGGCGCCACGCGGGATGAGAAAACCACAGCCAAGAACGATGTTCAAACGCTGGTAGAAGAAATGGGCAACAAAGACGTCCCTGTCAAGGACCGCGTCTTTGGCCCGGGACATTATCTGAGGCCGAACTTCATTCAGCCGTACCGCTGTAAGAATGTGCTGCTAGACGGATTTACGGTGAAGCGCTCGCCGATGTGGGAGTTGAATCCGACACTCTGCCAGAATGTCACGGTGCGTGGTGTAACCGTGGATTGCCCAAACGGGCCGAACAACGACGGCTGTGATCCCGACGCATGCACGGATGTCTTGATTGAGAAATGCACGTTCAGCACTGGGGATGACTGCATTGCAATCAAGTCAGGACGCAATCGAGACGGACGGCGCGTGGGAGTGCCGACTTCAAATGTGATTGTGCAGGATTGTGTCATGAAAGATGGACATGGCGGCGTGTCGATCGGCAGCGAAGTTTCAGGGGGCATGAAAAACATCTGGGTGCGCCGCTGTGAAATGAGCAGTCCGCACCTGCAGCGGGCTCTGCGCATCAAGACGAATTCGTACCGGGGCGGTGACATTCAAAACATCTGGTTTACGAACGTCAATGTCGGCCAAGTAGCCGACGCAGTCATACAGGTGACGTTCTATTACGAAGAAGGGCCCGGCGGTCCATTCAAACCCACTGTGAAGAATATCGTCGTTGCGGATGTCATCTGCCAGAAGAGTCAATTTGGACTCGACTTAGAGGGCTATCCCAATGACCCGATCAGTGGCGTCGATATCTCCAACTGCACGTTCAACAACGCGTCCAAGGGAGACAAGTTCCAGAACGTCGAGGGCGTTAAGGTCTCAAATGTGAAGGTGAACGGAAAGCTGATTACCGCAGCCGAGATGACGGCGAAGAAGTAGAGGGGACTTTAGTGGCAAAACAAGTGACGTTGCCGAAGTATTCAGTGGGCGTAGGGGACCGGTTTGCGCATCAGGCGAAGGCTCAATTGCGAGCTTGCATCTTAGCAGCCGAGCAAGGCGTGGAGGTGATACCGGTATGGAACAAGTCGAACCGGGAGCACACCATCATCGGATCGGACCCGAGCACCACGCGAGCGGCCGCAGATCAGGCCGTGAAAACACTGGGTTGGGACAAGCCGTATTACGTAGATGCGGATCACATCAATCTGAAGACGGTAGACCGTTTCGCGCAGCCTTGCGATTTTTTCACAATTGATGTCGCCGATCTGATCGGTCAGACGGCGGACGACACCTCTGTTCAGACCTTCGCCGATAAGCATCCAGAATTGATCCGCGAACTGCGGATTCCTGGGGTAGAGGGCTCATTCAAGACCGACCGCAACTTTGTGATTCAGATCGCGAGCAAGTACCTGGCCGCTGTCCAGGAAGCGGGGCGGATCTATCGTCATATCGAGCAGACGAAGGGCAAAGGAAACTTTATCGCGGAAGTCTCGATGGACGAGACGGACTCGCCCCAGACACCGGTGGAACTCCTGATCATCCTGGCGGCCATCGCTGAGGAAGGCATCCCGATTCAAACCATCGCTCCGAAGTTTACCGGCCGCTTCAACAAAGGCGTGGACTATTCGGGCGATCTCGACAAATTCACGCGGGAAT
This sequence comes from Terriglobia bacterium, assembly GCA_963846025.1. GTDB lineage: Bacteria > Acidobacteriota > Terriglobia > Bryobacterales > Bryobacteraceae > Bog-105. The sequence continues at coordinate 578,681 of CAWJUG010000005.1, read as the reverse complement.
TCTCGGATGACCTCGCCGTGATCGCATACGCGGTCGAGCAATACGGATTAGCTAAGAACCTGAAGCTGAGCGTGCATTCTGGCAGCGACAAGTTTTCCATCTATCGACCCATTCGGGACGCGATCAAGAAATTTGGCGCCGGCGTGCATTTGAAAACAGCGGGTACCACTTGGCTTGAAGAACTCATCGGGCTTGCGGAAGCCGGCGGTGACGGATTGAAATTAGCAAAGGAGATCTATGCCGACGCGTATGCTCATCGCGAAGAGCTTTGTGCGCCGTACGCGACTGTTATCGATATCGATCCGGCCAAACTGCCCTCGCCGGAAGAAGTAAACAACTGGTCTTCGGAACAACTAGTATCATCGCTGCGGCACGACCCGAAATCGCCCAAATACAACAGCAGCATGCGGCAACTGCTGCATGTCGGATTCAAAGTCGCGGCTAAGATGGGCGACCGATATCTGAACTTGCTGGAGCAGATGGAAGACACGGTGGCCAGGAACGTCACTACAAATCTTTTTGACCGTCATATCAAGCCGTTGTTCCTGGGAGCTTGACCGAATGCCGGCAAACTTGTTTGATCTGTCCGGCCGCGTGGCCGTGGTTATGGGCGGCACCTCGGGCATCGGCCGCGCAATTGCCTCTGGATTTGCTGAGGCGGGGGCCGATGTAGTCGCCACAGGACGCCGCGAAGACAGGGTACGGGAAATTGCGGACGAGATCGAGAAATCAGGGCACAAGAGCTTGCGGCAAACGGTGGATGCATCAAACCGTCAATCGATTGATGCCCTACGCGACGCCGTTTTGCGTGAATTTGGCCATGTCGACATTCTGGTCAACTCCGCCGGGCAGATCTTTCGCAAGCCGACCGTGAACACAACGGAAGCCGAATGGAACACGCTGCTGGACGTGAACCTGACCGGCACGCTGCGTGCCTGCCAAAGCTTCTACGAACCCCTTGCAGCGAGCCGACACGCGCGAGTGGTGAATATCGCGTCGCTGAATTCATTCGTCAGCTTTTTCGAAGTGGCCGCTTATGCGTCTTCGAAGGCAGGGGTGCTTGGACTGACCAGGAGCTTGGCCGTAGAATGGGCCCCGAAGGGCATCATCGTCAACGCCATTGCACCCGGCGTCTTTCGAACAGAACTGAATTCGGGGCTTCTCGATGGCACAGAACGAGGCCGCGAGTTGCTGCTTCGCACCCCCGTCAAGCGCTTCGGAAATATCGCCGAACTGGTCGGTACTGCTATTTTCCTGGCCTCTGACGCCGCCAGCTTTGTGACTGGCCAGTGCATTGCCGTGGACGGCGGATTTCTGGCTTCAGGCGTAAATCAATAACCTGCTGAACGCACAACACTTCTTTCGCGCCGAACTCCGTAATAAGGTAATGACATGGATGTTCGGCAGTTGGAGTTGTTCCTGGCCGTCATAGAGCACGGTAGCGTAACCAGGGCCGCCGAACGTGTCTATCTTTCCCCAGGGGCGGTTAGCCTGCAACTGCACAGCCTGGCCACGGAACTCCAAACTGAGCTATTTGTCCGCACCGGGAGACGCTTTGTACCCACGCCCGCGGCAATCAGGCTAGCCGATTTGGCAAAAGGCGTGGTGCGGCATGTCCGGAGAATCGAACATGAATTTTCGAATGATGCGGCGGTGGATGTGCGCCCCTTCCATTTGGCTACTGGCGCAAGCACGCTGATTCACCGGCTGCCGAAGCCATTGCGCATGCTGCGCCAGCGCTATCCTCAGACACCGATTCAAGTCACCGTCTCGGCCACTGAGGAGATGGTGACCGGGCTGATCGAGCGGCGCTTTGATTTGGCTATCATTTCCCTGCCCTACGACCAGACCAACCTTACAGTACTTCCACTTTTCGACGAAGAGTTGCTCATCCTGCGGCCATCGAGCAAGCCGGTGCGAAGCTCGCGCGTACGGAATATCGCGCCCGATGAACTGGCTTCAGCGAAGTTTCTGCTGTACCCGCACCGCAGCAATATGCGGTCTATCATTGAGACCTTTTTTCGCGAGATCAACGTTGTGCCGCAAGTCGCAATGGAAGCGGATGACACCGAAGTGATGAAGAAACTGGTGGAGAGCGGCTTCGGTTATGGAATTCTGCCGGAATCCGCGTTGCACGGAAGTCCCCGCTTTTTCCATACCTTCAGAGTACGGGATCGTAAAATCATCCGGCGTCAGGCGCTAGCAATGATGAAATCGGAATATCCGCGGGCGCTGACTCTGTCGATCGCGGAATGCTTGAGATCCACACTCAGCAGCAGCAGTTTGTTGGGCGAATGATCAGGTCGCGGAGAACCCGCTAGGCACTACGGTTTCGCGCTGTCGAACTAAAAGCACGTGAATGATCAACAACGCCACCAGGTAAATGCTCCCACAAATGATGAAGATGGGGCCGTATGCGCCATGCGAGTAATCGAGCCACTTGCCAACTGATGGTTGAACAAGCGCGCCGCCGACGGCTCCTCCTAATCCGCCCAACCCGACAACAGAACCGACGGCCGCGCGGGGAAAATTGTCTGAAGCGATGGTAAACAGATTGGCCGACCAACCCTGATGCGCCGCTGCGGCAATCCCGATCAGACCCACAGTAGGCCAGAGGCTCGAGGCAACTTCGGGAACGAAGATCACAGCCGTAACGGCAAGCGCACAAACCAGCATGGCGACTTTGCGAGCCTTCGGCACGGGCCAGCCGCGATTAATCAAAGCTGACGAAAGCCAGCCGCCGCCGATGGAACCGACGGCCGATGCCGCGTACACCGCAATCAACGGCGCCGCGATATGCGCGACATCGATATGATATTCGCGATGCAAAAAATTCGGCAGCCAAAATAGATAGAACCACCAGACCGGGTCAGTTAAGAATTTAGCGATGAGGAACGCCCAGGCAGCGCGGTGTCGAAGTACCTTGCTGTAGGGCACGGTGTCAGTGGAGATACCTTCCTGGTCCGAACGTATGTGAGCTAGTTCTTCTGCGGAGAGACGGGGGTGCCTCTCGGGCTCACGATAGACCAGCATCCACAAAATGACAAACGTGAAGCTCAGAGAACCCGTAAACAAGAATGCGGCACGCCACCCGAAATTAGCGTAGACAACCGGGACCAAAAGAGGCGCCAAAATGGCGCCCAGATTCGAACCCCCGTTGAAAATTCCGGTCGCGAGCGCTCTTTCACGCTTCGGGAACCAGTCCGCGACGGCTTTGATGCAGGCAGGAAAATTAGCTGCCTCTCCCAAACCGAGCCCAAGGCGTGCAATCCCGAACTGCAGGCCGGAGCCCGCCAGAGAATGCGCCAGTGAAGAGATACTCCACAGCAGGGTGGAAAGGGCATAGCCTATGCGAAGACCGATCCAATCGATCAGACGCCCCGCTAGCGGCATCATGATCGCGTAGCCGATTTGAAACACGGCACTGATGGTGCCGTACTCGGTGTCGCTCCAGTGAAGATCAGCGGCGATAGTGGGCTCTAAAATGCCGAGTACCGCGCGATCCATGTAGTTGACCGTGGTCGCGTAGAGCAATAATCCGCAGATATACCAGCGGAAATTGCGTATAGTTCCTTCTTGGCGCGTCAGGTGGTTTTTAGGCGGTGCTGTGGCGCTCATGTCCACCTCGTAGGTTGACCCAGCGCTCAAAGTTACCGCGGAAGAGCCGGTTAATTCCTTGCCGGATCTCGTCTCTGCTGACCTGTCGGCCGTCTTCGGCCAAGAGATGATAGGTGTTCGCCAGAATGGGCGTCATGGTACGGCGCGTGTTTTTCCATTTGTAGATTACCTGTTCGAGCACGCGCGCGTCCGAATGCTGCGGAATGAAGCTGAAGCCCAGCATCTCAATTCGTTCGCGAGTCATTTCCTCGACAACGGATGGCTGGTTGAGAAACCACCAGCAACCAAAAGGAAGCAGATTCCCAAACTTTCGCGAATACACGCAGAGTTCATGCTGGTTCTCGCGGCTGAGAACGCTTATCAGAAAGCGATTGTCCGGGAACTCCACGCAGATGTGTTCCACCGCGCGCAGATTGGCTTTGCCGACGGCGTCGCCCGCTAGCTTGATAGCTGGATTCACCTGGTAGCGCACGCCGATCATCAGCGACAGCGGAATATTGAATTCCCCGCAAGACGGAATAACCGCTTCTTTGAGCAGACGGCCGCGGAAGCTATCCTCCGGATATTCGAAGGTGTCCGGAAGAGAGCACGCCATGTAGACCGGCTTCATGCGCGCATACCAATCGCCGAGAAAGCGCCGGATTTCGGCTATGCTTTTTCCGCCCAGATCCTCCTCGACACGATAGCCTTTGCCCTTCAAAATTTCCCAGTGCTGCGGCCATTTGTTCAAAATCCGATCAAGCCGTAGAACCGCATGGAACTGACGGTCTGGCGCCGCGCCCTTCTCCCACAACGGCGCCTCCTCAGGATCTAGTGGGTCGTTAGTCATCACGACTTCACTGATCCCAGCGACGTTCAAATACGTGGCGAATGTGCGATTCCAGCTTTTGAGCCTCAAAGTATTCGCGGGCCTCTGTCAAATCCGGCTTAGCAGTGTTGAGCCCTAACGCCGAAAGAACCGCAATGACACCGCGGCAGGATTCCGAAGCAGGTGTGTTCTCGATGAACAGCGTACGCCAGATGAGATCGGCCTGCTCCTTCTTCGTCAGCGACCAATAGTTCGCCGGCTTCATAGAAGAAAAGCGAAATAACTCCGCTTCCAAGTAGTGATACGTAAGTAATTCGTCGATGCCCCAAAGCCCAAGCCTTCCTAAAGACGGCATAAACAGATGGGTATGCATGTCGATGATGGGAGTCTTTTGCAGTTCGTCTTGAACGATCTGGCTGAACTGTCCCGCGGGAACAGGCGAGCCTGAACCGGCAGCCGACCTGGGTGCCTCAGTAATCGTGGCCATATCTAACCTAACGTTATTGACAGGCTATCCGACTGTCAATTGAGAAAAACTAAACGGCTTCTTGAAACAGACTAGAAGCAGTTTTGCCACAGATTTCTTAGAAGAGTCTATTGTGCCTCTGTTTCTGCCCGATATATGGAATAGGAACTATGTTCAGGCCGGGCAGCCGAGTTGTGCTTCTCCAACTCGGGCAACATCGCACGGTGTTGCACAGGGTTACCAGACAGTTTGCCGGAGTTCTATGGGCCGCTACATCATTCGTGTATTTTCCGATCGGGAGCAGAGCAGTACCACCGCGCCTGATACCGTAGTTGAGCCCCTTGATCTCCAGATTTCTTTTTACACGGATTCAGCCGACGAGGCAGAGAAAAAGCTGTACGGCGACGTTCTTAGGGGTAAATTGCCGAAGGGGCGTGTCTATCAGATCTGTCCATCGATGGGTAGCTTCGAACCAATTCGCACTTGTGCCATAGCGCCGGACGGCGTGGCCCAACGCGTTTTTCTGGATCCTGTCGATGGGCTGTACAGCCAACTCCGACGCATTCGACTGCCGAGAGAGACCACGGTCGAACACGCAGCCGTCGAATTCAAGCCGAACATCTCAAGCAGTAGCGACTAAGCACAGCCGCGATCTACTTCAGTACCCGAACTGCCCACCGTGGTATCAACATTGCGGAGGAGGATTCGACTTGACCAAAACTGTAGTCGCAATCACAGGAGCATCCAGTGGTATCGGCGCCGCCTTTGCCGAAAAGTTGGCTCCGGAGCACGATCTGCTTTTGATTGCCCGGCGCAAGGACAAACTTGAGGCGCTTGCCGGCAAAATCAAATCGCAGTACGGAACGCAGAGCGATGTGCTGGCGGCAGATCTCACCAACGATGACGATCTCAGCCGCGTTGCGGAACGTATCGCGAACGATCCTGCTCTGGTGCTATTGATCAACAATGCGGGGTTTGGGAGCAAAGGGCGATTCTGGGAATCTCCTCTGACCACACAAGAAGACATGCACAAGCTGCATATAATGGCGTGTGTTCGGCTGACACATGCAGCATTGCGCAACATGGTGCCTCGCGATATAGGCGCAATCATTAACGTGGCGTCCGTATCGGCATTTGCGCGGAACGCCGGAAGCGTCAGCTACGGTGCGACAAAAAGCTGGATGACGGCATTCACGGAAGGACTTTACCTGGAACTGCGAGGCATGCGATCAAGTGTCATCGTACAGGCGCTCTGTCCAGGGTTCACTTATTCGGAGTTTCACGACAAGATGTCTGTCAACCGGCAGCGATTGGCGGGATCTTCGTTCTGGATGACAGCGGACGACGTGGTAAATGCGTCGCTTCATGGCCTGCACCAGCGTAAGCTTTTCGTCATACCCGGATGGCGCTATCGCTTACTGACTGCTTTCTTGACTAAAATTCCGACCGGTCTTCGGTTGCTAGTGGAAAGTATGGTGACCCGTGGCAGGCAGCGTGAAATCGGAAGCGGAATCGAGGGACCGGAAAAAAAACAGATTTCGGGCGGAGAATGAGGGCATGGCGTCCTTAAGACGATTGGCTCAAGCTGCGGCCCTTGGCGTATTACTTGTTGCCGGTTACTTACTCGCGCAGGAAATGAACCTGGTCAAGCTTCACGTGGATTCGTTCGCCGTAGCCGGAATCTCCATCCGCACCAGCAATGCAAAAGAGGCGACTACGGACGCGGAGATACCAAGAATGTGGCAACGATTGACAGCGGATAACTTCTTGGCGCGAATCCCCAATCGCGTTGATGACCGTGTCATCGCGTTGTATACGGATTACGTAAACGGCAAGGACGGAACCTATACGTACGTTCTCGGCGCCAAGGTGTCTTCAACAAAAAATCTGCCGCCCGGCTTCGCAGCGCGCAATGTCGCGCCTGGACAATACGCTATGTTTACCGAACAGGGTGGGCCGCCGCCGGAAATGGTGGTCAATCTATGGAAGAGAATCTGGTCGCTCGAAAAGCCCGGCGACCTTGAGCGAGCCTACAAGACCGATTTCGAAGTACATTATGCGCACGCTGACGATGTGGCGAAATCCCGCGTAGATGTTTACATCGGACTTGCCGGAAAAAAATAGTCAAGCCGCCGGCGTAAGAATCACTTTCATCAAATTCGCTTGCCGCGAGTGAAGACGCTCAAACCACTGCGGACCTTCTTCCAGCGGCGCAACGACGCTGATGAGTGGCTTGAGATTGATTTCGCCGCGGGAAAGTAATTCGATGCAGCGCGGATACTCGCCGGCGGACGCAGCAGACCCCTGCAGTCGAAGCTGCCGGCTTACAACGATCTGCAAAGGAATCTCGGCAGCCGGCGCGATATTTCCAATCAGTACAACCGTTCCTCCCTTGCGAACGCTCTCCACGGCAATTTTGATGGTAGCGGTGCTGCCGACCGCTTCCATAGCTACATCGACACCTCTGTTTTCAGTAAGACGGTTGAGCTCGGCAGCGGCATCGGCCGTTTTTCCGTTGATCACAGCGGCCGCGCCTAATTCCTCAGCAAGCTTCAGACGCGTGTCTTCGATATCCAATACATAGATAGCGGAACATCCGGCTACGCGCAGCGCTTGCAAAGTGAGCAGTCCGATCATGCCGGCGCCGACGACGAGCGCGGTCCCGTTTTTTTGCACGTTTGCCAAATCGACCGCGTGAACGGCCACAGCGAGGGGTTCGATCATCGCCGCTACTGTAAACGGCAGAGTCTCAGGCAGGCGATGTACGATGCGTTCCGGAAGAGATATAAATTCGGCAAACGCACCGGCCCTGCGGAAATCGCCGGTGGAGACGCCAAGCACTTCACGGCGGTCACAGAGATTCATGCGGCCGCTGCGGCAATACTCGCATTCTCCACAATAGACCGTGGAATCGGGCGACACGCGATCACCTTCGCGAACGCTCTCAACGCCGGGTCCGACGGCAACTACGGTCCCCGCTGCCTCATGCCCCATCACAATCGGCGGTATGCGCCGTCCGGACGTGCCATCGTAACCGTGAACATCGCTGCCGCAAATGCCGCATGCCTCGACCCGAACCAAAAGTTCGCCCGGGCCGGGCCGAGGCAGCGGCAGATCGACGGTTTCCAGCCGGTTGTACTCAGATAGCAGCAGAGCTTTCATGCTGGCATGGTAGCGCCTACTTAGAAGCGGGAGGCAGTAGCGGCGGCTCAGAGTCGACGCCGGCTCTCGACTTGATATCGGCCAATAACCGGTCCACCTGGTCTGTCTTCTCCAGCGCCGCCAAACGCTGCTCCGCGTTCGGTTCTCCCGCCGAAAGATGCCCGTGTCCCAACGAATCGGCCTCGGAGACTTTCATCTGTAAGCGATCGAATGCGGCGTCGTGATCGAACTCTTTCATGTTGGCGGCACCCGCGCGGACGGCGAGGCGGGCGCGCCTGTGCTGTGCGATAAGTACTTCCGTTTTTGCTTTGGTCTCCGTCATCTTTTGCTCCAGGCGATGGAGTGCATCGCGCAACATTTGCACCTGGTGGGCTTGGTCTTCAATCTGCTGCGCGAAGTTCTTCGATGCCTCCTCATAAGTGAGGGAGCGCTCTAAAGCAACGCGAGCAAGCGCTTCCTCATTTTTCGAGACGGCTAATTCGGCCTTGCGCAGCCAATCTTTCTGCGCATCCAGGCTCTCCTGCTGTTTCCTCTCAAGCAGGTGCTGATCGGCGATAGCAATAGCCACCTGTGTTTTCACCTGCATGAACTGATTCTGCATGTCGAGGAGAAGCTGTTTCAGCAGCTTCTCCGGATCTTCCGCTTTATCGACGAGGTCGTTCAAGTTAGCCTTGATCAGCGTCGTCACACGATCTAATAACGCCATAACTGCTCCTTTATTGCTTTCCGTTGGGCCCGTTGGCTTTTGTGTCGCCAGCTGAGCGGTCAGTGATTCCCCGAATTTTGCCGAATAACTCGGACATCTGCATGCCCGACAAAGTCTCAAACAAAGCCGGAATTTGAGCGGCGATCTTGGTCATGTCGCCAGTCACCTTATGCAATCCGGCAGAATTGCCATCCCCGGTAGATACAATCGTGATCTTGTCGACGTTGGCCAGCGGAGCCGCCATCGCACGGACTACTTCAGGTAAGCCGGTGATCAGCTTGTCGACTACAGCCGCCTGGTTCCACTCCTGATAAGCCTCGGCCTTCACGTTCATCGCCTTGGCTTCCGCCTCGCCTTTCTTTAGAATGATGTCCGCGTCCGCTTCACCTTGCAGGCGAGTGGCGGCGGCCGCGCCTTCGGCTTCGATCGTTACCCTATGTCGCGTCGCCTCGGCGAGAGTTTCGATGCGCCGGCGTTCAATCTCGGCATTCTTCAGTACGTTTGCGATCAGCTCTTTTTCGTGGCGCAAGATTTCAGCCTCCTGCACCTTGATCTCCTGCTCTTTCTCCACCTGCCGAACCTTTACGGCCTCGGCCATGACCTGTTGCTGCATGACATTCGACTGAATGTCGTAAGCCTTGTCGGCTTGCGCCTGCTGACGCTTGATCGTCTCTAGATACTGGGCTTTCCTGATTTCCAGATCGCGCTGCGCTTCAGCCTGCGCCGCGAGCGATAACGCTTCCGCAAGCACCCGCTCCTGATCGGCCTGCGCCCTGGCAACCGCTGACGCGCGCATCGCCTCGGCGCGCCGTATGGCAGTGTCACGCTCAGCTTCGGCAGCGGCGACATCCGCGTCACGCTTGATGCGCGCAATATCGGGGCGGCCCATATTCGTTATGTACTCGTTCTTATCGCGAACTTCTTTGATGGTGAATGAGACCACCTCTAGCCCCATCTTGCTCATGTCATCGGCGCACGTGCCCCGCATGCGATCGCCAACCATCTCCGGCTCTTTGACGATCTGTTCCACCGATAGCTGCCCAATGATCCCGCGTAGATGCCCTTCCATCACAAGCCGGATAAGGCCTTCGCGCGCCTGATCGGTTTTGGTCAGAAACTGCTCTGCAGCAGTTTGAATCGATTCCGGGTCGCTCTTCACTTTGATCTGCGCAACAGCCTCTACGGTCACGGCAACGCCCTGCTTTGTATATAGGTCCTGTTGCGGGGCAACATCGAACGACATCAACTGCAGGGAAAGCTGCCGGAAATTTTCTACCATGGGAAAAATCACGGTACCTCGCCCTTTCACAATGCGAGTGCCTCGCAAGCCGTACACAATCAGGGCTTCATGCGGGCCCGCCTTGCGATAGAGCGTGGCCATGGCCATCATGAGGACCAGCAGCGTCAGGACTACGACTGCCGCGATAAACACAATTTCACTGGACATTCTTTGTCTCCTTTTGCAATGTTCCCTGCGCGTTAGCCGCCTGCGCTGGCTGGGTCATTGCATCCCAGGTGCGTACATACGCAATTCCTTTTTCGAAGCGCGTCACGATCACTTCCTCCTCGCGCCGAATCTCACGACCGTCTTCGCTGCGAGCCGGAAGCGGCCTGCGCGCGCCGTCGCGGGTATATATCAGCTCGCCCACGCCGCCGCCGGGCCGGATCGTGCTAGACACACGGCCTAAAATGCCGACCATCTCGTAATCAGCTGGATTCAAAGGCTGCTCGCGCGACTGTAGAAAACGAAGGAAGGCCGCCAATATCCACGCGCCAATCAGTCCGAGCGCGATGGCAATCAGCAGGTTTACCCAGAATGCCCATCCCGAGTGACGCGTCAACAGGTATCCGACTCCGCCGAACCACGCCAGATAAACTGCTGCACAACTCGGATTTGCCATTGCGCCAATCCAACCCAAAAGGGCGGGCTCATTCGCTACCGGGTGCCCCATCTTTGCCGGCCCGTGCCCCGTATGTACGTGTCCATGACCCAGGTGCCCGTGGCCCAGATGTGCAGCTCCGGAATGTCCCAAATGGAACCCCCCCAGCAGAAGTGAAGCTACACTCCACAGCGCTCCTACTGCAAAACACAAAAGATATAGGTCAGACCAACTCATGGTGCGCTCCTTCCGTTGGGCTCAATACATCCGAGAGCCTCTCGACCAAACCGGGGGTGTCGAGAATCGCTCCGGCCAGCAAAACACATTTCCGGGTATTCTCATGGCGTGCCAGCTTCAGCAAAGCCTCCGCCAGCGACCCATCCGCGCGGAATCGCTCCGCGCCTTGAATCAGCCAGAGATCCAGTTTGTCCTCCTGCTGCCGCAGGTCCGTCATGAGTTCCGTCTGGAAGCCCTCCGGATCATCTACCAGGTAGCCAGGATGCACTCGGAAAAACTTGGCCAGCAGCAACCTGCTGGTATTTGTCAGGTGCTTGCGATGACCGCTCTCAAGCTGGGATAAGTACGGCTGGCTCAACGAGCGATTCAGTTCTTGCTTAATCGCGGCAATTACTTCTTTTTGAGTCATTTCACGCCCCAACCCCCTAAGCTGCCCTTCCACCGTTCTCAGGTAGCGTATTTTATCGGCGACGCTCATATAGCAATCTGCTAATTGAATATCACAAATTGCAATACCACGTCAAGTGCTTATTACACCAGCGTTGGCGAGAAGGAGCAGCTGACGGCTTGGAGTTTTCCTCAAACCCTTGTAACCTAACAAGTTGCCGGAGCGCCTAGCAGATCAAAGGCTAGCTGAGTGCCGGCGGGTCCACTGCCGGTTATGCTTGTCGAGCGGGAAACGATTGAAAAAGCGCGGGCTGGCGATGCCTCCGCGTTTAATGAAGTCGTATTGGCGTACCGGAAGCGGATTCTAGGTACCGTCTCCCGGCTGATCGGACGTCCAGAAGACGTCGAAGATGTAGCGCAGGAGGTGTTCGTCCGGCTGTACTATTCGCTGGACCAGCTTCGGACCGCGGACGTTTTTGAGCCGTGGCTGTACCGTTTGACCGTCAATGCATCGTACGATTACTTGCGACGCGCCAAGCGCCGGAATGAATCGCGAATGGCGGATCTGAGCGAGCAGCAGGTGGTAATGGCGGATTCGCTGGCAGGTGGAAGGCAGGAAGACGACGACCGCCAGAAAAATCAGATCCGTGAGTTCATGGATGCACTTTTTCGACATGTATCGGAGGAAGACCGGCTTCTGCTGACGATGAAGGAAGTAGAAGGGCTTTCTCTTAAGGAGTTGGAGAAAGTTTACGGAGTAAATGAAAACGCTCTGAAGGTCAGGTTGTTCCGGGCGCGGCAGCGGGTTTTGAAGGCATACAAGACGGCGGTGGCGAACGGCAGCTTTTGAACTTTGTGGGAAGAAGTGGGGAGACGTGAGATGACGAACGATGATTCCGGGTTGAACAGCCTTTTTCAGAGGTATCGGTCGGCTTGCCCTGAAATAGAACCGAGCGCCACTTTTATGCCCAGCGTCTGGCAGCGGATAGAATCCCGTCATAGCTTCCGGCTGGTGTTTCAGCGGTTGGCAAGACCATTGATGGCCGGATCGGCCGCGCTTGTTCTTTTGCTCTTGATATTGAACCTTGTATTGAATCAGCACACCCGGCTTACTGCCCCGAGCTATGTGGACGCGCTGTTAGCTGATCATTCCGCGGAGAATACTTACTACACTGAGGCGATCCGCGAGACGATCTCGCCGGGCGAACTCGCGATTCATCACCACTGAAGAGCGGACAGCGAACATGAAACGGAACCAATGGGCTGCGTTGCTTCTGGCGGCGCTGTTGTTTGCATGTGGCGCGGCGGTCGGCGCGCTGGGAAATCATTTATATGAGACGAAGGTCAGTGCGAAGAACGCCCAAGACATGATCGCAAGGAACGCCGAAGACTACCGCCAACGCTACCTCAACGAGATGCAGACGAAGCTGAACTTGACGGCGGCGCAGCTCAATCATCTGCAGGACATTCTCGATGACACAAAAGCGAAGGTGAAGGCCGTTCGCGATTCCTACCATCCGGCGATGTTGAAGATCAAGTTTGACCAGATCAGCCGTGTGAAGTCGATTCTTACCCCGGAACAGATTCCGGCCTACGAACAACTGGTTGCCGACCATGAGCGCCGCGCCAGAGAGTCGGAAGAACACGACCGGCAAGAAGATCAGCGGCGAGCGGCAGCGCGGCACGCTTCTGCGCAGTAATCTATTCGGACTGCTTCATCCGTTTCGTAAGGCCGGTCACGATCAAAGCCGTTTGCACTGTCAGAACGCTAAGAAGCAAAACCAGCAACGCATACAGCAATGCTGGGGGCCCTATGGCTACCGTTCTGAGGTCCTCGGTTGGATGAGCCGACCACCAGGCCCAGGCTCGGCTCAAGGTCGCGCGCTGGAACCCGCTACCGTAGAGCGGAAACAATTTAACGAGGTACGTGACCACAACTGTCCACGCTGAGACAAGAACGGTAAGCAACGCGAGTGCGCGCCCCAACAGTCCGCTCTGCTTGAGCCCCCGAAACGCAATCACCCATAGGAAGCAGACCACGCCTTGCCAGTACCATGGCTCAGCAAACAATGAGGCTCCGTGAGTGTGAACGTACGTCACACAAGTTTGATAAATCAGGCCAACCATGAAACAGGCGCATGCCCCCAATCCCCACCATTCCGGCGCGCTGAATCTCCCAAAACGCGAAAAATACAGGACCAGCGCCACACCGACAAGCATGAGTTCAACATTCAGGGTCGTTTTCGAGAACGCAAGGAATGACCAGTTGCCCGTCCACAAGGACCAGTGAAGAAACGCGAGGGTGCTGGTCAACCAGGGAATCTGAGGAACTGCCGACAGCGCCTGAGCAAAGCCGATGCCCGCGACGGATTGTTGTGTTCCCGTAAAACTGCGATAGAAGACGTGGTTGCGAACGTACCAGGGGCACGCTGCGACTACTGGAATCAACAACGCCAGTAAAGCCGCCCTCCGCGTTTGCCGTCGAAAAGACTGGACAGCCAGGCACGCGAGAAACACCGGCACGAATGCCAAGAAGTACGCTTTGGTCAACAGGCCGGCCGAAAAGAAAGCGGCCAGAATCAGCAGGTCCTGAGGGCGGTTGTGCTTCACGACAAGCTCGAGCCAAACCAAAAACAACAGCGTCAAGGGGACAGCTACGCTATCGTTCCCGATATGCGCCACCGCCGCCCAGAGCATCTGCGAGCCCAGGATGCAGCTCATAGCCGCCAGCCCAAATACGTCCGGAACATCCAGCAACGTACATAGCCTAGCGGCTGCAAACCAGATCAGCAGCGCCGAGGGGATCGCCACAATAAGCCGGAGCAGGAGAATGCGCGAGCGCAAGGGAAGCGGCGAAAGGGCAACATCAAATGGGGCGAAAATCAAATAGGCGAGAGGCGCTTGCTGGGCCTCATAGTTCTGCAAACTCGAGGGCTCGTTACGCAGTTCCGGGCTGAGATTCTTCAGACGGGCAAGGCGCTGCAGCTTGTCGCTTTCAGGCAAATTGAACCATTGCTCAAAGGACACGCTGCCGGGTAAGGTCACGCTCAGCAGCCGGGGCAAAGGGACGTCCTGAAAAGAGCGATCGATCTCAGAGGATACGGTCGAACGGCCAAAGACTGGAACCGTGCCCTCGACGGACAAGCTCTGTACGTATCCGTAGTGGAATGGTTCGTCGAAACCTTCCCACAATGGCAGAAAACAGGAATAAAGCGCGGCGTTAACAAGCGCGAAGAGAAGAACAAGCCGCCGGGCGTTGCCCCGGATCATATTCTCGCGCTAGCCGCTCTTCGCGTCCATACGCGATAAAGAAGGAATCGTGCGATACGACTGCTTCAGACTGCAAAAAAGGTTGTAGCGAATGATAAACCAGATCGCCGCGAAAGCGTCCGCGGTGCCGATCTTTTTTCCCTGCTCATAGGTGCGGCCGTAATAGCTGATAGGCACCTCGTAAATCGCGCAGCCCAACTTGGCCAGTTTGGCCGTTACTTCCAATTCGAATCCGAAGCCGGTAGAAGTCAAATTCATTGCGCGAATAATATCGCCGCGGAAGGCCTTATAGCCGGTTTCCACATCGCTGAGATTGATATTGGTTAGCAGATTCGAAAAAAACGTAATCCATTGGTTTGCGAGATAGTGATAAAAGTACAGCACACGGGCCGCTTTTCGGATCAAGAAACGCGACCCGTAGACCGCATCCGCGACGCCATCCAGGATAGGTTGAATCAGCTCGGGAATTTCATCCGAATCGTACTCGCCGTCAGCATCCTGTATAACGACAACGTCGCCCCTGGTTGCAGCTATGCCGGTGATGACAGCTTGCGACTTGCCGCGATTGCGGCCCTGACGCAGTACGCGAATGTGTTGATGTTCAGCAGCGAGCCGGGAAGCTAGCTCCGACGTCCCATCGGTCGAACCATCGTCTACCACGATAATCTCGTGTAAATTTGGGAGCCGCATGAGTTTCTGTATCACCGCGCTTAGAGTCGGCTCTTCGTTGTAAGCGGGAATGACGACAGAAAGTTGCAGTGGAGCGGCGAACAATATTCAATCGTATGACAGCGCGGCTGTCAATTAGAAATCTTCAACCGGAAGCTGCAGAAGCCGTTGCGCGTTCCGACGGAGAGGATTGAACGCGTTCGTCATATTTGCCGAAGATCATTTTGCCAGCCGTGGTTTGCAGAACGCTAGTGACGGTGATATCGACTGTTTTCGATATCAACCGGCGCGCATTATCAACCACCACCATGGTGCCGTCATCCAGATAAGCAACTCCCTGATTGTATTCCTTGCCTTCTTTCAAAATAAAGACCCGCATGGTCTCGCCAGGCAGAACGATCGGCTTCAGCGCGTTGGCAAGTTCATTGATATTCAGCACTTCGACGCCCTGGACTTGCGCCAGCTTGTTCAGATTGAAATCATTCGTCATGATCTTTCCGCCGCCGGCCTTCGCCATCTCGATGAGCTTAAGATCTACTTCACGAACGCTCGGATAGTCGGAACTCGAGACCTGGACTTCGATATTCGGCATTTTTTGAAGGCGCTGTACGACATCGAGCCCCCGGCGGCCCCGGTTGCGCCGTGCCGATTCGGAGGAGTCTGCGACAAGTTGCAACTCGTGCAGCACGAACTGCGGAATCATCAACACGCCATCCAGGAAACCCGATTCCGCTATATCTGCAATACGCCCGTCGATGAGCACGCTGGTATCCAGAATTTTCCGGATCGAGGTGGCTTTCGAAGAGTCGGCGAACAATCCGAGCGCTGATAGGTCCAGTAGGTCGGATTTCGCCATACCCACCAGAAGACCGACAAAACCCGCGAAGAGCGGTATTGCGAGCCTCAGAAACTGAGCTGTGTTGGCACCCCAACCGCTACCAGGGCTGAGCAGAGCGACAAACACGATTCCCGTGAGCCCCCCAAGCAGCGCGCCGATAGACGCGGCCAGAAGTGACGAAAGCGCTGCCTGACGGATTCGGAGTTCGATTAAATTGGCGAATATGGCGGCTGCGCCTGCGGCGAGTGCAGCTAATTGAACCGACAGACCAAACGGCCTGCAAATGCCAGCAAGTGCGGCAACGAGCGCGACAAAACCGGCGCGAAGGAAAATAGTATCCCAATTCAGGCGACTCAAGGTATACACCCCTCCTAAGGAGTGTCCGCCGACCCGCCGCATGCGCAGCAGAATTACCGGAAACCGAGGATTAAATCACTATGGCAATGCAGCGAATTATAGCAAGAAAACCTTACGACTGTAATCGAAAGGAAGTTTATACCAGAGGGGTTACGGGCAGGACTGCAGGTACTTAGAATTCAGTGCCGGGCCGGGGAACGCAAGGCTTTTTAAAGCGCCTTGGCTAGTTCCTCAGCGAATGCACTCTGACGCCCTTGTTGTTGCGGGCCGGAGCGGCGATTGTTGCCGGCTGGTTTTCGATTCTGCGTGGCTGCACCCGCAGTGCTGCCATTACCAGGACGTCTGCTGCGTTCTGGCGGTGCGACAATCTTGCTGGTACCTTTACCGGATTTGGGAGGCTGAGCAGGATTGGCGCGGAGGAGGCGGTCTTCGAGAGGGGCACGATCAAACCGGCGGATGATTGCATTCATCTCTTCCTGATTTGGCGATTCGATAAAAGCGAAGCCCTTCGATTCTTGCGTTTCGGGATTACGAATGACCTTAACGTCGTCAGCAACTAGGTTTTCCGACGATAGCCAGGACTTAATATCATCCTTGGTTACCCAGACAGGGAGATTTCCGAGGAAAACGGTAAAGCTCATTTAGTTAATTGTTTTTTGCTCCGTGAGGGAAGTGAGAAGCCAGCCTGCGAGCGAGAGTGGTGCTTCTCTCGAGGCAATTAGCATACTAGCATAGGCCGCGCAAACAGGTAAACAGCGAAATCGAGTCAATCTATTGATACGCAACACCTAGCTGTTTTGTTTGATGCGTGTGACCGGGAATTTGATGATGCGAATTTCACCAGCACGCGCGATTGCCCTCCAAGCGCTGAATGCCGTGGCGGAGGGCGCATATGCCAGCGACACTCTGCGCGATTTGGCTGCGCCGCTCACTCCGCGGGACGCCGGCTTGGCGTCCCAGATTATGTTTGGCTGCCTACGGTATCAAGCGCAACTCGACTTCTTAATTGAGCTCTATTCCGGCAGGGCAATAGCCAAGCTCGATCAGCCAGTGCTTTCGACTCTTCGCAGCGCGATTTTTCAACTGCGCTATCTCGAACGCGTGCCGCCCCACGCCGCCGTTCACGATGCGGTCGAATGGATCAAGCTTCGCGCGCGCTCGGCCGCCGGATTTGTGAACGCCGTTCTCCGGAAAGTGGATCGCGAACCAGTCACCTGGCCGGATATAGCAACCGAACTGTCCATTCCTTCTTGGCTGTTGGATCGCTGGACTGCGCACTTTGGCGCAGAACAGGCTCGAAAGACGGCCCAGGCAGCGCTACGTCCGCCAGTGCCCTACGTCCGTGTTCCTACAGGTTCTAAAGCGCCAGAAGGTCTATCGCTCGAAGCCACTGACATTCCGGGCGCATATCGGGTCATGTCTTCCCCTCCCCGCGATTTGCGGCTGCACGACATCAGCTCCCAAAGTATTGTTCCACTGCTTGGCTTGGAAGCCGGCAGCAGCTATCTGGATCTGTGCGCGGCCCCAGGCAACAAAACGCTGCAAGCCTTAGAGACGCCGTTGGGGTTGGCTGTCGCTTGCGATGTCAGCTTCTCGCGCATTCGGGAGATGACACCGGGATGCAGCCGTATTGTGCTCGATGCGACGCTGCCGCTACCGTTCAGCCAGCCCTTCGATCGCGTTTTTATTGACGCACCTTGCTCCGGTACCGGAACGTTTGCGCGCAACCCGGAGATAAAGTGGCGCGTCCAACCGGAAGATTTTAGGCGGTTTGGGGAGAAACAATTGCGTATCGCCGAACAAGGCGCCCGTCAACTGGTTCCTGGGGGCACTTTGGTTTACGCCACCTGTTCGCTGGAAAACGAAGAAAATGAAACAGTCGTACGCCAAGTCCTACACAGCCACCCCTCTCTGAGATGTGAGCAGGAACTCTGGCGCCTGCCCGGGAGAGACGAAGGAGACGGTTTTTACGCCGCCGTCCTGCGAAATTCTGTACCTTGAGCCCATGCGGATTTGAGGTTTAGTACTGTTTCGAAAGGGGAATAGACGTGTTACGATCAAGGGGTTTCCGAGGCGCGCACTATAAACGGGGAAACTACGGCTGGGCAGCCGAGTCTCCGGCACCGCCGCTCCGGACCGTAACATTCGATTTCGTGTAGTGTTGGTACCTCAAATAGTTCCCTCCATCTTCGCGGCCGACTTCACCCGTCTGGGCGAAGATGTCCGCAAAATGGAGGCTGCTGATCTTCAGATGATCCACGTCGACATCATGGATGGACATTTTGTACCCAATTTCACGATGGGTACTCCGATCACTGAATCGCTGCGCCGCCGCTTCCCAAGTCTAAAGCTGGATCATCATCTGATGATCGAGGACCCTGACACCTACGCTCCTATCTTTATCGACGCCGGCGCGAGTTGTGTCAGCGTGCATTATGAAGTCTGCAGGAATTTGGACCGCACCTTGCATATGATTCGCGATCGTGGCGCGCTGGCAGGAGTGGTGATCAATCCGGCAACTCCGGTGGCCCTGCTGGAAAATGTGCTGGAGATCGTGGATTACGTGCTGGTCATGAGCGTGAATCCGGGTTATGGCGGACAGCGGTTCATCCCGAATGCACTGAATAAGGTATCTCAGCTTCGCCGTCTGCGTTCCGAGCGGCGGCTGAAGTTTCTCATCGAAATCGACGGTGGCATTGGGCAGGAAAACATCGCGGATGTGGTCAGGGCGGGGGTCGATTGGGTAGTCGCCGGTTCCTCCGTTTTTCATACGAATGATGCCACGCAGGCGGCACGCGCGTTGCAACACGCGGCACAAGAGGCAATATCAATCAAGGTTTAGACGACATGTTTTTATCTCAGGCATTTCCCAAGCGCGTTCTTTTGGCGGCCCTGTCGCTGACACTGATGGCGTCCTGCATCCATAAGAAGTATGAGACGCCGATCGCGAAAAACACGCAGCAGCCGGACAAAGTTCTGTTCGATCAGGCGGTCAAGGATATTGAGCACGGGCGTTATGAAGTGGCGCGCATCTCGCTCCAGACCTTGATGAACACCTATGAATCCAGCGAATTTATGGCCAAGGCAAAGCTAGCCGTGGCCGATAGCTGGTATAGGGAAGGCGGCGCAAACGGGCTGGCGCAGGCTGAGGCTGAGTACAAGGACTTCATCCTGTTCTATCCAAATATGGAGGAGTCCGCCGAAGCCCAAAATCGGGTCTGCCAGATCCACTACAAGCAGATGGAAAAGAGCGACCGGGACTGGACGCAAACTCTGCGAGCAGAAGACGAGTGCCGGCAGTTACTGGTGCAATTCCCAAATAGCAAATTCGCCCCGCAGACGGCACAGCTTCTGCGTAATATTCAGGAGAGCCTGGCTGAACATGAGTTTGTCGTCGGCAATTTTTATTGGAAGCGCGAGATGAATCCGGCGGCCGCCAACCGGCTGAATGCGCTGGTGGATCAGTATCCGCTTTACAGCAATGCCGGCGAGGCACTCTACGAGGCCGGCGACGCCTATTCAAAAATGGGGCCGAGATTCCGCAAACAATCCGGAGAAGAATTTGCGCGAATTGCAAGGGAATATCCGCTAAGCAGCAGGGCTCAGGACGCCAGGAAGCGGCTGGAGGAAATGGAACTTCCTGTGCCGCAGGCCGACCGCGCCGCATACGACCGCGAAAAATATGAGCAGGCGAATTTTAGAAAGCCCGGCATGATTGCCCGTTCAACGGAATGGCTACGCGGCGGTCCGGATACAAGTCACGCCGCGAAATCAGGTGCGCCAACCATGACGGACCCGAAACCAACTATCCCCGTCAGCGTTCCTGTGGTGAATACCGTGGAGGCTTCAAACCTGACACCGGCAGGATCGGGAACCAACGATGTCACCGCAACCACGAAATTGCCAGATAGCGGCGGAGCGTTGGAAAAACAGCCGGATGCGCGTACCAGCGGGGGCGCCTCCCAGACCGCTTCAACAGAGCAGGCGGCTCCGCAGCCCCTACCAACCAATCGTGACCGGGACTTGAAGCGCTTGCGCGAGGAACAGGCCAAGAAGCAGGCCAAGCTGGACAAGAAACGTAAGAAGAAAGAACAGAACGCGGCGCAGTCACAACAGAACCAGAGCAATGCCACGCAAGGTGCGCAGACGCCAACCGGCACGCCTGCGGCGTCTACCCCGGCTGCCGCTACTTCCACCCAACCCGTAATAAAGCCCCCTTCTTCCGGTCAGAACCCGCAACAGGATCGATGAGCCGTATTCTGCTGGCGGACGATAGCCCGCAGGCATTGCGGTTAGCCGAGCAGATACTGACGGCGCAAGGTTTGGAAGTCGTGAGCGTCACCGACGGCGCTACAGCCCTGCGTCGCCTGGGCGATGTAAATCCGGATCTTCTGATCGCAGATATATATCTGCCCACTAAAAATGCTTTCGAGCTTGCTCGGTTTATGCGATCGCAGGCGCAGTACCGGCATGTACCCGTCATCTTTGCGGCCGCTCCCGCGGATCAATTCGAAGAGCAGGACGCGAAGAATGCCGGCGCGGACGTCATTCTACGCAAGCCCTTTGAAGCGTCCGCGCTGCTAACCGCTGTGCAGGAATTGCTGCAGAAAAAGGCAGCCGCACCGGTCAACGGACGCGAGCAAACGAAGGTAACGCTTGACCGCAGCAGCATTCGCGCCGCCGTTACACTGGCGCTCGACAGTGCGATGCCCGCGCTCATTGAGGAACTGACCGAGCGCGTAATACTGGCCTTATCGCACAAAGCGTAAACTGACCTTCATGCCTGATAACAGTTTCGACATCGCATCGAAAATCGACCTGAACGAGGTGCTGAATGCCGTTCAGCAAGCCTCTAAAGAAATCCAAACGCGCTACGATCTCAAGGACAGCAAGTCTTCGATAGAGTTGAACGAAAAAGACCACAAGATTCTACTGGCGAGTTCCGACGAGTACAAGCTGAAAGCGGTCAACGAAATACTAGGCCAGAAGCTGGTAAAGCGCAACGTGCCGCTGAAAGGGCTGCAGTATGGCGTCATGATCCCTTCGTCCGGCGGCAGCGTGAAGCAAGAAATCGTGTTGCAGCAAGGCATCCCAACCGAGAAGGCGAAGGAAATCGTAAAGGTCATCAAAGACGGCAAGCTAAGAGTGCAAGCGAGCATTCAAGGCGACGTAGTACGAGTGACAGGGAAGGACCGCGACACGCTGCAACAGGTGATCGCAGCGCTACGGAACAAGGATTTCGGCATCGACGTGCAGTTTACTAACTACCGCACGAATTGATGCCGCGTCGAATCGAAAGCCTGTTCCTGAGCGGCCCGGAGGGACGGCTGGAAGCGCTGCTGGAAGAACCCGAGTTGGACCCGCCCATAGAGGCTGCAGTTGTGTGCCACCCGCATCCGCAGTTCGGCGGCACGATGCATAACAAGGTAGTCTACCGGCTGGCCCGCGGCTTACGAAAGAGCGGCTGTGTAGTGCTGCGATTCAACTATCGCGGCGTGAACCTGAGCGAGGGCGAGTATGCCGACGGCATTGGCGAGACGGAAGATGCACGAGCGGCGTTGCGCGAACTGCAGGCGCGCTATCCGGATTTACCGGCCATGGCTGCCGGATTTTCCTTCGGCTCGCGAGTAGCACTGCGCCTGAGCTCGCAGGAAAGTATGCTCCGGCGTGTGATTGCGGTCGGTTTCCCAACACGTGTGGAGGAGCGGGATTTCGTCTATGCTGTCCACGTACCTAAATTTTTTGTGCAAAGCACCAACGATGAATTCGGGCCGCGCACGCAGTTTGCAGAGTTCTTCGAAACTCTAGCTGAACCGAAGGAGCTCCACTGGGTGCCCGCGGCCGATCACTTCTTTAAAGACAACTTGGACGGGTACGAGGCTGTAATCGAAAAAATCGGTCGGAACCGTCTCTAGCTAGGCGTCCGGAATTGACCGCTCAGCGCCACAGCGAAGGTCTTCCCACCAACCGCCACGCTGACCAAGCGGAGTTTATTAATCCCGGCCAAGAAGTACGGCGGCTCTGGCGGCTGGAGCCGTTGACCGGGATTGAACCGGTGACCTCGTCCTTACCAAGGACGCGCTCTACCAACTGAGCTACAACGGCGTCGTTCTGAATGGTGGACAGGGAAGGATTCGAACCTTCGTACCTCGCAAGGAGGGACAGATTTACAGTCTGTTGGCTTTAACCACTCACCCACCTGTCCGGGCTTTCCCGTCTCGTTGGACTGCAGTCTAACGAGACGAGAATAGCACACCCAAACCCCTTCTTTTATGGCCCTCTGAGCAATCCGGGGCTAACACCGCCTTCCCATTTTTGTAGGCCCGCTAACATCGTTAGGTGTAATCTGTCATAGTGTTACTTCTTAGTCTGATAAGAAGTCAACCTTTGTGAGGAGGTTTATGCGTTTCTTAAACGGCAGTATCCTCTTTTCAGCCGCGTTCGCCGGTTTTCTGTTGGCGGGCCCCGTCGGCCCCGCCTGGGAAAAGCCTTTCAACGAGTGGACCCCAAAAGACGCCCAGGAAATCATGACGAACTCTCCTTGGGCGAAGGAGATGCCGATGCCGGCTGCTGCCCGGCCCGGTATCGCAGTAATTGAGCCCGGTTCAAACGGGGCGCCTCCTCCTACAGCCGCGCTGGGCAACCCCTCAAACACGACAGCCGGAACCAATATGACTGTCGCAGGAAATCCAGGCAGCGCGGGCCCAGCCGACCCCAATGGTCTGCATAACTTACCGGCAACGCAAAGTCCCTCCACTGTGAATCAGCCTGCGCCAGCGCCGGAACCGGCCCGAGGACTGAATATTATCTGGGCAAGCGCAATACCGATTCGGCTTGCTGTTCTGAAGCTGCAATCAGGAGTCAACGTTCCGACTTCGGGTGAGATCGAAAGAGTCAGTAAGCCGAGAGACAACTACGTAATCGCCGTGATAGGGCTTGCCGCCCCGGATGCGGACACGGACGTCAACTCGTTGGCGAGCAAGGCGTCACTGATGGTGAAGGGTAAGCCGGCGGAAACAGCGGCGAACTGCAACTATCGCAAGATTGGCAACGCCGATGTCTACTTTTTTCGCTTCCCTCGAACCGGTCTGCCCATTGCCGCAGACGACCATCAAGTGGAATTCAAGGCCACCTTCGGTCAGGCAGAAATCAAGCGCAGGTTCGAGCCTAAGAGCATGCAGTACCATGGCGAACTCGCGCTATAGTTTTTCTCAGGAGCGGCGTGCTCTTCCATCTTGAAATCGCCTTCCATTCTTTTAATTGAGGACGACGCAGAACTCTCCACCTTAATGGAGGAGTTTTTCGCGGCCCATCATCTGGCGCTTTCTACCTCACATGACGGGGAAGAAGGACTGTCTCGCGCCCTTGACGGCAACTATGATCTGGTGATTCTGGATGTGATGCTGCCGGTGATGGATGGATTTGAGGTGCTGCGGCAGATACGCAGGCGCAGCGCGGTCCCGGTCATCATGCTAACGGCGCGGACAGAGCATGGCGATCGCATCAACGGTCTAAATCTAGGCGCCGACGATTATCTGAATAAGCCGTTCAGTCCAGATGAATTGCTGGCCCGAATCCAGGCGGTGCTGCGGCGAGTCGGCCGCGGGTCTGCGCTGAAGCCGGAAGTCTTGGAGGCAAACGGAGTCCGCTTGAATGCGGGAACGCGTGAAGTGTTCTATGATGGCCTGCCGGTGGAGGTGACCTCGATTGAATACGACATTCTCGAGGTACTGGTGAGATCCGCTGGAAGGGTGGTATCACGCGATGACCTGGCGCGATTTCTATACAATCGCCAGGCTAACCCGCTCGAGCGAGCGCTGGACGTGCACGTCAGTCATTTGCGCAAAAAGCTGGAGCGTGGACGCAACCTGATTCGCACCGTCCGCGGAGTCGGTTATTTGTTTGCGGCTGAAGATGAACCAATTCTGAGAGGGGAGCAGACGGCGTGAGGTCGATATTTGCGAAGATCCTGCTTTGGTTCTTAGCCACGTTGATCGTCTGCCTCGCCGGTTCGACGTTCACAAGCGCTATCCGCAACCGGCTCGCGCCCGGACGCCGCGATTTCTTCTCACGCTCGCTGGCGCTGCAGGTCAGCGATGCCAAACACGCTTACGAGACCGGAGGTAAGAAGGGACTTCAGGAATACTTTGCGCGCTTGGATTCGTTTTTTCCCGGCGAGCATGCGCTTGTGGATGCCAGTGGAATAGACCTGGTAACGGGCAAAGACCGAAGCGTGGAGTTGCGGAAAGCGGGTCCGCGCTGGAGTCCCGTGACCGACAGCCGAATGGCTATAGCGTGGCCGTCGCGTGATGGCAAATACAAGCTGGTGATCGACAGCGCCAACCCGCCCGGGCCCTGGAGCCCGATTCCGAATTTTCTGTGGATGATCGCGGCAACGGTGGTCTTCTGTTATATCCTCGCCGTGCAACTTGCTTCGCCGCTGCGCAATTTACAGCAGACCGTGCAGAAATTCGGCGGCGGAGAGTTGGGCGTGCGCGCTGCCAGCAAGCGTCGTGACGAGTTCGGCAACCTAGCCCGCGCCTTCAATGAAATGGCGGATCGAATCCAAACCCTGCTCAATTCCGAGCGGCGTTTATTGCAAGACGTATCTCATGAGCTTCGCTCGCCTTTGGCGCGCTTGCGTTTCGCAGTCGAATTGGCGCGCACGAGTACCGATCGTGATCGCGCCATGGACCGGATTCAGAAAGAAGTAGACCGGCTGGCAATTTTGGTTTCCGAGTTGCTGCAGGTGACGCGGGCGGAAAGCGATCCCGAGAGCCGCAATTTGGAAGAGCTTTCAATCGGCGCTCTCTTGCGCGACGTAATCGAGGATAATCGCGTTGAGGCGGAAGCGCATGCCCGTCAGATTGCCTTGACGGCAGGCGAAGACGTCCTGGTTCGCGGGGATCGCGAACTATTGCGTAGAGCCGTCGAAAACGTGCTTCGTAATGCGATTCGATACGCGCCGCAGGGCTCCACTGTCGATCTTTCACTGGCTGACAAAGATGGCGTCGCGGTCATCCAAATCCGAGACCGGGGGCCTGGTGTTCCCGAAGAAGCGCTCTCCAGTTTGTTTAAGCCATTTTTCCGCGTGGAAGCGGACCGCAATCGAAATAGCGGCGGCGGTGTGGGATTAGGTTTGTCTATCGCTCAACGTGCCGTTGCGGTTCATAAAGGAGCCATCAGCGCGCGCAATGCGCAACCTGGATTGCTGGTTGCCATTGAGCTTCCCACGGTTCAGTCCGCCGTCTTAGCAACCGCCTAGGCCGAAGAGCTACGCTCCGGCGGCACGATAATGGTCATATATGGAAGATGTGTTGAACATCGCGGGACGTAGCTTTCGGTCGCGACTGTGGGTAGGAACCGGCAAGTATCGGAGTAAGCAACTGATGGCGCGGTGTCACGCGGCCTCCGGTACGGAGATGGTGACGCTAGCCGTACGCCGCGTAAATTTGACGGACAAATCGAAAGAATCAGAACTTGACTTCATCGATCGCTCAAAGATCCACATTTTGCCGAATACCGCTGCTTGCTATAACGCTGAAGACGCGATTCGGACCGCGCGTTTGGCACGTGAAGTGGGACTGTCGAACTGGATAAAGTTGGAAGTCATTGGGGATCAGAAGACCCTTTTCCCGGACAACGAAGGACTGCTGGAAGCGACGCGCACGCTGGTGAAGGAAGGCTTTGTCGTGCTTCCGTACACCACGGACGACTTGGTGAACGCCCGCAAATTGATCGACGCTGGTGCTGCAGCCGTCATGCCCCTAGCCGCTCCGATTGGCTCAGGCCTTGGGATTCAGAACACTACCAATCTGAAAATTCTGCGCGAAGCCATAACGGAAGTGCCCTTAATTGTGGACGCCGGAGTGGGCACGGCCTCTGATGCCGCAGTTGCAATGGAGTTGGGCTATGACGGCGTGCTACTGAACACAGCCATTGCTGAAGCTGAGGATTCCGAACGCATGGCGCATGCGATGAAGCTGGCCGTCGAAGCAGGCCGCGCTGCTTTCTTGGCGGGTCGCATGCCGCGACGTGAATACGCGGTCGCAAGCAGTCCGTTAGTGGGAACTATCGCCGCCGCCGGAGCGCGCTAAACAATACGAAAGCTGTAGGCGTAATCGTTTGGCTTTTCTGCGGGCAGAGAAATGCTCAGCGCTGTCTCATCGCGAGTGAACTGCAGCGGGCCTCTCGCGCCCAGCAGTTCAACTCGTTGAATCGGCTTTTGATAGCTCCCCTCGGCTAACGTTTTGATCACCAACTTGCCGCCGTCCGGCCATCCCAGTGCGGTGGCATACAACACGTTTCCCTTCGTCACAAAACGAATGTCGCGCGAGTCGTACGGGCGGGCCTTCGATTCGTTGAAATTAGAAGAAGTTTCCACGTCCGGCGGACCCTCTCCAAAAACCTGGAACGGCCGCGTCCCGTAGATAGCTTCAGAGTTCGCGCTCATCCATGAAGTGAAATCGCTTATGAATTTTTGTTCGTCTTCGTCGATGGTGCCGTCACCGCGAACCGGAATGTTCAACATCAAGTTTCCGTTCTTGCTGACGATATCCACCAGCGTATGAACTACAGTCCGCGCGGTCTTATATCGATGTTGCTCGAAGATAGCTCGATCGTAATGCCAGTTTCCAATACAGGTATCCGTTTGCCACGGTAGGTCGAGAATCTTGTTGGCGCGCCCGCGCTCGATGTCCAGCACAGTGGCGCCCGCGTGCTCGGGTTTGAGATTCTTTGTCGTTAAGACGCACTCCAGCTTTCCATTTCTCTTCAGGTTGCTGTTGTAATAATGCGCAGCAATATCGAGACCGGCTTGACCCAGCGGCAACTCGTTGTCATCGAAATAGAGCAGATCGGGCTGATAGCGGTCGATTAAATTCTGACAGCGAAGGAACCAACTGTTCACGAACTCAGGGTTGTTGGGTGGCGGCGTTTCTATCCATTGACCATCGTGGGTTTTATGCCACTCGGTCAATTCTTTGATGGTTTTGATCCCGTCCGGGATGACCATATTGGGTCCGGTGTACAACTCCTGCGGATCGAAACCATCCCACCATTTACCTCTTCCGTCGTCTTTGTGCAGACGGTACGCGTCGTAGCGCTTACCCGCTAACGGACCTTCTGCATCGTACCCATAGGCGGTCTGGAACCAATGCCAGGCATGCGAAGAATGGTTGCTGACCGCGAAGCGCAACCCGCGCTCACGCACGATCTTTTCCCAAGTCCCAACTATGTCCTTTTTCGGACCGATGCGAGTGGAGTTCCAGGCGTGGTGCGAAGATGCCCAACAGTCAAAATTGTCGTGGTGAACTGCGAGCGCCATGAAGTACTTTGCACCCGCTTTGACATAGAGGTCGATGAGAGCTTCCGGCTGCCATCGCTCTGCTTTCCAGAGATGGTCGATGTCCATAAAGCCGGTTTGCGTTGGATGCCCGTAGTGTTCCAGATGATGTTCATACTGGCGTGATCCTTGAATGTACATGTTGCGCGCGTACCAGTCTCCGGCTTCCGGCACGCACTGCGCAGACCAATGAGCCCACATGCCAAACTTGGCGTCTCTGAACCATTCGGGAACTTGATACTGCTTCAAAGACTCCCATGTTGCCTGAAATGGGCCTGGAGCGATGTTTCGCTCGGCCCCTTGCAGGCGCGCCGAAGCGCAGAAAGCACCGCCTTTAATCGCGGCTGCAGCGGCCGCTGTTCCCTTCAACAAGCCGCGACGTGTCGTTTTCATCGTCTACACCGATGATAGGGCCTGAACCCGCCACTGATACGCTCATTGAATGCCGATGCGCTATATCCTCGCGCTGGACCAGGGAACCACGAGTTCACGGGCCGTATTGCTTGGTCACGATGGACAAGTACGCGGCTTGGCGCAGACTCCTTTTCAGCAGATCTTTCCCAAACCCGGTTGGGTGGAACACGACCCCATAGAGATTTGGTCTTCGCAATTCGGGGTTGCCATGGAGGCGCTGGCGCAAGCTGGGGTGAATGCCGAGTCCATCGCCGCCATTGGCATAACGAATCAGCGTGAGACCACAATTGTCTGGGACCGGAAAACGGGCGAGCCCGTTTATAACGCCATCGTGTGGCAGGACCGCCGCACCGCTGCATTCTGCGATAGTCTGCGCGACGAAGGTCACGCCGCACTCATTCAGCAGAGAACGGGATTAGTCATCGATGCTTACTTTTCAGGTAGTAAGCTTCGATGGATTTTGGACCACGTTCCCGGCGTCAGAGAGCGCGCCAATCGAGGCGAACTGTGCTTCGGAACTGTCGATAGCTGGTTGATTTGGAAGTTGACCGAAGGCGCGCAACATGTGACGGATGTGACGAACGCATCCCGCACGATGCTGTTCGACATTCACAAACTGGATTGGGATGACGAACTCCTTGAACTCCTTCAAGTTCCACGCGCGATTCTCCCGCGAGTAGTTGCCTCAAGTGAAATATGCGCTAACACGGCCGGAGTCTTAAAAGGTGTACCGATCGCTGGCATTGCGGGTGATCAGCAGGCAGCATTGTTTGGGCAGATGTGCACGCATCCAGGCATGGTGAAGTGCACCTATGGCACCGGTAGCTTCATGCTGCTGAACACCGGTGAAAGGCCCGTTCTCTCGAACAATAAGCTGCTGAGTACGATTGCTTGGCGGGTAAACGGACGAACTCTATACGCGCTAGAGGGAAGCATCTTCATTGCAGGCGCGGTTGTGCAGTGGCTAAGAGATGAGCTACAGATCATCCGCAGCGCCGGCGAAATTGAAGCCTTAGCGGCCAGTGTTCCTGATACCGGAGGCGTATATCTGGTCCCTGCCTTCGCGGGCTTGGGCGCGCCCCAATGGGATCCTTATGCGCGGGGCGCCATTCTAGGGCTGACACGCGGCAGCAGCCGAGCGCATATCGCCCGCGCGGCACTCGAAGGAATAGCATTCCAAGTGGCGGACGTTCTGCGCGCGATGGAAACCGATTCGGGCGTGCCTGTGCAGGAGTTGCGCGTGGATGGAGGCGCCGCTCGCAACAACCTGCTTATGCAGATGCAGGCGGATTTGTTGGGCGTCCCCGTGACTCGCCCCTCCAACCCTGAAACGACTGTTCTTGGAGCCACTTATCTGGCCGGATTGGCCGTGGGTTATTGGCCCGATCAAGAAAGCATCGCGAGGCAATGGCAGGTGGACCGGCAGTTCAAACCGGCAATGAGCGCCGACGAGCGTAATAGCCGCCGCGACAAGTGGGCGCGAGCCCTGGAAAGAGCCAGACGCTGGGAGAAGGAGTGAAAACAATCGCTTGAGTCTGCGGCGCGAGGACGTCCTGCGAGAGATCTCTTCAACTCGCGAATGGGACATCATCGTAATCGGCGGCGGCGCCACTGGCCTGGGGGCCGCAGTGGAAGCGGCGTCGCGCGGCTATAAAACGCTGCTGTTAGAAGCACACGATTTCGCGAAGGGCACCTCCAGCCGCAGCACGAAACTTGTTCATGGCGGTGTGCGCTATCTGCAACAAGGAAACGTTAAGCTGGTCCTCGAAGCATTGCGCGAAAGAGGCCGGTTGTTACGAAATGCTCCTCATCTGGCACACCGCTTGGCATTTGTTATTCCGGCCTACGCATGGTGGGAAATTCCTTTCTATGGAATTGGTCTGACAGCATACGATCTGCTCGCGGGCCGCGAGAGTTTGGGCCATTCGCGTATCCTCTCGGCAGGCGCTGTCAAACGCGAGTTGCCTACCGCAACATGCCAGGGTTTGCAAGGTGGCATTCTGTACTACGACGGCCAATTCGACGATGCCAGATTGGCTGTGACGCTGCTGCGGACGCTGTTCGACCTCGGGGGCACTGGGCTGAACTATTCGCCCGTCCGGGAGCTATTGAAAGTATCCGGGCGCGTGCAGGGGGTCCGGGCTGAAGACACCGAAACAGGGCTGGCAATGGATCTTCCAGCAAAAGTAGTCATCAACGCGACGGGGATTTTTACTGATCGCATTCGCCAAATGGATGAGCCGGGGGCCGCGCAGGTAGTAACTGCAAGTCAAGGCTCCCATGTGGTGCTGGACCACACATTTTTGACGGGCGACTCGGCCATGATGATCCCGCGAACATCGGACGGGCGGGTGCTCTTTGCCATTCCGTGGCATAAATCGGTCGTGGTGGGGACAACAGACGATCCGGTACCCGGGCCAACTCTAGAGCCGCAGGCCATGTCCAATGAACGACAGTTTCTGATGACGCACATCGAGCGCTATCTAGTGCGCCGCCCGGAGCCGCATGAGATCCTAAGCGTCTGGTCTGGACAACGCCCGCTGGTCCGCCAGCACGGTGCTGTCAAAACTGCTGCGATTTCGCGTGATCATACTGTATTGGTTTCGGATGCCAAACTGATTACGATTGTCGGCGGGAAATGGACCACCTACCGCAAAATGGGCGAAGACGTGATCAATCATGCTACCCAAACCGCGGGACTGAGCCAGGTTGCTTCGCCGACGGCAGAGCTTCGCTTGCACGGTGCTATGGACCGTCCGGCAAACAGCAATGAATGGGAGCGTGTCTACGGTGCGGACTTGCCTCTACTGAATGAAATTGCAGAGTCGCGCGCGGAACTCAAGCAGGCGCTCCATCCGCTACTGCCCTTTCGGCGTGTCGAGGTCGTGTGGGCGGCACGTCACGAAATGGCACGCCGCGTGGAAGATGTATTGGCACGTCGCACGCGAGCGCTGTTCCTGAATGCTAGAGCGAGCCTCGAAGCTGCGCCTGCCACAGCTAAGCTACTGGCCCAGGAGCTTGGAAAGAACCTTGAGTGGGAGCGGGAGCAGGTCCGTGAATACGGAAAGTTGGCCGAGCAGTATGTATGGAAAGAATAATTTCAATTGAATTGCAAATGGGAGAGAGATGCTGAGTCCTGCTGTGTTGGGTGAATTCGTTGGAACAATGGTGCTGATCCTCTTGGGAAACGGCGTGGTCGGGGGCGTGCTATTGAACCGTTCGAAAGCGGAGGGCGCGGGATGGCTTGCGATTGCAACCGGCTGGGCCCTGGCCGTGTTTGCGGGGGTGGCAGTCGCCATCTCGATTGGAGATGCCGACGCACATCTCAATCCGGCGTTCACAGTTGCGTCCGTATTGATGACTGGACACGCAGAGCGATTGGCAACTTACATTCCAGCGCAGATTTTAGGCGCAATGGCAGGAGCGATCCTGGTTTGGTTGTTCTATTTACCCCATTGGCCGGTGACACAGGACCAGGGGAAGAAGCTGGCGTGTTTTTCGACTGGACCGGCCATCCGCAGCTTCGGCAGCAACTTCTTGAGTGAGGTCATTGGGACGTTCGTGCTCGTCCTCGCGGCTTCGGCACTCGTATCGAAGCGGCTGGCCCCTGGCGGCGTCGCGCCCGGTTTGGGTCCCCTGTTAGTTGGGGGTGTCGTGTGGAGTATCGGCTTGTCGCTCGGCGCCACCACGGGCTATGCAATCAATCCAGCCCGCGATCTTGGTCCAAGGCTCATTCACTCGTTTCTGCCAATCGCTGGGAAAGGCTCGTCCGATTGGAGTTACGCCTGGGTGCCTATCTTAGGACCAATTTGTGGGGGCGCCGTGGCGGCCGTGTTTATCCAATGGACAGGGATCTGAAGATTTACTATTTCGGTTTCACTGCAGATCGTTGTTCCAAGACCATCAAGCGCTGGGATAAACTCTGCAGTTCCTGTTCTTGAGCAGCCAATTCGGACTTTTGCTGCTCGATCGTGCGACGCTGCTTTTGGACTTCGTTCAGCAGAAGAGCTGGAAGTTCTTGATATGCAAGTGCGAACGGATGTTCTTGCGCATCATGAAAAACCAGATCCGGATAGAATCTTTCAACTTCCTCCGCCACCAGGCCATACTGCAGCGGCTTTGCGCCATCCGGGTCCGGAGTGCGGTAGCGAAATATCACGGGTCGAAGTCGCATGAGCGCATCGCTCGCATCACCCATGTTCTGAATATCTTCTTTGAATTTCGACGAGGACGTTTGCACGCCCAACTGCCCACTGGAATTCACAATCACCGGTACACCCGAAACTGTGGAATTCACAATTCCGGCCACGTACGTGCTTGTCTGTGATCCTGAGGCGCCGATGCGAATTATCCCTGAATCGGTGGATATGCCGCCATTCCCGATATCGATGTTGTAATTGCCCATCGTGATACCGTTTCCCGCCTGATAACCGAGAGCAATGTTCCACGACCCAAGTGTGTCGCCATACAAGGAGCCGGTTCCGACCGCCACATTGTAACCACCCGAAACGCTGTTCCACAGCGCCGTAGCACCGACAGCAATGTTGCTTGAACCGGTCGCGTTTGAATCGAGGGCCGCAAATCCGATAGCGGTATTGTCGTTCCCCACCAGATTGTTCAACAGAGAATCGCTTCCCAATGCTGTGTTTGCGGAGCCAAGCGCATTCGATAACAGAGCGCTTGTGCCTAGAGCTGTATTATTGTTCCCAGTCGCGTTAGCGGATAGCGAGTACGATCCGACCGCTGTGTTGCCAGTTCCAGTGTTGAGCTGAAGCGTATCAAAGCCAATGGCAGTGTTCTGTGTGCCGGCATTGGAAGCGCCAGTGCCTAATGCCGTACTGGTAGAGTTCGTCTGGGCGACGAAGTAGCCATTTATGTCAATAACGAAATCGGCCGTGTTGCTGACAAGGATGTCAATGGCGCCATTGTTGCCAGCTGGAACGATGGCGGCATTGGCCACGACCGTTCCTTGATAATCATTCAGGGTAGAAACCCCTGGCATGGGTTGGCCGTCCGGCCATACGACAGTAACGTAAACCGGTGAACTCGTGATTACCGCAAGGTTGATTGAATATGCCGATGAATTCGAGGGAATATTGCATGAACTTGCGGGAATCTGAACAACTCGGACAGTGTTAGCAGAAAGTGTAGGGCCGCCGAACGGTCCAATCGGAGCGCGGCTATCAATGATGCGGCAGGGTGTAACTGCAACGTAGCTGAGCGGCGTTGCAGCAACGACCAGGCCCTCGCAGAGAATGAGTCCCGCCGCAACCTGGCATAAACGACACACTGTGCTCAGGAGAAAACGCATGTATAAGAGTCCCCACCGCTCCCGAAATGCTCTCAGAATTTTTTGGCCAATTCAAGGTCGGAGCAGTGGGTCGAGTTTCTGGTTTGTGGGCACCCGGCCAAGTGTCGTATAACTTCAATTAAGCGATGAATCTACCATCACTTCTCTTCAGGAGCAAGGCCGAGTTCCAGATACACCCAGCGGTCTCACTCTACCTTGGCCTGTTGAAAGGTTGTTTGACTCGCACTCTATTCCTGGATCGCAATCTCCGTAGCGATCTTTCTACGTCTGAACCCGCCTCCCTGGAGTTGCGCTATGAGGGCAAAGACTGGCCGACCGAGGCAGAAACAATGGTGGGAGTCAAACGCCTAGACAACTTACAGGAGTGTATCACCGAGGTTCTCCGAAATAACACAAAGGGCGATTTAGTCGAAGCGGGCGTTTGGCGAGGAGGGGCCTCGATCTTTATGCGAGGTGTGCTCAAGGCCTTCGAGGTGGCGGATCGTCGGGTTTGGTTGGCCGACTCCTTCGCTGGCCTACCTGAACCTGATCCCATCAGCTACCCAAAAGATACTGGTGATATCCATCACACGCTCTCACCATATCTTGCAGTGACGATGGAACAAGTTAAGGCGAACTTTGAGCGATACGGGCTATTGGACTCTCAGGTCTGTTTCCTAAAAGGGTGGTTTAAAGACACTCTGCCGAGCGCACGTATAAACGAAATTGCTGTGCTGCGTTTAGACGGAGACATGTACGAATCTACAATAGAGGCGCTCTCGTCTTTGTACCATCGCGTATCGAAACACGGTTTCATTATCGTAGACGACTACGGATGCCTACCGAACTGCCGGGCTGCTGTGCACGATTTCCGCCAGGCGCGCAACATACAAGATCCGATTCACACCGTCGATTGGACTGGGGCCTTCTGGCAAAAGTCATAGAGCGGAAAAACGGCTCGGGCCGGGTCTTTGCATATTCCTGCGTTCGAGGCATCCGCTTAGTCTGCGAAGCCGACCAGACGTCATCGCGGGTTGTAGCACAGGAGTTACGCCCTATAGTCACGGCTTAGAAACGAAAATAAAGATTTGCTGCCCACCGAAATCGTCGATTCGCTCGCTTTCACGGAGACCGGCAGCGCTGGCCAATTCTGCAAAATAATCTGAGTCTATATCGATTCGGGTTTCATTACCGCCGAATCTGGCGCCCGGTGCCGGATTGTTGTGGATGCTTAGAATAGCCGTACCTCTTTTGGATAGAACTCGCCCAATCTCCTTCAGGTAATGTCGAGCGTCAGGTTCCAGCAGATGTGTAAAAAGGGAGGCGGCGAAAACAACGTCGACGCAGCGGTCGTCCGCAGGAAACCGAAGTTCTTCAGCTTTCATCGCAGCCGTTGGATTGTATTCGGCCGAATAAAGATCAAACCAATAGAACTTCGCAGCACCTTGCCACGGCGGCTCTAGAAATTTCTGACACCATTTTATGCTCGTCTCTACTACATCAAAACCTATGTACTTGCGTATCCATCGATTGTTGATCAAGCATCTTGCAGTTCGTCCGCAACCACAACCGATGTCGAGCACCGTGGCATTCTCCGGCGTGAAATGATTGACGAGTCGAGCCCACGCATCGGCCAGGACGAGGAAGTTTTCAATGGATGCGCCTCCTGTGCTCCACATCAACCCTTCTGGCGGAAGAGGAATAGTATATTTCCAGACGGCATATCCGGCACTTGTACGTTCCCAATCGGAACTCTCGATCCGCGATATAGCCGTTGGATTTGCGTGCCCTATTGCATCCAAGTTTCTTATCTCCAGCTACCAAGTCTAAACGAATCTCTCGTTCGAACCACACGCACCTCGTGAAGCACACGATTTTGCCATTTACATCAGGGATTTAGGGAGAGGAAGACCATGTTGCTAATGGCTAATCGGCAGTGTCACTTGTCCAGCAGAAGCGGATGTAAACTCTCCCGCCCCTTGTTGAATAACACTAATCTCGTACGTTGCTGGACATAGGTCCACGTGGACGCGGAATCCGCTCATCAGCAGATTATTGGAGTGAAACACGTCGGCCACATCTCGCCGGGGAGTGCGCCACGCCTGAAAAAAACTCGCTATCTGCGAATGGACTCCACGGAAGCTGACGACCACATCTTCGATCGGTCCATTTTCGCAATGGAAAGCCCATCCAGCCAAGGTATTTTCAAAGGAGGCAGTCTCATCCAGCGCCACTCGTCCATTTCCGGCACATACACCGAACGGTTTCCAATCGGACGGAAGATGAGAGATAGGAAATTGTATGGGAAGAGAAATTTCCGACTGCCGCTCATTGACCCAGAAGGAATCAGACGCGCAGGTCGCGACACGACGATAGCCGTACTGCTCCAATAGCACGTACTTGCTATTGTTCGTCGGCCCAAAATCCTCCGTCACAACGATCCGCGGTCTGCAGATCGTGCTTTCCAATCCTCTTAGGACCTGCAAGTCCCATCCTTCAGTGTCTACGAGAAGTAATCCGAAATCGTCCGGAATGCTTTGAGCCGCAAACAAGTCGGCGAGCGTCAGAGTGGGCACTTCCGTCGTCAGCTCGCCTAGATTTCCTTCGATAGAGGGATGGCTCGACAGGCTGCTCATTTGGCCGTATTCTCCGTCCCTCCCAATGCGGAGGCGACTTGTTCCGCTCACATCGCTGCAAGCGCTCTGAAGAAGACGCACGCTGGGCAAATCACAGCAATTCACTTGCAATTCTGCAAACAGAGTCGGAAGGGGCTCAACCAGAACACCGTACCATCCCTGCTCCAGAAGTCTCCGTGAATTGGAACCGCAAATTCCATCATTTGCGCCGACATCCACAAGCACCTTGGGAGTGTCGTTCGTGATCAACTGATCGAGCAGAAGCGCCTGCCCGTACTGCGAGTAGTCCACCATAACAAGCAACAGCTTACCGGACCACATTTCGACGTTGAAAGGTCCTCAGCTATCTAGTAAACTTGTGCAAAAGATCCTCGTCTAATCCGCACATTTGTCACCGCCTGTACAAAAAGGCAAAGAATGAAAGAAGAATTACCAATTGTTTGTCCGGAATGGAGTTACATTTTCCCTGGATACGCGGGAACCGGTCCAGGTCAACGCTCGCGAGTACGTCCTCCACGGTTGGTGCTTCGCCAACAACGCCTCCGATCGGCTTGAGATCTTTGCTCGTGTCGAGGGAGCCGACTTCCCTGGTATTCTTGGTTTCTCCCGTCCGGATCT
Source organism: Terriglobia bacterium (assembly GCA_963846025.1). GTDB lineage: Bacteria > Acidobacteriota > Terriglobia > Bryobacterales > Bryobacteraceae > Bog-105. Next base: position 541,981 of record CAWJUG010000005.1, on the reverse strand, counting down.
CATCAAACACTTCGGCGACCCGCGCCTCGCCAACTGCGGCTGCCTGCTAAGATTCCGATGCGAAAGAGGGCCCGTCTCAGTTGGTGTTTTTGCTCGCCTCAACGGAGTTGAATTATTGCTGGAATCAATACTGGTTCCGGAGACACCCGTACGTGCGAAACCGCCCAAGCTCTCTTCCTATCAGGAATGGATCAGATGGAAAGAGCCCGAGATGTTCTGGACCCAGGACGAGTTTTCCCGATACGCGCCCACACTTGATTACCGCCCTACGATCTCAATAATTCTTCCCACGTACAACACGCCTCCATATTTCTTGATCCGGTGCATTCAATCCGTGCTGGATCAGCAGTATTTGAACTGGCAGCTCTGTATTTCCGACGACAACTCATCAGACGATCACGTAATAAGCACGATTGAGCAGTTTGCCCAACGTGACGCTCGCATTCATTTTCAACGGAACGCAACGCAGGGCGGCATATCCGTAGCTTCTAACGTCGCTTTGAACCAGGCCTCTGGCGATTTTGTCGTTCTTCTGGATCACGATGACGAACTGCACCCTTCTGCACTCTTGGAAGTAGTGCGCGCTCTTAATGAGGGTGTTGCCTACCAGTTACTTTATTCGGACGAAGATAAGATCGATCAGTATGGCGCCCGAAGCCAACCCGCTTTCAAACCGGATTTTGACAAAGATGCCTTCTTGTCATTTAATTATTTAGGCCATTTGGTCGCGCTGAAACGCGACATAGTTACGGAGATTGGCGGCTTTCGGCCCTGTTGCGATGGAGCACAAGATTGGGATCTCTTGATTCGCGCCGTGGAGATTGTCGATAGTAGAGCGATTCGGCATATACGCAAGCCTCTATATCACTGGCGCATGCACGATTCCTCGACGTCCGTCAATCTAGACGCAAAGCCTTACTGTTCAAAATCCTGGATCAGAGTACTCGAAGATCACACCAGACGTACTACACAGAAAGTAACAGTTTCACCTGGGCTCTTCTACGGATCAATGAGGCTTAAATATCCGAGTCCGAAAAACATTCAGATTGGAGTGTTCCTGAGAGCCGCCGATGGCATTTTTCAATCTGCCATCGTGAGAACGAGCAAAGGCGGCCGGCCATTGCACGTATATCAGATTATTGAGTCGGTTGTCGTGCATGAGTCAGAACATCGAACGAGAGACTTGCAATATCTGCGGAACAGCCCAGCGAACGTTGTGCAGCATAACGGAGTTAGTGGGTGATGTGTTTGTCTTTATTAATGGTCCGCTTGAATCGCTCAATCATTTATTTTTTGATGAACTGGTGGCGCAATGCATGCGCGATGATTGCGGCATTGTTACGGGAATGGCTCTCGACTCCGCAAACAAGATAATTTCAACAGGGTTTGTACGCGGCGCAGAAGATACGTTAATCGATCCGTACGCGGGCGTCCAGATGCCAAGCCATGGATACATGGGTCAAATATCGATCGTAAGATCGGTCGAGGAATGTTCGGAGTTGTTCTTTGCGGTTCGACGGGAACATCTGGCCGCGGTCGGTGGTTTGGGCGCTATCTCCTCATCGCACATGTCGCACTTTTTGCGATTGCTGAGCAATCATACTCGCCAGAGCGGATTATCGACGCTTTATACCCCTTACGCGGTAGCATCTTTTTTGCTCAATTGTGTGGAGCAGGTCGAACGGCGAGCGGCACCGCGCCCACTTAGCTCGTTCCAATTCAACCCGCAACTTCTCACTTTCGACTACTCCCAACAATGATTGCAAGGATTAGCTCTTGAGCCTTGATGTGCAAACTTCACAAGAGCACCCTCCGCTGGTCTCTCTGAAGGACGGGGAAAGGTCGCCGCAGCAACGTCGAGCAGAATACGCTCTGCTAATCGCAAGCGGATATCGCTTTGCCGGCACGGAACTCGGGTCGTCTTTGTGGACGCGCATGGACTCGCTTCCTCAGAACGATCCCGTAGTTAGCCTGAGCTTTTCGCAGCCTATCTATGACGGGCGCGGCGTCGTTTGCTTTGACCTCTTCGACAACCAGCCTCCCAAACTGACTGGTCGCATCAACTTAACTCTAAGCGGCTGGGCGTTTCTCGATACTGAGCACCCTGTTCCGGATTCCATCTACGTGGAAGTTTTGGACATGCGGACTCAACACCTCGAGTATTTTTCTGCGACGCGCTGCCCTCGGCCAGACGTGGCGCAGCATTTCGGGAATTCAGGTCTTTTGATGTCTGGGTTTAGAGTGACTATTCCAATTCGCCGATCATATTCAAGCGGCTTACGATTGCGGATAATTCAGTGCACTTTGGAACATTGTTACCGAAGTTCAACGGACCTGGTGATCGAGCGCGGAACGGAACAATATGAGCGCAGCGTTCGCCAGGATCTCGCACGGAAGTTTCTGCGCGGCAGTGGCATCGAGATTGGAGCGCTCCAAAGAAGACTGGAAATACCGGAAACGTGCAGCATTCGTTATGTGGATCGCATGGCCCTGCCGGGTCTGCTCCAGCACTATCCAGAACTCGGCGGCATGCCGTTGCAAGAGCCAGACATTGTCGATAACGGCGAGCAGTTGCAAACAATTGCAGATGGATCTCTTGATTTCGTCATTGCCAACCATTTTTTGGAGCATTGCGAAAACCCAATCCAAACGGTAAGCAATCTGCTGCGAGTTCTGAAGCCGTTCGGGATTTTGTTCATGGCCGTTCCCGACAAGCGTTACACTTTTGATTCGGAACGACCAAGCACTTCCTACACTACGTTGCGATCGGTATATAAGTCGGGTATTCGAACCGATCGTCTAGAATTATTCAATGAATGGGTAGAGCTTGTGGAAATGTGTCAACCCGAGCAACAAGGGCAGCGTGTTGCGCAATTGCTTCGAGAGAACTACAGTATTCATTTCAACGTATGGTCGGCCGACGACCTGCTTGCCTTTCTCATGCGCGCTCGCGAAGAATTCGAGTTGCCATTTAACATTAGTTCTGTAGTCTGCTCCGAGAACGAGGCAATTGTGTTGCTTGAGCGAGACGTATCCAGAATCTAGAAAGCGGTTAATGGTGCTAACTATAGAATCTGATGCGCAAGCGCTCGCCGCGCCTTTGGCACTTCCGAACCCAGGCTTTGTACCCTTTCGTTATAAGCCAGGTTCCCTATCAAACTGGTCAGGCCACTTAGCTTTTGCAAATGATCTGATAGCTGCTTGCCGGCCGTCTCTATTAGTGGAGCTCGGGACGCATTATGGCGAATCCTATTTTGGCATGTGCCAAAGCGTCCTCACTAACGGTCTCGATTGCGTTTGTTATGCAGTGGACCACTGGCATGGCGAAGAGCATGCGGGTCGATATGGAGAAGAAGTCTTTTGTGAAGTTAGCGAGTACAACGGCCGCGCGTACAAAGATTTCTCCTATCTTCTCCGTATGAGCTTCGATGAAGCTCTCGCTCAATTTACCGATAACAGCATAGATCTGCTGCACATTGATGGTCTCCACACCTACGAGGCTGGATCTCACGACTTCTACTCTTGGTTGCCGAAGGTGAGCCAAGGCGGGATCGTGTTGCTGCATGACATCTTTGTACGGCATGCGAATTTTGGTATATGGCGGCTGTGGGAGGAACTCACGGCAAAATTCCCAGAGGCTTTTGCATTCCATCACGGCTGGGGACTGGGCGTGTTGCGCAAACCCGGTGGACCTGCGCGATCGCCCTTTCTGGATCTTCTGTTTTCTTCGAGCGCAGATACCGGGGAACAGGTCCGAAGACATTACGTTTCGTACGCGTCGTATTTGGAGCGGTTCCTATCGGCGGAGTGTGAGTCGACCGCCACCAAAGAAGCTACGCGCCTCGATCAAGCTCCCAGGTTGGATAGTGGCGCATTGGAATCGAAGGAGATCACTGTTCAGGTCTTCCAGCCTGAAGACGGCAGCTACTCGGAATCGACAAGTCTTCGGCAAACTTTTGACGCTAGAGATTGGAGAGATTTCGATTTCCATTTGCAATCCGGGGTTTTCGGCTCCATACGGCTTGACCCTTCGGACCGCCCCTGCGTGCTTGAAATAAGTGATATTAGCTTTATCGATTGTGAATCGGAACAACCGATCTGGGCGGTCGGCAACGCATCGGCGATGGCGGCCTTGGACCTGTCCGGCTCTGCGTTCTTCGTGCCGCGACAAAACTCCTGCTTTTTAGTTTGTTTCAGCTCCGACCCACAGATACGGTTACCACCTATCAACCATGCTGGCTGCGTGCGTCTTCGCATCACTATCCGTCTTGAGCCCGATTACGGCATTGTTACAGAAGCCTTAGGTGCGCACAAAAACAACTCCGAACGCAAAGACTCAGACATCACTGTTCAGATTTACCCCTTCAACTCCGGAGGATATTCCGAAGGCGAAGCGGTCTCGGTGACGGCCCAAGCCGGCCATTGGAACGATCTTCAATTTGACCTTCCCGCAGGTGCATTAGCAGGCTCTATTCGGTTTGATCCGGCAGATAGAGCTTGTGTTGCCGAAATTAAAAAGTTCCAAGTTGTCGATGCTCAAAGCCGCAACTTGCTTGCGAACCTTCATGAAGTTTCTGACCTTAAGCAACTTCCAGTTCTAGATTCCGCAATACATCTTCCGGCCATGGACCGTTGTTTGGTCTTTTGTTTTGGGAACGATTCGAAGCTAGGATTTACGCTGCCGAACCCGTTCAGCGGCCCTGCGCAAATATTGATATCGATACGCCTCGATCTGGAATTGGAGGCCGTTGCCGCCTTGCTCACGGCGAAATTGAACCAAATCACGTCAGAAATTGAACTCATCAAGGCCGAGTTGATGGCCTCGCATGCATCACGACTGCTGTTGGCAGGCGAGGTTAGCCAGTTGGCCACCGAAAAAAATGCGGTGATCCGCGACAAAGAACTGTCTGAGAGCACGCTGCAGAGTAAGATTCAAACACTGGAACAGGCTGAGACCGCACTGCAGAGTAAGATTCAAAGACTGGAACAAGATCTTCAGAAGCGAACTGCCGAGGCTGCCGAGAAGGATGAGCGGCAAAGCAACATCATTCGTGCAGTTGAACAATCGCTGTCCTGGCGCGTGACGAAACCTATGCGAGCCGTCATGAGTGTTGTTCGGCGCGCACGCCACGCCACCCCTGCCGGATGACTTCCACTGACGTCCCGCCTAGCCCTGGCAACGTCTCTATTCTTATTCCGGCGTTTGGAGCGGCGGACAAACTGCGCGTCTGCCTACTCAGTCTGCGTGAGCACGCCTCCGCTGATTGCCACATCTTCGTTCTCGATGACGGAACGCCAAATGATTCTATCGCGGAGTGTTGCAGAGAAAGTCTGCTGCCGAATCTAACCTATGTCCGCAGTGAGTCAAACCGCGGATTTGTCAGGACATGTAATTGGGGCTGGGAAGAAGTCGCCCCCGCACATCACGACATCCTACTTCTGAACTCAGACACTGAGGTCACCGATGGGTTTCTTCCCGAAATGCTGCGCGTTTTGTATTTGCATGAGCGCCATGGTGTCGTCTGTCCCCGGAGCAACAACGCAACTATCTTCTCCATACCGCACGGAGATCCGACAATTTCGCCACAAGCCGCCTACCAAACTTGGCAACAAGTGAATTCCGACCTGGCCGATTACGTGGTTATGCCGACGGCGGTGGGTTTCTGCATGCTTATAAAGTCCGTAATTCTGGAAAGATTCGGACTCTTCGACGAAATCTACAGTCCCGGATACAACGAAGAGAATGATTTTATCTGCAGGATCAACCGTTACGGGTTTTCGGTCGTTGCCGCCAATCATGCATTTGTCTTTCATTACGAAGGCTCGACGTTTGGTGTGCGACGCAGAGAGCTTGAGCGAAAGCACCGTGAAATTCTGCTCAGCCGGTTTCCGGAATACGAACGTAATGTTTCCGAATACTTTCAATATGGTATTGATCCCGTAGAGAAGTTTTCAGTCCTATTGGGCCGTACTCGCCCAGCAGTTTTGTTCGACTTCTTCCACTTGCCCCCAAAGCATTGCGGCACATCTGAAGTTGCCTTGAACCTGCTTCGGGAAATCAAGACCCTGATCGGAGATGAATGGGATCTTTTCGTCGGGTTAACTGAAGATGGCCGATTTTTCTCATCTGAGCTTAATGGTTATACATTGTTCGAGGACCGTCCTGGCTCGGACATGCTCTTCGATTTAGTCTTTAGGCCTGGCCAAGTCTTTACCTGGGCAGATTTCAGGCGAATGAATAGATTGGCGCCGCGCCTCGCGTTTGTCTTACTAGACATTATCGCGGTTCGTTGCAGTTATCTCACGTCCATAGACCGGAAGACGATCTTCTCTAAGACGGTTGAACTCGCGGACAAGGTCTTTACGATCAGCAGATATTCGCATTCGGATTTCAGAGCTTTTTTCGGGCGGGATTTTGCCGCACATGTCGTCCATCTCGGAAGCGACCTTGGTCTGACATCCTCTGAATCACTGCCGGGCGAGCACATTCTAGTGATAGGGAATAGTTTTGTCCATAAGGGAATCCAGGACGCTCTTCCTTATTTGCTAAACTTGGGCCCCCTCGCTGTGCTTGGCGGAGAACCTCCGGCGGATCCATTGCCTCCGCACGTGAAATGGCACACAAGCGGGCATTTGACGCGCGGGCGTATGCGCGAACTTTTTGCAAGAGCCCGCATTTTGGTCTATCCCAGTGTGTATGAAGGATATGGTCTGCCTATTGTCGATGCGTTGGCACTTGGCAAGCCGGTTGTCGCCCTCGACACGGAGGTAAATCGCGAACTCAAATCGTCTCTCGGTGATGCCGATTTCACTTTGGTTCGCGCATTTGACCAATTGACCGGAGCAATCACAGCCATACTAAACGCGAGGTCCGGCGAGCAACAAAACGATAAGCGCGTGCGTGTTCGGCGCTGGAGAGACGCTGCCGAAGAATATGTGTCTGGTTTCCGTGATTTGCTAAAACAAGCGCCAAATATCGAAAAGCAGCGGTCTCGAAACGAGCTATTTCGGCTTTTGGATTCGAGTCGACACCCATAGCCTCCGCGTCTCCTGGGCGTTCGCAACACCCGCTTCGCCTTCAGACAAGAGGGTCAAGCGGATGCAGGAAGATGTCATCCGGCAACTGCGGCACCAACTCCGACTTGGTCTAGTTGCGCCATGTCGTTGACCACCATTTCACGAACTAATTGCCTGAAGGTGTAACTGGGCTGCCATTGTAATAAATGACGAGCCCGGCTTGAATCTCCCATCAGGACTTCGACTTCCGCCGGCCTGTAGAACTGCGGATCCTCGCGAACAAAATTACGGTAATCCAACCCAACTTCGCCGAATGCCACTTCGCAAAACTCGCGGACCGAATGCGTTTCACCAGTAGCGATAACGTAATCACTTGGCTCGGGCTGTTGGAGCATCAAATACATAGCACGAACGTAATCGGCTGCGTGACCCCAGTCGCGTCGCGCCTCTAAGTTACCAAGACGCAACTCTGTCGTTAGCCCTGCCTTTATACGGGCGATGTTGTATGTGATCTTTCGAGTTACAAATTCAAATCCCCGGCGCGGACTCTCATGGTTAAACAATATTCCGCTCGAACAGAACATCTGGTACGCTTCGCGATAATTAAGGGTCAAATAATATCCAGCGACCTTACTGATTCCGTAAGGGCTGCGAGGGTGGAATGGCGTGGTCTCGCACTGGGGAGTTTCTCGCACTTTACCGAACATTTCACTGGATCCCGCAAAGTAGAACCGGCATTGGGGCTGAAGTTGATAAAGTGCAGCCAGCAGATAATGCGTGCCGTTGCTATTCGTGTTCATTGTGGAAAAGCCATCTTCGAAGCTCTCCGCAACAAAGCTCTGGGCAGCTAAGTGGTAACATTCATCGATTGTGCAGCGGCTCAAAATATGAAACAGGCTGGGGTAGCTTTCCAAACTGCCGGGGTGCAGCACAATTCGATCTTTGATATGGGAAATGCGTGCCAGGCGCCGGTCCGGGTTTTCGAGTGCCACCCGGCGTACCAAGCCGTGAACTTCATACCCGTTTTGAAGAAGCATATTCCGCTAGATAGCTGCCGTCCTGGCCGGTAATACCTGTAATGAGAGCCCTTTTCATTCTTGAAAGCCCATTTTAACAACGGTCAGATTTCGCGCTGTTCCTTCAAGATCGCCCTCCAGCTCAGTTTGACTTTGATGCGCTCAAGCGCAAGAACCTTCACCAGGCATCCGCTCCGCCGAATCAACTTCTAACGCAAGTTGAGCGCAAGCTGTCCTCGCAAATGGAGCCAAGGCGAACAAGAGATCTCTGGCTATACTGTTGTGGAAGCAGCAAAAAGATCCCGCTGAATGACCACAAATGATCCAAAAACAACGCGCTTCAAAGCGAAACTTTCCAGCCGCTGTTGGATGTTCGTCGCCTTATGTGGTCTTCTGGCGTGGGCGCTGATCGCCTGGGTGCACTTCGCGGCAGCACAGATCCGATTCTATTCACCTTTGCCTTTCTACGATTACTGGAACACGGTGAGTAAGATCAGTAGTTATCGCCGATTTGATTTCACGGTGCTCTGGGAACAACACAATGAGCACCGAATCATTTTCCCCGAAATAGTTTTCGCTGCCGATTACCTTTTCTTCCGTGGACGCGAAATTCTGCCAAGTGTTCTTAGTAACGTGTTCTATGCGAGCATTTGGCTGGTCCTTTCCGCATCGCTCGGCACGAGCCTGCGCTACATGAGTAAGATGTCTCAGCTTATTCAGCTTTGTGGCATCTTTCTAGCCGGCGTTGTCATGGCTTGGAAAGGAGGAGCCAATCTTATCGCCACACCTTTCATGTTACAGTGGACGCTCACGTTGGCAATGGCGCCTCTGGCGCTGCTTCTGCTCCAGCAGGTTCCAATCTCGCGGTGCTCATGGTTCTATCTAGCCGGCGTAATTGTATGTTGTGTTGTTTGCAATTACAGTTCGGCCAACGGCCTCTTCTTCTGGGCGATCGTTTTTGCTGCTGCATTTATCCTGCGTATCTCCAAACAAAAACTTTCAATCCTAGCGGCGAGCGCTGCGATATCTATTGCGGTTTACTTTGTTGGCTATCATTTCTTCCAGCAAACTAAGCTCAGCATAGTGTTCGCTCATCCTATTTACACGATCTCTTTTATAGCCGCCTATCTTGGAATGCCGTTCACCGCAGTGACGCCACGTCTTGGGGTGTCCTTCGGGCTGTTTGAGCTTGTTGCTTATTTTGCCTTCGTCGCCCTAGCCGTCCGGCGCAGATGTCTGAGCACCGGGACCGGCGTTGTTCTATTCGGGTTCTATTTTTTTTGTCTTCTCACAGCTTTCATTACGGCCGCGGGAAGAATGGACCCGCAGGATTCGGCATTCGGTGCGGCCATGGCGCAGCGCTACATCCTCACTCCATTGGCGGCTCATGCCACTCTGATTCTTACGGCTGCATGGCTGATAAGCAACTCTCGGTACTACCTCTGGATCCCTTTTTATTGTGTTTTTGCCTTGGGATTCGCCCTCCTTGGCAAATCCCAGGGCGTACGCTCTTGGCTCGAATTTGAGAGAATTTCCTTTGCGAATGTCCAGTTGGCGTCTCTAGCCTTTGAATCCGGTGTGGACGACCTCGGCTTAATGAAGACTATCTATCCTGGCGGGGAGCAGGTTGCAATTGATCTCCCGATACTGCGCAAGGGCGGCTTGTCCACCTTTGCGAGCGGGAGGATGGAGTGGCTCGGTCGCCCTGCCGCTTCCGTCTTTCCGATTATCTCTGACCAACCAGAACCCGGTGCAGTAACCGCCGTGCGTCCGCTCACCTCAGGCTTAGTGGTACTTGGCTGGACCGAATCTCCGCGAAGGATCTGGGGTTCCCAACAGTTCGTTTTTCTCGATGAAAACCAACGGATCATTGGCTTCGGAAGAAAATTGCCGGCAGGACTGCCTCCGCGACTCGCCTCATTTGACACTCCTCAATCAATTGCTTGGGTTGGATTCGTTAATCGAACTTTCGACAGTAAATCATTCTTGTGTTACGCGGTCGAGATGCATGGCAAGGCGCTCGTTCCTGTTGGAAGGCCAACCGCCATCCCGCCGATAAGCGGGATTCGTGCTGATCAAGTTGGAGAGGCCATCCCCTCAATAGACTGGGATCTCCAGGGAGCCTGGATGAGGAACGGCCCAATTCCGTCGAAACCTGCAGACATGCCGCCCGCGACGTCCTATTACGAGAGTTGGGCGGGAGACGATTCCAACACCGGTACAATAGCATCACATCCGTTCTCGAACCCTCCAGGAAATTGCCTCGTTGTCACAGGAGCACACGGCCCGTCTACTGAGGGTTTATCTGAAACGGTAATCGACGCCGACCGGAATCAGCCGATTGCATCAGTGCCCTTCACGCCCGGAGACATTGCTTGGCATTACTGGAAAGTTGACCTTCCTGCATCCGTTCAGCATGTCCGCATCGTCGCTCAAGATCAGGGACGCCATTGGGGGGAATGGCAGATGATTGGCGACCTGCACTTATGTAAATGAGTACGTGCGCGGAGTTTGGCGATCAGTTAAAAGCAACCAATGTAATAATGCAAGTTTCACAGCTCTTCTCGGTTCAGCAATTTACCGAGTTAACATCTCATCTCGTCAGAAAATTTATCGTTGACCAGCGTAACGTGTGGCTACGTGGAGTATTTGTAGTCAGCGCCCTCATCTACGTTCTTGTCTTCGTCAATTTGCCCACATTTCTGTTTGCCGGCGCCGGGCATGACGACGGCTTGTTTATTTCTCACGCTTACTCTATCGCGTCCGGACACTGGCTGGGCCCTTATAGCCAGATGACGCTTGCTAAAGGCCCTGGCTATCCCCTTTTCCTGGCGTTGATATCGCTGTTTGCAATTCCTGTTTCGCTTGCACACAGCCTTTTATACGTGTTCTCGATTTGGCTTCTTGCGTTTGCCACTGAGAAGATCTCAAGATCCACTCTGTTGTCGCTTGCTGTTTTCGAGGTCCTGCTTTGGCACTTTGGCCCTCACTCGATGCGAGTAATCCGCGACGCGATTGTGACGCCCCAAATCCTAATTGTCTTTTCATTTCTTCTTCTCTGTCTTTTCGTCTCCACCAGGCACGAAATGCTGTACGCATCTCTAGCCGGACTGACATTTGGTTGGTTCTGGATGACCCGGGAGGATGGGGTGGTCGTCGTGCCGGCCCTTCTGGTCCTATGGGCTTGTTCTCTCCACAAGAGCTACAACGGTGGCTTTAGATCGATAAAAAGACCACTTAAAAAGGCCGCCGTATTTCTTTCTTCAGCAGGCATGGTCTTAGCAGTTGTTGCCACAACAAACCTTATCGAATATAGAACCTTCGCGATAGTCGACTTCGGCGGCGCTTTTGAAAGCGCCTTGCAATCCCTGGAATCGGTAAAGCCAGATGTATTTGTACCGTATGAAGGTGTTGCGAAAAGTTCACGCGAAAAAGTTTACAAAATAAGCCCAACGTTTGCCAGGCTGCAAAGACTTTTAGAGGGTCCTGGCAGCCCGGTTGAGGGTTGGAAGCAGCCCAGTTGTAGCTTCTACCCAAAGGTATGCGGTGATTATGCAAGCGGATGGTTTATGTGGGCATTGAGAGACGCGGTAGCGTTAGATGGAGATTACTCCAGTGCGCCCGCCGCGGCGCGTTTCTATCACAACGTCCATAATGATATCTCGCGGGCTTGTAACTCGGGAGTTATCGCCTGTTATCACAACCCTTTGCCGTACATGCCTCACGTAGATAACAGCCAGTTGCTTCGTGCTGAACCGCTGGCCAAAACTGCACTCTTAGAATTGTCCTTTGTTCAGCCTCCGCCGCAAACAGATGTCAATTCAATTGGTACCGTCGACCAAATTGAGGCTGCGGCAGCATTTTTGTATGTACCCAATCACACTCCGCCGCCGCCCAGACCCGCATTGATGATCAATCATCGGGTGGAGCATTTCGCGACCAAGACAAGAGCCTCAATAATTCGCCTTTACTCGAAGGCGCTCCCGATACTGCTGCTGGCCGGGTTCTGCTCCGTTGTGATTGTTGCGATTTGGTATGCGTATGATCGGGCGTATTCGCCCGGCTTCGCCATTGCATGCGCCGCGTGGTTGGCGGTTGCGTGTAGGTTGGGGATTCTTATTTTAGTGGACATGTCGTCATTCCCAGCGATGTTTCCCCTCTATATTGCGTATGCGTACCCCATCGCCTGTTATGCATCTTTATTGTCGATATTCTTAGCCGTGCACATACTGGCGGACGCTTTTCGGAAATTGAAGGTCCACAGCTTTTCCTTTTCCGTGCCATCCAGGCTCGCTGCGCCGCTCACGCGAGCCTTTTTTTACCGATGATCATCACACGGTCACCATTGCGGGTCTCCTTCGGCGGCGGAGGCACGGATCTGTTGTCGTACTCACGCGAGCACGGAGGATTCTTGATTGCCGGGGCAATTGACAGGTACGTGTACATCAACATTCATCGCCGCTTCGTCGACGGTTTCCTGCTTAAATACTCACACCTGCAAGAGGCATCGTCCATCGAGGAGATTCAGCATCCAATTATCCGCGAGGCTCTGCGGCTGGTAAATATCCAAGAGCGAAACCTGGAGATTACAAGTATGGCTGACATTCCGGCGGGAACCGGTCTCGGCTCATCGGGCAGCTTTACTACCGCTCTTTTGAAAGCTTTGCATACTTATAAGAAAAATTTGATTCATCCGGATGAACTTGCAGAGCAGGCCTGTCATGTGGAGATAGACATTTTGCACGAACCGATCGGGAAACAGGATCAATACATCGCAGCCTTCGGAGGCATTACTTGCTTTGATTTCGGCAAAGACGGTTCCGTCCAAGCATGGCCCTTGACTATTTCGGAAGAGACTTTATTTAACTTAGAGGACAACCTACTGTTGTTCTTCACCGGCTACTCGCGTTCGGCATCCGCAATTCTGAAAGAGCAGGACGACAAAAGCAAGCAGGCCGATGCAGAGATGACGCAGAACCTCCACTTTATTAAGGAACTCGCGTTTCACATCAAACATGCTTTGGAAATAGGCGATCTTGCTGAGTTTGGACGGCTGATGAACTCTCATTGGGAACACAAGAAGCGCCGCAGCGCCGCCATGAGTGGCGAGAAAATCGACCGATGGTACGATTGCGCCATGGCAAACGGCGCTCTTGGCGGCAAGTTGATCGGTGCCGGAGGCGGAGGGTTCCTGATGTTTTATGCTTCAGACAAGCCCCGGTTACGCCACGCCATGAGGCAAGAAGGACTTAAAGAAGTGAGATTTCGCTTCGACTTTGAAGGCACCCGAGTCATCTCTTACGACTGAGGACGCCAAGTTGAGTCACTCCGACGGGCTTTTTCCGTCGGTCATCCTGGCCGGTGGGCTTGCAACCCGGCTACGTCCTCTCACCGAACGCATTCCTAAAGCCCTCATTGAAATCGCCGGCCGGCCATTTCTGTCTTATCAGCTTGAACTCCTCAAGCAGCGAGGTATTCGGCGCGTCGTACTTTTAGTGGGTTACTTGGGGGAGAGCATTCGAGACCGCTTTGGGGATGGCGCGGGACTCGGAATCAAAATTGATTACTCTTTCGACGGTCCGGCGCTGCTGGGGACCGCCGGGGCCATCCGGCAAGCCTTGCCCTTGTTGCCTGAAAACTTCTTCGTGCTATACGGCGATTCCTATCTCACCTGCGACTACGCAGCCGTTCAAGTCGCTTTTCAGCGTAGTGGAGTTCCGGGAATGATGACGCTTTATCGAAACGATGGCTTATACGATACCAGCAATGTTGAATACGACGGAACACAGATTCTGAGATATGACAAACGCAATCTGACACCGAACATGCACCATATCGATTATGGATTGGGCGTTTTCAATCGAAGCGTCTTTGCTGCGCTGCCCGCCAGTGAACTATGCGATCTGGCAAGCGTTTATCAAACTTTGCTCAGTTCCCGTCAACTCGCTGCGTTCGAAGTGAAAGAACGGTTTTACGAGATCGGTTCCCCTTCAGGTTTGCAAGAGACCGCCGCTCTCCTAGAGGGCCGACGCGCAAAAGTCGAAAGCGGTCCGTTGCAGATAACCGAGTAAATTGGCCGTCCCCGGATGTTAAACTTTGAATTTGCCGGAAGAAACTCGTATACCCGGACCGCCTGCTGAACCTGGGTACAATACGTTCTCCGGCCGGTTTCTTAGTGAGGTCGTGGAGGTTGCCAAACGCCTCGACGCTTCTGCTATAGAGAACATGGCGAATGTCCTGGCACAAGTTCGCCGGGATTCGGGCCGTTTGTTTATCCTCGGAGTGGGCGGCAGCGCGGGAAATGCGTCACACGCAGTAAATGATTTTCGGAAGCTGACTGGTATCGAGGCGTATGCGCCGACAGATAACGTGTCGGAACTGACGGCTCGAGTTAACGATGAAGGCTGGCAGACACTGTTTGCGGCGTGGCTGACAGTTAGTCGACTGCAGACGCGAGATGCCGTGATGGTTTTTTCGGTGGGCGGCGGAAGCGTGGAGCGGAACGTAAGCGCGAATATAGTGGCGGCCCTCGACTACGCCCGATCTGTAGGCGCAAAGATTCTTGGAATAGTTGGCAGAGACGGCGGCTATACAGCACAGGTTGCCGATATCTGCGTCATCGTTCCAACCGTTCACCCGGATCGCATTACACCGCATTCTGAGAGTTTCCAAGCTGTTGTATGGCATCTACTCGTTTCCCACCCTGCACTACAGCAAACAGGTACCAAATGGGAATCATTGACGGCTACACAAATGCGCAGGGCCGTTTTCCTGGATCGGGACGGCGTGCTGAATGAGGCCGTAGTGCGTCATGGTAAGCCGTATCCGCCGGAAGATCCTGCCGAAATCCGAGTGCCCCCCGGAACAGCAGAGGCGCTCGCATCTCTGAGGCAACGTGGTTTTCTTTTGCTTGTAGTAACGAATCAGCCGGATGTAAAACGTGGGACTCAGCCGCGCGAAGCCGTCGACCATATTAACCGCCATTTACGAACCCTATTGCCGCTGGACGATGTTCTGACTTGCTATCACGACGATTCCGACAAGTGCGACTGCCGCAAACCTCGCCCCGGATTGATCGTCAGCGCTGGCCAGCGATACGGCGTCGATTTGGAAAACAGCTATATGATCGGCGACCGGTGGCGCGATATTGACGCAGGTGCAAGCGCGGGGTGCAAGACTATCTGGATTGATTACGGCTACCGCGAGCAGCCGCCCTCGTCTACCCCGAACGCACGCGTTCGTTCACTGCCGGAGGCGGTGGATTGGATACTTGCGCACGAGTCTGCATGATGAGAAGTATTTCGGAATTAAGAATCAAGCTGTTCGCTGACGGCGCTGACCGCGCACAGATTCTACAATCCCGGGCCAACCCGATCATTAGCGGTTTCACCACAAATCCCACGCTGATGCGGGCTGCTAACGTAACAAATTACGAGGCATTCGCGCGCGAAGTGCTTCAGGTGGTTACGGACCAACCTATTTCATTCGAGGTTTTTGCGGACGAATTTTGCGAAATGGAGCGACAGGCGCGAAAGATCGCAAGCTGGGGCAAGAACGTCTACGCAAAAATTCCCGTTATGAATACCCGCCGTGAATCTTCGATGAACTTAGTTTGCCGGCTCGCAGATTCCGGAGTGAAGGTAAATGTTACTGCCGTGATGACCCTCGATCAAGTGAGGGACGCCGCTTTGGCGTTAGGTGGCGGGGCCCCCGGGGTCATATCTGTTTTTGCGGGCCGAATCGCCGACACGGGTAGTGACCCTGTTCCGATGATGGCCGCTGGCCTGGAACTAGTCTCAATGTATTCCAATATAGAGCTCCTGTGGGCAAGTCCTAGAGAGCTGCTTAATATTTTCCAGGCAAACGATATCGGCTGCCACATCATAACCGTCACGGAAAGCATTTTGGCAAAGCTTAACTCCGTTGGAAGGAGTCTCAACGACTATTCACTCGAGACCGTAATGATGTTCCACAGGGATGCCGTGCGGTCGGGCTACGAATTATAGGACGAGGTTTATGGCTACCGGCTCTTTAGCCCTCGACAAGCGCCATTTATCCGATGGCAACAGCGAAATCACCTTAGTGACTCCTGCGAACGATGTGGCGAATCCTGAGGTTTCGATTGTCATCCCCGCTCTCAATGAGCAAATAACGATTGAACGATTCGTTGAGTGGTGTCAGGAGGGCCTCGCCGATGCCGGCGTTCGCGGCGAGGTGCTCATCGTTGATAGCTCCACGGATGCCACAGCTGAAATCGCCTTATCCAAAGGCGCCCGCGTGCTGAAAGTGCCCAAACGGGGACTGGGCCGCGCCTACGTCGACGCAATCCCTTTTATTCGAGGGAATTACGTCCTCATGGGCGATGCCGACTGCACCTATGATTTTCGTAACCTGAAGCCTTTTATAGAGAGCTTCCGGAACGGCGACGAGTATGTGATGGGGTCGCGCTTTCGTGGTTATATTGAACCCGGTTCAATGCCCGCGCTCCATCGGTATTTTGGCACGCCCCTCACAACCTGGGTGCTCAATTTTTTGTACGCCAGCTCGTTTTCAGACATTCACTGCGGGATGCGTGGAATCACGCGAGAGGCCCTGTGCCGAATGGACCTGCAATCGCAGTCCTGGGAATATGCATCGGAAATGGTGCTTAGATCCGTCCACATGGGTCTGAAGACGGCGGAGGTTCCGGTCAAGTTTTATAAGGATAGCGATGGCCGCCTCAGCCACCACAAACGAAGCGGCTGGCTTTCGCCCTGGAAAGCGGGCTGGATCAACCTAAAGGCGATGTTTATTTATGGGGCGGATTTCTTTCTCTTTCGACCGGGGTTGCTGCTGTTGTTCATTGGCCTCCTTTTGACGTTGCCAATGACCCTTGGCCCCATTACGGTGGGTCCGATCGCCTTCTCGCTATACTGGATGCTCTTCGGCCTTACCTTGTCCGTGCTCGGATTGCATGGGTTCTACGTCGGGTGCCTGGCGCGCGTTTTTTTCGATTACGGCGGCAAGCGAACGCGCCGCTGGCTACGCATCTTTTCCTATACTCGGTCCGTCGTCCTAAGTGCCGTAGCTGTATTCATCGGCGTCCTCCTGACCACGCCTTTGATTCGCGTATACTTTCGGTCCGGTTTACGATTGCCCGACGACGTTTTCCCAGCCAATCATCTGGCTGTCACAGGACTGTTGTTCGTCATCGGGGGATGCATGAACTTTACCTTTACGCTGGCGCTTCATGCTGCGCATGCAAATGTTAAGCGCAGGTAGAGCCTTGCTCGACGAAGGCGTACGCCAACACGCTTATGGGCAACATCGCCAACTCACCATCGTGGACCGGTTAGGCGTATGGTTATCGGCGCGCCAGCTTCGCACATATACAGGTTCTCTTGCCGGCAAGCGAATAGGAGACTTCGGATGTGGCTATCGGGCCGCGTTTGTTCGCTCGAGGCTCGACGTGCTGCAAGCCGCAGTTCTCGTTGACGTGGCATTGGAGGAAGATCTTAAGACTCATCCGAAGATTACTGGAGTCGAAGGAGCCCTGCCTGAGGCTCTCACGCAAATACCCCCAAACAGCTTGGACATCGTGCTTTGCATATCTGTTCTGGAGCATCTGTGGAACCCGCTAGCCGCGATTCAGGAGTGCTTTCGGATTATTGTTCCTGGAGGAATCTGTCTGTTCAACGTTCCGTCATGGCGCGGCAAGCGATTCCTGGAGTATTCAGCTTTTCGGCTTGGATTGAGTCCAAAAGACGAGATGGATGATCACAAAGCTTATTACGATGTAAAGGATTTCTGGCCCTTACTGGTTCGCGCTGGCTTCCTGCCCAGTAATATCCGCTGCTTCTCCCATAAGTTCGGCTTGAACACCTTCGCAGTTTGCCGTTCAAATGGAAGATGACAAGTTTTCAACGCTATTTCATCGTGGGTGGCGCCGGGTTTATCGGCAGCCACTTTACCGATCACCTGCTTGCAGATTCCTCCGTCGCAGCAGTGACTATCTATGACAACTTCTCTTCCGGCCGCGAATGGCATTACCAGCAACATCGCGGCGATTCACGCTTCAAAGTAGTTCGCGCTGATATCAAGGATATTGATGAACTCACCATGGCCATGTGCGGACATGATGCCGTTATCCATCTTGCATCCAACCCGGATATCGCGCGAGCGGCGACCGAGCCCGATATCGATTTCCGCGAGGGCACGTACCTGACTAACAATGTGCTCGAAGCTATGCGCCGATCCGGAACAACGACAATCCTTTATGCCTCGGGCAGCGGTATCTACGGCGACCTTGGCGAAAAGGAAATCGACGAAGATTACGGGCCGCTTATTCCTATTTCAACGTACGGAGCCAGCAAGCTGGCAGGTGAGGCCCTTATCAGTGCCTACTGCCACATGTCCGATTTCACCGGCCGCGCTTTTCGCTTTGGAAATGTCGTCGGGCCCCGCCAAACACACGGTGTGGGATTTGATTTTCTTCGCCAGTTGCTAAACGATCCTGGAAAGCTCCGCATCCTTGGTGATGGCACGCAAAGCAAGTCATATATTCACGTGCGCGACGTGATCGAGGCCGTTCTAACAGCGGCGCAACGCTCATCCGGGCGGTTTGCTGTGTATAACGTCGCCACGGGCGATTACATTAGCGTGACTGAAATTGCCCGTCTAGCGGCCGAATGCGCCGGGCTGGATCCAGATCAAGTAAATTTTGAATACACAGGCGGAAATCGCGGCTGGAAAGGGGACGTTCCCATAGTGCGGCTCGACACAAATCGCATTCGCAGCTTGGGTTGGACCTGTCGCTCTGATACACGCCAGGCGTTGCGTGATTCCATGATGGCTATGTTGCCGGATCTGCAAGCAGGGCGGCTGTGAGCAGGGGACGCGTTCGCTTCCGATTATGAAGCGGACGTTGTAATATCTCCCGCTATTCCCGCTCTGCCCCAGCCTTCAACTTCTCGCGCTGTTCCTTCAAGATCGCCTTCCGGCTCAGTTTGATCTTGTTGCCCTCAAGCGCAAGAACCTTCACCAGAATCTGATCGCCTTCTTTCAACTCGTCGCGAACGTTCTTGATTCGACTTTCGGAGATTTCGCTGATATGGAGCAGGCCGTCAGTGCCCGGGAAAATTTCAACAAACGCACCGAAATCGGCGATGCGAACTACTTTGCCCAAATACGTCTTGCCGACTTCGGCTACTGCTGCAATGTCGCTCACCATCTGCAGGGCACGATTGGCTGAGACGCCGTCTGCCGCGAAAATATTGACTGTTCCGTCGTCGGAGACGTCGATCTTCACGCCCGTCTGATCGATGATGCCCTTGATCACCTTGCCGCCGGGCCCAATGAGTTCCCGAATCTTGTCCGTCGGAATCTTGGTGGTGTAAATACGCGGCGCGTATTGGGAGAGTTCGGCACGCGGCGTTGAGATCGTCGCGTTCATCTTGTCCAGAATCTCCAAACGACCCTTTCGCGCCTGTTCCAACGCTTCCTTCATGATTTGCGTGGTCACGTTCGGAACCTTAATATCCATCTGGAGGGCGGTGATGCCGTCCTTCGTACCGGCAACTTTGAAATCCATGTCGCCATAGTGGTCTTCGGCGCCCGCAATATCCGTCAGGACCGCGTACTTGTCGCCTTCGAGCACCAGACCCATTGCAATGCCCGCGACAGGCGCTGTAAGCGGTACTCCGGCATCCATCAATGACAACGTGCCGCCGCAGACGCTCGCCATGGAGCTCGAACCGTTCGATTCCAGGATGTCGCTGACGACCCGAAGCGTGTACGGGAAACTCTTGTCGTCCGGAATCATAGGCGAGAGCGCTCGCTCAGCCAAAGCACCATGACCAATCTCCCGGCGTCCCGGTCCCCGCATGAACCCGACTTCGCCAACGCTAAACGGCGGAAAGTTGTAGTGCAACATGAAACGCTTGGACGTCTCGCTTGGATCGAACAGCTCAATCCGTTGCTCGTCGTCTTTGTTTCCTAGCGTGGTAGTAACCAGCGCTTGAGTCTCACCACGCGTGAAAATAGCCGAGCCATGAGTTCGCGGCAGAACTCCAACTTCGCACGTGATAGGACGAATTTGGTCGAATGCCCGTCCGTCCGGACGATGCCGGTCCTTCAGCATCTCATCGCGGAAGATGCGCTCTTTCAGGGAATCAAAAAGCTTGCCCGCCTCTGCCTGCTCGGCCTCTTCGGTGAACAAGGCCACCGCTTTCGCTTTGGTTTCATCCACGCGATGATAGCTTTCGAGTTTGGGGTACTTCTGCGTATTTAGTGCATCGCTCAGTTCAGTACGCACGGCATCGGAGAGCTTGGTCAGCATGCTCTCATTCAGCGCTGGTGGGTTGTACTCACGTTTTGATTTGCCCGTTAGCTGGACCAATTGACGAACAGCGGCGATGATCTTTTTACAACATTCATGTCCGAACTCGATGGCCTCTACCACTTCGGCTTCGGTCGCCTGATTGGCTGCGGCTTCCACCATGACAATGCCCTGCTCCGTACCCGTAACCACGATGCTCAGCTTGGCATCTTTGGTTTCGTCGTAGCTGGGATTGGCTTGGTAAACGCCTCCGCTTAGCCCAACGCGAACACCACCCAGGATGTGATGGAACGGTATGTCGGAGATGGCAAGCGCAGCTCCCGCGCCTACGATGGCCAGGACGCCGGGATCGTGCGCCGGATCGGCAGACAGAACCATGGCGATAATCTGCGTCTCATGGCTATACCCTTCTGGAAACAGCGGGCGCACCGGCCGATCAATCAAACGGCTGGTAAGAATCTCCTTCTCCGAGGGCCGTCCCTCCCGCTTGATGAATCCACCCGGGAATTTACCCGCGGCGTACATGTACTCGCGGTAATCCACCGTGAGTGGGAAAAAAGTAGCGCCCGGTTTGGGCTTCTCCGCGGAGCAGGCGGTAACCAGGACCACCGAATCTCCGGAGCGAACAACAACAGACCCGTTGGCCTGTTTGGCAACTTTGCCGGTCTCAATGGAGACCTTTGACCCGTTGAGGTCGATTTCAACTATATGCGACATTTAAACTTCCCGATGCGTGATCCGCATCAAAATCTCTTTCAATCGCACTCCTTACGGCGTGCGGATCAATTTCGGGATCAAGTGTGGGACTTAGAAGTGAAGGGCGTAGCTACAAACGTAGCAGCTATTCTCGGCGGATTAGATCGGGTCAACGCCGAACCAAAACCGCACTCGTAGAGAACACTTAAACTAGCGGCGAATGCCAAGACTCTGGATCAGAGTTTTGTAACGCTCCGGACTGCGATCTTTTAAGTAGTTGAGCAGCTTCCGGCGCCTGGCCACCATCGAAAGCAAACCTCGCCGTGAGTGGTGATCCTTTTTATGCGTTTTGAAGTGCTCAGTCAACTGTAGAATACGCTGACTCAGGAGGGCAACTTGAACCTCTGGCGAGCCAGAATCCGATTTGTGGATCCTGTACTTGCTAATCATCTGCGATTTTTGCTCTACCGCCAGGGCCATGCTAGAAAAAGATGCTCCTCGTCTTTACCTTAATCTCGATTTTTACTTTCTACAGGTTAGCACAAACCCACCCGGCTCAGCGCCACGTCAGTCGAGTAACCTTGCCGTTATCTTTCGTTTCCCCTGCGATCGCATTCAGCTTCAACTCAACATTTTGGGCGGTGAACAGGCCATCAACCCAGCCCACCGGATTGCCGTCCGCGAAATTGTAACCCACGGCAGGAAGATTCACCAGGTGGAGACCGTTCCGCTTTTCAAACGCATACACATGCGTGTGCCCAAAGAACAGAGCCTTCACCGAGGGCCGGGCGGTTAGCATATCCAACAGCCGCTCGGCATCCACCAGTCCGCCGTCGTCCTGTGGGTCCGGATCGTGGTGTACGAATACGATAAGTGGTTTCGAACCCTGCTCGTCAATGTAGTTCGCTAGCCAAGCGCGTTGCGCGTTCCCGAGCTGGCCTGGAGTGACATCCGTTGCCAGCAGCGAATCAAGCAGCACAAACTTAAACGGGCCGGCATCGATCGTGGTTACGAACTTTTTCTCGACTGGTTCGATATCTCCGGCACGTTTTGTTAGGGCGCTCCGAGCATTCTTGCGATCGTCGTGATTGCCCATCGTTACCACTAGCGGCATCTGCTCAGCCAGCGGATCTACAAATCCGGTGAACTGGCTGTAATCTCCCGGCTGTCCCGTTAGCCGGGCCAAATCGCCGTTCACAAGCAGTAGCTCGAAGTGGCCTGCCGATACTTGCTTCATTGTTTGGCGAAGATTCTCGTGAGGGGAAAATCCTCGGAATCGGTCGTTGGGATCAGCGGCGATATGCGTATCGGAAAGCAGAGCGACCCGGATCGAAGACGGGTCCGCCCGAATCCCGCGCGAGAGAGAGAACGCTGCGAACGCGCTTCCCGCCTGTATCAAAAAAGCGCGGCGGTCGATAACAAGCGGCATACGTCAGCGAACGCGCTCTTGCACGCCCTGTTCGCGAGTTCCTTCGTTCGCGTGTACCAGGTGTTTTACGTTTTCCAATTCGCGCTTCAAGCGTGCGCCGCGGCGCGCCAGACTCACAACGTAAATCAGCACAATCAGCCACGCGGCCGTGAAGCCGTAAAACATGAAAGTAAAATTTCTAGCGTCCATATTTTTCCTTTTGAGCTATATTGCGTGGGCCAGACGCCGAAGCGAGTCGATTTCGCGCGCGGTCGCCTCTTGCCGCGTCCGAATCAACACAAGCGCTGCCGCCACCAGCAGCAGAGCCAAGAAATTCAAGTAGAAGATGCGCTCCATCGCGGGGTCCATGTGCCCGCCACCGGTGCGAATGCTAAGCACAGGTCCCGGATGCTGGTTGCGAAACCACTCAATCGATTTCCAGACAATTACCACGTCCACGCAACCGAAAATGCAGAGCGCGGCGGACAACCGGCCGCGCTGCGTCGGCTCATCGATAGCGCGCCGCAACATGAGATAGCCGCTGAAAATCAGGACGCATACCAAGGCGGATGTCAACCGATAATCCCAAGTCCACCAGATACCCCAGATGATCCGCGCCCAGATGCTGCCGGTGACGATGTTCACTAGTGAAAAGACAAGCGACACTTCAACGATGGATGCCGCAAGCGAGTCCCAGCGGAGATTTTTCGAACTGAGATAAAGCACGCTGAACGTGAGGGCCACAAAGTAACCCGTCATTCCGACGATGGCCGCGGGCGCATGGAAAAAAAGAATGCGATAAATAGCCCCTTGCATGGCCTCGTCCGGCAATACCAGGAACATCTGATGTAGGTCATACGCCAGTAGAACAGCGGCAGCCGTTGCGAAGACGATTACCAATTTTTCGCGCATTACTTCAAGTTATCCTTCATCTCTAGTTCACCAAAATTGTTTCTGCGAGCGCTACCGCAAGCGAGGTAAATACAATATCGAACACGAGCACCACTTTGGCCCACAGCCATTCATAGCTGCTGAAAGCCTGGTTTCCCAGCAGTGTGTTCGTCATTTCGATGGCTCCAATCAGCAGCGGAATCAGCAGTGGATAGATAATCACCGGCAACATCAGCTCACGCAAGCGCAGATTGACAGTGAGCGCCCCGAACACGGAGCCGACAATGGCAATTCCCCAAGTCGCCAGCCCGCATGTCAGCGCCATTTGGCCCGGGTGAAGCCACCAGCGCGTATTGTAAAAGATCCCGAAGACGCAGAGCGAAACAACTTCAACCAGAAGCAGCAAAAAAAATACCCCGATGGCCTTGCCCACCAGCAGACTGGATGGCGCCAGCGGCGAAGCAAGCAGCGTGTCCAGACACTCGTTCGGAAGCTCGCGTGAAAATCCGCGATTGAATACAAGTGCGCCCGCAAATGCAAAGGTCAGCCACAGCAAACCGCCCCCGAGTTCATGAAAGGCATCTGAGAACGGATCGAACGCGAAGCTGAAAAGGACAAGGATCGCTACAGAAAACGCACCCGCCGCGTTGATGGACTCTTTCGTGCGCAGTTCGACCGCGAGATCTTTGCGTGCAATTGAAAGCGCCTGACGTAGTGGCCTCAAGCGGCGCCCAATTCCGTGTGTAACCGGTAAAGAAGCGCGGGATCGTCGAGCATCGCCTGGCTGCGCTCACCGCTGTAGCGCAGCTTGCCGTTTTCCATCAATGCCACATGCGAGGCAATCGCCAGAGCCTCGCGAAGCTGGTGCGTGGACAGCACAATAGTCGCTTGCCGCTCGCGCGCTTCAATCAACAACTGGCTCAGCATGGCGATTGCGCGGTCATCAAGCGAAGTGAAAGGCTCATCCAGCAGCAGAAGGTTAGGCTCATGCAGAAACGCACGTGCTAACGCCAGCCTCTGCCGCATCCCGCGTGAAAACTGCCGGACAGGCATGCTTGCCACCCGGTCCAGCCCGACGCGCTTCAACCAGCTAGCCACTCTGCTTTGCGCGTTTGAAATCTCGGAGATCCGCGCAAAAAAAAACAGATTCTCTTGCGCCGAGAGATCCTCGTAAACGCCAATGCCGTGCCCCAGAAAGCCTATACGCCGACGGGTGTCGCTCGCGCGCGGCGCCGTTCCAAAAAGCCGTATGCTGCCGCGCTGAAAATGCGAGAGGCCGGCAAGTATGCGAAGAAGCGTAGTTTTACCCGCCCCGTTTCGTCCCAATAAAGCGCAGCACGAACCCTCTGCAATCCCGAGCGTGCAGTCACGCAGAGCCGGATAATCGCCATAGTACTTCCAGATGTGATCTATTTCGACCGCGGAATTCATCACGTCCAATTCGCTACTTCCCGTATGGCGAACGCACGGGAGAACTGCGAAAAAGATAAACCAAACCGACACCTAAAATTGCAAAGGCTAGTGCGACTAGCCAACCAAAATGCCTGTAAATCAGCGGATTAGCTTCAGTCACTTGAGGGCGATCCGCATTATCATCTGCATCGGCTTCCTGCTGGTGCAATGACCCTGTGCCGCTGATGTCGAAAGAGAACTGGCCCGGCGCGGTGACGTTGTAAATGGTCGCCTGCGTCTTCGGTTCGGTTCCGATTTGTTGGATATCCTGGCCGCTGAAAATAACGCCCGGCGGCGCAATCAGATGAAGTGGGCCGGTCGGCATTCCTTTCACGCCAACTACGCGGCCACGGAACGTAAACGGCGAACCGGCTGGCAAAACGTAGTTCACGTCGAACTCGCTTTCGCCAGGTTTGATGGGAAAGTCGATTTTGAAAATGTCCGTTTCGCTGGTCTTCTCAGCGGCCTGGGGTAGCGGCATTCCTTGCGGACCCTGCGCATTCACTCGTACCTGGCCATCGGCCGCGGGCGGCAGGTAGAATCGCAACTCGCCCGATTCCGGGTTGCGGAAAGTCATGTTGGAATCGTTCTGTAATATGACGGTTTCTGAGACGGCGATCTGACTCGTGCTTGGCTCAATCACCAACATCTGTTGCGCAACGTGCGCGACGGCCGGCGAGTTGGTCGCTTCGAAAACATCTAATTCCACATTTGAAGTGGGAATATTCGGCGTCATCAGCTTGTTATAGTTGACGCCCTTGTAGCTGGCTTGCAGCAGTTGCGGGCCACCACCGGGCTCATCCTTTTCAAAGACGAAGTGGCCAGCGGCATCGCTAACTGTGGTTCCGACGGTGCGCATACCGGACTGGCCGGGTTTCACCAGAGTGATATTCACGTTTGCCTGCGGCTTGCCGGTGGTGCGATTTACAACCGTTCCGTCAATGGCTGCGTGTAGCGAACTCGCCAGCAAAAGCGCCAAACCGAAGCTCTTCATGCCAGCGCCTTCCCGCACTCGCCGCAAAATTTCAGGGGCTGAGGAAAAGAAGCGCCGCAGTGCGGACACAAGGTTCCAGTGGGCCTGGGACCCGGTAATTTGGATTTCGCAGGCGTCGTCTTCGTGGAAACGGCCGCCAATGCCAACCCAAGCCGCTTGCTGGTCTCCTCCGTCTCTGCAAGAACTATAGCCAACTCCCTCTGAAGGGCCAATTTGGTTTGCTGATAATCCTCGTCGGAGAGCTTGCCCAACCGGTACTCAAACTGAAGGTCGCGCAGATTTTCATAGATCGCCTGTTTGCGATCTTGCAAGTGCTGAATCGGCGAGACAGGAATCGGGTCGGGGATGTCTCTGTCACGTACAAAGAGTGTGTAGTAAATAGCGGCGACGGCGACCCCAATCGCTAAAACAAGAGTCATGTGCGCGGGTCTGAACCTCTTTGCGGCGGCTCCGATGACTCTTCCAACTCGCTATCAATCTGACTGCGAAAACGCTCGATGTTGGCACGATCCGCCTCCGATAATGATTCGGGAGCTTTATGATTTCGCCGCACGTAAGCCGAATAGACCAGGAACCCCAATACCAGCGCCACGCCGGGCATTATCCAGGTAATGACCCCGCCGAATGTACCGGTCGGCGGCGCAGCAAGCGCAACGACGCCTTCCTCGCGGACGATGGTGTTGATAACATCCTGATCGCTCATGCCGGTCATCTTCATCTGGTAAATCCGGCGTCGCATTGGATCGGCCGAACCGCAGCGCAGCATGGGACAATTGCCCACTGTATTGCGGCAGCCTCCGCAGCGGCACGCCAGATGATCGCCGACACGCATGACGTCGGGCGTGAGATAAGACGTCGGGTCCTGAGCGATAAGCGCGGCCACCACCGCGCCGAACGCGAGAATCAGTTTAAGACTCGACCGTCGCAGGCGCGCTCGCAATGCCCACCACCTCCGTCCGCGCATATTGCAGCCGGACTTTCCCGGGAATCAGACAGATGATGGTGCCGAACAGAAGAACCCAATACCCTGCCCAGATGCAATCGACCAACGGAAATATGTACATCTGGAAAATGGCTTTGCTGTTGTCCGGCAGCACTCCGGAATAGTTCACGTACAGATCTTCGTTGATCCTGCGACGTATGCCGATTATCGAGCTCCGCTCCTGATTGTTCTTGTAAACGCGCACCTCTGGATCAAGCTGGTCGATCACTTCGCCGTTGCGTGATACTTCAATTACTGTATGGCTGAATTGATAATCCGGCGTGTCTCCGTCGTTGACACTTAACAGCTTCAGATCATAACCGCCGAAGCGCAGGCTTTCGTTCAGGCCAAGATTGCGCGTCTCATGTTTGTTAAACGCAGTACCCGTGAAGCCGATGAACATCATCACGATACCCACGTGTACCAGGTAACCGCCATAGCGCCGCGTGTTACGCCATGTCAATTGAAATGCCGCTTTCGGCAGCGCCAAATGTTCTTTGGCCTGGATGGCTCGCGCCCCTTTCCAGAACTCGCTTGCGACGGTCGCCAGCACAAAGGCGCAAAGTCCGAAGGAGATAAGCGGCGCTATATTGTGAATCCCAGCGACCGCAAGCGATAGGATCACTCCCGCTCCAACGATGGCTGGGAGCAGAAAGGCCCGTTTCAGGCTGTTGAGTGAACTCTTGCGCCACGCGATCAGCGGCCCAACGCCAGTCAGAAAGATTAGGAACAGCGCAATCGGCACATTGACGCGGTTGTAATAAGGCGCGTCGATCGTCTCTTTTTCACCTGTCAGCGCCTCCATCAGAACCGGGAACAGCGTGCCCCACAGAATCGCAAAACAGCTTGCCAGAAGGATCAGGTTATTGAAGAGAAAACTCGATTCGCGTGAGACTACGCTCTCCAGCTTTACTTCGCTCTTCAAGTAGGGAAGGTTCTTGATGATCGCAAAAGCTGTGAGCACGGTCGCCGAAATTACGAAAGTGGTGAAGTACGGCTTCACCGGCGATTGGGCGAACGCGTGCACGGAGGCCACCAGACCTGTACGCGTAAGCGTCGTGCCCAGGATGCTAAGCAGGAACGTGGCCGAGACCAGAACCATGTTCCAGACCTTCATCATGCCCTTCTTTTCCTGCATCATCACCGAATGCAGGAAGGCCGTCGCGGTAATCCACGGCATTAGGGACGCGTTTTCGACCGGATCCCAGCCCCAATATCCGCCCCAGCCGAGCACTGTATACGCCCAGCCCATGCCCAGCAGGATTCCGGTACTTTGGAATAGCCACGTGACGATTGCCCAACGGCGGGTCGTGTGAATCCAGCCTTCTCCTGGTTGATGAGTGATCAAAGACGCCATCGCAAAGGCGAATGGAACCGTGAAACCGACGTAGCCCAGGTACAGAAATGGCGGGTGGATGGCCATGGTCCACCACTGCAACAGCGGACTCAATCCGTTGCCATCGCCCAACATCAATAATTCCCCGCCCCGCCATAAGCACCTGGAATGGGCTGGCGACAAAGGTGACCATGCCGATGAAGAACGCAAGCGTGGCCATCATGATCGCGACTACCAGGGGCATCATGTCGCGGAATTTGCGGCGGTTTGTGAAGACTGCGACGGCGGAATAGGTAGAAAGCAGCCAACTCCAGAAGAGCAGCGAACCTTGCTGTCCACCCCACCAGGCGGTGAATTTATACACCGTCGGCATCGCCTTGTCGGTATGCGCCGCGACATAGGCAATGCGGTAATCGCCCTGGATCAGCAGACTGATTAGGATGCACGAAGCGAGAGTGAGCAGCGCCCAGACGGCATAAACCGCGCGTTCGGCGCTAATGGCCAAGAACGGCCGGCGCGCATACTTACCGGTTATTGCGGCTGCGATTGAAAAGACGGTGAGGCAGAACGCCAGAAGAACAGAGAGCGCGCCAACGTTTTCCATTTACTTACTGCGATTACGAGCGAGCAGCGACCGGTTCGTGAGTCACCCGTTGCACGGGCTTGGCCTCGTATTTAGAGGCACATTTCGCTTGAATCTGGTTGGCTTCGAAGACTCCGTTCGATGCAAGCCGTCCTTCCGCCAGCGCCTGCGCATTGTCCTTGAACGTGTCCGGAAGAGGATCTGCGCCCAGGTAAACAACATTCAACGTCTCAGTCCCTTGATGCAGCTCAAAAGACACGCGGCTGCCATTCTTCACAATCGAGCCCGGCAGAACATCTCCGCCGACTCGCAGCCGTTGCCCTTGCGCTTGCGCGCCCATCTTTTCCAACTCCGGAATAGTTTTGTAATACGTCTTCGTATCTTTCACACCACTAAACGCAAGCCAGACAAGAGATCCAACGATCAGGACCATGATGATCCCGAACTTCAAGTACGTATTCATTTGTGGAGCCTAAGTCACTAGTATAACGGCGCACAGCGGCGGTTTGTCGAACACTGACCACACACAGTAAACTACGGTCAGCAGGGATCTACTTGGCCAGCCCCTTCAAGACCTTTCCGGCTTTCGGACGCACCCCGGTGCAGGTGCGGCGAATTGCCGGTCTTGCAGACAGCCCCGCGCTCTTTCAGGCGCAACGCTGGTTCGCGCGTGAAAAAAGCTGGATCAACGAACAACATCTTCAACTCTGCCGCATTGCGGCGCCCACGTTCTTCGAGCAAGCTCGCGCGGAGTGGTTTCGC
The DNA here is from genome assembly GCA_963846025.1 of Terriglobia bacterium. Taxonomy (GTDB): domain Bacteria; phylum Acidobacteriota; class Terriglobia; order Bryobacterales; family Bryobacteraceae; genus Bog-105. The sequence continues at coordinate 512,528 of CAWJUG010000005.1, read as the reverse complement.
ACGCAGCTTTCAATGCTGGGCTGGCGAGCCCGGCTGGATCGCGCAGGCAATGTGCTTGCGAGGTTTGCCCAAAACGAAGATGCCGAGTTTTCGCTGGTGCTCTCTGCGCATCTTGACACGGTATACGCCCCGGCGCGCGTAGAGGAGATCTACTTCGCAGCCGATGGCCGGCTGCTCGGACCCGGGAGTTCGGATAACGGAGCCGGTCTTGCGGCGCTCCTGGCGCTTGGCGCGGGTGCTGAACGAAAGCGCGGACCTGCACGGCTTGGCCGCGGAAATCCTGCTTGTTGCGAATGTGGGCGAAGAAGGCGAAGGCAACCTGAGCGGGATGCGCTACTTGTGCCGCCAGTTGCCCGAGATCGCGCGGGTCAAGGCGTTTCTAGTACTCGACGGGCCGTCCACAGATCACATCACAACGCAAGCGCTTGCCAGCCGACGATACGAGGTAAGCTTCACCGGCCCCGGAGGTCACAGTTGGAACGATTCTGGAATTTCCAACCCGGTGCATGCCGTTAGCGCTGCGATAAGCACCTTCGTCCAGAACGCTGAGGCGGTATGCGCCAATCGGCGCGCTCGCTGCTCTTACAACTTCGGCGTACTCGAGGGTGGAGCAAGCATCAACTCTATTCCATCGAGCGCCCGCGCCAAACTGGACCTGCGCTCGGAGGAGCCGAATCTGCTCGAAGAGCTTTCCGTCATCTTGACCTCGGCCGTGGAAAGCGCTCTGGAGCGAGAAAATCGAGCGGTTCGCGGCGGCCGTCTGGCCGCGAAAATCAAGGAACTCGGTTCGCGGCCGGGAGGCAAATTGCCGGATCAAGCGCCACTTCTGCAGACCATTCAGGCGGTGGACGCCTACCTGAACGTGCGCTCGCGAGTGGATTGCGCCTCTACTGACGCGAACGTTCCGTTGTCGCTCGGCATGCCTGCCATCTCGCTCGGGGCAGGCGGACAAGGCGGCGGTGCGCATACGCAGCAGGAGTGGTATCAGTCTGACGGCCGTGAACTGGGTCTGCGCCGTATTCTTCTAACGCTCGCCGCGTTGGCCGATAACCAGGACGCTGCCGATCCAAGCAGTGAGTAGCGCTACCCCCGAAACGGCAATAACTCGCTCGCATTCACGCTGGACGGCCGACCTGGCTCTAGCCATCACTGCGCTTGTCTGGGGCGCGACATTCGTCATTGTCAAACAGGCGCTGGTCGAAATCTCGACGATGTACTTCCTGGCGCTGCGATTTGCGCTCGCGAGCGCGTGCATGCTGCTCATCTTTCTGCCCGGGTTCAAGCACTCAAACAAAACCGAGATCTGGCGCGGACTGCGCGGCGGCATAGCCGCGGGAGTTTTTCTGTGGGCCGGCTACGTTCTGCAATCGTTCGGGCTGAAATACACCACAGCCGGGAATTCCGGCTTCCTTACGGGCCTCTATATAGTTCTGGTGCCACTCATCAGCGCAGCATTCTATCGCCGGTGGCCGCAAGCGCGAGAGCTGGCCGGAATCGGCATCGCAACTGCCGGCATGATTGTGATGACCGTGCCAGATCTGGATAAGCATTTAAGAATAAACCGGGGCGATCTGCTGACCATTGGGTGCGCGGCGGCGTTCGCGTGTCACCTGCTCGTCTTGGGCTATTTCTCGCAACGCGAATATTTTCCTGCCGTAGCGTTGGGCCAGATCGCCTGCACAGCGGTTCTTTCGGCCGCATGCCTGGCGTTTGAACCTCCGAGGGCCGTCTGGAGCGGCACCGTAATCTCGACAATTTGCGTGACCGCGATCTTCGCTACCGCACTGGCGTTTGCGCTACAAACATGGGCGCAGCAGTACACCACAGCGACCCGAACGGCGCTCATATTCGCGCTGGAGCCCGTGTTTGCATTGGCGGCGGCAGTATCTATAGGCGGCGAGCGATTGACGGTTGCGGCGCTGGCAGGAGGGGCACTGATTCTTGCTGGAATTCTGGCTGTAGAGCTGAAACCCGTCCCCTCTTCCTGACATCCGAAAGATCAGGGCTGACGCGTTTCGAATCTTGGAGAACCTTCCGGGGCGTCTTCTCTATACTGATAGATACGCCGCGAAAGGGTCTCTCGATGCCGTTCCTCCATAAACTGAAGCAGCCGAAAGTGCTGAGTTTCGTGCTGCTGCTGTGCACTCTCGCCATCGGCATTGTCATTGGAACGGTGATCAATACCGGCGTTCGCGCGGATAAGCAAAACACGTCCTCGGGCGCGCCGGACGCGACGCCGCTGACAGTCCCGCCTGCTGTACCGATTGCAACCGAGTTCACCAAAGCTTGCCAAGCGTGTGGAGCCCTCGGTGGTCTATATTGAATCCGACTACCTTCCGAAACCCGGCCTGACCGCCAAACGCGGGCGTCATCGCGATGATTCGGATGACTCCGACAGCGACACGCCGAAGCACGGCGATCCCTCCGACATGCTGAAGAAATTTTTCGGCGGGGAAGATCAACAGAACTTCCGGACAGAGGGTTCCGGAACCGGGTTCGTTGTCGATAAGAACGGCTACATCATTACTAACAATCACGTGATCGAAAAGGCAGACCGTATCAAAGTACGGCTGGCTGGTGACGATACCGATTACAGAGGAAGAGTGATCGGAAGCGACAGCGAGACGGATCTCGCGGTTCTGAAGATCGATGTCAAACAACCGCTCGATCCCGTGCAAATAGGAAATTCCGACAGCGTCCAAACGGGCGACTGGGTAATTGCCATAGGCTCTCCGTTCGGCTTGCAAGCGACCGTGACCGCGGGCATAATCAGCGCGCAGCGCACCAACCGGGATCTGCCAGGCGCAGGCACGTTCCAGAATTTTTTGCAGACGGACGCAGCCATCAACCCGGGCAACAGCGGCGGACCGCTGCTGAACACGCGCGGCGAGGTGATCGGAGTGAACACGATGATTGCAACCCGCAGCGGCTCTTATGAAGGCATCGGTTTTGCGCTTCCGTCAAATATTGCAGTAAAGATCTACAACGACATCATCAAGCAAGGACGCGTGGTGCGCGGGTCCATCGGCATCAAATTCACGCACAGCGGCAGAGAATCGGATACGCTGCAAGCCTTTGGTTTGGATCACGGCGTTCTGGTGGAAAGCGTTTCGCCCGACGGCCCTGCCGATAAAGCGGGTATCAAGGCTGACGATGTCATCGTTGCGATGAACGACCGGCCAATAAAGGACGGGCAGGAACTGGTCAATAAAGTGGCTGATCTGGCGATCGGCTCCATTGCTCTATTCACCGTTGATCGCGATAGCAAGCGGCTAGACTACAAGGTCGCTATTGGCGAACGCTCGGTGGTTTGGCAAGGGGAGCCGGAACTGGGCGAGACCAGGCCATCCGATGTACTCCCGCCGCAACATCCCAGCGCCATGGCCCCGGCGAAGTTCGGCATGTCGATTCAGCGGCTCACACCTCGCGAGCGCAAGGATTTACAAATTGATGCGAGTAACGGCGTGAAGGTGTCGTCCGTCGACCCCGGCTCATTCGCCGACGATATCGGTATGCAGGAAGGCGACGCAATCCTCTCCATCAACCGCCATCCAGTTCTTTCTCCCGAAGACGTTATGAAATTCGAGGCCAATCTGAAACCGGGCCAAGCCGTGGCAGTCCACGTAGTTCGCGGCGCCGGACCGGTCGGCACTCACCGCGCACAGCCGGAACGTTATTACCTCTCCGGCAAATTACCGGAAAACTAGATCTCTATAGGTAATCCGGATCAAAAAGGCTTTGATGCGGTGGCCGGTGGAGGGGCGGGTGCTGCCACAGGAGCGCGTGGGAGTAGGAACCTCCTTGCCGTGCTCCGGGTCGTAGTCGTGTTTCGTCATCCACTCTTTGTAAACGGCGATCGGCTCGCTACCCAAGACGCCGTTGTGGCGAATATAGGCAAAATCCTTCATCTGCACCTGGAGGCGACAGGTGTAATAGCTATTCTGCTTACCGAACTCCGGAACTAGAATGACGAGTTCCTGATTCGGCTTCTTCCATCTAGCTGGGAACGTCTCATAACCGGAGGAGTTCATGAGTCTTTTCGGACACTCGAACTGAAAGTCCACGCCTCTCGGTCCGCCGTTTTCAAACAGGTTGGCACGGCCTTCGCCTTTGGCCTCCTCTGTCGCCCGCATGTGATAAAAAGTCGTCTCCGTCCGGCCGAATATATGAATGCGTAACGGATAGTCAGCGGGATTCTTGCTGTCCGCCAACAAGAGGGCAGCGAAACCTATCAACGAAAGCGCAAGAAGGTAGCGACGCATAAGAGGGGTGTCTAGACGATTTTATAGCAGCTTAGCAGCAGACTTTGCAAAGTACGTCAGGGTGAAGTCAGCCCCGGCGCGGCGGATGCTTGTCAATGATTCCAGAATGGTCCGGTTCAGGTCAAGCCAGCCGTTCGCGGCGGCGGCCATGATCATGCTAAATTCTCCGCTGACCTGGTAAGCGCCGACAGGAACCTCAAAATAATCGCGGGCCTGACGGATGACGTCGAGATAGGGCATCGCCGGTTTGACCATAATCATGTCCGCGCCTTCTTCCAGATCGAGTTCGATTTCGCGCAGCGCTTCGCGACCGTTCGCCGGGTCCATTTGATAACTGCGGCGGTCGCCAAACTGCGGTGCCGATTCAGCCGCTTCCCGAAATGGCCCGTAGAAGACGGACGCGTACTTGGCCGCGTACGACAGAATCGGCGTGTTGCTGAAACCCGCGCCGTCGAGCGCGGTGCGGATGGCGTCGACGCGACCGTCCATCATGTCGCTGGGCGCCACGATGTCAGCTCCAGCCTGGGCATGCGAAACGGCCGTCCTGGCAAGCCATTCCAGCGTGAGGTCGTTATCAACGTCATTGTTCTTCACGAACCCGCAATGTCCATGGCTGGTGTATTCGCAGTTGCAGACGTCCGTAATGACAAGCAACCCTGGAACATTTTGCTTGATGGCTCGAATGGCACGCTGTGTGATGCCATCGGCTGCGTAAGCTCCCGAAGCCATCTCGTCTTTCTGCTCCGGAATGCCGAAGAGGATTACGCCCCCAATGCCAAGTGCGCGGCACTCCTCGCACTCGCGCACCAGGTGATCAATCGATAACTGCGAGTGACCCGGCATGGAGCTAATTTCTTTTCGTACACCTTCGCCGGGGCACGCGAACAGAGGCAACACAAATTGCGAAGGCGCGAGTTGTGTTTCGCGAACCAAACGTCTTATCGATTCAGACGAACGCAGGCGCCGGGGCCGCTGTGTAGGAAACGCCATGAGTGGTTACTTCTAAGTTAGACAATGCAGTTATGGGACCGAAAGCGGCGAAGCGCTGGTTCGTGTCCGGTACGGTACAAGGCGTCGGCTTCCGCTTCTTTGTCCTGAAGAAAGCCAGGGACCTTGGCTTATCGGGCTGGACGCGTAACCTGAGCGATGGACGCGTGGAAGTTTACGCCGCAGGGCCACATCCAAAACTGAGCGAAATGGCGGCGGCCTTGCATATGGGCCCAAGGATGGCCGATGTGCGCCACGTTGAAGAGCGCGAAGAAACCGTAGAGAACGTGAGCGGCTTCTCTGTTCGTTAGAGCGAGGACAGAGCCGCGTATGCTTCGTTCACGACCTGGTTCATGCGGGCGAGGCAGTGTTCCACAACCGCTGTTTCCTTTTCCGCAAGCGCCCAGTCTTTGCTATCCACAGCCTCGCGAATACCCGGCAGAGTCTTCACGCCGTATCCGGTGTAGAACCCGGGAGCGTAGATCTGGTGCTTGTACCATTCGCGATTCGGCAAGCCCTCAGGCTCTGTGAGCACGCGTTCGGTTCGCATTAAAGCCGCGTTGAGCGCGTTGACCTGAGCGGTATCGATGCCGTCCTTTTTTATAACCGTTTTCAACATCGCGTCATACTTTTCATCGCTCTCATTCAACTGCTTAAGCTGATTGCGCAGGCCGCTGAAATCGAGTTTCTGGCCACTCTTCTCCGCTTCCTTCTGGATCTCATCGACGTATCCGCTGACCGTTTTGGCGAAATGCCCAAATTCGAACGGAAGAATGGTTGAATCGCCTAGACGCAGCAGCGCCGTGGCCGTATATTGCGCGAGGGCCCGGCCGTCGACAAAATCGCTATCGGCAAAGTGTTCGTACCAGTAGGGGTCGTCATAGGCGGAATGATAAATTCCGCTCTTTGTCTGCCCGCCCATGCCTTCGTTCATGCTGGCAACGCCTAAGTAGTCGAGAAAAGCAACGTAGTCGGACCCGGCTCCCAATGCGCTAATCGTAAAACTGTTTTTTGCCGGTCGTGCGGGCCGCTCGTCGCCGGCGTCCTCCCCCGAATGGTGGAGTGATGCGTCGGCCAAATTCGTAGACGTGCCTGGTTGTTCAACGGAGCCGGCCACTTCCACAGCAAACTGTTCCAAGGTATGGGAGCCGCTGACACGCAGCCAGCCCTTCGAGGTGCTATCCGAATTCAGGTAAGCGACGGCTTTCTGTTTCAGTTCGTCCTGATGTTTCTCAGCCCACTCCGTTGAACCCAGCAAGCCAAACTCTTCGCCATCCCAGAACGCGATCTTAATAGTGCGCTTCGGTTTCCATCCGTCCTTTTGGAGAGTGGCGAGCGAGCGCGCTGTTTCAAGCAACGCGACCGCTCCCGAAACGGGGTCGTCCGCGCCATTCACCCACGCATCGTGGTGATTACCGGCGATCACCCATTCGTCGGGCGCGTCAGAGCCGGGAACCGTTGCTATGACGTCATAAAGCGGGCGCGTGCTCCAGTCGTAATCCGTTTTCATGTGGAGACGAGTCGCGCCAGGTCCGGCATGATAAGTCATCGCCAAGCTGCCGCGCCAGTCTCTTGGAACCACCGGACCAGTGAGCTGCGAGAGAATGGGCTGCGCGTCTTCGTAAGAGATGGGCAGCACCGGAATTTTCATCAAGCTTTTCGCTTCCGAGATGGGCAAACGCCTACTGCCCTTTTCAGAGGCCCAACCGGGGGAAAGCGGATCGCCCGGATAGAGCGGCATGTCCATAACGCTGCCGCGCTGCACGCCGTCGGGCGGACGCATAGGTCCTTTCGGAAAAGTGTCAGCATCGAAGTAGCCATCTTCGTGCGGGTCGGAATAGATGAGGCAGGCGATAGCGCCATGCTCGGCCGCTACTTTCGGCTTGATGCCGCGCCAACTCTTGCCGTAGCGCGTGATGACGATCTTGCCTTTCACATCAATTCCCTGCTTCTGCAGCCATTCGTAATCTTCCGGAATGCCGAAGTTTGCGTATACGACCTCGCCGGTGACGTCGCCGCTTGCCCCGTACGCGTTGTAGGTTGGCAACTGGCCAGATTGGCCGCTGGTTGGATCTTGCGGAACGGCAGGCTCCTTCAGCTTGGCGACGTAGGGCTTGGGACCAAGCACTTCGACGCGCCGCACAGTCGGGTATGGCATGAGTGCTTCGAACTCTTCGATATGCGCGTCGAGACCAAAGCCCTTGAGCTGCGCCAGGATGTATTCGGCCATCGCCTTCGAGCCGGGCGAGCCGGCATTATGCGGTTTAGCGGCAATGAACTCCAGATTCTTGCGCAGCCGAGTGGGATCGGGAACAGCTTGCGCCTGCTGTTCGAGTTTCTGCTCGTTGGCAACATCCTTGTTCAAGAAGCCGCGCATTTTGGGAGTTTGCGCGAAGGACGAAACGGGTAAGGCCGCAAAAAGCAGCAGCGACAACACGGTTCTCATGGGAGTTTTCGTATTGTAGCGAAGCCCCTCAAGGGCAGAGCAACCAAGTAAACATCACGAGCAGGTTACGGATTCGCCAAAAGCGTCTGACAATTCTAAATAAAGACGATATCCACCCTCCGATTACGCGGCTTTCGCGTGGCCTAACGGCGACGGGAGACTTGCCACTCTCTCACGGTACGCAAGTAATTCCGCAGTTGAAAATTCGAACCCATTTTCCGGAGGGCGAACCAGCGGAGTGCGCTGGATGGTGGATTCGACGACGTTTTGCTCGGCGGCTTTTCGCTCTTGCTGCAGTTGCCGCAGTTCGGCCAGTTCTTTTTCGCGGCGACGCACCAGGCGAGCTTCCTGCAGTTGCAGATTGCGAATCTGCTTTTCGTATTTGAGATGCACGGCGAGCTGAATGACCTGCGGACGAACTTCAGGGTCGTGATCTTCGAAGTTTTCGGCGAGTTCCATGTGGCCGACTGCGTAAACGGCGTATTCGAGCGAGGGAATTCGCTTCAGACGCCAAGCCGTTTCGGCGATGGACTGAACGAGGTCAATCTCACGCTGGCCGACTGGAGCGAACTGGCCCCGATAGGCGAGCATGTGCTGTTCATATTCAGCGACATCATCCGTGGGGAGCAAAACGGTTTGGCCGGTAAGACCGGTTTTGACGGCGTTCAAAGAAGATTTGGCTCGACCCGCGGGAGTGCGCGGACCAGTGCTGAGCTGGGCATTGGCCCGGTTGGCAGCGGATCTTCTTTCGTGCGACTCTTCACGGGCCACGCGATAGTCTGGCGATGCCTGATCACTGACTTCCGGGCACTCGTCGACTGACGAACCGACGGGAGGTGCGGCTGCGGCTTGAGCCGACTCCTGATTGAGACCGGCGGTGACTTCCGCGCCGGAGCTTTCGATGGTGGCGGGATGCTCGGCTTTGCGGGCCAGCTTCTTTGCTTTGCGCTCGGCGGCGCGTCGAATGGAACGGGCGGTCATAGACGAGTTTGGCTCCTTGAAAAAGGAAACGGCCCGCAATGAGGACGTGTCCTCTGCGAGCCTGCTAGAACGTAGCACATGAAAAGCCGAAAACGAACTTTGCGTGTTTGCGTTTTAGGCCTAAGGGTCGACTTTGGAGGCAATTAGGAAAATTTTCTCGATCTGTGACCCGCTTGCAAAATGAGTGGAACATCGGCGGGGACAGCGGCAAACTCCGGCGTAAGAACACGGAACGATGGAACCTATCGTTTGGCAGCAGTGATCGTAGATCCTTATCAATTAGCAGGTGTTCGCGACCCACGCTGGATGCCCTTCCGTTAGCGGCAAGACGAGCAGTTAAACTTGGGTCATTGCAGTGAGTGAGCGCGTGACGATACCTAACTCTGAGGCGAGCCAGGACGATCTCGTCACGATTCGTACCTTCCTTAGCGAGTCGGAGGCCGAAATTGCGAAGGCCGCTCTAGAAGCGTTCGGAATCGATTGCATACTCAGTCGCGATGATTGTGGCGGTCAACGGCCACACCTCCTCATGAACAGAGGGATTCGGCTAGTTACGAGGTCTGACGACGCGGAACGAGCCGAAGAAGTATTGACCGGCGGCGGCCAAACAGAAAAAGTGGATTGATACGTTTGGTCAAACTCTCCCTAATGATCGGCGGCGATGGCTGCAAGAATACCGATCACGGACGTATTGACGAGATCGCAGGGTGAAACGCGCGATTTTCGGTACTTATTCGAAAATCCTCGAAGACTTCTGATTCAAGAGCTTGCAACCAAATCGGTCAGAGGTCAAAACGGCAACTTTGAATATTCGGACAGACACCTAGAGTGAGATACGTACGCCGAAGATTACCAATCTACCTCCAGGCTGAAGCGGACGGCTCGCTGCTCGATTCCTTCACGGCCCGTATTCGCAATGCCGGTCGCTGTCATGAAAGTGCTGCTGCTGATCGAGGTTCCGCTCATCACGTGATGCGGAGTGTTGCCGATGTTGAACATGTCAGTCCGAAATCTCAGCTTATATCTCTCGGTGATTGGAAACTGACGTGCCACATCAAGATCTGCATTAACCAAACCTGGCCCTTGCAAGCTGTCTGTGCCGCAAGTTCCGAAGCGACCGTTTGAAGGCACGCCAAAAGCAGATACGTTGTACCACTGATAAATATTGCCGGTCGATTGGGCTGGCGTAAGGCAATCCGCAAACTGATTCGAGTACGTTGCGTTCAGCGACGCGGTAGAAGCTGTAGCGGTAAACGGCAATCCACTACGAGCCGACACTACCGTACTGATTTGCCATCCACCGGCCAACTTAGATGCCAACCCATTCTGAGCCCAACGCCTGCCCTTCCCAAAAGGCAGCGGTGCGACGGCGGTCGCTGAAAAATTTTGCGGAACGTTGGTGGGCTGAGGGCCGTAGTTCAGGCCGAAGTCGTATGGAATAACTACATTGGCAGTACCAGAGTTAGGGGAAACGTATCCTAACTGTTTGCTGAATGTGTAAGCCAGGTTGACCTGGTAACCGCTCTTGAATTGGTGGCGCAGGGTGGTCTGGAGCGAGTCATATTTGTTTGTCCCCATGGTGCCCATAAACAACGTGAAAGCAGTTCGCCCAGTCAATCGATTAAGAATTTGTCCGGCAGTACCACCATTGACAGGAGACCAGTTCATCTGCAGGTTATCTATCGGATCGATCTGTCGGTTTCCGACATAGCCAGCGGAGGCAAGCCAGCCTGCAAATTGCTGCTCAACTGTAAAGTTGAATGATTCGATGTAGCCGCGGACGTAGTTAGTATTATCGTATGTATTGACACCGGTTAGAGGAGGCACGGGGATGGTACCGCTAGAGATATTGGGCATGATCTCGGCTGGGAGCCCCTGGCGCAAAGTGAGCGAATAAGAAAGGCTGTTGGGCGGCATAACAATATCCGAAATGTTGTATGGGAAGTTCAGGTCGCCTGCAGTTAAAGACGAAAGAAAGTAGGTCGGATCCACTGCCTTGCTGTATCCAGCTCGAATGACCGTTGATCCGGTCACACGGTAGGCCAATCCTATTCGCGGATCGAAGTGCTGCTTATCCTTTGTAATGCCACAATCCGTGGGGACAGAGCCAATCCCGCAGATCGACATCGTCGCACTCAGAGGATTATAGATCTCCAGACCAGTCCCGAGGCGGGTCGGAAACGGGAAATAGTCCCAGCGTAGGCCAAAGCTGGCAGTCAGCTTCCGCGTAACCTGCCAAGTATCACTTATATATACACCGAAGGACCTGTCCCGAACATGATATTGATCAGGGATTTGATAGACCCTGCCCGCTACTTGTGGTAGACCGAGCAGGAGCGAAGCAAAGGCGTTGAAATCGTTGCCGGCAGAACCCCCTAACAGTTGAGTTGTGCCTTGCTGAAACTGGAAATCGGCGGGACTTTTGAGAGCGCCAAGACTAGAACTTTGCTCTTGCAGTTCATTGACATTCAGAAAGTCACCGCTGACCCCAGCGCGAATGGTATGGGATCCTTTGCCCCAGTTGAGATTGCCGTTGAAATTGTATTCAGGGTCGGACAGCCTTTGGGGTTGAAAACTGTTTGGTAGACCAAGAGCTGCGAACCCAGCGACAGCCATATATGGCATCCCATTTTGATTGAGTTGCATGGCCGGTGGCAGCGCCGATGTATCGAGACCGGGAATCCGAAGCAGAGTCCAGCCGAGATCCTGATTCCGGTCTGGCTGGTTGCTGTACATATCGTTACGTGAGAGGCCAAAAAAACCGTCAACTAGCAGATTCGGCGTAAACACATAGGTCGCCGAAACAGTGTCATTGTAAACGTTCGAACCGCCGTTTCCGACCGCTGTGTTCGCGGGGCTGACGGCAGGACCACCGAGAACGCCGAAAATTTGAGGGTTTTGCCAGTCACTGTTGTTGAAACCGAAACGGACAAACATACTGAGTTTTTCGGTCGGGTTCCAATCGACCTTTGAATCCACTTGGTCGGTTCGTTGGCTGCTGTTTCCTTGACAGCCCGAACACAGAAAGTTGTTCCCTAAACCGAAGGATCCAGTGCCAGGTTGATTTGGATCGGACCACGCACCCGTAGCAATCATCGCCGCCACGCCAGGATCAATCCGTGAAGAAGGAATGACGCTGCCTGCGAATGGAGTTCTGCCGCTGCCATTGGCATTTCCCGTCATTGGATCGTAGATCCGAGTCGGCGAAGCCGAGAGGTTACCGGTTTTCATCGCCGCGGTAGGAACTTGCGCTACGACCGCGCTGCCTTGAACAAGACGGTTTCCCTGATAGCTGGCGAAGTAGAACAGCTTGTTTTTCTTGATGGGCCCGCCAATCGTACCGCCGAACTGGTTAAAAATATACGGCAGTTTCGGAAGGGAGCGATTCGCGGCCCAAGTGTAAGCTTGGAGATCCTCGTCGGTGTGGTCCTCGAATAAAGCGCCGTGGACGGCGTTGGTTCCGTTCTTGATTGTGACATTCACAAAGGCGCCCCCTGCGGACTGATCTGCTTGAAACGAGTTAGTCGCGACGGTCACGTCCGCGATAGCTTGCAACGCGGGAATGTATTGAATCACGTTTGAAGCGGCTGCATTCCTTGTTCCGGCGCCATCAATGAAGGTGAGATTCTGATTGATGGATGTGCCATTCACCGTATACTGAAGCGATCGCGTAGAATTGGTGCCATAGGAGTTGGCAGTTTGCGGCGGCGACGCACCTGGAAGAGTAGTGAAAAGCGCCTCGTAATTGCGACCGACCGGCACAGGAGAATTTGTCAGCAGGTTTTCGCTTAAATTCACATTCACGTCGGCCCGGTCCGTCTGCAAAGCTACCGCGTTGGCCGCCACCGTCACAGTCTGACCTACTTGGCCGATGGGCAGAATCGCATTGACTCGTAGGGTCGTCTCGACCACCAACACAAGCCCTGTACTGCTATAGGTCTCGAAACCGGGTGCAGTAATGGTGACTGTATAGGTGCCTGGCGGCAGGTCGTTCAAGTTGTACACGCCAGCCGAATCGGTTTTAGAAGTACGAGTGAAATGGGTCCCTTCGTTCGTGGCGGTGACAGTGGCACTTGGAATCGTTGCGTTACTAGAATCGGTCACGTTGCCCATGATCGTGCCCTGAAGCAATTGCGCGGCAGCCGATCCTGCGCATAAGAGGATCATTCCGATTATCCAAGCGCATGAGAGCAAAAAGCCTCGGCACGAAACGAACGCTTGCACATAAACGTCACTAGAACCTAGTTGCTTCAATGCATTCGTTTTGCGTGGCGGATACATCTCCCAATCGGCTTCGGCATAGAAATGCATTCCGCCTCCTCTCCGTGCACCTTCCGACCTTATTGGCGCACGCCTCTGCATCAATGGCCCGTTCCGATGTTTCGAAATGAACTTCATAACGCCTCCTGGAGCGAAATGCAAAGAGCAGCTCTGCATCGTGGCATGCTGTTGTGTCAAAAACGTTTTTTACTTTTTCAGATGTTTGCCGAAGTCGTATTGGTCGCTGGAGCGCGTGCTTGCTGCGCCCCTTCTGCTACTGCGCCAAATGGCTCCAGCGTCAAGCTGCCGTCGGCATCGCCAGTGCGGCCAGTACTTCTTTGATCACGTACCTGCAACCCTCGACTTGATCCCAGGGCCCTCTCTCATATTCCGCCGCAAACGTTCCCTTGTATCCATGCGCCAGCATGATCCTTGTCGAACGTTGTATGTCATTCGTGTTCCAGCGGTCCCAATATTTCGCATGCACGTTCGTGTGCGCATAAGGCGCCAGCGCCTTTAACCCGTTGAACAGCATGTATTCCTGCTCCCAGTTGCCCATATCGGGCGAAGCTTCGCAATACGGGTGATTCACTTCGTCCACGATCGTCCGGATCATCATCGGATCCGCAGCTAGGCCCCAATGGTTTTCCAGCGTCACGCGGACATTGTAATTTCCGGCGAAATCCGCCATCTGCTTATACGACTCGATCGCGGCCGCAAGCTGCGGCACAATATCGATGTCGCGTGGATAGCCGTCGCCCGGACCGTGCGGAACCGCGTTCGGCCGGATGCTCGCGCCTAGCGAGGACGGCGAGTTCATCCGCATCGACTTCATTCCCACCCCAGCCTTGGAAAGTCCCTCGATCCACCGTTTCCCAATTGCCACGCCCGCCAAGCGAAGCTCGTTCTTCTCGGGTGATCCAAACGCCGCCAGGTCTATCGGGGAGTCATTCGTGATGTGCTGCACCTTCATGCCCGTCTTCACACAGTTGGATACCAGCTTGTCCAACCACTTCTGTCCCGAGGGACTTTGAGGATCGAAGGCACTTCCAGGATTGAATCCTCCAATAGACGATCCCGCCGGAAACCACATGCTCTCGTCATCCGCATCGCCAAAGAACCACGAAGACATATCCAGGTGCGTCACGCCGGGAAACGTATCTTTCACAAACTGCGGAAAATCCAGTATCGTGATTGTTCCGTACTTTGCTTTGTGCTCCGCTGGAGTCGGCACTTTCGCCCGGGCCGCGGCCGCCTCTTTTGCCTCCGCTATGGCTCGGGCGGCGTTCGGGTCATTGCTCACTTCGGGAGGCACAAGGTCGGAAGGTCTCTGTGCTGGTCTCTGTCCTCCGCCGGTTCCGCGTCCGGGAGCGGGCCGCCTCTTGAAAAGATCGCGCACGCCATACGAATTGGCGGCAATTCTCTCTAGGTCGAATTTCTCGTTTGGCGCTTGTACCTGCTGTGCCTGTGCCCCTTCCTGCGCACTCAACATTACTCCCGCCGCAGTCAGACCAACACCTGCGGCCTTAAAGAAATTGCGCCGGCCGAGCGTCGTATTTCCGCCCTTATCATCCATGCAGTATCCTCTCTTCGTTTTTCTGGCACTAACCGAAACGCTCAAAAGTTCCGCTTCGACTGTAGTACCGTTCGTTGCCATCACGACGTTCCTTTTTGGAGCGCCATCCGTTTCGCCCTTGGAGTTGTCGCCACAACATCTGGTCAGGAAAATGATTTTTCTAGCTATTTCCCTTTTTGATATTTCTGCTATAGCAGTATTGCCCGCTTCCGAATCTATGTCAAGAAAAAATGTGGAAGAAAAATCGTTCTAGGGAGCTAATCTTGAGTCCGGCGTTCGTATGGTGACCGCCAGGAATTGGGGCTGCCGGTTTCGCCGGCACGGGACTGCGTTGTATGCCGCTTCAAATTTAGGAAAGTCTTACCAAATCTCGCCCCAATCGCGCTCTGGATTTCCTCCATACCGGCTCGCACATGACGACCCATCTCTAGAGCAGCCCAGTCAGGGTCATCCCCGACCAAAACTTCTGCGAGGGCCTTGTGGCGCGCCGGCGCAAGCTTCGATTTCGCGGAAACGTCATAGAACCAGTTGAAAATCAACAGGTGGTTATTCTCTAACAATTCGTAGAGCGGCACGCAGCGTGCGCATTCCGCGACCCGCATATGCAGTTGGAGATGCAGAGTTTGAATCGGGAACTGGAGGTCGGAATCGCGAGTCCGCGCCCTACGATCAGATGATTTAATCATGTCCTCCAGGCGTGCTGCTGTTGCTAGAAGTTCTTTTCTTTCTGCAACGCTGGCTCGTTCGCAAAACATTCGTGCTGATTGCACCTCCAGCGCCTCGCGCATGACATAGCTGTCGCGTACGTCTTGCATTGTAGGGACGCGTACGCGGGTCCCTACTCGTGACCGGCTCTCTACCAGGCCGTCGGCTTCCAAACGGCGGACCGCTTCCGAAATCGGCAAAAAGCTCATGTTGAATTCGGCAGCGAGTTTACGTCGCGATAGCGGAGCTCCCAAAGGAAACTCGCCTTTCAAAATTTTGTTCCGGATTAGGACATAGGCCTTTTCTGAAAGACTACCGGTTATCGCTGCTGCGTCTTTTTCTATCTCTTCTTTCATACCTTTGTTTGACACAGCACGATATTCTGGTTATCCTTGCAGGCGAATTGAAATTTTAGAACAGATCAGTAGTGCCCTGTCGATTCCGGGGTCTTTACTCGGAGGCTGGCCTAGCTTAACACGCTCATTCAAATGAATATCAACTGCTTTACGCGTGAAGATCTCAAGGTGACTGTGTACCCAAATAAGGAGATCGCTGGGGCTGCGGGGGCTGCCGTTGCGGCCGACGAACTTCGAGCTATGCTTGCTCGACAGGCTGAAGTCGCGGTGCTTTTTGCCTCGGCCGTCTCACAAGACCAATTCCTAGCCGCTTTGCGAGATCAGCGCGGGGTAGACTGGAACCGCGTCTCCGTCTTTCATTTGGATGAATACGCCCCAATATCTCCTGATCATCCTGCTTCTTTTCGGCGTTTCCTGCGAGAAAGGCTGCTCGATCACATTCCAGTCCGCCACTTCCATCAATTGAACAGCGAGGCGGCAGATCTAAAGGATGAATGTAAACGCTACGCAGCTCTTCTCCATCAGGCGCGGCCTGGATTAGTCGCTTTGGGAATCGGAGAAAACGGCCACCTCGCGTTCATCGATCCTCATTCGTGTAATTTCAGCGATCCTGAGGATGTGCGGTTGGTCGACTTAGATCATACGTGCCGGCTCCAGCAAATCCATGATGGAGCATTTGCACGACTCGACGATGTGCCGCGCGAAGCTCTATCGGTTACGATTCCGGTTTTGCTTCGCGTTCCGCGCGCGCTGGTTTTTGTCAACGGAGTCAGCAAGAGCATAGCAGTACACTCGGCGCTTGAAGATCCTATAAGTGAGGAATGTCCCGCCTCTATATTGCGAAAACACAGAAATGCCATGATGTTCCTCGATCAAGCTGCAGCAGCAGACCTGCGCGTAGATAACGGTGCGTGAATGGCATCCGACGTGTCAACACCCGCACGCGGGTTCTACGGCTGGCGCGTAATCGCGACTTCTATTCTTACGTTTGGAATCGCAGTCGGAGTTCCGTATTACAACATACCGTTCTTCTACGACTATTTTCAGAGGTCGTTTCATTGGAGTTTGAGCGAGATCACGCTTGGCTTCCCGATCGCCGCAGTGCTGACGCTTTGGGTGGGGCCGCTCATCATCCCGCGATTCAGCGCGCGCAAGCTGATCGTGGTGGGATCGGGCCTGACGGCGCTTGCGTTTTTCGGCTTCGCCGAAATGCACGGCGCGCTCCTGTTCTACTTCGTTCTCTACTTCGTCTACACGGTGGGGTATCTGCTTTCGGGGCCGATTCCGCATCAGATTCTGGTCTCCTACTGGTATCAGAAAAAGCGCGGTCGGGCCATGGGGATCGTTTACGTAGGTGTCGGACTGTGCGGTGGTTTGGGGGCTTTTTTCGTGCGTGGCATCACGGGCCACTTCGGATTTCGCACTGCGCTGCTGGCCATCGGCGCACTGATGTTCGTGGTCTGGCCCCTCGCGGTGCTCATCCTGAAGGATCGGCCTTCCGACATCGGACAGTTTCCCGATGGCGAGAGCCAGCCGCCTCCGGATTTGGTGCGTCGTGCAGAGCCCATTTCGTTGCTCCTCCGAAATTGGCCATTCTGGCTGCTGCTGCTCGGAAGCTTCTGCTCGATCGGCTCCATCGGGTCGATCAACATGCACATGAAGTTTGTGTTTCGCGACCAAGGGTTCACGAATCAAAAACTGCTGAACGCGGCATGGACCGACGCTTCCGTCCTGATTCTCTGGTCGAGCATCGCCGGAAGGCTGGGCATCGGCTACCTGGCGGACCGCTTCTCGAAGAAATGGGTGATGACGGGGACATACTTCGTCGTGGCCGCGTCCATTCTTCTCTTGTACTCGGTTTCGCCAGACCGGCATACCTCGCTTTACGTATTCGCCCTCGTTTTCGGTTTCGCGATGGGCGCCGATTACATGCTGATCCCGCTGATTGCGGCCGATCAATTCGGCGTCAACACGCTCGCGCGTGCCATGGCGATCATTCTGCCGGTAAATGCCATTGGTGGGAGCTGGTGCCCCGAGCTGATGTCCGTGCTGCGACAGCACTACGGCAGCTACGCGATTCCTCTCACCGTGGTATTTGCTATCGCGGTGGTGGGCGCGATCGCTATCGCAATTATGCCCAAAGGCGGCGTGACATTCGATACGGGCGCCCAACGCGCCATGAGCGAAGCCTCGCGCACTTCCCTAGAGAGCACATAGCCCCGGTCAGCAGCACGCGGGCGAGAACCTGATCGATGGCGAATCGCACTTGCGGAAGAGAAGGAGCCGGTTTGTCGCAGGGTTTGCCATCTTTGGACTCTGGTCGATCTTCGGAAGGAATCTTTTTCTTCGTCGCTGGTACAAGCGGGACATTCGCCACACGCAGGAGACGCGCATCTCGATGTCCGACGAGGGCGTGTCGTTCATATCCCAAGGCTCCAACGCAAGTTGCCACTGGAACAGATTATTGGCCTATGTGGAATCCAACAACCTCTTCCTGCTGTATCCAACCGAGCGGATTTTTTTTATATTGTGCCTAAGGTTGCATTCCAACCCGAGGAGCTGGCCATAGCACGGCAATTTTCGGCGCGAAACGTTCCCCCAAGACACGCGCCTTGGCTCAGACAACCTTTGCGTTTCAGTCTTCTTTTGCTTCTGTTGGTTATAGTCTTCTCGGCGACTTTTGGCTTACTGATTTTTTGGCGAGCAACCGGGCGGGAGAGACGGCATCGTGCTGATGCAACGGGTATAGCGCGTCTCGTGTCTGGAGCTTGACGGCGATGGGGTCTGACGACCGTTCAGTTCGCAGTTCCCACTAACACCGTAGTCAAATCTTGCACTGTCGGTAGCGGAAACTTCCACAAGCTATACGATGGTGCACGACATGTCCCGTTATGTATAAGTGCTCGAGGCGAATAACTCGGTGCTGATTGTGCCGATCACTTCCAACATCGTCGGCTACTCGGAAAGTGGACGGATTAGTACCGATTAAGTCCGCTTCACACCTGGAAGCGGTTGCCGAACGCTCGGGGGTCCTAGAGAGCTATCACAGATCTTCGCCGGGTTCCGTTTTCTAGTTGATCCGGGTTCAGTACACGCCGTAGTTTTGACAGCTCGGAAGCATTCCTGTCTAGTTCTTTACACAGGTCTGTCTCTGAACAATCCGCAATGTCTATGGTTTGACTAGGAGTTCAACAGAATGAATGATGAGAATGCACTATCACGGCGTGATTTGGTCGCCGGACTTGGCGGGACTTTAGCCGCCGGTTCGGCTGCACTGGGGCAATCCGGCTCGATGACGACGAACACGGCTCAGCCGATCGAAGATCCGACCACTAAGTACCCGAAGCCTCCTTATACGAGTCCCTTTCAGCCTTGGCCGGGACTCGCTAGCAAGATGGTTCCGCCTCCCGATCATGGTGAGAAGAGTTACAAGGGCTCCGGCCGCCTGGCTGGCCGGAAGGCGCTCATCACCGGTGGCGATTCCGGTATGGGACGCGCCGCTGCGATTGCGTATGCTCGCGAAGGCGCTGACGTCGCCATCAATTACCTGCCTGCGGAGGAGCCCGATGCTCGGGAAGTGATTGCTCTGATCAAGGCCACAGGTTGCAAGGGCGTTGCGATTCCCGGGGATCTCCGCAGCGAGCAGTTCTGTAACGAGCTCGTTGCCAGGGCTGTGTCGTCGCTTGGCGGACTTGACATCGTTGTCTCAAACGCGGGGCGGCAGCACCAGGTGGAATCGATACTCGACTTGACCACTGAGCTTTTCGATTGGACGATGAAGACCAACATCTATGCACCCTTCTGGATCATCAAAGCCGCTCTGCCGCATCTGAAGCCTGGCTCCTGTATTATTGGCACCGCCTCCGAGCAAGCTTACGATCCCTCTGCGAACCTTTACGATTACGCTCAGACCAAGGCGGCCACAATGAACTATGTCAAGTCGCTTGCGAAGCAGCTTGGCCCCAAGGGGATCCGCGTGAACGGCGTTGCTCCTGGCCCAATTTATACGCCGCTGCAAATCTCCGGCGGCGCGACTGAAGAGAAATGGCGCAATTTCGGCAAAGACTATCCCATGGGCCGTGCCGGTCAACCGGCGGAACTTGCGAGCATCTACGTACAACTTGCGGCCGGAGACGCCACTTACACGACCGGCAACATCTACGGTGCGGGCGGCGGGAAGGGGCAGCCGTAGAGAAGCTCCGCAAATTTGTGGGCGGTATTGCGCCCGAAATTATGCCGCGTCTCGGTTTGGGAACGAAGACGCCAGCAGCGTAGCACGCGCTTGGCCCCTTGTATGTCGCCAATCCGTGTTATATACTGAACCGTATGGTTCAGTATATAGAACCCGTCCTCGATGCTTCGTTCGCCGCGCTCTCGGATGCCACCCGACGCGGCGTTCTGGAACAGCTCGGACGCGCGGACGCTTCGATCACGGACCTAGCCGAGAAGTTTCACATGACTTTGACGGGCATAAAAAAGCACGTCGGCATCTTGGAGCAGGCGGGGCTCGTCGCGACGGAAAAGGTCGGGCGCGTGCGGACCTGCAGGCTCGGCCTGCGCGGACTGGAGAATGAGGCGGCATGGATCGAGAAGTACCGCCAGCTCTGGGCCGTACGGTTCGACGAACTGGACAACCTTATCGAGGAATTGAAACACAAGGAGAAAGCCCATGGACGAAAGAAAAAATAGTGAAATCAACCCGACAAAATACGGCACGACAGTGGAACGGAAGTCCGAGCGTGAGCTCGTCGTGACTCGAACCTTCAACGGCCCGGCGCATATCGTCTTCGATGCGTGGACCAAGCCCGAGCTGTTCCGGCGATGGTGGGCTCCCAAGTCGTGCGGAGTATCCATCATCTCCTGCGATCTCGATGTTCGCACAGGTGGCACGTACCGTCTCGTGATGGGCCACCCCTCTTCGGAGCAGCCTATGTCATTCTTCGGTAGATATGTCGAAGTGACTCCGAACTCGCGCCTCGTCTGGACGAATGACGAAGGTGGTGAAGGTGGGGCGGTCACGACGGTGACCTTCGAAGGAAGAGGCGGCGAGACGTTCGTCGTTATGAACGACCTCTATCCCTCAAGAAAAGCTCTTGATGATGCAATCGCCTCTGGGAGTACAAGTGGGGCAGGCGAGCAGTTCGAGCAGTTGGACCAGCTTCTCGTCGCGCTGGAAGCAAGCGTGGGACGGTCGTAGTCGAATGGCAGAAGCCTTCCGCGTTTGCGAGGAATAGTGGTGGTACGGTCGTTCCATGCGTGCGGTTCACACGGTTCTGTTTGTTCTCGCGATTATTGAACTCACCTTCGTGGTTCTTGTCACCAAGACCGCACATGTGGCATGGCCGCCGACGCGGATCATCGGCTCGTGTCTTCTGTTGCTCGCGCTCGCCTGGGTGGGCATAGCGCGATTTCAGTTGGGCCGGTCGTTCTCCGTTACGCCACAAGCGCGGCAGCTTGTCACGACTGGAATCTACGCGCGCATCCGCAATCCGATTTACGTCGCGAGCCCCTTCGTGCTGATCGGCCTATCTCTCGTTATGGCGCAGTGGTGGCCCATGCTGCTATTGGTCGTCGTTGTTCCGCTCCAAATTGCACGCGCCCGCCGAGAGGCTAAAATCCTTCGTGCCGCTTTCGGCGCTGAGTACGATCGCTACCGCGCCCGCACCTGGTTCTAGGTGAAGCTCTGGGATTACGTGTATAATCCAATGAACAACCGATATGCGTTACGAACCGGAACACAAGACGCAAACCCGCGATCGTATCCTGCGGAACGCCGCTCGCAAGCTCCGCGCTGAGGGGCTGAGTGGTCCTGGCGTGGCCAGCGTAATGAAGGCATCGGGTCTAACCGTGGGCGGCTTTTACAAGCATTTTCGGAGCAAGGACGAACTTCTCGCCGCCGCCATCGCGGAGGGATTCTCGGAATTTAGCGAGAAAATCTATGCCTCCCTGCAAAACGTGCCGCCTGAGGACAGGTGGAAGCAAGTCGTTCAGTGGTACCTCTCCACCGAGCACTGTGACCGTCCCGATACCGGCTGCCCGATTGTAAGTTTGGCCCCTGAGATTGCGCGCGCCAAAGCCGGTGTTAGAAAACGAATTGCACGCGTAATGAAAGAGCTTACGGAGCGGTGGGTGGCGTTCATGCCGGGGGCGACCGCAACAGAGCGGGAGCGAAACTTCTTCGTCATTCTTAGTGCGATGGTGGGCGCCGTGTCCATTGCCCGTCTTTTTACCGAGCCTGCCGACAGGCAGAGAGTGTTGGCTAGCACCCGGAATTTTCTTTTGCACAGCTTTTGAGAAAGTCGCGCAAAACGGGCACGGAATTCAGGCGCGCCGCGCAAAGAGCTAGCGAGTCCTTACACTGCCTCGCGGCGCGCATCCGCGCCCTTTGCGCTTTTGACCTTTTTCTTGCAGCCTTTGGATTACATTCATAATCCTATATGGCATACGAGTTCCAAAAAAAACTCGTAAGGGGCTGAAAAAATCCGTCCCACCGGAAATTAAAAGCGTTTCCATGGACAGTGGAAATGAAAGGAATCTTATGAATCTCACTGGTCGCACCATCCTCATCACCGGGGGCTCCGCCGGCATCGGCCTTGCTTTCGCGCTCAAGTTTGTCGAATTCGGAAACGAGGTCATCGTGACTGGCCGGCGCCAGGCGGTGCTCGACGAGGTGAAGGCGAAGTACCCGAAGCTCCATATCATCCAGAGCGACGTCGCGGACCCCGCGCAAATCACCATGTCTCGCGGCGCGCGTGAAGGCGGATTTCCCCAGACTAGATGTGCTGATGAACAACGCGGGCATCATGATTTACAAGAACCTCAAGGCCCCGGCGGCCGATCTTGCTGGGTTGATGGCGGAGATAAACATCAACGTCGGCGGTGTAATTGGCATGACCTCCGCGTTGATTGACATCTTGACAGCCAATAAAGGCACCGCTGATCAACGTGTCCTCCGGGCTCGCCTTCGTGCCGCTTCCGCCGGCGCCAATCTACTCCGCCACCAAGGCCGCGATTCACTCCTACACCCAGTCACTGCGGTTCCAATTGGAGGAAACCGGCGTAGAGGTCATCGAGCTCATGCCTCCGGCGGTGAAGACCGACCTGACGGCAGAGCTTGCCGAGGGCGGCGCCAGCCTGATCACCACGGATGAGCTGGTGAAGCAATCCTTTGCGTCCCTGAAGGCGGGTACCCTCGAGATCTGGCCTGGACAGACGAAAACGCTCGCGTGGATGCGCCGCCTCGCCCCCGATTTCATCAACAGGAAACTCTGGAAGGCGTCTAAGAGATTGGTTCCGGTCGAAGTGAGATAGGCGGCTTTGATGGTTCGTGCGCGGGGCGTGAGCGTTACTTAGCTGTACGCCTGCGCGTTTAAGGAGAGTAATCTGGAGCAAGATCCAAGCCAAGCTAATTCAGAGACTCGAGCGAATTAAGATCAGCGGTTAGCAGCGGCGCCCGTAGAATCGAACAGTGCTAAGAACAGTCCGTGTAACCCGGTACGTCACGCCGCTACGTGAGGGTGGTTCGCTGCCGGCAATCGTTGAAGGTGACGATGATGGGCTTTATGTTCTGAAATTCCGAGGAGCGGGGCAGGGTCCGCTGGCGCTCGTCGCGGAACTTATTTCGGGTGAGATCGGACGCGTGCTCCAGCTTCGAGTGCCGGAGCTGGTTTTCATGGATCTAGGTGATTGCATAGGCAGGAATGAACCTGACCCGGAGATTCGTGAGTTGCTGCTGAAAAGCGAGGGCCTGAATCTTGGCTTAGACTATCTTCCCGGCGCCACGATGTTCGATCCGGCCGCGAGGGACGTAGTAGACGCCGACGACAGCTTCAAAAGCCGTTTGGTTCGACGCGTTCATCACAAACATCGACCGCACCGCGCGCAATGCCAACCTACTTTGGTGGCACAAGCAGCTTTATTTCATTGACCATGGCGCAAGTCTTTACTTTCAGCATGACTGGCGTGATATTCGCGTGAGTGCGGTTAAGCCATTTCCAGCAATCCAGAATCATGTTCTGCTGCCTTGGGCGAGCGAAATTGCGGAGGTAGACGGGGAGCTGCGCCCTAAGCTGGATCACTCCGCAGTGTCGCAGATCACTTCGGCCATTCCTCAGGAGTGGTTGCAGGGGACGGACGGTCCAACGATCGGAGGATACTCAGAGTACTTAGAAACACGTCTCGCCAGTTCGCGTTTTGTTGAGGACGCGGTACGCGCCTATGCCCAGCTCTTTTGATTACGCAATGGTTCGAATTGTTCCGGCGGTAGAACGGGAGGAGTTCTTCAATGCCGGCGTTATCTTGTTTTGCCCTGAGCTGCAATTCCTGGGTGCACGGATCTACTTAGACCAGCAGAAACTAAACGCGTTTGCACCAGAGTGCGTTCCGGAAGAAATAGAACGACGGCTTCAGGCGATAGAGAAGGTTTGCTCAGGGGATCCAAGCGCCGGACCCATCGCGCAGCTCTCGAAGCGCGCGCGCTTCCATTGGTTAATTGCGCCCCGGAGCACGCTGGTGCAGATTTCTCCCGCACACTCGGGAACCTGCGAAGAACCGGAATCGACGCTCGACCGGCTCTTCGGCGAGCAAGTCGCACCTCTGTCCCGGTTCCAACCTCCTGGGTAGAAGGAGATTCAGCAACACTTGACCCGGCGGTCTACGGAAGTTCGCTGGCGGGGATTTACTCCAAGCAAGCCGGCTTGTAGTATCAAAGGCTGGAAGAAGAGATCTAGTTACGCCACTCCTCCCTCGGTTTATCGGGCCAGGCTGGGAGGTTTAGAGCCGCCAGGGCGGTTTTGCTTGGGTAACTGGGCCAGGGATTTTGAATCCAAGCGGGATGCGTCGCTCCGCGGGCGAATAAGATGTATTTGTTTGTGGCCGGGTCTAAGATAAAGTCGTTGGTATAACCACCGTAGCGCGTGTAGACGACGGTATCGCCAACAGCGATCTCGTCGGGGATTACCGGCGAGCCGGTGCGATTCACCTTGCCGGCTAGCGCGGCGTCAATAAGGCCGACGAGGTCGAATGCCTGGAAGATGTTGTCCGGGTAAACGGCGAGCACTTTGCCCATCTGGACCGGATCGGCATCCTGATTTACAACCTCCGCATGCGTGGGCAGGAATTTGTGAACAAAGTTGCCTTGGCGAAGAGTTGGAAGAACAAGCTTCAGGATCTGAGCAGCATTGCCGGCATTGGCACTGACATGCAATTTCCATCCCTCGTCGTGTAGTTCGCCCGCTATCATGCGGGGCTTATACCAAGCCCATCCCGTGTCGTCGGGGTCGCTGTAGGACTGACGGACTCCTGGTGGGACTAAATATTGGTCCGATGCTGCAGTTGCTTTGCCGGGCGAAGTCGCGTTTCCCTGAAAACGTTCTATCTCGCGATAACGGATTCGCAGATGACGGGGAGAGCCCTGCCCCAAGGATTCGGCAATTGCATCGTAGGTACCGGGGAAATCACTCCAGAGCAAGCTCTTAACCAAATTCACTCCCTCCCAGTGTTCCGTTGGCGCAGGTAAACCCATGTTGCTGCCCCTGGTACCGGCAGCCCAACCGTTTCCCAGCGATACCATCACATGAATGAGGTGTCGCCGGCCGTGAGCAATCCTGTCCAACAATTTGGAAATTGGATTGATAGGGTCAACGCGGATTAAGGCGACGAGAGCGCCCGGGGGAACGTTCTCCATCTCGTGCGCTCCCATCACCACCGGATCATTCGGTCCGACAAGATCTGCGAAATGGTCGGGGCTCACCTTTTTCCTGAGTTGATCCGCCACGTCGGCTCTAATAGCGCCTGCATCGCGTGCGCATTCAATTACCGCGGCTAAAGGATCGAGAGCGCTTATTTTTACGTAGGACTGATGCAGGGCGTACTCTGGTTTAGGTCCTGCGATGCTTAACATCCGGGCAATTTGACCAAATTCGTCTGCGGTTGAAAGCATAGTTCGTCTTCCGTTATAGAAAGTTTTCGTTACTCGGATCGAAACCTGCTCAATTTTTGGTAGCGGGTGGGCCAATGTCCTCGAGGTCTTCATCGGGTATTCCCGAATC
This sequence comes from Terriglobia bacterium, assembly GCA_963846025.1. Classification (GTDB taxonomy): domain Bacteria; phylum Acidobacteriota; class Terriglobia; order Bryobacterales; family Bryobacteraceae; genus Bog-105. The sequence continues at coordinate 486,906 of CAWJUG010000005.1, read as the reverse complement.
GTCGTCCTCGTTAGCTCCGGATGTCGCTTGACTTGTGCCGCCCTTATTCGCCGGAGTTTGGGCTGGGGCTGGCCATCGCCCAAGACGGTCTTTGCCACCTGGTCCGCAAGGGCACCCTTGCCGCCGGTTAATTTGGACAAGAGATCTCCCTTGTCGGCCCCGCCGCCGGCATTGAGTACTCCGCCGAGTAAGCTGGCGCCGCCGCCATCTTTCGACTTGAGCATCCCGCCAAGTAAGCTGCCGCCGCCGGTTTCCGGAGCGGCAGCAACAGAAAGCGCCTTTGAGGCCATGTCCGAAATGAAATCGAGTCCGGCCTTCAGATTGGATGATGCGATCTGGGCGGCATTCTGCTCGCTGCTGGCAGCGGCAGCGGTGGTCGCCTGGGCGAGGGATTTCAGCAGTTCCTGCCCGCTCAAATCACGGAATACCTGGGCTTGCATCGTCTGCGCCAGCGCCCCGAATCCGGATGGCGCCGGAAGATCCTGCAATGCACCCAACTTAGCGGACGATTCGTCCAGCTTACCTGGCTCGGCACTCAGGTTTTGCAGAGTGGGGGCGACGGCGCTGAGCGGGTTGATGCTCGTAGGCAGGATCGGAATCATGGAATCCTTCCAGTTCCAGAAGCGCGAAAGGTCGATTTTTTCGGCTGAGACGCCGTTGCCCAACACCGCTTCACCAAAAACGCCACCCGTTGCCACCGCAATGTTGGCCTGTACCGTGGCAAGTTCCTGTTCGGGATCGCCGATATAAGGCGCCACATACTGCTTCTTAAAAGCCAGGCGCTCTACCGGATCAGTGAACCCCCAACGATAGCCGACATAATTGCCGGTAAGCGCGACAGGTTTGGGATCGATTTGCTCGTAAATCCGCTCGCCTTTGAAAGTATTTCTGCGGCGGGCCAGCCCGAGCACTTCACTTGGCGAGAGGCTAACCCAGACGGCCTGATTAAAGAACAGGCGATTGTCGTTGAGGAGGGCCTCCAGATCCGGGAGGAGAATTTTAGCGGTGTTCAGGCGTCTGGATTTTGCGGTAAGAGCAGCTAGTTGCGCCTCCGCATCCTTCTGGCGGAGTGCGAGCGTTTTCAGGCTCGCGTTTTCGGAAGCGTTGATCTGAGCTATGGTTGCTTTGAGCCCCTCCGCCACCGTCCCGGCGTTGACAGGTTGGCTGCTCAACGCGGCGAGACTGTTCTTGACTGCATCAAGCGAGGCGGGAAGAACCTTTTGCGCGGCTTTAAGCGTGTCCAGTAACGCGTTGGTCTGGCTGATGGCCTGATCTACTTGTTGTATCTGAGCGTCAAGCGTTTTCGGATCGCTGGGCTGTTCCTGAAAACTGTTGATGGCCTCCGCAACAGCCGGTTTACCTGCCGCATTAGCGGCGCTGATGAGGATGGAACGGAACCGGGGAATGAGTTCCCGTACGTCACGCACCATGAATGGTAGAAAGATGAGGCGGTCGGCATCCACAACTCTCGTCTTGATGTTGTAGACCTCAATCACCTCAAAATACATAACGGTGAGGGCGTGCATGTGATTGTAGTTCGCCAGCACGCGTGTGGTCAGAGTTTCGTCCTCACTCTGCGATACTTCGCGAACTACGGCCGCACGGCGAGTGCGCGAAGCCTCGGCTTGTCTTTGCGTAATCGCGTTAACGTTCTGGTTTGAATCCATTGTCAGATTCTTGCTGTCGTCGTTACGCGCTACGGCTGTCGAAACCGTGTTCGACGAACCGAAACTGGCGGAGGTGCCGGAAATGGTTCCGGTGGCCGACATGAAGCCTAATTTGCCTTCAATCTGGGTAGACGAAACTGCCGACGAGGATGAAGTTGAGCTGGATTTGGCTGAACTTTCGCCTGAAGTGTGTTCCTGCAAAGCGGAATCTTGAATCTCACTGACGGCGCGATTCTGCTGGTCGGCCTCCGCAGTGGAGTCTTGCTGCGAAACCAAGTCTTCGGAAGTGGACCTAGTCGTGTGATTCCAGTTTGTAACTGCAATTTGAGTAACTTCGCCCGGCGCGAGCGCGACCGAATGCAAAAGATTTCCCAACGCAAGGCCCCGGGCATACCAACCCTGCTCTTGATAAAGCAGCACGCCCTCGGCAGGGACGTCCATGGCATCGGCGTGCGCGTAAGTCACGGGGTCCAGAAGGTCGTCGGGGGCAATACCCAGAAGCTCATTCAGCTCGTCCTCCATTGAGAACAACAGCGCCTGAGGGTTAAAGTCGGTTGGCTTGAGGCCGTGCTCCGAGAACCGGTTGGCGAGTTCAGCGACCGATAAGGGCGCCGGCTCAAAGAACCGGCGGTGTAGCGACGAGCCGTCCAATGCTTGGGGCCCATCGCCGAGCGTAAGCGTTTCGCGCTCCCGAACCAATTTGCTTGCCGCAACCCCATCGAAGGTGTAGTCCACGCGGAGCCCCTTGATGATATTGGGGGCAGGATCGGAACCCAGCGTGTCATTGGTCGCGTTTATCGTGAGCGTTCCGCTATCAACCAGTGAGGCGACCTTTTGTGTCACATCAATCGGGCTGTCAAGCTGCATTTCGCTATAGATGGCATTGTTGATAACCAGCGGACCCGGAAGTTCCAGGGCGTCATTTTGGTTTAGCCGCTTGTCGACACGAATTCCATCAACCAGATAAGAAACATTCAGGATGTTGCCGACGGTAGGGGCCGGGTCAGCTTGAAATACATCATTGGTTATCTTTAAGGAAAGTCCGCCATCGGTGATCAAGGTCGTGAGTAGGCTAGTTACATCCTCGAAATTGCCGGCATTGCCGTAACTCGCCTGCAATACAGTCAAGGCACCAGGTAATTTTATTGTTTCGTCCTGACTAGCCGCCTTGCTGCTGGATACTCCGCCGACGGTATATTGCAGATGCAGAGTCTTGACGGCGTTCGGGTTCAAATTTCCAAAGATTTCGTTGGTTGTTGAAATCGAAAGCGCGTTGTTTTGGACTAATGCAGCCACCTTTGCCGTGTCATTAGTCTCGGTCTCAACTAGTTTGCCGTAGGCAGCTTTGGTTACAACAAATAGCTTGGCAACTCTTTTTTCGTTGTCTGATAAAGCCTGTTGCAAGGGTGCGCGCAGTTTTGCCCACATTTCTGTGGACACTCCGTCTCCGATGCTGGTCAGCGCGATCGTCTGAAATTGAACGGTAGAGGATACCGGCAAGTCTCCCATCTTCGGCACGAGGTAGCCTGGCGTGGGCGCCGTTGGCCATCCGTCCCAACCTCGGACGGTAATTGAGTCAGCTTCAGGCAGCGCTCCAGACGCAGACGGCGCCTGCATGGGTGAATCCTGTGACATGGTCCCTCCTATGAGGACTCGCTTCATTCACTCGGCCCCCATGGGTCGACGAAAACTAAACCGGGAGCCTTCGGCGGGTACTAAGATCCTCCCAACGCGATGGAAAGAGTATATACACCTTTATCGCGAAAGCCAACGAAAAAAAATCCTTCTCACTTCAAGGCCAAGTAACCTCTGGGCCGGCCGGCTCCGCGATCAGCGTGGCGCGATGCTCGCATTCCGCTACATTTGCGGATTTTGTCTCGCCGGTTCGCCCGGTTCAAACTGCCGAATGATGTTCGTGGCGAATTTCTCCGAAAAGCCAGCGACGAAGCTCCAGAACAGGACTTTGGCGTAATTGGCCGCATCCGGACAATGAACTTCAAAGAGGGTCTTCAGTCCTTCGGTCGAAGTACTTTGATGATCCGCCACGAATGAGGGGAACATATTGCCTGCCAACAGTCCGGAGATGAAAAGCAGATAGAGCAGCTCAGCGAGAATGGCTCCCGCGATGGGCGAGATCACAACGCAAACCCATGACCTCCCGAGTAGAGCGAGATCCTCGGCAGGCAAAGTCGTAAGCCGGCGCTGGAGTCCGACAAATCCACCGACAAACCCGACAAAGAACACAGCCACCGGTGCGGGAACGGGGGTGACTGCACCACGGAAGTAAGCGAAGAAAGACCCACTAATGCCGAGTATTACGAGAGCCGTGAGCGACCAAACGAGACGATTGTTAACGTCGCGGAGCAATTGAATACGTTCCTTCAAGTGGATGCCCAATCGTTCTATGAATGCGCCGCCTGAAATCGCCTACAAGTCGCTACAGCCCTCTGAGTATACTTATGGTGCTGCTGCGCTGCAACGTGCGCTAGAACATAAATAAAATCGAGCCGATTACTTCCCGCAAGTCCACTTCCGTCCGGGTTTTCATTGCCCGATCCTCGAGGAGATGTGATACTCGATGGAAAACGGACGGACAGGTTATGGATACAGAAGACTTTCGCCGGATAGCGCTGAGCCTACCAGGCGCGGAAGAGGCATCGCACATGGGGGCGCCTGATTTTCGTGTGGGTGGCCGGATCTTCGCCACCCTCGCGTCTCAAGATCAGAATTATGGAAACCTGATGCTCACGCCGGAGCAGCAGGCCGCATTTGTCGAAGAGTCTCCTGACATTTTCGTTCCAATTGCCGGCGGATGGGGACGAATGGGAATGACTCATATAAGGCTCGCCGCAGCTACTGAAGAAGTGCTAAGCGGGGCACTACATACCGCGTGGAAACTGCGGACCGACAAAAATGCTCGAACAGCCCATAAGCGCTCGGCCGAACAACCGGGCGCTCGAGTAGCGAAACGCAAAGGCAGAAAAAGCTAAGGCGTGTCCGCATAACCTTAGTAAACCGGCCGGGCCCGCGAGCAGGAAGCCGTCGCGGAATTGAACGCCGCGCTCGATGGGTTGGAAGAGAGGCGGGCAGTTTTTGGCGGTGGGATCGAAGCCGTAGCTTTCGAGCACTCGGGAACCCGGAAGAGAATGTCTACGTTGCCCGTGATCCCTTGAAAATGAACTACGACAAGGTTTTCGGTGGGCTTTTCGGCCTGCCCTTCTTGTCATACCGATGCGCAACCTCGAACACAAGGGCCCAGAGAATCGAGGAAAAGAAAGCCCAGCCGAAACGGAACTTCATCCCGGTTGCCGCATCCGTTATCCAGAACCCTAAGCTGATAAGCGCGGAGATCGCGCTAAGGATCGCAAGTGACCGAAAGAAGTGGTGCATGGTACGGCTTGCTGACAACATATCAGTTTTTTTGGTGAGGACGGGGTTGCCGCCGGCGCTCAGTGCGAGGAGACCAATTTTTTCAGTCGCCTCGTATCTCAACGGAAGTAGACAAATCCGCAGTTGGCCGTAGCACCTGTTTGAATCCCTTCGTCATTTGAGACCCCGTACAGTTTAACAGCGACTTCGCCTACACTCCCGAATATCTTAGGAGTGTAATGCCCGGACAAGCCCAACGTTTTGCGTAGGCGGAAGTGGGTACGGGAGATTCCAATCGGTCTATTTGCTTGGGAAGGCTGTGAGCTATCTCCGCATTGTCAGGACGCCCACCGTCGTCATTGCCAATACGGCCGTAACAATAACCGCTCTTATCCAAAAATGGACCTTCTGCGAACCGGGCGGTTCAGGCATTTGCGCAGTCCAGGTGGCCTCAATGAGGTTCTGGGAGTCTCGCCAAAGAAGCATCGCCAGCGAAAAAAAGATGATTGTAGCTGGCACCGTAGGCCCGTAATCCGGTGGCAGGATAAAAATGTCGATCAGCAGGATGTTAACGATTACCGGCATCATCGTTACGGCGCCGAGAAGAGCAGTTTTTCGGAACAACAGCAGTATTGCGCCAATCACCTGGGTAAAACCTAAGATGCAGGCGTACATGCGCGAGTAACCGTAGTAGTACCAAGTGAGTTCATAGCCGGTGAGAGAGATGATCGGCCGGTGGGCGAGCGCGTTGTTCATATGAAATTGCAAGTGGGCGAGTTTGCTCGATCCGTACCCAAATAGGAGAAACGCGCTGATGTAACGCAGCCAGTCCAGATACCGCGGGTAAGGTTTCATCGGATGCTCTATTTATACGGAATTCCAGCAGAATCGGTTCACTTGACAGTGTGGCCGAAGTCTTTCTCCTAGGAACGCTCGACCTTCTTGTTTTGAAAGCAGTCTCTCTCGGTCCTCTGCATGGGTACGGGGTGCTTTTGCGCATCGGACAAATCTCCGGGCGGTCGCTGCTTATCGAGCAGGGGGCGCTGTATCCCGCATTGTTCCGCCTGTTGCGTCAGGGTCTTCTGAAAGCGAGTTGGGGAACATCAGAGAACAACCGTCGCGCCAAGTTTTACGAACTCACGCCAACGGGCCGCAAGCGTCTGCGAGAGGAAACTGACGGGTGGAATCGCCTGGTCACAGCTATTGGTTCTGCCTTGGCCGCTGAGCCCGAGGAAATATGAGATTTCTGGCCTACTTTCGTTCGCTCACCGGCGGCCGTGTGCGGTTCCAAGAAGAATGCCGCGAGGCGCTGGGCGGCAATTTCTTTGAGACTCTTCTACTGGAGGTGCGTTTCGCATTGCGGACGCTGCGCAAATCCCCAGCTTCAGCATCGCTGCCGTTTTGACGCTGGCTTTGGCCATTGGAGCAAATACAGTGGTGTTTGGTGTTTTGAATGCCATGATATTGCGCCCATTGAACGTACCGCGCGCGGAGAGCCTTTATGGAATCCAGCACGGAAACGAAGCTGACTCGTATCAGTCGCATCCCGACTATCTCGATCCTGCGCGATCGCAACCGTAGCTAGCGAAGCAGTTTCTTTGCTCGCTTATTTTCTTCACTGTCATCAGGCAGAGCCTTGACCTGCGCCTTTGTCATGATGCCTAACTGGGGTACCGTTAGGTCATTACAAGAGATAACATTCCCAATCGGCATGTCGTGAAAAAATGTAACTTCATACGTGGCCGTTTTGTGTCCAAAGCCCAAGATGGTGGACGCGGCGATGGTGTCCGCGTTCAGGACGATGTAATCATCATCGACGGGATCCGTCATCGTCACCTTCCTCTTGCCATCTATCGTCTCCTCCTTTATCACTTTCCCGACTCTGTTGAAATTTGCCGGACGGCCGAGTGTTAGATTAGGTCCCCAGTAAAAGGTTCTGACGTTCGGGATCTCTAACTTATAGGCCATCCCAACAAAAGACCCCTCGGTGGTGCGAGCCGTCGCAAGCGCGAACGGTCTTCCGGTGGCGCGTAAATATTGGGCGTAGCCGTCGATGGTTCCGTTCCGGTCGCCGTCATGCACGTTTATTTCGGATTTGAGTTTTTCCCAAAGAGTTTGTATGGATGCTGCGGGCCAAGGATCATAGAGCGTCATCCCACACGCCAATCTCTTGTTGGCCGGCGGCCACCACTCGGTCTTCTCGCCTCGATAAACAGTGAGGGTGAAGCTCAAGGGCTGGACCTGCGCTAACGGCGCGATGTGCGGTTGGACCTGCGGCGTTACCAGTGGGGGCTGCGGGGTCGCGAGCAAAGGTTTTGGCACGCTCAACACAGCGGCTCCGGTGTTTACCAGAGGTTTGATGGGCGAAAGCTTTGACGGTGACGCTGTTCCTAATGCGGTGGGGACGGGCACGGGAGATTTAACACTCACGCTGACAGGTGAGCTGGATACAGGAGGATCGGGCCTTTTACATGCCGGATTCTTACACCCAACCGTATCCTTATATGTCATGCCGCACGCGGCACACGGTTTCCAAGGCATAGCTATTCCTTACTTTTTCGAAATGTACCAAAATTCGCTAGGTGATGGCAGGAAATCGTTGACTACCGTAACATCACAACAAGCGTCCGCGTGCATGATTAGCCAGACCATCTCTCATTACCGAATCCTCGAGAAACTCGGGACCGGGGGCATGGGTGTGGTTTACAAGGCCGAGGATCTGGACCTTCAACGCTTTGTTGCCTTGAAGTTTTTGCCGGAGGAACTGGCACAAGACTCGCACGCGCTGGAGCGCTTGCGGCGCGAGGCGCGGGCGGCATCGTCCCTCAACCACCCCAACATCTGCACTATCTACGAAATTGGAAGAAGCGAGGAACGGTCATTCATCGCGATGGAGTTCCTGGATGGAACCACCCTGAAGCATCGGATCGCGAAGCAGCCACTGGACATCGAAAAAGTTCTTTCGTTCGCGATGGAAATCTCCGATGCTTTGGATGCGGCCCATTCCGCAGACATCATCCATCGCGATATCAAGCCTGCGAACATTTTTATCACGGCGCGGCAGCACGTTAAGATTCTCGATTTCGGATTGGCGAGAGTGGGCAACGTGCTGGGGTATCGGGCGAGTGGGAGCGAAACAGCGGGACGGACCTTCACCGCTGACGACCAACTGACCACACCGGGGAGCGCGCCGGGGACGCTGCCCTATATGTCGCCCGAGCAAGTCTGCGCTAAACCTCTGGATGCGCGCACGGACTTATTCTCGTTCGGGGTGGTGCTCTATGAAATGACAACGGGCAAGCTGCCGTTCGATGGGGCAAGCTCGGGCCTAGTTTTCGATGCCATTCTCAACCAGGCTCCCCTGTCTATAGCGCGCCTCAATCCCGGCTTGCCGCCCGAGTTAGAAAACATCATCAATAAGTGCCTGGAAAAAGATCGCGAGATGCGGTATCAGCACGCTTCGGAAATTCGCACCGATCTCCAACGTCTGAAGCGAGACACGAGCGCCCCGCGGGTGATCACGAGCGCCGGGACCGAAGCCGTCACTAAGAGCAGAAACCGCTGGAAGCTAATTGTTCCTACTGCTGCGGCCGTGCTGGCGTCGGTCGTGGCGGTTTACTTGTTTCTTCATGGTTCGTTTCACCGCGCAGCGAAACTCACGGACAAGGACACGATTGTCCTCGCTGATTTTACGAATAACACGGACGATCCTGTGTTTGAGGGGACGCTTCGCCAAGGATTGGCGGTACAGCTAGAGCAATCGCCGTTCCTCAGTCTCGTTTCCGACGAGCGCACTCAGCACACGCTTCATTTGATGGGGCAGCCGGCCGATGCGCGGCTTACTCCGGAGATCGCCCAGGAAGTATGCCAACGAACGGCAAGCGCAGCGGTACTCGATGGCTCGGTTGCCCGCCTCGGGAGCCAGTACATATTGGGCCTGCGCGCTAAAAACTGCCGCACGGGAGAAATTCTTGATGAGGAGCAGGCGCAAGCAAACAGGAAAGAAGACGTACTGAATGCACTTAGTCAAATTGCCCGGACATTCAGAACTCGAGTCGGCGAATCGCTGGCGACGGTCGGGAAGCACGATACCCCGCTGGCCGAAGCTACTACGCCGTCACTCGAAGCACTGAAAGCGTACAGCAGCGGTTGTAGGATTCTCTTCTCTCAGGGCGGCGTTGCCGCTCTGCCTTCTTTCCAGCGTGCTATCGAGATCGACCCCAAATTCGCAATGGCCTATGCATACCTGGGACGCATCTATGGCGATATTGGAGAGAGCGGTGTCTCCGCTGAGAACACCACGAAAGCCTATCAGTTTCGGGATCGCACCACGGACGAGGAAAAGTTTTTTATTACCGCAACGTACTATCTGCAAGTGACCGGGAACCTGGAGAAAGCGCAACAGACCTTTGAGTTGTGGGCGCAAACTTATCCGCGCGATACAGGGCCTCCCGGACTCTTGTCGGGGGTCATTTACCCTACTTTCGGAAAATACGAAAAGGCGATCGAAGAAGCTAAATTAGCGATCGAACTCGATCCGACTTTTCCCTTCGCATACGCGAACCTGGGGTACAACGATGCTTTCCTCGACCGACTGGAAGAAGCAGCGAGATCTCTTCAGTTAGCATCGGAGCGCAAGGTGGAAGTCCCTGAATTTTTGCTCTTGCGGTATGACCTCGCCTTTTTGAAGCGGGACAAGGCGTCGATGGAACAGGCATTGGCCTCAAGCCGGGAAAAGCCGGGAGCGGAGGACTGGGTCGCCGACCACGCGGCCTGCGCCCGGGCCTATTCCGGCCGCTTACTAGAAGCGAACAAAATGGCGCAAGAAGCCGCTGAAATGGCTGAACAGCAGACGAAGCGGGAAACAGCGGCCCTATATAAAGCCGGGGCGGCCGTGTGGGCAGCTTTCTTCGGGAATGTATCTGAGGCGCGGCGAGGTGCGATGGCCGCACTCGACTTGTCCAAGGCGCGCGACGTCGAGTATGGCGCTGCTTTCGCGCTATCTCTGTCAAAGGATTCGTCCGGCGCTGAAGCGCTCACCAACGACCTCGAAAGGAGGTTCCCAGAAGACACTTCTGTTCGATCCAGTTATCTGCCAACGCTTCGCGCACTCGCAGCACTGCAAAATCGCGAGCCCGGAAAAGCGATCGAGCTGTTACAGTCCGCAGTACCGTATGAGCTTGGGATTCCAGGCAGCAGCTTGAATGGAAATTTTGGGTGCCTTTATCCGGTCTATGTGCGCGGCGAAGCCTATTTAGCTGGACGCCAAGGCGCGCAGGCGGCGACGGAATTCCAGAAAATCGTCGGTCACCCCGGCATCGTTCTCAGCGATCCCATAGGCGCGGTGGCGCACCTGGAATTAGCGCGGGCATTCGTTATGGCAGGCGACCGGTCCAAGGCAAAGAATGCCTACCGGGATTTTCTCGCGTTATGGAAAGACGCCGACCCGGACATTCCGATCCTCAATCAAGCCAAGGCCGAGTACGCCAAGCTGCAGTAACTCCGCGTCGCCGTCACTGGGCAAGTCCGATGCGACGGAGCACAGCCTGAAATCGCGGGTCGCTGCGCAGCGGATCGTATAACGGGTTTACCTTCAGGTTAGTGAGCCCGCTGGAACGCTGTTGATAAGCTTTTTCGAGCCAAGAGAAAGCCTGATCCTTGTCTCCCACGCCAACGTAGCCCCACAAAATAGGGACCGGGTCCATCTGGCCGCGCCGGTATAATTCTTCCAGTTGCGCGAGGACGGCGCGAGCCCGCCCGGGCTGCCCCGAGCGGCCGTAGACGTAGGCGAGCACGGACCAACTCCATGGCGCGTCATCAATACTTCGCCACCGGGTGTTCTCCGACAGCGCCTCCGCGAACATGCCTTTCTGCACATATGCATAGATCACCATGTGCGCTCGCGGGAAGTTCGGCTCCATATCCAGCACGGAGCGAAACTGGTCAATTGCGCGGTCGTACTGCCTTGCATAATAGAAGATAGCTGCGTTATCGGTGGCCATGATCAGCGACAGCGGATCAAGGCGGCGCGCGCGAGCCATCTCAGTGAACGCTTCTTCGAAGCGACCTTGCAGGCCCAGATATTCCGCGTACCAGTGGTGGGCGGTAGCGTAATTCGGGTCTAATTCAATGGCTCGCTTGTATTCTTTCTCCGCCGTTTGCCAATCCCAGTCATAGTCCTGGGCGACTACTGCCATGGAGGCGTGAGCCTCCGCCAGTTGGCCGTCGAGCAACAGGGCATGAACTGCCGCCGCACGGGCTTTTGGCATGATTTCCGTGGCCGGATGAAGGCTATAGCCGCTGTATAGCGCATAAGAATCCGCCAATCCGGCATACGCCCGCGCGTAGCTGGGATCTTTTTGCGTGGCTTCTTGAAAACACGCAATCGCTTGTTGAAGAGCCTGCGGAGTTCGCCTGTTCCAGAAGTAGCGGCCCTTCAGGTATAGATCATAGACTTCGAATTTCGGAGGCGATCGAGCAGGTTGTGGAATGCGAATGGCGCTGTTTGGGCTATCTCCTACTGCGAGTCGAATTTCGTCCGCGATATTGTGCGCGATTTCGCTCTGCAGGACTAAAACGTTGCTCAGTTCGCGATCATACTGCCGTGCCCAGAGGTAAGCCTGGTCCCGTTTTCGAATCAATTTGGCAGATACTCGAATTTTGTTTGAGTTACGGCGGACACTGCCTTCCAGCAGATATTGCACTCCCAGTTGCCCGCTGATCTGCTGCAGACGGCCGCGTTCTTCGCTGTAGCCCATTGAGGAATCGCTTGCGATCACTTGCAGGTGAGCGGAGTCCAGCCGTTCTAACTGAATAATCATTTCTTCGGTAAGGCCGTCGCTGAAGTAATCCTGGCTCGCATCTCCGGTCAGGTTCTCGAAAGGAAGAACCGCCAGGACCGTTTTGCCGTTGGCGGCCGGCTGCGGGCGGAAGCGGTACCAGCCAAGGGAAAAAAAGAGAATAACCAGACTAAGCGCTGCAAGAAGAGCAATGGGCTCCAGCCGAAAGGCTGATGTCTTATGGGGAAGAAGCTCCGGCAGTTCGTCAGCCGCGCCGACAGTAGTCCGGGCCGGCAAACCGTTTGGCGAGGGCTGGGCAACATTTGCCGCAAAGCGATAGCCGCGGCTGGGGACGGTGACCACGTATTCGGGATCAGTTGCTGTTTCGCCCAGGGCCTTGCGCAGCATGAACACGGTTTGCGTGAGATTGGCATCGTCAACGTGACTATCCGACCAGAGCGTGTGCATCAGCTCGTCTTTGGAGACCAATTCGCCGTTTCGTTGTATCAGCAGAAGAAGCGTGTCAAACGCCTTTGGGGTGAGCGCAACAGGGCGACCGTCGCGCAAGAGCAGCCGTCTTGCCGGATCCAGGTGGAAGGGTCCAAACTCGTACGGCGTCATGAACGTCATATTCTCAACCAATTTACGACCTTTTGAGCATTTTTTGAGCCGTTGTTGAGGATTTGAGGTTAGCCCGAGGGATAAGCTGCATACATTCAAACGTGGTATTTGCCACTCGGAGGGAATTAATGATGGCTCGGCTTAGCTATTCTGTCTTCTTTTCTCTTTCCTGCCTGAGCGTTAGTGTTATCGCCTACGCAGCGCCACCGGACTTTAGATGTAGCCAGTCGGGCACTACTATCACGTGCAGCTTGAGTGAGCCGGTAGTCAATCAAGCGCGCTACGAGTACCACAGCGTGATCTTCCAACCCAATGACAAGGTGGTGGTGCAGGCCGGCGGCTGTGTTCAGACCGGAGGGCACGGCCTTACATGGAAGCGTTACGTCGATCCACAAGGCCCGAACAGTGACCGGTTGTATCACGGCCTGATCACCATACCCGGGATCACCGGGCCAAGTCTTGTCCGCATTCAGGGAATCGTAGGGAAAACGCTGCAGATTCCCGCCACGATCGACCCTAAAAATAACTTTTTGGTTCTGGGCTACGAAGACGATGGATATGGCGACAATGGCTACACAGCGCACGATAATGGCACCGGCGACCAATGTAAAGATGCCGTAGCGGGAAAACCGGCGTGGGTAACTATTCAAATCACTCGCGGCGGAGCTACTGGAGGAGGAGGAGGAGGGGGCACAGCGCCCTCACCACTCGATCTGGTGTGGACGAACGTGGACCCAGGTTACATTCCATTAAATCCAGAGTGGGCCTATGAAAAAGCTCATGGCGGCCAACACCCGGATACTGCAACACTGTGCGGCGGGTTTGCTTATTCCAACACAGTCAGCGGCGGCGTGAGCTTTGGCTCGCCCCCATGTACCTCACAAAGCCCAATTTCCAATTTTCCTGGTAGTTGGTCCTTAAACTCGGCATTGTGCAGCGATAAGGCCCAGTCCGGACACCTGGATGGGCACTTAAACTGGATGGCCGCCACTTTTTCCGGGATTATCCAATGGGATAACCACAAAGACTGGACCAAGATGGATGACGACGACTATAACTTCAATTTCTTCCCGGATACGGTCACCGGGCTGACGGCCGACAACATTACGAATTTCCATTACTCGATGATCGAAACGGAATTCGACTCGGACGAAACGGTGGATCTTATCGACAAAGGCTGGTGGGACACCTTCCACAAAGCAGTGGACTCAAACGGTGGTGAACCGGGCGGCCGTGCTGGACAGATGATTGACAGTCACCGGACGATTATCACCGGATTATTTGGCCTGGATTCCGAACATGGCGCTTATAGCGAGTTGCATCCGGTGTGGGGCATGGCGATTGAGGTTCAAGAAGGCGTTCCCTCCGACGATCAGTGGTCCTTTTTAGTTCGAAATTGGGGCAACGAAGGTTATTGTTCTCAGGACAGCGAAACGCTGCCAGTAAACACGATGAGCTTCTTTATACCCATGCCTGGCGCCACGGGAGTAACAGCAAACACGAGCGAGCTTTATCAAACACACGCCAGCGGGGGGACAGCTTACAATCCGAGTGTCTCCATCACCAGCCAACCCGGCGGCGCGGTTATTACATTTGACCTCGGTCCCCCGTCGGCTAAGACGCTGGTTAACGGGTTGGTGCACTTCGCCTGGACCATGCCGGCTGGTCAAACCAAACCCGTTACCAAGGCACCGATCAAAGTTACCCTTGCCCCGCCTCGAACCGAAACGTCTGGACCGGGCGTGGCTGCGATGACACTCTTCACGGCTTTGCCCGCTGACAAGCAGGCGCAGGTCAAGGCCAAGATGGTGAAACCAGCGCAGGCCACGACTCCGAACCAATCGCTTCGGCGGGTTCCTTCGATTGCCGTGGCGCGACGCACTGGCGCCACACGATCTCAGAGAGTTGCGAACCCCCGGAAATCCAGCCTTGATCTGATTCGAGGCCAGGCACTTTGCAGCGCGTATAACGGGAAGATCCCGAATGCTCCGAACACGCTTTGCACTTCTCTTAAGTAACGCCGGCTGTGTGTTCATTAACAATAACGATTCAAAGGTTCTAGGTCGAAAGCGAGATAAAAGTGCCTACTGATTCTCTTAGTCCTGATGATTACTTCAAACTTATCGCGGGGATGGGTTTCGAGTGTACCCATATAGACGATCCGCCAGGAGGCTTTACGTTCCTGGCAGAAGGCTATAAAGTGGCCGCCTTTACTCAGCAATCCGATAAAGTTCTGCGGCTCTATTGCGGATTCAACGATATAAAACCATCATTGGAGTTCGTCAACCAATGGAACCGCGGCCATATACTGTGCCGGGCATTCGTGGCAGAAGACGGAACATCCAGGTTCTGTTATGAATTGGATTTAGCCGGCGGAGGCGCGGCGGAAGCCAATGTTCAGGAATTCGTTAAGGTGTTCAGGAACTCAATAGCGGAATACGCTCAATTGTGCTTGCAGGCAAAAGCTGCCAAAGCCTGAGGCGGCAAGTGTGTTGCGCGCTTCGAACTCAGCTTACTAAGCCGGAAGCGCGCCATCGCAAGAGCAAAAAATGGCGTCCGCAAAGCGTGCAACGAACGGGTAGAACAAACCACATAAGCCATTGCTCGAGTAAATTGCGCACGCCCACGCTTCTGAATTCGCAAGACCTGCAATGGGGACACCGTCTGGACATCATTGTTAACCGGGGCAGCTTAAGTATACGCCCGCCCGGTGCGACTGGTCTTCTAAATAGGTAGCTAAGAAGCTGGTTTGGCCACAAACCGGTAGCCGATTCCACGTACCGTCAGCAGGTGCCGTGGATTGGTTGGGTCGTCTTCGACATAGCGCCGTAACCGCACTATGAAATTGTCGATAGGGCGCGTATCAGTATCTTCATGCAGCCCCCAAACTTCGTCGAGCATCGCCTTGCGAGAAACTGACTTGCCTTCCTGCCGAATGAGATACCGCAAGAGATTTGCTTCCATGAGTGTCAGGCGAAACGTCTGATCTCGAACGCGGAGTTCCAGAAGATCGAAATTGAGCCGCTTATCGTCCTTCTCACCGAAGGTGAAAACGTCCGCTGAGTTATTTCGAGATACTCGCCCATTTGAGGCAGACTGCATCCACTCTCGCCGGCGCAACAGGCTGCGCATTCTTGCCATCAGAATGGCCAGTTCGAACGGCTTCGTCAAATAATCGTCTGCGCCGGATTCGAAGCCTCGAAGCACGTCCTGAGGGTGTCCGCGCGCGGTCAGTATGAGGGTGGGAATAAACTGGCCGGCTTGACGCACTTCGGTCATGACGCTGAATCCGTCCTTACCAGGCAGCATAATATCCAGGATCAGAACGTCGAATACGGAATCCACCGTCAGCCGCTGAACTGCTTCCTCACCGGTATCGACGACTTCCACCTGATACCCTTCCGCTTCCAGATTGAAGCGTAGGCCCTCAGCGAGGTGCTGCTCGTCTTCTACTACGAGAACCCGGTTCATTTCGAGATTGGAAGTTGAAACACGAATGTGCTTCCACGCCCTAAGCCTTCACTCTCGGCCCATGCTCTTCCGCCATGCCTCTTGGCTACCGATCGCACAATATACAAGCCCAATCCCGTTCCTTTTTGACGTCTTGAGGCCGGCCCGGAAACTCTGTAGAAGCGCTTGAAAATGCGGGACAGCTCACCTTTGGGAATCCCTAGGCCTTGGTCTCTGACCCGGACCGCGGCGCTCTTATCGTCCACCTTAGCGGCCTCTACAGTTACATGTACGTCAGGTGTGGAGTATTTCACAGCGTTGTCAATCAGGTTGAAAACAGCGGCGCGCACTTCGTCCAGGTCACCACGCACTTTAACCGGTCTTGTGGCGCTGCTGGTGAGAGCTTCCGGCTCAAGATTATGCAGCATGCGGGCGCGGCCCACACATTCTGTTACTATCTCCGCCAGATCAATGGTGGAAACGTTCAGTACACGGCTGCGCGATCCCATTCGCCCGGTGCGCAAAATCTGCTCGACTGTTGACAGCAGGCGTTCCGTATCTTCGAGCATGATCTGGTAAAAGTCGTTTCGCTTTACGTCATCCACGCTGCGTGTGATCAGCGTCTCCAGATACAGGCGGATGGAAGTCACCGGCGTCTTCAACTCGTGCGTGACCGCGTTGATGAACGCGTCATGCTGCTCATTTCGACGAATTTCACGTATCAGAAAAAGCGTGTTCAGCACCACGCCGCTAATAATCATGGCAAGCAGCAGTATGCCGAGCAGAAGCAAAATGCCGGTACGCCAGTTGAGTAGAACCCAGCCAATGTAGAGAAGAAGGATGACGAGGATGAGTCCGATACCGAGTGCGATGATAAACGCAATCGATTTTTTCCTCCCCGGGACGACCATAATTCAAGCTTAGCTGGCATGTTATGCCCAGTTTGCCGATCAGGCGAGAAGGGAGGCGCGCGGTAATCTGTTGAGGAAAGGAATATATGGCTGATACAGCAACCCCAGTCCCACACGGCGACATTACGCAGCGAGTAGGCGTTGAAGTCATTCGTGCGCGCGGAGTGGACGTCGAGAAGCTAATCAAAATGTTGATCGCAAATGCCGCCGCGGAGTTTGCGAGCACTTATTACTACTACACGATTCTTCGGATGCACCTTGCCGGATATGAGGATTACAAAGAGATCTGCGAAGACGCGAGACTCGAAGACCGGGCGCACTGGGAATTGATTGTGCCCCGCATCTACGAACTCGGTGGAGAACTGCCGAACGATTTGCCGGAATTCCATAATCAAGCAGGCTGCGTTGCAGCGAAGCTTCCCAATCCTCCGACGGTGGTCAACATTCTCACAGTACTGCTCGAATCGGAACGATGCGCAATTCGCAGTTGGAGCGCGGTGTGCGACATGACCTTCGGCAAAGATCCCAGGACCTACGATATGGCGGCCAGGATACTCAACGAGGAGATCGAACACGAGGCATGGTTTATCGAGTTGCTGGCTCATGAACGCGACGGCAAGTCGGTTCCGTCCGGACACTTCCGGCGCGGCGAACCGGGCGAAGCGCCGTATAGCAAGAATCGCCATTTCTATAACCCATAAACTTACTATCGATTGGCGATGGTGGGATCAGATGCCGAAGACGCAAGTCACTTGATCATTTTGGAAACATCGGAACGTGAGCGAACTTTCCGGTGTTTCCGGAACGAGTTCATTTGGAATGCGGCTGCCCGAAACGGTATCGTGCTTCCTGCTATTTGTCACCAGGGACGTTGTTTGACCTGTGCCGGGCGGCTTCTCAGCGGAACAGTAGATCAGAAAAGCGCTGTTTCGTATTTCGCGCAAGACAGAGAGGCTGGATTCGTGCTTCTCTGTACCGCCAAGCCTTGCAGCGACGTGCGCGTGCGGACGCATGAACAGCTACAAATGCGCCAGCACCGCGCCCGGTTAGGATTACCTGCCCCCTATCTCTAGGGTGCGAACCAGACCATAGGCCGTACGACTGGATAGCGGTAAAATTGTGTCGAGGGTCCTCATAAAGAAAGGCCGTTAAGCAATGAACACCCCAAGCCAGGTTGCCTTAGTCATCTGTTCTTTCTTCGCTATCCGTTGGATGGTAGAGAAAGCGATTCAAAGCCGAAAAGGCCGCTGAGCCGATCTCGCTCGTTCGCAAAGACGATTCATCTGGAGATTAGCTCGCGTTTCGGTATCCGGGCCCGCGAAGCGCCACGCCGGGTTTCGCGCCTGTAACCTTGCCGGCTTTGACGACGGCAACACCGTTGACGTAGACATATTCCACGCCTGTGGAGAGCTGGTTCGGGTTCTCATAAGTAGCACGGTCAATGATCGTCTCAGGGTTGAATACGGCGATGTCGGCAAACAATCCTTCCTGGAGAATGCCGCGGTCGCGAATTCCGAGGCGTCGCGTCGCGGCCGATGTCATCTTGCGGACTGCGTCTTCAAGCGGCAACACTTTTTCTTCGCGCACATAAAGACCCAGGATGCGCGGGAAGGTTCCATAAGCGCGCGGATGCGCTAACTGTCCCTTCATCTTTTCGGGGTCCAAGCCGGGCGCGTCCAGGCCGAACTTAATCCAAGGCTGACGGAGCTGCAGTTTGACGTTGTCTTCGCTCATCAGAAAGTACATTGTTTCGACGCGCGTGCGCTCGCTGAGAATGAGGTCCATGGCGGCGTCGCGCCAGTCCTTGCCCATGATGGCAGCGATCTCGTTGAGGCGTTTGCCGGTGTACTTCTGATTCTCGGGTTTATCAAGCTTGAGAACCAGAATGCCCTCGGGCCCCGCGAGTTGACCCATGTTTTCCCAATCGGATTTCTCTTGCCCCATCTCGCGCTTGATGCGCTCGCGCACAGCAGGGTTGGCGAGATTCTCAAACAGCTTGCCGTTTTCGGCAGTCCACGGGGGAAGGACGGCAGTGAGACCAGTTGCGCCTGCGGTATAGGGATACATGCAAGCGCTAACGTCCTGGCCAGCATCACGAGCAGCGTTGATCTTCTGGATGGCGGACATTTCCTTGTCCCAGTTGCGTTTTCCCGCAGCTTTCAAATGATAAATCTCGACCGGAGTGCCAGACTTGCGCCCGATCTCGATTGCCTCATCCAGCGCTTCGAGAAAGTGATCGGCCTCTGACCGGATATGCGAGATGTAGATGCCGCGATACTTGCCAACGGGTTTCGTGATCTCAATCAGTTCGTCCGTATCGACGTACGTTGCGGGCGGATAGATGAGAGCGGACCCGATGCCGAAGGCGCCGTCTTGCATGGCAAGATCGACCAGTTCCTGCATTTTGTGAATTTCATCCGGAGTGGCTTTGCCGGGTGCGAGAGCCTTCACGTATTGCCGGACGGTAGTGGCTCCGACGTAAGAGCCGAAGTTGATTGCGGAACCGCGCTGTTCGGCGGCCCTGAGCATGGCGTCAAAACCGTGGGGGCCATCAAATCTCTTTTCGATCGCGCGTCTGCCCATGCCTGCGGTACCCGCGCGGGTGAGGTCGTTTGCCGGCGCCTCGGTCCAACCTTCTCCTGCAATTTCGGTGGTCGCCCCTTGCGTGATCTTGCTGATTGCGGGCCCGCCGAGCGAGCCTTGAATATCGACGAAGCCGGGCGCGACAACAAGGCCATGTGCATCTATCCGCTCCTTCGCATTCGCGTGATCCAGGAGCCCGGCGCCGGTGATCTTCGCGATGCGGTTGCCCGCGATGGCAAGATCGCCATAGAACCACTGATTCCCGGTACCATCGACGATCTTGCCGCCCGAGAGGATGACGTCATAGCTCTCTTGAGAGAAGCCGGACGAGACGAAAAGCAGGAGCAGCAGAGCAAATTTCATTTTGAGAAGGGTATCACGAGGCCCATACACAGCCGCCGCCGACCCAGTGAGTTAAGTTGCCAAAGTAATTGCTGAACGGATACGCGGAGCGCATTGCCATCCCATCAATGAAACTGTTCTGCAGTTGTCGTCAGGGGCGAAGGCAGGGCGAAACCTGATATCATCCGCCGCGTCTCACGGTTAGGTAAACGAACATGCCTATTCAAGATCTTCAGCAAAGCCCAATGATGAACCATCTTGTGGAATCCCTGGAGCGAGGGGAAGACATCGGCCACTACGGGAGGCTGGTTTTTGTAATGGTCGGCCAGCATTTCCTGTCAGAAGAAGAAATGGTCGATCTGCTGACAAGGGATCCCGACTGTGACCAAGAAAAAGCACGCAGCATTTTGGCGCAGGTCAGAGCTCATGGCTACAATCCCCCGAAGCCGGATCGCATTCTCACCTGGATGGAAGAACAGGAATTCCCAATCTGTGATACCGCAGAGCAGGATAAGGACACCTGCAACGTTTACAAGTCTTTGAAGTTTCCACCCGAAGTGTACGAGCGGATCGCGAGCTACTATCGAGGCTCGCGCTGAACCCAGATCGCCGATAAATGGGGCAGTTCCATTGCCGATGGCGGTATTCGTGAACATTCTGGTTGTTCGCCTATAATCGTGTTTCGCCAACCGGCATGCCCTCACAGACCACTATCGACTGGTTTCCTTTGTGGTTGAGCCTGCGGGTGGCCGCACTAGCGACGATCATTGTCGTCGCGCTGGGTACGCTGTGCGCGTACATGCTTTCTCACAAGCAGTTTCGCGGAAAGAATTTTGTGGATTCCGTGATTACGCTGCCACTGGTCCTTCCGCCTACGGTGCTTGGGTATTACCTGCTGGTCGTCGTTGGCCGCGCTTCGCCACTGGGCCATCTGTACGAGTCGATCACGGGAGCGCCGCTGGTTTTCACCTGGCAGGCTGCCGTGATGGCCGCAGTAATTCACTCAGCACCGATCTATATCAAGGCGGCTCGCGCTGTGTTGGAGTCAGTGGATTACCGATTCGAATGGGCAGCTCAAAGCTTGGGCGCATCCGAATGGCGAACATTCTGGAGGGTGACTCTTCCGTTGGCGCGCCGCGGACTCACCTCGCTCGGGACATTGACATTCGCGCGCTCCCTGGGCGATTTCGGAGTCACGATTATGGTGGCCGGTAATATTCCAGGCCGGACGCAGACCCTGTCTGTCGCCATCTACGATGCGGTTGAATCCGGCAATGGACATGTCGCGCGCGTTCTTGTTCTGGTGGTCTCGTTGGGCGCGCTCTGCCTGTTGTGGGCGGCTGGCCACTTCTCGCGCAGCTCGCGGTTGAGTACGGCCGCGGGATGACCACTACCGCCGAACAGGTCATCGATGCGCGGCTGGTAAAGCGCCTACCTCCTGCGCAGGATTCGGCCGGTTTCGAACTGAATGTGCATCTGCGCACAGGCGCCGGCATTACGGTGCTGTTTGGCAGCAGCGGCGCAGGAAAGACACTGACTTTGAATTGCCTGGCCGGCTTCGCACGGCCGGACGAAGGCCGCATTCTTGTGCGGGATGAAATTTACTTCGATGCCGCGACACAACTTCATGTACCTCCGCAGCGGCGGCGCTGCGGCTATATCTTTCAGGACCATGCGCTTTTTCCGCACATGACGGTCAGAGAGAACCTGAGATTCGCGGCTTCTGCCGCGCCCGCCGATAAGAACCGGCGGCTGCACAGGTACCGCCGCGTGAATGAATTACTAGAACTGTTTGAGTTGGCTGAATTGGCGGCAAGAACTCCTGCGCAACTTTCGGGTGGGCAAAGGCAGCGGGCCGCGCTAGCCCGCGTATTGATAGGCGATCCGCGCCTGCTGTTGCTGGATGAGCCCACGCGCGGCTTGGATGCCCGTCTACGCAGTGCGTTCTATGAGGTTCTGCATAAAACACGAGGACGCCTGGATATTCCGGCGCTGCTGGTTACGCATGATCTGGAAGAGTGCTTCGAACTTGCCGATTTTGTTTGTCTGATGGACCAGGGCCGTTTTGTGCAGGCAGGCTCACGCGACACTGTGTTTACCAAACCGGCGAGCGTGGAGGTGGCGCGGATGCTAGGGATTCACAACATTGTTCCGGCGGAGATTGTTGCACTCGATCCCGGACGCAATATCAGCCGGCTGGCTGTGCTCGATAGCTTCCTGGAAGGACCATACCTCCCAGGGCATCTGATTGGGGACCGGGGTTCACTGTGTGTGAGAGAGCACGAGCTGAAGCTGGCGGCGTCAAAAGCTCCGGCCCAGGCAAACCAACTGGCATTGCGCGTTTTGAGAACGACCCCGGTCGCCACAGGCATACGCATCCATTTCGAACAGGAACTCTGCGCAACGGTAAGCGAGTCAGAATGGCAGGAATTGCAGGGCAACGAGCGATTGTGGATAGAAATTCCAAGCGCAGCGATACACTTCATCGGATAGACCGCATGAAACGCTACTACATCACCGATCGTAAGGCCGTGGGAGGTTTTCGTCCCCTGCTCGAAGTGATCCGCGATCAGATGCACTTGGGAGTAGATTACATCCAGATCCGTGAGAAAGACATCTCCGCGCGTGAATTGTTCGAATTCACTTTAGCTGTGCTGGAGTGTCGCGCCGAAGACCGCAATCACCTGCTGACGAAAATTTTGTTGAACTCGCGAGCTGATGTCGCGCTGGCGACAGGCGCTGATGGCGTGCACCTTCCCGCGGATGCACCGCTCGAAACCCTGCCTGGACTGCTTGTCGCGCGATCATGCCACACGTTGCAGGAGGTCACGGCCACGGAAGCTGACTTTATTGCATTCGGTCCCATTTTCGAAACTTCCGGAAAGACCACACCGGTGGGCTTAGAGGCGCTGCGCGAGGCATGTAAACTGGGCAAACCAATTTACGCGCTTGGTGGTATTAACTGGGAAAACGCGGCCGCTTGTCTGGATGCAGGCGCGCAAGGCATAGCAGGCATACGGTTGTTCCAAGAGCCAGAGTTGTAACCACTTGGCTGAAAGGACGTCCACATTTTGAACGCCAATTGATGACGACTACTTTCCGGCAGCCGCCGGGGTGCAGCATTGCGTTGCTAGCGGCCTCAATGGTGGCGCATGGACAAAATACGCCTCCGCCACAACCAGGACAGTTACCAAATTCTTCGCAGACGCCGGGGCAACAGCCGGGCGGTTTGGAAGATTTGAGCAAGACCGTTTCCGCTCCGTCGCTAACTGTGCGGGATAAATTCGATTATCGAGTGGTGCAGAGTTTAGGTGCGCGCGGCTTAGTAGGCGCGCTGTTCGGCGCCGCGATCGGACAGGCCGAGAACAGCCCGCACGAGTGGGGGCAAGGTGTGCAAGGCCTGGCGGAAAGATTTGGGTCAGGATTAGCTGGAAATGTGTCGCGGCAAACGTTCGCATTTGTCCTAGAGTCTTCTTTCCACGAAGACCCACGCTACTTTCCGTCTGAAGATCGCAGCAAGAAGTACCGCCTATACAATGCGCTGAAACAGGCCATCGTCTGCAAGACGGATTCCGGGAAAAGCGAGTTTGCGTATGCGCGGGTATTCAGTCAATTTGGGGGCGCGCAATTTGATAACATCTGGCAACCGCACAGCACGGGATCGGTCTTGGATGGCGTGATGCGCGGACTAACTGGCTTAGGCGCTGATGCCGGTTATAACATCTTGCAGGAGTTCTTCCCGTTTACCCGGCCCCGATCGCTGCGACACCGGCACTAAAGATCCTCGAATAAAATTAGGCGCCCGAAACCTGCACGGCTTCCGATGCGTGCAGTTCTTGTAAGCTCCAAATTCGGATAGGATCGCGCCGGCGCGAGATAACGGCCTCTGCCGCGGCTTTAGCGCCGCTCATAGTCGTGATGCAAGGTGTGCGGTAAGTAACAGCGTTGCGGCGGATGGTCTGCTCATCCGGAAACGAATGGCTCCCGGTAGTAGTGTAGATCACCAGATTGAGCTTGCCGGCCTTGATCCAGTCGACCGCATTGGGCCGCCCTTCATTCACTTTGAAAACCGTTTTGCAGGAAAGACCCGCTTGCCTCAGGGCGGCGGCAGTGCCGCGGGTGGCAAACAGCTCAAAACCGAATTCGCGAAACTTGGCAGCGACGGCCACAGCACCGGGCTTGTCCCGATCATTCACGCTGATGAAGAGAGCGCCGCGGTCAGGGATTGGCGTACCCGCGGCAAGCTGCGCCTTGGCGAACGCTTCGCCGAAGCTAGCCCCGACGCCCATTACCTCTCCGGTAGATCGCATTTCGGGTCCGAGAGCCGGATCAACGCCCGGAAACTTTGCGAACGGGAATACCGGACTCTTGACAAAGTAATGTTTAACAGGCAGCGTGCCGTTGACAATGCCACCTGTGAAATTAGTGAAGTCATTCAGCTTCTTCCCGAGCATGAGGCCTACCGCCAACTTCGGCAGGGGCACGCCGGTTGCTTTGCTCACGAACGGAACGGTTCGAGATGCTCTCGGATTCACTTCCAAAACGTAGACTTGACCATCTTTGATGGCGTATTGAGCGTTCATCAAGCCGATAACGTTCAGCGCGCGCGCTAGTTTCGCGGTGTAGTCTTCAATGATCCGCACTGTTTCGGGCTTGAGCGAAATTTGAGGCAGAACACACGAGCTATCGCCGGAGTGAATGCCCGCTTCCTCAATGTGCTCCATGATGCCCGCGATCAGTACGTTTTCTCCGTCGCATAAGGCATCAACGTCCACTTCAGTGGCATCTTCCAGGAAACGGTCGATCAGCACGGGGCGTTTCACCGAGAAGCTGGTGGCTTCGTGCATGTAGCGGCGCACGGTTTCATCGTTGTAAGCGATGACCATAGCGCGGCCACCGAGAACGTAACTGGGGCGGACGAGCACCGGGAAACCGAGCCGGCGGGCGGTTTCGCATGCGCCTTCGACGGTAGTCGCTGAACCGTGCGGGGGTGAAGGGATGTTCAGATCGGCAAGAAGCTTACCGAAGAGCTTGCGATCTTCAGCCAAGTCGATATCGCTCGGATCAGTGCCGATGATGGGAAGCTCTAATTCTTTCAGCGGCATAGCGAGGTTCAAAGGCGTTTGACCGCCAAACTGCACGATAATCCCATCCGGCCGCTCCACATCGTAGATATTGAGCACCTCTTCCTGCGTCAGAGGTTCGAAGTAAAGCCGGTCACTGGTGTCGTAATCGGTCGAGACCGTTTCCGGATTGCAGTTCACCATGATGGACTCGTAGCCGAAATCCTGCAGCGCGAATGAGGCGTGGCAGCAGCAATAATCGAACTCAATTCCCTGCCCGATGCGGTTGGGCCCACTGCCGAGGATCATGACTTTGCGGCGTTTGGTGGGGTCAGATTCGTCCTCCGATTCGTAGCTGGAATATAGATAAGGCGTGAAACTTTCAAATTCGGCTGCGCAAGTGTCGACGCGATTGAAGACGGCGTGAACTCCGAGTTGCTTGCGCGCCGCGCGGACCTCCAGCGGCTGTGCGCCAATGGTTTCCGCAATTTGGCGGTCTCCCAGACCGTCGCGCTTGAGCTTGCGGAACTCTTTCGCGGTAATCGAATCGAGCGGTCGATTACGAAATGACAGTTCCAGGGCGACAACTTCCGAGATCTGGCGCAGGAACCACGGATCGATGCTGGTCATTTCATGAATTTGTTCGACCGTAAAGCCTCTCTCGAACGCGAAGCGAATGTAATCGAGGCGCTCGGGATTGGGTGTTATCAAACGCTTAGCAATGAGTTCCGGATTCAGCGAACTCGCAGCTGACGACTTACCCGTTTCCAGGCTGCGCAAGCCCTTACCTAGCGCCTGCTTGAACGTGCGCCCGATAGCCATGACTTCGCCCACAGATTTCATTTGCGTGCCGAGAACAGGCTCCGCGCCGGGAAATTTCTCAAACTGCCAGCGCGGGATCTTGACGACAACATAGTCGATGGTGGGTTCGAAACAGGCCGGCGTGGCGCGCGTGATATCGTTGCGGATTTCATCCAGGCGATAACCGACAGCAAGTTTTGCCGCGATCTTTGCAATGGGGAAGCCGGTCGCTTTCGATGCCAGAGCCGAACTGCGTGAAACGCGTGGATTCATTTCAACAATCACCATGCGTCCGTTTGCCGGGTTGATGGCGAACTGCACGTTGGAACCGCCGGTGTCGACTCCGATCTCATTCAAGCAGCGCAGAGCGGCGTCGCGCATCATCTGATACTCGCGATCGGTCAGCGTTTGGGCGGGAGCGACGGTGATGGAATCGCCCGTGTGTACGCCCATGGGGTCGAAATTTTCGATGGAGCAGACGATGATGCCGTTGCCTGCCAGATCACGCATGACCTCAAGCTCATACTCTTTCCAGCCGAGCACGCTCTCTTCGATCAACACTTCGTGCACCGGCGAAAGATCAATGCCGCGCTCCAGGATTTCGGCGAGATCTTCGCGGTTATACGCGATTCCGCCGCCAGTTCCTCCAAGGGTAAAACTGGGGCGAAGAATGATAGGGTAGCCGATGCGTTCGGCGAATTCGAGGCCGTCCTCGATGTTGTTGACAAGCTGCGATTGCGTCATATCGAGCCCGATCTTACGCATGGCATCTTTGAAGAGCAGCCGATCTTCAGCCTTCTTGATGGCGTCAATTTTTGCGCCGATCAGCTCTACACCGTATTCTTCTAATACGCCGGATTCGGCAAGTTCGACAGCCAGATTCAATGCGGTCTGGCCGCCTACAGTTGAAAGCACCGCATCCGGCCGCTCCTTACGAATTACTTCAGCGGCATAGGCAACGGTCAGCGGTTCAACGTATGTCTGGTCGGCCAAGTCGGGGTCCGTCATGATTGTGGCCGGATTCGAGTTGATCAACACAACCTGATATCCCTCATGCCGGAGCGCCTTGCAGGCTTGAGCGCCAGAATAGTCAAACTCGCATGCCTGGCCTATAACGATCGGCCCGGAGCCGATAATCAGGATCTTTTTAAGATCGGTTCGCTTGGGCATGAGTTTGTTGACATGGACTAGCGCGCATCTTTAACGCGCACAACGGGCACCGTACGCCCTGTGCGCTTATTGTCTTCCATCAGCTTTGCAAAATCCTGAAACAGGTAGTGCGAATCGTGCGGCCCGGGCGCAGCCTCAGGGTGGTACTGTACACAAAAAACCGGCTCGCCTCTATGCCGCATACCTTCCACCGTGTTGTCGTTCAGGTTCAAGTGCGTGATTTCGACTTCACTGTCGCGGATCGAATCCGGGTCAACACAGAAGCCGTGATTTTGCGACGTAATTTCTACCTTCCCAGTCTGGCGATTCAGCACCGGATGATTGGCGCCGTGATGACCGAACTTTAGCTTGTAGGTTTTGCCGCCAAAGGCGAGACCGAGGATCTGATGCCCTAAACAGATGCCAAACACCGGAACCTTGCCGATGAGCCTGCGAACTTCCGCCGATTGCCGCTCCAGAGGTTCGGGATCTCCAGGGCCATTCGAGAGAAAAATACCGTCAGGCTTTAGCGAGAGCACATCTTCGGCACTGGTGCCGGCGGGGACAACAGTCAGGCGCGATCCAATCTGCACCAAATGCCGGAGGATGTTGCGCTTGATGCCGTAGTCGTAGGCAACGACGTGAAAGCGTGGGTCTTCCGGAGGCAATGCTTTATCAGAAGCTGAGACTGGTTCGACACCTTGCGTCCAGGAGTAGGCGCTGGCAGTGGATACTCGAGAGACCAGGTTCTGTCCCGTCATTGTAGGCGAATTTCGCGCTGTCTGAACCAGTTGATCAACGTCGTGTTCGCCCGTGGCAATGACACCGCGCAGAGCGCCATGATCGCGCAACCGGCGTACAAGCTTACGAGTATCGATATCGCCGATGACAGGAATGCCGTAATGTGCGAGAAAATGCTCGGCTTTGTCGCTGGAACGCCAGTTGCTCGCGACCGGAGAGATCTCACGCACGACCAGGCCTTCGATGTACGGTGTGGCAGCTTCACAGTCGGCCTGATTGGAGCCGTAATTCCCGATCTGCGGGTTAGTGAGGACGACGATCTGTCCGCAATAAGACGGATCTGTGAAGATTTCCTGATATCCGGTGATGGCGGTGTTGAACACAACCTCACCCGTGCGTTGTTGAGGCGCACCAAAGCTCGTGCCCTCGAAGATGCTGCCATCCTCCAGGGCGAGAACTGCTTGATCCAAGTAGTTGGGACTCCTAAATGCGAATGGAATGCTGTCGCGGAACGCGCAGCCGATCAGAAGGGACTGATCACTTTATTTGATCACGTTTTGCTATAAAAACAAAGCGGACGCTGCTTGGAAGCGCCCGCTCGCCGAAACCGTTTGATTCTTTGCTTGATTCAGTTGACTAGCGCCGTCCAGCCGCCGCCGCGTCCTCCACTGAAGCCACCAGCGTGGCCCGCAAAGCCACCGGCGCGTCCGCCGCTAAAGCCGCCTGCCGCCCGAACTCCGCCGGCGTAGCCACGCGCCCCGCCGACGTAACCTCGCGCCCCACCCGCGTATCCGCGGCCCGCATACCCGGCCGCGTAATTACCGCGATAGCCGTACGCGCCTCGGTACCCGTAACCACCTCGATAACCATAACCGTACCCGCGGTATGGGCCGTAGCCTCTATAGCCATATCCGCCCCACCAACCGCCGTAGTAGCCGATGTACGGATACACGTACGGATATCCGTAAGAATAGTCATAGCAGTACGGATTGTAGTATGGATCGCAAGCGTAGCCGTATGCGTAGGGAGCAGCATAACCATAAGCCGGCCCCACGCCCACGCTGAAGCCAATCTGCGCGTTCGCCATAGAAGGCGTAAGCCAAAGCAGGAGAGCTACTGAAGCAATTGTTAGAAATCCAAATTTTCTGAACATTATGTTCCTCGTTTGCGGGCTTATTCCCTATTATGTAGACGCGCCCAGCAGCTAGATGGATTCTCACTCTCTAAGGCGCACAAAGCAAGATAAAGGATCGTACTAAGGGATTCCTTTTAGTTTCGGGCCTGGCAGGAGTCCTCAAAACCTAGTCAATCAAAATGGTGTTGATAGACCGGCTTTCCTGACGATGCTTGATCACATAATTCTCTGGGTCGACGTTGCCGCAACGGCGGCCGACGCCTTGTTGCTGGCCCGCGTTTTACAACTGCGCCTGCAGCGTGTGTACCTGTTCATCACCTTGGCGTGCGCGCTTTCCGTCTTTTTTGACGGGGTGCAGCTTTGGCTGGGAATCAATTCCGACGAAAGCCAACGGGTGTTCCTGTACTCTCGTTTTCTCTATGCGTTTCTGTATCCGCTGGTGGCATGGGACGTGTTTGAGGAGATGAAAGCCCAAGTCTCACAAATGCGGCGAGTGGCCATTGCCCGGTTAATCTCCGGCCTGTTTTTCGCGGCGCTCTTTGGATTTATCGTGACGCTCTTCCTTGGCGGCGATCAAGAGCAGCCGGTGTTGAGCACCATGTTAGCCGTCATTCTTTGGGCCGGCTCGTCAACCGCAACTCTGGCCTTTCTGTGGTCGCTGCGCCGTGCTTTGAGGGCACAGCAGATGCCACGCCCCAATAACACGTTCGTGTGGATGACGTTTTATCAACTTACGCTGATTGCCGAGGTTATTGCCTGCTTTGCCGCCGTACTAGGAACGTTTTTGAACGTGGCGGCGCGAGACGTGCTAGACATTTGTTTATTGACCTATGGCCTTTTGATCACAGTGTGGTGCGCGACCAAGCTGAGGCGAGTGCCTTCAGACGTTTCCACGACTGAAAGCGCGGGCGCTTCGTAGGACAAGCATGCCGGCGGCCAAAACTTTTCTTTTAAGTAGCCGGAAAAGCCGGGGCGTTGTTTGTTCTATAAGCACCTAGCATGCGAGACGGCAGGCCACAGGAGAGTTTTTCCCCAACCCCAAGTGCAACTCCCCACAAAGCTCTCTTGTGGCCCTCGCTGAAAACTGGTCAGAACCGCGGCGTTTATCGGTCTGCTGCACAATAAGCTCAGAGCTTCTATGGAATCCGCCGAGATGCTAGCGCTGCCGAAAGCAGCCGGCAAGCCGCAATACTTGGAAGACACTTCAGTTCGCCGGCTAATTCTTGAGCTGTACGATCAGGAGCACATCGCGATCCGGCGCTATTTGGTTTTTCTGGGATTATCGTCCGACGCGGCGCAGGAAATTGTTCAAGACGCGTTCTTGAAACTGCACGAGCATCTGCTCGCAAACGGCGACCGGAAGAATCTGCGCGCTTGGTTGTACAAGGTTGCTCACAACTTGGGCAGAAACGCCCAGACGGCCTCCCGTGCTACCAAAACAGATGCACTGGACGGCGAAGGAGTTGGAAGAGACCTTAAAGCGAACGCTTTATCGGCTGAGGAAGCATTGCTCGAAGCCGAACGGAACCGGCGGATACAGCAGGCGATCAATGGCCTTCCCGCCGCGCAAAAGGAATGCTTGGTTTTACGGGCCCAAGGATTGAAATACCGCGAGATCGCGGAGGCTTTGAACCTATCCGTTTCGACTGTAGGTGAGAACGTGCAACGCGGACTTGAAAGATTGCGAGATTTACTGTGATGAAAGAGTTTGCTATGAAAAAACCGCAACACCTTTCGAACGATCTGTTGGTACGCTTCCTGGATGACGAATCGTCTCCGATGGAAGCGTCGTCTATCCAGCAGCACCTTAGCGGGTGTGCGGAATGCAGGCAGCGATATCACGATTTGGGCGGTGTGTCGAAATCGATAGACAACTTCGTCCGCAGTATTTCACCGCAGTTTTCCGACGGAGAACGGGTTAGCCTGGCGTTGCTTCTGAGTGCAACAAGCCGACCCTCAGCTTACCCCCGCGATAGAGTCTTCCACCGCTTCGGGTGGGGAATGGCGCTGGCCGCTTCGCTTGCAGTCGGGTTGATCATAGCGCCGCAGTTCAAGCGCTCCGAATTAAAGACGTCCGGCAGCGCTCAAGAGATTCAGGCGGCGTCGCTATTAGAGGTGGACGGTGAAACGTTTGTGCCGCTTCCCTATTCGAATCCGGATCTTCCTATTGCGGCGCACCATATAGTTCAAATGCAAGTACCGGTTTCATCGCTGGCCGACGCCGGTGTTCACTTCGAATCGATTTCGAACGAGGTCTCCGGCAGCGGAGAATCGGTGCTAGCCGACGTTTTGCTGGGAATCGATGGCCAGCCGCTCGGGGTGCACGTTTTGAGCGTCGAGTAAGTACGAAGAGTTTTGTGGGATTGCAGGTCAAGGAGAGATAAGTAAATGAAGAGGGTATTTTACGCGATTTTGGCGGCCACCCTGCTGGTCAGCGCCGCCTCAGCACAATTTGGGGGCCCTAAGGGTCCTCCGCCGGGCGGTCCGCACGGCCCAGGCGCCTTCGGTCCTGGCGTTTTTGGGCCAGGTATGCATGCCGGAAAAGTGATCACGGGCGCGCCTTATTCAGCGACTGCAACGAACACGTTTACGCAAACACTGGCTAACGGAAACACGATCCAGCGGACCATGACCGCGTCCGTTGGCCGCGACAGCTCTGGCCGAACGTATGAACAGCAAACGATGACGGGCGGTCCGCTCGCCGCGGGCAGTGGTCCGACAACTATTACGTTTATAAACGATCCGACGGCGGGCTACGCTTATGTTCTGAACGCAACAACCAAAGTGGCCACGCGCCGCCCGTTGCACGCGCCCCCTTCCGGAGGCAGAGGACCGGATGGATTCGTACGTGGGCAACGACCGGCTAACCCTAACGTGGTGGAAACGCCTCTAAGCCCAACCACAATGAACGGCGTCAGTGTGACGGGCAAGACCATCACGCATACGATTCCGGCGGGTCAGGTTGGAAACGCCCAGGCGATCGTGTCGACAGATACGGTTTGGTTCTCGCCTGATCTCCAGGTGGTTGTCGCGGCTACGCGTGACGATCCTCGCACGGGTACCTCGAATTATGCGCTGACGAGCATCACGCCTGGCGATCCCCCGGCGGCTAATTTCCAGGTGCCGTCCGATTACACAGTTCAAGACGCCAAGGGTTTCAATCGTGCGGGCCGAGGCGCACGTCCTCCGCAATAAAACGGATCGCGATTTCACCTGTAGTAAGATCCTCCTGACTTCTCAGTCTGGAGGATCTTTTTGTTTCGCTCTCGTCTCCTTTCATAAAATTCTTGCAGTTACTTTGTTGGCTGCGCCTTTATCTTTTGCTGGTCCCCTTGCACCATCGCAACTGCGTTGCGAATACCTGAAAAACCCGAACGCCTTAGACGTAGAAGCCCCCCGTTTCGCCTGGGTGCTGAACCACACGGATCGCGCTGAAAAGCAGACGGCTTATGAAATCCAGGTGGGACGGCATGCTGACTTCAGCGATAGCATGATGTGGGACTCAGGCAAGACCGAGTCCTCTGATACAACACAGGTGGAGTACAGAGGCGCGGGCTTTACTTCGGACACAGATTATTTTTGGCGAGTTCGGTATTGGGATACGCAAGCTTCTGCCAGCCCCTGGAGCGCGCCGGCCAAGTTCAGCACCGGTCTTCTACAACCCTCCGATTGGACTGCCAAGTGGATCACGGGTGGGAATTTGTTGCGGCACAGCTTCGATATCGATAAACCCGTGAGGCGCGCCCGCGTTTTTGTTGCAGCGGCGGGGTATTACGAGTTGCATCTCAACGGTATGAAAGTGGGCGATCGGGTGCTTGACCCGGCGTGGACCGATTACACAAAACGAATCCTCTACTCTGTCTACGACATTACTCACGAACTGCAGCGCGGGCACAACGCGATGGGCGCATTGTTGGGTCGTGCCTGGTACACCAAGGCCTACAACGCCGAACCGAAACTGATTTGTGAAATACGCGGCGAGTATATGGATGGCAAACCGTTTCAGATCGCCAGCGATTCGAATTGGCAGGCTTTCAAAAGCCCTATCGTGATGGACGATATCTATAATGGCGAAACATACGATGCACGCTTAGAAATGCCCGGGTGGGACACGATCGAGTTTCAAGAACGCGGCACACCTGCAACCGTTGTTGACATGCCGAACGTGGCGCTGTCATCGCAGATGATGCCGCCGATCAAAGTTGTCGATACGTTCGTGCCGCACAAAATGTATGAGTCCTCACCGGGAATTTACGTTTTCGATTTCGGGCAGAATTTCAGCGGTTGGGTGAGGCTTAAGGTGCAAGGCATGGCTGGTACGAAGGTGCGCCTCCGTTACGCGGAACTTGCCGATCCCGACGGGCGAATCAGAGTCGATAACCTGCGCAGCGCGCGTTCCACTGACACGTATATCTTGCGAGGTGATCCGGCAGGCGAGGAATACGAGCCTAGATTCACGTATCACGGATTCCGGTACGCGGAGGTCAGCGGGTATCCCGGCGTTCCCACCCTGGATGCGGTTCGCGGCCGTGAAGTACATACTGCCGTGGATAGCATCGGTAACTTTGTGTCATCCAGTTCCTTGCTAAACGGGATTCACAGCATGTTCCTCTGGAGCATCAAAACGAACCTTGCAAGCGTTCCCACCGATTGCGATCAGAGGGATGAGCGGCTTGGCTGGATGGGAGACGCGCATTTATCGGCGGAAACGGCCATTCTCAATTTCGATATGGCCGCGTTCTACACGAATTTTCTGCGTGATATTCAGGACGCGCAAGGCTCCCAGGGCGAGATTCCGAACATCGTGCCATACATCACGCGTTTTAACCCGAACCGTGTCGGCGATCCCTCGTGGGGCGTTGCATATCCACTAATCGCCGATTTTATGTACGAGAACTATGGGGATAAGAGAGTTTTTGCGCAGCACTATAACGGCCTTAAGGCTTGGGCCGATTTTCTGCAGCGGCACGCACCGGATGGTGTCGTCGATTATTCCTACTTCGGCGATTGGGTCGCGCTAGAGCCCACCCCAAAACTGCTGTGCGCAACCTGGGCTTACATCAAATCCCTTGATGTTGTGAGCCTAGCGGCGACGGTGTTGGGAAAAGAAGATGATGCTGCACATTACCGCGATTTGGCAACGGCAGCGCGGGAAGGATTCAATAAACATTTCCGCAATGCCGACGGCACGTATGCAACAGGATCTCAGGCCGCGCAGGTGCTCGCATTAGATGCGCACGTAATGGCAGGTAAAGATGAGGGCAGCGCGATGAGCCGGCTGCTGGATGATGTGAATTATTACCATAACGTGCACCTGAGCACGGGAATCTTGGGAACCAAGTATCTCTTCCCAGTGCTCGCTTCGCGCGGTAATGCGGATCTTGCCTATGAAGTGCTCACTCAGCCCGACTATCCAGGTTACGGCTTCATGCTGGCGCACGGTGCGACTACTCTTTGGGAACTTTGGCAGGAGCGAACGGGCCCGGAGATGAACTCGCATGATCATCACATGTTCGCCAGCGCCGGAACATTTCTTTATAACGTGCTGGCGGGCATTAATCGAGGAGAAGGTCCAGGCTATTCAGATATCCGCATTCAGCCCGAGTTAGTACACGGTCTGGACTGGGTTTCTGCTTCGACGGACACCTTCAATGGACAGATCGCGAGTGCATGGCGAAGGATAGGATCAGGGTACGCGCTGACAATTACGATTCCGGTGGGCAGCACGGCCTCAGTGTACTTACCAATGCTGAAGCTGGAAGATCCGGTATTGCTCGAGAGCGGAAAACCAGTCGCAGCGAACGCCAGCGTTCCTGGCGTGTTACATGCCACAAAAAGGCGCGGGAGCTATGAACTGAGAGTGGGGTCGGGCAAATACATATTCACCCTAACGGAACGCGATCAAGTACCAGCACCGCCCGCTGAATGATTCTACAGGCGGCGCATGCTGGAAATCCAGCGCAGATATTGCCACAGCGATTTTCGCTCCATCCACAAAAAGCGGAAGAAAAAACCTGCCGTGATCGAATCGGCTGCGATGCCTGAATAGGTCTCAATGCGCCATCGAAGGTAAGGCGATTGCCAAGGGCGAAGACGGTATCCTCGCGAAGCAATCCAAAGGAAGCGAAACACTAGCGGCTGGCGGTAGTTGTAGCTGAATTTGCCGCAGCGGTTTTTTGATTACTCACTTCAGGCGTGGCATAGTATCCCGAACGCGTGCGCACCACCGGTTTGCCTGGAGCGTCCACTAGAACTTTGATTTGCCGGTAACTGCCGTCCAACTGCTGAATGGTGGGTGTATAAGCGATCGTGTATTGATTGCGAATATCACGCGCGATCTCGACGGCGAGTTCCTGCACTTCGTTAACGTCCTTCGGGTAAAAAGTTAATCCGCCAGTTGCGCTTGTCAGTTCATTTAGGGCACGCCGCGCCTTGGCGGCGTCGTGCTTTTCTTCTTCCGTGAAGAGACCGATGGAGTAGACTAGCGTGTCACTCTGATTGGCCCGTTGTACGAGCCTCTCAAGCGTGACGCTACTCGCGTTGTCGTTACCATCGGTAATCACCAGCAAGGCTTTCTTATCTTTCTTGGCCTCGCTTTTCTCGTAATCGAGCGACATGTTGATGGCATCTCGCATCGCCGTACCGCCGCGCGAGTCGATCCGAGCCAGCCCCTGCTCCATTTTGCGGATGTCGTTCGTAAACGGAACGTCCAGATAGGCATCGTCATTGAAGTTGACGATGAACACCTCATCCTGCGGGTTTGATTCACGTACCATTGCCAGAGCGGCTGCTTCGACCCGGGTGCGCTTTGTCGACATGCTGCCGCTATCGTCGATAATGATGCCGAGAGAAACGGGCACGTCTTCGCGCCGAAAAATCTTGATTTGCTGGGGCTGCTGATTCTCGAAAACTTTGAATGCGTCGCGATTCAAATTCGTCATCAGCTTACCCTTCTTATCAACGACGCTGGCGTGCAGCACTACTAGTCTGGTGTCGGCCCGGAACTGGGCCCAAACACAGCACGCGCCGAGCGGCGATGAGCACCGGCACAATGGCCACGCTTCGCATTGGAAAAGATCTTTTCACAAAGCTATTGTGTAGGCGCATAGTACCCTAGGCGAAAATAGGCTTTCAGCGGCGGCAGCCCGCGTGGCTGATTCAACTTTACCTGCACTTTCCGATATTT
This sequence comes from Terriglobia bacterium, assembly GCA_963846025.1. GTDB lineage: Bacteria > Acidobacteriota > Terriglobia > Bryobacterales > Bryobacteraceae > Bog-105. The sequence continues at coordinate 451,109 of CAWJUG010000005.1, read as the reverse complement.
ACCGTCGCGTTCGCGGTTCTTCGGCGTGTAGCCCAGGATGTACTCATTTCTAAGTTCGATTCCAATTTTCGCGGCGATATCCGGAAGTTCTGCTACGTTATCGACGGCATATTCGCGTCCGCCGGTCTGCTCCGCAAGCTCATTCAAAAGACTAGGACCGGAAGCTTCTTCGGGCGTGCGGCCACGATTGGCCGCCGATTCGAATATGCCGATCGCGAAAATCTGTACGTCCGCTTCGCGCACCGCGTTCTTGATCTCGGTTTCGGTATAGCGACTGCTGTTATCACCCCCATCTGAGATGATGAGAACCGCTTTGCGCGGATTGCGCGCCTTCTTCATCTCATGCATCGCCAGATAGACGCTGTCGAGCAGTGCCGTGCGGCCGCGCGATTGCGTAAAAGTAAGCGTGCTCTGGATCTTGTCTGTATCGGTGGTAAAGGGCACGCTTAGATCTGGCCGATCGTTGAACTGAACCAGGAAAAACTCGTCGGAGGGATTGGCTGTTTTGAAAAACTCGGCCGCGGCCTGGCGTGATTTCTGCAGCTTGGGGCCCATACTTCCGCTTGTGTCGAAGACCAGGCCGATCGAGATGGGCGCGTCCTCGCTCGAAAACTGGGTGATTTCCTGCTCCACTTTATCTTCGAAAAGCCGAAAATGCTCCTTCTCCAAACCCGTTACAAAACGATTCAGCGGATCTGTAACCGTGACGTTGATGAGAACAAGGGTTTTGTTAACGCGGAGATCGACAGGCCGGGATTCCACAGTGCCTGTGGGCGCGGTTCCCTTCCGAGATTCCAGGGCTACAGGCTCATTCGGATTGGGGGAAACCGTTTCGCCCTTCTGAGGCGGATCATCCGCGTAGGCACGACCCGCAGCTATGGCTAATGGTATGCAGCATAGGGCAGACGCGACCAAAACGCCGCAGACAAACTGCCGGCGTCCGTGGGGGACGCGAGTAGAAAAAATGCGAGACAAATAGCGCGTCCGCATGAATTTAGGTGCTTTCTGCCTAGATCATAGCACCGCTGCGCGAAGCGCCTTCACACCACAGTCGTGGCAAATCAGCGTTGAATACGTGCTGAACCGCCTTTTGAAAGCGATTCCACCTGATCTAGAGTGGCCATCGTCGTATCTCCGGGAAAAGTAGTCAGCAGTGCGCCATGAGCCCAGCCGAGATTCACCGCTTCCTGCTCGGATCTTCCCGTCAGCAAACCATAGATGAATCCGGCGGCGTAGCCGTCGCCGCCACCCACGCGATCATACACATCCAACTCAGCCGTGGGCGCCTGGTAGGTCTTGCCGTTGATCCATGCAACAGCGCTCCAGCTATGCCGGTTGGTCGAGTGAACGTCGCGGAGCGTGGTGGCGACAATCTTCACCTGCGGATGATCTTTCACCACGCGGTCGATCATACCGAAGAATGTGGTGGGATCCAGCTTCGACTTGGCCGCAACTTCTGGACCCGGAATGCCAAGGCCCATCTGCAAGTCCTCTTCATTTCCGACCAAGACGTCGACATTTCTTACAATACGGCGAATGACTTCGACTGCCTTTTCGTGACCGCCTAGAACGTTCCACAACTTCGCGCGGTAATTCAGATCAAATGAGACGATGGCGCCGGCGGCCTTGGCGGCCTGCATGCCCTCAATGGTCACTTCAGAGGTCGTATCGGAAAGAGCGGCGAATATCCCGCCACTGTGGAACCAGCGAACGCCGTCAGCGAATATTGCGCCCCAATTGAAATCTCCTGGCTTTAGGCGTGCTGCCGCCTCATTTGACCGGTTGTAAAACACCACAGGAGCGCGCACACCTTGACCCCGGTCGCTGTAAACAGTGGCAATATTGGGACCGGCTACGCCATCATGTTTAAAAAATTTATAGAACGGCCTGACTCCCATTGCGCGCACGCGTTCGGCCACCAGATCACCCAGGGGATAATCCACCATGGCCGTAGCAATGCCGGTGGTCATTTTGAAGCAATCAGAGAGATTCGCGGCGACATTGAATTCCCCGCCGCTAACGTGAATTTTGCATTCGGAAGCCTTTCGCCACGGGATAATTCCGGGATCGAGCCGGTAAACCAGACCGCCAATTGAAACAAAGTCCAGGTTGCCTTCCTGCCGAATGTTCAGTCCGTATTTCATGGTTGCTCCGTCCATTAGATCCAAAGATGCTGAAAAAATTACGGCTTTAAGCGTTGTACGAACCGGAGGACACGCGGCCACCGCGGCCTGTCCAATTCGTGTGGAAGAATTGGCCACGCGGCTTATCGACGCGTTCAAATGTGTGGGCGCCGAAAAAGTCGCGCTGAGCCTGCAGGAGATTGGCCGGGAGGCGTTCGGTCCTGTATCCGTCGTAGAAGGCGAGCGCAGTAGAAAAGGCCGGTGTCGGGACACCAAAACCAATCGCATGAATAACCGCTTTCCGCCAGGAAGCTTGATATTCGTTCAAAGTCTTGCTGAAGAACTCAACCAGTAGCAGGTTGGTCAGCTTCGGATCGTTATCGTAAGCTTCCTTGATTTTTCCCAGAAAACGGCTACGGATGATGCAACCGCCCCGCCACATGAGTGCTATGCCGCCCATGTTCAGATTCCAGCCCTGTTCCTTGGCAGCCTCGCGCAGCAGCATGTATCCTTGCGCGTAGGAAATGATCTTTGAGCAATAGAGGGCGCGCCGCACATCCTCAACAAAGCTTTTCTTATCGTGCGAACCCTGGTTGTGAGCAGGACCTTCCAGAACCTTTGAAGCAGCGGTTCGCTCGTCCTTTAATGCCGAAAGACAGCGTGCAAAAACAGCCTCGCCGATCAGCGTAACCGGCATGCCAAGATCCAGGGCGTTTGTAGCGGTCCATTTGCCAGTTCCCTTTTGGCCTGCGGTATCAAGAATTTTGTCGATCAGCGGCTTTCCATCATCATCTTGCTTAGCGAAGATCTGGGCGGTGATCTCAATCAGAAAGCTATCCAGCTCGCCTTTATTCCATTCGGCAAAGACTTCGTGCAATTCCCCGGCGGTGAGTCCCAGGCCGTCTTTCAACAGCTGATAAGCTTCGCAGATCAACTGCATGTCGCCATATTCGATACCGTTGTGGACCATCTTCACGTAATGGCCGGCCCCATCCTCGCCCACCCAATCGCAACACGGCGTACCATCTTCCACCTTGGCTGCAATCGACTGAAAAATGTCTTTGACATGGGGCCAAGCTTCGACGTTCCCGCCCGGCATAATAGACGGGCCGAAGCGCGCGCCCTCTTCCCCGCCCGAGACCCCTGTGCCGATAAATAGAATCCCTTTTTGGTTCAGCTGCTTAGTGCGCCGGTTCGTATCGGGAAAGTGGGAATTGCCGCCGTCAATGACAATATCTCCCTGTTCGAGATGCGGCGTCAGTTGTTCGATCATTCGATCGACGGTATCCCCGGCCTTTACCATCAGCATGACTCGCCGCGGCCGCTTCAGCGACTGAATCAACTCCTCAATCGAATGCGTCCCCGCAACTTGGGTCCCCTTCGCTTCGTTTTCGATGAACTCATCCACTTTCGAGACGGTTCGGTTAAAAACGGCTACACGATATCCGTGATCGTTCATGTTCAGAACCAAATTCTGACCCATAACCGCCAGCCCAATCAGGCCGATGTCGCATGTTGCGTTTGGCATAAGTACCTATTAGAGCGAATTGCGGGAATCAGATTACCGGCCGCACTATTTGCTATCGACCAGTTCTTTCAACCGCATGTACCCGGCACGGCTCACTGGTACCTGAGAGCCATCGGTCAACACGGCCAGCTTTGTGTCTTTTGTGTATGGTTCTATTTTTCCGAGTTTTTCCAGATTAATGATGAAGGAGCGATGCACGCGGACAAAACGAAGCGGGTCTAATGACGCTTCCAGGCTTGAAATCGTCTGCTGTTTGAGATATTTTTTCCCGGCAGTGTGGAGTCCAACGTAATCATCCTCGGCTTCAACGTAATCGAGCTGATCCACCGGGATGATGTGAACGCGCGTATTGTCCCGAATGACAATACGTTGCAGGTGCTGCCCCGGAACTTTTGCAGCCTGACGCAACTCAGAAGCGGCCGGCAACACCGCTTTTTCTTGTAAGCGCCGGCGAACGCGCTCTAACGCAGTTCGAAACCGCGACAATTCGAAAGGCTTGAGAAGATAATCGACCGCCGCGGCATCAAAGGCCTTCATGGCGTATTGATCGTAAGCCGTAACGAATACTACCGCGATTTTGCTTTCTATCAGGTCCAGAACTTCAAAGCCATCCAGCTTCGGCATCTGCACATCAAGGAACAATAGGTCCGGCTTCAATTCGATCACCGCTTTAACGGCATCGAAGCCATTGGTGCACTCGCCGACGATTTCAATATCGCGTTCTTCGGCCAGATACTCCCGCAGAATCTGCCGCGCAAGATCTTCGTCGTCCACAATCAGAGCTCGAATCGTGTTCATACGATTGATTGCCGAGCCGCTTCGCAGGGCAGCGTGAGAACCACTCGATAGCAGTTGTTATTGACCTCGGTTTCTAGCCTTCCGGCTTTTCCATAACGGGCGTTGAGGCGGCTGCGAACGCTGAACAGTCCAAAGCCGCTTTCCCGCGCTGCTGGAGCTTCGGGATCAAATGGGTTCTCAATCACAATGCACACCACGTTTTGCACTCTTCGCCCGCGAATGGCGATTTCACCCCCTTCCACCAGGGTGGCGACACCATGTTTGATGGCATTTTCGATCAATGGCTGCACCAACAGCGGCGGAACTTCGCAGTCTTCGCAAGCGGGATCGAGGTCATGCCGGATTCGCAGCCGTTTTCCGAAGCGGATCTGTTCCACTTCCAAGTATGTCCTGGTGAGCGCTAGTTCCTCGGCAAAGGGAATGCTGGCGCGCTGCCCCAAACGGAGAGAGCTGCGAAGAAAATCGGACAGTCGAATACACATTTCGCGTGCGGCCGCGGGATTGGTAGCGGTGAGGGCGCTAATCGAATTAAGACTGTTGAACAAAAAGTGAGGATTCACTTGCGCTTTCAGCGCCTTTAACTCCGCCTCGCGTGAGAAAATTTCAGCCTGCTTCGAAGACTCTACCGCTAGAAGTGTGTAGTGCAACGCAACGGACAGCAGATAGATCAGCAGTACCGTAAACGCCGCCACCGGTATGGCAGCGTGAAATCGGATTCGGAGATTGGGTAGCCACACGCCAAAAGCGGCAACGCTGATTTTCGCAACCAGCACCACGGCCGTACTCACGCACATGGCAGTTAAGAAGTGAATGGAAATGAGCTTGGCGGGCGGAGCGGACCGCAGTGGCAGTACGCGGCAGGTATACCAGGGAGACAGGGCAAGTGCAATCAACACGATTACGGCAGGAAACGCAACGGCGGCGGCCTCCGAGAATGTAAGCCGGCCGGAAAGGCTGATCATGAACCCGAACATGAACCCGATAGGTATCCATGCCGCGAGATACGAAAGAAAAGCGCTTCTGCTTCGGAAGAGTGGGTGCATTCAGCTAGCCATCTGCGGCCGTTCAGTTCTCCAATTCCAGGCTGCTCATAACGGAACTCCCAGTGAATATAAGCGTGGGAGCGTCTTGGCTTTTATCGACGCGAGGGCCGAGAGTTCGATCCTCTACGTTGCCCAAAACACTTTGAGCTTGTACGCTGACCCGCCACATTTCCGGAACGCGAACTTTGATGGAGCCCAAAACACATTCCACTTCCACAGTGGCAGATGTTGCGCCCGGAGCAAGTTGGGCACCGTGCAAATCAAGTTCGATACTTCCCATGACGCAGTGCATTTCGCCTCCGAAGAAATTTGCCGATTCAACTCTGCGTTTCAGAGAGCCGAGAACAACACTTTCGTTCAATATGCCGGGAGTGCCCGATTGATCGAAAACGGGCAGAGTCTGTTGCCGCGCGGCGATCGATCTCCTATCCACTGTCTTGATGAGAGCCGAAAAGCCAAGCGCGAGAAATAGTAGCGCAAGCGGCCAAGTTCCGTCATTGTGGATATGCAGGATATCCAGATTTATCAATAAGAAAATGGAGCCCGCCCCTATTAGGAAGAAAGACCAAAGCACGCTGACAGCAGTACGTCGCTGTATCAATTTCGCAACTCCCAGCACAATGAAGATAGACGGCCAATATGCATAGAGTCTCTGGATGTGCAGCACGCCCACGTTGTCCAGGAACAGAAGCGCGCCGAATGCGATAAGAATCAGTGCGGCGGTAAGCTGGAGGGCTGGCGAATGAGCACGTCCGTACCTTCTCTGCCGGCCTGAAAACCAATCCCGTTGATCTTTCATTTCTTGCGTTGATCGCAAGCTAGCGCGGGCGCTCGCTCCCGATTCCCAGATCCGTCACGCCAGTTACGATCAGCGCGAGCGGCCAAAGATTCCGCACGTTGTCCAACGACAGCACTCCCAGGAAATCACCACCGAGCAGAATGGACCCGGTGACGATCAGAACGATACCTATGGCGGCTATTTCCCAAGTTGACTGCCGGGCATGTATCTGTTTGCTTTGCATTTTGGCCTCGGTCCGATCATATGGGCCAGAAACGCACGAAGCACCACGTTTTCGGCGAACGCCGTTTTTGAGCCGGTAAGAACGTTCTATTTAGAGCGCCAAGGAACCAACAAGTTAAAACCCGATCCCAGGTAGCTTTCCTGCGTCACGAGCCGACGGCGGCGAAGTCTGGCCGGGGCGGGAGGGTCACAACAGAGCCCCAAAAATCGAAACAGATCTTGACGAAGTACAGAAATTGATGCAGATCGTTGGGCTTTCGAATGTAGCAGCTAGCGTGCAATTCATAGGCTTCACGGATTTCTCTAGGGTCTTCCGAACCAGAAACCACCACCACCGGCGTTATGGACAGGCGCGAGTTGCTCTTGATCTCGGCGAGCACTTGCAGGCCGGATTTCTTTGGCAGATGCAGATCAAGAAAGATAAGATCCGGGTGCGGCTTGAATTTGTGATCTCCCTCCCGGCGCAAATAAGCCAGGGCCTCATCGCCGTCTGGAATAGAGGTGACGGCTTTCATCAAACCTGCTTCACGGAAGGCTTCTTTTGTCAGACGAGCGGCGGCCGGATCACTCTCGATAATGAGAACGTCGAGCTGTCCGTTGTCGGTCAGCCCATGCGACATTTCTCTGGACGGCATAAATGTTCCGCTCGGACTAGCTTAGCAGCGATTGCACTAACGGCATTCGCTATAATCCCCCGCATTGAGCAAGTTCTCTCGAACGGGAATCCAGCTTGGTTCAGCGGCATTCTTGGCCAGTCTAGCCTTTTTTGTTCTCGACCGGCACGCTTCGCACAGCAATCGGCGTGACCCCGGGAGCGCCGTTGTGCTGCGCTCTGACAACCTCGATTCAGTAGGAGACGGAACGCCCGATTTTTTGCGCCTGGACGATCCGGCAGATCAACAGGCATTTCGACTTTGGTTCACCTTTCTTGCGGAGGTCCAGTACTTTAATCGTCCGGCGGAACGGCCGAAAGAGATCGTGGATTGCGCGGCACTGATCCGGTATGCGTATCGCGAGGCCTTGCGACGGCATGACTCTGCATGGGCAGCTTCGGCGCGTTTGCCGCTGATCCTGGCGAGCGATTCAGTGCGGAAGTACAGCTTTCCGAACACGCTGCTCCGTTCAGCCTTGTTTCGTGTACGGCCCGGGCCGTTCGTTCCGGCGGATATAAACAATGGCGCGTTCGCGCAATTTGCGGATGCCGAAGCAATAAACCGTTTTAATACGTTCTTCATCAGCCGTAATATCAGGGCTGCCGAATCGGGCGACTTGCTCTTTTTTCGACGAGATGTTGAGCACATGCCCTTTCACAGCATGATCATTATTGGCAAAAGTAAAGTGCAGCTAACAAGCGGTTCCATATACATTGTTTATGACACCGGACCCACTAGTACTCAAGGCGGCGAAATCAAACGGCTTTCGATGGAACAACTCTTGCACTATCCAGATCCTCAATGGCAACCTAGAGCTACGAACCCGTCCTTCCTGGGCGTCTTTCGCTGGAATATTCTCAACACATCCCTATGATCGTCAGACGGTTCGCGCTTGCGGCGACAGTCGTATTGCGTCTGCTGTTGGCTCTTGGAGTAACAGCTCCGATTGTCTGTCAGGACGAAGCAGAGCCATACTTCTCCATTTCGAGCCAGCGTACCTTTGGAACCGCGGATAAGCCGCAAATTGCGCTGAGCGGATATCGCGTTTCAGCGGTTCAAATTCGTGTCTATCGAGTAAACGACACGCTCAAGTTTTTTCAGCAAATGGAAGCCCCGCACTCATTCGGGTCACGCATGCCGAGACCCGCAGGGAAACAGACATGGATTGAACGGATTCATAACTGGAAACGTGGATTACGGCGCGAGATTCGGCTGACGCTGCGCGGGCAATTCACGGAATCGCCCCGTGCACATCTGGAGCGGCCTAAGCAGCAGCAAACAACCAAAAAAGAAGCGGCCGGAGCACCGGCGACTTACTTTGCTGAAGCACCGGTTCTAAATCAGGACCAGCTTGTTCTCACGTTCGTTCAGCCCGTTATATCCAGGGTTCGCTGGAACGCCGAAAACGTGCCTATCCCAGTGAAGGATAAGGGCGTCTACCTGGTAGAAGCGGTGCAGCATGAGTTACGCGCTTACACCGTCCTGATAGTTTCCGACGTTGTTCTAGTTACAAAAACGGCAAACAGCCACGTGCTGGGCTATCTGGTTGATCGGAAATCGGGCGAGCCAGTGGCGAACGCGGAAATTTCGGCTGTCGCTCGAAATACCGAGCCTGTTACCGTCCGAACTGACAGCAACGGCCTGGCAAACTTCACGTTGAAAGCACCGGCCGGCGCGCAGGACTTTCGCATGGTGGCGAAGCGAGATGCCGATTTCGCAATAGGCGATATCGCAAGCTGGAGCTTTTCGAATCATGCACGGGCCTGGACTGGGCTGATCTACACCGATAGGCCGATTTACCGCCCCGGCGATACCGCCCATTTTCGAGGCATCTTGCGCGTAAATGCCGCAGTCGGATACGAGACACCGGCCAACAAACAGGTATCCGTTCAAATATCCGATCCGGACGGAAAAGCCATTTATCAGAAGACACTCACTACTAACTCGAATGGCATTATTCATGACGAGATAGCAACGACGCGGACGGCGACGCTGGGGAGTTATTTCATCCAGGTGAAATCGGGCGAAAGCGAGATGGGCGGCAACTTCGAAGTTCAGGAGTACAAGAAACCTGAGTACGAAGTACGAGTGACTCCGGACAAGCCCCGCGTCCTTGAAGGGGATTCTGTGCAGGCGACCATCGACGCGCGGTACTACTTCGGCGAACCAGTTAACGGGGCCAAGGTGAAATACTCCATTTACCGCACCCGCTATTGGTTCCCGCTCTGGTACGAACCCGATGAGGATGGCGAGGGGCAAGAAGCCGCGGGAGACATATATGACGACGCTGCGGGCGAGCAGATTAGTCAGGACCAAGGCACGCTTGATGCGGACGGGAAGCTGACGGTCACGGTGCCGACCACGGTTTCCGGCGACAAAATTGATTATCGCTACCGGATCGAAGCGGCCGTTACTGACCGGGCCGGCCGTGAAATTTCCGGTACCGGATGGGTGATTGCGACATACGGCAGCTTCGTGTTGAACGTGGAGCCCGACCGCTATTTCTATGAGCCGGGCAAGCCGGCTACCTTCAAGGTTGAGGCTCGCGACTATGACAACAAAGCGGTGGCAACGCCCATTCACTTAGAGATCGCCGGCTGGCAATGGCGAAACCGAAAAGCGACGGAGGTAAAGGCCTCCGCGGACGTAACGACAGGGACGGACGGAACAGCCACCGCGCAATTGCCGATCCCCGCTGAGGGTGGAGAATTCCGCGTCACCGTAACTGCGCCGACGCCGGCAGGCAGGACGGTCGAGGCATTCGCTTACATCTGGTCATCGAGCGAAAACTTCGGAGGCTATTGGTATTCCGGCCAGAACGCGATTCAAATAGTACCGGACAAGAAAACATATCATTCAGGCGACAAAGCGCAGATCCTGATAATTGCCGGGCAGCCTAACACGCCGATCCTAGTAACGGTAGAAGGCCGCGATATCCGCTCACAGCAAGTTTTGCGTTCAAAGGGCGCAACAGCGTCGTTTGAATACGCAGTTACCGGGGATGACGAGCCAGGATTCTTTGTCAGCGCGTGCTTCATTCGAAAAGGACAGATATATCAAGGTCAAAAGCGAGTTATAGTTCCTCCGGATGATCACAAGCTGAACGTAAAGATATCCGCCGACAAACCGCAATATCTTCCAGGCCAGACGGCAACTTACTCGCTGGATGTCATGTCACTGAACGGCAAAGCCGTTGTGGGCGCCGATTTCAGTTTGGGCGTGGTGGATGAGGCGATTTATGCCATTCGCAAAGACGAAACGCCTGATATTGTGAACTTCTTCTACGGACGCGAGTGGGACAGCGTGTTCACCGAAAACTCGTTGATGTATTTCTTCAGCGGCGAAGCCGGAAAGCGGCGAATGCAACTGGCGGAACTGCGAAACGCTTCCGTCCTGGCGCAATTGAAACCGGAGCGGCTGGTGCAGCCAAAGATCCGGAAAGCATTTCCTGACACCGCATTCTGGGCGGCGGACCTGACGACGGATAGCGCTGGCCACGCACAGGCAAAAGTCACGTTTCCCGACTCACTGACGACGTGGCGCGCGACGGCGCGAGGCGTCGGGCCATCCGATGCCTTTGGGGTTGCGACTCAAAAAACAATCGTGCGCAAGAACCTGATTTTGCGCGCTGGCAGCGCCGCGATTTTTTGTGCAGGGCGACGAAGTGGTGATCTCCGGTATTGTGCACAACTACCTGGCGACCGCTAAACATACGCGCGTGACAGTGAATCTCGAAGGGCTCACGCTGGCAAATGGTACGGCGGCGCAGGACGTGGATATCCCTAGCCGCGCGGAGGCGAAAGTCGATTGGCGAGTAAAAGCGCAATCGGCGTCGCAGGCAAAGATCACGGCAGAGGCGCTGACGGACGAAGAATCCGATGCTGTCGAGATTACCCTGCCAGTGAATCCGCCTGGCGTTCCAATACGGCAGGCGAGCGGCGGAAGTATCAGAAACTCGGGCTTCGCTAATGTATCAGTTACGTTCCCGGCTGCTGCGGTGACAGGTTCGCGATCTATCTCAGTTAGATTGTCGCCTTCGGTAGCCGGGACAATTTTCAGCGCGCTCGAATACCTGACCTCGTTCCCATACGGCTGTGTGGAACAAACGATGTCCAGTTTTCTGCCGGATGTCCTGGTGACCAGGGCAGTGCACGACCTCGGATTGAAACAAACAATTGACCAGGATGAGCTGGCTCAGAAAGTGCAAGCCGGACTTGAGCGTCTATACAATTTCCATCATGACGACGGTGGCTGGGGTTGGTGGGTCACCGATGAAAGCCATCCATTCATGACGGCGTATGTAGTGGCGGGGCTGTCAGAGGCGAAGAACGGCGGCATAGCGGTTCGCGAAGACATGATCGGGAGCGGAGTCGCCTGGATTGAACGCAGCCTGACACAGAACAAGGATTTGGCGCCGGACCTGCGCGCCTACATGGAGTACTCGCTTGCACTCGCCGGGCACGCTGATAAAGACGGGATGGACACAAGTTACGGCGGCCGTTCGAAACTGTCGGCGTACGGCATTGCGCTGCTTGGGTTAGCGTTTGAACTGACGAAAGATAGCCGCGCAAGCGAATTGGCCGGACAACTGGAGCAGTCGGCACAGCAGAGTGCGCTGGAGGCATGGTGGCCCGCCGCGCGAGACGAGATGCTCGATTTCAGCGCGGATGTTACGCCGGAAGCGAGTGCGTACGCCATGAAACTGCTGACACATGAGCGGCCGAACAGCCCGTTGCTGCCGAAAACCGAGCTTTGGCTTGTAAACCATCGCGACGAAGGCTACTGGTGGTCTTCAACCAAGCAGACTGCGATGGTGATCTACGGGCTTATCGACTACGTGAAGGCGACAAACGAACTACATCCGAACCTGATCGCCTCCGTCGTGATGAACGGCCAGCGCGTGGGAACCTATCATTTCCAGGGAGACGCTTTGGCGGCCAACCAAGAATGGACCTTCAAGGACTCACAAGTACAGCCGGCGGCAAACCAGATTCAGGTGAGCGCGTCCGGCACAGGAACCCTGTTCTTCTCCGTTTCGGGGACACACTACTCCGATGAAGCGCGTGAAGAGAAGCGGGGAGCGATTTCGCTGAACGTGCTGCGCGATTACTTCAAGCTGGTTCCGGGCAAAGAAGGCGAGCAGATCGTCTATGATTTGAAGCCGCTGGATAGTCCGGTGGCGCAGGGCGATACGCTTGCCGTGCGGCTGACGGTGACAGGGTCCGACTGGCGCTATCTCATGGCCGAAGATCCGATTCCGGCAGGGACCGAGTTTGTTGAGCATGACGAGCTTTACAATATTCGCGAGAAGCCGCCGTGGTGGCGGTATTGGTTTACGCGGCGCGAACTACACGACGACCGCATGGCTATCTTTCAGACACACTTCTACGAAGGCCAACAGCAGTACTTCTATTTGCTGAAAGTGGTCAACCCGGGGAGTTTTCACGTTAGCCCCGCTCGCGTAGGGCCGATGTATCAGCCAGGCATATTGGCAACGACGGAATCGAAAACGCTGGAGGTCAGATGAGACGCTCGGCTGTTCCGCTTGCGATCTTGCACTTAGTTGGGAACGCGCTGATATTGTGGCTTGGCTACTACTGGCTTGGAATTACAGAATCAAACGGGGCGCACCTGGTTTGGAGCGCTTTGGTTGTGCTGCTGTTTCTGTTTTCGGCGCTTTGGCTGCACGGAACGGCATTCGCTGTTTTTAATCGCACATCCTCGCCGAGCTTTGCCGCGGCAGCGAGAACGGTGGCGCACAATCTACTTGCCCTATTCGTCCTGGCACTCATTGCAATCCTGATCTACTGGGCGCTGGCGACGGAGTACAACAAGTTCGGCCATAAAGCCTTCGTGATCGCGTCATATATAACACTCCATTTGCGTAAGCCCGCTTCCCCGAAAGTTGTCTTGGCGTGCTATCACGGCATCCTCTGGGCTCTTGAGTGGCTGATTGTGCCTGCGCTTTTGCTGCCACTCGCTGCGAATATTGCCCTGACCGGTTGGCACGGTTACCGGTTTCGCTCACTGCGGCGGAGCGGAAATATTCTGTACTGGGTTGAGGTCTGCGCACTGCTGCTGATTGCAATCTGGGTGCCGCTGCGTCTAGTGCATTGGACACCAGAGTTGCCTCGTTTCAACGCGCAGATGGCGAGCTTTCTCGCGCGTTTTGCCGTTGGCTATCTTTTGTTTGTAACCGCGCTTTTATCGCTGGAATACTTCACATCGGGCGGCAAACCGCTTTCCACCCAGCCGAGCACTGCGGCTTCACCGTAGCGTGTCATCAAGCTAGCAACTTTTGCTGATGCTTCCGCATACGCAGTCTCAGCTTCAGCGCGGGACTGACGCTGACGCAGGTCTGCGTCGAGATTCCAATTCTCTCCGTGTTGCTGGGGATTGTTTTCCCGCGAGACGTATTCGACTAAACCTTCGCGGAACCAAACCGGAAGCCCTGGAACGGCATGAGCTTCCAGGACAACGTGGAGCATCTCGTGATCCAGAACCGGCCTTAAACCGTTACTGCGGATCAGGACCGAAGCTGGCTGCAGATCGACAATTGAGCCGGTCGTGTGCGCGGCCACCCAGCCAGGCTCGCCCGTGGCATTGCGGAATGCGTCGATATCCGGGTAGACACGAACCGTTATTGCCGAAGGCGCAGTTAGACGCAGATGTTTCTCCGCATTGCGACGCGCATTTTCCGCCAAAATGAGAACGGCACGATCCAGATCGGGATGCAGGGTCAAAACCGTGACGCCCTCGCCACCCAGTTGCATCCAATGAAAACCAGTTGCAAGTCGAGAGATTGTGGTGCCCGGATAATAGAAGGCCAAAATTTCCCGGTACGTGCGGCCTTCCATTCCCATTTCGTCCGCGCCGGTTTGGCAGAGTCCCACGCCGTGTCCCTGACCTTTGCCATGGAATGTGATTCTCCCTGCAACCTCATCGATGCCATACAGGTCGCTGCGGACGGCATTCCATCCGAGTTGCCGGCCGATGGCGAAGCGGAAGCTTCCGGCGCTTACCGTGACATCCGTGTCGCCCTCGAGCTGAAGAGTTTGGGCACGGCCGGAAACTGTGCGGCTGCGGATGACGATACTGCGAAGTTCGCGAGGGCAGCGGAGACTCGATTGCCCTAGCGCGTCGGCAATTTGGACGGGCGACGCCGTCCAGGACCAAGTCGATATTCCCCGGCGTGTGCAGTACGGATCGGCTTTAGCCGGCAGATATGGGTGCTGCACATCGGGCCACACGGAGCTAACGGACTCGATTTTGCCGCCGCAATCGCGCGTGTACACAGAAAAGGCAGGCTTGCCGTCGAACCAGAGCAACTCGCCGGCGGTTGCCTCAGCCGCCTTAGTGAGACGACCCGGGATGTTCATCCGCTCGACACGCTGGCAATGTGTAGTGGCACAGAAATCAAAGCCTTCAGCAGCATGCCGCCCGCGCAGGCAGGCGGCGTACGTGCGCGCCGCGATGGCCATGGCTTTCAGGGCCTCGTCGCTTCGGAAGGTGCTACTTTCGCCTGCGAGCACGGCGGCGACGTATTTTTCGGCCGGGAGTTCGACAATCCTATTGCCCTCGTTCGCGGTGAGGCGGACCTTATAAGTGACCTGGGCCTGAAGGGCGCAGGAGGTCAGGAACAGAATCAGGGTCAGGCGCATCAGGCACGGCCCGCAAAATAAGATTGCAGTAAACGGCGCGCAATGGGGGCAGCATCGGCGCCCCCGGAACGTCCCTGCACCAGAACGGTAACCGCCACTTCTGGAGATCGGCTGGGCGCGAATCCCGCGAACCATGCAAGATGTACTCCGGCGGCGTCGCGAACACTACCGGTTTTGCCGGCAACGCTTATGTTTTCCAACTTCGCCTGCTGCGCCGTTCCGTATTCGACAGCGCCCTCCAGACCGTCAACGATGGCAGCGAGGAGAGGGTCATGACTACGCCGGGCGAGCATGCTGTAAGCGGCAAGCACCTCGAGCGGCGTAGCTGAAATGAAAGCTTCCCCGAGTCCCTGCAGTTGCAATTGCTGTCCGGACAGGTTGGGAAGGATTCGGCCGGCTGCTTCGGGGCCATTCAGTAGGCCGGTTGCCGATGTGAGACCCAAGCGGCGGCAAAAGTCTGGAAGTTCACCGGGTTCGAGAAGCATCCCGAAATGCGCGACAGCGCAGTTACACGAATACGCGATAGCTCGTGAGATGTTCATAGGCACTGTGATCCGTGGATGCGAACAGCTCATATTTCGGCCATTGAGAACGAGTGTGCCGGGACAGAAATATTCATCGGAGGGCTTGATTTTGCCCGATTCGAGAAGCGCCCAGAGAGTCAGCGGTTTCAATGTCGAGCCAGGCGGTGCAACCCATGTTGCGGCGGCATCACGGCCCTGGACGGAAGTCACTTTTCGCTCGGTCAAGCGCATGACCAGAGCGGCGCCGTTCGGCAAAGGCGCAGCGCGGAGGGGTGCAAATGCAAGCAGAGGCCACAGATCGCGGCGGCGCAGCAACATGAAGCAGATGCATGATAGCAGGACCCTAGGAACAGGAGCGGTTGGCGCTCAGCGACGCGCCAGCGCCGATTCAAATTCAGCAAGCGGACGAGAATTCAGGACATCGGCGGCTTCGAGCCATCCGCGCCGGGCAGTTGTGACACCGTACCGCATACTGTGCAGATGCCCAGGACGGTGCGCGTCGGTAGAGATCGTAAATCGGCAACCTTTACGCTTGGCAGATCGCACGAGATCGGCTGGGAGATCAAGACGTTCCGGGCTGGCATTGATTTCGAACCACACGCCACGTTCGGCTGCTTTGGCGGCAACACGCTCGAAATCGAAGGCATAGCCTTCGCGCTGTAGCAATAAACGGCCGGTCAGGTGACCGAAAATCCGCAGTGACGGTGAGTCGAGCGCACGGAGCAGCCTGTCTGTCATTTCTTGCGCTTCCAGATTGAAATAGCTGTGTACGCTGCCAATGACGAGATCAAGCTGCGCCAGCGCGTCCTCGGCGATGTCCATAGCGCCGTCACGCAGAATGTCGCATTCGAGTCCGGAGAAGACGCGAAGCGGAAGGCCATCGCGATTCAGCTCGCGAATTTCTTGCGCGAACTCGACCACTCGCTCTTCATCAAGGCCGTTCGCCATAGCGAGCGCTTTTGAATGATCGGTGATGGCAATGTACTCGTAACCGAGCGCGGCCGCCGCTTCGGCCATTTCGCGCAGGGTCGCTTTACCGTCTGTTGCGGTGGTGTGCATGTGCAGATCACCGCGAATGTTCGCCAACTCAATCAGATGAGGAAGAGTGCCAGCCTGCGCGGCATCCAACTCACCGCAGTTTTCGCGCAGCTCCGGCGGAATCCAAGCGTAGCCGAGGCGATTGTAAACCTCTTCTTCTGTTTCTCCCGCTACGCGCTGGTTATCCTCCACCGTAAGCAGGCCGTATTCGTTGAGTGTCAGGCCTTGTTTCAATGCGTTCGTGCGCAGCACGACATTGTGCTCTTTGCTTCCCGTGAAGTATTGCAACGCCGCGCCAAAGCTCTCGTGCGGCAGCGCGCGCACGTCCACCTGCAGCCGCTCCAATCCGAAGGCAACACTCGCCTTGTTGATACCTTGCGCCAGTACCTCCTGTGTTTTCGGGTGTTGCACGATGCGATTGAGGCTTTCAGCAGCACCTGGACCAGTGACGAGAAGGTCGAGATCCCCAATGGTCTCGCGTCCGCGCCGCAGACTGCCTGCCGTTTCCACCTTTTCGATGCCCGGCAGAGCCAGGAACTCCATCTTCAATTCGTCGGCGGTGCGCTGGCCGAAGCTAAGCAGAAAACGCCCGGCGCTCTTGCGATACGCTTCAATTCCGCGCAGCACTTTTTCTTCGAGCTTGGCACCCATGCGCGGCAGAGTACGAAGTTTCTGTTCGCGGCAGATCCTTTCCAGATCATTGACTGTGCGGACATTGTGGTGCTCATATAACAGAGCAATGCTCTTCGGCCCGAGCCCTTGAATCTTCAGCAACTCCAAGGCCGATGCGGGGTAACGGGCAAGCATCTCGTCGCGGCGGTCGAAAGAGCCGCGCTGGCAGATTTCAGTCAGGACGAAAGACAATCCCTTCCCGATGCCGGGAATGTCTGTTGTTTTCCGCTCCGGGTTGCAGACGATATCGGCAACTCGTTCCGGATAGCTCACAATCACCGAGGCAGCGTTGCGATAGCTGCGAATGCGAAACCCATCCTCGCCGGCAACTTCCATAAGATCGGCGGTCTCGCTTAAAAGCCGGGCGATTTCTCTATTCTCCATGCGCGCGCTCCCGCGCAGAAGCAGCTGTCGCATTTGAGAGATTAGATGGCTCGACATGAACCAGAACGTCCGCGACCCAGTGCAGCCGCCCCTTGATATGCCTCCGTACTTGCGTCGCAATATGGTGCGATTCGCGCACGGTCATGTCCGGATCAACTTCTAAATGAAGGTCTACATGGTATTTCAGTCCAGTTCGGCGCGCAAAACACTTTTCTATGCCGGCGGCGCCTGGAACCGAAAGCGCAACGCTCCGAATAGCCGCCATTTTGGAAGGTTCCGGCATGGTGTCGATAAGTTGGCCAATCGTCCGGCGAACCACGCGAATCGAGAGAAAAAAGATGATGAGACCAATGACCATGCTGCCAATGTGGTCGGCGGCGCTGAAGCGCTGGGGATCAATCAACGTGAGAACGACAGCGATAAAGGCAACTACGGTTGAGAAAAGGTCGGTGATGTCATGCCACGCGTCCGCTTCAAGGGCGCTGCTATCGATGCGTTTGCCAACGCGGAACTTCATGGCCGCCAAACTGATTTTTAGAAAAAATGCAGCCAACAGAGGATAGAGAGCGTACGGCTCGAGTGCATTGGATTCGTGAAAGCGCACCAAAGCGTTCCAAAAAATCGCTGCTCCGGTCAGCAGCAAAAGCGCACCTACCGCGAGGCCCGCAAGCGTTTCGTACCGGCCGTGACCATACGGATGCTCGTAATCGGGCGGCCGGCTGGCGGCCCACAGGCCGGCGTAAACAAACCCGGAAGAAAGGACATCGGCAGCAGCTTCGCAGCCATCTGAAATTACGGATGTCGAGCCGACGTGAACGCCAACGATGATCTTGGCCGTGGCTAGGACGACGCCTACACTCATGCTGAGCAGAGCGATACGGCGGCCAACGAGCTCTTCTTGATTATTTTGCGCGGATGCGCGCTCCACCATACGTTTCGAGGATAACGCGCAAAATGAAACGCCGCGATCCAGGCTTTCGTCGGGATCGCGGCAGGTTGCCGAACAGGTGGGATTGCAATTCTAAAGAACTGCCAAGAAGTTTTATGGCTCGCCTACGTTATCAAAAGTTTCCGCACCTGAGTTTGATGCACCCCAGATGGATTGCGAAGCCCAGATCGACTGTGCTCCCCATATAGATTGAGAACTAGACGCCATTGATGTTGCTCCCCATATCGATTGGGCCCCCCAGATGCACTGATTTCCCTTCACTACTGACGCGCCCCAGATCGATTGCGCAGCCCAGAGGGATTGACTGCCGTTGACGTGCTGGCCGTAGCTCGAACTGGTGAATACGCCCCCGGGAGCGAAGGACAAATTCACGGAACCGCTTGAGTTGTCGTAGACCGCAGTGGGTGAGACGGCGGAAGTACCCACCGCAGGCACGTTCCGGATGTCTTTTATAGCGGCCTCCAGGTCCAGGTAACCGGCGCCTATCGTGAAGATGTCGTAATAATCTGTATAGATTCCTGTTGAGTCGGTAACTGTACTGGATTGCGGGAAGATTTTGTAGGCCGTAAGCATCAACAGAGCTTTGACTTGATCCGGCGTGAGATGGGGATTGACGCTCAGAACATCAGCTACGGCTCCGCTGACAACGCCCGCCGCCATGCTGGTTCCACTCAAGGTGAAGAATTGCGCGGACGGCTGCTTACCCTGTTCGCTGTTGGTGTCCAGATAATACGACTTCACAACATCGTTCGTGCTCTTGAACTGTTTTTCGAGTGTGGCATTCGCGTATAGCGAGACGATCAGGTTGCCAGGAGCCACGATGTCAGGCTTGACTATGTGATCAATTTGAGTAGGGCCTTTCGAGCTGTAGCTGGCGACTAGATCGTCATTACGCATTGGCGTACCCATTGTTTTCATAGCGCCTACAGTGATGACATACGGGTCGTTTCCAGGCGAGGTAATGGTGCCGTAGCCCTGCTCTCCGAACGAGTTATCGCGACCGCTATTGCCCGCCGCTGCCACTACCACAATGCCCGCATGCCAGGCTTGCTCCACTGCTTGGCACAGTGGATCCTGTTGGTAATCCTCGTACACTGGACGGCCAAGCGACAGATTGATGACACGGATGTTGTATCTGGATTTAAGAGCAATCGCCTGCTCGATGGCCGCAATAACGGTACTGTCAGTAGCTTGTCCATTGGCGTCCAGCACACGGAGATTGACCAGATTGACGTTTGGCGCTATACCGACGAATGTACGTGTGCAGTTCGGGCAGCTCAACGGCACAGTCGCGGCGCCATTTGAACCAATGATGCCGGCGATATGCTGCCCGTGGCCATATTGATCCTGACCGTTACCCCCGGTAAAGTCCTGCGTGTAGACCACGCGCGAAATAAGCGAAAGCCCCAACAGGTTCAGGGACGATAGGTTGACATCAGATGCATTGATTCCACTGTCAATCACCGCAACACCAATACCGGTGCCCACTGCCGGGGTAGGCAGCGTCCACGCATAGCTGGCATTCACGGCCGCAGCGGTGAGGTCGAGCTTGGCTCGTACCGGCCGGTCCGGGCTGATATAAGCAACGTCCGGATCAGAAGCAAGCTGTTGGATGGAGGACGCGGGTATCGTATACACGGTCAGGTTGAGCAGATTCAGGACGGAATTCAACAACCCGCCAAGAAGGCCAACTTTCCGCTGCTTGCCCTCATCTGGCGCTGAATTCCATTGCACTATGACCCTCACATTCGATAGTTGATCGATATTTTTCAGGTCGGGGGAGATTTTGGCGGTTGGTGCGGCCCAACTGGCGGTAGATAGGAATGCCGCTATAAATAGCAAACGTCGTGTCATGGTTCACCGGTATTTTCTTGAGCTACAAGTGCCTTATCGGGACCACTGTCAAAATGTTTGCCCTCGCGCGATTTATTCGTTCTAGTGCGTTGGATGGAACACTCGGCGCAGCGGAAGCCTGCATAAGAGAGGGAAGCGCAGGATTACGGTAATAATACTGAGCGAACCAGAGTCATACGTAAGGTGTACGCGGCGGCTTAACTCCATGCTGAAACTCGATTACGTAAATAAAAATCCATAAAAGTATGTATGTCTAGCGACTTCTCAGTTGGATGGCCGCTCGAACGGCGCAGCGGAAAAATAAATAAGGAAAAATAATGGACAAGCTGGCGCAGAACATTCAGGAGGCTTTTCTCAACAACGCTAGAAAGGATAAGACGTTCTTGACGATTTATCTGATGAGCGGAGTCAAGCTATCCGGGCGGATCAAGAGCTTCGATAAGTATTCGGTTGTGCTCGAGGCTAATAATCAAGAACAGCTAATCTTCAAACATGCAATTTCGACTGTGGTGGTTTCGAAGCCTTTGCACGGTTCGGGTGGACACTCCTCAAGCACTAGCCCGGGAGTACCGATGCCCGTGACTGAGCACTCGGACAACAGTTAAGCGGTGCCGACTTCCCGGGAACGGACCCTAGTGGCAGGCGTGCACGTGTCTAGCAAGACGCCTGGAAAATCAATTCAGCCAATAGAAGTCACCCCAGAGGAATCTCTCGAAGAGTTAATAGTCCTGGCCGATAGCGCCGGAGCAGATGTGGTCCACCATATGCTGCAGGCGCGCCCACATCTGGATCCGGCGACCTTAGTCGGTTCCGGCAAAGTCACCGAGATTCAGCAAAGAATTGAAGCCGATGAAATCGACACCGTCATTTTCGATCACGAGTTAACTCCCACCCAGCTACGAAACCTGGAGCGACGACTCCAAGTCAAAGTAATCGACCGGACACAACTGATTTTAGATATCTTTGCCCGCCGCGCGCGTACAAGCGAAGGTCAATTGCAAGTGGAACTGGCGCAGCTTAATTACCTGCTGCCCCGTTTGACGGGGCGTGGGACACAGATGTCGCGGCTGGGAGGCGGTATCGGGACACGCGGCCCCGGCGAAACCAAGCTAGAAACTGACCGGCGCAGGATCGGCGTCAGAATCGCGAAATTGAAACGCGAAATTGAGCGCGTACGCGCGACCCGGGGAGTACAGCGATCGCAACGCCAAGCGGTGCCGCTGTCGACAGTGAGCTTGGTGGGATACACAAACACCGGAAAATCAACACTTTTTAACCGCCTGACAGGCGCCGGCGTTTTAGCCGATGCGAGAATGTTCGCCACTCTCGATCCCACGGTGAGGCAGATCCGCCTTCCCTCGGGCCGTCGCGTCTTGCTCAGCGATACGGTGGGTTTTATCCGCAGCCTGCCCACTACTCTGGTGGATGCATTCCGGGCGACTTTGGAGGAGGTAACGGCTGCGGCGCTGCTGCTGCACGTGGTGGATGTTAGTGCGCCAACCGCCGGCGAACAGGCTGCTCATGTCTTGCGGGTACTTGCCGAGATTGGTGCCGAGACCACCCCGCAAGTGTTGGTTCTAAATAAAAGCGACAGGCTACCGCTTGAGGATCGCAACCAGGATCTGGAGACACTCACGCATCGTCTGCTGGGCGAAACGGCGCGCCAGAACGCAACCCAGGCGGTATTGATATCGGGCCAGAGCGGCGAAGGCTTAGACGGGCTGACTAAAGCCATTGATCAGCATTTGGTCCAAGATCCGGTTGCGCGGCAGAGATTCAAGCTGCCGCTCGGAGAAGGCCGGGCCCTGCATCTGCTGCACGATCGGGCTGCGATTGTCTCTAAACGCTACATTGACGATTATTGCGAAGTTGTGGCCGATACCCCCGAATCCATCCGGCAACGACTGGCTGAGTTCGTTATCGAGTAAGCGATTGAACCGGGGCGTGTATGTTGCGTATATTTGATCGATGAAGAACACCTTTTGGATTGCTCTCATGCCGGCTGGATTGCTCGTGCTTTTTTTGGCCGGTTGTGGCTTTGACAACGTTGCGACCGGGCCCCTTAAAGACACGCCTATTTCGGTGAACTTGAACAAAGCCGAGCGCGCACACATTGACCTGAACATGGCCGCCGGGGAGATGAACGTCCGCGGGGGTACGCCGAAGCTCCTCGAAGGCAACGCCGAGTATAACGTTCCGGATTGGAAGCCCGAAGTAACTACTTCCGAAGAAGGGCAGACGGCGAACGTCACCATCAGGCAGCCGGAGCGCGGTCACGTGGGGGGTAACAGACGTTACCGTTGGGATCTGGAAATAAACGATAAGGTGTTGCTGGATCTGGAACTTAACTGTGGCGCTGGTCAAGCAAGGCTCGAACTAGGTGACCTGGACCTCAATAGCGTTAACGTTCATATGGGCGCAGGGCAGGTTGACCTCGATCTTCAAGGTAGTCCAACTCACAGTTACGAAGCGAACGTAGCTGGGGGAGTGGGACAGGCTACCATACGGCTGCCCCGAAACGTGGGCGTTCGGGCGGAAGCGCGTGGCGGCTTGGGCAAAATTGAGGTTCGAGGGTTAACGAAACACGATGAATACTACTCAAACGATCTTTACGGGAACGCGAAGGTAAACGTAGTTTTGAAAGTCGAGGGCGGAATCGGCGAAATTCGAATTCTAGACTAAACTACTTTACAGCACAAAGTAGCTTCGCTACACTTATGTCGTGCTTTTTCGCCTGGCTGCCCTACTCTTTCTGTGTGGCAGAACATTGGAAAAGCTCGGCATTCGCAAGCAGATACGGGCCGGCAACAAGCGCGTCGACCGAGAAACAAGTAACAGGTGGGACCGGCGCGAGTTTCGCGTTCGTTGGTAAACGAAAACCAAACGTCAGTGACCGTTTGAGCCTGTGTTGCGAGGATTAGGGACAATGACCGCGTTCGTACTTTTGCTGTCAATGGCAACAGGACAATTGGCGCAGCAAGATGTTGCTCGACCAGCCGAAACGGCCAAAATCGCGTGGACCATCCTGCAGAATGGCCTTACTGACAAGAGCGCGGATAAGCGCGCGAAGGCGACCCACGCTCTTGCGCTGCTGACACATGATGCACGCGCGCAGGAGTTTGCCGAGAAAGCGTTGGCGAACGATTCCAGTGCGGACGTGAGAGTGCAGGGCGCAATAGCACTCGGGCAGATGGGTGCGACGTCTTCTCAAGGAAAGCTTCAGGAGGCTTTAAAGGACAAAGATCTGAAGGTGGTTATATCGGCAGCTAACTCGCTCTACATCTTCAAGAACCCGGCTGCTTACGACGTGTACTACGCACTGTTAACTGGTGAGCGCAAAGGCAGAAGCCTTTTGCAGTCGCAGCTTGACATTCTGAAGGACAAAAAACAAATGGAAAAGCTGATGTTCCAGACAGGCCTTGGCTTTGTTCCGTTTGGGAGCATGGGATTTGAAGCTTGGAAAACGTTGACTCACGACGACAATTCTCCAGTTCGCGCCGCTGCGGCAGAAAAGCTCGCGGGCGATCCGGACCCTCAAACAACCGCCGCCTTGGGGCGCGCCTGTTCAGACAGCAAATGGCAGGTTCGAGAAGCAGTCGCCGAAGCGATTGCGAGACGAGGAGATCCGAAATTGCTGCTTTCGGTAGGCCCGCTACTTTACGACGGCAATGACGACGTTCGCTTTGAAGCGGCCGCTGCGGTCGTTCACCTGTCAACTCGACCGGCTTCGCGACCGCCCTCATGGAAGAGACGCAGTCGATAATTTATTTGGAGTGCTGTTTAAGGCGGACTTCGTCTGCGGCGCAAGAAACAACCGAAGGCGCAGAGACTTGCCCCGGTGATCACGATGCTGGCCGGTTCGGGCGCTTGCGGGGTCGGATCGGTATTCGGCGGATAAGTGGCGGTAAGTAGCATCGAATTGAAGTCCGAATTTGAACCGGTGACTAACGGATTTTCGATCCCAATGAAATAGGTGTTTGTCGCCAGCGAGTTATAGAGTGCAAAATGCTGGTCAGCCGATAACGAGCCAGTATTCGAGTGGTTAAGGTTAGTGTTCATGAAGTAATACTCGTCCGTCTCGCTAGCGGTCCCCTCCCCTTGTACGTTCTCCACGTAAAACCCATACTGCGCGCCCGTTGAGACGGCGAGGAGAACATTCGAATTCTGCGAGGCTGTGCTGAATAGCGGGATCATGCTGGCGATCGTGCCTGCCTGCGTTTCCATGTAGAAGCCGACATAATCCGTCCCGGCGCCAAGTGCTGCAGAATTGAAGCTAAACGAGATGTTCATGAACTGCGCGCTCCCGACGAAGGATATATTCGACGGCGTGCCGAGATTGCCGCTTGCATTCGCGTAGTAGTTAATCGTTCCGGCGGGAGTAGTCACCAGACATCCAGCCGAACCCGCAGTACACCAGCCTATATCGGGACTCGCTTGTCCAGGATTCCAAGGCTCCCATTGGCCGTTGCCCGAGACATTATCAGCGCTGCACTTCGCCGCCAAACAGACGACCAGGGCGAAACACATAAACCAAGCGTTCTTGAAGTGCCAATTAGAACACTTCGCAGCGCCGCCTATAACAGGTTTTCTTAAAAGCTCTGACATGCTGCTACGAAACAAAGTGCCCGTTCCGTCGAATACTTCGTTGCAGAATAGTCCTAATTTGTGGATGACCTGATGCGCGGGTGCTAGAGGCAAGTGCCGTGCATTCCTTTGCTACGCTGAGGCGAATGCCAGTTCGTCATCCCGTAAACACTGCTGTTTTGGTACTCGCCGGATTGTCCCTTTTACCGTGCTTCGCGGCTCCCCCTACGCCGAAGCCGAAGCTGGTGGTGGGGATCATTATTGATCAGTTTCGCTACGACTACTTAACCCGCTTTCGAACCAGCTATCACGGCGGTCTCGATCAATTGATGACGCAAGGCGCCGATTTCACCAACGCCTTTTACGCGCAAGTCCCCACCGTTACAGCCGTTGGTCACAGCATATTTATGTCAGGCGCCATGCCCGCAGTGAGTGGCATTATCGGAAACACATGGTACGACCGAAACGACAAAAAAACGGTAACTAGCGTTTGCGACTGGGAGGAAAAGATTGTCGGGGGACAGAATGAGCCGAAGGGCTCGAAATGCACCGATTCCGACCCGGCATCACCACGTCGCCTGCTCGCCAGCACCGTTGGTGATGAGCTCCGAACCGCGCATCCGGCCTCAAAGGTTATTGGCATCTCCATCAAGGCCCGAGGCGCAATTTTGCCGTCCGGCCACCGTGCGGCAGGAGCGTATTGGTTCGATGACGCCACGGGTCATTTCGTGAGCAGCACCTTCTACATGAATGAACTGCCCGCCTGGGCCGCTGCTTTCAACACTCGTAATTTGCCGGCCCAATATGTCGACCGGAAGTGGGAAGGTTTCCCGCAGTGGGATTTTCATGCCAAGAACGGCCGTCTACCTTATGAAGCGCTCCCGGCCAGCCCTTGGGGCAACGAACTGATTGAACAGTTCGCGGAATCCGCGATAAACGGCGAGCAACTGGGGCAGCATGAGGCGACGGATCTGCTAACCGTCTCGTTTTCTTCCAACGATTACGTCGGGCATCGTGTTGGGCCTGATGCGCCGGAAGTCCGCGATATGGCAATGCGCACGGACCAACTGCTCGCGAAACTATTTCGCTTAATTGACGGAAAGGTGGGGATGAAAAACGTGATTGTCGTGCTTTCAGCGGATCACGGGGTGGCCTCTACCCCGCAGCAGGACGAAACCGACAAAATGCCTGGCGGCTACATAAAAGGGAGCGCCGAAACTGTCGTTCAATCTGCGTTGACACAGAAATTCGGCGGCGGAGCATGGCTTGTTCCTGGCGTCGGCGAGGCGACGCTGTATCTAAATGGTGAGACGCTGGCCAAGGCAGTCGCTGCGGATGGCAAACCAATTTCGGAAAGCGAAGTTTATAAAACCGCCCGGGAGGCTCTGTTCGCAGCCGCTCAACTTCACGTCTCGCGTGTGTATACGCGAACGGAACTGGAGAACGGTGTCACGGGTGATTTCATTGCTACTGCCGCCATGAACGGGTTCTACCCTCCGCGCAGCGGTGACCTGTCACTGATATTCGAACCCGGTTATATGAACGCCAAAACCGGAACTACGCATTTTTCTCCGTATGCGTACGACAGACACGTTCCCGTTCTGTTTATGGGGCCGGGTATCCGCGCCGGACAGTACAACGAAACTATCATGCCCAACGACATTGCGCCTACGCTCGCGACTTTGCTTCAAGTTCAAACTCCCAGCGGTTCAAGCGGTCGCGTACTGACGGAAATGCTCTTGCATTGAAGCGAACGCCTGGGGGCTGAGCAACGCTACTGAATCACCCGCGATTTCGATCATTCCCGGCCGCAGATCCCAACGATCGTTGGACGCCAGAATTCCACGCGGCATGCGGCTGATGGGGATAGCTTGTCTATCAGGGCCGAGATTGCAAACGATCTCGATCTCCCCGCGTTTAAGCACCAGCCATTGTGCGCGCTCGTCGAACGTCACTGTTACCTCAGTAAGCCGCCCGTCGGTCAACTCGGGGCTGGAACGCCTGAGCGCAATCAACTGCTTGTACCAATCCAGCAACTCCGCATGTTCCCCTTGGACGAGCTCACTCCAGCGCAGCTTCGAGCGCTCGAAGGCCTCTCTGTCCTGCGGATCGGGAACGTCTTCCGATTTCCACCCAAATCCTTTGAACTCGTTCTTACGGCCTTCGGAGACTTTCTGGCCCAACTCCGGATCTTCGTGCTGCGAAAAATATTGAAAGGGCGACGACGACGCAAACTCTTCGCCGTGGAACAGCATGGGAACGAAGGGCGCACTCAGCACCAGCGCCGCCGCAATCCTTTGGCGGCCCGAGTTAACCAGATGGCACAACCGCTCCCCCTTGGCGCGATTTCCCACCTGATCGTGATTCTGAGAGTAAGCAACAAAATGCCGGGCAGAAAGCCCAATAACGGGGCGCCCGTGAAGACTCTTGCGATGCAGCGAATAGGTACCGTTATAGACAAATACTGAAGTAAGCGCCTTCGCCAGTTGCGATACCGCTCCAAAATCCTCGTAATAGCCGTTGGACTCGCCCGTGATAACGGTGTGCAGGGCGTGATGAAAATCGTCGTTCCATTGCGCGTCGATTCCGTAGCCGTTTGCCTCTCGGCTGGTCACGATGCGGGGAGCGTTCAGATCGCTCTCCGCGATAAGTAGTAAATGCCGTCCCACACGAGCCGAAAGCGCTTCTACTTCGGAGGCCAGGAATTCCAGAAAATGCACTGCCGAATTGTCTATAAAGGCGTGGACAGCATCCAGTCGAAGACCGTCAAAGTGGTAATCGCGCAACCACATAAGCGCGTTGTCAGCAAGAAACCTCCGCACCTCATGACTGCTCTTCTGATCAAGATTGACCGCTTGGCCCCATGGTGTCTTATATGCGTCCGTCAGATAGGGGCCGAACTTTCCAAGGTAGTTTCCGGCCGGCCCAAAATGGTTATATACGACGTCCAGCAGAACGGCGATGCCACGCTGATGGCACCTATCGATCAGGAACTTCAGATCGTCAGGGGCGCCATAAACATGATGCGGCGCAAACAAGTCGACGCCGTCATATCCCCATCCCCACGGACCTGAGAACTCCGCGACAGGCATCAGTTCGATATGAGTAACGCCAAGTTCCACCAGATAATCTAAGCGCTCGATGAGGCTGCGAAAAGTTCCTTCCGGCGTAAACGTGCCGACGTGAACCTCATAGATAACGGCGCTCGAAAGCGGTTTTGGCTGCCAGTTATCGTCGGTCCAGCGGAACTCAGAATGGTCAATGATACGAGAGGGTCCATGTACGCCGGACGGCTGCCAGGCGGATCGCGGATCGGGAAACGGGCCTTCTCCGTTCACAATGTAGCCGTACTCAGTCCCTGGTCCGGCCTCTTTCAATTCGACGCTCCACCATCCGTCGCCAGTGCGTTTCATGGGCTCATTTTTCTCACCGATTTGCAGCGCCATCTCGCTGGCAAGCGGCGCCCAAACTTTAAATTTGTGCATAAAATTTACTGTGCCGCCAGTAACGCCACTGGAAAATCTCGAAAAAGGTCGGCGGCGGCCACATTCCCTCCCTCAAAAGTCTTTCCCGTGAATCGATTCGCCCAACTCTTCTCCGGCAACCTGATTTGCGTATCGCCCCACTCGCCATTTAGCCTCAGAACGAGTCTGGGAGCAAACACCGCGACCGAAGAACCGCGCAGGTAAGCAACCAGATGATCCGCACGGCTGCCAGTCGCACGTAAAGGTGTATAAACGCCTTCATCTCCGAAGGCCTCCGGTTTCTCGCGTCGCACGGATAGTGCGTGATGAATCGTCCAAAGTTTCGGCAGACCTTCATCGCTGCGGCGCAGGACCTCGGACGCACTCAAGCGCGGCAACTCGCCGAGCAACTTTCTTCGAAGCTCATAATCGACTGCTCGCCGGTTATCCGGATCAACCAAGCTCAAATCCCACAACTCCGTTCCTTGGTAAAGGTCAGGAATACCGGGTGAGGTTAGCTTCAGCAATGCCTGCGACAAGGAGGTGATTCGCCCCGGTTCGATCAGCGCATTCACAAACTGCCGGAAATCCTGCTGGAACTCAGCATCCTTATAGATGCCTTCGATGAAGAATTTCACCGCGTCTTCATATTCAGTGTTCGGAGTCAGCCAAGTCGTCTCTTGCTTGGCCTCGCGAATTGCCTTTTCCATGTAGGGCAGCAACCGATCGGTGTCGATTGGCCATGCCCCGATCATGGTTTGATATAGAAACCACTCCGTGTTACGGGTCGGCCAGTTGTTTTTCTTGTATTTCCAATTAGTCGAGCTCCATCGCTGGACCGCTTCTTTCCATCTTGCGGGAATTTCAGACAGCAAGCTGATGCGAGCGCGTACGTCCTCACTGCGCTTGGTATCGTGCGTCGACGATGCCAGCATAGTCCGCGGGTGCGATTGCTGCGTGGCGCAACAAAACGCATGATATTGCTGCAGGCAAACGCCGAATCGCCCCGGGTCGCCCCCTACCTCGTTCAGCGAGATAAGACGATTGAAGTTGTAAAAAACTGTGTCTTCTACGCCTTTTGCCATAACGGGACTCGTGAACTGCTGAAAGCGCATCACGAATTCCGATTCCAGCGCGCCTCTGACGCGCAGCAGCAGCACATCTGCCAGAAAATCGAAAAGCTCGCCGTCCAGTTCCGGGCGACTCGCTTTCGCAGCGGCAACCGCTTCCGTCACATATCGCTCATCCTCTTTGGTAATCTCGTTCCGTTCGGGAACCACGTAAGTCCGGTAGACGGGAAAACAGGCCACGAGTTCGCGAATTGCGCGAATCACGTCATGTTGCGTAAAGTCGCGCCATTCCCGGTGGCATTCACAGATATCTGTGAACAGGGTCATTAGCCGGTTTACATCGCTACCCAGGAGGTCACGCAGAACGCGATGTTTTTTGTCGCGTGCCGCCGCCGTATAGTTGGTGGTTTCGCCTGTGAACTCAGTGTAAATCTTATTAAAAGCTTCTTCGTTTGCAGAGTCAACGAACAGGCCCGACACCTGGTTCAAATACTCATAGCCCGTGGTGCCATCGATTGCCCAATCCTCGCGCAGGCTTTCGCCCGGTTCCAGAATCTTCTCGCCCAATATCCAGACATCTTCCGCGTTCTGGCGCAGCCACGTGAAATACAACTTGGGATCGCGCAAGCCATCCGGATGGTCTACGCGCACACCATCCAGCACGCCTTCCTTCAACCATCGAAGCACCAAGGCGTGTGTGTCATTGAATACTTTTGGGTTCTCTTGTCTCAGACCCACCAAGGTATTAACATCAAAAAATCGCCGGTATCCCAGATCCTGCTCGGCCGTTCGCCAGAAGGCCAGCCTGTAATTCTGCTGCTCTAATACAGCGTCCAGCCGATTGGGATTCTTGTTCACTTCCTCAAGTACCCCATCCACCTGCTCGGCAATCAACGGCGTTTCCGCAAACAGACGCTCCAGCTGGCCGCGAATCACCGCCTTGTCACGATGCCGCTGCATAACATCATCAGAGTCAGTCGAAGTGGCTGCCGGCAATTGAGCTAGTGAGTCGGCGAGAAACGCCAGGTAGTCCGATCCGCTTGCCTGGGCGGCGCGACCCAAAATGCGCGCCAGAGATCTGGGCGCGGCAGGCAGTTCGTTTTCTCCATACTTTACGAAGAACTCGCCGCCTGACCGTTGCAATCGCAATTCACCGCGAGCCAGAACACGCCCGTAATGATCACCCAGAATTGGCACGAGCAGTTTGTTGCGAAGCTTCTCCTGTGGAGACTGCCAGTCGATGTCGAAAAAAAATGCGTACGGGCTTGCCGGGCCGTTCTCCAAAATGTCCCACCAATATTTATTGCGGCGGGCGCTGATGGCCATGTGATTCGGCACAATGTCGAGCACCTGACCCAGCCGGTTCCGGCCGAGTTCGATACAAAAGTGTTCGTGGGCTGCCGCGCCCCCCAGTTCTTCATTGACGTGATGCGGATCCACTACGTCGTAGCCATGTTTGCTGCCCGGCGCGGCCTGCAAATAGGGAGAACTATATACATGCGAAATGCCCAGGTCGTGGAGATAATCTCCGATGGCAGCAGCGGCTTCGAACCCGAACTCGGAATGGAGTTGCAGCCTGTAGGTTGCTGTGGGTGTTCTTGCCATCTCGATTTAAGAAGCTTAATCCGCGAGGATGGTTTCTAAGTGCGACCCTTTACCGGAACGCCGAAGCCCGGGTACAGGACGTACAGTGGGATTTGGAGCACCCAATGCTGTACGACATTGCCAGCACGCCCAGTGCCGCGAACTCTGTCATTCTGCTGAACTCAGCCGATAATGTGGCCATCGCGCGGGTTACGCTTCCATCAGGCCAGGCAGTGCAAACCAGGTATTCGTCGGTGCTCACTCGCGAAGCAATCCCCGCCGGACACAAACTGGCCGTGTGTCGCATCGCGCGGGGCGAACGTGTCCTTCGCTACGGCAACGTGATTGGAGTCTCTACGCGGGTGATTGAACCCGGAGAGCACGTTCATACGCATAATCTCGGGTACCTGGATCTTGATCTATCCGGCGGCGAATTCGGAAGCAACGCTCCGCACCGGAAAAGCGCCGCTCAGCACCGTAGTTTTCTCGGATTCCGCCGCCGCGACGGCCGGGTGGGAACTCGCAATTATGTAGGCATCGTCGCAGCCAGCAATTGCGCCGCCCACACGGCAGAACTGATTGCGTCGAGCTTTGTGGGTGAAACTTTGCCCCCGAACGTGGATGGTGTGGTGGCGTTTCCGCATGGCGAAGGCTGCGGCATGTCCATCGGGCCCGATACTCAGCAACTGCAGCGCACATTGCAGGGCGTGTTGGATCATCCAAATATTTCGGCTGCTCTTATCCTCGGCCTCGGCTGCGAAGTGAATCAGATTAGCCATTATCTAGGCCAAAGAGATGAGAACGGGCATGTGGCGCCAGCCACCCTCCATGGATTGACGTTGCAGGAATCCGGTGGAACCACGGCCACAGTAGAGGCAGCGCGGCGGCAGGTCCGGCAATTCATCGAGACAGCAGCTCGGGAACAGCGCGAAGAAGTACCGGCCTCACACCTGGTCGTCGGCTTAAACTGCGGCGGCTCCGATTCCTTCTCCGGCATCACGGCAAACCCGGCACTCGGGTATTGCTGCGACTTAGTGGTTGAGCAAGGAGGCACCGTCGTTCTGGCTGAGACCACGGAAATCATCGGCGCCGAGCATCTTCTACTGCGCCGCGCGCGCTCTCCGCAGGTGGCGCAAAAGCTGCTCGCTTGTATTGAGAACTATAAAGTATATCTGCGCCGGTTCGGCGGTAGCTTCAACGACAATCCATCGCCCGGCAATAAAGAAGGCGGATTGACAAACATTCTGGAGAAATCTCTCGGTGCTGTCGCGAAGGCCGGCACAACTGCGCTGGAGGACGTCGTTGATTACGCCGAACGCATCAACACGCCCGGCTTTGTCTTCATGAACACGCCCGGATACGACCCAGTTTCCATCACTGGTCTGGCTGCTGGCGGGGTCAACCTGATTGCGTTCACTACCGGCCGCGGCAGCGCGATCGGTTTTCCGAACGTACCTGTTTTGAAGATCGCCAGCAACTCTGCCATGTATCGCCGTATGAGCGGCAACATGGACATTAACGCCGGCCGCATTGCCGACGGCGGTGCCAATATTGAAGAAGTGGGCGGCGAGATCTTCGAAGCTATACTGCGCACCGCTTCCGGCGAACGGACGCTTGCTGAAAAATTGGGACACCACGAGTTCGCGCCTTGGCGCATCGGTCCCGTGCTCTAAGAAATCGAATTATTTTGGCGAGATGTGGAAGAAGTAGACCGTCATCATGGCGCCGACAGCAATCACGGTTCCTCGAATAACTCTTGGATTCATTCTCCGCGCAATCACCGGACCCGTGTAGCCGCCCAGAATCGCCGTTGCCATCATTACCAGCGTCGGACGCCAATACACTTGATGCGCGGAGATAAAGATCAGCGCGGCGATGGCATTCAAAGATCCACCTAGTATTCCTTTGATTCCGTTCATGGCATGAATGTCATTCAATCCATAAAGGCGAAATGCCGCCAGAATCATAATCCCGATCCCGCCGCCGAAATAACCCCCATACACGGCTATCGGGAATAGCAACACGAGCATCAGCCCCTGGCTCGAATGTAAGCGCCCGCGCAGCGCCAAGCTGACTTGGTTGCCGAATGCGAACAGTAATGTGGCAAGAAGCAGTAGCCAAGGGCGCTATGCGTCGGAAGGTCGTATCGGACGTAAACAGAAGCAGCGCAGCCCCTACCGCGCCGCCCAACAGGCAGGTTATGAACCAGCTTTTCAGACGCTTATCCGCCAGCCGCCGGATATCTTCCCGGTATCCCATCACGCTCGCCATCGAACCTGGAACCAGCGCCACGGTATTCGACGCGTTCGCAATTACAGCCGGGACGCCCGCAAACACCAGCGAAGGAAACGTGAGAAAGCTTCCACCACCCGCAACAGAGTTAATCGCGCCGGCGGCAAATGCGGCAGCCATCAGCAGCAGATAAACCGTCACAGATACTTCACAAGCACAACTTCATTGCCATGCTCGTTGTAGATCAGGTCGTCAGCTATTTGTTTCACCAGCAAAATGCCAAACCCGCCGGGCCGCATTCCCCTCTTTGCGCGCGCTTCGGCATGCCGAAGCGGATCCTCCGGAGGATTGTTCACCGCTGCGTGATCCAAGCCGTTCAGATCAAAACCAGGGCCTGCATCGCGAATCTGAACCAAAATCATTCGCGCCGTCCGTATGTATGTCAGCTCGCAGCCGCACTTCGGGTCGTTTTGGCATCCATGTTCCAGAGCATTTCCCAACAATTCATCCAGCGCCGTGCAAAGCTGTTCGCACAACTCGTTAGAAAGGCTGTGCATATACGAGCGGAAGAAATTCACCACAATCGCTCGCAGCCTCATCTCCGGAGCAATGCGCAGGCAAATCCAGCCCGGCAAAGCGGACCTCACCTGTATCTCCGGCATATCGCGGAAAGCGTCTCTCGCGCTCAGCACGTTCATGCGGCTGGACTCTTGGAGCCTCAATTTTCTCATCTCTAAAGGAGTGCTATTTTCAAAGCAGGCTGTGCATGCGTTTCTTCTCTTTTTTGATTGCCGTGGCGGCGGCTCCCCTGCTGCTTGCCGGACCGAAGAAGGTGATCTCTCCCGAAACGAGCGCTGGTAACGATCAAATCGACGTTGTTGCCACAATCACGCTCGCAGAAGAGGAGGTAACCCAAAAAATAGGCGCCGATCCGGGGAAAGGCGTGGTTTTGTTGGAAGTACGCATCATTCCTAAGACCGATAAGCCGGTGCAGGTCAGCCCAGATGACTTCATTTTGCTTGCCCATGATGATGGCGAACGGTCGAAACCGTTTGAGCCATCGGAAATTGCCGGTAATGGCGCACTCGTGGTCAGCAGCACCGCGCAAGGGGGTCCGAAGAAAACCAGTTCTTCCATCGGATTCGGAGGCATGATGGGCGGCGGAGGCGGCTCTCCCGGCAACTCTAAGGTGACCACTCTCAGTTCCAAGATGGACACCAAGACCCAGGGCAATGACAAGCTTCTCGAGGCATTGAAAGCGAAGCAGTTTCCGGAGAAGGAATCGGCGCAGCCGGTAGAGGGTTACTTGTATTTCCCGCTCGATGGAAAACACAAGTTGAAGAACCTTGCTGTGCTTTATCGAGGTCCCGCTGGCAGGCTGAACCTCGAATTTGAGCACTGAGTACGGCTCTTACTGAGCTTTGTCAATGGAGTTGATTTTCACCAAGTCTCCATCCATACTGCCGTCAATTCGCACATTTTCGCCGGCGAACGCTTTGGCTTTGCTCTTTGACTGGTCATCGAATTTCATTACTTTTCCGTTGCTGACCAAAACCGGGTCGTTCCCTTTTTTAAGACAAACGTTGATGCATTTCGTGTTGGCCTCGCTTGGCGCATTGTGTGCGGCCCCGCAGTGGGCTTCGGAAACGTAGCCCGTGATTTCATCGGCGAGCAGTGCCGCCGGAGCAAGAGCGACGGCTAGAGTACAGCAAAATACGAGTTTCTTCATAGAGGAATCCTTCCCTTAGTACTTACGATTGAGATTCTATAACGGATGAAACGACGAGCACGGACACCGGGACGTATCCATGCCACTATGTTTCTGTGCATTTTCGTATTAGCGTCTTACTCGCGTTCGCTTCGCTGGGCCTCTGTTTCGGGCAATCAAATCCTCGGCCTTACAGCGTTCCGCTTGCAGATGCGCCAGAACTCGCGGCTCGTGGCAAATACCCGGTCGGCGTCCGCACCGTCGAGATTGTTCATCCCGATCAGATCGACATCTTGCATTTTGACCGCGCAACCGGCAAGGCGCCCCACTACAACCGCCCTCTGACAATTGAGGTTTGGTACCCCGCCGTCATTTCCAAGGGGGACAATGAGCGAACGACGTATCAAATGGAGGCACCCGGGCGTGACCGCTCTCAAGATGTGCCGCCGTACCAAATCAGCGATCAGGCCACGCGCGACGCACAGCCCGCCGAGGGCTCACCCTTTCCGCTCGTGATCGTCTCGCACGGCTACCCAGGATCGCGTTATTTTCTGAGTTACCTGACGTCCAATCTCGCTTCGAAGGGATATGTGGTTGCCGCTATCGACCATACTGATTCTGTTTTCGGCGCTATTAAAGGATTTGAAAGCACTCTGCTCAACAGATCGAGCGATCAATTATTTACAATCCATGCCCTTGATCAGCTTGGGCGCGACCCCAGTCACTTCCTTCATGGGTTAGTCGATACCGGCAACGTCGCCATCGTGGGGTACTCGATGGGTGGTTACGGCGCGCTCATCAGTGCCGGCGCAGGCTTGAGCGCAACCAGCCCTTTGATGCAGCTTGTCCCGGGCGGATATCTGCGTGACTGGTCTGCGGGTAGCGAAAAATATGAGGCGCTCGATCGCTCTGCAATAAAAGCCATTGTTGCGATTGCACCTTGGGGCAATCAGCCGCCATCCCACAGTTGGGATGCCAAAGGACTCGCCGGCATCCACATTCCTTCGTTGTTTATCGCAGGCGATCACGACGATGTAGCCGAGTACACAAATGGAATCAAGCCGGCCTTTGAAATGGCTGTTCAATCGGAGAGATGCATGTTGGTCTATGAAAACGCGCGCCACAACACGGGCGCAGATCCGGCTCCACCAAACCTGAGTCTGAGTTACCAATTGATGCAATCCACTGAAGAACCGGTCTGGCGCAAAGACCGCATTAACTCGATCGACCAGCATTTCATCACGGCGTTCTTGGACCTCTATTTGAAAGGCGATCGCGCCAAGGCTGCCTATTTACATGTCCAACCGAGCCATTCTAATGACGGAAAGTGGATTTTGCCTGCGACACAGCGCGACACAGGCAACTACAGCACGGGCGTAGATGAAGCTGGTAACCGTTTCTGGAAGGGTTTTCAGCGCCGCTGGGCTCTCGGCATGGAGATGTATTGCAGCTCAGCTACTGTTCCCGCGCCGCAAACACGCTGAAGCGGAGCGATCTCACACTTCTAAAATCACGGGCATGATTAACGGACGCCGCTGCGTCTGCTTATTGAGAAATCGCTTCAGGTCGTTCCGGATTTTCTCCTGCATGACGCCCCAGTCGCCTCGCTCCTCCGGCGTCGACGTTTCGAGCGTGCGGGCCACCACGCCGCGTGCATCCTGCAGAATCCCGGTGCCATCACCGCCCACGAAACCACGGCTGACAATCTCCGGAAGTCCTTCGCTCCTTCCGGTGTTCTTGTTTATCGCGATGATGGGAAGCACAAAACCGTCCTCGGAGAGGTGCCGCCTGTCGCGAATGATGATGTCCTCCACCACGTCATCTAATGAGCCCGAGTCGATACAGACGCGCCCGACCGTGACTTTTTCGCCCCGCCGCGCACCGAGGTGATCGATTTCTAACGTCTCGCCGGTTTCCAGAACAAATGTCTCTTCCAGGCCGGCAAAGCGCAGATGCTGTGCCAGCGCAGCGTGTTTTGAAAGCTGCCGGTATTCACCGTGAATCGGGATAAAGTAGCGCGGCCGCACTAAATTAAGAATTAGCTTCAGCTCTTCCTCACTGGCGTGCCCCGAGACATGCACCGGCGGCTTCATGCTGCCGTACACCAGGTCCGCGCCGCGCCGCGCAATATGATTCATCATCCGGTAAATCGCTTTTTCATTTCCCGGAATGATGCGCGCGCTCAAAACCACCGTGTCGCCCCGTTCCAAAGTCAGATGCTTGTGATTATCCACGGCCACGCGCGAGAGCGCCGACATCGGTTCGCCTTGCGTACCTGACACCACGACCGCTACTTCTTTCGGATCCCTCTGCATGATTTCCTGCGGCCGCAGAAGAGTCTGCTCGGGAACCGAAAGCAGCCCGAGATTATGCGCGATCTCTGTCACGGACAACATGCTG
This sequence comes from Terriglobia bacterium, assembly GCA_963846025.1. Taxonomy (GTDB): domain Bacteria; phylum Acidobacteriota; class Terriglobia; order Bryobacterales; family Bryobacteraceae; genus Bog-105. Next base: position 413,819 of record CAWJUG010000005.1, on the reverse strand, counting down.
CGTCCAAGGAACGCAACCTTGCGGCCGTATTCTTCAGCCAGATCAAGAATTTGTTGCAGACGGTGAATGGAACTACTGAAACAGGAAATGATCAGCCGGCGTTCGGAGCGGGAGAAGAGTTCTTCGAGTCGCGGACGTACGGCGCGCTCGCTTTCGGTATAACCAGGGCGGTCGACGTTCGTCGAATCCGATAACAGAAGCAGCACGCCTCTTTTGCCGTAATCGGCCAGGGTGTGCAGATCGAACAATTCGTTGTCGGTGGGTGTGGGGTCTACCTTGAAATCGCCGGTATGAATAATGACACCGAGAGGTATCGTAATTGCGAGCGCGACCGAACTCACAATAGAGTGCGTCACGCGAATGAACTCGATCGCGAACGGACCAAGCGTGATGCGATCGCCCGGCCGAACCACGTTTAACCGCGCCTCATCCAGCATCTCGTGCTCGTCCAGGCGTCGCTCAACGAGTGCCAACGTGAACTCGGTCCCATAGACCGGAACGTTTAATAGAGAAAGCAGGAAGGGCACGCCCCCGATGTGATCTTCGTGGCCGTGCGTCAGAACCAGCCCGCGCACCATGCTGGCGTGCTGCTCTAGATACGAGAAATCGGGGGTGACGATGTCAACGCCGAGCAGCTCCGAATCCGGAAACATCATCCCCGCATCGATAACGATGATGTCGTCTCCGTAGCGCATCGCCATCGAGTTCATGCCGAACTCGCCGAGGCCTCCGATGGGCACTATCTGCAGTTTTTGGTCTGGCATATGCGCAGAATGAAGCTAAAGAGTAGCATGCGTATACAGGGGCCTCTAAGTCGCTACGGCGCACCTGAATTGACCGCCGTTTTTGCGCGATCCACCCACGTTTCATAGACGAAGTTATTGCGCTCGGCATCCCAAACTGGTTCTGGAAGAGCGTGCAGATCCGCTCGCGGTACCGCGGGGATATCGTTGCCCAGCGCCATCGTACCGCCTTCGCCGTTTTCGTTGGTGAGACTCTTGGGAGTAGTAACGCCATTCTTGGCTGCCCAATCCATAACGTGTGTTTCGGGCATCGCTTCAATATCCTTCTTCGTCCAATTTGGGAAATGCAACTGTTCTTCCAGCCAAAGCGCTACCGGCTTAGTCACGAAATAGGGCCGGTGCCCGCCATCGGGCGTGAACCCAAACTCGAAGACATCTTTCGAATTCCCCAATTCGGCAATGGTCCGCTTCTGCAAATCTTCGAACCATGCCTGATCGTGATGCGGGATATCTACCGTATGGTCCGCCGTTCCATTCCAGACCAAAGTGGGGCCTCGCTTCGCCATCAACGCAAACAGCATCGCGCCGCGATCACCAAGAAAGCTCAGCGACTGATAAGGAATCGCTTGGCACATCTTCTTCGTGCTGCTGTCCCAATATCCGCCCGGCCCGTCCAGATCGCCGCCGCCCACCAAGACACAAGCATGCACCCGGGTGTCCACCGCGCAAACCAGCGAACTAATAAACGACCCCATGGAGTAACCCATGACAGCAATCCGTTTCGGATCCACATCCTTGCGTGTCAGCAGGTAACTCACGGCTTCCATCACATCCGTGACCATGAGACCGCCCATACGCCGCGCCATATCGTCCGGAGAAATGTATTCATCGTGCTGGCTGGTGGCCGACTGCCGCTCGGCGTTGCGCTCATATTCGCCAATCGGATCGTACGTCAGAACCACAGCGCCCGCGCGCGCGTATAAAATACCGGCCCAATAGGCGTACCAGGAGGATTTATCGCCGCCATGGCCGTTAACCACTACCAGCGCCGGATGCTTAGTTATCGTTGCGCCGGCAGGATGATACACGATTGCAGGAACGCGAAGGCTGTAATCAGTCGAGTATGCGACTCGGTCTGCCACAACACCCGGTGCGGGCGAAAACTGTCCGTAACCTTTGGGATGGGGCTTCGGCAGAGGTTCCGATATATGCAATGTGCGTTCGATCCGATTGCGAAACTCGGCCCAATTCTGCTTCTCCGCGGCTGAAGCGGTGGCGGAAAAACAAACGAGGAAAATCAGAGCGTAGAGCCGCATCCACTCCGATGTTATCGGAACAGGCAGTTCACACTTAGAAGAGAGAGGTAGTTCCAGCGCTTGGATAATCGAGTGGTAATTCCGTATCGGAATGAGAAGAAGCTCAAGAAATATCAGGAAGCGCTTCGGGCCGCTGGTCTCGAGCCGTTCCCAGTGTTGGCGTCGGGAAAACCCGCCTTGCATGACGCGTGTGGGCTGCTTCTAATGGGAGGCACCGACGTGAATCCGAAGCTGTACGAGGCGGTCGCCGAATCGGAAACACAAACGCCCGACGACGAGCGTGATGCGTTTGAGTTAGACATTCTGGATCGCGCGATACAATCCGGCCTGCCTGTGTTCGCGATCTGCCGGGGCATGCAAATACTAAATGTCTATGCAGGCGGCACGCTGCGCCAGCATTTGGCTTCGCCTCGCCATGATCCTCCAAAACACTCTGCATACGCTCACGATGTGGACATTGAGGCCGGGACGTTGCTCTCGTCAATAGCGGGCCAGCAGCGGTGGCCCGTAAACTCGTATCACCATCAAGCCGTTGCGCGGATCGGCGCAACTTTGCGTGTTTCAGCGCGCGATGCCGAAGATGGAACCATCGAAGCTCTTGAGGATTCGGGCCATTCCTTCGTTTTAGGTGTTCAGTGGCACCCGGAAGACCTGGTAGCTGAACAACCTGAGCAACTCAGATTGTTCCAGCGTTTCGCGGAACGCATCCATAGTTTGTGAACTGGATCTTTTATCTTTTGGCGGCCGCCGCTGGAGCGGCGAATCCGGCGCAGGCAGGCGCTAATGCCGAGTTGAAAAAGACTTTGCACGATGCGCTACCCGCCACGATATTTGTTTATCTCTCCGGGCTGCTCGGCGTTTTTGTGATCTGGGGATTGGTGCGGCAGCCGTTCCCGGCAGCGGAAAAGTTCGCGGCCACGCCCTGGTGGGCCTGGACCGGCGGTCTCCTCAGCATCGGCGCGACGCTCGCCGGAGCAGTGTTCGCACAGCGAATGGGGTCGGGAGTTTTCACAGGGATCAGCGTTACCGCTTCCTTAGTGATGTCCGTTGTTCTCGACAACTTCGGCTGGATCGGCTTCAAGGTACACCCGGCCACATGGCCTCGCATACTTGGCTGCGGTCTGATGATCGTGGGCTTATGGCTGGTCGCGAAGCTCTAATCGACTGAGATGTCTACACTGAACTGAGCGTAGAAGACTGCGCCACATGCCGGTATTCGGGCTCAAATCCCAGCCCTCGCGCATAAGCAAGGATGTTTTCGAAATCCAGGCTAATCGTCGCGCCCGCCTTTTGTGTCACCTCATCCTCAATTGGCAGATCGAAATCATCTGCGCCGTACAGCAATCCTTCGAGCGCGCGTTCGTTCTGCGTCAATACCGACGTGCGGATGCGAACGATGTTATCCAGATAAATGCGTGAGAGCGCCAGGTGTCGTAAATACTCAGTTGTGCTGACTTCAATGCCGCCTAACTGCGTAAAGTGAGGCTTGTAAGTCCAGCAAAGAAAGCTCGCAAGCCCGCCTGTCTCATCCTGAAACTGGCGCGTTCGCTCCAAATGTTCCAACCGTTCGTCTATACTCTCGTCGAAGCCTATAACCATTGTTGCTGTCGTGTTCACACCGGCTTCGATCAGCGCCCGCTGCGCCTCGAAATACTCCGCCACTGAATACTTGAACTTACTGTGCCGCCGGCGAAAATCTTCCGTCAAAATCTCGGAACCACCACCCGTGATCCAGCGCACTCCTGAACTCTTAAAGCGTTCCGCCGTCTCCCGGTAATCGAGTTTGGCGTGATCCGCCAAATAAAGAAATTCAGCGATGGTCAGCGCATAAAATTCGAGCTGGTCACCATAGCGCTCGCGAATAGCGGCGAACAAATCACAGTAGTAGCTCAAAGGAAGATGCGGATTGAAACCACCGTTGAAGGCGGCCAGATCACCACCAAGGGCCAGCAGTTCGTCTAGCTTCTCGAACACCGCCCCGCGGCCAAGCACATAACCGCCAAGTTGTCCGGGCAGGCGATAAAAGGCACAATAGTCGCACTGCGCGACACACACGTTCGTGTAGTTGATGATCCGCATGATCAGGTATGTACACCGATCCTGCGGATGAAAACGCGCTCTTGTCTGACTCGCAAGCAGGCGCATGTCTTCGTCGCTTGCGTTGAACCAAAGCCAGCGCGCTTCGTCCTGGCTGATGCGCTGGCCCTCATCAAGTTTAGTCTTGATTTCAGCCATGCCAGACGAAGTGAGTCTCACCTCCTCAGTTTAAGAGGCGGGCTATTTTGTGTGCTGCTTTTCCAGGTCCTTTGCCCCATCCAAATGCTTCTGCAACACCGGCAGTGCCGTGTTCGCGTAGGCCTTGATGTCCGGATTTTGCCCATCGTTCGCTTCGCGTTTATACTGTGCGATGGCTTGCTCGTGGCCTTCCACCATGGTCATCATATATTTGTGATCGAACGCTGTTTTTTTCAGCTTTTCGAATGGAGCGATTTTTCGATCGTGCTCTGCGTTCAGCCCTTTGGGTACGGTTAGTCCCGCCTTCGTGGCGGCATCGGTTAACTGCTGATAATCTTTCGTGTGGTCGGAATTCAGCATCTGTGCATAGTCTTTTACACCTTGCGCCTCGGCTTGATCCTGAGCCATCTGCGCCAAATGCGCTTCCATCATGTCAGTCTGAGCAGCAAAGTCCACGAACTTCTGATCGGTGCTGCTCGGATTACCAGCTTGACTAAACGCTGGAGCTGCGCACAGTGTGCAAGCGGCTAATGCAAAAAAGATAGGTTTCATTATCGAACTTCCCCCGTTCTATAGAACCATTGCCGCCCGTTACGTAACTGATGAGGTCCAAATAGAATTTGCACTATCATCAAAGAGCTTCGGTCGAAACAGTTCCGACGCATGCTCGGTCTACCCGATGTAACCCAGCGGCTGAAGTGGGTTACATTTCCGCGTCCGCGTCGACCCGGGAATATCGGAGTTCAGCAAAACTACCATCGGAGCAATAGGAGTGATAGCAAGTCGGTCAGTTACAACCCTCGGACTCGGATTAGCCCTTATGGTCTCTTCCGCGCTCGCAACAACCTACACGACATCAGGGTGTTTTTCCAACCCCACCGCGCCCACCGCAGGCACCTCGGCTTCGGCGCTTTGTACCACCACAGGTTCCACGTTCACATTCAATGATCTGGGTGGGGGGACGGAGACCCTTGCCTATACAGATGCGACGGCCAACCTCACCAGTGGGGGCATGCTCAGTCTGGGAACGTTTACTTTTTCCTCTGCGGGGTCCGGCTCGGGCGCGTTTTATGGAGGAAACTTCACAATTAACTTCGGTTCGCCAAGTGGCACAACAGGTGCGTTCAACGCGGTGTTAGCCGGTAACCAGTTCGGCTCGTTTGGAGGTTACACAGTCACATTTAGCTCTCTTAACCAAACGTTTACTTCGCCCAATGGCACATTCAACGTAACGTTACTTACGAACCCAGTGCAGGTCGGTTCAAGTAATCCTAGCTTCACGTTAATGGGCACTTTAATCAGTGTCCCGGAGCCGGTGTCGTTGGCCCTCTTCGGCACCGGTCTGGCCGTCCTCGGAATAGTTCGATGGAGACAGCGAATTAATATCGAGTAACTCGGCTTACTTCTTTCGGTCGTCTATATTGCTTTCCGTACCGGATAGGTAGGGGTAACTATACTAGTACTAGCCACTCGGTAGTACTTCCACGATCTCACGTCTATTGATTAGCTCCTCCCAAAGCTCCTACAATTACCTAGAACCCAGCGATATAGGTGTTCAAGTTCAGTTCGGAGGAAAAAAATTACATGACAAAGAGACTTTTATCGGTCCTCGGTCTCGGGTTGGGGCTAAGTTTATCGTCGGCATTCGCTTGTATGCTAGCGCCCAACGGTAGCTGCGCTCCTGATAATCTCACTACCACCGGGGCCTCAATCGCTACCGCGAAGCGGCAACTATCAGCCCAGGCACGTTTTCCGCGACATATACAGAATGGGTGTTTGCGGATACATCAAACGCATTTTGTTCCGGCTGCTTGGATTTTGTTTACCAAATAACTGCTGCTTCCGGTCAAAACATTGAGCGTGTTACCAGTTCATCGTTTCTCGGATTCTCGATCGACGCCGGCATCGATTCTACCGGTGGCGTGGGTTCAACCGGCGGCATAGCTCCTACGACAGTCGACCTTAACTCGACCGGCGGAGTTGTTGGCTTTAACTTTGTCTCACCGGGTGTCAACATACCGGCTGGGTCACATTCCGTTCTTCTTGAAGTTGAGACGAACGCAAAATCCTACACAGCATGGCTTCTTCTCAGCTCAGGACGGTACGGCCGGATCTGGTGCAGCTTTGGTTCCCAACAGTGTTCCAGAGCCTGTGACTATGGGCCTTCTCGGCGGCGGTCTTGCTCTTCTGGGATTAGCCCGCTGGCGCAAAGCGCGCAAAGCCTAATAAGTTTTTTATAAGCTGGGTTCACTAGACCCCTCGGCGGCAACTCCGCTGAGGGGTTTTTGATTTTTACCTCTGAGTCGAATCGCGAAAGAGTTGAACCATCTCGCCAACGGCCGCGACCACCAGCTCGGGCTTTTCTAAGTGAAGCCAATGCCCCGACTCAGCGACCCGGATCTGCCTTCCCACACCGCTCTGTTTGATCCATTCTTCGCGTTCCTCCAACTCTTCTTGCCTCGCATTCGCCGCTGACAATATGATCGTCGGGATACCTTTGACCGGAGCCATTTCGGCCGCGTAACTGGCGCTCTTCGGCAGGCATTGCAGATAACCGGCCAGCGCTCGGAAACATTTCGGATCGCTCCAGTGAGCGCGCACGGTCGGCCAGACCTCCGGGGGCAACTTTCGTACCTCGCCCACCAGATTTGTGATAGCGGCTGAGCCCCGAGAGCCACTCATGCGCGCGGCCAGCTTCGGAAACCGGAGCCCTCCGGTTACCAAGGCGGCGAGCGCGGCACGAGCCAACCCCAGACGAGCCGCCCAGGTTCCGCGTCTTGATAACTTAACTCCTAGTTGAAGGCGTTGTAGTTCGCTTTCGGGACAATTCGCCCAAGCCGAGATCGAAACAGGATCGAGCAACACTAGACCTGCCACTTCCTCCGGGTGTAGCGACGCGTATGCACGCACTAGCAAGCCCCCGAAGGAGTGCCCAACGAGTACATAGGGCGGCGCAACGTTCGCTTGTAACAGTAAAGATCGCAGTTCATTGACCATGGCTGGAACCGTGCGCGGCACGCTCGATAAAGCGCTCCAGCCCAAACCGGCCCGGTCGTAGCTGACAACCTGGGCAAACTCTGCAATCTTCGGCTGCACAACGGTCCAGCTCAAAGAGCTCGCTCCAATGCCGGACTCTAGAACTACGGCGGGATTCCCCTTGCCTTGTTGATGGAGATGCAAATAGGTGCTACCAACTCTGATGAGGCGTCCTGGCGCGGGATATAAGCTGCGGTCCCGCGCCTCACCAATACGTTGATACAGAAGCGCCGCGACCAAAACTACAACTGGTAATAGAAAGAAAATCACAACGCGACAATCAGTCGGCGGTCATTAGCTCGCCTGGCAGGATCGGCCGTGTGCGAGGCAGGAGACCAAACGCCGCAGCGGCGCCAATGCTTCCGAGCGCGACAACAAACGTCGTGAGCTTGAGCACATCTGCCGGGTGCGTTTTCGGCAGCAGCTTCCAGAGAACAAGGAGGATGGCCTGTGCGATGGTTATGGACCAAACCGCACCGTAGAAGTAGCGGCGTTCCCAGCCCTCTCCCTTCGTCGATTTGCCCACTCTAGGAAGTCGTCCCGCGACTCCGAAACATATGATCAACAACAGCAGCGGGAAGTAGCCAAAGACATAGATTTGCCGCAAGTACCATGTGCCCGTGCTCGCGGCGACTGTTAATCCGGCGAGATTGAGCAGGGCGAAATTCAGCAGCGCGTTCCACGCGAATGTATAGCATACGCGGCGATACAGCGGATTTGGCTTGTCTTCGGAGAAACGGAGTATGTAAGGCCGGGGCTCCACTCCGGGGAGCTGGCCATATAAGCCGGCCAATCCTGTACCGATCAGCACTAAACAAAGCCATATCAGATTGCCTCTGCCTGGACCAAATGCAAATAAATCGAATGTCAGGGGGCCCGGAGTTAAAAAGAATACGCAGATCCAGATAGGCCAGTGCGCTAGCCGGTAAATGATTTTGTTGCGCTCGCGGATTTTTCGCTGGTGGGCGTACTCGATTCTAATCGCGTGAGGCATCCTGCACAAATCGTACTATCAAGGCTGCTTTTGCCCGGAGAAATCTGCACGGCCTACTCGAATAAGCGTTCGGCCAGCTGGCCGGGAATTTGATCTTCCAGGAACTGCTTCCGGCGCCGCCGAATCTATCGGTGCATTTTCAGTCCACGCTCCATAGACGCGATTGTCGAATGCGGTGAGCCAAGTGTAATCGCCTAGGAAAGTATTCTGCGTTCCTTGGAAGGTTTTCTCTGTCCAGGCGTAATTGTCGAATGTACGGCCGCCGTCCGTGGATCGCGCAAGCGTTATGTGCGTCTTGAGATCGGCTGGGTCTTCGCGCCGATCATAGAACACAACGTAAACGGCACCCGTCTTTGGATCGACTGTCATCCACTGATAAAACTGATCCTTTCCGTTGTGGACCTCGTCGTTGTTGACCCGCAAAGGTTTCGACCAGGCATGCGTCGGGTCATTAGACGAAGATAAGAACACGTCCACGTCGCCGTTGCGGTAATCGCTCCAGCAGATATAGACCCGGCCGTGGTGGGGTCCGGCACTCGTGTCAACCGCAATCTGCGGGAAACCTTCTACGCGCGACACTCCCGGCACGTCGCCAAAATAAGGAGGCCCTACCTCCAACACATTCCGCGGGGCTGTAAAAGTCTCTCCCGCGTTGTGCGATTCGGTGAGGACAATGCTGTTTCCGTCATCCCAGATGGCGTAAATGACGCCTTCGGAGCTAATCGCTTGCTCGTATCCGCCAAGCGAACCATTGTCGTCCCGCGGTAGACCAGCATGAACGCTAATCTCTTTCGGCGGGGACCAGGTCTTTCCATCATCTGTCGAGCGCGAAAACAGCATCACGGATTTTTCGAGTTGCCATTCCACCCACCCCACGTACAGATTTCCGGCATAACGGCTATGCGGCGAGTTGTCAGCGAAGATGCGCGGTTCATCTTCGAACTGAATATTGGCTTCGTGTCCGGTCTGCCACGCCTTAATTGTTTGTGCCTCTTTTTCCCAGGTCCTGCCGCCATCTAGCGAACGCCGCACGAAAATTCCGTTGCGACCAGCACCCTTCGCCCAGTACGAAGTCGTGCCGAGATGATCGAACGCGAGGTAGCACAGAAACGCGTGCCCCTTGTTGTCAAAAGTGGTTGTGACATCTCCCTGGACTCGCCAGTCTTGCGCGCGAGTTCCTTCGGCTAGCGTGAATGTTGTTCCGCCATCCGCAGAGTATGAAGCGTTAGCAGATCCTTGGACTGCCATGCCGCCCTGATACACAACTACGAGTTGCGCTGGATTGTTGGGATTGATAGCTATGCCCGGCTCGGAGAATCGGGCCGGCTGGCTAATGTCGGCAATTTTCGCGCCGGGCGCGCGCGGCAGGGAAATTTGCTGGGCTCCGCTGAGAGCAGCCACGACCGGGGCATAAAGGGCGACGCGCGATATTTGACGGAAAAAGCGGGGAGCCACGGCTCCCATTTTGCCCTACGTATTTGCGTCGTTTAATTCAAAGCCATTTTGCGAAGCAGTTGGAAGTTCTCGAGCATCTTGCCCGTACCAAGGACCACAGAAGCTAAGGGTTGATCTGCCATTAACACGGGCATACCAGTCTCATGGCGAATGCGGTCGTCGAGATTGCGTAGAAGAGAACCGCCACCGGTCAGGATAATTCCCTTTTCACTAATATCCGCGCTCAACTCAGGCGGAGTCCGCTCTAGTGCGGTCCGTACCGCGCCTACAATAGCGTTAACGCAATCAGCAACTGCCTCGCGTACCTCCACATCGGTAACGGAAATCGCCTTAGGAAGACCATGGACTAAGTCGCGGCCTTTCACCTCCATGGTGATACCTTGCGCTAGCGGATGCGCCGATCCGATAGCAATCTTGACGTTCTCAGCCGTGCGTTCCCCGATCAGCAGGTTATAGCGGCGCTTCATGTATTCCATAATGGCGTCGTCCATCTCGTTACCGGCAATCCGCAGAGAGCGAGAATACACAATTCCGGACAGCGAAATAACCGCGATATCTGTGGTGCCGCCGCCGATATCGACGACCATGTTCCCGCTTGGCTCGGTGATTGGCAACCCCGCGCCCAGGGCAGCTACCACCGCTTGTTCCACCAGATGAACCTCGCTGGCTTTGGCTCGATAAGTAGAGTCCAGTACGGCCCGCTTCTCGACTTCAGTGGTTTCGCTGGGTACCCCGATCACGATTCGTGGGTGGACCATGCTTTTCCGCTTGTGGGCCTTCTGGATGAAATAGTTGAGCATCCGCTCCGCCATCTTGAAATCCGCGATGACACCGTCGCGTAGCGGCCGGATGGCAACCACATTCGATGGCGTTCGCCCCAGCATCTCTTTGGCTTCTGTGCCGCAGCCGATTACCTCTCCAGAGTTCCGATTCACGGCCACCATGGATGGCTCATTCAGGACGATTCCCTTCCCGGCAACGTACACCAGTGTGTTTGCGGTCCCTAGATCGATAGCCAGATCAGAGGAGAAGACCCGCATTATAGAGCGGTATGTCATATGGTTTATCCAGTTAGTGAACTCATCGGAATAGGTATCTCAAAACTTAAGCACTACAACCGCAAAATTCTTAAAGTTTGCGTTTAGCGAGCCGTGCGCCTTCTCGATGTGTTGGTAGTACAACTAATAAGATGGTCCGTTTCCTCGCCGTGCTTGCTGCAGTCGCCATTCCCCTCTGCGCCCAGGATTGGGCGCGCCAGCAACTCGACAAGTCGCCCCGCCACCACGAGTGGGCTACGGTGAAGCACGATGGCCGTTCGGTGGAGACCTTCGTGGTTTACCCGGAATCGAAGGATAAGACCCCGGTCGTCCTGATCATCCATGAGATCTTCGGCGAATCGGACTGGATCCAGGAGCTGGCGGACGAAGTCGCCGCGGCGGGATATATTGCGGTTGCGCCCGATCTATTGTCGGGCATGGGACCGAACGGCGGCGGCACCTCGAGCTTTACTGACGCTACCAAAGGCGTGAGCGCGCTCAACCCGGACCAAGTGACTGCCGACCTGAATGCGGTAGCAGACTACGCGCTCAAATTGCCGGCTGCAGATGGAAAGCTGTTCGTGGCAGGATTCTGCTGGGGAGGCGGCCAGAGCTTTCGGTTCGCTACCAACCGGCCTGACTTGTCGGCGGCCTTCGTTTTCTATGGTCCACCCCCAGATAAAAACGCCATGGAGCGTATCAAGGCTCCCGTCTACGGATTTTACGCGGGAAACGACGCTCGGATTGGCGCGACCATTCCCGCGGCCGTGGAAGGCATGAAGGCCGCCGGAAAGACATACGATCCGGTGACATACGATGGCGCAGGCCACGGATTTATGCGTGCGGGCGAAGCCCCCGAAGCGACTGCTGCAAACAAAAAGGCACGCGACGACGCCTGGGAGCGCTGGAAGAAGCTTTTGAAGCAGCATTCGTAGAAAGTTCTTGTGCCGTTGCGCGGCTTAGCCGTTACTGTTTGCTTGTTGGCGGGGGCAGCCCTGCATTCCCAAACCGGGCCCAAACTTAGCGTCGAGACCACGCTGGTTGTCGTTCCAGTCTCGGTGACAGATCACTCCAACCGTTTTGTCGTGGGACTCGAGAAACAGAACTTCAAGGTTTACGAAGATGGTGTCGAACAGAAGATCGCTCAGTTTTCTGGCGAAGATGTTCCACTGTCCATTGGCATTCTGGTGGATAGCAGCGCCAGCATGGGATCTAAGATTTCCACCTCGCGGCAGGCCGTGGCCGAATTCCTGAAGACGATGAATGGACAGGACGAGGCCTTTCTGATCGAGTTCAACGATCACTCCGAACTATCTGTTCCCTTCACCCGGAACTCCGAAGAAATCGCAGCTAAACTGGCCTCCGCCACGCCGGACGGAACCACGGCGTTGCTCGACGCGGTGAATTTAGGCGTGAAGACGATGAGCGGCGCTCATAACCCCCGCAAAGCTCTGCTGTTGATTTCCGATGGCGGCGAAAACAGTAGCCAGTATACGGCCAGCGATGTAAAGGAAATGATCCGGAAGGCCGACGTTCAGGTCTACGCGATGGGCGTTTTCGATCCATTGGCCAAGCTTGGACTCGGCTTTGGGCCCGTGTCGGGGCCGGCCTTTCTCGCAAACCTCTGTGAACAGACCGGCGGAAGAGTTTTTCCTGCTAATAGCTACGCCGCCCTGCCGAACATCGCGCGCCGAATCGGGATCGAACTAAGGAACCAATACGTCATCGCCTACTCACCCCTAAACCACGAGCGGCATGGCGAATACCGGAAGTTAGAAGTTAAAGTTGATCCGCCGGCAGGATTACCCGAGGTAAAGGCGCGTTGGCGTCTCGGCTATTACGCACACGTCGAGTGAGACCTCATCTTCGACCGACGTGTCCAGCCGGTGCAGCGACGTGCGGAGTTGGCATCGGACGGTTGTATGTTGGCCTGGACAGGTTAATGAGCGGCCGCGAAGGGGTCACCGAACGTAGATAGCTCGAGTGCGGGTAAATTCCAAGCGGATGAGACGTGAGCCAAGTGCTAGTAGTCGAGGTATGCCGTGATCTCCAAGCGCCAGAACGTGGCCAGGTGGGAGAAACTCCCCGATACGGTAACGGCCGGCGAATGATCAAAGCCGGACTCGGCAGTGGAGGGAGTGCCCAGAACATTGATGGGGCGTATGTGTTAACGAAAAACCCGCTGTATGGATAACTGTTGCCCAGGGGAGGAAAGCCGTTTGCCGTGCCCACGCCCCCGTAGGGGACGTTGAAGTTGAGCAAGGGCGCACTGCCCAGATCGGCATCGTCCTGATCATCTGCCTGTGCGGCTTGATTCTCTTCCGCTATTACCTGATTGCGGTTTTGCGCCCAGTCGAAAAACTCGTCGTCGGTGCCATCGCTGAACTTCTTCGTATCCGTGCTGAGTTCGAAGAAATAGAGACGCGTTGGATCGACGCGCGTTTGCTTCTCCCGCTGCTTCACGATCGCTTCACCACTGTAGGCTTGCAGGACCTCTGTTTCCGAATCAATGCGGTATAGGCCCGGCTGCAAGAAGCTGATTGACGCATCCTTGAACTGCAACATCGTCCGGTATGTCGCCTTCCGCTGCGAGCGTATCCAAAATGGCTGAACCGGCGATGAACTCAACTCGGGTAGATGTCAAGGCACTGGACAACATCTTCACGGACGAGTTCTCGTCCAATCGTAGAAAAGTTCCTGGGGTCAGCATCAGCTCTACCCGGCCCTTTTGCGTTTTCAGAACAGAACCATCTTTTAGTAATGGAAACGTGGCGGCTTTGCGCTCCAGAGCAACGCCGTCAACCATTACCGCGCCTTCCATGTAATGAATGACGCCTGACTGAGCCGAGACTACTTCCTGAGCACTCCCGATTGGACAAAATAGAGTCAAGGAAGCGAATAGAATGAGCGATCCACCCCAACGCATGAAAACCTCTTGTGCCTTGAGTGTATCGCCGTTTCAACGACCGGGAATTCGGGTGGGACGATTTCAGCGAAAAAGACATTTCGAAACATTGCCGGGCGAGTAGAGTAGAAGTTTACTAGCTTCGCAATTAAGGAATTTAAGGGTATGCGTCTCAAAGATCGAAGCGCGGCAACGTCCCCGTATAACTCTCAGATTGCATCCGGGGTCCGCCTTGCTCCTCAATTCGTGAACCGCTTATGCTCACGCCTGGAAACTGCGTACCCGGTACCGGATGGCGTCTCCGGTCTATTGTTCGGAACTTCCCACGATGACCTCATCGTTGTGCAGGCGTTCCGCTCGTTGATGGATTCCGAGATAGCGGCAATCGAAGCCGGGCACACGACGTTAAACGATGCCGTGAGAGAACTCGCCAGAGTCGCCGAAACGGATCCTGGGCTCGCACCGCTCGATCCGATTGGATGGTATGCGTTCCGGCCGCTTGGCGGATTGCACGAAGCCGATATTTCGTTTCACAACCGGCAATTCCCGTCGATGTCAGACGTGGCGTTAATTGTGCGCAGGGGCGACGGTGGTTTTTTGCTATTCGAGTTCTACACGCGCGGGCAAGATGGTCTCCTAACCGAAAGAGATCACCGTTGGGGGGCTTTGCGCTTTTCCCCGGCTCAAACAGTTTCGGGACCGGTAGAGGTCGCGCTGCGTAGCCGAGCCGAACGAACTGCAGTTGACGAGCCCGAGGATACCGGCCAGGAGGCGCGGCGCGCCAATCGCCTGTCTATTCTGCCGCAAAACGAAGTGCGCCGCACCGAAACGAGCGAACGTTCAATACGGAAGCGCAGTGTTATCAACGCCGGCGATTTAGCGAGCGTACCGGCAGTTATTGCTCCGCCGAAGCGCAGCAAAGTGCCCTGGCTTTCGTCAGCCATTCTTTTTGCGATTGCCGCAGGCGCTACGTTCGCCATTCTCCTGGCAAGCGGAGTCCCATCCTCGAACTCGAGTTCGTTCTGGCGCGCCGTTCTGCCGGATACCGGCTTGAATATGCGCTTGGAAGGGCAAGGAGATCGGGTACTGCTTAGCTGGAACAGGCGCAATTCGGTGGTGCGCTCGGCGCAGGGAGCAGTTCTTCATATTGATGATGGAGCCCAGCACCGCGACGTGCATCTGGACGCGGCGCAGGTTGAAAACGGAGCGGTGCTTTACCGGCCCAACTCCGACGACGTAAGTTTTCAGCTTCAGGTTCGCGGACAGGACGGCCGGACAATAGCCGACAACCTGCGCGTTCTGGATAGCCGCGGCGCCAAGCGCTCAACCCGTGGATCTTTCAGCCAGTAACACCGCGGATACTTCGGCACTGCCCGCGAATACGGCTCCGATTGAATCTTCTCACGTATGGCAACCGGTGCCGGCGACATCCAAAGTTGCCGTTCCCCAACCGGTGCAGCCTCTCGAAACACTGAAGCCGTCTCCTCGGTAGGTTCGACTTGAGCCGGCTAACCGCGCCGGCGATTCCCAACAACAGTTCTCTGGCGCCAGCTATTCCCGCAGCTTCATCGCCTGGCAATTCTGTTATGCAGCAGCCCGCCTCGACGGAAGCTGTCGACCGAACCCAGCAGACTCCTCCTCCGCGCAGCAGCCGCTGGCCCGGAACACAGATACAGCCACTGCTATAGAACCGTCTACAACGCGGACGGGGGAGAATCAGCAGGACGGCACCAGCCTGCCGGCATCGCCGGCACCGGACAGTTCGCCTCCAGTTAAGCCGCCGCCGGAAAATCCCACAAGCCAACCGGCCGCCAACAAGTCTGTGCCGAGCCAAACAGTAGCACCGGCGCAAAGTTCCTTCATAGGGCGTTACACACCGCCGAAGCCAATACGTCAAGTGCTGCCGGAGATCTCCGGTTTTCCTGCATCGCTGATTGCTTCAACCCCGGAGATAAATGTGATTGTGACGCGTTGACAAGAACGGGCGTGTCACACACGCACAAGCGCAAAAGAGCCGAAGAGCGGCTCACACGATGGTAGCTGCCGCTGAAAACGCTGCCAAGCAATGGTTGTTTGAACCAGCACGAATAGACGGCAGGACCGTGCCCAGCGAACACAGCATTGTTTTTCAATTCGGCGGACGCTAGAACTTCTCTTTCAGTCGTCGCGCCACTTGATATTGCAACCGATACTCGGTTTCTGCTGATCGGACACTGGGCGGCCTTGAAGAACCGCATCGATGGCGGCACGTAGATCTTTGCCCGTCACCGGCACGTCGTTGCCAGGCCGGCTCTCATCCAGTTGACCGCGATAGACGAGACGTCGATCCTTGCCGAATAGATAAAAATCGGGAGTGCAGGCGGCATTGTATGCTCGAGCGACGCCCTGGGTTTCGTCGAAGCAATATGGGAATGTGAAGCCGAGCTCCGATGCCATTTCACGCAGGCTTTCGGGCGCGTCGTCCGGATTTGCTTGAGCGTCGTTCGAAGAGATGGCGACAATTCCGAGCGATTGCTGGGCGTAGTCTTCGCCAATGCGCGCCAGTTCCTGCTGCACATGCTTAACAAACGGGCAGTGGCGGCAGATAAACATGACCAGCAAGGCATCCTTGGAACGAAAGTCAGCGAGACTGACGGTCTTGCCGGATACGACATCTGGCAGTTGAAAATCGGGCGCCTCCGTTTTAAGCGGGAGCATGGTGGATTCTGTTCGAGCCATATGATTTCATTGGCCAGCGTAGCAGTTGTGGCGAGCGACACATCTCAACCCGATGACCGCACTGCGTTACGAGTAAACTTGTACCTCAGAATGATGCGCCGGGGTTTTCAATGGATGGCATGGTGGTATGCCGCCATTGCAATCGGTTTTGCTCTATTGGCGATTGAGCATCTGGTGACCGGAGATAAGCTTTGGCTGGTCGGGGTGCGGGTCGTCATTGCGCTGGGATTCGGGTTGCTGGCGTGGATGGAGTTTAAGGCGAAGAAGCGGAACCGGTAGCCGCAGCATCTCTTGTCTTATGGAAAAGGCAAGCTTTGATCCAGGGCTGACACAGCAGTATACAGGCAGCCTGAAACGGGTCATCAATAAGGATGGGGGCTTCAATGTCTATCGGACTGGCTTTACGTGGCGGGACATTCATCCTTATCTCTTTCTTATCAATCTGAAGTGGCCGCAATTCTTGATGACTGTGGTGGCGGCCTATGTCGCGGCGAACACCGTTTTTGCAGCGCTATACATGCTGGTCGGATCGGATTGTATTTACGGCGCGCAAGCGCCTTCGGCCGTCCTGCGGTTTGTGAATGTGATGTTCTTCAGCTCTCATACGCTGACGACCGTGGGATACGGAAACATGTATCCGGTGGGAGTAGCCGCAAACGCCGTCGCGTCCTTTGAAGCGCTGGTGGGCTTGCTGGCTTTCGCGCTGGCCACGGGCTTGCTCTTCGGGCGATTTGCGCGCCCTTCGGCCCGTATCGGTTTTAGCCGGACCATGTTGGTTGCGCCTTACGGCGACGGAACGAGCCTGGAGTTTCGGGTTGTGAACCGGCGGCAGAACAATCTGATCGATCTCGAAGCGCGGTTGACTCTAATGACGGTGGAAGAGATCAAGGGGCAGCTCGGCAGACGATACACAAATCTGACGCTAGAACGGTCGCAGGTTTTGTTCTTCCCCCTCACCTGGACTGTGGTGCATCCCATCGACGAAAACAGTCCGCTGCGCGGCAAGAGCGTTGAGGATCTGCAGCGTCTGCGGGCTGAAGTGATGGTGATGATGAAGGGATTCGACGATACCTTCGGACAAGATGTACACGCGCGGTATTCCTATCGTTACGACGAGATCACGTGGGGAGCACGCTTTGTGCCGGCCTTTGAGTTTGACCGCAACGGCGAAATGCATGTAGAAGTGAACAAGGTTGGCTTATGTGAACGAGCCGCTTTGCCGAGCGCGAGTTCCTGAGCGGGACCATGGATCTGCCTCGCTGCATCTTCTGTGAGATCATCTCGGGCGAACTGGCTGCCTCTATGGTTTATGAAGACGCGCATTCGGTGGCTTTTCTCGATAGTCATCCTCTTTTTCCGGGACACGTTCTGCTGTGCCCCCGCGCACATTATGAGACGCTGCTAGATTTGCCGGAGCGCCTGAACGGGAGGATGCTTGCCAACACGCAGCTTGTGGCGCGAGCCGTGGAGGCGGCCGTAGATGCGGAAGGAACGTTCATCGCGATCAACAACACTGTGAGCCAGACGGTACCGCATCTACACATCCATATTGTTCCGCGGCGACGCCGCGATGGCCTGAAGGGCTTCTTCTGGCCGCGGCAGAACTATAAAGACGATGAGGCGCGGGAGGCAGTGCGCGATGCAATTGAGCGCGAGATAGGGAAGCTGCAGCGGGCCTAAGAACTACCGATACCGAGGACAGCAGAGCCGGCCCCCTTCGAAAGGGAATCGATGAGATGCTCTCGTTGAGCATCGGCTTTTTCGACCGCCGCTTCCATTGCGACGCGGTACACGATGTAGCCGATGACGAGTTCGACACAGAGTACTGCGAGCATTGCCCAATTCGTATCAAGCGCCCAACGCGCCAGGAAACCGAAGCCTACCAATACACACATCCCGGCGGCGCAAACAAGCATCCAGAGCTGCATTTTCCCGCCAGCCTGTTTACGGAAAGTCTCCGAAGGATTCAGCGGGCGGGCCATGGAGATGGAAGTAACGTTGCCGACGGACAGAAAAAATATCGCTACGACAGCGGCTGCTGCAACCGCGTTCAACACGTTGGTGGGCGTGAGCGCGATCCTCACCACCGCGGCGACGATCAACACGCTGACGGATTGGATCAGCACGAAGGAAATCGCAGTGAGATTCTTTGCAATTAGGACGGTACGGAACGGAATCGGCGAGACAAAATAGATCTGCGTGGCCAGCCGATCGAACCCGAATACGTTCAGCAGAAGCGAATCGCTGAGAATGAGCAAGCCGTACAGCGTCGTGACTACGAGGAAGTTATTGCTCATGAACGCATTCCTTCCGTGACTGACTTCGCTGAGCGTCATGGGGATAAAAACGATAACGCTAAAGACGCAGGCCATGCCGAACATAACCCGGAAACGAGGCATGCGCAGAAGTGAGCGATATTCCTTCTGGAGCAAAGCAGCCAGCGGATCTTTGAAGAGCCGGTTGGGAAGGTCAGCCAGTCCCGAGAATGCGGCCGTCTTGCGAACACGGCCAGGAGCGAGCTCATGTGCAGAAGCACCAGCGCGAACAACTTGGTCTCGGCGAAGTCCTTTCTCAAACTGCCGGCGCGCTAACCAGTAGCAGACGCAAGTCCAAAAAGCGATCAGCGCCAGATCCAGAATCGGGAAACGCGTTCCCAAAGTGAGTACGGAGACCTCACGCCAGGGTGTTCCGACACCGCGGGCAGCACTCAGGAAGTAAGGAAGCAGCCGATGACCGAAGCGCGTGCGCGTCAGGATCTGGGGCAGTATGCCGATGCTGACGATCAGAATGGTAAAGATCTCGCGGAACTTATTACGAGCGAACGCTTGCAGCATGTACTCGCGGACCCCCAGCGAGAGAAACAGATTTAACGGTATAAAGAGCAACAGCGCGAGGGCCGTGAATCCAACATCCGGACGAAGGAGCAGACCCACCGAAGCGCCTAACAGAAGAATGACCATCTCCGGCGCAGTAGTGATGCGCAGCATGGTTTCAATAGCGAAAAGCGTTCCGTGCTTGATGGGATACGGCAGCAGCCGGTTGAGGGGGAGCGACCAACCGCCCGCCAAAGTGAAGAGCGGCACAAGCTGCCAAAAGGCGAAAACCCCCAGCAGACCTAATGGCAGCCATTCACGTATCTGCCGTAATGCCACATCCGGAAGGTGGAGCAGATAGGCGAGGAAGACCGATAGCGCGACGAAGCCTCCGTACCAGAGCAGCGCAAATAACGCGAGAAGAACAGCGCCGACATTTGTGCGGGGCAGATGATTGCGCGTAATGCGGAACTGCGCCCAAATGATGGTAGCTATCTGAGACCACATAAGAAGTCAGCTAAGCCAATCCAGTTTCTCCGTGTAGCGCTCCGCGCCCACGATGTTGACGAAGATATCTTCGAGAGTGCTGACGCCTTCGGCTGCTTGCAGGCGCAACTCGGCCATAGTGCCCTGGACGACCACCTTGCCTTTATTGATGATGGCGAGCTGGTCGCAGAGCCGCTCAACGACTTCGAGGACGTGAGAGGTGAGAAAGACGGTAGCGCCGTGATGAACCTGCTCAAGCAAAATATCTTTCATGAGGCGAGCGCCCACAGCGTCAACGCCTTCGAACGGTTCGTCCATGAGGAAGAGGCGCGGACGGTGAATCAATGCGGCTGCCATGGCGACGCGCTTGCGCATCCCCTTGGAGTATTCGGCGATGAGCTTGCGCCTGTTCTCGCTGAGCTGGAAGAGATCGAGCAGTTCGCGGCCGCGTTCTTTCGCCAGTGATTTGTCAAGCCCGTAGAGGCGGCCGACGAATTCGAGGTATTCCAAACCGTTGAGGTAATCGAAGAGCAACGAGTCGTCGGGCACAATGCCGATCTCTTTGCGAACTTCAAACGACTTCTCGGGTAAGGGAAGCCCAAGGACGTGCATTGTGCCGGAGTCGGGCTTCGCCAGTCCCATAAGCATTTTGATGGTGGTGGTTTTGCCCGCACCATTCGGCCCCAGAAATCCAAAAAAACAACCCTGCGGGACGGTAACGTTGAGACCGTCTACGGCGTGGAAACCCGAATAGGTTTTGACCAGATCGCGAATTTCGATTGCGGGAGGAAGCTGCGAACCGGAGGAAGGGTCCGACAAAGGGGCGGGTTGAGTCAGGCCGGTGGGTGTCATTGGGCAGAAGCAGGCTGGCTGGCGCGTAGGGTAGCCAGCAAGGTACCAGTTTGACGCAAGATGGCGATCTTCGCACGGGTGACTTGGGTTTCGGCGTCATACATAGAGATCCAGCGGTTACTCTCTTCGAGCCGCGCCTGTTCCACCCGGCTCAACGGCGCGCGCCCTTCGCCGTTTTGAGCCAGTAAGACGGTGAGATCTTCGCGCGCGAGATCGAGTTGCAGGCGCGCCAGATCGCGAAGCTTTTCCGCCTTTTCCCACTGCTCATAACTGCGGCGAGTGTCGCTCAGAATGCGATTACGCACCTGATCCATCTGCACACGGATTTTCTGCATGTCGGTAAGAGCCTGCGCGGCGTAGCCTTTTACGGCCGTTCCCACAAATATGGGAATGGTAACGGATGCGCCGAGCTGAGCATTATTACGCTGAAACTTTTGAAAGTACTGCTCATAGTTGTACTTTGCAAAGAGCGCGTATTGCGCTACGAGATCTATTTTCGGCAGACGAGCGGCGCGGTAAGAACGCAAATCGAGCTGCTTGGCAAGCACTTCCGACTGCATCTGGCGAAGTTCCCGGTTATTTCGGAGCGACGAATCGGCAGCAGCGTCTTCGTTGGGAGGAACAATGAGCTCGGAGGTCCCGGAATCCACGGGCTTAACACGATCTGTGGCCGGATAGCCCAGAGCGATGGCCAACATCATTTGGTAGTAGTCGCTATCGAGCTTGCCTGAATCGAGGCGCACTTGCGCAGTTTGGAAATTTACGCGAGCGCGCGTCACCTCAACGGGCAGTTCCGAGCCTTCACTAACAGAAGCGTTCATCACCTCAACGACTTTCTGCAGGCTAGGCAGTTGCGCCGTCAGTTGCGCATCATCGTGTTCGAGCTCGCTAGCAGTGAGGAAGAGGTCGGCAGCCTGATAAGCAACTTCTTCGGCCTTCGCCTGCGCGCCCAACTGCGAACCTCGCGCACTTTCGCGAGCGGCTTTCAAAGTGTAGCTCTGCGCGCGATTATAGATGGACATGTCGGTGCGTACCTCAAAGATGCTGGGCGCATTGCCTTCGATGGAGTTGGGATAACCGTATGTGTAGGCGAGACCGCTGCCGGCGTACACCTTGGGACGAAATGGATCGAGGGCAACATACACGCCTTGTTCGGCGCGCTGCTGATCGAGACGTGCGAGAGTGACGTCCGGGTTCTGGCGGGCCGCGGTTTCAAGCGCCTGTTTGAGCGTGAGGGAATGTACCTCTGCACTGGCCACTGCGGCGCCGAGCATAAGAGCGAAAATCAGTCTGACTGGGAACACGATTCTCATGCTAACGCCCGGTCACTTAAAACGCTTTCGCTGCGGCGGCACAGGTGGAGTGCATGCGTGACGAGCGGTTGTACTTTGGAGGCCAGTTCAGGCGGCGAGTTGGGCTATTTGCTCGGGTGAAAGGCCGTCGAATAGCTTGGCTACGTCATGTGACACGCTAATGGTCTTGAGTTGGGAGAGTTCCAAGCGCTTTTTGTCGAGTGCGACGGCTGTTTTGTGCCTCTCATCCCGCTGTGCCTGCTGTTTTTCGCGCCGCTGCTCCTGCGCATTCTTCCGTTGTTCTTCCGCTTCGAGGCGTTTCTGCGAAGCAAAGCCAATCTCGGCTAACCGTCTTTCTTTTCTTCGTTGTAGAAGCTCCTGCGAGGCGCGGCGATAGGCGCGGTCCTGGGCCGCGTGGTAGCGGACGTAGTTGTTGATGGTGGTGCGGACGCCGATCGCCTGCTGTTCGCGGGTCTGCCCAGGCTCAGCCGGTTCCATGGAGAAGCAAGCTTCCTGCAAAACCAGCGCGCGGCGGCAGAGCCAGGTGTGCTGGGCCATTTTGACGACCAGTTCGACTTCGGCCGTACCGGCCGGCTTTTCCTCTTCGTGCAGCCGTTGGAGAAGAAGATCGTAATCGTCCTGGTTTTCGCACGGGAGGACGTAGAAGCGGCCACAGAGACCGTGGTTACCTGATTCTGCGAGACTTTTTCTTTCGCGGCGGCGCTTTTCGGGCCGGTGCTTTTCTGCGCATTGGCGCGATTGGCCTTGAGCTTGCGTTTCGAAATCGGACACTTGGAATCGCCGCGGACCTTGGCGGAGCCCGTTCGAGGATAGAGCCATTATCGCGTCAACGGGCGGTGAACGGGGGATCGAAGAGGCACGTAGACTTGGAATCCGATGCGGACACTTGAAATCTCCTGTGTGGGCCTTTGCGCGCCCGTTTGGAGAATAGAGCCAGGGAGGACGTCAACGGGCGGGTGAACGCGGGGAGCGAAGAGGCAAAAGCGAAGGGAAATGATTTACCAGTTTTGTGATCGCGTTTTGGGGCCCGTGACGATCCGATTGAGTGAATCCGATCTTGAGCTAGCACAGAAACAGGCACAACAAAAAGGTCTGCCGTATCAGACTTACATCAAGTCTCTACTTCACGAGACGCTCGTACGACGCAAGGGTCGCTAACGCATCCGGCTCGGTTTCGAGCCCGGACCGCCGTTACTTCAGCAGTTCTAAGGGGTGAACAGGTTCGCTTATACGTGGACGGGTGCCGAGCCGGCGTTCGAAAACACGCCGGCGCTTTCGAGAACACGCCCAATATTTCGGGTGGCCTGACGAGTCCGGTCTTCATCCTCGATTAAGCTGAAACGTACAAAGCCCTCGCCCATCGGGCCGAAGCCGATGCCGGGCGAGATCGCCACGCGCGCTTCCCGTATCAGGAGCTTGGCGAATTCCAGCGAGCCCAGGTTTTCGAAAGGCTCCGGGAATACGAGCCCAGACGAACATCGTGGCTTTGGGAGGGTCCACAGCCCAACCAGCTTCGTGCAGCCCTTTAATTAGAACGTCGCGGCGCGCCTGGTAGACTTCGCAAATTTGCGCCGGCGCATCGTCGCATTCGCGCAGCGCGGTAATGGCGGCGAGTTGAATGGGCTGAAAAGCGCCGTAATCCAGGTAGCTTTTGATGCGCGCGAGGGCTGCGACCAATCGCTGGTTTCCGAGACAAAAGCCGACACGCCAGCCAGCCATGTTGTAGGTTTTCGTCATGGAGTAGATTTCCACCGCATAATCCTTAGCGCCGGGAACCTGAAAGATACTGGGAGGCCGGTATCCGTCGAAGCCGAGTTCGGCATAGGCGAAGTCGTGGATGATGAACGTGCCGTGTTGGCGGGCGAGTTCAACGATCTCGCGCATGAAATCCAGGTCTACCGAAATGGTGGTTGGATTATGCGGGAACGAGATGAGGATCACTTTCGGTTTCCTGGCGGCGGTGCGAAAGAGGTCCTTGAGCGCGGACAGGAAGGTAGGCGCGTCGGGCATTGGCAACATGCAGGCCTCGCCTTCGGCCATGATGACGCCGTATTGATGAATGGGATAGGCCGGATTGGGGGAGACAACGATGTCGCCGGGACCGATGATTGCGAACAGCAGATGAGCGAGGGCGTCTTTGGCGCCAATGGTGACGATGGCTTCAGATTCAGGGTCCAGAGCGATGCCATACTGCCGGCTATAGCGGTCGACGATTGCCTGCCGCAACCCTGGAATGCCACGGGAGAGGCTGTAGCGGTGATTCAACGGGTCTTGCGCAGTGCGGATCAGTTCGTCGACTACGGGCTTGGGGGTCGCGCCGTCGGGGTTGCCCATGCCCATATCGATGATGTCGACGCCTGCGGCGCGAAACTTGTCCCTCAGTTCGCCCGTGACGGCAAATACGTAAGGCGGAAGCTTTTTTATGCGATAGAACTCTTCACGGCTGGGTAGCGGCATCTATTTTCAGTTTAGCGAGGCTGTAACAAGTGCAATTCTGAATGAGCGCTATGCAGAACTCAGATGTTCCGCGCATTGTTGTTGTGGGAAGCCTGAATGTGGATCTGACGACCATCATTGACCGGCTGCCACGGGCGGGCGAAACGATCTTCGGCCGCGAGTTTCACCTGGGGTTTGGGGGAAAGGGCGGCAATCAGGCTGCGGCGGCCCGGCTTTGCGGCGCCGATGTGGCGATGGTGGCGCGCATTGGCGATGACCTGTTTGGACCGGCGACCATTGGCGATTTAACGAAGCTGGGTATTGATACGGAGCACGTGATCACGACAGCAGGCGCATCGAGCGGAGTTGCACCGATTTTTGTGGACAGCTCCGGACAGAACCGGATTCTGGTTGTCAAAGGAGCGAACGATTTGTTATGCGCGGGCGATATCGATGCTGCCGCGGGGCTTATTGAGAGGGCACGCGATGGTCATACTGCAGTTGGAAGTACCGCTTGAAACCGTCTATCGCGCTCTGCATGTGGCGCGCAGCCACGGCGTCCTGACGATACTGAATCCGGCGCCAGCACAACCTATGGATGCAGCCCAGTTGCGCGAAGTGGATTACCTGATTCCGAATGAGAGTGAGGCGGAGGCTCTGACCGGGATGGAAATTCGCAGCATCCAAGACGCTCTTGACTGCTCCGGCCGGCTGCTGGACATGGGTGCAGGCCACGTGGTGATTACATTGGGCGCGAACGGCGCGGTCTATGCGTCAGGTAACGACAGGGACCATGTGCCTGCATTCGCGGTGAACGCGGTGGATACCAGCGGCGCAGGGGACGCTTTCATTGGCAGCTTCGGGTTTTTTCTGGCAAGCGGCCTGGATGAACGGCAATCGATTGCGCGGGCCAACCTGTATGCTGCGTTGTCGACACTTAGGCGGGGAACTCGAAGCGCGTTTGCGAGTTACGAAGAATGGTCCGAAGAGTGGCAGGCGCGAATGGGCTAGTAACTAACTCACGCTGGATATTTCCGTTTAGGGCGCTTACGCTTCCGGCTCGGTTTCGATATGTCCCGCGTCAGAGCCGGCCGGATAACAGGCCATTTGCTCGCCCTGAGCGTGCAAAACATAATGAATGGCCGCTCTGAGGCTCACTTCGTTCCAGAGATAGCGTGTGCTTCCATGATCGGCCCAATAGCGCCGACGATGAACACTTGGAAAGGCGCGGCGAAACGCGCGAGTGGCATAGGCTTTGCAATCCGACAGGATCCGCTCCGGCGCTGTTTCACCAGCGATGACCGCGTGCACGTGATTCGACCGGATGTGGAGGGCATGGGCGATCCATTGGCGATGTGAGCACACGGAGCAAATGGTTTCCAGGGTAACGCGCCGGGCTTCCGGATCGAGGGTCCAGGGTGTCTCATTCAGATGCGCTCGCCACCAAGCCTGCCGACTCAGGTTAGGCCCCAGCATTGGGCTTCCGGGGACGCAGTGCAGCAGATCGACCCAACCCTTTTCCGATCCCGGAAGGTGAGTGCCGTAGGTCGAAAATGTTAACAGGTAAGCCAGCGCGGGCACATGAAGTCAGTCTTGCGGGGGGTCCGGAACTCTCTGTATCTCTCTTGTGGCGAGATCCGCTAGATAGCTTTGAGAACCCTAACCGGCAGGAGAATGATTGCGCTTACGAGCGCAAGCACTCCATGTACGGCGATGCCCAAGATACGGAACGGCAGAAGCAGTACCCAAACGATGGGATACAGAAAGATCGCCGCTAAGGCTAAGGGCCAACAAAGTATAAATAACAGGCACAACAGCACGAACATGAGCATTCTTAGGTCACCTAAGAGGGATACGCGTGTCTTTCCCTTTTTGTTCCTTTTCGTGCGCTTCACGGAAGGGCAGGGTCTTGGGATTAGCAGCGTTCCATTGGGGCGCGTTCGCGCTGTTCGCAATATTGAACAAACCCAATGCCACCATGCGATCTACACGGGCCATATTGTTGTAATCGATCTTTTGCCACTCGTCGCCGAGACCGTGGTAGTCGGGATAGTCAAATGCGACGGTTAGCGTCTCGGCCGGTACGCCCAGGAGGGCCAAAGCGGCGTTGTCGCTGCGGGTGAAATAGGGATCGCTGGCGGTTTTGTCCAAGTACACTTTCACCCCGACGGCGCGTCCGGCATTTTCCAAGTACCTGGTGACATCCGAATAGTCATAACCGGTAAGGCTGGCGGTGTTGATCTGCGGGCCTTCGGTAGAATCTGTCCGGCCCACTTGTTCCAGGTTCAGGTCTGCCACCGTTTGCGCAATTGGAAAACGCGGATGATGGCCGTAATATTGAGAGCCGATCAACCCTCGTTCTTCCCCGAAGAAGGTCATGAAAATCATGGACCTTTTCGGGCGCGGCGTTATGCCGGCCATCGCTTTGGCAATTTCGACCACGGATACGGTGCCGCTGCCATCATCATTCGCGCCGTTGAAAATGCGGTCATTCCCAGCGGCTTTTCGGTTGAGGGCCGCACGGCCGGCCGTGTCGGTTGTGCCGATGTGATCGTAGTGCGCGGTCAGCATCACATAAGTATTCTTGAGAACGGGATCAGATCCGGGCAAGACGCCGATTACGTTTTTGACAACTACGTTCTGATCTTCAGGCGCGGGGATATCCACGCTGACAGTTCGCGGTTCCGAGGTATCGCCGGCGTGGTCGATCCACTTCTGCAATTCGTCGCTGGTCACGGTGAGACTCGGTATGGTATGGCGTTGCGCCTCGGCGG
The DNA here is from genome assembly GCA_963846025.1 of Terriglobia bacterium. Classification (GTDB taxonomy): domain Bacteria; phylum Acidobacteriota; class Terriglobia; order Bryobacterales; family Bryobacteraceae; genus Bog-105. The sequence goes on along the minus strand of CAWJUG010000005.1, from coordinate 386,706 downwards.
CTTCAATCAGCCTGGTTGCCGGTTGACCGGCTCGCGCCTGGGTGACGGTGATCTCGAGCGCGGCTCCGGACTGGTTTAGGGCCTGATCGAAGTCGCGGGCTTTTCGATATGCATTGATGTCGCGGCGTTCCGCCGGAGTGGGTCCCGGCACAACGACTGCCTTAGCGGCAAGATCAAGGCCCTTGAGTGTGTCGGGATCTTTTGCTTTGAGCACGAGAACAGGGGCGCGTTCGATTTTCGTGGCGGCGTTTGTGTCTGCAATCGTGATGAACTGGGCCGGAACAGTGGTGCTTTGGGAGCCATCCTGCAAGGTCATGTTCGATTGGGCAGCAGGCATGTGCCGATCAACCATGTTCGCGATCTGAAAGTAATCCTGATCGCCGCCTGGTTCGAGACCGGCTTCGCGGAATTGAGAGGCGATGAACTCGGCCGCGACGTCCAAACCAGGCGACGGCGTGTATCTACCCTGGAGCGCGTCGGAAGCCAAAAACGAGAGATCGCCCTTCAAATTAGCGGGCCTGATCGTTTGCAGCGCCTGCTGGACCTTGGGCGGAATCGGGGCGGGAGTTTGGCTGAGGAGAATTGAACTGCAGAAAACCCAAAGGCTAACTCGCTTCATAACCAACGAACTTGTCCAAAATTACATTGCCTTTGTAGTTCATGTCCTGATGGATGCCAATGGATGACGTGTAGTAGGCGAAGGCCGTCGTCTGCTTCAATTGCGTAAAGAATTTTTCGGGCTCGGTGTTGGGCGACTGTTCCGCGGCTGCAATCTGTTTCAACAGCCGTATCTGCTGCGCCTTCGGGCTCTTAAGAAACACGGTATTGTGCATGCTTTGTGACAGCTGATTCAGCGCGGCGAGACCTTGCCGCCAGGACGTTTTATCTTCCGGCAAGTAAGCCTCGGCAACCATGCGATCGATATACACGGCAACGCCTGCTTCGTGCGCACCGGGCGAATGGCCGTCGGCCGGAATGATCAATTCCGTCAGCGTGTCGAGCAACGCGAACTCATCTTTGGAGAAAAACAGGGGGGCTCCGGGGACTGCGGCAGGCAGCTGCAGGGTAGTAAAGGCGGCGGAGGCCGCGCCGAAGATCCTGATCAGATCGCGCCGGTTCAAGCGCGTTTCCATCTCACACCTCTCCTTTCTTGAACTGATCAGCCAGGTAATCACAGGATCGCCAGCACAAGGCCATGATGGTCCAAGTGGGATTTTGGCAAGAGGCCGACACGAAGGCGCTGGCATCGACGACAAACAGGTTCTTGACGTCGTGCGATTGCATGTATTGGTTGAGAACGGACGTTTTCGGATCGTTGCCCATGCGAGCAGTTCCCATTTCGTGGATGGACCAGCCTTCCGGCAGAATTGATTTCGTCACCGAGACGATCTCAAATCCGGCGGCATCGAACATCTCGCGCGCACTCTCCGCCATGTCGGCGGCCATCTTTTTTTCGTTCTCGCCGAAGCGATAGCTAAAGCGTAAGACCGGAATGCCCCAAGCGTCTTTCATGGCCGGATCAATGTCTACGGCGTTTTCGTATCGCGACAGCACCTCACCGAATCCGCCCATTTCTATAGTTGCGCCGGCGTAATCGCGCACGTGCTTTTTGTACTCTTCGCCGAAACCGGGGCTGGTGTACGCAGTGCCGGGAGTCATTCCGGTACCGCTGCCGCCTTCAAATCCATAGCCGCGCACGAAATCCGATTTGCTTTTCAGGTTGCGGAAACGAGCGACGTAGAATCCGCCGGGCCGCCCATCATCCAGTGTTCGCGGTTTGCCGATCAGATCTTTTTTCAAGCCGGCCACGGATGGACCCATGACGTGCTCGCAGAAATTGTGCCCGACGTGATTGCTCGAATTGCCGATGCCGTTCGGATACAGGCTGGATTTCGAAAGCAGCATCAGGCGGGCCGATTCTAGCGTTGAAGCCGCGAGAAGGACAACCTTGGCCTTTACCTGGTAGCTCTTCTTTGAGTCGCTATCGAGAAACGACACGCCAGTTGCCTTGCCGGTGTTCTTATCGACCGTGACCTCGTAAACGGTGGAATTCGGCCGCATCACAAGATTGCCGGTGTCCATGGCCGGACGGATCAGGCCGGTGGGAGAATCGAATGCCGCGTGTATATCGCAGCCTCCGGTATGACGGCTACAGGCGCCGCGCCCATAGCAGCGGCTGCGGTATTTGTTGTGCTTCAACCCATCGGTGGTCACGCCCGCGCGATACGGGGTGAGCACGCGATCCATGCCTTTCAGAGTGGTTCGCAGATGCACTTCCGCGTCGTTCAACTTAACTGCGCGCTGAAATTTGCCGTCGGGTAGATAGGGCAGATTCTCCGGATGACCGGAGATACCCAGGTATTCGTCGACGCGGTCGTAATAAGGCTCGATATCGGAGTAGGAGATGGGCCAGTTCTCGCCGTAACCGTCGCGATCTTTCGCTTTGAAGTCGTAATCGGAAAGGCGCAATGCAAGCCGGCCCCAGATGGTCGTTTTGCCCCCTACCGTCCGCGCCCTGACCCAGGCGTAGCGGGTTCCCGTGTACGGATGCTGCTTCTCATCCACCATGAGTGTCTTGCTGTAGTCAGATCCGGTCCCGTTCTGGATGTAGTTCTGCACTTTCGAATAGGGCGAACCCTGCGCGTAAGGCGACTGGCGGATGGTGTATTCATTCTTCGTCAGGGCGTGATAATCGGACGGCATCTTGCCCCGGCGTGGATGATCGTAAGGCCATTCCATGGAGTGCAGAATCTTGCCGGTGTCCTGGTTTTTGCCCGCCTCGAGCAGCAGCACCTTAAAGCCGTGTTGCGTGAGGACGTGCGCCGCCATCCCGCCTGCGGCTCCAGATCCTACTACCACCGCGTCGTAAGTTGTTTCGAAATCGATTTCAGAACTGTTACTTGCTGGAAATTGCAGCAGCATTAATTTGCCCCGCCCCCTGAAATTGTATGACTTATCTGTTTGAAAGGTTTGATGGTACGGCCAGTGCGATATGATACCGCTCTTGACGAACAGCACAAAACGGGCACGGGCTGATTTTGCCGCCGAAACGAGCTTGCGAGTTCCGCTCCCCCTCGGCGGCAAGAATCCGCGTCCCTTGCGCTCCTACGGAGGCCCATCATGTTTGGCTCGCAGATCTTAGACGTTGCAATCGGACTGATCATGCTTTTCCTGTTGCTCAGCCTGGTTTGTTCGTCCATGAAGGAAGGAATTGAAAGCTTTCTCAAGCACAGGGCGAAAGACCTGGAGCGTGGGCTTCGCGAAATGTTCAAAGACCCGAAAGCTCTAGATATGGTCCCGAAGTTCTATGATCATCCGCTAATATTCGGACTTTTTCAAGGAAAGTACGACCCGGCAAAGTTGGGCAATCTACCGTCCTACATTCCATCGCAGACTTTTGCGCTCACAGTTCTGGATCTGCTAAAAAAAGAGCCCGACGAATCCTATCTGAAACGAACCCTCGGGCCTTTAATTCAAGCAGCCGGCACGGATGCCGTGCGTGCCCAGAAAAACATTGAGGATTGGTATAACGCGTCGATGGATCGTGTCTCCGGCTGGTATAAGCGCCGCACGCAGTTCATTATCGCTGCCCTGGGATTCGCTATGGCGTTCGCGTTCAACATCGACGCCGTTGCCATCACCCGTTATCTGAACGCCAATCCAAGCGTGAGGTCCGCCTGGGTAGAGCAGGCGCGAAAGAGCGAATCTTCAACCCCCTCGGCTGAGGATCTTTCGAAATGGGTGAACGCAACCGACATTCCGGTTGGCTGGAAGGCAATTAACAAGGGTGGCGCCGTCGCTGATTGGCAGACGCTGCCGAGTGACGCCTGGGGCTGGGTGCTGAAATTCGCAGGCATTCTGCTCACGGGACTTTGCGTATCGCTGGGGGCTCCCTTCTGGTTCGACGTGCTGAACAAGTTTATGGTGGTTCGTTCTACCGTGAAACCCGAAGAAAAGAGCCACGACGAGCCGAGCAAGGCCTGATCACTGCGCCTCAGTATTATTCTGGGCCGAGCGGTGACGCACAACGCGGACGATTTCGCCCTCGACAAGCGAATCGGGCGGATTTTCTACGATGGACGCGTCTTCTGAAAGTCCCGAGACCACTTCGACTGTGTCGCCGAAATCGCGGCCCAAAATTATTGGGACCAGAGAGATGCGGTTGCCATTGATTACGGTTGGAATCCGCAGTCCTTCGGAGCGGAACGTAAGCGAACTGGCGGGCACAATCAGCGTGACCTGGTCAGACTTGATTTTGAAGTGCGCTTGAGTGTAAGCACCCGGGTAGAGCATGCCGGTGCTATTGAGAACATCGATCTCAACCGTGAGAGTGCGCGTAGTTGGATCCATAGAATCCGCAGTGCGGACCAAGGTGCCCGGAAAGCGGCGGCCCGGTAATTCAGGCAGGGTCAGATCGGCCTTGATGCCCGGTTTGGCCACGTGAGAATACACCTGCGGAACCTCAACGAAGACGCGCAACTTATTGATTGCGGCCACGTGAAACAGTTCCTTACCGGAGCCGGTTGTCGAGCCTGTGCCGACTTCGGAGCCTGCCTGGATCAACTGGCCAATATCCGTATTACGCGCGGTTACAACGCCATCGAAGGGCATGTACACTTTCTCGAAAGACACCATCTGTTCCAGACGCGCCACATTTGCCTGAGCGGATTTGACGGTTGCAGCTTTCGCGGCGGCATCCTGAACTGCGTTGTCGACATCTTGCTTGGCAACCGAATCGGTCTTAAAAAGATCGACGTAACGGCTGGCGGTAATCTGCGCCAGTTTGAGATTTGCCTGGGCAGTATTCACATCCTCCCTCGCCTGCTGCAATTGTTGATCCACTTCCGGACTTTCGATGACAGCAAGTAGCTGCCCTTGTTTGACATGGCTGCCGATATCGAAATACCAGGCTTTAAGATAACCACTGGTTCGGGCGTAGATGGGCGTGTCGATAAAAGCCTGTATGTTGCCCGGAAGGATTACTTCTTCGGCCGTGTCCCCCAGCTTCGGGTGTGTAACTGTCACTGCCGGCTCGGCCGCAATGATTGTGTCGCGCTTGAGAGTTTGCTGCTGACGGAGGCGCGGGATGATGCCGGCAGCGACGATCAAGCCAACAACGGCCAGGATCACTAATGAAACTACGGCGAATCGAAGGCGCTTCATTCCGATCTAGACGCGTCCTCTCCGCCTGCCATGCAGAAGGGCGAAGAAGCTGGGGACAAAAAAAAGCGTTGCAACGGTGGCAAACAGCAGGCCTCCGATAACTGCGCGGCCAAGCGGCGCGTTCTGTTCGCTGCCTTCTCCCAGGCCCAACGCCATGGGCATCATTCCGATCATCATCGCCAGCGCAGTCATCAAGACGGGCCGAAACCGCGTGAAGCCGGCCAACAAGGCAGCATCCGCGGCGCTGTCGACATCAGGCAATTGTTCTTTCGCAAAGCTCACCACGAGAATGCTGTTTGCCGTAGCGACGCCCATACACATGATTGACCCGGTCAAAGCAGGAACGCTGATGGTGGTGTGCGTCACAAATAGGAACCAGACAATGCCCGCCAGCGCCGCCGGCAAAGCCGAAATGATGATGAACGGATCAAGCCAGGATTGAAAATTGATCACGATCAGCATATAGACCAGGACAATGGAAAACAGCAAGCCGGCAAGCAGCCCACGGAAAGAAGAACGCATAGTATCGATCTGCCCGCGCACGACTACACGCGATCCCCGTACTAGGGAATTGGCGCTTCCGGCTACCAATCGATCGATCTGTGCGGCGACGCTGCCAAGATCGGTTCCTTGCACGGAACCATAGATGTCAATCACCGGAGCAATATCGTAATGGGAGACGGTTGCGGGTTCAGTGCCACGCTGCAGTGAAGCCACGCTCGCCAGAATTTCGGGAATTCCGGCCTGAGCGGTAACGGGAATATTGCGCAAATCCTGCAAAGAATTCATGCTGTACTGCGGCGCCTCCGCGGCAATGCTGTAGCTAACGCCGGTTCGGGGATTCAGCCAAAAGCTGGGGCTGGTCTGAAAACTGCCGCTCAGGGTAACCAGGATGTCGCCGGCGATATCACGGGCGTTATACCCTACCTGCTGCGCCTTTGTCCTGTTAATGTCAACCTGCATTATTGGCTGATTGAAAGGTTGCTGGATACGCAGATCAGTTGCTCCCGGAATCAATTTGACCTGCTGCAACAATTTGTCCGCGAATGCGCGGTTCGCTTCCACATTCCTTCCCAAAATCTGAACGTCAATGGGAGCGGGAAGTCCGAAGTTAAGAATCTGGCTCACCAGGTCGGACGGCAGGAAGTAAAACAGGACTCCAGGAAATTCTTTTGGCAGGCGCGCCCTTAGCGCTTCCACGTACTGCTCGGTTGGCCTGTGCTTCTGGGAAAGAGATACGAGGATATCCGCGTCCGCGGGGCCGATGGTTCCGTTGTTGCCGTATGACGTATTCAAACCGCTATAGGGGAGGCCTATGTTATCGAGAACGTTAACCAGCTCGTGCGCGGGAATCTGTTCGCGAATGGTGGATTCGATGACGTCGCACAACTTTGCTGTCTCTTCGATACGAGTTCCAGTCCGCGCGCGTATGTGCAACCGGAACTGGCCGCTATCGGAAGCAGGGAAAAAATCCTGCCCTAACCAAGGGGCGAGCGCGAATGATAGTACGCAAGCGAGCAGGAACAAGGTGACGAAGATGGCACGCCGCCGTATGCATCGCTCCAGAACGCCGCGATAACCGGCCCGCACACGCTCGAAGCCGTTCTCAAACAGCAATTGCAGGCGAACGAACGGATTGCGGCGGTTGGCGTGCGCAACTGCCTCATGGTGCGAGTGCCCTTTCAGCAGATACTTCGCGAGGGTCGGGACGATCGTTCGCGAAAGCACGTACGAGGCGAGCATAGCGAATGACACGGCTTCGGCGAGCGGTACGAACAGATAGCGCGCCACGCCGGTGAGGAAGAACATGGGAACAAAGACGATACAGATGCTGAGCGTGGAAACGAACGCCGGGACAGCGATTTGGGCCGCTCCGTCGAGGATGGCCTGTTCAATCTCCTTCCCCATTTCGAAGTTGCGGTTAATGTTCTCGATCTCGACGGTCGCGTCGTCCACCAGGATGCCGACGGCGAGCGCCAGACCGCCCAAGCGTCATGATGTTGATGGTTTCGCCGAGGGCGCTCAGCGCGAAGATCGAACACAGGATGGAAAGAGGAATCGAAATCGCGATGATCAATGTACTGCGCCAACTGCCGAGAAATACCAGGATCATGATGGCGGTCAGGCAAGCCGCGATCACTGCCTCGCGAACGACAGCGGCGATGGAGGCGCGAACAAAGACAGATTGATCCGCAATGGGGGTAATTTTCAATTCCGGCGGCAGCGTTGCTTCGCACGATGGGCAGAGTTTTTCGTACGCCGGCGATGATGTCCAGGGTGGAGACATCCCCGTTTTTATATATGGCCATCATGGATCCACGCAGCCCATCCGAACGGACGATGTTAGTTTGCGGTGGATAGCCATCGCGCACGTGCGCCACGTCGCGCACATAGATAGTCGCGCCCTTCTTGGTCTCTATCGGAAGGTCGTTTAGCTCCTGCACGCGCTGCGGACTTCCGTTGATCTCGATGTTGTACTCCAGCGACCCGATTTTGGACGTGCCGCCCGGAAGAATTAAATTCTGATTCCCGATTGCATTCACGACGTCGGCTGGACTCAGTTGCTTAGCCTGGAGCGCTTGCGTGTTGAGATCAACCATGATTTCGCGCTGCTTACCGCCATACGAGTTCGGAATTGCCACTCCCGGTACTGTTACTAAGGCCGGACGAATGAAGTTTTGTCCCAAATCGTTCAATTGCTGTTCGCTGAGACCTATACCGGAAAGGCCCAGCATGAGAATGGGAACGGTAGACGCGTTATAAGTGATGATCAACGGCGGCGTGGTCCCGGGGGAAGCTGTTTCAACTGCGTTTGGCAGATAGCGGTAGTTTGAGCAATGGCGGAGGGCAGGTTTGCGTGCGGCTGAAAGAACACTTTGATCACGGCGATGCCATTCATCGATTGCGATTCAATGTGCTCGATGTTGTTGACGGTGGTGGTTAGCGAGCGCTCGTTGATGTAGACAATACGCTCGGAAAGGTCCTTAGCGGAAAGTCCAGAGTATTGCCAGATGACGCTTACAACGGGGATGTCGATGTTGGGAAAAATGTCAGTCGGCGTCCGGGAAATGACGACCGGCGCCAGAATGAACAACATCAACGATAAGACGATAAAGGTGTACGGTCGCCGCAGAGCCAGGCGAACGATCCACATGTAGTTCTCCTAAAAAGCCGCCCGGAACTGGGACCAGTGTCTTGCGCAGTTTGCACGCCGCTGAACCGGCGAGCGAATCCCGATCCAAATAACTGATTATGGACTATTGTCTTGGCCTGACGTTTTTGAAGCGTCACGCCGACGCTTTGCACGATTGAAACCATTGCTGCAGTCATGGGTCAAATCGTTGAAATCGCAATCTGGTTTGGAGTGTTCAGAATGAAAGCTCTGTTCTTAGTTGGCCGCGTAATTTTGGGCGGCTTTTTCGTCTACAACGGGATAAATCACTTTAAGGAGAAGGAAGGTTTGGCGCAGTATGCGGGCGCCAAGAATATTCCCCAACCGGAGTTGGCGGTGCTTGCTTCGGGCGCGATGATGGCGGCCGGCGGGGCAAGTTTGATTCTGGGGCTGAAGCCAAAATTCGGCGCTTTATCGATAATCGGTTTCCTGGCGGCAGCCTCTCCTATGTTCCACGATTTCTGGAATGAAAAGGATCCGCAAGCGAAACAGCAGCAACTGATCCATTTTTCGAAGAATATTGCCCTTTTAGGGGCCGCTCTCAGCCTGGCTGGCGTTGAAGAACCATGGCCGCTCAGCGTCGGGGAGTAACCATGCAGCACACCGGTCAGGCAGTACACGCATCGAAAATCGACTAAGATAGCCTTCCAGGAGGCTTGGCGTGATAAACGTAATCACTGTCGAACGCGAATACGGGTCGGGCGCGGGGACCATTGCGCAGAAACTGGCCGACCGGCTTGGCTGGGCGCTCTGGGACCACAAGATTACTTGCGAGATCGCCCAGCGTCTCAAATGCGATGTTAAAGCGGTGGAGCAGCGCGAAGAGCGACTAGATTCGGCGTTCTACAGACTGGCCAAAATCTTCATGCGCGGCAGCTACGAAGAGAGCTATACGGGCGGCGGCATGGAAATGTTGGATGCCGAAGGGCTGTCGCATTCGTTCGAGAAGATCATCAACGACATTGCCGGAAGAGGCAAATGCGTCATTGTCGGCCGCGCAGCGCCGTACTTCCTGCGAGACCGGCCAAACACGTTTTCCGTTTTCGTGTTCGCTCCCTACGAAGAAAAAATGCGCCGCCTACTGGCGCAAGGCTACACGCGGGGAGATGTCGAACACCTGCTGGAAACTGTCGATCAGGAACGGGCAGCATTCATCAAGCGGTACTACAACAAAATCTGGCCGCAGCGCGATCTGTATCACCTGATGATCAACTCCAAGGTGGGAGACCAGGCAGTAATGGACGTGATTCTTGCGGAGATTGATATGCTGGACCGGGCGAAAAATGAGTCTCGATCGGCGTAAGCCGGCTTGGGGCTCCTCCACTCCCCCGACGATTGAATCATGCGACTTCTTGCAATTTTTTCACTTCTCTTCGTTTCTACTGTGATGGTTTCCGATGCAGGATCACCGTCCACGCCGGCTCATCGCCGCTTAATGCTTGTTATCAGTAAACGCCTGCCCGGCGCCGTCATCTATGATGCCGATTCGCAGCAGCCTTTCTGCCAGTCGACTATGGGCGTGAGCCCACACGAAGGTGCGTTTTCCAACGATGGCCAGGAGGCATACGTTCCCGTCTATGGGAACTCCGGCGTTGGCAAGCCGGGTACAGATGAGCATGTCATTCATTTCATCCGCACTTCCGATTGCCAGGAAATCGGGTCGCTCGATACCGGCGACTACAAACGTCCGCATGGCGTCACCGTCGGTAAGAGCGGCAGAGTTTACGTAACGGCTGAGATTGCAGCGGTAATTTTGGTCATCGATCCCAAAGAGCGTCGCATTATCGCGACTATCCCGACAGGCTCGCACACGTCGCATATGTTCGCTCTGACGAGCGATGAGAAACGCATCTACACGAGCAATGTGCAATCGAAGACCGTTTCCGTGCTGGACGTTCCCAAATGCAAACTCATGGCGACCATTCCGACAGATGGTGAGAATCAGCGTATGACGCTGAGTCCTGACGAGCGATGGTTCGTAACAAGCCTGGGCCCTGCGCACAAAATCGCGTTTTACCGCACGTCGGACAATCAGCTCGATTTCACGGTCCCGATCGATGGCCCGCCCTTCGTTGCGAAGTTCAGCGCCGACGGCAAATACCTTTATGATGCTGGAAATCTGAATCATCACGTGACTGCTTGGAAGATTGACATCGCGCAGCGCAAGGTAGTCGCAACATCTAGTGAGGATTTGGGCCGAGACGTTGGAGCGCTTGCCGTGAATCCCTTCACGGGCGCGGTGTACATCAGCGATCAGGCGACGAGCAAGATCAGCGAACTCGATCCAGAGACCTGGAAAGTGACCAAAACGCTGACGACGGACAAAACGCCGGATTGCATGGTTTTTACAACCGTGCGTTAGAGGCGAGGTTTGTGTTCGCCTTCTTTGCGAGCAGCCAAAGCAGCCAAAACAAGAACAGCGCGATTCCGAACACGGCAACTAAGTAGAGCGGCCAGGGGCCGAGAACGGATAGGAGCGTTCCCCGTTTAGGTTTCACGCACAAGTACATGTAGTCGGTTCTGAAAACCCAATCGAATAGGCCGACTGACGCGGCGTAGGCTAGCAGCATGAAAAAGGCGCGGTGTAGCGCTCCGGGTCGCAACGGAGTGATTCTCCCAAACACGAGGAATGCGACGGCGACCACAATTCCCCCGTGGGCCAGGAAGAAATAAACAGCCGGATACGACGGCCAGGGCGACCACAGATCTGGAGTAATGAGCGCCATTCCCGCTCCGGCCAACCCCGCGAAATACGAGAATTCCACCAGCCATGGCGAGATTGTGATGCAAGCCAAGACCGTGGTCCAAACCGTGATGTCACACAACTGAAGGGGCAGATTGAACGGAAACCGAAATCCCTCTTTCGAGTAGCGAAATATCCACCAGATGATTTCGTTTGTCGCCAGGCCGTACCCGATCAGAATGCGTGTTGTACGAGCGGCGGTAACGGACCTGCTGACGACCCGAACGAGAAGAACTGCGATGGCCGCGATGCCGATCAGTAGCGAAAGGTGAAGCGGCCCAAACAGGCGCACTTGATTACGCGGCGGAAAACTTGAAGATGGTGACCTGGTGGAAGCGCTGGCCGGGATTCAGCTCGGTTGAGGGGAAATCCGGCTGGTTCGGCGAATTCGGGAAGTGCTGGGTTTCGAAGCACAGGCCGTAGCGGTAGCCGTATGTGGCGCCCCCTTTGCCTTTGATACCGTTTGGCAGGTGGTTTCCAGAATAGAACTGGACGCCGGGTTGCGTGGTGAGCACTTCCATCACTCGACCGGACTTGGGATCCATCACGCGCGCGGCCAGTGAAGGACCGTTGCCAGCCTTATTCAATACGTAGTTGTGGTCATATCCATCGCCGTATTGAAGTTGCTGATCTTTGTCCTTGATGCGAGCACCCACAGCTGTGGGCGTTCGAAAATCGAACGGCGTTCCCTCGACGCTCTTGAGTTCGCCGGTCGGAATCAAATTCGCGTTAACGGGCGTGAATTTGCCGGCGTTAATGGTCACAATGTGATCGAGAATCTCTCCCGTGCCGGCTCCGGACAGATCGAAATATGAGTGGTTGGTCAGGTTAAGGACTGTCTTTTTGTCGGTTGTCGCTTGGTAGTCGATCTTCAATTCATTGTTGCTGTTGAGCGAGTACGTGACAGTGGTAGAGAGCGTGCCCGGGAAACCTTCTTCTCCGTCTTTACTGACGTATTTCAGGCGCAGAGAAGGTCCATCGTCCCCGGTAAGTTGCTCCGCTTGCCACACCTTTTTGTCGAAGCCGACCAAGCCGCCGTGCAGCGTGTTCGGCCCATTGTTCTTCGCCAGCGTGTACGTGTGTCCGTCCAATTGAAACTCACCGTTCGCGATGCGGTTCGCATAGCGCCCGACCAGGGCTCCGAAAAACGGATTCTTCTCCAGATATTGGGGCAGGCTATCGAAGCCCAGAACAATATCAGCGAATTTGCCATCCCGATCAGGCGTCTTCAGTGTTACCAGTCTGCCCCCGTAGGTGATGATATTTGCCTCAATCCCTTTGGAGTTTCGGAGCGTATAAACGTCTACCTCTTCGCCGTTCGGGCCTTTGCCCCAGTTTTGTTTTGTCATTCCGGTTGTGTTGCGCGTCGAAGACGCCACGGCTGCGACACCTGCGGTAGCTGCCATAACGACTCCAAATTTGCGGCGGTTGATTCCGTTGTCCACCTCTGTAAGCTTACAATCGTCGAGAACCTCTGCTAATGTCGCCGCTCGAGAGTTTTCGCCTGACCGTCTTCCGCATTGTGGCTGAGCGTCTCAGCTTCACGCAGGCTGCCGAGGTGCTTCATATTACCCAGCCCTCGGTCACGTCTCATATAAAGGCGCTGGAAGAAGAAGTGGGCGCGCGGCTGTTCGATCGCTCCGCAACAGGCGTCGCTTTGACGTCTGCAGGCGAGCGACTGCAAAGTTTCGCTATGGAAGTCCACCGGCTTTCTCAAGAAGCGCTCCGCGACGTTGGCCAATTGAGCGGCGAACTTCGGGACCGGCTCTTACTAGGCGCTTCAACTACCATCGCGCAATATCTGCTGCCGCGGCTTCTGGCCGGCTATCTCGAACAGTATCCAAGGATCGAATTAGCCGTTAGCAGCGGAAACACAGAGCACATTGTGACGCAACTGGTACAAAGGCGAATCCAACTCGGCCTTACGGAAGGCCCGGTCAGCACTAGCGACTTGAAAGTGGAACCCTTTCTGGAGGACGAGATCGTGGCTGTTGCGCCTCTCTCGGACCCCTTGTTTAAGAGTTCCGCACCGGCGCTGAGCGAAATAGCCGAACGTCCATTGCTAATGCGAGAGCCAGGGTCAGGCACCCGGCGGGTTGTTGAGGATGCTTTGCGGGGTGCGGGAGTGGGATTGCGCAACTTGCGTATCCGTATGGAACTCGATTCGACAGAAGCAATCAAGTCGGCCATCAAAGCTGGTCTGGGGATCGGCTTTCTCTCGCGTTGGGCGCTGCAGAACGAACACCGTGCAGGTCTAGGCATGATTGCTATCGACCGGTTCAGCATCAAGCGCCTTTTCCAGTTCGTGTACCCGCATGGACCCGAACCCGAAGGCGCCGCTGGCGCATTCCTTCGTTTTGCCCGCGAGATTCGGACCCAATTGCCGGTAGATGGCGCTGGATTCTGACCTGGCTTTCGTGCAAGATAGGAAGACTATGGCCAGCCAAAACGGGATCAGCAACGGCATGGCAGGATCGGCGGCAATCGCCGTTACAAATCTGGTGAAGCGCTACCCGAAATCGAAGACGAACGCGGTAGACGGCGTGACATTCCAGGTTTCGCGGGGAGAGATTTTTGGCCTGCTCGGCCCAAACGGCGCCGGAAAGACCACGACTATTGGAGTGCTGACCACCGCGATTGTTCCCACCGAAGGTTCGGCTTCCATCATGGAGGCCGATGTCGCTCGCGACCCAATCGCCATCAAGCAGCGCATTGCGGTGGTACCGCAGCAAAGTAATCTTGACCGCAGCCTGAAAGTGCGCGAGATTTTGACTTTTCACGCCGCCTATCACGGAGTGCCGCGCAAAACGCGTGAGGCGCTTGCCGACCGGCTGCTGGACGAACTCGGATTAGGGGACCGAAAGAACGAGAAGGTTAATCGCTACTCCGGCGGCATGTCGCAACGCCTTATGATTGCCCGCGCGCTGATGCATGCGCCCGATGTTCTGTTTCTCGATGAGCCGACTAATAATTTAGACCCGCAGTCGCGCTTGTTTTTGTGGGAGCGCATTCGCATGCTCAACGCGAATGGGCTGACAATCTTGCTTACAACGCATGATATGGACGAAGCAGACCGGTTGTGCGACCGGATCGCCGTTATGGACCATGGAAAAATTTTGGTGGACGACACGCCTGCACAATTGAAAAAAATGATTCCCGGCGGAACATCTCTGGAAGTGCGCGCGTTTGCTTCACCATCCGAGAATGGCGCGGCCGCGGCGCGAGTAACCGCGGCGCTTGAGGCTACACCCGGAGTTGCCAAGGTGGAGGCGTTGCAGGCGGAGGAGTCGCCGGATACCGAGCCCGGAACTCTGACGTACCGGGTATATTCGGAATCCGCAAGTAATTTGATTGGGCCCGCTGCGCAGGCCGTGTTTGGGGCCGGTGCACAGGTTCGCGACCTTAGCGTGAAGCAGCCCTCGCTCGAAGAAGTATTCATTTTTCTGACCGGGAGGCATCTTCGTTAATGGCAGACACGACATTCCCACTGGCCGAGGTGCATGCGGCGCGCGGGACAAATCGAGCACAACTCGCGATCGGCGCGTTTTTGGCGATTCTCCGCCGGGATTTAGTGGTAACGGGCCGCGAGTTCGTTCCTTTCTTATTGCAGGCGCTGATGCAGCCGCTGTTTTTCCTGTTCATCTTTGGAAAAGTGCTGCCTGGCATTGGCCTGGCCGCGGGCAATTTTGCTGCGCTTATGCTGCCGGGCATTGTGGCGCTGACCGGCATGATCGCCGCCATGCAAGGGGTTACGCTGCCGCTGGTGCTGGACCTGGGCTTTGCGCGAGAGATTGACGACCGGCTGCTCTCGCCCCTGCCCGTCTGGTGGGTGGCTTTGGAAAAAGTGATCTTCGGAGCAATGCGCGGAGCCATTGCAAGTTCGGTGATTTTTCCTTTGGGTTACTTGATCCTGGGAAATGGTTTTGCGATGCGCGACGATCGCATTGGCACCCTGATCGGCATGGTAATTCTCACGGGATTTGTGGGCTCAACCATTGGCCTGCTGATGGGCACCATTATCAAACCGGAGCACATCAGCCTGATGTTTACCCTGATTTTCACGCCGCTCTTATTCACAGGCTGTACATACTACCCGTGGGGCGCGCTGCGAAACATTCGCTGGTTTCAGGGCTTCACGCTGGTGAATCCGCTGACCTATTGCTCGGAAGGGCTGCGGTATGCGATGGTGCCGCCGATCAGAGGACACGATTTCCCGACGCTCGGCCTGCCTTGGATTCTGATTGCACTTGGGGCTTCGGTGATCGTCTTGTTTTGGGTGGGAAGCAGAACTTTCCACAAGCGAGTAGTTACTTAGACCAGCAGGGCCTCGGCTGAAGCGGCGAAGTCAGGCCTGTTTGAGCTGGCGGTTCACAATGCGGGCAGCGCGCCGGCTGATGAGGTCGGCGACCTTGCTGAGCAGGCCGGGGAGGTCTTCCGGTTCGACGAAAACCGGCCGGCGGGTATCCGTAGCCCTATTTTGAGACGTGGTCAGGATAGCGGTAGCCGGCTTGTAGTCCATGAGGCGAGCATGGGCTAGAACCTTAAGCCCGGCTTCGGGAGACTCCATCTGCAAGTCGCTGAGGACAAGCTCATACTGGCGCTCATCCAGCTTGCCGACGGCTTCGGCGGCGGAGGCAGCCGAATCCACGAAATAGCCCCCGGCTTCGAGGACTGTCTTCAGCGTTAGACGCGATGTAACGTCGTCGTCTACGACGAGAACTCTGGCGAGTTCCAGTTCCTTCCCCGGCGGTTTCCGTAGGCTAGGTAACATTTGTGCGCTCTGACTCGACAACAGTGTAAACGAAAAAGAACAAATCCCCTATAGTCTTTTTGCATTTAGAACGATTCAAATACCCTGCCAAAAATTCTGTCTACGTTGCCAAGTTGGCGCTCTAACGAGAAAATTTCGTCCAATTGATGCCTCGTTAAACGACGTTTTACTTCCGAATTGGACTCAATCGCGGCGCGAAAATCCCCATCCGATTCCCACGCCTGCAGGGCATGCGACTGCACCAGGCGATAGGCGTCCTCCCGTGACATTCCAGAGGCAGCCAGATCCAGCAATAGCTGACCTGAGAAAATCAGGCCTTTGGTCCGGTCAATATTCTGCCGCATCCGGTCGACATTCACCCGGAGGCCCGAAATAAGCCAGGTGGTTTTCGCCAGCAGGTAATCGATCAGTATTGTGGAATCCGGCAAGATGACGCGTTCGACGGATGAGTGAGAAATGTCACGCTCGTGCCAGAGGGCGACGTTTTCGAAGGCCGCTTGCGCGTTTGCCCGGACAACGCGCGCGAGTCCGCAGATTTGCTCGGCCACGATGGGATTGCGTTTGTGCGGCATAGCGGACGAGCCTTTTTGACCGGGCGCGAACGGCTCTTCAGCTTCGCGGACTTCCGTTCGTTGGAGATGGCGGATCTCAAGCGCGATTTTATCGAGCGTGGAGGCGATGCCGGCCAGGGTGGCGATGTAGTTCGCATGGAGATCGCGCGAAATGACCTGAGACGCAATAGGCGCGGCCTTCAGGCAAAGCCGGGCGCAGATCTTCTCTTCCGCTTCGGGCCCGATGTGGGCGAAAGTTCCGACCGCGCCCGAAAGCTTGCCGACGCGAATGTCTTCGGCTGCCGCGGCAAACCGCCGGCGGTGGCGTTGCAATTCGTCCCACCAGACCGCCAGTTTGAGGCCGAAGGTAATGGGCTCGGCATGGATGCCGTGGGTGCGCCCGATCTGCACGGTGTGTTTGTGCTCGAATGCACGATTTTTGAGGACCTCGCTTAATTCGTCCAAATCGCGCATGATGATCGCGGAGGCTTCTTTGATCTGAAGGGCCTGTGCAGTATCGACAACGTCGTTGGAGGTGAGCCCGTAATGCAGCCAGCGCGCCGCCTGTTCGGCACCGCTAGACTTCAAGGCTTCGGCAACGGCAGTTGTGAACGCGATTACGTCGTGCCGGACTTCGCGCTCGATCTCCTGAATTCGATTGAGATCAAACGATGCATATGAACGGAGCGCATCTACCGCGGATTGAGGAACCTCGCCAGTTTCCGAAAGTGCTTCGGAAGCAGCCAGCTCTACTTTCAGCCAGCACTCATATTTGTGTTGGTCGCCCCAGATGGCGCCCATCTCCGGGCGCGTATAGCGCGAAATCATTCAGAGACTATAGTCACATGGTCACAACGGCCACAACGCGCCCTCGCGTCAGCCAGCCGTGACAGCAGATTGCTGTAAATAACCCACCGGCGTGCGCCTCAGTCTACTCAAACTCGGGACGGGGCGGGTGGTCAACGACAATCAGCCGCCCGTCTGTTAATGCTCTGACGGAGTGGCGGCTGTTCGCGGGCACAATGGCAACGACGCCTGGCTTCGCAGTCTGAGACTGTCCGTCGATGGTCACTTCGAGTTCACCGTCGATCACTTCGTAGACCTCTTCCTCAGGATGGAAGTGCTCATGAATCGAGGAACCGGCGGCGAACTCATAATGCGCGAACGTCATGCCGGCAGAGTGGAAGTAGCGGCCCTTCCAACCGGGTAGCCGTTCGATAACCTTAAGGTCATTTGTATCAACAAAGGGCATGGGGCCCTCTCTTTGGGCGCTGTTCAAGAGCAACCATGACGCGTCGCTTCTACATTCTAGTCCGCTTCGCAGGTGATTGATGATAGAACGCCGGCGAAACAGTTCAATAAGAGAAGATCGGAGATTGCAGGCCGGGTTCGGCAACAAACAAGCGGGTGAAGAGCGAACGGTTATACAGCGCCTTCAGGCCCAGATTACGGACCAGTTCGGGATGGTTGTTGTGCTCACTGATGTGGCCTAGTATTACGGTCGAGACGGTGGTGTCGAGGTCGTTCGCGACGAAGTCCGCCGCAACTTCATTCGACAGATGCCCGCGCCGGCTCATTACCCGCTGTTTAACGGACCAGGGATAAGGTCCCACACGCAGCATTTCAAGGTCGTGGTTGGATTCGAGCACCACCACGCTACTGCCTTTCAAGTGCACTCGCAAAGAATCCGTCACGTAGCCAAGATCCGTGGCAATTGCCATTTTCACGCCCTGCGAGGAGAGTGTAAAGCCCACTGGATCGACGGCGTCGTGTGGAATAGTGAAGCTGGTGATATCGAAATCACCGATAGTAAACCCGCAGCCTGCCTGAAACTTCTCAAGAGCCGGCGTAAACTCGCCCCAATCGACAAACTGAGCTGTGCCGCACGTCAGGTATACCGGAAGCGGACGCTTGGCTGCTTTGACCAGCGCCGCAAGACCGCTGGTGTGGTCGCAATGTTCGTGCGTAAGCAGAACCGCGTCCAAGCCGGCCACATCTTCCCCGATAGCGGCAAGGCGTTTGGCGATTTCGCGGCGGCTCAGGCCGGCATCGACCAGGATTCGCGTACGATCAGTCGCGATAAAGGCCGAGTTGCCTGCGCTCGAGGATGCGAGAATGCAGATCTTGACGATGGTTCGTTCTCCGGCTGTCTATGCTTATCGGTTATAGCAGAAGTTTTGGGGACCGCTGAACATTTCCACAGAGAAATGTTCTCACCGCCCCGTTCAGCACTAAAATGGAAGTCTTAAGCATGAAAGCGCGCGTGTTCGTCTCAATGAAGCCGACCGTTCTCGATCCGCAGGGCCAGACCATTTGCGGCGCATTGAACGGACTGGGACATAAGAAAATCGCCGCAGTCCGGCAAGGGAAGTATTTCGATATCACCCTAGCGGATGGGACGGCGCGCGAAGAGGCCGCCCAGGATCTGGATGAAATCGCCCGGGACGTGCTCTCAAACGGGGTAATAGAAGATTACCGGGTTGAGATTCTAGACTAGGCAATCACCTCTTTCTTATATATGTGTGGAATTGTAGGTTACGTTGGCAGCCGTGACGCGGTGCCGGTCATCGTGGACGGACTGCGCCGGCTCGAATACCGCGGGTATGATTCGGCGGGCGTCGCGGTTCTCTCCAAGGACAACTGTCTGGAAGTGCGCCGCGCCTCCGGCAAGCTGCGCAACCTGGAAGAGGCGATTAAGGCCAAGCCACTATCGGGGTCATATGGTATCGGGCATACGCGCTGGGCGACCCATGGCCGCCCTACCGAAGAGAATGCGCACCCGCACCGCGACTGCAAAGGCGAAATTGTGGTGGTGCACAACGGCATCGTCGAAAACTATCTCAAACTCCGGAAAGAGCTCACGGCCGAGGGGCACACGTTCAAGACCGAAACCGACACAGAAATCATTGCCCACCTGGTCGAGAAATATTTGAACGGCAACCTGGAGGATGCTGTCCGCAAAGCGCTGAAGGAGATTTCGGGTGTGTTCGCCATTAGCGTGATATCGAGTACCGACCCCAACAAGATCGTGGCCGCGCGCTCCGGCCCTCCGGTGGTTATCGGTCTGGGGGAAAACGAGTTCTTTGTAGCTTCGGATGTTCCGGCCATTCTGAATCACACGCGCGACATGTTCTTCCTGAACGATGGCGATGTCGCGGTTTTGACGCTAGCGGGCGTGAAGCTCACCGATTTCGACGGCAAAACGGTTCGCCGCCAAGTCTCGCGCATTCTGTGGGACCCCGTGATGGCTGAAAAAGGCGGCTTCAAGCACTTTATGCTCAAGGAGATCTATGAGCAGCCGCGGGCCGTGAAGGACACCATGATCGGGCGCGTGGGCATGGAAACCGGCCGCGTGTTTCTGGATGAAGTGGACATCGCGGAGAAAGATTTTCGCGAGTTTCAGCAGGTGAAAATTGTGGCGTGCGGGACAAGCTGGCACGCGGGTCTTGCGGGCAAGTTCATCATCGAACGTCTGGCGCGTCTGCCGGTTGAAGTTGATTACGGAAGCGAATTCCGCTATCGCGACCCGATTATTCCTGCGAATACGCTGACAATCATGATCTCGCAATCGGGCGAAACAGCGGATACGCTGGCAGCGTTGCGAGAAGCCAAGCAGAAGGGTTCGAAGACTCTCGCCATCTGCAATGTAGTTGGCTCGATGATCACGCGAGAGGCGACTGGAACACTGCTGACTCATGCCGGCCCCGAGATCGGCGTCGCTTCGACCAAAGCCTTTACATCGCAATTGACCGCGCTTTTGATTCTAGGCATGTATTTAGGGCAGGTACGCGGTACGCTTAGCGCGGAAGCAAGTTCCAAGCTGGTACAGGAGATGGCGCAGATTCCCGGCAAGCTGGAGCAAGTACTGGCAAATTCCGACATTTACGAAGACCTGGTTCGCAATCTGTTCCGTGCACAGGATTTTCTTTACCTGGGCCGCGGCATTCACTTTCCCATCGCGCTTGAGGGCGCGCTAAAGCTGAAAGAAATTTCGTACATCCACGCCGAAGGCTACCCGGCCGGGGAAATGAAGCATGGGCCCAATGCACTGATCGACGAAAATCTTCCGGTTGTTGTGCTGGCCACGCGCGATCCCGAATCCGAAGAAAGCCAGGTCCACTACGAAAAGACGCTTTCCAACATTCAGGAAGTGAAGGCGCGTAGCGGAGTCGTAGTAGCTGTGGCATGCGAAGGCGACGAGGAGGTGGCCAAAATGGCCGATCACCTGATTACGATTCCCCCCTCGCGCGAACTGCTGCTGCCCTTGCTCGAAATGATTCCTTTACAGCTTCTGGCGTATCACATCGCCGTCCGCCGGGGCTGTGATGTGGATCAACCGCGCAATCTGGCCAAGAGCGTGACGGTCGAGTAGCGTCTTTGCAGATTGTTCATACCACCATCATTGTCGGGACGCGTGGCAAGGGACTGTACCCGCTTACCCACGTAGTGGAAGGATGGCTCAAAAAACAGAAGCTATCGAACGGACTGCTGACGGTTTTTGTTCAGCACACGTCCTGTTCGTTAGTTATTCAAGAAAACGCAGACCCCGATGTGACGTTGGATTTGCGCGATTTCTTTGAGCGCCTGGTTCCCGAAGAGGACGAACACTACCGCCATACGGCAGAAGGACCGGACGATATGACTTCGCACATCCGGTCGGCATTGACGCAGACCAGCCTCTCGATCCCGCTGCTGTCCGGACACCTGGCGCTGGGGACGTGGCAGGGGCTGTATGTCTTCGAACACCGGGCTCATCCGCATCAGAGGCGCGTGGTGTTGCAGTTGATGGGGGAATAGAATACGCGCCAATTTAGGGAAACACTTACTCTAGAGCTTTCGCGTGCTTCACGCCGCGGGACAGATCATAGGTGATTTCATCGACATAGCACCAGCCCCACTTCTCGCCAGGCTCGATCGATTTTATGACCGGATGCTTGGTTGCCTCAAAGTGCTTGGTCGCGTGTTTGTTCTTCGATGAATCGCAACAGCCGACGTGGCCGCAGATCAGGCAGAGCCGCAGGTGTACCCAACGGTCGCCCGTTTTGATGCAGTCTTCGCAGACGTGCTTCGACGGTTTCAAATCATGCGCTTCCTGCAGATGCTCACAGACGGTCACACCTCAGGATAGAATGCGGGCAGACCTCACATGATTAGCCGTCGCGTTTGTCTTCAAATTTCGTGCTGCACGATCTTGCTGAGGGTTACGAAGTTGCGGGCGCGAGATGGCGTTGAGCCGTGGACCGCGGCGGAACTGATGGAGCCAGCGGAATTGGCCGCGAGTTTAATCCATGGGGACTCACCACATATCATCTGCGTAGCGTTTCCCGTTTTATACAGGCAGCGGCATATTGCCGGGGCGGTGCTGGCCGGTCCTGGCAGCAAACCGGAGGGAATCGAAGCGTTGAACTCGGAGCTGGAAAAGCTGAAGCGGTCCGATGCTTGTGGTTCTTTATTGCGGATGTTGTCCGATGCAGCAGTGCCCGAATATACGACCGGCATTTACGGCCGCGAAGAAGTTGGGGTTTTCGAACGTTCGCGTGTTGAATATTCCAAAGAACTTCCACACCGATTGGGTGGCCAAAGGGTATCCAGTCGCTTAATCAGAGCGGCAATGTCACCAGGCCGGCGGTGGTCAGCGCAAATTTGAGTTCCCTCGCAATCGAGGCGATTGGAAGGCGCGTTTATGCCGGTTATTGCGGGCGTTTACTGCGCCCGCAACATTGCAACTGGATCGATTTGGATCGAGCGGATCACAGCCGGCACGGCGGCCAATAATGTGGCCAGGATGATCACCAGCGACGGAAGAACAAGACCTCCCCAATCAAACGGCGGGACTTCGTAGAGCAGAGTTTTGACGTAAGGTTCAAGAAACGACCCGGCAGCCGCACCTATGACTGCCCCTAGAAGCACCATGAAGAAGATATCCGCAGTAACTCGCCTGACAATGTCATTGGCCGGAGCCCCAATGGCAATTCGAATGCCCAGTTCACGGCGTCGCTGTAGGACCGAATAGTCGAGCACTCCGTATAAGCCGATGCCCGCCAGCAACACCGCCACGCCGGCAAAAAATAACGCAAGCGCCGCAAGCAGCCGTTCCCGAACTGTTTGCGCCTGATTGATTTCCAACTGCGTGCGTACATTACTTACGCGAAGCTCCGGCCGTGCGCGCGACACCTCACGGCGGAGCATGGGTGCGACCGCGAGGGGATTCGAATTCGCCGTTCGCACCAAGAAAGTTGCTGCCTGCAGGGTCCCGAGCGGCGGGTAACCGAGCGGAATGTAAGCCGTGGCTGTGATTGGTTCACGCATGTCGCGGTAACGGGCATCGCTAACCAGGCCCACGACTTGAAACCGGTCCTTCCCTCTATTAAAAGACTTTCCAACCGGGTCGCCGCCGTGAAAGTATTCCTTCGCAAAAGCCCGGTTCACAATCGCCACTCCGGCAGCGTCACCACGGCGCAAATCGCGGCCATCCAACAACGGGATTCCCATGGTATCTAGCCAGCGTGGCGAAACGGGCAAGAAATACGCCAGCAGCGGGCCCGGCGGGGCTCCGTTAACGGAAACAAAACCATTCGAACCAGTGCCACTTAACAGAGGCCATCCTGCAATCGCAACACTCTCAATGCCACTCAAATCGCGTAGATGATCGGCGGCCTGTAGCCACAATTCAGTAGATTCCGGACGTTTTGTGACGGTCTCAAGAGTCAGAATGCGCTGCGATGAGAAGCCAGTAGATTGGTTGGAGAGCCGGTGCAGTGTTGAGACAAACGCACCCGCCCCGAAATGGACGACAAAACAAAAGGCCACCTGGGCCGCAATCAGCGCGTGCATGAGATGGCGGCGCGAATGCGGATCATCTCCGCCCTTCAGCGCACTAGCCGGATCAACTCTCGAGGCGCGCAGAGCGGGCAGCAGACCAAACAGAAATGTCGCGCAAATACTTAGCGCGACTGAGAACCCCATCACACGCCAATCGGCCGTTAAAGCCAGTCGTGCAGGATTATCGGGCGGATTGATCCTGGCGACAATGAACGGGGCAGCCCACCAGGCAAAGAGCCCCCCAGCCGCGGTTGCCAGCACGGTCAACAACGCGCTTTCCATCAGCACTAACTGTATGAGCCGCGCTTTTCCAGCACCGATGGAGATACGCAAGGCCATTTCGCGCGATCGAGCGGCGGCCTGGGCCGTGAGCAAGTTCGCAACGTTCACGCAAGCGATTAGCATCACGAGCGCTACTATTACCCCAATCGCCAACAATGCGACCTGGTAGCTCTGCCGCAACCAGGAAAGCCCGGCCGCCGCGGGTTCCACGACCACCTTCTGTTGCAAGTATTTCTTTAGCCGGTCCGGAGGCCAGCCGGTGAAGCTCTTTGCCCGCTCCGTTTGAACTGCGGTCCATACCGCCTGCAACCGATCGCGCACGCGCCGCACGCTGCCGCCTTGCTTTAGCTGTACAAACGTTCTGATCCAGCTCCAGTCGTTATGTGTGACTCCCTCGTACATCATGGCCGGAAGAAAAACGTCGGTGAAGGTGCCTGGTTCGGTGCCAGTAAAGCCCGGCGGGGCGACACCAACAATCTCATAGAGATCGTTCGCCATCTGAAATCTTCGCCCGATGATCTTGGGGTCGCGCCCGAAACGTTGAACCCAATAGTCATGAGAGAGCACCGCATAAGGCTTTGCTTTTGGCTTTCGGTCATCGTCCTCAGTAAAGAGGCGTCCCAACGCCGGTTTCAGACCGAAGGCGTCGAACATCCATCCCGAGACAAATTGCCGGTGCGCCTTTTCCATTCCGGCATCGGAGCTAAAGGTCAAATCAACGCGTTCCACCCACGAAACAGCAATCAACTCCGCGTCCTTCTTAACCGCGGCTCTCATAAGAAGAAACTGTGGATATTCATTGCTGTCACTGTCCCGAACCAACCCGTTCGGGCCCGTTCCGCGCAAAACCATGGCGTACAGGCCGCCCGGATGCTTCACGGGCAAGGGCCGCAGTAAGAGAGCATCAATCAGGCGAAATACAGACGTGCAAGAGCCGATAGCCAGCGCGAGGGACAGAACAGCCGCCGTAGACGTCGCCGGCTTTTTCGCAAGTTGTCGCCAGCCGAAGACCAAATCCGCGCGAAGTGAATCCAGCCACAGAACCAGCTTGAGATCGCGGCTCTCCTCCCGGTGGCGCAGCAACGAACCGAAGGCTTTTCGAGCTTCCTGCGGATCGCGGCCGTGTTCTATTGCTTCCTGAAGATGCGAGTTCAGTTCCTCGTCGATCTCCCGGTTCAATCCATCGAGCCGAAAAAGATTTGCAACACGCGACCAGATAGACACGTCACGCCGTCCTCAGAACTCGATTTACTGCGGACGTCACTGCCTGCCAGCGCGACTCCTCTGCCGCGAGCTGCTTTTTGCCCGCAGCGGTTAACTCGTAAATACGGGCACGCCGTCCGCTATCTTTACTAACCCACTCAGCGCGGATCCAGCCCGACTCCTCCATGCGATGCAGCGCCGGGTAAAGAGAACCTTCTTCCACCCGCAACACCTCATCGGAGGTGTCTCGAATGGCATTCATGATGGCGTACCCATGCAGCCGTGGCCGGCGCGACAGCAGCTTTAGAACGAGCAGATCAAGCGAGCCTTGCAGGGAATCGACTTTTGCCATACAGAGATGCCTAATTACATAGACAGCTTAGCATCCGCATGAGCTAGTATCAAGAACTTATATGGGGAGAGCTAAAATAGTGGAGGCGGCGTTTTGTATTTCGTTTTCCGATTTTCGAAGTTGATTGCACTTGCAACGGCGATCTTCCTGCTCTCGGCCAATTTGGACAATGTACCGGATTGCCCGGAGCTGCTGAATTCTGGTTCCAAGCCAACCGTTGTTCTACCCGTACATCACTCCCTATGGAAATGTGTTGACGCGATACATACCGCGTGGGAGGCGCTGCGACCGGAGAACTGCAGCCAATTCATCTCAGATGCTGCTCCTCCGCCTTCGCCGCACTGCGTCACTCGTTCGCTCCACCAAGCCACTGATACTTCTCCGCCGAGCGCGTAAGCCGAATATATAGATCAATTTTCATGCAGTGAGATCTTGTTGAACGCTAACGGGGACGGTAGCGCTCAAACAAGGGTGCTTACTAATCTGCATATCCCCGGGTTGAGGCGTTTATTCAACTCGCCGGATAAGCAGGCCGAACTGGATTACTGCGAATACAAAGGGAAAGTAAATCGTGCATACTTCAGAAATTATTAGAGCTTGGGGAAAAATTCTTAAGGGGCAGTGCCCTTCGCTATCGATCGAAATCACGCGGGAATGCCCGCTTCGATGTCCGGGGTGCTATGCGTACGAGGACGCCCATCTGGGCGGAGGCGTGACGTTACGCGAGCTGAACGATCGCAAAGGGCAAGAACTGGTGGACGGCGTTCTTGAGGTAGTCGACCGATTGCGGCCCTTGCATCTTTCGATAGTGGGTGGAGACCCGCTAGTGCGTTACCGGGAGTTGGAGGTGTTGGTACCGCTGCTGCTGGCGCGAGGCGTTCACGTTCAAGTTGTTACGAGCGCATTCCGGGTGCTTCCAACGGATTGGGTTAACCTGCCTCATTTGAATATCGTGGTGTCGATCGATGGCCTGCAGCCAGAACACGACAGACGCCGCAAGCCGGCAACATACGAGCGCATTCTCAAGAATGTGGCCGGACAAAGAATAACAATACATTCCACTATCACCGGGCAATTGATGGACCAGCCCGGTTATCTTCGCGAATTTCTGCGGTTCTGGACGCCTAGACTCGAAGTGAACAAAGTCTGGTTTAGCCTTTTCACGCCGCAGAAGGGCGACGATCTTCCTGAAATTCTGACACCCGCAAAGCGGGGCCAAGCGATAGCTGAGCTACTGGAGCTTCGGAAAGAGTTTCCGAAGCTCGATATGCCCGAGGGACTGATTCGCCAAATGGCATCGCCTCCTCACGGGCCGGAGGAATGTGTATTCGCCTTGACGACGCAAACGATCTCCGCCGATCTGAAGACGAAGATCACGCCGTGCCAGTTCGGCGGAAATCCGGACTGCGGATCTTGTGGATGCGTTGCTTCGATGGGCTTAGCGGCTGTCGCAGCGCATAAACTCGGCGGCATCATTCCGGTGGGAGCAATATTCAAGTCTTCTATTAGAATTGGCCGGCTGATTTCGAGAGCAGTACCCGAGCCGCAGCCAGTTCCGGCATTTCGAATCTTGCAGTAGCGAAGGGGGCACCCGGATGAGAGCGAAAGAAACTTCTAACAAGCTTGTGGAACTTAAGGCCCTTCGGGAGCTATCGGGACGCCTTGGCCGCAATCGGCTGCTGGTGCAGGCATGCAGTGGAAACACATCTATCAAAATCGGCGGCGTTATGTGGATCAAGGCATCCGGCAAATGGCTGATCCAAGCGGAAACGGCTGATTTTCTTGTTCCTGTTCAGCTAGCGAGAGCAAGAACTTGCTTGAAGGAAAAGATGGCGATTCCGGAGACGGAAAGAAACTCATGCGGCCCGGTTTGCGCATCAATAGAAACCGCAATGCATGCTGCGCTGCCGCAGAAAGTTGTTGTCCACGTGCATTCGGTTAACGCCGTAGCGTGGGCCGTTAGGGAAGACGCGCCAAGACAGTTGGAGAAGAGGCTTTCCGGACTTGATTGGCAATGGATTCCTTACATACGTTCGGGCGCCGATCTAGCAAGCAAGGTTCAGCAAGTCTTAGCGCGGCTCCCACGCACGAATGTTTTGGTGTTGGGAAATCACGGGCTGGTGGTTTGCGGCGACAGTTGCGATTCGGCAGAGCGCATGCTAGCTGAGGTAGAAAGCTGTCTCGCCGCTGAGCCGCGCTCTACGCCGGACGATCACTCGACCCTGTCAGACAGGTTAATAGCGGGATCCGGTTGGTCTTTGGCCGATTGGGCATCAGTCCAGGCCTTAGCGACCGACCCAATATCTCGAAGGATATTATCCGGAGGCGTTCTCTATCCCTGTCAAGCTATCTTTTTGCCCTGGACGGTGGGCGCGGTCGAGCGCTCTCTCCTGCGAGCGGCTATCCTGCTTTCAGCAACAAAGACCACCTCTCAGTGAGGAACTGACGGGAGCGGAACAGGAGATGCTGGTGGGCTTGAGCAGGGTAGTTCAGCGAATCGATCCGTCCGCTCCGCTTCGATATCTGTCCGCATCTGAGGTGATGGAAGTTTCAGGCGCAGAAAGTGAGAGCTATCGAAGGGTTGCAGACGCAAGCTGCCTCTCGACTTGTGATAGCAACTGAAGTTTCGTTTGAGTAACGCCTGTCCAGATGCCGGCGAGCCGTACGACCCGGTCGAAGCTACTTGAGACGGCGGCCAACGCGGCTGAGGATGCCGGGGGCAGGTTGCTGTGCGGCTGGCTTTTCGTCGCGCCTGAGTTCCAGGATGAGGCGCATAACCGCCATTTCCAACTGATCTCGGACCGCCAAGTAAACTTCTTCCGTTTTTCCGATGGGATCTTCTACTTTCCACTCCTTAACCTCGATCGGCATTTTGCTCGGCATTTTCATGCCGCTCATATTCACAATGACGTCGAAGGTAGGGACATCCACCGCGTCCAAACTTTTGGGAAACTGATCATCCAGGCTGATATTTTTCTCCTCCATGACCTTCTTGGTCAATGGCTGGATGATCGGCGCAGGGGAGAGGCCGGCGCTGGCGGGATGCATCACATCAGAACCATATCTTCGGGCAAATCCCTCCGCCATTTGGCTTCGGCAGGAATTCCCAATACATAGAAACAACACACGCTTCACGTGGTCTCAGTTTAGCCAATCGTCATGGCAACATCAGTTTTCACTTTTTCGATGAACAAACGATGAATTCGATTGCCGCTGGCGCTGAGCTCAGGATGGAAGGTGGCGACGAGATGTCTGCCCTGTTCGACCAGCACGGGCGCGTCCAAGTAAGTAGCCAAAATTTTAGCGCCAGGCCCTACACGGCGGATGATGGGAGCGCGAATAAAGACTGCTTCGGCGGTGCAGCCGTCCTCCATCTCAATTTGCGCAATACGGCTATCGATTTGACGGCCATAACCGTTTCGTTCGACTGTCATATCGAGCAAGGATAACGAGCGTTGCGGAGGATTGAGCACCTCAGACGCCAGTAGAATTGCGCCGGCGCAAGTGCCAAAGATCGGCTTCTCCGCGCCGAACCGGCGGAGCGGATGGAAGAGATTCTCATAATCGAGCAGCTTTAACATCGTGGTACTTTCACCACCAGGGATAATCAGCGCCTCGACAGAATTTAGTTCGGCCGCAGTGCGCACCTGCTTCGCTTGAGCGCCGGCGAGATGCAAGGCCTCACGATGCGCGTCGAAATCGCCCTGCAGCGCTAGAACACCGATGAGAGGACGATCAGGTTTCTGGGCCTGCATAGGCGCGCTACCAGCCACGCACCTGCATCAACTCGGATTCGGGCAGCTTAGAGATCTCGAGGCCAGGCATCGCTTCGCCCAATTCTTCGCTCGCTTCGAGGAGCTTCACAGGATCTTGATAGAAGGTCGCGGCTTTGACGATGGCTTTGGCGCGTTTTTCAGGATCAGATGACTTAAAAATTCCAGAACCAACGAATACAGCTTCCGCGCCGAGCTGCATGACCAGAGCGGCGTCAGCCGGAGTTGCAATTCCACCGGCAGAGAAATTGGGGACCGGCAGTTTACCGTTTTGGGCTACGTACTGAACCAGTTCGAGGGGCGCCTGCAGGTTTTTCGCCTCATGCACCAGCTCTTCCTTGCCGAGGACGGTGAGCTGTTTCATTTCCTTAACGATGGTGCGGATGTGGCGCACGGCCTCGACGATGTTGCCCGACCCAGCCTCGCCTTTGGTGCGGATCATGGCGGCTCCCTCGGCGATGCGGCGCAGAGCTTCTCCCAAATTGCGCGCACCGCAGACGAAAGGCACTTTGAAATCGTACTTGTCGACGTGGTGCTCTTCATCGGCGGGCGTAAGGACTTCGCTTTCGTCGATGTAATCAACGCCTAGAACCTCAAGAATGCGAGCTTCCATGAAGTGGCCAATGCGTACCTTCGCCATCACGGGAATGGAAACGGCGGCCATGATGTCGCGGATGATGCGGATTTGAGACATGCGCGCAACACCGCCTTCTTTGCGAATGTCGGCGGGCACGCGCTCGAGCGCCATTACTGCAGTGGCGCCAGCATTTTCGGCAATAACCGCCTGCTCCGCATTTACGACGTCCATAATGACGCCGCCCTTCAACATTTCGGCTAATCCAACCTTGAGCCGGAAATCCTCAGTCTGGAAGTTCATATTCATCTCCTGAAACTTGTTCGCTATACCAAAACAGCGGTCGATTCGTAATTACGAGAGCCATCGCTTAGGGCGAGCTCGCGTGCGGCGCACTCGCCCAAAATCTCGATTCCGCGGGTGATTTGATGGGCGGCCAAACCGCCGAAGCTAACGCGCAATCCGCGTGTATGCGCACCATGAGCCGAGAAGTACCGGCCCGGCAGAAAATTAACGCCGCGTTCCTGCGCGCGAGAGAGCAGCAAGTCTGATGTGAGCGGAACCGGCAATTCAATCCACAAGTTCATGCCGCCTTCGGGCGATGTAAATGTAGCGCCGGATGGCAGGAACCGCTTGCAGGCCTGGAGCACGGTTTGAAGCTTCTCTTCGCCGGCGCTGCGAGTCTTCTCCACATGCTTCTGTAACTCGCCCGATTGTGTGAACCGCAGCAAAACTGCCTGAGAGAGCTGATCAGAATGCAAGTCGCTGATCTGCTTTGCATCCGCCAGCCGCGCGATGACGGCACGAGGAGCAACCACCCAGCCGACTCGCAAACCGGGAAAGAGAACTTTTGAATAACTGCGCAGCAAAATCGTGTTGCCTGATTCGTCCAGTTCTTTGAGAGTCGGCAGCGGATCGCCGCGATAGCGAAGCTCAGTGTAGATATCGTTTTCGACAAGGACGACGCCGTAGCGTTGGGCCAAGCCGACGATTCGTTTGCGGCGCTCAAGTGAGAGAGTTGCACCGGTTGGATTCTGAAAACTGGGCGTGACGATTAAGAGCTTGGGAGGATGGCGCTCAAACGTCTGTTCGAGCGCGTTTACATTCAGGCCGCCTTCGTCTATTGCAATAGGCACCAGTTCAGCCCCGGCGCGAGCGAAGACGCGAATTAGACCGTGATAAACAGGATCCTCAATGGCAACCGGCGTTTTACCAGAAACAAAGGAGCAGGAGAGGAGATCCAGCGCCTGCTGGCAACCGTTTGTGACGATCAGATCGTCACCAGGACGCGCGATACCGGCGTCTAGCGCGTTGTTCATGAGAAGACGGCGCAATGGCTGATAGCCGTGAGTAGGACCCAACTGGAGGATTTCAGCGACTTCGGAACTGTCAATTACCTCTTTCGCGATTCGGCGGAACTGATCGACCGGGAAGGCATCGGCGGCCGGACGGGAGTTTGCGAAACTGACCTCCACTTCCGCCGGTACCGGTGTAAGAGCTGGTTCGGTGGGAGAAAAGATCGATTCCCAATCAGTTCTAGGGATGTCATTGCCTGAAGCGGTGCGAGATCGCGAGAAGGTATCGGCGACAAAGCTGCCCCGACCAACATGTCCACGAATTAAACCCGCCTCCTCCAAGCTAGAGTAAGCGGCAGCGACAGTCGTGCGATTCAAACCCAATTGACCGGCCAATTCGCGTGTTGGCGGGAGCTTGTCGCCTGATTGGATGATGCCTTCGGTGATGAGGCGCGTTACGGAGTCAGCTAACTGGCGGTAGATAGGAATGCTAGAGGCCGCGTCGAGCGTCAGATTGGAAAGGTCAGCCACGCCATCCAAAAGCATACCAAATTGGATGGCGTGGCGCAGGCCAATTCTACGGCGGCCTATTTAGGGCGGCGGCTACGGTGAGCTTCTATTTGTTGTTAACGTCCGAGCCGGCAGACTTGTCGGCATCTCTGATTGACTCTTTCACGTCTCCGTAGGCCTGTTTGACTTTGCCTTTGGCCTGATCATAGGCACCTTCGCCCTGGAGCCGGGAGTTGTCGGTGGCTTTGCCGACTCCTTCTTTCGCTTTTCCTTTCAGTTCGTCCATCTTGCCTGTGACGTGTTCTTTTTCCATTTGCAGCCTCCGATAAATGGACCGCACCCAACACGGAGTGTTACATAGGCGAAAGTGTTCATCAGGATAGTCTAGGTTTGTAGACAATGCCGTGTCGAAGCGTCAGGGTAAGTCTTTTTCTGCTGGTGACGACTTGCCTGGCGGTCAGCTTCACTTTAGCGGCGCAACGGAACAGGAAAAGCACTGAGGAACCGAAGACGCAGGTATTGCCGCTGCCGCCGGATTTGCCGATGGCACTGGAGGCGGAGACTGCAACGCTCGATTTTCACATTTCGCCGCTATTGCGGACCGGAGGCTTGTCGGCACAGATTCGACAGAGCCTGAACGACCTGATACGCGACACCAAGGGAGAAACGATTATCAAGCTGCGCGCGTTTGTGGCAGGAGCCGGGGACGCACGCCGGGTAGAGGCCGCCGCAGCCGAAATATTCACGGAGAGAAAACTGCCGCTGCCCACGCTGAGCGTTATTCAGGTAGGGGCCTTGGAAACGGAGGCGGCCCAAGTTGTGATTGAGGCAGTAGTGAGCACACACCGGGCTGTAAATCCGAGTGGGCTTGCCTTTTTCAGCGGACAGATTGCAGGCACGGCAGGACGGGCCGTTCAGCGCTTACAAGATAGCGTGAAAATCGCTTCCGTTGCCTCTGACCGGGTTCTGCGCTGCACCTGCTTCACGTCACGAATCGACAATGCGGCCGTACTTCGAGATGCGCTGCATGCCGCCTTTCCAAGTACCAGTATCACGATTGTTCAAGCGCTGCGCGACCCAGCCACGGACACTACGCTGTGCGAAGCTGTCGGCCAGATGAAGCAAGCGCGCACGGAGGGCCCGGTGGTGCTAATCGATGGTGCGCGAACGACGCTGGTCAATTCTCCGAAGCTCGTGTTTACCGGCTTGCAGTTGACATTCGGTAATTTCTTGGACGATGCGCAAGAGGCGGTATTACGGCTGCAACGCGCGGCCTCGGCATTACAGCCAGTAGAGGCACCGGTTCAGGTCAATGCATTCGTGTTGGATGCTTATGGCGGTTCGGCTATTCGCAAAATGACTGCCGTGCCTTTAAGCACGTTTACGGTGCAGACGATTGAGGGACTACCTGCCGTGGACGCGACAGCGGGAATTGAGGCGATTTTGGCGCCGAACGTGACTGCTCCTGTCACAGTTGGACAGTAGACGAAAGAACTTCATAAGATGACTCCTTTGATTGCTAGCTTCGGCGAGGTAATGCTTCGCCTGTCTCCTCCAGGTTTTGAGCGCTTTTTGCAGACTCCCCATTTCCTGGCAAGTTTCGGCGGGGGCGAGGCAAATGTAGCTGTTTCGCTGGCGCAATTTGGGGCGGCGGCGCGTTTCATAACAGTGCTGCCGCAGGCAAATTCGCTCGCGGACGCGTTCCTTGGCGAGTTGCGGCGATTCGACGTAGATGCAAAACATATTGCACGAGGGCCGGGGCGGATGGGCATCTATTTCGTCGAGACGGGTGCGAACCAGCGTGCTTCGAAGGTGCTTTATGACCGCGCGCACAGCGCCATCGCCGAGGCGAAGCGTGACGCGATCGATTGGGATTCCGCTCTTAAGAATGTGACCTGGTTCCATATCACCGGAATTACACCGGCGATCAGTGCATCGGCGGCCGAGTTGGCGCTGGATAGCTTGCGTAAAGCGCGCGAGTTAGGGATCCAGACTTCTTGCGATCTCAACTTTCGAAAAAACCTTTGGAAGTGGGGCAAAGCGGCGTGCGAAGTAATGCCGCAATTGATAAAGCTGACGGACGTGTGCATTGCCAACGAAGAGGACTGTCAGAAGGCGCTAAGCATTCATGTGGATATCGACGTGGAATCGGGCAGCCTGGAACGCGAAAAATATTCTGAACTGGCCGAGCGTGTTCTTGCGACGTATCCAAATCTGAAGATGATCGCGATAACGCTAAGGGAATCGATGAGTGCTTCGCATAACGGCTGGTCTGCGTGCCTGCACACGGGCAAAGAATTTCTGCTGAGCCGGCAATACCAGATCACGCATATAGTGGACCGCGTGGGTGGCGGCGACAGTTTTGCCGCCGGCCTCATATACGGCGTGACGCACTTGGAGACGCCGTCGGAGGCGCTCGACTTTGCGGTGGCCGCGAGCGCCCTGAAACACTCCGTGCCCGGCGATTTCAACCGCTTTAGCGCTGAAGAGGTCCATGCCCTGATGAAGGGCGGCGGAGCGGGGCGGGT
This sequence comes from Terriglobia bacterium, assembly GCA_963846025.1. Taxonomy (GTDB): domain Bacteria; phylum Acidobacteriota; class Terriglobia; order Bryobacterales; family Bryobacteraceae; genus Bog-105. The sequence goes on along the minus strand of CAWJUG010000005.1, from coordinate 352,967 downwards.
AGAGCGTTAGGACGCCTCGCTATAATTCAGGCTAGGCATCCCCCTCATGCAGTTTTGTAAGCCGACCTTTGCGCTTGTCGCGGCCGGAGTTGGTCTGGCGTTATTTTTGACTCCGTTTCTATCCGCTCAACAAACATCCTCTTCTTCTTCAACTGCGTCTTCCTCAACGGCGAAGACGAGTGAAGCGACGGTACCGATTGCACCTGCGGACAAGCAAGGCAGCCAGGCTAAATCGGACCCGAACTCGATCAAGATGACCGTCAACGAAGTGATTGTGCCAGTGACGGTGACGGATGAGAAGGGCCGGTTTGTCAATGATTTGGACGAAAAGGACTTTCACGTTTTCGAGGACAACAAACCGCAGGAGATTCGGTACTTCACGCGTGAGCGCAGCCAGCCCGTTGTGGTGGGATTTCTGCTGGATTTGAGCACTGCGAGCCGCATCCACTGGAAGAATTTTCAGGACGCATCCCAAGAGCTGGTTCAGAACCTGTTGACGGGGGATCCGAAGTATTCAGGGTATTTGATCGATTACGCGCAGGACGCTGAGATTGCGGTCAACACGACTGCTGATCCAGAGCCGATTGTGGATAAGATCCGGAAGCTGAAGCCGGGCGGCGGGGCCGCCTTATACGATGCTATCTACCTGGCCTGCACTAGCCGGAAACTGGTGAAAGGCGAGCCGATTGAACCGCGTCGCGTGATTGTAATTATCGGCGACGGCCATGACAATGCAAGCAAGCACTCACTACAGCAGGTGGTCGAGTTAGCGCAACGCAACCTGGTAACGATTTACTGCATCAGCACCGAGGCGTTCGGCTTCACGAATGAAAGCGACATCAATCTGGCTCAGCTTTCTCAGGAAACCGGGGGGCGGGTGGTCTATCCGCTGGGCGATGTGTATAGGGATACCGATGGCTATCTTTCGCATCCGTCGGACGACGGCAATTATGCCCTGACGGTTGGGACCGGGGCATACAGGTCCGCGGTGGACGGCAGAATGTACCATGCAGTAGCGGATATCGCAGGCGAGGTCACGACGCAATACATTATTCGCTATGTTTCCGATAATCCGGCGGATAAGGCATACCGCAATGTCAAAGTGGTGGTCGATTTGGGGAATGTTCGCGTCCGTGCCCGCAAAGGGTACTACTCGTCGGCCATCTCCACGCCTTAGAAACCTGGAAAGTAAAACCTGGGAAGTCTTTACGCGGGGCTGAAGGGACGATAAGCTGAGTGGGATTAGGCTTGTTGGATGTCAGCCCGGGTCATCAGGTTCAGTGATTACGCTCCGAAGCCCGGAGAATTTTCGCTATTAACCGCCGATGTGCCGCGTTACGGGGCGCAAACGATCGGCGTACTCCTGCTGGACCCTAGCACGGATAGCTTGTACCTGCGCTTGCGCCGCGACTGGCCGGCAATCGCGAGTGACGAAGACGCCGAAGTACTTGCCGAGATGGAAGACGATCTGTCGCTGAAATCGCGCGAGATGGGCGGCGCTAGACTGCTTGAGTTCCTGGAAGAGCATGCGTCGACTTCGCTGCGCGTGAGCGATCGTGAAGCGGTCACCGTGCGCGACTTCGATAAAACGTTGAACGAGCTCTATCGGGAACACGTGCCCTCGCATGTGCTTAAGTTCCGGACCCATCTGCCGCGTTTCTCACTGGCTGTTGCGGCGGGACCGTTCCTGACGAATCCGCAAGATATTCAGGCAGATGAATGGGTAGAGACGCCGCCCGATCTGCAGTTGGATGACGACATGTTCATAGCGCGCATCCAGGGACATTCGATGGAGCCGCGTATTCCGGACGGAAGCTTATGCGTGTTCCGCCGCAACGTGGTGGGCTCACGTAGTGGCCGGTTGCTGCTGGTGCGGAATTCGGAATTAGCGGACGACGATCAGTACACAGTGAAACGGTACAGAAGCGAAAAAATTGCCGAGCGATGAAGGATTTCTGCAGACGCGCATCCGGCTGGAGAGCTTGAATCCGGCGTACCCATCCTGGGACCTGGATCAGGATGAAGAGAAGTATCAGGTTGTGGCAGAATTCGTCAGAGTGCTGGAGTGAATGGGCTGTGCAAAGCAAAGCCACCCAAGCGGCTAGAACAGTAGAAGGTACCGCAACATTAAAAAACGGTTTACAGGGCGTGTTTGCATGAATGCACCAATTATGGATGAAGAATAAGTTTCTGCACGCGCCAGTTCAGAAGTTCTGCAACATAAAGCTCATTTTCAGAAGGGCAGGCGAGTTCATGTATCCAGCCAAATTGCTTTTGTTGGCGGCCTGTGCGGCCGAGCATTCCGAGCACGCGGCCATCGAGCGATAGCTTGTAAATTCGGCCGGGAAACGCGTCGGCACTGTACAAATATTGATGTGGACCAGGAGTAATGCAGATAGCCCATGGCGAGCCTGGCTGCATGGTACCGGTGGTTTGCGGACCAGGGCGATTTCCCATCCATGGCTGCGCGTCTGCGGAAGTGGGCACATCTATTCTGATTTCGCGGAGAAACGCGCCATCGGGGTCGAAGACCTGAATCCGGGCATTGCCGCGATCGGCAACATAGATATTCCCCTGCGCATCGGCGGCGATGCTATGTGGCGTGTTGAATTCGCCTGAGCCCTTACCGGGCTTGCCCCACTGTTTCACCCAATCGCCGTTCTTGTCGTATTTGGCGACGCGCGAGTTAATATAGCCGTCGCTGATGAAGATGTTGCCTGCGCGGTCCCAGGTAACATCGGTTGGTTGGCGGAATTGGCCGTCAACGGCTGGGCGCGGCGGATTCACATGAGTCCAGGGTCCGTCGTTTTCGTCGGATGCCTCTTTCTTGCGCCCGAACACCATGACGACACGTCCTTGCGGATTGAACTTGACGATCATGTCCGAGCCTTTGTCGATGGCCCAGATGTTATCGCTGGGGTCGATGCGCACGGCGTGCGCATAAGACCACGCATATAGGTTATGGCCAATCTCGCGCAGATATTTGCCGGTGCGATCAAATTCGAGCAACTGGGCCGCGGCAGCGCCGTAGGCTGGGCCTATCGTACTGCCGCGGGAGAACACGAACACGTGCCCTTTTGAATTCACCGCCACGCCAGCCACCTCTCCCAGGTAGAGATCGGAGGGGAGCTTGAGGAAGTCAGGGATGGAATCGTAGGGAATTTCGGGAACGGAGGTTTGCGCGAGTAAAGGACAGCTCAGTAAGAGAACAAAAATCAGTCGCTTCAAGGGAACTCCTAGAAGTTAGTTGTGAATTGGTTTCTTGAGGGTACCAACACAGGGCGGGCCGGCCAAACGGAAATGGGAATGGCACCTGGGAGCGGCAGCAGCTCGTCAACGTTTGCGGCGGCCACGCTGATTGCGTCCGGTTTCCTGCGCCAGCGCGAATTGGAGTTTGCGTTCGACAGTATCAGCGCGGTCCAGACGGACACGAACCTGATCGCCGATGGAGTAAGTCTTCCGGGTGCGCTCACCGGTGATTTTGCGCCCGTTCTCGTTATAACGGAACCGGTCTCCCGGTAGTGTTTCCATGGGGACCAAACCTTCCACAAAAAGCTCAGTCAACTCGACGAAGAAGCCGTATTTTGTCGTGCTGATGATCAGTGCATCGAATTCATCGCCGACGCGATCCTGCATGAACCGAACTTTTTTCCATTCGACAAGTTCACGCTCGGCTTCGGCGGCCCGTCGCTCAGTAAAGGACGTGTCATCGCCGAGTTCGCGCAATCGAGCGTCTTCGAGCAAGGAGTTGCCGGTATTGAGAAGATGCCGTAGCAATCGGTGCACGATGAGATCGGGATAGCGCCGGATGGGCGAAGTGAAATGAGTGTAGGCGGGGGCTGCGAGGGCAAAGTGGCCTTCATTTACGTTCGAGTAGCGCGCTTGCTTCAGAGAGCGAAGCATCAGGTAGCTGAGAATGCGCTCCTCCGGTTTGCCGGCGATCTTTGCAATCAGACGCTGGTAATTGCGCGAAGACAGATTCACCTCTTGCCGGGGGATGACGATATCTTTGCGCACCTTGCGGCCGTCGCGGCGGCGGTCCACGACGGGAAAGCGCTTGACCGGAATGGCGCCGATACCAAGTGAATAACCGAAATGCGCGGCTATTTCTTCAAATTCCATGACTCGCTTGGGATCCGGCTTTTCGTGAATGCGAAAGAGCGCGGAGATGCCGGCGCTCTCAAAATATCCCGCGACGGCTTCGTTGGCCGCCAGCATAAACTCCTCAATGATGCGGTGAGCAATATTCCGCTCGGCGCGAGTGACCCCGATCATCTGACCGGACATATCCAACTCAATATTGGTTTCCGGCATGTCGAAATCAATCGACCCGCGGCGGGTTCGCTTGCGATTGAGAATGAGCGCGAGTTCGCGCATTAGCTCGAAACGGTCAATCAGAGCCGCATAACGGTCGCGCATGGCCGCATCGCCTTCCAGCACGCGGAAAACGTTTGTATAGGTCATGCGCTCGGCGCTACGAATCACGCCGGAAACGAATTCCTGGTTGACAGTGTCGCCCTGACGATCTATTTCGAGCAGCGCGGATAGGACCAGGCGATCTTCTTTCGGCCGCAGTGAACAGATATCGGACGAGAGTTCAACCGGCAGCATGGGAACGGCGCGATCCGGGAAGTAGACGCTGGTGCCACGCAACAGGGCTTGTTCGTCGATCGGGGTGCCGGGCGTGACGTAGTAGCTGACGTCTGCGATATGCACCTGAAGCGCGAAATGACCATTTGGCAGATTCTCAACCCAGACGGCGTCATCGAAGTCGCGCGCCGTTTCGCCGTCAATGGTGACAATATCGAGGTGGCGGAAATCGCGGCGCTTTTGCAATTCAGCGGCGGAGATTTCGTGCGGAATGTTGCGCGCCTGCTGGATCACTTCCGGCGGGAACTCATGCGGGAGGTGATGCTTGCGGATCATGATTTCGACGTCAACGCCGAAATCGTCTTTGTGGCCAAGGACTTCGATTACGCGTCCGATGCCATGCTCGCCATTTTCGGGAAACTCAACCACTTCGACGTTAACAATCATGCCGTCGAGGTCTTCAACGGAGTTGATTTCCGGAGCAGCCGGTCCCACGCGGTCGACAGTTTCACGCCCAGGGGGCAGTTCCATGCCTTCTGGAATCTGGATCCACTGCTGGATGCGGTCGTCAGAAGGGACAACGAAGTTACCGCGCTTATGGATACGGAATTCGCCGACAACGGTTATATGCGCGCGGCGCAGAATGCGGATGATTTCGCCTTCGGCGCGGCCCTCATTGGCAAGGCGGATGATGTGAACCAATGCGCGGTCGCCATGCATGCCCTTCGCGGCTTCATCGGGCGGCAAGAAGACGTCGCCCTGGACATGGGGGAGCGGTTGATCGGGAATCAAAAACCCGAAGCCGTCGCGATGCACGGAAAGCCGGCCGCTTACATATTCGGGATTTGCTCCTACGGCGACGAAGTGACCGGATCGAAGTTCGACGAGCTGGCCTTTTTGGGCAAGGCGTTCGAGCGCATCTTCGAGCGCGCCGCGCTTCTCGCCTTGCAGGTGCAGTTCACGGACCAGTTGTTTGAATGTGGCGCGAGCGTGCGGCAGGTTGCGAACGTGATCGAGCAGAGCGCTATCGGTGAAACCGGCGTTCGCATGGGCATGCTTCGGCACTAACCGCAATTATAGGAATGCCGGCGGTTATGCTGACCGTTATGGCATTTCCTCGCCAAATCGCTTTGAAAGCAGTTCGGCTGACAATCCCCGAAAACGGAAACCTGATTGTGGGGCAGAGTCATTTCATCAAGACGGTGGAAGACATCTATGAGGCGATTGTGAATACCTCGCCACACCTGCAATTCGGGATCGCGTTCAACGAAGCATCGGGCGATTGCCTCATTCGCGTCGAAGGGAACAACGATGCGCTGAAGCAGAATGCGATTGAGAATGCGCAGGCGATTGCAGCCGGGCACGTGTTTGTTGTGGCTCTATCCAACGGGTTCCCTATTAATGTGCTGGGGCGCATTCGCGATGTTCCGGAAGTGGCGAATATTTATTGTGCAACTGCGAATCCGGTTGAAGTGATTGTGGCGGAGACGGAACAGGGCCGGGGTGTGCTTGGCGTGGTGGACGGTAGTTCACCGAAGGGTGTCGAGACGGAATCAGACGCGAAGGCGCGCATAGAACTTCTGCAGAAGTTCGGATACAAGCGTTAGAGAATTGGCAGCAGAGCGCGCTCGCGCAGGCCGGATTCGGTGACGCTGCCGACTTGTAAATCGAGGATCCTGTTGGGATCTCGAATGGTTGCCATCTCGATTTTTAGAAAATTGGTGCTCAAAGCTATCCCGCGCTGCTGGAGCGTCACCGCGCTGAGCGTCTGGCCGATCATCCGCCTGCGAAATTCGCTGTTCTTGCGTTCGGAGAGCTCACGTAAGATGCGCGTGCGTTCCCGGCGAATATCCAGCGGAACAGGATTCGCGAGTTGCGTAGCGGCGGTACCAAGACGCTCGGAAAAGGTAAATACGTGCAGATAAGTGAACGGCTGTTCTTCAATAAAGCGCAAGGACTCGTTGAACTCGGCATCTGTTTCCCCGGGGAAACCGGTCATCACGTCGGCGCCGATCGCGGCATCGGGCATTAACTGACGCGCGAGTTCGACGCGCGTGGCATAGTGGCGCGTGCGGTACTTGCGAAGCATGCGCTTCAGGACGGCGTCGCAGCCGGATTGCAGCGGTAGATGCACGTGCTTGGCAATACGAGGCTCGTTTGCGACCAATTCCACCAGATCCTGGCTCCAGTCCATCGGCTCGACGGAACTGATACGTAGCTGTTTGACATCCGTTTGGTCCAGGATCTGCCGCAAAAGATCGATAAAACGCACTCGTTCTGGAAAATCACGGCCCCAGCGTCCGAGATTAATGCCGCTCAGCACGACTTCGCAGTAGTGATTTGCGAGATCACGGACCTGAGCGAGGACCTGTTCGGCTGGCGCGCTGCGGCTGCGGCCCCGCACGGACGGAATGATGCAGAAAGAGCAGCGATTGGAGCAGCCATCCTGCACCTTGAGATTCGGACGCGTGCGATCTTCGCGGATATCGCGGATGGGAGTCGCTAGAAATCCGGTCTGTTGGGCCATGTCGCTGACGAAGATTTGGCCGTGGTAGTCTTCCCTTCTCTCATCGAGCACAATGTCAGTTATCTGATGCTTGTGTGAGTTGCCAATCACCCAACTAATACCGGGAATGTGGGCCAGTTCTTCGGGGGCGCGCTGGGCGTAGCAGCCGGTGACCAGGATCTTTGCGCCGGGATGATCCCGGTGGACGTTACGAATGGCGCGTCGAACATCGAGATCGGCGGAAGCAGTGACGGTGCAGGTGTTCAGGACAACGAGATCGGCAGCGGCCGTTTGACGCGTAGCCTCGCAGCCGCGGTCCTCAAAAGCGGCTTCAATAGCTGCGCCGTCGGCTTGGGAAGCGCGGCAGCCGAAGCTCTGGACGAAAACCTTCATCAAACTTCTATTGTTGACATACACTGGTTGATGCCTGCGCGATTAGGCAACCGCTGGGTCCGCTTTTCAGCGGATCGAGAGGAAAGTCCGGTCTTCATAGGGCAGCATGCCGGCTAACGGCCGGGGGTTCGCGCTCAAGTTTGGGTCTTCGCCTCAGAGAGGCGCGGGCTCATCCACGCGCGCGCTACGGATAGTGCCACAGAAAATATACCGCTTGCCGGTCCGCCGGTGAGTAAGGGTGAAAAGGTGCGGTAAGAGCGCACCGCGGCGCGAGTAATCGCGACTGGCAGGGAAAACCCCATGCGAAGCAAGACCAAATAGGGGAGGAGGAGTGGCCCCGCTCCGTTACTACTTCCGGGTAGGTCGCTGGAGCCTTTCAGTAATGGAAGGCCTAGACGAATGGTTGCCACCCGCGATTGCGGGAACAGAAACCGGCTTATCGATCGCGCAGGCTTGACTACGCCTGAAATCGAGGCTGGAGCTTCCTGCAAAAGAGTTAGTTCGCCTGCAACAAATGCGTGCACGGCCATAACGAATCCGTTGATAAACTGTAAGTTTCCATGCCAATCAGCAAAGAACTGCTGGATATCCTTGTATGCCCGTTTTGCAAGAGCAAGGTAGTCCTTAAAGAAGATGGTAGCGGTCTAAAGTGCGTGGAGTGCCATCGGGTATACCCGGTGCGCGACGATATTCCAATCATGATGGTGGATCAAGCCACTATCGAGCCGTAAAGTCACGTGACGATTCTCGAGCAATTGCCGGAAGGGTCCCGCGTTGCGATCATTCGCCTGCGCTCCCTTGGCGATTGCGTTCTAACCACACCGGCGCTTGCTCTACTTAAGAAGGCCAGACCGGACTTGCAGATCAGCGTTGCTGTCGAGAGGCGCTTTGCCACCATTTTCGAAGATAATCCGGCGATATCGAGACTTGCCGGCCCCACCTGGCAGGAAGTACGCCGCTCGAAACCGGCGCTGTGCGTGAACCTGCACGGCGGAACGCGGAGCCAATGGATGACGGCGCTATCGGGGGCAAAATGGCGCGCCGGATTCGCGCACCATAGCGTCACGTTTGCATACAACTTCAAGATTCCGCGCGCGCAGCGAATTCTGGGTGTGAATCGTACGGTTCATACAGCCGAGCACCTGGCGTCAGCCATGTTCGCGCTTGGCGTTCCAATTCAGCCGATTCCGCGCGCTTGCTTGTTTTCCGCTGCATCGCCCAGCACCGGCCGCTATGGCGTCATTCATCCATTTGCTTCCGCGCCGGACAAACAGTGGCCTGCGGACCATTTCTGCGAAGTAGCGCGTTTCCTGAGGCTATGGAATATCACGCCCATTTTCCTAGCGGGCCCGAGCGACGATACCACCGCTTTCACGGCGCATCAGGTAGTGCAAGGCACTCTGCAGGATGCTAAGGCGGCGATTTCACGAGCAACCGTCTTTATTGGAAACGACAGCGGACCGGCGCATATGGCCGCGGCGTTCGGAATTCCGTCGGTTGTGCTTTTCGGAAATTCGAACCCGGCAATCTGGGGACCGTGGGAAACGGAATCTGAAGTGGTGATTGCTCCTGAGGCGCTGGGCAACGTCAGCGTTTCGCGCGTGATCGCTGCACTTGAGCGCCTGCGTATATTCCAAGAGGCGCACGCTTGAAAGACCTATCCCGGCTGCTCCGCTACGCCAAGCCCTACATTCCTGGGCTGCTGGCGGCGGTTTTTTTCATGGCCATTGTGGGAGCCTCGCAAGGCCTGTTGGTGAAGATCCTTCCTTTCATCTTCAACCGCGTGCTGAACCCCAATCCTGCCGACAACGCACCCGCGAAGCTCTTTACGATTCCGTATACGCATGTTCATTTTTACTTGTCCCAGATGGTGCCGGGCTTTATTCACAACATCTGGTGGATGGTCGGGTTCGGCATTCTGATCTGCTTTGTTGCCAAAGGCGTCTGCGACTACCTGGGCAATTATCTCGTGAACTGGACGGGCATTAGCGCCATCATGGATCTCCGCCAGGAGGTGTATGAGCGGGTGCTGCGACAGGATGCGCAGTTTTTCGAAAATCAGAGCACAGGCCTGATTATGTCGGCCGTGATGAACGATATCGACAAGATTCAGGTAGCTGTTTCGACAATGCTAGCCGATTGGCTGCGCCAGATCTTCACGGCGCTTTTTCTTGGTTGGGCGATGTTCAGCTTCAATTGGCAACTGTCGTCTGATCAGCATCCTGATTTTCCCGGTGGTCGCGATGCTTACCATGCGCTTGGGAAAACGGATTCGAAAAACCACGCGGCATGCGCAAGACATGGCCGCTGGTTTAAACCAAATCCTGCAGGAGACGATTACCGGACATCAGGTAGTAAAGAGTTTCGGCATGGAGGATTACGAATCGACGCGCTTCCGCGTTGCCGCGCAACGGCTGAAGAGCGGCAATCTACGCTACGTTGCGCAACAGGCGCTGGCATCCCCGATTATTGAAATCTTTGGTGCGCTGACGTTGATTTTGCTGTTGACACTGGCGCGGGCACAGGTAAAGAGTGGCGCAATTACCGCGGATAAGTTTACCGCTTTCGCAGTCGCCCTGGTGATGTTATATGAACCGATCAAACGCCTGACCAACATCCACAACATCTTCCAGCAAGGCATTGGCGCCGCGCTCAAAGTGTTCAGCTATCTGGACCACCAGCAGGATGTGGCAGAAGATCCGACGGCTGTGCGGTTGACGAAGTTCGAAAAGAACATACGTTTGGAGAATGTCCGGTTTAGCTATCCAAATTCGCCGCAGCGAAGTGTCTTAGATGGCATCAATCTGGAAATTCGCGTAGGGGAAATCGTCGCGCTGGTAGGCCCGAGCGGGGCTGGAAAAACGACTTTAGCGAATTTGGTACCGCGCTTCTACGATGTACAAGAAGGTTCGATTCAGATCGACGGGCGCGACGTTCGCAGCATCAGGCTGAGCAGCTTGCGCGAGAAGATCAGCATAGTTGCCCAGGACACTTTTCTCTTCAACGAAACGGTTTTCGACAACATTGCCTACGGGCGTCCGGGGGCGAAAGAAGAAGAAGTGTTGGCAGCGGCCGAGACGGCGTGCGCTCACGAATTCATTTTGAAGCTACCGCAGGGCTACAAAACACCGATAGGCGAGCGGGGAATAAAGCTAAGTGGCGGACAGCGGCAGCGCCTGGCGATCGCACGTGCGTTATTGAAAGATGCGCCAATTCTGATCCTCGATGAAGCGACGTCGCATCTAGATACGGAATCGGAACGGCTGGTGCAGCAGGCTGTCACTGCGTTGATGCAGCGCAGAACAGTGCTTGTGATTGCCCACCGGCTTTCGACGATCCGGCAGGCAAGCAAGATCGTGGTGCTGGAGGCGGGCAGAATCGCGGAGATCGGAACTCACGACGAACTGCTAGCCGAAAACGGCATTTATCATCGCCTGCATGATCTTCAGCACGCTGAACCAAATGCCATCATCAGCTAGAGCGGAACCGGAAAAAACGGCGCAAATCGCGGCACCCGTCCGCAGCATGACAGGCTATGCGCTGGTGCGTACACAGACCAGCGCGGGGGAGCTGACGGCAAGTTTGCGCAGTGTCAATCATCGGGGGCTGGATCTGCATTTTCATCATGCCTCCGAGTTGGCCCCGTTTGAGAACGCGATGCGCGACCTGGTGAAACAAGGAATTGGGCGTGGCCACATCGAGATACGGGTGTCGCTTAAGCGCGAATCAGATGCGAATGCTCCAGAATTCAATTTGCAACGGCTGCAGAAATATGTGGCGTTATATCGACGCTTGAACAGCGAGCTTGGACTGGAGGCGAAGCCAGACCTCAACACTTTGTTAACTCTGCCGGGTGTTCTGGATAGCGCGCAGGAGACCAAAGCTCTAACGGAAGAATTCGGAGCGGAATTGTTGTCCACTCTGTCCGCGTGCATTCGGGAACTGAACGCTTATCGTGAGCGGGAAGGACGCGAGTTATTGCAGGCGCTGGAAACCGAGGCGGCGTCGCTTGAGGAGCAAGCGGCTGAGATCGCGGTTATCCGTTCGGAAGCTGTTCTCCATTTTCAGAATAGATTGCGGGAACGATTACAAACTCTGTTAGCCGATGCCGGAATCCCGGAATCACGGCTCCTGGAAGAAGCCGCCTTGCTGACCGATAAGTCCGACATTCAAGAAGAACTGACTCGGTTGACGGTGCACGCGGGCGAACTCCGCCGCATCCTGGAAGAAGGCGGCGAGGTCGGGAAAAAACTAGATTTTCTGTTTCAGGAGATGAACCGGGAAACAAACACGACCCTCTCGAAAACGTCGGGGATCGGCGAGACGGGCCTGACGATTACGAGCCTGGCGCTGGCGATCAAAGCTAATATCGAAAGAATGCGGGAACAGGCTCTGAATCTTGAGTAGCCAGCTTCTAAACCAAAGCCGCGCTTTGGATGGATATCGTTCCGGCGAGCGTATGCCCACAGTGTTCATCATTTCGGCGCCATCGGGATCCGGCAAATCGACGCTGGTTTCCAGGTTGCTCGCGAGCGATCCCGGATTGCGTTTTTCCGTTTCTTACACTACCCGCGAGCCGCGCGGGAACGAGAAAAGGGGCGAAAGTTACATTTATATCTCGCGCGAGGAGTTTTTGGAGCGGATTGAGCGTAACGAGTTTTTGGAATACGCGGAGGTTTTCGGCAATTTTTATGGGACAAATCGCCAAAACCTGGAACTGGCTGTCACCGAAGGCAAGGACCTGATACTCGACATTGATGTGAAAGGTGCGAGACAATTAAAGGAGACCATCCCCGAGGCTGTCAGTATCTTTATCCTTGCTCCTTCGCGTGACGTTCTGGAGCAACGGTTGCGGTCCCGGTCAGAAGATTCGCAGGAAGTCATACAGCGGCGGCTGAGGGATGCCGCTGAAGAGATCCGCAATTACAATCAGTACGATTATGTGCTGGTGAATCGCCAGGTGGAAGAGTCGGTAGCAACGCTGGCGGCAATCGTGCGCGCTGAGCGTGTCCGGCGCATTCGAATGGAAGAGCAGATTCGTCCGATTCTTAGAAGTTTCGAGGAAAGGGCCCCATCTTTATTTTGAGGAGAAAACGAGGCCGACCCTCGTTGTTGAAAGTGACAAATGGCTGATCAAAGCAGAAACGCAATGTATTGCATTCCCGACGATGCGGCTTCGAGCACGTATCGTTTTATCATCGTGGCGGCAAAGCGCGCGCGGCAGTTGCAAAATGGGCAGCGTAGCGTTTTGCCGGCTACCAATAAGAAGCCGACCGTGCTCGCGATGGAAGAGGTCCGGCGCGGGTTGGTTCCGTATTCGGACGAAGCTGCGGAGCAGCCTGCACCCGCTGAATAAAAACCGCCATGCGCGTCGTATTGGGCGTAGGCGGAGGGATCGCGGCATATAAGTCGGCGGAGCTTGTGCGCGCACTGCAGCAGCGCGGTCACCAAGTACAGGTTGTGATGACGCGGGCGGCACAGGAATTTATCCGGCCACTTACGTTTGCCGCACTAACGGGGCAGAAAGTCATTACCGAACTTTTTGCGCAGGATAACGGTCAGGAAACACTCTCAAGCGCTGTAGAGCATATCGGGGTAGCGCAGGAAAACGATGTTTTGGTAGTGGCGCCCGCGACTGCGGATCTGCTTGCCAAGTTCGCGTATGGGATAGCGGACGATTTTTTGTCGACGCTGCATCTGGCCTTCACCGGGCGAGTGCTACTTGCGCCCGCAATGAATACCGCGATGTGGGAACATCCGGCCACAGTGGCGAATCTCCAGTTGCTGCGGCAGCGCGGTGTGTCGATTATCGATCCAGACGAAGGCTGGCTCGCTTGCGGGACTGTCGGCGCGGGCCGCTTGCCTGATCCGGAACAGATCGCGGATGCAGTCGACTCACTCGCACGTGCAAGACGCGATCTGGAAGGCGAATCAATTCTTATTACCGCCGGGCCGACGCAGGAGCCGATCGATCCGGTTCGCTACATCAGCAACCGATCGAGCGGGAAGATGGGCTACGCTTTGGCCGAGGAAGGAGTTCGGCGCGGCGCGCGCGTGACGCTTGTGTCAGGGCCGGTGGAATTATCTGCTCCGCGTGGGGCAGAACTGGTTCGCATCCGGACTGCGAAGGAAATGTATGACACGGTTTTGGGACGTTTGGCCGAAGCCACGATCATCATCAAGAGCGCTGCCGTGGCCGATTACTACCTTTCCGAAGTCCCGCGGCAAAAGATGAAGAAGACTGCCATGCGCCTTTCGCTGGAGCTGGAGCCCACTCCGGACATTCTCGCGGCGCTTGGTGAGCGCAAAGGCGACCGGCTGCTGATCGGTTTTGCCGCAGAGACACAGAATTTGATTGAAGAAGCACGACGCAAGATGATTGCGAAGAAGTGCGATATGGTTGTGGCCAATCTTGTGAACCAGGAAGGACTGGGATTTGACTCCGATCAGAACGAGGTTGACATCCTGACGCGAGCAGGGCAGGTGGTGCACGCCGGTCCGGCCAATAAGAAAGAGATTGCCGGACGCATTCTGGACCAAGTCGTAACACTGCGGCTCTCCTTACAGGCAGTGGACGCGTAATCGCGGGATGACGCCAGAAAACGTTCGGCGGTATCTGGAGTTCTACCGGGATTTAGGGTTTGAATCTCTGTATAGGCGAACTCCTGCGGTTATTTCGGCTCCGGTTCAGAATTCTGTTCCCGAGCCGACTGTTGGGCTGTCCGTTTTAGCGCCGCAGGACGAAACGCTGGCTGCCATTCGCGCTGATATTGGGGATTGCAAGCGGTGCCGGTTATGCGAGGGGCGGAAGTCGGTTGTCTTTGGGTCAGGCGATGAGCGCTCGCCTTTGGTGTTCATCGGCGAAGGCCCGGGAGCGGATGAAGATGAGCAGGGTCTGCCGTTTGTTGGCCGCGCTGGTCAACTCTTGACACAGATGATCGACAACACGGCGGCCAAAGAAGGTATTCCGATCCGGCGTGAAGATGTTTACATCTGCAATGTCGTGAAATGCCGTCCTCCTGACAACCGAACGCCGCTACCGGATGAGATGGAAGTCTGCGGCCAGTTCCTGTATCGGCAACTCACGACTATCAGTCCGAAAGCAATATGCGTTCTGGGCTCGACAGCCATGAAAGCGCTGCTCAACACCAAAGAAGGAATCACGAAACTGCGCGGGAAATGGTACAAGTGGCGCGATATTCCCGTGATGATCACGTATCACCCGTCGTACTTGCTCCGGCAGTACAATCAGACCGCACGGCGCGAAGCCTGGGAAGATTTGAAGACGCTGCTGCATTTTGTCTATGACTGAGGCGTCACGCGGCCGGCGCGGCGTATTCATTTCCTTTGAAGGGACAGAAGGCAGCGGAAAAACGACACAGGTGCGCCTACTCGTCGAGCGCTTGAGAAGGCTTAGGCTGAAAGTCGTAGAAAATCAGGAGCCAGGCGCAACTACGATCGGCAGCCAGATCCGCCGAATTCTGCTTGATCCGGCGCATCAGGAGATGGTTCCAAAGACGGAGTTGCTGCTGATGTTCGCATCGCGCACGCAAGCGGCAGCGGAAATTATCATTCCGGCACTCGAGCGCGGTGAGATTGTCGTGAGCGACCGGTTCACGGATTCGACGTTGGCCTATCAAGGCCTAGGCCGGGGATTGGGTTTCGAAACCGTCATGGATGTGCACCGGATCGCGCTCGGCGCCCTGCTGCCGGATGTGACTATCTGCGTTGATGTGGATGTGGAATTGGGGCTTTCTCGCGCTCACCGCCGGAACGTGGCGCGACCAGATGAAGTGCGGCTGGATGAACAGTCGCTGGAATTTCACCTGCGCGTGTCCGACGGGTATCGGAAGATTGCGGCCCTGGAGCCGCAGCGCTTTCGAATGGTAGATGGCAACGGGAGCCCGGAAGAAGTAGCTGAGCGCGTCTGGACGGAAATTGCGTGTAAAATTCCTCAAGCAGTAACAGAGTCGCGCTGATGGGAGCATTCTCCAATTTCTACGGAAATGCTAGTGCGGTGCAGACACTCGCTCAGATGATTGAGCAGAAACGTCTGGCTCAAACCATTTTGTTGAGTGGGCCGGAGGGAATCGGTAAAGCGACGCTAGCCCGGCGATTTGCGGCAGCGCTGCTTGGAGACGAGACGAAGATTGAACATGATGATCTGAGTCTTCCGGCAAACCTGGACGTCATTGAGCAGCGCGAAAAGTGGACGTCCGACAAACGTGGCGACGACCCGTTATTTTTTTCTAGCCATCCGGACTTCGTAACGTTCGCGCCGGAAGGCCCGCTGCGTCAAATCACCATTCAGCAGATGCGGCTCTTAAGAGAGCGGGCTCAATTGAAGCCTCTGCGCGGCGAGCATCGCGTCTTCTTGATCGATCACATTGATCGTGCGAACGAGCAAGCGGCCAATTCGCTGCTGAAAATCCTCGAAGAGCCGCCAAAACATTTAGTGATTATCGCGACGGCCGAGAATCTCTATGAGTTGCTGCCGACGATCCGGTCGCGGTCGTTGATCTTGCAATTGTCCAGATTGCAGGATTCGGAGATGCAGGAATTCGCAGAGGCAAAAGGACTACCGGAAGTCTCGCTAAGAATAGCGCTATCAGCGGGGAGTCCTGGTATAGCGGCGTCTCTGGATTTAGATGAATTCAGAAACCGTCGCGCGCTGATTCTTACCGCGTTCGAGTGTGCGGCCGGACTGAAGCCGTTTTCGGAGTGGGTGCAACATTCGGAGTCGTTCAGTAACAGCCGTTCTGAGAAGCTGGATGCGTACCTGAAGCTGGCCTATGGGGTATTGGAAGACGTGCTAGGCGCCCTATATGGGCGAAGCGCAGCCAAACATCGAGATGTGCAGCAAAGAATTACAAAGATCGGGCAATCGGTCACATTCTCGTGGATGGAGCGGGCAGTTCACTCGCTGGACGAGCTTGTACTGATGGTACGCCGAAACATACAGAAAACTGCAGCGCTAGACGCTATGATTATTAATTTGCGTAACCCATAGCAAAACAGAAGCACCTAAATAGCAACTACGGCCCGCCCACCGGGCCAGCGCAAACCACCCGGGAACCCCAAGAGGACAAATGATCGAGGAGAGGCGTCTGGATTCTCTTATCAGAAAACCTGCACGTACGGCCGCTGGCGAGAACAAGGAACAAGTACGCCGACCGCCCAGCGTAAAGAAAGGCACTCCGCCGGACCAAACGAATGCGGAGCAGTTCTACTATTCAAAACAGATGCAGAGTAAGACGCACATGATAGTCGTGCTTACTGACGGCGAGCAGTTGGAGGGCATGATCGAGTGGTATGATCGCGACTGCCTGAAGCTGAATCGCGTTGATGCGCCGAACCTGCTGCTCTATAAGCACTGCATCAAATACATCTACAAAGACGAGCCGGAATAGGGCGGGGAGTGCCTCAACAATTCAAGTAAAGGCTGTGACTCTGCGTCGGTAGAATTTCGCGCCACTCGCGAATAATCTCCCGGTAGGTCTCGCCCGCCGGTCTAATCTTGCGCTCCAGATCATAGAGGCCAAGAGGATTCACGTTGCCGTTATCGCCGACCAGAGCGGTATCCCAATCCACCTGGTCGGTCAGGCTGTAGTAAGTGAAGCCCAGCATGGGCACGCCGTCTTCACGAAGACGATGCACGTTGGCCCACTCCTTCCGGATCCAGGATGGCGCTCTAACGCTGTCCGGCAAATTGGTCTCGGTGTGCATAACGGGCAAGTGGTAGCGATCGAAATACTGGTGAGTGATGACATAGTACCCGAAGATCTCGCCGGATTGAGTGGTTGAGCGGTCATCGAGAACGAGTTGTTCGTTCATCTCGTAATAATCCGTCCCCATGACGCAGTGTTGCTTTCGGTGATTGTTGCAGAACCAGTGGTAGTCTTCGCGAGTCATCCCGTTGTCCATCAGAAATTCGTACATGTCGAAACTCAGGGGCTGGCCGAAGGTAAGGTCAAGGGATAGAAAGCGGCGCTGGTTATACACGTATGCGGTTGCGGAGCAAGCCGGATTTTTCGGGTGATTGAATTCGGAAGCCTCGCTGAGGACGAAGATAGCTTTCGGATTGACCTTGAGGATTGCGTGCATGGCAAGAACGTTGGCCTTTGCCAGGTTGTGCAAAGCGGTGACAAAGTAGCGGTCGCCAGAAAGACGTTCATTCCACCAGCCGAAACTGGCCGAGAAGCGGGCGGCGATCAAAATCTCGTTGATAGGCGTAAAGAACTTAAGCCACGGATAACGGGCAGCCAGCGCTCCAGCATACTCGGCAAATAGCCTGGGAAAGTCGCGGTTTTGGAAATTGCCAATCCAATCGGGCACGCCGAAGTGACACAGATCGACAATGGGAGCGATCCGCAGTTGCTTGAGCTTCCTGAAGGTCAAATCCGAGAACTCCCAATCATATTTGCCGCAACCAAGATGGGTGTTGTAATAGGGCGGACCAAAACGCAGGAACTCAATGCCGAGCCCACGGACGAGTTGGAAATCCTCCTCCCAATGGCTGTAAAAGCCACATTTTTCCATCTCATCGACTCGCTTGGTAGCGCCGTCGGGTAACGAGATAGTGGGATAGCTGTTTTCTATCCCGGTCGCAAACATGAATTGGGCCAATTGTTGTTCCGGGCAGACGCGGCACGCGTAACCAATCAATTATGGCCGCTTGTCTGCTCCCCCTTGGTTTTATCTTTGAAAGCAAGACGATATGCGCGGCGCTGCGCAGCTTCTTCGAAGCGGCGTTTTTCTTCTTCAGTTTCGGGCAAAACCGGCGGCAGAATCACTCTGTTCCCGGCCCTATCCAACGCGACGAATGTAAGATAGGCGGAAGACGTGTGCTTCAATTGTTCGCTCTGAAGGTTTTCTACCCAGACCTTCACTCCAACCTCCATCGAGGTGCGGAAAACACGATTCACCTGGGATTTCAGGCGGACCAATTCGCCGATATGTATGGGATGGAGGAACGTCATCTGATCTATGGACGCAGTCACCACGGTGCATCGGGCATGCCGCATGGCGGCAATTGCACCGCAGAGATCTACTAGATGCATCACGTGCCCCCCCAACATGTTGCCCAATAGATTTGCGTCGTTCGGCAGACACACTTCGGCATAATCAGACTGAGTCTGCCGCACAGTACGCGGCTGTTCAGGGCCACCGGTGTCGACAAGCATCGGATCGGGCTTTGACCTATTCATTCTTATTGAGTTTCGAGAGCAGCGAAGCGCGCCAGATAACTGCGACAGAAAGCGATAAGCTGTGATCGCACACAAAAGTCTTCCGGCTCGGGCTCAAGGCGCTCCTCCCCGCGAATGTATTGGACTGGATACCAGCGTAGCGGTGCATAAGCCTGCTCTTCGATGCAGAGGACGCGCAAGGCGTCATTTTCACGACTGATTATTTCGTAACGCAAGCAGGAGCGCTTTTCATGCTCCGGAAACGCGGGGCAGCAGCCCTTTGAGTTACCGTGATTGCACCAACGGAAGCGAGCGACCTCAGAAGAAGAGACGGGCTCACCTCCGGCACGGCAAAGGCCATCATATTCATCGATTAACGGAAGCCGTGCGGATTTGTTAGCCATGCTCGCTATCTTTTGCGGCTCGAAGAACGGGCACGGCATAACTAGATTCTAAAGTGTCCCGGCTTTTCGCTGGCGCGACCACCACCACCAGTTGCGCTGCTCGTTTGGCAGTTCAGGATTTCGCGCCTGGGCCACGGCACAACGAAACGTGTCGAGCACGCACGGATCCTGCCGGGTTTTGGTCTTGGCGCAAAGCCTTTCAAAGAGCGAATCGGCGTCAGAGGAAGCCAGCGCTTGCACGTTTTTGACGCCGAGGAGATGAAGATCTGCTTCAATTGAAGGCCCCACGCCGGCGAGGCTGCGCAATTTACGGTCGTCCTTCCGCATAGAGCTAGATTATCCAACTAAATAGCTCTGCAGTGGCAGATTACCTTCGTTCCAGCAGCACGATCCCAGAGACTATAAGCAGTACGGCGAAAATTCGCGATGGAGCGGCGCTCTCATTGAGCGCGAAGATACTGATCAGAAACGCGGCCACAGCTTCCAGACCGAGCACGAAGACATAAGCCACGCCCATGTCCGCCCGCTTCATGGCGACCGTCTGGCACGCCGCACCTGCAATGAAGAAGATAAAAACGAATACACTGGGCGCCAGCTGGGTCAGCCCCTGCGAGAGTTTCATAAAGAGACCCCCCGTAGCAAACAAAAGCGACGCCACGATCAGCAGGAGAAGATACATTCATCCAGCTTAGAAAGCAGCGCAGCTACGCGCTACGATACAGACGACGGCTGCTGCCAAATGAAGACCCTGGAACGTCCACGTACGACCATCAGCGGAGTCTCAGTCGAGCCTACTTACGGACCGGAAGACCTGAAAGATTTTGATCCGCGGCGCGAATTGGGAGAACCCGGCGAATTTCCGTACACGCGCGGCATTCACCGCGACATGTATCGCGGCAAGCTGTGGACCATGCGGCAATTCTCCGGTTTCGCAACTCCGGAGGAGACGAACCGGCGCTACCACTATCTGCTGGATCAGGGGCAAACGGGCCTTTCCGTGGCATTCGATCTTCCGACGCTGATGGGCTATGACGCCAATCACGCGATGAGTGAAGGCGAGGTAGGAAAGTGTGGGGTTTCCATTTCGTCGCTCGAGGATATGGAGATCCTCTTTCGGGGAATTCCGCTGGGAGATGTCTCTGTATCGATGACCATCAACTCTCCGGCGGCCGTGCTGTGGGCGATGTACCTGGCCGTTGCCGAAGAGCAGGGCGTCAATTGGCAGCGCGTTTCAGGAACACTGCAGAACGACATTCTGAAGGAATACATTGCGCAGAAGGAGTACATCTTTCCCGCCGCGTCCGTCCATGCGGTTAGTGACCGACACCATTGAGTTCGGCGCAAAGGAAACGCCGAAGTTTAATCCGGTTTCGATCAGCGGGTATCACATCCGCGAAGCCGGATCAACCGCGGCGCAGGAACTGGCTTTCACACTGCGGGATGGCATCGAATACGTGGATTGGGCGCTCGAACGCGGCTTACAGATAGATGAGTTCGCACCCCGCCTGAGCTTCTTCTTCAACGCACATAACGATTTCTTCGAGGAGATTGCTAAGTATAGGGCCGCGCGCAAGATCTGGGCATATGTCATGCGCGACCGCTATGGGGCACGGAGCGACCGTAGCATGAAGCTTCGCTTCCACGCCCAAACGGCGGGCTGCTCGCTCACCTGGCAGCAGCCATATAACAATCTAATGCGCACGGCCTGGCAGGCGATGGCCGCAGTACTTGGCGGCGCACAATCTCTGCATACGAATTCGCTGGATGAGGCTTATGCTTTGCCTAGCGAGGAGGCCGTAACGCTGGCTTTGCGGACCCAACAGATATTGGCCTATGAAACCGGCGTGCCAAATACGGCGGATCCGCTGGGTGGCTCCTATTTTCTGGAACGCTTGACGCTGGATACAGAAGCGGCGGCGAATGATTACATCCAACGTATCGATCTTTTTGGCGGCATGATCCCAGCCATTGAAGCGGGATTTCCGCAAAGCGAGATCGCGAGCGCCAGCTATCGTTACCAGCGCGAGGTGGAGCAAGGTGAACGGACCATTGTGGGCGCCAACCGTTTCCAGTCGGAGGACAAACCGATTCAGCTACTACAGATTGATCAGCTTGCACAGGAAAAGCAGGAAGCGAAGCTGACCGATTTGCTGAAGCGAAGAAATAATACAGCGGTTCAGAGCGCGCTTGACGGCCTAAGCCGGGCGGCGGAAGGTACTGACAACACCATGCCGTACATCCTGAATGCAGTTCGGGTTTATGCAACGCTAGGTGAGATTTGCGACAGTCTCCGAAAAGTTTTCGGTACTTATACTGAAACGACGCATTTGTAGTGTCCCTCAAATATCACAGGAGGCTCTAGAGAACAAATGAAGAGTTCAGGAAATGGGTTGTTGGGCGCCGCACTCATCGGGATTGGGATGGGTTTGACGGCGGTAGGCGTCGCGTTGGTGATTCCCGCATGCACGGACTGGTCGCTGGGCTTGCTGGATGAGGCAGTCCGCAGAGGACGTGACACGCTTAACGCCGGCATGGGAACAGCAGCGACGGTTGCGGGCAACATTTCAGGCGTAGCGCAACGAAAGTTTACAGAGGCGTCAAAGACTGCACGCGAACACACAGCAAAGGCCGCCGGAGCAGTGGAGACCGCAGCGCGCCGGGTGCGTGAGCACGCCGCTTCTTAAATACAATCACTCATCACGGCCGTGGGCATGAGCGGGGGGACTTGTAGCCTCTACAGCCTGGAAATGCTCTTTGACATGATACGTGTGCCGCGAGCCTTTGGGGACAACCCAGGAATCTCCTTTGTTGAGGTGAATGGTTTGTCCTTCGAGCTCCAGGTCCGCTGATCCTTCGATCACATATCCGACCACTTCGTATTCGCGAGCTTCGTTTTCCAGCTTTTGATGGCCAGGCTGCTGGTCCCACAAGCGCATCGCAATCGACTTGCCGGACGCAAGATACTTTTGTCCGTACTTACCCTTGGGCGAATGCGCGGAATCCACTTTTGTAACGGTCGAATCGCTCATGTCCAGTAGATGCAGTTATAGGGCGGCCCCGTAACAGGCAACTACAATGTGAACGATGGCAACAGACCGTCTCGAGATTTTAAAGCAAATGGTCGCCCAAGACTCGAACAATTCGTTCGCCCGCTATGGCTTGGCAATGGAATACGCGAATAGCGGCGCGCTGGAGCAGGCTATAGCAGAATTTGAAAACCTGATCCGGCAGGATGATAACTACTCTGCCGCTTATTTTCACGGTGGCCAGGCACTGGAGAAGCTGGGACGCCTTGAGCAGGCGAGGGCCATGTACGAGAAAGGGATTGAAGTAACCGCTCGCAAAGGCGATGCGCACACGCGCGCAGAGATTGAGGCCGCGCTGAATTTGTTGCCGCTCTAAACCATGCGTCTTCCAATTTGCGCCGTTGTTTTATGTGCTCTTGCTTTGAGTGTTCCGCCGGGGGTAGCTCAAGTTCCTGAACGGTTGCGCCCGTTCGTGAAAGAAGAGGCTCGCGACCTGGTATTAAATCACGTGCGAGTCATTGACGGTACAGGCGCAGCCCCAATGGAAGATGCCCAGATCGAAATTCGCGACGGGCGCATTCTTGCCGTTCGGACAGCCGGTTCAACGGCAGCGGTCGCCCCTGACGCGAAGGTGCTGGACCTCAGCGGCAAAACTGCTATTCCAGGCCTGGTGGGAATGCACGAGCACATTTTCTACCCATTGCCTGGCGGCGGTCCTGGCCGTCTGAGCTTGTACGGCGAGATGGCCGACAGCGCTCCGCGCCTTTATCTGGCAGGCGGTGTGACGACTGCGCGTACAGCCGGAAGCATGGAACCGTATACCGATCTTTCCCTGAAGAAGCTGATCGATTCAGGGGCGATTCCGGGGCCGAAGCTGCACATTACCGGACCCTACATCGGTAGCTTGGGTCCTCCACTGGCGCAGATGCACATATTAACCGGTCCAGAGGATGCTGCTCGGCTGGTGGATTACTGGGCTGCGGAAGGCGTGACGTCCTTCAAAGCGTACATGGTCATCACGCCGGAAGAGTTGAAGGCGGCAATTGATCATGCCCATGCGCATAAATTGAAAATCACGGGCCATCTTTGCTCGGTTGGATTCACGGAAGCAGCAGCACTGGGCATCGACAACCTGGAGCACGGGCTCGTTGTTGACACAGAATTTTTTCCCGGCAAGAAGCCGGGCGTCTGTCCCAGCCAGGGAGCGAATGAAGCAGATATGGCAAAGAACCTGGACATCGAAAGCCCGAAAGTTCAGACGATGATTCGCGATCTTGTCGCGCATCATGTCGCTGTGACATCGACGCTTGCAATTTTCGAGAGCTTCGTGCCTAACCGGCCTCCGCTCGCGATTTTGGCTCGAACGCGAATGGCTTTGAGTGATAAGGCGTGGGCCGAATACCTGGATGGACGGGCACGCGTGGCCGAACGCGGAACTACGTCCGATTTTTCCGCGTTGCTTCGGAAGGAGATGCAGTTCGAACGTGATTTCGTGAAAGCAGGCGGGTTACTGATGGCTGGCTGCGATCCCACTGGCTATGGTGGAGTGCTTCCGGGCTTTGGAGATGAGCGCGCAGTTGAACTTCTGGTAGAAGCTGGATTCACGCCTGTAGAGGCGATTCATATCGCGACTGAGAACGGCGCGAAGTTTCTTGATGAAGATGCGCAGATCGGAACAATCGCGGCGGGAAAGGCCGCTGACATTGTTCTGCTGAATGGAAATCCGGCTGCCAACATCAGCGACATCTCAAGAATAGAGACCGTTTTCAAAGATGGTATTGGCTACGATCCGGAGAAGCTCATCGATTCCGTTCGTGGACTGATGGGCTTGCGTTGAGGAGTCTTGCATCTGTGGGATTAGTGGATTAACCGGGCTGCGCCCGGAACAAGCTGAAGAGATCGCCGTTTAGCCCAAACCATCGGTCTGGGATAGCACGGAGATGGTTCGGATGGGCTCGCCGGCAATTGTAAGGTACTGGACACTAGGAGTACTATAACTTGCGCTGCGACTAACTAAAGAACGACGCTAGTTTAACGTGTCGAAACCGTTTGCGGTGACGTCGTTGTTACTGGCCTGTAGCTGCTTGAGCCTGGCAGACGGTGTTATCTCCAGCGTGTCCTGTGCCGTGGGTGAAGTAATTGTCAGCGCGGCCAACTCATGTCAATTGGCTCTGAATGAGCCTGGTAACTATGCCATGGCTCGTGCTTCAGCCACCGGGGCGTTTAGTTACGGTGCGTCTTCAATTACTCTAGCAATTCAACTCGACGGCGCTGCTTCGGACGATACAGCTACCGGGATTACTAACTCTGCAATGAGTGTGGATGTCTTCGGAGCGGTGGTTACGAGCGGGCCGCCGCGGAACGGATATATGACATTCGCAGGAGGCCTTGTCGTGCCTAGCATCGTGGACTACACGTTTTATGGGCAAAGCTCTTGGTTTATAGCAGGTGTGACGAGTTTCGGGTCCATGATCTATCTTCCGGCGGGCAGTCTCGAGAATCCTGGAGAACCAGATGAATTAATGATCCCGATCGTTCTAGGAGAGCCCTTAAGTTACAGTTTCGATGCTGCATATTCTGCTCCTGGCGGTGGCCCGGACGCCCTTGCGTGGGGTATTTACAAACAAACGGCGACATTTAGCTTTGTTGAGGCTGACGGGATAACACCTGTATCGATTACCCCTGCCCCGGAGCCAACAACCTGGGTTTTGATCCTCACATCTTTGCTTCTTCTGGCAACGGCACGCCGTCGCGTGCGGTTCGCATCTATCTAGGTAATCCAACAAGAGAAGTCCTGATTGGAAATTGCTCCGCGAATGCTGCGGTATGTCTGTGCGGCAATTCGTCAACGGCCGCGATATATCATCAGGAGCAGAGCCTATCCAATTGGAGATGAAAATACTGGCATGAAGAGCGGAGCGGCGGTAAGCCGCACTGTCTCGGCGGGCGTTCTGACGCTCGCCTTAAGCTTCTTCCAAGCGGGTTGCGAGCGCGGGAGCGCCCCCGAGAGCAATCTTCCGAGCGAATCCCAATCAGTAAAGGCTAGTCTATTTACGGTATCACAAGAGCAGCTCTCACATCTGCACATCGCGCCGGTGCAAAGCAGCATGTGGCAAATCAAGGTTCAAACCACTGGAACGGTAGATTGGGACGCGGATCACACCACCCAGGCGATTACCCAAGTAAGTGGACCCATCACCCGAATTGTGGCTGATTATGGATCGCATGTGAAAGCGGGTGATCCCTTGCTCTATGTGGCGAGCCCTGATATTACAAATGCAATAGCAACCTACAAGAAAGCCCAGGATCAGCAGGAACTCGCGCGCAAAGCTCTCGATCGCGAGAAAGATCTGCTGGCTCATGGAGCCGCGGCACTGAAAGATGTAGAGAGCGCGGAAGCCGCCTACAACGACGCGGCCACCGACGTCCAGAACAGCTTACAGGCGCTGAAGATCTTCGCGATTACTCCGAAAGAGCTGGATAACGCCGAGCGGCAAGGGCTGCCCATTAGCCCGGAACTCGCCGTCCGCGCCCCCATCGGCGGTACTGTCGTGCAGAAGTTGGTTATGCCCGGCCAGTTGATTCAGGCGGGCTCAACCGTCTGCTTTGTCTTAAGCGACACCTCAACTGTTTGGGTGCAAGGGCACATCTTCGACCGGGATCTGCCGACGGTGCACGTGGGAGATGCGGTAGAGGAGACCAACTCCTCCTTTAACCGTACGTTTCAGGGCACGGTTTCCTACATCGGCGCCCTAGTGGATCCGGACACACGAACAACTCCCGTGCGCATTGTCACTCGAAATCCTGGCGATCTTCTGAAGAAAGACATGTACCTTGAGGCGATGATTCATACGAGGACGGACAAAAACGTTCTCAGCGTTCCTGTCTCGGCCGTTCTGCATGACTCGGAAAACGAGCCCTTCGTCTATGTCGAAGTGCAACCGCGGGAGTTCGCCCGTCGCTCGCTAATTTTGGGCGCGCAACAGAATGGCGAGGCGGAGGTACTGAGCGGGCTGAAAAGCGGTGAAAAGGTGGTTTCCGAAGGTAGCGTGTTTCTGCAGTTCGCCAGCACTTATCAATAGACGTCTCCGGAATGATTTCACGCCTGGTCTCGTTTGCTCTCGCACAGCGGTTCCTGATTGTCATCGCGTCGCTCGCGCTGATGATCTGGGGAGGGATTGCCTTCGAGAGGTTGCCAATCGATGCTTATCCCGACCTTTCGCCGCCGCATGTGGAAATCATCACTCAGTGGCCTGGACACGCGGCAGAGGAAGTCGAACGGCTAATCACGATTCCGCTTGAGATCGAGATGAACGGCATTCCAAAGTTGGAGTCGCTGCGCTCGATCTCGTTATACGGACTTTCGTCGGTGCAGATGAATTTCCAATATGGGGCCGATCCTTACTTTGTACGCGAGCAGGCGTTCGAGCGTGTCGCCAATGCCACGATGCCCCAAGGCGTCACCCCGAGCCTCTCTCCGTTATACAGTCCAAGCGGCTTAATTTATCGTTACGTTTTGCAGAGCCCGGACCGCTCACCGCAAGAGCTGAAGACGATCGAGGATTGGTTGCTGGAACGCGCATATCGCTCGATACCAGGCGTGGCGGACGACTCCGGGTTCGGGGGCACGACCATGCAGTATCAAGTGCTGCTCGATCCGAACAAGCTGCTAACGTACGGAATCTCTGTCGCGCAAGTGCAGCAACAACTGAGCGTGAACAACGCTAACGCCGGTGGGGGATTCTACTCACAGGGCGGGCAGATCTATTACATTCGCGGGCTCGGATTGGTTAGAAATACGGCGGATATAGGGAATGTGGTGCTTACCACGCACAACGGCATTCCCGTTTATGTGCGTGACATAGCCAAAGTCCAGATCGGTCACGCCGTCCGGCTTGGCCAGTTTGGATACATGCGGCAAGAGGAAGCAGTAGAAGGCGTCATCCTCATGCGCGTGGGAGAGCAGGCGCAGGTAATCCTCAGGAGGGTTGAAGAGAAGACCAATGACCTGAACCAGCACGTATTGCCGCGGGACGTCAAGGTGGTTCCTTATTACGACCGCAGCTATTTGATCGAGGAGACGACCCGCACGGTGGAACGGAATCTGTTGCGCGGGATGATCCTGGTACTGATCATTCTGGGCCTACTGCTCTTCAGTGTGCGTACGGCGCTGATTGTAGCGGTTACCATTCCGTTCGCGCTGCTGTTTGCCTTTATCTGTCTTGACCGCAGCCAAATTCCCGCCAATCTTCTCTCGATCGGGGCAATCGATTTCGGCATCATCGTTGACGGAGCCGTGGTAATGGTGGAGAACATTTTCCGCGAGTTGGCGGCACGGCATGGCCGGAACTATAACCTTCTCGACGTAATTCGCGGGGCGGCACGCGATGTTGAACGGCCTATTTTCTATGCCATCGCTGTCATTATTGCCGGATATCTTCCCATATACGTGCTGACCGGTCCTTCAGGGCGGCTCTTCAGACCGATGGCAGATACGATGTCTTTCGCTCTTGTAGGCTCACTCATCTGCGCTTTGACGTTACTGCCGGTGCTGTGTGCGTACTTCCTGCGCAAGCATGTACATGAACCCGAATTCAAAATTTACGATCGCCTCCGCGATTCTTACGGAAGGGGCCTAGCCGTATGCCTCCGATACCGAGCGCTGACGGTGATCGTTTGTCTACTGATCTTTCTCGCGTCGCTGCTTTTGATTCCGGGAATCGGCGCGGAATTCATGCCGCATTTGGATGAAGGAGCGCTCTGGGTGCGCGCCACCACGCCTTACACTATCTCGTTCGAGGAAGCTTCGAAACTTTCGCCGCAGATCCGCAATATTTTGCTGAGCTTCCCGCAGGTAACGACGGTTGCGAATGAATTAGGACGGCCGGACGACGGAACGGACCCAACCGGGTTTTTTAATAACGAGTTTTATGTGGGCCTGCGATCTTATGACGACCCTTCCTGGCACCACAATATCCATACGAAGCCTGAATTGATAGATGCCCTCCAGCGGAAGTTGTCGGCATTTCCAGGAGTTATTTTCAACTATACGCAGCCTGCTGAGGATGCGGTAGATGAGGCCGAGACGGGATTGAAGAGCTTGCTCGCGGTTAAGATCTTCGGCGCCGATTTGAAAATTTTGGAACAGAAAGCCGAACAGGTGAAGGATGTCCTTTCACATGTCCGCGGCATTACTCACATCGTGATTGTTCGCGAATTGGGACAGCCTAGCCTGACCATCAAGCCCGACCGGGCAAAAATTGCACGCTACGGGTTGAACGTGAGCGACGTAAACACGCTGATTGAGACTGCGCTCGGCGGTGCCGCGGCAACGCAGGTGATTCAGGGAGAAGAGCAGTTCGATTTGGTGGTGCGAATGCAGGAGCCGTTCCGCCAAGACGAGAACGCGATCAAGAATCTGCTTATCACTACACCGGACGGGCAGCACCTTCCCTTGGGCCAGTTCGCCGACATACACATTGAAAACGGCGCGTCACTCATTTACCGGGAATCGAATTCGAGATACATCGGGGTACAGTTCAGCGTTGACGGACGCGACTTGGCCAGCGCGGTTGGAGAAGCGCGCAAGAAGGTGGCTCAAAGCGTTGGGCTGCCAATCGGCTATAAGTTCGATTGGGGCGGAGAATACCAGGATTATCTTTCTTCAATGGCCCAAATGAGGGTGATTCTTCCGTTGACTGTGCTGCTGATTTTGCTTATCTTATTTGCTCTATACGGGAATTTGAAGTTTCCGCTCATTATTTTCTTCAGCGTCATGATTACCCAGCCGGTCGGCGGCTTGCTTGCTCTCCGCATGACGGGCACAACGTTTAGTGTTTCATCCATGCTTGGATTCGTAGCTCTGATGGGAGTAGCAGTACAGACCAGCGTTATTCTCTACTCTTTTATTAACAAGCTGCGGCTGGAAGGGAAAGATACTATGAGTGCGACGCTGGAAGCCTCGGTGCTGCGCCTTCGGCCGATAGCAATGACCGCGCTGGTCGCGTGTTTCGGTCTGCTGCCCGCCGCCATGTCGACGGGGATCGGAAGCGACTCGCAGCGGCCTTTCGCCATAGTAATTGTCGGGGGCATGATCTCGCGGCTATTCCTGTCCATTTTCTTGGCTCCCGTACTCTACGCGATTGTTGCCCGCAAAGGAGACGTGTTGCAGGTCTGACGAAAAATGGCGTCCGCGGTATCGTAGCCGGCAACTCAACGGATTACCTCGCGTCCAACGGCGAAATTCAATTGGTTAGCGGCGGACAAATAAGCGCCCACCAGATTGACGTAACTCAGTTCTGTATCGCGATATTCCTTCTGCGCGTCCAGGAAGTCGAGTAATGATGCGGCGCCATGAAGATAAGCGAACGATACCGCCGATCTAATATCGACCGCTTCTTCCAGATACTTGGTCTTATACGGCCGGAGTAGCGTGAGTGTGCTTTCCATGGTTGCGTACGCGGAATTGACGTCGTGAAGGGCCGTCAACTCGGCGGCATCGCGCAGTCTTTCATTCCGCCCAATATCGAGCAAGGTGTGTAGCTTGTCACCTTGATTCCGGTCAAAAATGCGAAGCGGGAAATTGACGCTGAAGCCTACGTACGTATTCAGAGGAGCAGGCTGATGGGATGCGTCTACGCTGAAGGTGGGGTCTGTGGAACCATTCGCAATCGAAAGCCGGTGATCCGTCCTCGCTTTTTCAAGCGACTGCTCCGCTTCCCTGAGATCCGGCCGGCTACTTAAGGCTATTTTTCGGAGCCCGTCTATCGTTATCGCGGGTTCCTCAAAATCGAAATTCTCCGAAACGTCGAATTGATCGACCGGAGTCGGATCTCGCAAGAGCGCGAGAAGATCTATTTTTGCGGTGCGCAAATTGACTTCTCCAGTCGCCACATCCGATTCGAATTGAACCCGCTGCAATTCCACGCGCTGAAAATCGACTCGCGAAATGTCCCCCGCATTTAATCGATTTCGGCTGATCGCGATTTCTTTGTCGTAATATTCGAGATTGTCTCGTGCGACCTGCAGCACAGCCTTGGCCAGCAGCACGCGGACGAAGGCATCCCGCAAGTTGAAAATCAAGGTTCGTTCTAAATCCAATTGGGCTGATATGGAAACGGAGGTCCCCTCTTTGGCGCTCTCGAGCCGCAGTTCGCGTTTGTGCTCGCGTTCGTGCAGGTAATCCACACTCCACGACAAGAAGGTCTGTGCAAGCGGCCGGTAGGGATTGCCATTGAACAATGTGAATTGATCCCAGCTAAGCGTCAGATTTGGATTGGGCCTGAGATCTGCCGTAATCTCGTCGGCTCGCGACTCTTCAATGGTCACCTGCCCTGCCAACAAAGTTGGATTTTGCGCCCGGAATTTGTCCTGTGTCTCGCGCCAAGTCAACACCTGCTGTGCGAAGACACTTTGGGCCACGCAGGTCGCTAGAGCAATTCGCTGTAAAAAACGGGCCGCTATTCGCAACTCATCTCTCTGGAATGAAGACCGGCTCGGTTCCGAAGATCCATGCGGTTTTCATCGACAGGATAAATCCAATGAAATAAGTGTTCGCTGAAGCACTACACGAAGTTTATCCGGTTGGGCGCGGGCGAAGTCAACACTTAGCTTGGCTAAGCATTTTCGGGCTGTGAACGCGCATACAGGAACAGTATTGACGAGTGTTTGGCATTGCGAAACTGATCGCTCGCTCTCTCCTCCCGTCGCAACGTACTACGTAGCTACCAAGCTGTGTCCCTTCGTTTCGCAATTCAAAACCTGATCAGATCTTCTCGAATGCATTGTTGGATGCATACCATTGTGAAATACTTGCCATTCTGAGGTGGTGAAGTGAAGCTGAACAGGCGGGAAGCGATAGGCGTCACTGCAATGGCGCTGCCGGTCTCAAAGGCGCTGGCGGGGGCATCGCAGGCGCGGCAAACAGATGGGGGTAGCGCACCTGTCAAATGGCTTGAATCGGTTCCACAGAGACTATCAGGAGTAAGTTGGGGCGTACCCTGGCCGCAGGGCGCCGTTCAGAAGAGCCAGTCCTTCCGTTTGGCCAACAAAGCCGGACAACCGATTCCCGTGCAATCCTGGACGCTTGCTTTTTGGCCGGATGGCTCTGTGAAATGGACCGGCTTGGCCGCAGTGATGGAACCCGGATCGGCCGATGCGTTCATTGTTGCCCCGGGAGAGGGAGCCACGCCCGCTATCCAGCTACAAGTCACGCAAAATTCTGAAGCCGTCGAAGTGAACACCGGCGCAGCCGTTTGCCGAATCGGTCGCAGCGGAAGCGCTTTGGTTCAGAGTATTTCAATCGCCGGTACAGATGTCGCAAGGAACGGTAGGCTTGAGGTGCAACTCGAGAACCGCTCCAGCCTCGGTTCCAATCGGACGCTGCGTTTCGATGATTTCAACAGCAACATCAAGACAGTAGCGGTCGAGCAAAGCGGGCCCTTACGCGGTGTCGTCCGAATCGATGGCGTGCACAAAGCTGGAAGCTCTGGCCGTGAATGGCTTCCCTTCACCGTCCGCCTCTATTTCTATGCCGGTTTGCCGGACATTCGGCTGGTCCACACAATCATCTTTGACGGTGACGAACACAAGGATTTCATCCGTGCGCTCGGCGTTCGTTTTGATATCCCGCTGCGCGAGGAAGTGCACAACCGGCACGTCAGGTTCAGCGGCGAAGGCGAGGGGTTGTGGGCGGAGTCGCTGCAGCCACTGGTGGGACGCCGTCCGCTTGCGCCGCGAGGTAACACGTTCTACGCCGATCAGCTTGCCGGCAAGCGCGTCCCCAACAAAGAAACGCTCGATGCGGCGGATCAAAAGTTGCTGACCGATTGGGCCATTTGGGATTCTTACAAGCTGGTGCAAGCCAATGCGGACGGCTTCGTCATCGAAAAGCGCACGAATCCAGAAAGCTGCTGGCTGCACGCCGGGGACGGCAAACGATCATCAGGCTATGCCTTTGCTGGAGATGTGAGCGGCGGCCTGGGCATAGCTATCCGAAACTTCTGGCAATCGTATCCGTCTTCACTCGAAATTCGTAACGCGACAAGTGGCATGGCCCAACTGACCGCGTGGTTGTGGTCGCCCGACGCGGCGGCTATGGATCTGCGGCACTACGACACAAAAGCGCACGGTCTCGATTCCAGTTATGAGGACGTCCAGCCTGGCTTCAGCACTCCGCACGGCGTGGGACGCACCAGCGAGTTGATGTTGTTTCCCTCGAAGGAAGTGCCTGGCCGCGAGGTCAGCGTGCAGCAGGCGCACGCCGCGCAGCAGCCTCCGCAATTGGTTTGCCCTCCCGATTACTTGCATACAGCCCAAGCGTTTGGCACTTGGAGCTTACCGGACCGGTCCACGCCGTATAAGAAAGCCATGGAAGAAGACCTGGACGGCGCGCTGGCGATGTATCTCAAAGAAGTGGAGCAGCGGCACTGGTACGGCTTCTGGGATTTCGGCGACGTCATGCACGCTTATGACCCGGCACGGCACGTCTGGCGCTACGACGTTGGCGGTTTTGCGTGGGATAACACGGAACTCGGTAGCGACATGTGGCTCTGGTACAGTTTTTTGCGGACAGGGCGCCCCGAGGTCTTCCGCATGGCCGAAGCAATGACCAGGCACACGAGCGAGGTAGATACATACCATCTGGGCCGTTTCGCCATGTTAGGCTCGCGGCACAACGTGCGGCACTGGGGATGCGGAGCGAAAGAAGCACGAATTAGTCAAGCTGCGTTCCGGCGCTTTTTTTACTATCTAACGACGGACGAGCGCACCGGTGACGTGATGCGCTCCGTTGTGGACGCGGATTTCACTTTGCTGAAGCTAGACCCGATGCGAGAAGCCGATCCGATCAAAGGGCCGAAGAAGTACCCGGCGCGCATACGCGGCGGCCCGGATTGGTTGGCCTATGTGGGCAATTGGATGACGGAATGGGAGCGCACGGGCAACACAAAATATCGCGACAAAATCGTGACGGGGATGGACTGTATCGCGAAAATGCCCTATGGCTTTATGACCGGCCCGGAAGCGATGTATGGCTACGATCCGAAAACCAGCATGCTTTATCCGCTAGGGGAAGATCCCTTCGGAGTTTACAACCTGCAGGTCATCCAGGGCGGCGCCGAGGTCGCTTTTGAGATCAATCGCCTGATAGACCATCCCGGCTGGAAAAAGGCATTCTTGCAATACTGCCGGCTCACTGCCGCTCCCAAAGAAGTGGTCGCCAAGGACATGCAAACCGGCGATGAAGGGGCCGACGGCCAATATGCGGGAGGGGGACGCTTAGCGGCGTACGCGTATCTGGAGACGAAGAACCCAGCCTTCGCGAAGCGCGCAACCAGCGGACCCAATGGTGGTTACGTCATGCGCCCGGGAATGTATGTGCCGCGCCAAGTGGATGGTCCCGCGGTGCTGAATCCCATCGAAGAAGTTCCCATGATGTCGACGAACACAGTTGCCCAATCGTCGCTCAACATGATTGAAGTCTTGCAGATGTGCGCCGATCAGTTGCCGGAGCAAGTGCCTCCGGCGCCGCCGAATCCGTTTGGCCGTCGAGGATGATCGTTTGGCGACTACACTTTGGCGGCGAAGTCTGACCCAAGTCAAAGCGACTCGTTCTGAATATTGGCGGG
This sequence comes from Terriglobia bacterium, assembly GCA_963846025.1. Taxonomy (GTDB): domain Bacteria; phylum Acidobacteriota; class Terriglobia; order Bryobacterales; family Bryobacteraceae; genus Bog-105. Next base: position 319,235 of record CAWJUG010000005.1, on the reverse strand, counting down.
CAGCATTGTTGTATGACGCAGCGGATGATTGGTGAGCAAGAATTTGCCGCCGCTAATCGCCACCACGTATAGATCGCTACGCCCAACAACGTGCAATAGCCGCTTTACGCCGGTCAATTCGGCGAAGATGTAAAACCGTTTCGATTGAAGCCACCGTTGCCTAAAATCGGCGTTATTGATAAAGACGTTCGGCGCTCCTGGCGCATAGGAACCGTAGACAAGGTTGTTGAAACGACCATTCAGCAGTAGCGCGGGCCGGTTCGTGTAGAAAAATACAGAAGAGAACTCGTAATAGTGGTGATCGACGATAATCTCTCCATCGGGCGAACGGAGAAACGCCTCGGCCAATGGGCGAGAGGACATGTAGGGGTCGAAAACAACCAGAGCCAGACGCGCCGCCTGAAAGAAAATCACCATCATCAGGGCGGTCACGACGAATACCTTCTTGCCTTTAACTACAAAGGCTCCGATGCTGCCCACCAGAAAGGCGATGACGGCCAGGGCCAGCGGCAACCGCAAATAAGCAAAAGATCGCAAGGTCAAATCTTCCATGTGGCCGAGCGACAAAGTATAGGCGGCGGGATGTTCAGACAATGCACGGGCAATATCGCCGGGCGCGGGCAGATTCCATACCAGCGATAAGATAATCAGGCCCGCCACGGCAGCGCAGCCAACCAGCAAACTCAAAACTCTTGTTCCGGCTCGAATCCATCGACCTCCTACTGCCATCGCCGAGCCCAGCAGCAGAGCAAAACCGGGATAGCAGGGCATTGAGTAATACTCCTGCGTCGTTGAAAACGTGAAAAAGACCAGGACGCAACCGATCCAACAGAGCGCCATCAGCCGAGCGCGGCCGGCGCGGTCGATTGGACGGAACGAAAGCTTGAAAACTGCCGGGAGGTAAACGCTCCACGGAAACAGCCAAAGCAGGTGAAACAGCCAGAACCACAGGCGGGGAACGGTGTTGTAATCGCGCGGATAGCGAAGATTCAGAAATCGAAGTACCTGCTCGTTTATGAAATAGAACCAAAAAAAACCGTGATACTGCCCCGGAATGCTGCGGAATGTGAAGTCGAAGTAGGGGGGATTGTGGATCGTCGCTAAAACGTGCCAGGGTGCGGCAATGATGAGAACGATAAGCGTGCCGCTGACCGGTCTGACGCGTTTCCAGATTTTTGCGGCAAAAAGCTGGCGCGTGAACAACAGGTATAGCAAGCCAGCACCTATGGGAAACACCGCGCCGATGAGGCTTTTCAGAAGCAGGCCGATTCCGATGCTCGCCGCCAACAACACCGCCCACGCACGGGGATGTTTCTCTTCCTCGTCAATTACGCGAAGAAAGGACCAGATGGCAAGCGCGATGGTGAACGTGATCATCACATCGGGAATTAAGATGCGCGTGAACAAAAACAAACCCAGGCAAGTGGATATACACAGTCCCGCGTACAAACCGGCTCGCCGCCCGAAAGCCCAAACTCCGAATGCGGCAGTGAGCCAGCCGAGGCCAATCGCGGCCAATGCTACTGGTATACGCGCAACCCAATCGTAAGTCCCAAAGATCTTATAAACAACCGCGATCAGCCAGTAAATCAAAGGCGCCTTCTCGAGATACAGGACGCCATCCAAGTGCGCAGAAACCCAATCGCCCGATGTCAGCATGTTACGCGCTATCTGTGCCTGCACCGCGTCAACGTCGTCCATTAAGGAGGGCGGGGAGATAATGCAGCCTAAATAAATAGCTGCTGCAAAGATAACGACGAGTAAATAAATATATGTGGAAGAGCGCCTGGGTAAGGATTGCAATTGGTTCGGCGCTTTGACTATCTCGATTGGCTGTGAGGACTGGTAGCCGGGGCTTGGCAAGAGAGTCTACTTATCGTGACGCTTCCAAGATAGCAATTCAGCGACTCCGTAGCGAAGAAGTCTTGCAATTTGTTAGAGTTGGAAAGGGACGGGTTGGGGGCTAGCAGTTAGCTTGATTACGTTATACGTGACGAGGTTAGATGCTCTTTTCAACTGTCCACCTGGTGCTGGTGCTAGCGCTGTTCCCTTTTATCTACCTGGGGATCGCGCTTTATAGCGCTTGGCATTTCTTTCGACGCTCACCCGATGATCCAGCCCCGGAGAATTTCACACCTCCCATCAGTAATTTGAAGCCCGTACGCGGCTTAGATCCCGATGCATACGAGAACTTCGCTAGTTTTTGCCGGCAGGATTATCCGGAATATGAGATCGTCTTCTGTGTCGGTAGCATCGATGACCCGATCCTTCCAGTCATAGAGAAGCTGCAACACGATTTCCCCGAACGAACGATTCGCATCCTCTATGGGTCGGGGCGAACCGCCACAAACGATAAAGTTGCCAAACTGGCACGACTGGCCAACGAAGCAAAATATGAGCACCTGGTGATCAGCGACAGCGATGTGCGCGTGAGCCCCGACTATCTTCGCAAAACGATAGCACCGCTGGCGAACCCCCGGGTCGGAGCCGTCACCTGCTTATACGTCTCCACTGCCGATACCAACCTGGTTGAAGATCTGCAGAGCATCGGGATGATTTCCGATTTTTATGCCGGCTTACTCGTGGCCAAGCAATTGGATGGAGTGAAGTTCGCACTAGGCCCGACTATTGCGACGACACGGACGCGCCTCTCAGAGTTTGGAGGCTATCAGACGATTGAAAATCGCCCTGCCGACGACCTATTGGTGGGACGCTTGATTTCAGATCGCGGCTACGAGATCAAGCTCTCGCCGTACACGGTGGAAACCGTTGCCGACTACCAGTCGATGAGCGACCTCATGGAAAAGCGCTTACGGTGGTTGGTGGTTATGCGCCACATGCGTCCTTGGGGACACTTCGGGCTGTTGTTTACGAATGCTCTCCCATGGCTTATCGTGGCGGTTGCGCTGCACCGGACTCCGCTTTTTGCCGGCCTGATGGTGAGCGCCTACCTGGGCCTTCGATTGTGGCTCACTTGGGCGATCGGCATCCGGGGTCTCAAACGTTCTGAGCTATGGCGCAAGCTCGGCTTGGTTCCTCTATGGGATGCACTCGCATTTTGCATATGGCTGGCGAGCTTCGCCCGAAACACTGTTAAATGGCGCGGCGGCCAGTACTACATAAGGGACGGAATGCTGGTTCCCGCCACATCATCCACCAGATAGAACACTTCTGGAACAGCAATACGCGTTATCGGCGGCTTACCCTTTGTTCGCCGCAAAAGCTGCCGCCGCTTCCAGAACCGGTTGCCGGCGCCGCTCGTTCGCTGCGTTGCGCCAATTGACCTGGGGCAAGAACATAGATTGGTCGATTCTATCCCGGTAGCGGATTGCAATGTTCATCAGTGAATCCAGCAGCGAATCCGAAAGGAAATGAGGCTTCAGGCCCAGATCGATAAGCTTGGAATGTTTTGCATTGTAATAATGCTCTTCCGCTTCCACGCGCGGATCAGGCAGATAGTCAATCTCCGCATCGTAGCCTAATTTGTGCGCCGCAGCCTGAACGAGTGCGGCAAGTTCGAGTACCGAAAATTGCTCGGTAAATTGATTGAACACACGGCATTCACCGCGACCGGGCGGATTCAGACACGCTAGTTCGACACAGCGCACCGTATCGCGAATATCGAGGAACCCCCGCGTCTGCCCGCCTTTGCCGTAAACGGTGAGGGGATGACCAACCGCTGCCTGAGTGCAAAAGCGGTTGAGAACCGTTCCGAAGACTTCGTCATAATCGAAACGGTTGATCAACGCTTCGTCAAACGCAACTTCATCCGTGACCGTCCCGTAAACAACGCCCTGGTTCAGATCCGTAGCGCGAAGCCCCCAAATTTTGCAGGCGAACATCAGGTTGTGGCTATCGTGAACTTTCGACAGGTGGTAAAACGACCCGGGCTGCTTCGGGAACGGCAGCAGATCCTGGCGGCCGTTGTGTTCAATGGCAATGTATCCTTCTTCGATGTCGATATTGGGAGTCCCGTATTCCCCCATGGTTCCCAATTTCACGATGTGGCAGTCCGGCTGAAGTTCGCGAATGGCGAATAGGAGATTCAGCGTGCCCACGACATTGTTTACCTGGGTGAAAACCGCATGTTTGCGGTCGATCATCGAATACGGAGCGGCCCGCTGCTCCGCAAAGTGAATGACTGCCTCCGGCTCGCTACTGCGGATGGTGGAAACGAGGAAATCGTAATCCGTTACATCGCCCACCAACAGATCGATCATTCGGCCGGTTAATTGCTGCCACACTTTCAATCTCTCCACCAAGGGACGTATGGGTGTGAGAGTTTGCACACCTAGTTCGTGGTCCCACTGGCGGCGGGCATAGTTATCAACGACGGTCACCGCGTGGCCTTTCGCCGACAAATAAAGGGCAGTTGCCCAACCACAATAGCCGTCACCGCCGAGTACGCAGATTTTCATGTGCGACTTAAATCGCTCCTTTTTTGAACTAATCTGTTGTTATTAACGCGAGTGGAGAGTTCTACCTTCAGACGAGGCTAACACTCCGCAGGTAACAGAGAGGAATTGTAAATGGATGAGTCATGACTTGCCGGGATATTACGTGCGGGCAGCAATAATCGTCCCTGAACAGTCGCCAAATCCGATTCGCCGGAAGCCAGGCCGCTCACAGTAGCCCACGGATGACGACCGAGTCCCCATCCTCCAGGTATTGACGCCGCAAGCCTTCGGCGATGAACAGAGGCTCTTTACCGTTTCGCGTCAATTCCAGTAAGCATCCTTGATTCGTTTTCTCCGGGCCTGATACGGTGCCGCTGCCGAGCAAGTCGCCGGGGCGCAAAGAACAGCCGTTTGAAGTGTGATGGGCAATCATCTGCGAGATCGTCCAGTACATGGCGCTAAACGAGGCAGAACTGAGCTTTGCGGCGGTGAGCATTCCAATGCCGCCGACGGACGCTTCGAGCGTGATATGCAACACATCATCTCCCTGCGTATCGAGATAAGGAAGAGCGGGAATCTCATGCTTTGTTGCTTTGCTGCGAAATGGCGCCAAAGCTTCCCAGGTCACCATCCATGTCGAAATGGAGGTAGCGAAGTTCTTACCGAGAAACGGACCCAGTGGCTGATACTCCCAGCGCTGAATGTCACGCGCAGACCAGTCGTTTAATAGGCATACACCCGCGATATGCTCGTTCGCTTTGGCAATCGGAATTGGCTCACCCAGCGAATTTCCGGGGCCGATGAAAACGCCCAGTTCCACTTCATAATCCAGCTCTTTTGTCAGTCCAAATACGCCCAGCCCGAGTTGCCCCTGCGGCCGGCGAATAGATGTCCCGCTCGCCACAATGGAAGAGGACCGCCCGTGATACGCGATGGGCACGTGTTTGTAATTGGGCAGAAGAGGATTATCCGGGCGAAAAATGCTGCCGACGTTCGTCGCATGATGAATAGACGCGTAGAAATCGGTGTAGTCGCCGATGGCGGCCGGAAGTAACATCTCGCAGAATGCTTGCGGGATCAGTTCGCGTTGCGGAGATCCCTTAGCAAGCACCTTGCTGAATTGATGTCTCAATTCGCGGCGCTGGGTCTGTTCCAACGCCATGTAGCCGTTCAATGTATCGCCATTGATCCATTCGCTCACGTCCAATACAAACTCACCTATAGCTACGCCGACGCGCGGATGAGGGTTGGTACTGGTGCGAAGCACGCCAAGCGGCAGGTTCTGAATCGGGAAGTCACTGCCGGGGTCATTGGCCGAATCCACCCAGCTTGTGAGTGCCGGATCGTGCGTCTCGTCAAGCACTAACTATCCAGCCAAGACAAATAGTAGTCGTGATCTTCAATCTCGACCGCGTCCTGGCTGACGTTCAGTCCATGGAACGTATCCATCATGACGGCCAGTTCGTTCGTGTCTTTCTGTCCGAGCGATGCCTCCGTGCGGCCTGGTTGGGGACCATGCGCCAAACCGTCCGGATGCAAAGTAATGGAGCCATACTCAATGCCTTTACGACTCATGAATTCGGAATTGGCATAGTAGAGAACCTCATCCGACATAACGTTCGAATGGCTATAAGGCGCAGGGACGGCTTCTGGATCGAAATCGTACGGCCGAGGACAGAAGGAGCAGACTACGAACCCATCACCTTCAAATGTCTGATGGATCGGTGGCGGAAGGTGGAAACGGCCGACGCGCGGCTCGAAATTGCGGATGTTGATGGCCCAAGGATAGTAGTAGCCGTCCCAACCAACTATGTCGAACGGATGGTACGCCAGAGTCATCTCGCTTAGCGTATTCGCTTTCTTGACGATGAGCTTAAATTCACCCTTCTCGTCGCGTGTTTCAAGCGTCTGAGGTCCCCGGATGTCCCGTTCTGAATAGGGGCTGTTCTCTGTGAGCTGGCCATACTCGTTGCGGTAACGCCGGGGCGTGCGCACGTAGCCCGCACTCTCCAGTATCAGGAGCAAGCGCTTTTCTGAGGCGAAGCGATAGCGGTGCAGAATACCCCGCGGAATGATCAGGTAGTCGCCGTCACCAAACACAATACTGCCGAACGGCGATTCCAGCGCGCCTTCGCCTTCGCTGATAAAAACAATCTCATCGCCTTGCGCATTGCGATAAAAATCCGAGGTGTTTTCAGCCGGACGCACGATCGACATTGACACTTCGTTGTTAAACAACAGCGGAACCCGTTCCGTGATCGAATTGCCGGGCTTCGAAAGCTGCTTGGTACGGAAATGCCGATGACGGAGCGGTTCGGGAGGCGCGACTTCCCACTTAAGTTCGCGAACCAGTTCCACGGCACGCACTGCGGTAGGGCGGCGAACGTGATACAGCAACGACGACGGGCCGACAAACCCCATGTTGCCCATCAGCTCCTCCGAATATAATTCGCCCGATGGCTTCCGATAGACCTTGTGTCTCTTGGATGGAATCTCACCTAATTGACGATAGACCGGCATACAGACCTCCTAACCATTCTTCTCCACAGCAAGTTTGCGTTGCTTAGGTACAGATGAAATCTCCCACACATCACGGCCCAGTGCGTTGAGTTGACCTTGCGTTATATCGGCCACCACTGCTTCGTGAGCGCTAGCCGCGTTCTTCTTCCGAATCGCTTCAGCAATTGGCTTGAGAAGCGTTTCGATATCGCGCGGAGCCTGTTTTGCTCCGCTCGCCGCCAGGTAAACAAGCCGCGTGGAACGCTCCAAGAGCCCGCGCAACAAAACCTCCAATTCGCGATTGTGAGTCATGCGCGCAATCTGCAGATGAAATTTCTGATTTGCATCAATCAATACGTCAACGGCGTTGTCCCTGGCAGCCCGCAATGCCTCCGCGTAATGCGCGTTTAAAGCATCCAGTTCGGCAGGTTCCGCGCGATGCGCCGCCAGTTCGGCCGCGATCCCCTCAATCAGTAAGCGGGCCTCCAACAGATCGCGCACTCCCCGGAAGCTCAATTCCGGAACAAAGTATCCGCGCCGCGGAACCACTTCCAGTAACTGTTCATTGTGCAGCCGGTTGCAGGCTTCCCTAAATGGCGTTCGGCCAATAGCGTAACGCGCCAGGATCTCAGATTCCACTAGAAAGGCGCCTTCCGGGAATTCGCCGTGCAGAATGGCATGCTTCATCAGCCGGTAAGCGCGTTCCGCAAGCGTGCCTGATTGTTTCTTTTTTGGTTTGGGCTGCCGCATGCTGGAATATACTACAAGTATATTTAAGATCGATCAGTTGTATTCAGCATGATTTCACCCGATCAGCTTGTTCCACCTCACATTTTGACGCTCCGCGCCTACGAACCGGGGCTTAGCGCTGAAGAAATCCAGGGACGTTACGGTCTGAACCGGGTAATCAAGCTCTCGTCGAATGAAAATCCGCTGGGTACTTCGCCTAAGGCCATCGAGTATGCCCGGCAAGCACTTTTCGGCATGTCCCGATATCCGGACGGCGGCGTGGCTCTGCGCCATAAACTGGCCGAAAGATTTGCTCTTAAAGTAGAGAACGTGATCGCAGGGTCGGGCAGCGAAGGCATCATGGCAAACGTAGTGCGAACATTTCTGTGCGATCAGGATGAAGCGCTTACGACAGAAGCTGCGTTTCCTGGTTTCCAGGTTCTGGCCCGTAGCCGCGGAGTCCCATATCGGACCGTGCCCTATCGCGATTGGCGCTACAACCTTCAGGCTCTGGCGAATGCAATCACACCCAAAACCAAGCTCGTCTACCTAGCCAATCCAAACAACCCAACCAGCACATTTTTCACGCGCGCCGAATTTGAGGAGTTTCACAGTCGCGTACCTGAACGCGTCTTGATTATATTGGACGAAGCATACTTTGAGTTCGCAACCAATCAGCCCCTGTACCCGGATTCCCTGCATTACCGCTTCGACAATGTGATCACGTTACGCACCTTCTCAAAAGCTTACGGATTAGCTGCGGCGCGGATAGGCTACGGATTTGCGCATGAATCTTTGATTGCAATGCTGCTGAAGATCAAGTTGCCGTTCGAGCCAAGCGGCGTATCGGCCGCGGCAGCTTTGGGAGCCTTGGAAGATTGCGAATTTCTGGAGGCGTCCATCGTTAACAACGCCGCCGGCCTTCGATTTCTTACGAAGGCCCTCCAGGAATTAGGCATCCACGCTGTTCCGTCCGCAGCCAACTTCCTGATGCTTGTATTTCCTGTGGCCGAACTGGCGCAGCAAGTATTTCAAAACTTGCTTGAGCGCGGAGTCATTATCCGGCCCCTTGCCGCAGCCGGGTTGCCTAATTGTCTGCGTGTCTCAGTCGGGACGCAGGAAGAAAACCACATTTTTGTAGAAACGCTCAAACGCGTAATGTCAGAACTGGAAGTGGAGATAGATAAATATGCAACAACTTGCTGAGCAAACGGAAAAGACCAAAGCACAAATCCAGAATGATTTTCTGCCGATACACGGCACAGATCACGTTGAGTTTTATGTTGGAAACGCGAAACAGGCGGCCTACTTCTACCGGTCCTGCCTCGGCTTCAGCCTCGTCGCGTATCGCGGCCCCGAGACGGGCACACGCGACCGTGTCTCCTACGTTCTCGAGCAGAATAAAATCCGCTTCGTCTTCACAACTGCGCTGCAGGCATCCGGCGAGATCGCGGACCACGTCTATCACCATGGGGACGGCGTAAAATCGATCGCCCTCTGGATCGACGACGCGGATTCCGCCTGGAGAGAAACCACCGCGCGCGGTGCGAAAGGAATTCAATCGCCATACAGCATCACTGATGAGCACGGAGAAGCGAAGCTGTCCTCAATCGGTATCTATGGCGACACTCTCCACACCTTTGTTGAGCGGAGGAATTATCGCGGCACATTTCTGCCTGGCTTTGTCGCGGTGTCCGCCCCCGACCGGATTGCGCGTCCGGCCGGCCTGTTGCATATCGATCACATGGTCGGCAATGTCGGCTGGGGCCAGATGAACACCTGGGTCAACTTCTATGAGCAGGTGATGGGGTTTCGGATGTTCAAGCACTTCGACGATCAGGACATTTCAACCGAATATTCGGCCCTGATGTCGAAAGTGATGGCGAGCGGGAATGAGCGCATTCGGTTCCCCATCAATGAACCGGCTGTTGGGCGCAAGAAATCGCAGATTGAAGAATATTTGGATTTCTACGGCGGTCCGGGCGTGCAGCACATCGCGATGGCGACGAATAACATAATCGACACGGTCACGCAATTACAGCAGCAAGGGCTGGAATTTCTGTTGGTGCCGACCACTTACTACGACGATTTGACGGTCCGCGTCGGCAAAATCGATGAACCGCTAGACGAGTTGGCCAAACTGGGCATTCTGGTGGATCGCGATGATGAAGGCTATATGCTGCAGATCTTCACAAAGCCCGTGGAAGACCGGCCGACGCTGTTCTTTGAAATCATTCAGCGCAAAGGCAGCCGCAGTTTCGGCAAAGGAAACTTCAAAGCACTGTTCGAGGCGATTGAGCGCGAACAGGCAAGACGCGGCAATCTGTAAGATTTTTCAAACTGTACTGTCCGGCAGCCGTCACTCGGAGTACTACTCACGCACGGGTGGTACTTTGTTTGCGAAACGATTTCGGGAGATGCGTATTGCTTCTGCCGCTAGGCTGTCTAACTGCGGAGGTTCCGCATGGAAAGGCGTCATTTTATTTGCATGCTCGCCCTGCTAGCAGGGCTGCCGTCCTCGTCTTTGTTCGCCACGTCATACGTGCAGACGAATCTAGTCTCCGATTTGGCCAGTGAAGGCGCTGCCACTGTCGATATCAACTTAAAGAATCCATGGGGTATGTCATTCAGCACGACCAGCCCATTCTGGGTTTCAAACCAAGCCACCGATACATCAACGCTCTACAGCGGCGCGGGCGTTAAAAACACGGCCATCACAGTCACTGTGCCGCCCACCAGCCCTCCACCAGTAGGGCCGACGGGGCAGGTGAACAACTCTGCTGGCGCGGGAACCTTTCTGGTGAATGGAACTGCGGCCAATTTCATCTTTGACACTCTTTCCGGAACAATCGACGCCTGGAACAGTTCGGCGGGAATGACGGCCGTTACGCTAGTCACCACGCCAAACGCGGTTTACACGGGCCTGGCGCTTGCGAATAACGGCTCCGGCAATTATCTGTATGCGGCGAATTTCAGCAAAGGAGGCGGAATCAACGTTTTCGATTCCAGTTTCGCGTCAGTATCCTCCACCACTTTCGCTGGAAAGTTCGTTGACGGGAATATTCCTGCAGGCTTCGCTCCATACAATGTCCAGCTCGTCGGCAGCAATCTTTATGTTGAATACGCCGAAGTGGGCGTTATGGGATCGGTGAACGGTACGGGCTTGGGTTATGTTGACGTCTTTGACGCCAGCGGGAACCTGCTGCAGCGTTTGATCTCAAAAGGTCAATTGAACGCGCCGTGGGGCGTTGCAATGGCGCCATCTGGTTTTGGCCAATTCAGTAATGATCTGCTGGTGGGCAATTTTGGCGACGGCACTATTAATGCATTTGACCCGAATAGCGGCAGCTATCTAGGAACGCTAACGGACGGAAACGGGAACCCTATCGTGAATAGCGGCTTGTGGGCGCTGGATTTCCGTCCCAATGGTGGATCTAATTCAGTCCCGAATGCACTGTATTTCGATGCCGGAATCAATAACCAGGCGGACGGTTTGTTCGGCTTCATCGCGCCCGCACCAGAGCCCTCCGTTTATAGTTCAGCCGCACTTGGGCTGACTCTAGTCGGGGGCATAGTTTTTTTCCGGCGTCGCAAGGGGAATGTATAAGCAAAAGTTGCGATTATGCAGGCACCGCGGAACTGCTCAGTTCCCTCTGAAGCCAATCGACCATCTTGTTTTCCGCGGCGGTACGAGACGCTAACTGCCACCATCGAATGCCATGCCCGGCGCCTTCAACTGGATAGATGTCACAGCTTGCGCCCGCTTTGCGCATGCGGTCGCACATATCAACTGATTGACTGAAGGGAACCAGCGGGTCGGCCGTGCCGTGGATGAACAGAAAAGGCGGCATGTTCCGGCGAACATTATCTAGAGGCGAGAGTTGTGCCAGCCCGGCTACCACCAATCGTTCCCAAGGTGTTCCAATCACGGAGTTGCGAATTTGGGGCGGAATATAATTGGAGTTCCTTATCAGGCTAACCAGATCAGTAGGCGCGTAGAGCGCGACTACAGCTTTCACCGAAGCGGCTTCGCCACCTCTGAGAACTGCCATGGCGGCCAGTTGACCGCCCGCCGATTCGCCGATCAGTGCTATCCGATTGGGATCGATATTAAATTGGGCAGCGTGTGCCTTAATGTAGCCAACAGCCGATTCCACATCATCGATTGCTACGCCGAATTGGGTGATGTCAGTAACCAAGCGGTAGCTGATGGAGAACCATGCCAATCCCGCGTCCGAAAGAGGACTAAATAGCGGGCGCACGTCAACGCGGCGATCGCCTCGGACCCACCCGCCGCCGTGCACAATGATTGCAGCCGGAGTGGGGACGGCGCTCTCCGGAAGCGCTGCGTCCATCAGAAGATCGGTGCCTGCGGGCCGGGAGTAAACGATGTCATCGATGGATCGAACACGTTGCGCCGACGTCGAGTGAGCATAAAGAGGACTAGCCATCGTGAGAAGGAAAGAGACCAAGAGGGCCAAGAAAGGGCCGCGCATCGTTCAATACTTGGATGTCGGAGAGCTAGCCAGGGTTGCACGCGACACGAATCGGGGTTAGTCCGCCAACCGCTCTTTACCTGCCACGGCTATACTCAAATTTAACGCCAAAGTGTCTTCTGCCGTTTCATCTCAGCCCGGCTTGAGGTTGAATCGCTGGTTCCTGCTTACCGCGGGGTCGGTAAGCCTTGGACTGCTTTTCTACGCGAGCTGGCACGCCGGGAAAGTATCTGGCGAGCTGGAAGACGAGCGCGTCGGCCTTGAGTTGAACCGGCTTAAGCAGAAGGTGGCCGCGACACAACTCGAACTAGAACAAGAAAAACAAGAGACCGAGAACCTGAATCGGGCTCTATCCAAATCCGGTAGGAGCGATTCCGTAGCCCTGACGGGAAGACTGCGGCAACAACTGCTGGAGAGTCAGGCCGAAGCGAACCAGTACAAAGAAGTAATCGGGCTGGAGCAAAGAGCGCTGGCGGCAAACACGAAGCTGCTGGATGCACTTTCCGAGCGGGGGGCGCACCTGCTTCCGATGCGGGGTACCGAGGCCGCAGCCGACTCAACCGCCTATGCCTTGATCGTCGAAAGCTCAAGAATGCTATTCGTCGCTTCGAATCTGCCCAAGCCATCCGAAGGCAAGCAGTATCAACTCTGGCTGTTGCGCCGGCAGGAACCAAAGCTCGTAAGCGCAGGCGTGTTCACTCCGGATGACGCGAATCGGGCGATTATGGATTTTGGTGCTTCGTCGGTTTTGTCGGATATTGCGGAACTCGAAGTTACAGAGGAGCCAACCGGCGGAAGCGAGGCTCCTAGCGGGAACAAGCTCATGGCCGGGGTCGCCGAAAAAACGGATAAAACAGAAGATTGAAGCCTAGCGCAACAGGTCTTCTAGCTGGATTTTGGCTTCAGTGCCGGCATCGCGGTATTTCACAATAACCGGCGTATAGAGAGAAATGCCCCACGCCGCTCCCTGGCCTGAGGAAATCTGGCGCGAGCCGGCGATGACGACGGCTTCTTCCGGAATCATCAACGGCAGGTCGTCCGTTGCGCGGTGCACTATTCCACGTACCAGATCGTAGACGGGCGTGGAACGGTTCAAAATCGTGCCGCTGCCCAGAACTGCGCGCCTCTTGACGATAGTTCCTTCATAGACTCCGCAGTTGCCGCCAACCAGCACGTCGTCTTCAACAATGACGGGCAAAGCGCCGACCGGCTCCAGCACACCGCCCAATTGCGAAGCGGCAGAGATGTGACAGTTGCGTCCCACCTGCGCGCAGCTTCCCACCAGCGCGTGAGAGTCGATCATTGTGCCGTCGCCCACGTACGCGCCCACATTGATGTACATCGGCGGCATGCAAGTAACGCCGCGGCCAACATAGCAACCGTCACGAATACTGGAACCGCCTGGCACGACCCGCACACCGCTAGCGGGCGTGAGTGTTTTGAGCGGATAGCTTGACTTGTCGAAAAATGGTAGCGGCCCCGTACCGGACATGTCAATTACGCCGCCCATTCGAAAACCAAGTAGTATCCCCTTTTTGACCCAAACATTGACGCGCCAGCCGCTCGGCTCTTCAGAATCGCGGTTCGGCGGATCGGACCTCGCCGCGATTCAGAAGATCGCGAAAGCGAAAAAACAGTTCTTTCTGCTCTTCTGTATACGCCGCAGGTTTGTCTTCGAAAAGGCTCTCAATTTGCTGCTGGAGTTGACTCAAACACGCACTCCGGAAAGCAAGCCGAGCGACTCTAGAACGCTCTCAACTTTTTGCTGCGATGCGGGAGAAGGAGGCACCATCGGCAGCCGCCAAATCGGCTCCAGTAGACCCATTCGCGCCATGGCGAACTTCACCGGACCCGGGCTGGTTTCGACGAAATTGATTTCTATCAGCGGTTGGTACTTGCGCTGGATCTGCCGTGCGCGTTCGTAGCCGCCTCTCAACGCGGCGTGCGTGAGTTCCGCAAATTCAGCCGGGATTTCGTTAGAAACGACGGAGATGACACCGTGGCCGCCCAATGCGACAAGCGGAATCGTGATGGCATCGTCGCCCGAGAGAACGATGAATGAGTCTGACAATCGCGCACAGATACTCGCCATCTGGCCGATGTTTCCTGACGCTTCTTTGACGCCCACGATATTCGGAATCTCGGCCAGTCGCACCAAAGTGGCAGGTTCCACATTCACTGAGGTTCGGGGCTGAACGCTGTAGACCACGATGGGCAGCTTGGTCGACCCCGCGACCGCGCGATAGTGCTGGTAAAGTCCTTCTTGCGTCGGCTTGTTGTAGTACGGCGTGACCGAGAGAATACCGGATACGCCCAACTCTTCCAGTTCTGCGATTAGCGTGATGACTTCGTCGGTGTTGTAACCGCCTGCCCCCGCAAGAACGGGAACACGCCCCCGTGCTTCTTCCAGCGTGATACGAACAACCTTGAGATGTTCGTGATGCTTGAGGGTAGGGCTTTCACCCGTGGTGCCGCAAGGGCAAAGGAAATCGATCCCGGCATCGATCTGGCGATTGATCAACGCGCGAAGAGCTGCTTCATCAAGGCCGCCATCTGATCGAAACGGCGTCACTAAAGCTGTGCCACAACCGGTAAACATGGGAACTCCTGTCACTCCGCGGCGGGTCCGCCGCCTCCGAATAGGACCTCTTCAAAGGTGTGGACGCCTTGGTGATCCAAGATCCATCGGGCAGCTTTTAGCGCACCTTGTGCAAACCCTTCACGGCTGCGCGCGACGTGCCGCAACGTAATGGTATCAGCCGCCGAATCGAATCCAACCTCATGCGTGCCCGGGTGCCTGCCAGCGCGGTTTGAGCTGACGTCTATCGGCCTGCTGTAGCCATGTCGCTTCATGGCGTCCACAAGATGAAGCAACGTGCCGGACGGCGCATCCTTCTTTGTATCGTGATGGATCTCCCATCCCCACGCGCCATAGCCATCTTCGTCTTTCAGAAGCTCGGCAGCTTCGGCGACGAGCCGGCGAAACACTGCGATGCCAACGGAAAAGTTCGGACTCCACACCAAGCCCGTACCGG
Organism: Terriglobia bacterium; assembly: GCA_963846025.1. GTDB lineage: Bacteria > Acidobacteriota > Terriglobia > Bryobacterales > Bryobacteraceae > Bog-105. The sequence continues at coordinate 304,079 of CAWJUG010000005.1, read as the reverse complement.
CTTTTTGAACCGCTTCCGTGACTGCTGCGAGTTGATGGGACCACCCCGTTGTGCCAGTGACCGTTTGTACGCCTGTAGCGGCCAACCGTTTCAGATTGTCGGGCGCAGCCTCAGGCGTACTAAATTCAATTGCAACATCAATTGCGCCAAATGTTTCAGGGTTGATTGCCCGGCCATGCGAGTTACCTGTGGAACCGAGCCGCAGGACTACCTCGAATCCATGCTGGGCCGCGAATTGCTCGACAAGCCTGCCCATCTTGCCGTAGCCAACGAGCGCCAACCGCCTAGTTCCAGTCATTATCTACTCGAAAACGTCGGGATCGAGGGTCGAAAAGAACTCCTGGTGAAGCGCCGCCACGGCTTCCGGAACATCGTCATCGGACACCACGAACCCAAGGTTAAGAACGGACGCCCCTTGTGAAATCATGCGAATGTTTTTTTTCTGCAGCACCTGAAATGCGCGGCCGGCAATACCAGGCGTATACCGAATATTTTCACCGATCAGGCAAACGATAGCTTGCCGGCTCTCCGCAGTGACTTGGGCGAACTCCAGCAAGTGTTCCCGAATCACATCCAACCGCTCGCAATTGTCAACTGTAAGCGAAACGCTGACCTCCGATGTAGAGACCATATCTACGCTGGTTTCATAGCGGTCAAATAATTCGAAGATGCGGCGTAAGAAGCCATGCGCCATCAGCATACGCGTCGAGTGAATATTTACGATGGTGACATCGCGTTTGCATGAAATGGACTTCACGGCGTTTTTGCATGGCACAGCCCGGGCGGTAATCCGGGTGCCGTTAATTTCCGGACGTCTCGAATTAAGAATCAGAACGGGAATATTTTTTTCCATTGCCGGAAGAACTGTAGCGGGGTGTAGCACTTTCGCGCCGAAATAAGCCATTTCAGCCGCCTCCGCGAAGGAAATACTCTTGACGCGATGACCGCCAGGAATGATGCGCGGATCGGCGGTCAGCATTCCGTCCACGTCGGTCCAGATTTGAATCTCCTCCGCGTCCACGCCCGCGCCCACGATTGCCGCTGAATAGTCGGAGCCGCCCCGGCCCAAGGTGGTCGTATGGCCATCCCGAGTGCTGCCGATGAATCCACCCATCACTACCACTGAGGTCTCGGCAGCCGGAATCACAGTTTCATGAAGTAAGCGATACGTTTCCTCCAGTATGGGTTGCGCCTGAGTAAAGCGGTCATCTGTCACGATTACGCGGCGCGAATCCACATGCTGCGTGCGCATACCAGCAGATTGAAACGCAAAGGTGATAACAAGACTTGAAAGACGCTCGCCGACACTTGCGATAGCGTCCGTCGAGCGGTCCGAGAGTTCGCCGACTACTGAAAGACCTTTCACCAACTCATCGAGCCAATCGAAATGAGCGCGAATGTAGCGATCCAGATCCGCGGCGGCGGCGCCCGCAACTGCAAGTCCATGGGTTAGATGGTAGGCGCGAAGTTCATCCACTATCGCCAGTGCCTGGTCTCGTCTGCCTGCGGCCGCTTCCCGCCCGGCCTGCAGAAGCTTGTTCGTTGTTTTCCCCATTGCAGACACGACCACGATGGGGCGACGGCGCTCCACGCTTTTTACGATGTGGGCGACGCGCGCAATTGCTTCCTGTGACTCGACGGACGTGCCGCCGAACTTCATCACGATCATCGGCAGACCTTAATCGAGAAAGCCTTCCGAGACCATGAGTTCAGCATTCAGTACCGCAGCGCCTGCTGCGCCCCGAATTGCGTTATGACCGCAAGCGATGAATTTCAAATCGAGAACAGGGCACTCGCGAAGCCTTCCCACGGTGACTGTCATGCCGTTGTCTCGGGAGGCGTCGCGCCGGGGCTGCGGCCGGTCTTGCTGATCTATATAGATGACCGGCTGAGCTGGCGCGCTAGGCAAATGGCGGCGCTGAGGAGCCCCGCGAAAACCGTTTAGCGCGGCCCGAACCTCATCGAGCGAAGGCTTGTTGGCGAGAGCTATCGATATCGCCACCATGTGGCCATCGGTCACCGCCACGCGATTGCATTGGGCACTAACGCGCGCCTGCAGAGGAACCACGTTACCGTCTGAGATGGCGCCAAGGATCTTCTGTGTTTCCTGTTGCATCTTCTCTTCTTCGCCACCGATAAACGGAACCACATTGCCGATGATGTCCATGGACGAAACGCCAGGATACCCTGCTCCTGAAACAGCTTGCATGGTAGTGGCGAGTACGCGTTCAATCCCAAACGGCAGCAACGGTGCAAGCGCCATCGTCAGTACCACCGTGGAGCAGTTTGGATTGGTGACGATCATCCCGCTCCAGCCGCGATTCTTCTGCTGAGCGCGAATAAGGGACAGGTGAGCCGCGTTAATTTCCGGTACCAGCAGAGGCACATCGCTTTCCATGCGGTGATTGCGCGAGTTTGAGACCACAACATGGCCCCTTTGGGCAAATTCTCGTTCGATCTCAGTGGCGACGGAGGCATCCATCGCGGAAAAGACCAGGCGTGGCGCAACACTCGGCTTGCACTCGGAAACTGAAATCTCTCTTGCCTCGAGCGGCATGTCGCCTTCCAATCGCCATGCAGTGGCGTCCTTGTAGCGCTTTCCGGAAGAACGGTCGCTAGCTCCCAGCCACGTCAACTTGAACCATGGGTGCCCTTGCAGGAAACGGACAAAGTGCTGACCAACCATGCCGGTTCCGCCGAGCACGCCTACTTCAATCGGCTTCATCGAGCTGTGCATATTCTTCTAATTAGCCTGGCAGGCAAGCCGCTCGACCAGATTTGCGTAAATTCCGATGGCTTCCTGCAGTTGGTTTTTGGGGATACGCTCTTCCGCCGTGTGTGCAACATGAATGCTCCCGGGACCTAATAAGTAAGGCTCGCCCCATGCACCCGCAAAGGCGGGGATATCCGTAGTAAATGCAACCACGGTAGTCTCGAAACCATCTACGCTGCCCAGGTGCAGCGGCGGAATAAAGAGCACTTCTTTCGCCTTTGTGTCAGGCCCTGCGGCCGCTTCGATGTCGTGCCGCAATTTCGAAACGTCACCCACGACCCGAACGAATATCTCGGCTTGGGCGTGATCGGGAATCACGTTGGGCGCTCTGCCGCCTTGAATGGTACCGATGTTGAGCGTACTGGCCCCGAGTAAGTTGTCGGTGGGCATTGATACACGGCGAATTCTATCGAGGGCATTCAAGAGCTTCTCAATTGCGGATTCGCCAAGCTCGGGATACGCCGAGTGAGCCATCTTCCCCGAAGCCACGATTTCGAAACGAAGAGCGCCTTTCGAACCCAAAGCAAGCTGGTTCTCAGTCGGTTCGCCATTAATGATGAAACGGCTGCCGCGCGGATTTTTCGCGGCCGCAAGCGCTCCGGCGCTATTTCGTTCTTCTCCCACGACGAACAGCATTCCAAAATTCCGCTTCCCTGCCCGAAGCCGTTGTTCACTCGCGGTTATCATCGCGGCGATAATGCCCTTGGTGTCGCAAGCGCCGCGGCCCCAAATGTGTGTCGCGTCTTCCCGCGATGGGATGAATGGCGGAACAGTGTCCATGTGGGTCGAAAGTACCACCACTGGCTCGCCGAACCGAACAAAAACATTATCCCGGCCATGCTCTACCGGCATGCGTTCAATACAGCCGTCGAAATGCTTGGCCATATCGCTGAGATATGTGAAAAGAAAATCGCCGATAGCTCCTTCGTTCGGCGTGATCGATTCGATATCGATCAGTCGACGAGTCAATTCGAAGACATGCATGCGAGAATGAGTCGCCTCCGCCGTCAAATATCCCCTTCTTGAATGTGGAGGGAGCAGAGGGAAGGATATCCCCTTCGTGAGTAACAGAATAGCAGAGGAGTACTCTACCCACTGACTCTGCTGCGTAAAGATACTGGAAATTGGCTATCATCGTTGATGCGAGGAGCCTTAGGCGGTGCGGGATAGCGTTGGGATGCCTCCGAACACGACGTCGTCTCCAACTCAGCCCAACTTCGTAATCATAGAGCCCGGGTGGGTGGCGCGCAGCTTCTGGCTCCTCAAACGCGCGTTTATCGCTGCTTATGAAGATAATTGCTTCAGTATTGCGAAAGGCGCTGCCTATTCTTTCCTGTTATCTCTTTTCCCGGTTCTAACCACTCTCACGTCGATTCTGATCCTGGCGAATGCGCGTGCTGTGGTGCGGGTGATCGCCACATTTGTCCAGCAGTTTGCACCACCGGGCGCCGAAGACATTCTCTTATCGCGTTTACGTGAGGAGGTGCACAGGCCAATACAGTTCTCGCTTTTCGCGGTGGCGCTCTCCCTGTGGGCCGGTTCCGGCGCTATGACCAGCCTGATGGAAGGCTTCCAGGCCGCGTACAGGATTCCGTCCGGCCGGCCGTTCGTCAAACAACGGATCATGGCAATCTTCCTGGTTGTCGTGACAGCCCTACCCGCTGTGGGGGCCTCGTCGCTGATCATCTTCGGAAACCGCGGAGAGGCAGCGTTCGTTCACTGGATCGGAATCTCGGAAATGAGCGCGCCGGTAGAGATTGTGTGGCGAATAGCGCGCTACGCACTGGCATTTTGTACCACTACTCTTGTGACCGGCCTTCTCTATTATTTTGGCCCGAACTATCGCCCGGAGCCTGCCTACTGCGACAAGTTATTCGGCCCGCGCTTTATCAGAGTTTGGCCAGGAGCATTTGTGGCTACACTGCTGTGGATGCTTGCAACGGCCGGATTTGCGCTATACGTGAGCCACGCAAACTACAACTTCTTCTATGGAAGCGTTGGCACGGTGATCGTACTCTTGATTTGGCTATATTTGATTGCCTGTATCGCTTTAATCGGCTGCGAATTCAATGCCGAGCGAGAGCGCATAGCTCTGGTTCCGTTCGAGAATTAACCTGCCTGCTCAGCGAGTGTGTAATTGAACTCGTAATTGTGTTTGCCATCTGCGATTTGAATGCTCATAGAACCCGCCAGCCCTGTCAGTTCGCCGGTTCCGGAATCGGGCACAATCACGATGCTGAGCTGCGGGGCCCCGCGGTTCATAATGCCGGTATGTTGGAGGATGAAGCTGCCATTTCGGCCGTTCAGTGTTCCGGTTACTTCCTCAATGGCTACATAACCCGCCGAACCTTTAACGCCGGTCATCACACTGAGCATCTGACCCTTGCTAGTGGCATCCAGATCCCCATGGAACTGCTTTTGAATCAGCATTCGACCGGGATTTGCTGCCTCCTCGCCCTGCGGAGCTTGCGGTGTTAGCTTTACCTCAAACCGTCCAGCAGCACGACAATTGTCCATAGATGGATCTTAGCCTGCCGGAGATTACCGCTGTCCCATAGCGCGCTCATCTTCTTATACTGAACACGTGTCATTCAAACTGGGCATCGATTATCAACCTCGCGGCGATCAGGGCCAAGCCATCGAGCAGCTTATGCGCGGCGTTTTCGATGGCGAAAAGCATCAAGTTCTTCTTGGTGTCACGGGTTCCGGCAAGACTTTCACAATGGCTAAAGTCATTGAGGCGAGCGGCCGTCCATCCCTGGTCCTGGCGCACAACAAAACGTTGGCAGCCCAGCTTTATCACGAATTCAAGACGTTCTTTCCGCAGAACGCGGTGGAATACTTCGTCAGCTATTACGACTACTACCAGCCAGAAGCTTACATTCCCTCCGGCGATATCTACATCGAAAAAGAGGCAACGATAAATGACGAACTGGACAAACTGAGACTGTCGGCCACCCGATCGCTTTTTGAACGGCGCGATTGCGTGATCATTGCCAGCGTGAGTTGCATCTATGGCTTGGGTTCTCCGGAAGCTTATTACGGGATGCTGGTGATGCTCGAAAAAGGCCAGCACATCAGTCGCAAAGAGCTAACGCAACGCTTGGTTGAGATTCTGTATGACCGTAATGACAACGATTTCCGGCGCGGGACCTTTCGCGTGCGTGGCGATACGGTCGAGCTATATCCGACCTATGACGACAACGCCTACCGCATCGAGTTGTGGGGCGATGAGATTGAATCTTTAAGCCAGATTGACCCCGTTCTGGGCCAAGTGAAGCAGACCTATCTGCGTTTACCGATCTATCCGAAAACGCACTACGTCATGGATGCGCCTACCCGCCAGCAAGCGATGCAGAGCATCGAAAACGAACTCCAATGGTGGCACAAAGAACTCGAATCGAATGGCAAGCTGATCGAAGCACAGCGGCTGCATCAGCGCACCATGTTCGATCTCGAGATGATCAAGCAGATCGGCTACTGCCACGGAATCGAGAACTACTCGCGGCACTTCTCGGGCCGCCTACCCGGAGAAGCGCCTCCGACATTGCTCGATTATTTACCGAACGATGCGCTGTTGTTTATCGACGAAAGCCACCAGACCGTGCCGCAATTACAGGGCATGTATCACGGAGACCGGTCGCGCAAGAACATCCTGGTCGATTACGGATTCCGGCTGCCGAGCGCTCGTGACAACCGGCCGCTCACTTTCGAAGAGTTTGAAAATCGCGTCAATCAGGTAGTGTATGTTTCCGCCACACCAGGACCGTACGAGCTCACAAAATCGGCAGGCGTGGTGGTCGAGCAGGTCATCCGCCCAACGGGGCTGGTTGATCCAGAAGTAGACATTCGCCCCATCAAAGGGCAAGTAGACAATTTACTGCACGAAATTCGGTTACGGACCGAACGAAATGAGCGCGTTCTTGTAACCACTCTTACAAAGCGAATGGCGGAAGATTTGGCCGAATACTACTCCGAAGTCGGCGTAAAGTGCGCGTACTTACACTCCGAGATAAGTACTCTAGATCGTATAAAAATTCTTCGCGATTTACGAAAGGGAGCTTATGATGTTCTCATCGGGGTGAATCTACTGCGCGAAGGACTCGATCTGCCGGAGGTATCCCTAGTGGCCGTGCTCGATGCCGATAAAGAGGGATTTCTGCGGTCAAGCGGTTCGTTGATCCAGACCATCGGGCGCGCCGCGCGCAACGTAAACGGCCGCGCAATTCTGTATGCGGACGTAATCACTCAAAGCATGGAGCGGGCGATTCGCGAAACTGAGCGTCGCCGGACATTGCAGGAGGCTTATAACGAGGCCAATCACATTACCCCGCAAACGATTGTCAAACCCATAGACATGAGTCTGGTCGCGGTTGCTGAAGCGGACTATTTCACGGTCCCTCTGGAGACGGAAACCGAGCCGGAAGCGGAACTGACGCCAGAGCAACGGGACGCACTCATAGCCGAGCTTGAATTGAAGATGCGCCAGGCCGCAAAGGCATTCGACTTCGAGAAAGCGGCGCAATTTCGTGACCGCATGAAGGCTCTGAAAGCGAGCGCGATATATGAAGAAGCAACTGCCACTCGGCTTGGTCCTGGAGGGTAGTTCCACTCATTCCGCAGTACTCCGGCTGCCAAAGCTCGCAGAGGAGCTTGGGCCCATAAAGTCCAGCGCGATACGAATTGCCCGGCGCTTCTCGAATTTGATGCAAGGCGGTTACGCCGTCGCCGAATATGAAGAGCTGCAGAACGCGCGCTTGATTCTCTTGCGCGTGCCTGACGCGTCGGTTGCTCGAATAGTAAAAGAAATCTGCTCTTCAGAGCTGCTTCTAAATCGTCTGTGTTTCATCTTGTGCGAGACCTGGCTGACGACTGACGTGCTGACGCCGTTAAGAGAACGCGGCGCCTCCGTGGCAACTCTCATCCGGGTGCCCACTATGGACCGTGACTGGTTCGTATTGGAAGGACAGCTAGCGGCCTCGCGACTCGCGCGACGCTTCATTGAGCGGCATGAAGCCCGCGCATTCGAAATGAAGCCGGGCTCGAAACATCTACTGTTCGCTGCTGAGCTGCTGATATCGATTCTTCCCGTTCCGCTTTTTGCGGCTGCACAGCAGAGCCTGCGTGCCGGCGGAATTAGCGGGAACGAGTTGGCGGCGATATTAGATCACATGGCGCAAAAGATGCTACGCGAGGTTATCAAGGGAGTTCGTCTGCCGCTCAATCCGATACCCCCCGACTGTTCCCCTGAATTGGGCGCCTCTTTCCTGTCAATGTTGCAGCAGATGCAACCTGGGCTGGCCTCGTTTATCGCGCGGAAGCATGATGCGTCTGCCAAACTCATCTGTGGGGCATGGAAAAACGGTATCGATGGCGACTGAAGCAGCGCGAAATCGTGTTGGGAGACCGGACGCTCTTGATGGGCATCCTGAACGTGACACCCGATTCGTTTTCTGATGGCGGCGAATACTCCGATCCCGATCGAGCATTTGCACGCGCATTGGAATTGGAGGACGAAGGCGCGGACATCCTCGACATCGGCGCGGAGTCAACCAAACCCGGTTCCGAAAGAGTCGGCGAAGCGGAAGAGCTGCGGCGGCTTATACCCGTCCTAAAGCGGCTTCGACGCAACTTGCGCATCCCCGTTTCAGTGGATACATACAAATCGGCAGTAGCCGAGAAGGCGCTGGACCACGGCGCGGAAATCATCAATGATCCGACCGGAATACTGATGGACCTGCAGCTTCCGAAAGTCGTTGCAAAATACGATGCCGGCCTGATCATCAACCATATGCGAGGCAGGCCGGAGACTTGGATGAAGCTACCGCCCCTGAAGGATCTGATGAGATCCATCAGTATCGATCTCGAAGCAGCGATTCACCGGGCGATCCAAAGCCGGGTTCAACAGCACCAGATTGTCATTGATCCGGGATTAGGTTTTGGCAAGCGGCGCGAACAAAATGCCGAGATCATTGCCCAAATCGGCCTGTTGAGAAGCTTCGACCTGCCAATCGCTATCGGGCCCTCGCGAAAATCTTTTCTAAAGAAAGAGCTGGAAACCGATACGGAGTTTGCTACGGCTGGCGCGGTTGCAGCCTGCGTTCTAAACGGGGCGCACATCGTAAGAGTTCACAACGTGAAGGCTATGCGTGCTGTGGTTGACGTAGCGGATTCCATCCGGCAGGCAGATGTCGTTCAAGCGGATGCGCCTCCGCCTCAGACCCGCTGGCAGCGCGGACAGTAGTGAGTGCCACGCTGTCCCAGAACAATGCGGCGAATAGGCGTTTGACAGCGGGGACAGGGCTGCCCTTCGCGGCCGTACACATTGTGCAGTTGTTGAAAGCCGCCGCGCTCGCCGCTGGCGTCTACATAATCCGAAATGGACGAGCCCCGGTGACGAATGGCTAGCTGAAGAATATCGATGAGATTGCGATAAAGGTTTTCCGCGCGCGTTTTTGACAACCGGCTGGACTTGGCGCGCGGGTGCAAATGACTTGCAAACAGCGCTTCATCCGCGTAGATATTTCCGGCTCCGCTAATGAAAGATTGGTTAAGCAGCAGGGGTTTTATTGCGGTTCGATGCTGTTTTAACCGTGAATAGAATTCGGCAAAACTGACCGACAACGCGTCAGGTCCAACTCGTTCGATTAGCATCGGCAAAACCTCGAAATACTCGACACGGCCAAACTGGCGGATATCGTCATACAGCAGCGTTCCCGTATCGAACGAGAGTTCGGCGCGTGTGTAGGGCGTTCGCTCACCATTCCAGAGCAGTTTTCCGGTCATGCCTAAGTGAACGTAGAGAATACCCTTGTCCAGATCGAACAAGATTTGCTTACCCCTGCGGCGAACGCGCTGAATCATGCGATTCTGCAATGCTTGCGCTGTTTTGATCAGACCGCCGCGAGTAACTCGCTGCGAGGACAAAGAAGCATGTTGAATAGTTTTGCCGGTTACCAGCGGCGCGATTGAGCGAACGACTGTCTCGACTTCGGGAAGCTCAGGCATGACTATGGCACATCGATGTGAATAACACTATCCCGCACGATCACGCCCGAAGGGAACTTTCCAAGAGATTCAACCTTGACCAACGACATAATTCCTACGATAACGGCTGGCCGGATAAGCGCACGAAAGATTGAACCGATACGTTATATTGAGAGCAGTTCAGGCCACCCTAGCTCAGTTGGTAGAGCGGCTGATTCGTAATCAGCAGGTCGCCGGTTCGATCCCGGCGGGTGGCTCCAGTTTTTTCAATCAGTTAGATTTCACTAGCCAGAAAAGTTATATTCAGCCCAGTACGCTCTCTTCGCGTTCGTAGATTCACTGGTGAAGCACTTCTGACCTGCCTTGCCGAACCCTCCGGATTCGTTATGTGAGCCGCAGATCGGCGAATCACTGGGTGCTTCAAAAGAGAGACGCCAGTCGGCCGCATCTCATATCCTAGAGAATACTTCGTTATGTCCTTCTCCGCAGCCGGATTGCTTATCGCCGCGCTGATGTCGGCAACAAATATCTTCACCGACGTCGCACGCAAGAAGGCAGTGCTAAAGCATTCCTTGATCCCTACGACATTTTGGTGCCAAGTCTCGGCGGCGATTGTATTCGGGTTGGTCATCATCGTGCGGTTGGGCGCTGGGTCTCATATCGCTTTTCGAGATGGCGGCCTTTTGTTCGGCCTTTCCGGCGTTCATCTCTCTCCCGTTCTCACCTACTCCATTTATTTACTGATTGACGTTCTGCTTGTGTCCATCGCGAACGTGCTTTACTTTCGTGCGCTGCAGGTCTCGCCTCTATCACTGTGCATTCCATTTCTCGCGTTCACGCCGATATTCCTAATCCCGACAGGATTCTTGATGTTGAGAGAATTGCCTCCTGCCGCAAAGTTATTGGGCGTGGTCTTAGTGGTGGTCGGATCAGTGCTGCTACATAGGCGTCTGTTTGCGGTGAGCTGGACCGCGCCTCTTAAAGCCATTGTCCAGGAAAAAGGAAGCCGCTACATGCTGATTGTGGCCTTTATTTTCTCGATTACAAACCCGCTTGAGAAAAAGCTGGTCCTCATGAGCGATGTCTACACGCAGGCATTTGTCTATGGAATCGGCTTGTGCGTATTTTTCTTTGTCTTAACACTCGCAAAACGGGACGATTTCGTCGTAGCTCTACGCGGGAACATGCTCTGGATTGCCGCAGCGGGGGTCATGGATGGAGTTTCCCTGCTCTTGCAGTTTGCCTCTTATCACTACATTGACGTCGTCATTTCCATCAGCATTAAACGCGCGGGAATTGTCCTGGCGGTCTTCTTCGGCTGGCTTTTTTTCCGCGAACGTGGAATTCCGGACAAGGCAATCGGGTCTTCGGTCATGCTCATGGGCGTGTTAATCATCTATCTTCCGGTAAACTCACCGCAGGCGATCGCGCTGACGTGTCTCAGTCTGGCGGCAGCCGCACTCGCGCTGTATATAACCCGCAAGCCTGTTCCCGAACTGCAGCCGAATGTAACAGACGTTCGCAAATGAGCAAACCTGCGCTAGTTAATGTCTCGATCGTCGGTTGTGGCGGCATGGCAAGCCACTATCTGAATGTTTATCGGGATCTCGATTGGGTGAATGTTGCTTCTTGTATAGACGTAAATCTCGACTCTGCGGCCCACGCAGCACGGCGTCTCTCGGCGCCCGTTGCAACATCGTCGTTCGATGCTGCGCTCTCTGAAGAAGTGGATGCGGTCATCATCAATACGCCGAACCACTTGCACCGAGTGCAGGCCGTCGCGGCAATTAACGCAGGGAAACATGTCCTCTTGCAAAAACCAGTTGCGGCCAATCTGGAAGACGCTGAGGCAATCGCGCGGGCTGCCGCCGATTCAGAGCAGGTCATCGGTTTGTACATGAGCTATTTCGATCAGCCGCTGATGTACGATCTTCGCGACCTGATCTCACAGGGCTTTCTCGGCGACCCGGTGCATTTCTACGCTCGATATATGCACAAGGGGGGCATGGTTACTTCAGCGCAAGCGACCAAAGGGAATCGCACCTGGCGGACATCTCTTCAGGAAACGGGCGGGGGTTGCTTCATTCAATTGGCCGTTCACTACATCCATCTGGTCGAGTGGATGACCGGCGGCAACGCCATGCAAGCTAACGCGTTCACCTCGAATCTACACAGTCCCGGCGTAGAAGGCGAAGATCTTGCATGCGCTCTGCTGCGGCTGAACAGCGGCGCTGTGATGACCATCGACACAGCTTGGTGCACGAATGGAGAACAATTCTCCTTGCATGGCACGCTGGGCAGAATTGAATATCGGAACAGCCGGTTTCTTTCGATTGCATCGGCCAAGGGCGCGTTCAGAGGCCGTGTGATCGATTATCCGGGTGGCATCGAGTCGTCCTTTGACGGCGAGCACGGCATCGAACGGCAGTTGGAGATTGTGCCTCCGGCTTTCGACGATGCCGGCAATCCGTTTAACCAGCACAGAGTTTTTTTGGAAGCAGTGCGAGATCACAAACCGGCGTTCTGTTCCATCGCTTCGGGCGTACACGATTTGCGATGCGTACATGCCGTTTACGAATCGGCACGCCTCGGCCGTGCAGTGGATATCGGGTAAGAAGCCGGAGGAATTCTAAGCTTTTGACCCTTGGCATCGTAGCCGACGAAATTGATCGTGACTTCGCGCGCGCTGTTCGGATTGGCACGCGCCTGGGGTTGCGCCGATATGAGATTCGCAACCTTAAGAGCGGCAGGGCGCCTATCTGCGATCGCAGTGAGTTGCTCGATGTCGAACGCATTGCGAGAGAAGAAGGCCTGGAGATAACAGCGTTGTCTCCCGGTCTTTTCAAAAACGTCAGCGACGCCGCTGCCTTTGGCAACGAAATGCAGGAACTCTACCCCAGAGCTGTTGAGTGGGCGAAGCGATGGAACTTGCCAGGTCTGATCGTCTTCGGTTTCCGAAAGCCGGGTGCCTCAGAAGAAAATGGCGATCTCATTTCGAGCGAACATCCCCCATCAGAGATATTCGACTGGCTTGGGGAAGTGGCCGAGCGCGCCCTTTCCGATGGTATTCAGCTTTTTATGGAGCCAGAGCCCGTCTGTTGGGCCGACACTTGGTCCGCGACTTTGGCACTCCTTCGCAAGACCGCCGTTGATTCTCTGAAACTCAATTACGATCCTGGCAACGTGGCCTGGAAAGAACGCCGGGACTCAATGGAAGATTTCGAGTCGTTAGCGCCCTTCATCGCGAACGTTCACATCAAAGATCTGAAGCCGGCGTTGCCCGGTTCAGGAAGACCGCAATTCGTGCCGGCGGGGGAAGGTGTTATCGACTACCGGTCTCATTGCGCTGCTCTGCGGGGTATCGGCTACCAAGGTCCAATCTCTTTAGAGCCGCACATGACAGGCGACGAAGAAACCATCGGCAGATGCAAAGAAGCGTTTCTTCGGCTCTGGCAGGCGCCGCCCGAATCGTAGTCTCGCGGCCTCATACCCTCTCTACTGTCGGGACGCTGATGCTTGAATGCGTACCAATTCTGGTGCCGGCACATTCGTCTGAGTTGGCTGTGCAGGGTTGAATTTCTTGGCCAATTCCGGAGTCGGTTCGATTTCGGCCCCTGTGGCATCTGTGGCTTTGTCCACCTCAACGCCAAATACATAGCTGGGGCCAAACATATTGCTCGTGAAGATGACGAGTTTCTTGTCCGGTGAGAAACGAACGTTTGGCTCCAGATGATAGTTGTGGTGAGCCATGTTGACGAGATGCTCCGAACGGAATACCCCGGGCTGCCAGAAGTTCGGCTCATTCAATGCGCCGGCGGTATCGAGCATCCACGGATGAAAGAGTTCAATCCATTCTCCGTCGGGTGCTTTGGCTATTTGCCCGGGATCGCCGCCATCACCGGTGAATAAGGTATTGCCCTGCGTGACATTGAAATGGATGGACCACTCGTTTCGCTGCATGTGGAAAGCCGTGCGCTGGTGCGTTTCCAGGTTGTAACCGGCAAGAAAGAAATCTTCGCTCTCGGGATACTGCCAGTCGTACCAGATCGTCTTGCCATCCAGTCCCCAGAATTCATGGCCGGCAATTTCCATGACCATCGTGCGTTTATGGATTAACGTGTTGTGAGTGCCATCGGTATGGATCATCCAAATGCGATCTACCTTCTGCCAGGGCCCTTCGTGACAATACATGAGCAGTGTGGGGTCGACAGGCGAAAAGAGCATGTGACCAATCCAGTCCGTCGAGTGGAGAAGTGTCGAGAGTTTGCCGGTCTCGAGATTGATTGTGTAAAGCACTACGGGAATATGAGCAGCAAGGCGGCGCTCCATCATTTGGGCTTTGTCCTCAGGCTGAACAAGATTCCCGGCCTGCGGCGGGCGGCGGTTAGCGGAAGTCGCTGCCGTTGCTGCTGGGCGATTGCGCCCGTACTCCTGTTCGGCGCCCTGCTCGGTTTCATTGTAGGTGCCAACTCCTAGTGTTTCGTCGGCATTGATACTCGCCACGCTGGCGCGCGGAGGCAAAGTTACAAGAGACTTCACCTGGCCGGTGTACATATCGGCCTTGTAAATAGTGCTCAGTTTCGTGGCTGGGTCAAGCTTTGAAAAGAAAACGCTGTTTGTCTTTCTGCCTGCCACGATCACATGCATGCCACTGCGGAAATAGGCCGGGGTGCCGGGAGCGGCATCGGCGGGCCGAGGCGGGTTTGGAACCAGCAGGCGAGTTTTCATCGTACTGAAGTCAAGCACGTGGATACCGTCGGGCGCATCGTATGCCATCAATCTGCCGTCTGGCGAGTAGGCATTGACGTTGAAGTAGAAGCCGGATGAGCCAGGTTCATTGGTGAGGCGGAAAATGCGATGACCCGTGTCTTTGTCCACCCAGGAGGCAGGTGGCTCCGGGGTAGCAGCAATAAGAGCAACACAGGAGAACAGGGCGACAGTGCCTAGAATCAGGCGAAGTGGACGTACCATAAAATTTCTTACCTCTTAGCCCATCGATGTCGAATGGGCTGATACTGACCCCAAGCTATCAAAAGACGCTGTGACAGCGTTTCGCCGCTTTGCTGACTAGGGGACGATGACGGCAGCGCCGTCGATGGCGTCGTGCTTGATTGCCGCCAGCGCCTCGTTGGCTTTGTCCAGCGGGAAAATGGTCACTTTCGGACGCAGCCCAATCTGTCCCGCGATCTCAAGAAAATCGCGCGCGTCTTTGCGCGTCATATTTGCTACGCTGCGAATCTGCCGCTCGCCCCATAGCAGCCGGTCATAGTCGAACTGCGGCATGCGGTCAAGATGAATGGCGTTAATGGCAACCACGCCGCCTTTGCGCAGACTCGAGAGTGCCGTCAATACGACGTCTCCGCTCGGAGCAAACGTAATGGCGCGATCAAGTTCTTCGGGCGGCTTCTCCTGGTCAGTGCCAACCCAGGTGGCTTTCAAGGATCGCGCTAGCTGCCGGTGAGACTCGCCTCTGGTGGCGACGTAGACTTCACAGTTCCAGTGCTGCAGCACCGAAATGGCCAGGTGCGCCGATGCACCGAATCCAAACAGACCGACCCGCTCGCCCGGTTGCACTCCAGCGACGCGAATGCTTCGAAACCCTATGATCCCGGCGCATAGCAGAGGCGCAGCCTGCATGTCGTCTAAAGCCTTGGGTAGCGGGAAAACAAAATCGGCGCGAGCGCTCGCGTATTCGGCATATCCGCCGTTAACGTCGTAGCCGGTGAACGCCGGCGCATCGCAGAGATTCTCCATACCGTGCTGGCAGTACCAGCACGAGCCATCCACTCCGCCCAGCCACGAGACGCCGACCCGCGTCCCGTCCGGCAACTCGCCAACGATCTGATGTCCCGGTATCAGATGCTCCCTGCGCGGAGGCAACTCGCCCTCTGTGATATGCAAATCCGTACGGCACACCCCGCAGGCACGTACCTTAAGCAGCACGTGGCCAGGCTGCACTTCTGGCTTGAGATAATCGTCTCTGATCCGCAGCGGCTGCTTCGTCTGCTCTAAGACGGCTGCCCGCATTAGATCAGCCGCGGCTCGGTAACAGCCTGAACGTCTTCCCGTGTAATTCCCGGGGCCAACTCTTCCAACACAAGGCCCTGTGGAGTTACCTGAATCACAGCTAGCTCGGTCATGATCGTATGGACAACTCTCAACCCGGTGATCGGCAGCGTACAGCGTTTCAAGATCTTGGGCGCGCCCGATTTAGTGGTGTGCTCCATCGCGACAATCACGCGACGCGCGCTCGCCACTAAGTCCATTGCTCCGCCCATTCCCTTCACCACCTTGCCCGGCACCATCCAGTTCGCAAGCGTCCCTTCTTCATCCACTTCCATGGCGCCTAGAATGCTGAGGTCGATGTGACCGCCGCGAATCATAGCAAACGAATCCGCGCTCGAAAAGAAAGAGCATCCTGGGGTTTCGGTTACCGTCTCCTTGCCTGCGTTGATCAGGTCAGGATCTTCATCCCCTTCGATGGGGTACGGCCCTACGCCGAGCATTCCATTCTCCGATTGCAGAGTAACTTCTATGCCCGGTGGAACGCAGTTCGCTACTAGCGTCGGCATTCCAATGCCGAGATTGACGTAGAACCCATCCTGCAATTCACGCGCAACCCGCCTAACGATACGTTCGCGTTTTTCGATTTCCGATGTAGTCACACGCTTGCCTTCCGCACCGTCCGGCGTTCAATACGCCGTTCGTACTTGTCGCCCTGGAGTATCCGTTTGACATAAATGCCCGGAGTGATCACGTGCCCCGGATCGATTTCTCCGGGCTCCACCAGTTCTTCCACTTCGGCGATCGTCATGCGCGCCGCTGTCGCCATCATCGGATTGAAGTTGCGGGCCGTCTTGCGATATACCAAATTTCCCAGGCGGTCGCCGCGCCATGCCTTGATCAACGCAAAATCGGCTGTGAGTGCCCGCTCAAGAACATAGCTGCGTCCGTCAAATTCGCGAATTTCTTTACCCTCAGCGACGATCGTTCCAACGCCCGTTGGAGTGTAGAACGCCGGAATGCCTGCGCCGCCGGCCCGAATGCGCTCGGCTAGCGTGCCTTGCGGGGTCAAGGTAACTTTGAGCTTGCCTGCAATCACCATCGATTCCAGCAGCTTGTTCTCGCCAACGTAGCTCCCAACATGCGAAGCAATCAATCCGGCTTCCAACATCAGACCCATGCCGAATCCGTCGACGCCCATGTTGTTGCTGATGGTATGCAGCCCTTTGACTCCTTTGCGAACCAGGGCAGCAATTAGATTTTCAGGAATGCCGCACAATCCAAAGCCGCCCAGCATAACGGTGGCGCCGTCGAAAACCCCCGCGACCGCTTCATCGGCGCTGCCGACGACTTTATTCAACGGTCCCCCTCCTTGAACGCATAGCGACGCTCACCTTCGATTGTGGTTTCCGCCCCAGTGTATCGGAGATCATCCAACCGGCTTCGGCTACTTTTTCAAGATTGACGCCGGTTTCAATCTCCATGCCATTCAGCATGTAAAGAAGATCTTCCGTGGCCAAATTTCCGGTCGCCCCCGCTGCGTAAGGGCATCCGCCGAGACCCGCGACAGAGCTGTCCACAACGGCGATGCCAAGCTCCAGACTCGCGAGCACATTGGCCAGTGCTTGTCCGTAGGTGTCGTGGAAGTGAACCGCCAGATTGGGAATTGGCACTCGCTCGGCTAACGCAGCAATCCTACGCTGCGCTTCGAGTGGTGTTCCGGTCCCGATGGTGTCTCCAAGCGAAATCTCATAACAGCCCGCCTCGAACAGCGCGGACGCGACCCTGACCACCTGGGAAACTGCAACGGCGCCTTCATAAGGACAACCAAGCACGCACGAGACGTAGCCGCGCACTTTCACGCCTTGCGCACACGCGGTCTCAATTACCGGCTGCAATCTCGAAAGGCTCTCCTCGATAGAGCAGTTGATGTTTCGCCGTGAAAAGGTCTCCGAAGCTGCGGCGAAAACCGCAACTTCACGGGCTCCGGCAGCGAAAGCTGCCTCTAGGCCTTTGCTGTTTGGGACCAGAACCGGGTAACTCACACCGACGCGCGAGTGCAGCCTCCCCAAAACGCTTTCGGTTTGGGCCATCTGCGGAACCCACTTAGGCGACACAAAGCTGCCCGCCTCTATGGTCTTCAGTCCGGCATCGGCCAAGCTTTCAATCAGCTTCACCCTGACATCCACCGGCACGGTCGACGGCTCGTTCTGCAGCCCATCTCTGGGGCCAACTTCCACGATGCGAACAGATCGAGGATAACTCAAGGGAACTTTACTCCTCGGCGGTCCACTTCTTTTTGTGTTTGGGTTTAGAGCGCGTTGGCTTTTCTTCCACCACTCGGGCCGGCTTGGGGCTGCCGACTCGGTCGCGTGCAATCGCTTTTACGGCTTTGGTTTTGCTGTATTTCCGCGGCCTCTTCACGTTCTGAAGATAGCGCTTGATGTGCTAAACGATGCGGCCTTCGCCTACTTTGGTCTCGACGGCAGGATCTACCTCCTCCGCAGTGAGAACGTTGAAAGCGATCTTGGAGCGGGTAGGAAGGAAACGGAGCATCTTATCAGCCGCTCGCCGCTCTTCGGCTTGTATTTCACGAGCCAGCTTTTCTGTGACTTGATCGCCACAAGCACGGGCGACAGCGGCCAATGCCTCGTACATGGCGCACTCTCCGTTCTCGATGCAAAACGCCGTGATTAGATTCTGCACCAGGCGTTCCTCTTCCGTGGGGCCGGCTTGCGCGAATTTCGGCGCAAACTCAGCCAAAGACGCTAGCCAGTTATTGGCTTCCAACTCATCGGCGCCTAACGCAACCAGGCGGGCCTTCAGACGGTCGGCCTGCGCTCTCGTCTCGCCCGCGTGTTCCGCAAACACAAGCTGAACGTCCTCGTCGTCGCCCACGTTCGCGAAAGAACGTAGCTGCTCCTCAAATGCTTCTTCAGCTCTGATGGCGTTTTGTAAGTATTGTCGAATCACTTCGGCGCTAGTGGGCAAAGGGGATCAGTCCTCGCCGGTTAGGCAGCCGCCAACTTCTGGGAACCGTCTGGCCAAATTCCCATTTCCACGAATTCGGCTTCGAAGCGCGCCTGCTCCTTGGAGTCTTCGGCTGGTCTGAGCCGACGGCAGCACTCCCGCAGCGACTCCTCGAGCGGCCGGCGAACAGCTTCGTCGCCCAGAATCACGCGAACCAGCTCGCGCGCGGCCTTCCGGGCTGCCTCGGGTGACTTGGCGAACATCATCGCCTCATAACGATTGTTAATTAATTCAGTTTCTCGGTTCATACTCGGCACCCTGTACATTGGATGCGCTAGAGGCGTTTTTGGTGCGCGTGGATTCCTCCAGGAGCTGGCGCACTTCTTCGTCTGAGGTAGGCGAAAAATCGTCGTACCAGGTGCCCACTGAAACAAATGGATCGGGTGTAGCCGCACAGACAATCTGGTCCACTTCCTTCAGGAACTCTTCGCAGGTCTGTTGTGCCGCTACTGGAACGGCAACTACAACGTGCCTGACCCCGCGGCGCCATAGACTTCGTACCCCGGCCAGCATCGTGGCTCCCGTGGCCAAACCGTCATCTACTACAATCACCGTCCGGCCCTCGACCGGGAGCGCAGGACGGCTCGCGCGGTAAAGTCGTTCGCGCCTTTCGAGTTCCGGGATCTCCTGGCGTGTCACCTGTTCGATCAGCTCGGGGGAAACGTGCAGGTGTTGCATCAGTTCGTGGTTAAGAACACGCACTCCCCCGCTCGCGATCGCGCCCAGGGCAAGCTCCTCCTCCCCTGGCATCCCCAGTTTGCGAACAACCAACACATCTAGCTCCGTATTCAAAAAAGCGGCCACTTCGAACCCTACAGGAACTCCTCCCCTGGGAAGCGCCAGAACCAGCAGGTTTTCGGCCGAGACCGCCCGACCCACCAGCGGACCCAGTACTTTGCCGGCACTGCGCCGGTCGGCAAATAGCGGCATATCCGACTTCAGCGCCGGGCCGCGTATTTTAATTCCTCTTGCCATGTGCGCCGCAGCAGGTCGCGGCTGTACTCGACATAATGACGGTCCGGCGTAAACACTTCCAGGGTGATCGTACCGTCGTATCCGCATCGCTGAAGGGCCCGCACGCTCTCTTTCAAATCCACCGTACCGGTTCCTAACGGCAAGTGAAGATCGGCGCTACCGCCTTTGTTATCATGCAGATGCACATGCCGCAGTCGCTTTCCGTGGGCTTCCAGAATCTCAAGCGTCGTATTGTGAGGAACCTGCAAATTAGCGTGCCCGATATCCAGATGTAAGCCCAGTTCCGGCGTGGGGTCCAGTAAGTCGCCAAGCTGGGGCGCCGAATTGTAGTCACCCGGAAGGTTCTCGATCATTAGCCCCACCCCGCAATTCCGCGCATACGGCAGTAATTCGTGTATCGTGTCTAAATTTCTATTTATATAGAACTGACGCGGGTGCCAGGGCGTGTGACGATCCGGGTGAAGATTCATCCATTTAGCGCCGATTTCACCGAATCGCTCCAGGCAGCGTTTGAGCTCGGCCACGGCCCCTGTCCGTATTTCAGAGATGGCGCTGGCCATAGGGAGGTACCACGCTGTGTGGCCCACCACGCCCATCCCGCATATTTCCAGCTTCGAACGAATCGCTTTACTATCTACCTCCCAGGATGCAGCGCCGGGCGGCTCAAGCGTCAAGTCAATAAAGTCCATCCCCGCGCCGGCCATCCAAGCGATCTCATCCAGCACGTCGCGTTCTGGATGGTTCATCGTGCCAATTAGCATGCGATACTCCTCCCGTTCGCGTTTTGCAAGGGGAAGAACCAATCTCGTACATCGAGAAAGGCAGCTCTTTGCCGCATGACCTCCGAATCAATCTGTTCCTCGACTAACCGCACCTGCAGCCGTTCCCAGACAAACGCCGGGAACTCCCGTGCCCGCTGCGGCGCCAACCAAACGAAGATGGTGAGCAGCCCCGCCAAAAGGGGGAGATCGCCCGCCAGATTGGCCATCAGTTTTCGCCAGTCGAGTTGCGGACCAACTCCGTAGAGTACATTCAAACAGTCCGGCCAATCGGAACGATCGCGCTGAAGCACATATAACTTACTCCAGATCGCTTCTTCAGGAGCCAGCAACCGAAAGCGTTGGCCGCCCGCCTCAACCTCTGGCCCTTGTAGCCAGCTCTCGTCCACTTGGGCGCGCTGGTTTGCCATCGCCCAAATCACGTCAACGATCACGTCGCCGCGGTGAGCCCGGTAAATCCAATTTCGGTCATACGCTTCCACCTTGTAGTAGTCTTCGAGTCCCAGATCTGCAAGGAGTTGAATGAGGCGTTCACGATCCCTGTGTAACGCGTACATGTCGAGATCCTTGGTATTTCGCCATTGAGCAACGTACGTCATCGCCGCGAGTCCCCCGCCAATAGCGAACGGAATAGCACGTTCGAGAGCGGCGGCCATAACGGCCCGGTAGATCCCCCATTCTTCGGGTAAGAATCTGGTTGGCCACTCAGCGCAAGAGGCCAATTTCTCCTGCAAGCTCAGTTCTTTCACGGTGGTTCCTTACTTCCAGCCCGTGCGATGTATTCCGCCGGAGAACTGTTTCCAGTAGCTTTGCCGATGCCCGTAGTCCCCAACTCTCTTGAGATAACCTCATCTAACCCGCGCTATCTGACGATAAGGTCACCGTGGAGCGCTCACCAAGACACGATGGTCTGGCGAATCCTGCATTGGACGGTTCGCAGATAACAAGATGATTGAAGAGCAGGTACAACGGCTTCTGATCTTCCTTCAGCAACAGCCGCCGGCATATTTCGTTGCAGGTCTCGCAATTGGCATTGTGACTCTGGTTTTCATCTGGACGCTAGCCTTGCGCTGGGTTGTTCGTCGAAAAACGCGAACAATTCAGAAAGAAAGAGTCGCAGAAGCATCACTAAGAGAAGCAGCGGAGCAGGCCAACAGAGCCAAAGCGCAATTCCTGGGCAATATGAGCCATGAAATCAGAACTCCGATGAACGCGATTATCGGCTTTACTGATTTAGCCCTCAAGGGTAATCTCAGCGAGGAATTACGAGAGTATCTCAATACGGTGAGGACATCCGCCGATTGGCTGATGCATATCGTTAACGACGTACTGGAGTTCTCGCGCATTGAAGCCGGCAAACTTCAGTTGGATAAGACAACCTTTTCACTCGCCGATTGCGTCCGGTCCACTATAAAAATCGTTCAGCCCGAAGCTGTAGCGAAAGGACTTTTGGTTCGTTACAAGGTCGACGGCCAGACACCCAATCTCGTATCCGGCGATCCCATGAGGCTTCGCCAAATTCTCTTTCATCTTCTCGACAATGCGGTGAAGTTTACAACTTCGGGAAGTGTCATGCTGGTCGTTTCCCTTGATTCCAAGTCGGCCGATTCTTTCCTGATCAGGATTTCGGTTGCGGACACGGGGATCGGCATTCCGGTGGACAAGCAGAAGTTCCTTTTTGAGCCGTTCAGGTCGGAAACTGCCAAAGACCAAGGCGTGTCCGGTTCTGGCTTAGGCCTGACGATTGCCCGCAAGCTTGTCGAGACGATGGGCGGAACTATTGAATTTACAAGTCAACTCGGGGCCGGCACGATTTTTCAGTTCACTGCCTGGTTTGAAAAGGTGCAGCGCACACCGGAATCGAATGGAGATTCCCTCCTGCCTGGCGCCGCGGAAAAGCACCTGTCTATTCTGGTGGCTGAAGATAATGCAGTCAACCGCAGGCTGATTACCAAGGTGTTGGAATCGGCTGGTCACCGCGTGATCTCTGTTTCGAACGGTAAAGAGGCAGTCAACTCGTTCGGCGCCGAAATATTTGATCTGATTCTGATGGATATGGAAATGCCAGACATGGACGGACTGGAGGCCACGCGCACCATCCGGTTGCACGAGCCCAAAGACTCTCACATCTCAATCTATGCTCTAACCGCTCACGCCACCACAGCCGACCGCGAAAAGTGTTTTGCTGCTGGAATGGACGGCTTTATGTCGAAGCCCTTTGAGATGGACGAGGTTTTGAAAATCGTGGCGCGTGTCGCTTCTGAGTGTTCAAACGGTGCTCCGCAGAAGCAGCCGGAGCTGGTGCACTAGTCCGGCTGTCCAAATCAGAGAGCCAGGTGACCCTTATAGGTCATCTCCCTCAGCCGGAACAATTTTTCTACCGTCAAAGATCCGAAGCGCGTTCTAAATATAACCTCTTTCTCTCCGGCAACGATTGGATCTGTTCGCGGGAAAAAAATATAGACAGAGCCGCTTGCTCCGTCAAGCTTCACATTGTCGGGCGCAAGAGCCGCTCTGCCCCTGCGCAGCAGGCGGGACGTCGACATAAGCCCTTCGAGCAATTCCTCCGGATCGCGCGCGTCAACCGTATCGTCGCTTCTCGAAGTGCGGCTCAGTTGTCCTGCATCGCGGTAACGCTTGGCAGGAACCAAGCCTGCGAGAGCGAGAACGTAATCTTTCGCAGCCTGCTCCTCCGTTACCGCCGTCGCACCCAGGCTTGACGCTGAAGAGGCATTCGCCATCTGCGCAGCCTCACGTACGGGCAGCGCGCTTTCCCAGCGGATCAGCACCGGGAGAGTTGGAACTCTTCCTCGAGGCATTCTGCCGACGCCCCCATCCCAGCTGCCGTCTGTTGTGCCTCGCGATCCTGCCATTCCAGCCTGAGCGGCGCCCGGAAGCGGGCCAGGCGGAGCTTCACGAGCATCATCCTCCGGAAACGAGGCTTTCGCCGTTTGTGCCCAGGGTGACGAAGTCAGTATGCGCCGCGCATCGTCCGCTGTCCAGCTCTGCGGATTCTTGCTCCACGGCTCCGACGCAAGAATGAGAGTAGCGGCCAACAGTACGAGTACGTATCTCATTTACAACGAGCGCGTAAACCGTCTAGATACCAAGTTCGCGTTTGCTCTCCCCAAACTTCTGAACAGCGAATTGCAGCTCTTCCGGCGTGTGCCCTGCCGACACCTGAACGCGAATGCGTGCCTTGCCCTGCGGCACTACTGGATAAGAAAAGCCAATTACATAAATTCCTTTTTTCAAAAGGAGATCCGCCATTCGAGTTGCGAGCGATGCATCGCCGAGCATGACGGGCACGATGGGGTGCTCGCCCGGAAGAATGTGTAAGCCCAGCGAACCCATCCCTTCCCGAAAGAGCCTGGTGTTCGCAAACAATCGCTCTCGTAACTCCGAACTTTCCGTCAGTAGATCCAGCACCTGAATGGAAGCCGCCACAATCGGCGGCGCTACCGAATTGGAAAACAGGTAAGGCCGCGATCTTTGACGTAGTAAATCGATAACCTCTTTGCGTCCGCTGGTGTATCCGCCGCTCGCTCCGCCGAGTGCTTTGCCCAGCGTTCCGGTGATGATGTCGATGCGGCCCATCACGCCAAGATGCTCGTGCGTACCTCGGCCGCTCTTGCCCATGAAGCCCACCGCATGGGAGTCGTCAACCATAACCATGGCTTTGTGCTTTTCAGCCAAATCACAGATTTCGGGCAGCTTCGCGAGATAGCCGTCCATAGAAAAAACGCCATCTGTGGCGATCAGGCGGTTGCGTGCATGTCTCGCCTCGTTCAGTTTCGCTTCGAGATCGGCCATATCGCCGTTCTTGTAACGAAAACGTTGCGCTTTGCATAATCTGACGCCATCGATAATGCTTGCGTGATTCAGTTCGTCGGAGATAACGGCATCTTCCTGGTCGAGCAACGTTTCAAATAGTCCGCCATTTGCGTCGAAGCAGGAACTGTACAGGATCGTGTCATCGGTGCCCAGAAATTCGCTGATTTTCTGTTCGAGTTGCCTATGGATGGATTGCGTTCCGCAGATAAATCGTACGCTTGCCAGCCCGTAGCCCCATTCGTCCAGGGCTTTTCGCGCAGCTCCGACTATCGCAGGATGGTTGGCAAGACCCAAATAATTGTTGGCACAGAGATTCAAGACGGAGTTTCCGTCCTTCACCCGGATTTCCGCCTGTTGCGGACTGTTGATGAGTCGCTCCCGCTTGAAAAGCCCGGCGTTTTCGATTTCTTCCAGCTTGTTTTTCAGGTACGGCTGAGCGGTGTACATCGGCAATAAGAATCCTCAACAATCCTTCACGTTAACAGCCAAGCCGGCCAATGCAGTTTCCTTGTAACGTGACTGCATATCAAGACCGGTCTGATACATCGTCCGGATCACCTGGTCGAGCGAGACAACGTGTCCTTCCGATTCCTGCATAGCCATACGGCAAGCATTAATCGCCTTCACCGCTCCGATGGCGTTGCGCTCAATACAAGGTATCTGCACCAGACCTCCGATAGGGTCACAAGTCATTCCCAAATGATGTTCCATGCCGATCTCGGCCGCGTGCTCCACCTCGGAGTTCGATGCGCCCAGCGCGCCCGCAAGTCCTGCCGCAGCCATCGAGCAAGCGACCCCAACTTCGCCCTGACAACCGACTTCCGCTCCTGAGATCGATGCGTTTTCTTTGTACAGAATGCCAATCGCTCCGGCAGTAAGGAAGAAATGCATCAGCCCCTCATCCGAAGCTTCCGGAACAAACTCCCGGTAATAGCGGGCTACGGCCGGAACCAAACCCGCGGCCCCATTAGTAGGTGCAGTGACTACGCGTCCGCCTGCGGCATTTTCTTCGTTTACCGCCATGGCAAAAACGTTTGCCCAATCCATCGCGCGCAGCGGATCATCCAATCCCTGGCTCTGGATCTTTTTCAACAGTCCCGGAGCGCGCCGCCGCACATTCAATCCCCCTGGAAGGATACCCACGGTGTGAAGCCCTCGTTCGATGCAACTGTTCATCACGGACCAGATGTTTTCGATGCGCGCTCGTACTTCAGCGCCCGACCGAAGGGCGCTTTCGTTTTCGAGCATAAGGCGCCAGATTGGCAGGTGCTTGGTTTCGGCCTGTTCTAGAAGTTCCGCGCCATTTGAGAAAGGGTGCGGAACTGCCAGCGAGTCCTGGCCCGCAGAAGGGCTCTCGCCTTCTTTAACGATGAAGCCGCCGCCGACAGAATAGTAAATCTCCCGGATCAACAGGTTCCCCGCACTGTCAAACGCCGAAAATTCCATCCCGTTTGGGTGTCCCGGCAGAATTTGATCCGTGTGGAACAGCAAATCCGACTCCACATGGAACGGGATTTCCCGTTTGCCCAGCAGTTGAATCTTGCACGCGCCGCAAATGGTCTCTACGATTGATGGAATCCGCTCAGGATCTACCTCTTCCGGCTTCTCGCCAGAGAAGCCAAGCAGTATGGCTCGATCCGTACCGTGCCCGATTCCGGTTAGCGCAAGCGAACCGTAAAGCTCTGCCAAAACTCGTGAGGTTTGATCAAGCAACCCTGCGTCTCGCAAGCTGACGACGAAACGCCTCGCTGCGCGCATCGGCCCCACAGTGTGCGAACTGGACGGCCCGATGCCGATCTTGAAAAGATCAAATATGCTGGTTCTCATCGTATCGGGGTTTCAATGCGCATCAATGAACCTTGGTCCAATCCAAAATTACTTTGCCCGATTTGCCCGAACGCATCGCTTCGAAGCCGCGCTCAAAATCTCCATAGGAAAACCGGTGAGTAATCACGCCTGAAATATCAAGACCGGATTCCAGCATGACTGTCATCTTGTACCAGGTCTCATACATCTCGCGGCCGTAGATTCCCTTGATGGTCAGCATGTTAAAAATGACGTGCCGCCAGTTGATCGGCATCTCTTTAGCCGGAATCCCTAACATCGCGATCTTGGCCCCGTGGCTCATGTTAGAGATCATTTCGTGGAAGGCCGCGGGGTTGCCGGACATTTCCAATCCCACGTCGAAACCTTCATTCATCCCAAGTTGCTTTTGTGTGTTCTCCACCGGCGTCTCCGTCGGGTTCACCGCCAGCGTTGCTCCCATCTTGCGCGCCAGATCCAGCCGGTAAGGATTCAGATCGGTAACCACCACATAACGCGCCCCGGCGTGCCGCACGACAGGAATCGCCATCAGTCCGATTGGGCCCGCTCCGGTGATGAGAACGTCTTCGCCCAACACGGGAAAAGACAGCGCCGTATGGACGGCGTTGCCGAAGGGATCGAAAATGGCCGCAACTTCCCGGTTAATAGAAGGATCGTGCCGCCAGATATTGCTCATCGGGAGTGCAATGTATTCGGCGAATGCGCCCGGCCGGTTCACTCCCACTCCTTGCGTGTGTGCGCAGAGGTGCCGGCGGCCCGCCAAACAATTTCGACAGCGTCCGCAAACAACGTGACCTTCGCCGCTAACCACTTCACCCGGATGAAAATCGTTTACGTTCGATCCAACCTCAACGATTTCGCCGACGAACTCGTGGCCGATTGCCATAGGCACCGGAATCGTGGATTGGGCCCACTCGTCCCACTCGTAGATGTGCAGGTCGGTTCCGCAGATGCCGGTATGCGTCACCCGAATTAGAACGTCGTTGATGCCGATAGAGGGTTCGGGTATGTCCTCCAGCCATAAGCCTGGTGCGCGCTGGCTTTTGACGAGCGCCTTCATCGGCTATCTTCCGTGCAATGACGTGATTGCATCCTAGCTGTATGGTATCGGAGGGGCGAATTTAGCGCCTGCTGCAGGGATGTGGCTGCTAATTCGGGATTTGTCACAAAATCCGGGCGCTGCCATCTACCACGATTAGAGGCTACAATTGCTTGGCGGCTTCGCGAGCTTTGTGCGCCCCATTGTGTTCTGAGACGCATCCATGAAGGCACTCACTATCATTCCCGGCAAGGCAAACTCCGCAAACGTGCAAGACGTCCCTGAATCAGCGCCGGATTACGGCAGCATTCTGGTGAACGCGCTGGAACTGGGCATTTGTGGAACGGACTTTGAGTTGATTTCGGCTGAATACGGCTGGGCGCCTCCAGGTAGTGATCACCTGATCATTGGACATGAATCTTTGGGGCGTGTTGAAGAAGCGCCCTCAGGTAGTGGGTTCAATAAGGGCGATCTGGTAGTTGGTATTGTCCGCAGGCCCGACCCTGTCCCCTGCGTCGCTTGTGCCGTAGGTGAATGGGACATGTGCCGCAACGGAAAATATACCGAGCGCGGCATCAAAGAGGTGAACGGCTTCGCATCTGAACGCTGGCGCATAGAACCGAATTACGCCATCCGCCTGGATTCGAGCTTAAGCGATGTGGGCGTGCTGATGGAGCCTGCCAGTGTGCTCGCCAAAGCGTGGGATCACATTACGCGAATTGGTGAGCGCGCCGAGTGGAAACCAAGAACAGTATTGGTCACTGGCGCCGGGCCCATCGGCTTGCTTGCGGCACTCATGGGCGCGCAGCGCGGTCTTGAGGTTCATGTGCTCGATCGCGTAACGGAAGGGCCGAAGCCACAACTGGTGAAACGGCTAGGAGGCCAGTACCACACGGGCGCGCTAAGCAAACTGGGATTCAAGCCTGACATTATCATCGAATGTACCGGTGTTGCTTCCCTTATCGCGGAATCGATGTACCAGTTGGGCAATGACGGCATTTTATGTCTCGCGGGCGTTTCATCCCACGGACAAAAAGTGGATTTGGATTTGGGCACCATCAACCGCACGATGGTACTGGACAATCAGGTGATCTTCGGCACTGTTAACGCCAATCGAACCCATTGGGAGATGGCCGAGAAAGCTCTTTTGCAGGCCGATCGTCAGTGGCTGTCGAACCTTATCTCCCGCAGAGAGAAGCTGTCGAACTGGCAACAAGCCCTGGAACGGCGCGCGGACGATATTAAAGTCGTGATCGAGTTGGGGTCCTAAGCTTCTAATGATTAGCTGCCGTGCCTCAACTCATCGAAGATTACGCTCTTATCGGCAATAACGCGACTACCGCGCTGGTTGGCCGCAACGGTTCCATCGACTGGCTCGGTTTTCCTCGATTCGATTCCGGCGCATGCTTCGCCGGGCTACTGGGCTCCGACAAAAACGGCCATTGGAGTATTGCGCCGCTAGACCCGCACCCGCATATCACGCGCCGCTATCGCGAGGGCACGCTGGTGCTTGAGACTCAGTTTGAAACTGCTGAAGGTACGGTCCTCGTGACCGATTGCATGGATCGCCGGGGTGGAAACCAGGACGTGATTCGCATCGTGAAAGGTGTGAGTGGTTGCGTGTCGATGCGTATGGAACTCGTCATTCGCTTCGAGTACGCCACCGTGGTTCCCTGGGTGACGCGAATGGATGACGGCCGCCTGCTGGCGGTCGCGGGACCTGATCAGATCGTCATTGATTCGCCGGTGGAGACCCGCGGCGAGGACTTCAAAACGCTCGCCTCTTTCGAGGTCAAACAAGGCGACACGCTACCGTTCTCCATCACGTGGGCGAGTTCGTTCAGTGCAGTACCACCCCCGTTTGATGCCGCGGCGGCATGTGAAAACGTCGCGCGGGCCTGGAATAAATGGTCGAGCAAGCACAAACCGAAAGGTGATTACGCCGACATCGTCCAACGCTCACTCATTACCCTGAAAGCGTTAACTCATCATCGTACCGGCGGGATAGTTGCCGCGGCCACTACTTCCCTGCCCGAAGAAATCGGCGGTGAGCGCAATTGGGATTATCGTTTCTGCTGGTTGCGCGACTCCACGCTTACATTGTTCGCATTGATGGAATCCGGCTTCACGGACGAAGCCATAGCTTGGCGCGAATGGCTGCTTCGCTGCGTCGCCGGCAGTCCCGAGCGCATGCAGATTATGTACGGCGTCGCTGGCGAGCGGCGGCTCACTGAGTTCGAACTTCCGGAACTACCGGGCTACGAAGGTTCCAGCCCCGTGCGAATCGGAAACGCTGCCTCAGAACAACTGCAACTGGATGTATACGGGGAAGTGCTCGACTCTTTTTACCAGGCGCGAAAGAAAGGATTGCCGAAGTTGGAGGCCGCCTGGAACTTGCAACGTGCGCTCATTTCCCGTTTAGAGGAGATTTGGACCCAGCCCGACAAAGGAATGTGGGAGGTGCGTGGGAAGCCGCGGCACTTTGTGGAATCAAAAGTGATGGTTTGGGTCGCTGTGGATCGCGCGATTCGCTCGATTCAGGAATTCGGGGAAGAGGGCCCGCTCGAGCGTTGGATCAAATTGCGTAATGACATTCAGGAGGAAGTGTTTCGGTTTGGCTTTAGCAGCGAATTGAACTCGTTCGTCCAGTCGTACGGAAGCAAAGAACTGGACGCGAGCCTTCTGATGTTGCCGTCGGTCGGCTTCCTCGCCGCCGACGACCCGCGGATGCTAGGCACAGTGGCAGCCATCGAGAAACACTTGATGCCTAGCGGCCTGGTCGCGCGCTACAACACGAATTCTCCTGTCGACGGGCTCTCAGGCGGCGAAGGAACATTCCTGGCGTGCAGTTTCTGGCTGGTGGACAACTACGTCATGCAGAACCGTATGAAGGATGCACGCCAACTGTTTGAGCGTCTGCTGAAGCTACAGAACGACGTCGGACTGCTGTCGGAAGAGTACGATCCGAGAGAGCAGCGTATGCTCGGAAATTTCCCCCAGGCGCTGTCACATTTGGCCCTCGTGAATAGCGCGCACAACCTAACTGCGAGCCACGAGGAAAGGCCCGCTCATCAGAGATCCCGGCGCTAGTTGAGATTCACCAATACGACAGACCATGCGTCTCGCGAACAGAGCCGTGGTCACAGTCGCAAGATTCAGTTAGAGCTGTTCCGCCTTCCCGCCCCATTCCTCGGGATGCACATCCGCCACCGACTGCGAAAAAGTCCACGAGTATCCCGCGAAATCAGACGCGTTGTATTGGCGCTCCCCGTACGGGTGAGTGGTGGGCTCTTGAATGATCCGTGCCCCGTGGCGCCGGGCACGGTTGCAGTGGGCATCGGCGTCTTCGACACGAACAGTGACCGAGAATCCCATCCCAAGCGCGCCGCCCGCCTCGTTCGGGCGCAGCTCCCTCAGGATCACCGCTGCGTCTCCCACATTCAATTGGACGCGGTGGTTACCGATCCGCACACGCACCCTAAATCCGAATGCATCGCACAGCCAAGTTGCAGCCTGATTCACATCGGAATACGCCAGCACTGGAATAACGGTGGCCTGAGGTATCGATCTGTTCGACAGCATCTTGCTTTTAGTGCTTGGCAACGGCAATCTCAGTTCCGGCACGTGGTGCTCTGTTACGAGGACTACGGGAGTTCCTCTAACATTAGTAAAGCGATTACCGTTGTATGCCAACGACGATCGTAATGCCTTTAAGGATAGCGGGCAACTATCTATTAGCTGGCTTTATTCTCGCTTGCCCAGTGGACGAGCGGACAGGCGATTCGCAGCACGCGCATTTCACTCATCACGCGATAATTCGTAATGGCAATGTCACGAGCCCGGCAAGCTGTTCATCGCCTCGGAAAATCAGGGATCGCGTTCCTGATCGGGCTCTGCCTTTTTGCGCTCTTCTATTTCTTCGGACAGCCGCTCTTCGCATTTCTGGTCGCGGTGGCGATGGTCCCCATTACGTTCGTCGTCTTGTTCCGCGGTTTCAAGTGGCTTAGAGGGCACGCACTGTGGAGCCTGCGGAACCGATTGCTGGTTGTCTACACGCTTATTGGTGTTCTGCCTATCGCGTTGCTTTTCCTGCTCATCGGCTTGAGCGGATGGGCGCTTATGAGTGAACTGGCCATTTATCTTGCCAGTTCAGCGCTCGACCGGCGCTTAGATTCTCTTCAGTCGGCGGTGCAGGGTTTGGAAAGAATTTCGCCCCCTGAACGCGGAATGGCCGTTTCGCACTTCGCCGAAGCATTCGAGCACTCATTTCCGGGCATCGCATTTTATTTCCGTGACCAAACCGGAATACATTCTTATCCGGCGAATGCACCGCAGTTGATAGTTCCACCGAATTGGGGCAACGTCAGTGGTCTGCTGGTTTGGAATCATCGTTTTTACGGGTGGGCGCACGCCCGGCAAGATAACGGCGCAATCACCGTTCTCGCTCCACTTTCGAATCAACTCGTCGAAAATCTCGTTCCCAATCTGGGCAGCATCGCACTGCTCGAAATGGACGAGCGACACAGAGACAACACGGCCACTGCCGGGGCGCTCGGTGCCGGTGAACATCGGAGGGGAGATGTTGACGTTCAGGTGAATATCGATGGCACCACCGCTTCGGGCCGCCTGGGGCGTCGTATCCCGCCACCGGTTAACCGCTTTGATATCCCGGTCCTGATGCCGTCCACGAGGCGGCATTACCATCTGGACACGCCCGGCAAGACCTATCCGGGAGTCCTGTTGGTTGAATCCCGGCCCTCCGCTGTTCTGCGAACCTTCTTTGCGGGAACGGAGGAGTTGCGTGGTGTCCTGTTCGATACCGTCATCGCCGTCGCAATCCTTTTCTTAGTTGTGGAGCTGGTGGCTATTTGGATTGGGGTGCGATTGTCCCGGCGCATGACAGGCGCGGTCAACCAGCTCTATGAAGGCACCCGGCGGGTCATCCACGGGGACTTCCACAACCGCATTGCCGTTCGGGATCACGATCAGCTCGGCGAGCTTTCTCAATCGTTCAATCGTATGACTGAAAATCTGGAACGCCTTATGGCGGTTGAAAAGGAGAAAGAACGGTTGCAAACTGAGATCGAGATTGCGCGCGAAGTGCAATCGCAGCTCTATCCAAAAGCGGCTCCGCCCACATGCGGTCTTCAGCTAACAGTCCGTTGCGATCCCGCCCGCATGGTTTCCGGCGACTACTACGACTATCAGAATATCGGCGGCGGCAAACTCGCTTTTGCTATTGGTGACGTCGCCGGAAAGGGAATATCGGCCGCGCTCCTGATGGCCACGCTGCAGGCCGCTCTTCGCGCTCAGATCAACAGCTATCATCCAGTCGGGAACGAATCTAACGGCACACGTAGCATCGACGCTGCGGTTCTGGTTTCTGCGCTGAACAAGCAACTTTACGCTCACACATCGCCCGAAAAGTACGCCACATTCTTCTTTGCGCTCTTTGATGAGCCGTCCCGCTCATTGACCTACACAAATGCAGGACATCTATCGCCGCTGCTGTTTCGCGGCGAAGAAGTGCTGCCGCTCGATTCCAACGGCACGGTTGTCGGTGCATTCCCATTCGCCAAGTACGACGAAAGCTGTTTAAGCATGACCCCCGGCGATCTCCTGGTCTGTTACACGGA
This sequence comes from Terriglobia bacterium, assembly GCA_963846025.1. Taxonomy (GTDB): domain Bacteria; phylum Acidobacteriota; class Terriglobia; order Bryobacterales; family Bryobacteraceae; genus Bog-105. The sequence goes on along the minus strand of CAWJUG010000005.1, from coordinate 271,199 downwards.
CGGAATCACCGAGCCCGAAAATGCTTACGGTGAGATGTTCGGCGAAGAGCGCCTCATTGAGTTGGTCCGAAAATACATACACCGGGAAGACGGGGAGATCGTCGCGCTAATTCTCGAAGCCGTGCGAAGCTGGACGGGAACTCCTGAGCTGCAAGATGACATGACACTGCTGCTTGCGCGCGAGGTGCAGCCCGCGTGAAAATCCTGACCGCCGCTCAGATGCGCGAAGTCGACAGGCTGACCATCGAGCGCGGCATTCCCGGTTTGATTCTTATGGAAAACGCCGGCAGCCGCGTCGTCGATTTTCTGCTTCAGACCTTTCATCCTCTGAACGAGCATCGGGTGGCCGTCGTCTGCGGCAAGGGGAACAACGGCGGCGATGGATTCGTGATAGCTCGACAGCTTTTCACGCGGCAGCTTTGCCGGGAGCTGACTGTTCTCGAACTCTTCGACCCGGCATCGCTGACCGGCGAGGCAAAGGCAAATCGTCACATGCTCGACGTTTGCGGCTGCCCTGTGACGCGCGAACTGCCGGACGACGCCAATCTGGCAACTATCGTCATCGACGCGGTTCTGGGCACCGGCCTGACCGGCCCGGCGAAGGGACCCGCTCTCGATGGCATCCGGATCATCAATGACCGTTTCCCGTTGGCACGGAAGGTGGCCGTGGACATCCCTTCCGGTCTGCCTTCAGACGAGCCAAACCCAACCGGCGAGTTTGTCCGTGCCGGCTACACTGTCACCTTCACTGCGGCGAAACCAGCTCAATGCCTCTCCCCCGTCTATGAGAACGTAGGCAAGCTTAGGGTAGTTCCCATCGGTAGCCCCGACGAACTTGTAAAAACGAACCCAAATCACAAGCTCAACCTGACCACGCCTGCAGATATCAGTCCCTTGTTCGCCAAGCGGCCCCGCAACTCGAATAAAGGGCTCTACGGCCACGTGCTTGTCGTCGGCGGCTCCTTCGGGAAGAGCGGTGCTCCTGCCATGACCGGTTTGGGTTCGTATCGTAGTGGAGCCGGTCTGGTCACTGTGGCGATCCCAAAGAGCGCTTTGTCGATGGTGGCTGCCTACCGCCCGGAGCTGATGACTGAGCCCCTAAGCGAAACGGACTCGGGCCGGCTTTGTTTTGCAGACGGCGATCACATCTTGGAACTGCTGCGGAAAATGTCAGTTCTAGCGCTCGGCCCCGGTCTCGGCACTGAGGACGATACGGTTCGTTTAGTAAGGCGGCTCTACGCCGAAGCCGGCGTCCCCGCGGTTGTCGATGCGGATGCCTTGAATGCGCTGGCAGGCGCGCTGCCCAAAACCGATAAAACCCGAATTCTCACTCCGCACCCCGGCGAAATGTCCCGCCTTTCCGGTAAATCGACGAAGGAAATCCAGGCCGACCGGCTAGGCGTCGCCCAGCAGTTCGCCAGTGAGAGCAACGCCACTGTCGTTTTGAAAGGCGACCGCACGGTGATCGCGTTTCCTGACGGTGAAACCTGGGTCAATCCCACCGGTTCTCCGGCTCTTGCTACCGGCGGAACCGGTGACATCCTCACTGGCATGATCGCGGGGTGCATTGCCCAGCACACTCACGAATGGCGCTCGGCCGTCGTTGCCGCAGTCTGGTTACATGGCCGCTGCGGAGAGCTCGCCGCAAAGCGCTGGGGTGAAGAGGCCACACTCGCGACCGATCTATTGGAATTTCTGCCTGAGGCGATGGATGAAGTCCGTCCATCGGTTTGAAACCCACTCGGCCGAGGAGACGGAGGCAGTTGGCCGGTATATCGCGGCTCTCCTGCCGTCAAAAGGCGTGGTTTTGTTGGTCGGCGAATTGGGCTCAGGTAAGACCACGCTTACGAAAGGCATCGTCGAAGGGCGGCGTGCGGCGCCGGCCGAGGATGTTTCGAGCCCCACCTTCTCCCTCATTCACGAATACGGCGATCCCGTAAGTGTTTATCATGCAGACCTGTACCGCCTGGACACGGCCGAGCAAGCACGCCGCCTGGGTTTAGAAGAGTTATTTGAGAAGCAGTCCCTCACCATTGTGGAGTGGGGGGAGCGCTTTCCCGAGCTTTTCCCCGCGGATCACTTTGAGATTCGTCTGCGGCACAAAGGCGAAGATGCACGTGAGATCGAGGTTTTTGGCTTTGAATCGTAGTATGCGCCTCGAAAGGCTAGTAACCGTCTTCGGACCCTTGGTTTCTCATAGGCGTATGGATACCTTAAAGGCCGAGTTAACTCAATTCGAGAATGTCAAAGATCTTAAGCCGATCTTAGCGGCGGCGGATCCTTGCGTGACGGTCTACATGCCCTTAGCGGAAGGCTCTGCCAATGAGACAGCCAAGGCAAATTCGCTGGAGTGGCGGGATTTGGTTCGGCAAGCCGAGCCAAAGGTGCAGCAGTCCGGCTCTGCCGGACGTGATCTGCTGGAACCGCTAATGGATTGGGAAGCGTTTCTTCCAGAGGGCTCGCCGCAGGGTCGATCTATCGGCGTGTTTCGTTCGGCCGATCTGTTCCGGGTGTTCTGGCTGGATGAACGCGTACCGGCCCGTGCCGTCGTAGGTCCACATTTTTTTATTAGGCCGTTGCTTCCGGAACTCACTCGGGATAAAGCGTTCTACATTCTGGCTCTAAGTCAAAAGAACGTCCGGCTGCTGCGCTGCACGATGCATACCTCTGAAGAGGTTCAGTTCCCCGAGGTAACCGCAACCAGTTTCGACGAGTACATGAATACCGCTAAGCCGGACCACGTTCTGGACAACCGTTCGTCCGCTGGACCGGACGTTGGCGGCAGTAAAGGCGTCATGTTCGGCACCACTTCCGGCCGCGAAGCAAAAGACGAGTATCTGGCGCACTTTTACCGTGAGATCGACAAAGGGTTGATTGAGATTCTGCGGGAAAAGAATGAACCGGTTGTCCTTGCGGGGGTCGAGTATGAGATCGCCGTGTACCGCTCGCATAGCAAATTTCCGCACCTTGCGGAAGAATCTGTCGAAGGCGCTCCGAATAGCCTCAAAGCGGGAGAGATGCACGCCCGCGCCATCGAGGCCATTCAACGCTGCTACGAGAGAAAGGTGGACAGCGCGCTTGCCGAGTACGATCACAAAGTCGGCGGCGGCGCGACAAACCGGCTAAAAGACGTTGTCACGGCCGCGCACGATGGCCGGGTTCTGACGTTGTTGGTGTCCGATTCGCTGCAGGCAACCGGTGTATTTGACGAAACGACTCACACCGTGAAGGGCCGTGAGACGGGCACGACGGAAGACGAAGATCTGGTCAACGACGCAGTGGTGCAAACCATTTTGCATGCGGGCCAAGTCTTCGTTGCGCCGAACGGCAAAATGCCGCACGGCTCAGCGGTAGCAGCTATCTACCGCTTCTGAACGGGAAAGGATGTCAATTTCCGCGGACTGCTCTGCGCTTTGAGCGACGAAGCGCAAGCAGTCCGCAGCCTCCGAGGAACATGAGCGCGAAAGTTGCTGGTTCGGGAACGGCCGTCAAATCCGCAAGAGCAAGGTTGGCGACATACATATCGCCTTGCGTGGTCGGATGTAGCGCGTCCCAGAACAGATAGGAGTTGGGGTTAGTACAGGCAGGGTTGCCGCTGCAAGGATTGGTCACGTCCGTTAAACCAAAGGCTCCTTTGTTTGCGATCATCTGACTGACTAGCGAGCTGACGTCAACGCCGATAACACTAAGGCCATGGGAATCTAGAGTCGAAACGTCGGAGCTCCACTCGGCATTGAAAGCTGCGCTCGCGGCATTCAGAGCAGCGGCACCCAACGTGGACCCCTCCGGAGTATCGCCCAGTGCCGGAAGATTTAACCAAAGAAAGTATTTGCCCCCGTCCGCAGCCACTTCCTGAATTTGACTGAAGATGTTGTCGGCTGCTTGCTTCGGGTTGTTGCCGCCGAGCAGATCATTTGCTCCGCCCCAGAACGTGTAGAGAGAGCTGGCTGATGCGCCTGTCAAATGCTGACTCAGGAAAAGATTTACCTGGTTCTGCATGTCCTGGGCGTTGCTGCTGCCAGTCAGCGCGCTGCCGACGGCGTAATTCGTTCCACCAAGCGGCGCCAGCGCTGGGACCGGATCGGTCACGCCCATTTTCGCGGCCAGTTGGTCGATCCAAAGGCCAGTAGGTCCTGTTCCCGTTCCGGGCGTTGTGCCGGGCCCATCCGTGAAGTAGCCTACCGGAAATGGCACGCCCGCCACGGTGCGAGTCGCGTAGTTCGCACCAGGAAACACGCCGGCCGTCGCGATGGAGGCGTTACCCGCGTCGGACAGGCTGTCACCGAAGGAAACAATCTGGTTGAAAGTGTTGATCGAAATGCCAAAAGCAACACTGTAGGGAGCAGCCAGCAGGGCCGCTAAAGCAACAACTTTTGCGCGCATACGTTATGGATAAACACACTCGGCAATCTACTACAAACAAAATCGCAGTCCTGACGGCCTTGAGTACTAAGATAACGACACTATGTCAGTTTTTCGTTTCATACAAATCGGCTCCTCAGCGCTTGTGTTTGTAATTGTCTGCGCGGCTCAAGAGACTGCCAGTCCCGCTGCTCAAGAGCTGGTGAAGAAACCGGTTGCTGCCCCTGCGGACTTTGTTCCCGTCTGCTCCACGCCGGGATTTCCATCTCCGCCGCCTGAGACGAAGCCTGTGATCGATAGCCAATGCGGATTGCCGGGCTCTGGCGGCGACGAGGCCAATCAGAACATAGCGAAAAACAACTTCTGTGCGAGCGGCGCCCCCACAGATATGACCGTCGACGATTTTGTAGCTCTCCAAAAGCAAGTCGATGACAATCCTTCCATTCCGTTCGGCGACACGTCCCAGAGCGGGCGGGCGAAAGGCCCTGCTCAAGATCGCGCTCCGCTGGAGGCGCTTGGGGAGGGTACGCTCGTGCGCATGCAAGGCCATGTCTTGTTTGGAAAGCAGGAAGGTTCCGAGAGTGTCAACTGTGGGACCGCCGTTCAAAACCATCCGCCATTTCATGACATTCACATCGAGCTGGTCAGCGCGTCCGATGTTACCGAAGAGTGCAGCGGTGTGGTAGCCGAGATGGTGCCGCATCACCGCCCCGATTCGTGGATCGCCGACAACGTTCAGGAGGTTGCGAAGGCCAAGCTTCCGGTGCGCGTTACCGGACAGCTTTTCTTTGATTCGAGTCACGTTCCCTGTAAAGACGGCGTCCCGGTAGGAGACAATCCGAAACGAGCCTCGCTCTGGGAGATTCATCCCATCTATGCGTTTGAGGTGTGTTCAGCCGGGGACTGCAGCAGCGGTACGGGTTGGGTGCCGCTTAACGAATGGCTAACGGCCAACACTGCTCACAAAGGCAAGAAGTAGCGTGAACTGCGTCACCGCTGTGTAGGCGGCTCAGCTTTAGGGGTAGAGTTGTCCGGCTGGTTTGGCAGGGGGACGCCGGGCGCGACTCCAAAAGCGTGCTCATGCTTGGGACCAAGACCAAGGCCAATGAGGGTAAGAGCGTTCAGATGTCCGTCGTCATCCAGCTTCTGGTCTGCCTGAAAGCGCTTTAGCGCATCGACGGAATCGTCACCCCATTGCCCGTTCACATCGCCCGTGAAGTAGCCTTTAGCGGCTAGGGCCTGCTGAATCTGCTGATACCGTTCGGCATCTGGATGGAGTTGATAAGAGGGCGTCGGAGCTGTCCGCGCCACTCGCACCAGCTTTCCGTGCCGCCCACGAACGTATTTATAACTCACTCCCGATCTGGAGTGCGTGCCAGTGACAGCACGCGATGTTACGTTGTGCGACGACGCTATTGTTGATGGCTTGCGTCCCGCGTTCGGGGGGCTCGTAGAAGCCGTTTTCGTCTTCTTGACCGGAGTAGCAAATGAACACGCTGCCGCGGTAAATGCCAGCAAAATCAGCGTGAAAACGCATTTCATGACGTTTAGTCTAAATTTTATCACCTAAACGTGGGTCTTGCGCTGTCTGCTCCACTATTCCGATGATGAGGGCAGATGATTATCTCGATGAAGCTGCACGCGACCAGAGGGGAAATCGACGCCGTGTGCGCGCGTATCAGTGACTTCGGCTACAAAGTTCATTCAATCGAAGGCGAGGAGCGAGTAGTCATTGGCGTCGTCGGGGTTGGGGACGTAACCGCCTGCCTGGAATCGCTGGAAGCCATGCCGCAAGTGGAGAAAGCTGTTCGGATTTCTGCGCCTTACAAGTTCGTCAGTCGCGAGTTTCATCATGACAAGACTCGCGTTCGAGCGAATGGCGTAGATATCGGCGGCGAAGAATTCATATTGATGGCGGGACCCTGCTCGGTCGAAAGCGAGCAGCAGATTTTGACGACCGCCCGTTTCGTTCGCGAACACGGCGCGACCTTTTTGCGCGGCGGCGCATTCAAGCCAAGAACTTCTCCGTACGATTTTCAGGGATTGGAACTCGATGGCCTTAAGCTGCTTCGCAAAGCTCACCAGGAGACCGGCATCGGCATCATCACCGAAGTAATGAGCGATAGCGACGTTGAGCGAGTGGCGGAGTATGCGGACATCCTCCAGATTGGCGCCCGGAATATGCAGAATTTCGCTCTGCTGAAGGCGTTGGGGAAAATCAATTGCCCTGTTATGTTGAAGCGTGGCTTGAGTTCTACGATAAAGGAATTGCTGATGTCGGCCGAATACGTGGTCGCGCATGGAAATCCCAACGTGATTTTGTGCGAGCGTGGCATTCGCACGTTCGAGACAGCTACTCGCAACACTTGCGATCTTACGGCAATTGCGGTGCTGAACGAGTTAACGCATCTGCCGGTAATTCTGGACCCAAGCCATGCAACCGGCAAACGCAGCCTGGTGCCGCCGCTGGCGAAGGCCGGTGTTGCGATTGGAGCCGATGGCCTTATCATCGAAGTGCATCCACAACCGGAAAAAGCGTTCAGCGATGGCGCCCAATCGCTGACCTTCCCTCAGTTCGCCGCGATGGTTCAGGAGCTGCAACCATACATCCAGCTATGGCATTCGGCCAGAACCGCCGTATTGGCGACGGTATAAACCGGATTGAACTCGCAGGCGAAGTCAGGTCTGAAGCTGGCGTTGCTGCTGGTGGGCATCCTCGTCCTGTTTGCCGCAATTAACTGGTACAGGAATCGTTTCGTTCGCTCCGACGAGGACCTGCTTCACCTGTTGCCCGGAGGGGATACGAGTGTCTTTTATGCGCGGATTGGCATTCTTCGGCAAGCCGGGATCCTGGCTCTGTTGGGCACTCCTGCTAAGAAATCGCAGGATCCGGATTACCAGGAGTTCGTCCACAACACGCAGTTTGATTACACGAAGGATCTCGACGTTATCGCGGGATGCATCAAAGACGATGCCGTGTTGCTGGCGGTAAAAGGGCGATTTGATTGGAACAGGATTCAGCATTACGTCTATTCGAATAGCGGCAGTTGCGCGGAGGACACCTGCCATTTAAGGGGCAGCAGTCCCGGGACATGGATCAGCGTAGTTCGAATTCAATCGAACGTTTTGGGGCTTGCGCTCGGAAGAGCCAAGTCGCTCAGCTCCGCTATTCATCCCCGCCAGCAGGCCATGGCCCCTCCTTTGCCCGCGGAGCCGGCATGGGTGAAACTTGCGCCGAGTCTGGTGAAAAACCCCGCGGTATTGCCGGTCGCGTTACGCATTTTCGCCATCTCCGTGCAGCCGGCCAGTTCGGTTATAGTCGCACTCGGATCGCCAGCGCCGGGCCGGCCGGACGCCTTTGAAATCAAACTCTATGCCGAATGCCGGTCCGCTGCGGCAGCGGACACAATTCGAAGACAGCTTGAAATTGAGACCAAGATGCTGAAGTTGGAGCTAGCGCACGAGCACGAGCAGCCGAATCCGGCTGATTTAACGGGCTTGTTGACTTCAGGAACTTTTGAGTTGAACGGGAAAAAGGTCACGGGTGAGTGGCCCGTTGCCAAAGAACTGCTCAAGACTCTGCAGCAGTAGACGGCCGGGCTAACCTAGTAATACCGGATGTCCACGACTGTTCTTGACCCGCCGCAGCCGCAGCAGGTTGAAGAACTGTACCGTAGTTTAGAAGAAAAGGTCAGAAGTCTGCGCCCGCAGGACGATCTGACCGCGCTCGAACGCGCTTACCGGTTCTCCGCTGAGCGGCACAGCCCGCAAATGCGCAAATCCGGGGAGCCTTACATCACACACCCGCTGACTGTTGCACATATTCTGGCCGATATGCAGATGGACCTGACGTGTCTCGAAACGGGGCTGCTGCACGATGTACTGGAAGATACCGTAACTAAGCCGGAAGAACTGCGCGCTCTGTTTGGAGAAGACGTTCTGCGCTGCGTGGATGGGGTCACAAAGCTGAGCAAGATCAGCCTGGGCAACCGCGAGGACCGCCAGGCTGAGAGCCTGCGCAAAATGCTGCTCGCGATGACCGGCGACATCCGCGTCGTTATCGTCAAATTAGCAGACCGGCTGCACAATATGCGGACAATCAGTTCTCTGCCACGCGACCGGCAGCAAGCGATCGCACAGGAGACGCTGGACATTTACGCACCTATAGCGCACCGGCTGGGAATGGGAAAAATCCGCGGCGAACTTGAGGATCTGGCATTTCAAGCGCTGCATCCCGAAGAGGCGGCCGAGTTGCTTCGCGAGATTGAATCTAAGCGGCAGGGCCATGAAGAGTGGCTGCGGCAGGTACGGCGCGACATTGAGCAGAAGCTGGCACGCGAAGATATCCCGGCGCACGTCGATGGCCGCGTGAAGCGTGCCTACTCGGTCTATCAGAAACTGAAGCGTCAACGAATCACTTTGGATCAGGTGTATGACGTCGTCGCAGTGCGCATCATCACAGATTCCGTTAAGAACTGCTACGCGGCACTTGGCGTAATTCATAACGATTGGACGCCGGTGCCGGGCCGCATTAAGGATTTCATTGCCATGCCGCGGCCGAATCTTTACCAATCTCTCCACACCTCTGTTATCGGCCCGGGCGGAATTGCCTTCGAAGTGCAGATCCGTACAGACGAGATGCACAAGATCGCTGAAGAGGGCATCGCGGCGCACTGGAAATACAAGGAGGGTAGTAAAGGCCCGCGGGCTGACGACCAGCGCATTGCGTGGCTTCGCCAACTCGTCGAATGGCAGCGTGACATGGCCGATTCGGGCGATTTTCTTTCGACTCTGAAAGTGGATCTCTACTCCGAAGAGGTCTACACGTTCACACCACGAGGCCGGGTGATTGTGCTTCCACGTGACGCCACGCCCATTGACTTTGCTTACGCGGTGCATAGCGATATCGGTCAGACGTGCATGGGAGCGCGAATCAACGGGGTCATGAAGCCGCTGAAAACGATTCTGCGCAACGGCGATGTGGTGGAGATTTTAACGCAACCGGGCCACCAGCCGAGCCGTGACTGGCTGACGGTGGTGAAAACGGCGCGCGCCCGCAACAAGATCAAGCACGTCATCAACTCTGTCGAGCGCGCCAAGGCCCTTGAGATTGGCCAGAAATCGTTTGAAAAAGAGGCGCGGCGTCTGGGTGTCAGCCTCGGACGCATCTTACCGGATGACTTGCAGTCGATCGCATCTGAATATGGCGTCGCAAAAACTGAAGATCTTTATACGGGTATCGGGTTTGGCAAATTCTCAGCACGACAGGTCCTGCAGAAACTCGCGCCCGATGACGTGCCCGCTGTAGAACCTAGTCCCGTTGCTCCGTCACCGAGAGTGGCCCCGGCGAACCTGCCCGGGATGCCAATCGGCGACGGCGACCTTACGATTCAGGTGAATGGCTCCGACGACGTGATGGTTTATCGGGCCAGGTGCTGTAATCCCATTCGGGGCGAACAGATCGTCGGGTACATCACACGCGGCAAGGGCGTCGCGGTGCACTCGCTGCAATGCAAAAACGTTCAGGCGCTGATGTACGAGCCCGAGCGCAAAATCGAAGTTCAGTGGGGCCGTAGCGGGAGCGAACCGCTTCCCGTCAAAGTGATCGTATACACCGACGACCGCGTGGGCATTCTAAATCAGCTAACATCTATCCTGAGCGCCGAATCGACGAACATCCGGACACTAGAAGCGCGCGGTGACGACTCGAGAACCGACGAAAGCGCGATCGTCGATATCACTATGGACGTTCGTGACAAGAAACAGTTGGAGCGAGTGATCGCGGCATTCCGGCGAGTGCCAGGCGTGCGCGACATTGAACGCGTCCTGTCAAACTGAAGTAACGGATGCAAGACCCAATTCAAGAGGGCGTGATTGCCGATCCGGAGCACATCGCGATCTCAAAATCGAACGGTATCAAGATTGATTGGCGGGATGGCCATCACAGCGATTATTCGCTAGCTTACCTGCGCGACGAATGCCCTTGCGCCAGTTGTACTGGCGCGCACGGAACCGAGCCGCAGAAGTCAACCTACACAAAACCGGAGCTATTCCCGATGTTCAAACCTGCCTTGAAAATGACCTCCGTCGAGCCAGTTGGAAGCTATGCCGTGAGGATTTTCTGGAATGACGGGCACAGCACCGGCATCTATTCGTTCGATCACTTAAGGAAGATCTGTCCGTGCACGAAATGTGCGGCACAGGATTGAGCCTTGGTTCACGCTCCGCCTTCTATTGAAAGCAAAGTGCGATATCCTTTCAATACGAGGGCGGTATTGAAAGCATCCGTTAGAACGCCGAGTACAGCGGCTCACCAAAGAATCGGCCGCTACGTTCCTTGTAAGATTCCACAGGAGCCGTACCGCGCGTATGTTCCCGCCCCGCTCCCTCCGGCTCCATCAGTTTCAATTGCGGGTTTGGAGCCACTTTTGGAAAGAGCAAACCAAGCTTTGGGCCGACTTGACGGAATCACGCTGGTTCTTCCCGACCCAGACCTTTTCATTTACATGTATGTCCGCAAAGAGGCTCTGCTTTCATCGCAGATTGAGGGAACGCAGTCTTCGTTGTCCGATTTGCTCCTATTCGAAAGCGATGAGGCTCCCGGTGTGCCTCTAAATGACGTTCAGGAGGTATCCAGATATGTCGCCGCCATGAATCACGGCCTCACACGGCTACGCAACGGTCTTCCGCTCTCTCTGCGCCTGATTCGAGAAATCCACGAGGTCCTAATGCAAGGCGCTCGCGGCAGCCATCAAACGCCCGGCGAGTTTCGTACATCGCAAAACTGGATCGGGGGGACGCGCCCAGGGAACGCGGTCTTTGTGCCACCTCCACCCACCGAACTAGACGCCTGCCTCTCGAATTTCGAACGATTTTTGCACGCAGACAGCCCGCCATTATCGGTCCTCGTCAAAGCGGCGATTATGCATGTACAGTTCGAGACGATTCATCCATTTCTGGACGGCAACGGCCGGCTCGGCCGTCTGCTCATTACATTTTTGTTTTGCGCCGAAGGAGTGCTCCGCGAACCGTCTCTTTACCTGAGCCTGTACCTGAAGAGAAATCGAAGCATATACTATGACCTACTTCAACAGGTTCGATTGCAAGGAGCGTGGGAAGCGTGGGTCGAGTTCTTTCTCCGGGGCATCGAGGAAACCGCGGGTCAAGCAGTGCAGGCCGCGCGTCAAATTGTTGCACTTCTGGCTGCCGACCGTAAACGCGTCGAGGAATCTGGCAGGTCTGCGGCTTCTGCTCTTCTTCTGTTTCATCGCCTGCAGAAGCGGCCTATGATTTCAATCTCCTCGGCTTCTCTAGATTTGAAAGTGTCAATACCGACCGTCACGAAGTCAGTGAATCTGCTCCTCAAACTGGGAATACTCGAAGAAATCACTGGCCGGCAAAAAGGCCGAATATTTGGCTATCGGAAGTATATACACATTCTTGGAGAAGGCACTGAACCTTTGCCCCCGAACGCACGCTAGCCGTGCGCAGCATACACCCATAGCGTGGGCGCAAGGCTGTCTCGCAGTTTGTAAGTGCCGTCGCAGGTTTATCGGTTCTGGTTCGGATGTATCGAGCGGGATCAATCGGTTTGAACGAAGCACTGCGCGGCAAATGAGCAGAGCACTACAACAGCCGGAAGTTGACTTTGCCTTGAGCCTGAACGGCTATAGGATGTATCCGATCTCAGCGGCGACAACACATTGTTCACCTCTGAGGAGCGATTATCTGATTATCTTCTATGAAGTACTGGCCGGCATGATTGTAGGGCTGTTCTGCCGCGGGACGTTGTTCTCGAACTGCTCACATCTCCCAACGAAATAGTGAGCCTTTCTTGGATGTTGTGAAGCAGATCACCTAGCCCAGGCGGGAGTCTGGAACTTGCTCTAGAGAGTCGGCTGTCGACGCGAGGTGTGCCAGAAGTGAAGAACTTCTATTGCTTCTCGCTCATCAACTAAATAATAAATGCGTACGGGATGCAGGAGATGCGAACTTTGGCGTTGCTCGCTATAGTTGGCGTTGGTGATGATGATTTTGAACGCCATTGATCGATATAGCGTCTAGCGTCTTCGATCGAAACCATACGTCCTGCGTTTGCGTCCTCGAATCCCCGATCAATGGCGGCCAAAGTTTCCGTGTCTTCTTGTTCCGTTAATTCGGGAACCGGATTGTTAAACAGCGCCTCGCCCATATCTGAAGGTAGCCTAATTTCTGTAGTACCAAGTTACAGAAGAAAGGGTGGTTCCGCTCGCTGACACTCGCGGTTCCGTTGGCGACGTCGTTGAGAAACGAATGAGCAGCGCTACAACAGCCGGAAGTTGACTTCGACTTGGGCCTGAACGGCTACAGGATGTCCGCCCTTCATGGCGGGACGGAAACGCCACTTGGCTACAGCCTCGATCGCTTTTTCATCCAGCCCAAGGCCTAACGGTCGTACTACGTGGATGTCACGGGTGTTTCCGTTTGCGTCGATGACGACCGAAAGAAGCACGGTTCCCGAATATTTGGCTTTTCTGGCCTCTTCGGAGTACTCAGGCTCGATTTTATAGATGGGTACTGGCTGCGAGACTTCACCGCCGATTTGATACAAACCCCCACCCATGCCGCCGCCTGAGCCCGGTCCGTAACCATTTCCATTACCGGAGCCAACACCGTTGCCGCTGCCACTGCCAAACCCATTGGTGCCTTGTCCGCCAGAGTTGTTGAGCATCTTGCTCAAAGGATCGCCATAGAGATCCGCGCTGATTTGCGGGGCCTGGGCCGTAATTGTAGGGGGGGTAGGCAGTTTAGGTTGCGGAATCGCCTGGACAGGAGGCATGAACTGCTTCGGAGCGAACTTAGGAGCTGCGCCTTTCGCCACGGGCTCGGGCATCTTCTGGCCGCCGCCACCACCGCCGCCCGCCTTCTGGGCCGCAGGAGGTAGCTTCGGCTTGTATTCAGGAACGTAGATGATCGTGCCGAGGTCGTGAACCTTTTTCTGAACAGCTTTCGATTGAAATACCAGGAAAAGCAACGCCACTACGCCGACGTGGATCAAAAGCGATACTGCGCCGGATTTGGTTTCACCGCCGCCGTAAGCTCCCCAAATGGTACCGACCTCCACCGGCTTCGAAGTAACTTCCAGTGGCGCTAGCTTTGGCGGGTGAATCAAATCTCGAACATTCGAGATTAACGATTTGTACCAGGGGATCTCAATCTTGCTGAGATCGCCAAAGTCCTCGCCTTCAACTGGTCGCGATGTGATCTCCAGCGGCGGGAGTTTGGCGGCGCGTCTTCGCTTCTCGGATGCCCCGGATAATGGACTTGAACCATGGCTCTTCCAGGTTCGTTTTTATCAAGAGACGATCCAGGTTGGAATCCGGCTGAGCCAAATTTCCTTGCTCCACGATTTATTTCTCCACTTCGCTAGTCACGACCGAATCCGCTAGGTACACGTACGCCCGGGATATACCCCTGCGCTGGTTGGACGTGAAGCGGAAAGCCAGAGTTGCATCTTAAATACTTGTCGTCTAGTCCCGCCAGCAATCTCAGTCTACCACTCATAACTGTGCCCGGCTGCCCAGGAGAAAGCCGTTCGAATGCTCCCAAATCTGCTCCAAAACGTCCGTCAGCTCATGTCCCGAGTTCAGACGAATCAGGTGAGCGTTGGCGTGCTTTTGGACAAACTCCTCTGAGTATTCAACGGGGACATGTGGATCCTGAGTTCCATGAAAAATAAGGGCCGGCTGAGAAAAGTCAGGCCAAGGCTCGTATTCTGCCGCATCCTCGATGAGCTGATATCCGATCGGCAGCTCGCGCTGTTGCCCATAGTGAAATATCGGCATGGAGCCGATTTCTCTCCATTTGTCCAAAGCCGCGGGATCCATCCCGGTTGTCCAAAGGTGGTGGAAACGGAAAGCAGGCGCGAGCAACACGAGGCGCTTAACGCTGGAATTCCGCGCCGCGTAAAGCGCTGCCAGGTACCCTCCAAGGCTAGACCCTATCAGCACGACGGCTTCCTTGCCCACCGCAGTGTCAATGATGCGGAGCTGGCCCGTGATCGTCAGCTTCTCAAAGTTCGCGCCGTCCAAAGCTGGAATTTCCACGCGAATGCCTTCAGCAGATAGTTTTTCGGCAAAGAATTCCGCCTTCCGCGAGTGCGGGCTGGAAGCAAAACCATGCAGATATAGGACACGCAAACGGTGTAACAACATCTACCTCTTAGCGAAAGCGAAGTGAAATGGCTGCCGGAGTCTTGCGGCAACAAAGACGGATCGCTAGAATCTTTTTGAACCACTCAACGCCATATTCCCATTCAATTCGCTTTTGGCGTAGAGTTTCAATTTGCGCGGCAACATCCGCGCGAAGGCTTGGCGAATTTCGCTGTAATATCCAAGCGTCGCGCAGGCTGCCGGGCCGCATGATGTAGTTTAGAGGATTGGACCCGGGCAGCTTTGCCGGAGTGGCAAGATGCGTTTGCGAGTACAGGAGAACAATAAATGTCGGTAGCAGAGAGAGTTAAGCAAATCATCGTCGAACAACTGGGAGTGGACGAAAATCAGGTGGACCCCAGCGCTTCATTCGTAGACGATCTGGGCGCGGATTCGCTGGACATTGTCGAGTTGGTGATGGCGTTTGAGGAGGCTTTCGACCTGGATATCCCGGATGAGGACGCCGAGAAGATCAAGACTGTGAAAGACGCTATCGACTATATCGAGGCGAAGAAGAAGTAGTTGAGGCTGCGCGCTGGGATAGTCCGTAGCGGAACGGCGCATACAGGAACAGGATGGCGCCGAGACGAGTAGTCATAACGGGGGTTGGGCTTCTAACCTCCGTTGGGACCGGAACAGAGGAAAACTGGACGGCAATTCGCAATGGCGTGAACGGCATTGGACCTATCACGCAGTTCGAGGCCTCTGCCTTCGCCTGCCGCATTGCCGGCGAGGTGAAGAATTTCGACCCGCTTCTTTACGTTGAGAAAAAAGACGTAAAGAAAATGGGCCGCTTCATCCAGTTCGCCATGGCGGCCGCGGAGTTCGCCGTAAAATCGGCTGGTCTGCACGTGACAGATGGAGATGCCGAGAACGTCGGTGTTTACATCGGCAGCGGGATCGGCGGGTTCGAAGTTATCGAGCGCGAACACAAAATTCTGCTTGAGAAGGGCCCCAGCCGGCTGTCGCCGTTTTTCATTCCCTCCTGCATTGTGAACCTGGCGAGCGGCTATGTTTCTATCCGCTACAACGCCAAAGGCCCCAATTCCGCGACAGCGACGGCCTGCACCACCAGTGCGCACTCGATTGGCGATTCATTCCGGCTGATTCAGCATGGGGATGCAGATGTGATGATCTGCGGCGGAAGCGAGGCGTGCATTACGCCTATGGGCATTGGCGGATTCGCTGCGATGCGGGCTTTGTCGACGCGCAACCATGAGCCACACCGGGCGTCCCGGCCGTGGGACTTGGAGCGCGATGGTTTCGTCGTCGGTGAAGGCTCGGGCATTTTGATTCTGGAAGAACTGGAGCGCGCTCGAAAACGAGACGCCAACATTTTGGCGGAAATCGTGGGATACGGGTTGAGTTCCGACGCGCATCACATCACCTCGCCGCCTGAAGACGGCGACGGAGCTTATCGTGTCATGCGGAACGCAATGCGCGACGCCGGCATCGAGCCTGAGCGTGTTCAGTACGTGAATGCACATGGCACATCAACCGATGTGGGCGATAAGGCAGAAACCATCGCCATTAAGCGCGCGTTCGGCGACTATGCGTGGAAGCTGGCGGTGAGTTCGACGAAGTCGATGACCGGCCATTTGCTCGGGGGCGCCGGCGGGCTGGAAGCGGGCATCACGGTTCTTGCGATTCGCGACCAGATTGCACCGCCGACCATTAACCACGAATTTCCAGACCCGGCCTGCGATCTCGATTATGTGCCAAACCAGGCTCGGCCCTTGGAGATTGAATACGCGCTTTCGAATAGCTTCGGGTTCGGCGGGACTAACGGCAGTCTGGTTTTCAAGAAGTTTGAACCGTAACAGGTCAGGTGAACGTTCGCACGTGCGGCTGCGATAGCCGATGTACCTCTTCCACTTCTTCCGCTCGTTTCTTCCACTACGCAATCCGATTGGCTTCGGGATCAGTGATTTCGTCGAGGTCGCTATTGCTCTGCTGGTTGTCGCCCTGCTGTTTGGATGGGCTTGGAGCGGCGGCGTCTTTCGGAAGTTAGCGAACCATAGCGGCTGGTGCACGCTGCTCATCGGTTTGCTGCCTATCCTGCTTCGTCTGCTCTTGCTGCGTCACTGCCCAGCACCGGTGCCCGCCGGAGCTGATGATTTCAGCTACATTTTGCTCGGCGACACGCTGGCCCATTTTCGTTTGGCCAATCCGCCGCATCCTCTGAGCGAGTTTTTCGAAACCGTCTTTGTGCTGCAGCACCCGAGCTATAGCTCCATTTACCCGTTGGGCCAAGGAATCTTTCTTGCGTTTGGACGCTTGGTCTTTGGCAGCTTCTGGGCCGGTGTGTTGATCTCTGCCGGGCTTTTCTGCGCGAGTTGTTACTGGATGTTGCGCGGTTGGGTTGATCTGCGCCGGCTAAGTCCCGAGTGGGCGTTGTTGGGCGGGTTGCTTGCGGTGATGATGTTTGGTCCGCTCTGCCAATGGACAAATAGTTACTGGGGTGGCTACGTGAGCGCGACCGCGGGATGCCTGGTTTTTGGAGCCTTGCCTCGTTTCCAGAGTGGCGGGGTTGGTGCTGCAGTTGCGTTTGGCGCGGGGCTGGCGCTACAACTGCTAACCCGCCCGTTTGAATGCATTTTGTTGCTGATTTGTGCATTGCTCTTCTTGGGGTGGGTAGACGGCCGCCGCATTCTTTCGAAGCATTTCCTTAAAGTTTTTGTAGTGACCGGCGCTGTCGCGCTGCCCGCGGTGCTGTTGACGGGCACCCAGGACAAAGCCGTGACGGGAAGCTGGACCACCCTGCCCTACATGCTTAGCCGTTATGAGTACGGCGTGCCGGCGACATTTACTTTTCAGCCAAATGCCGTGCCGCATCACGCCCTGACACCCCAGCAGGAACTCGATTATCGGGCGCAGGCCGCTATTCACGGCGAAGGAACCGACACGGTTGGTGGATTTTTCGAGAGGCTCGGTTTTCGGGTCCGCTACTACCGGTTTTTTCTGTTCGCACCACTTTACCTCGCGGCGCTGGTTTTCTTTATCACTGCGCGAAGGCGCCTTGACTGGTGGCTGGTAGTGACGATAGCTCTTTTCGCTCTCGGCACGAACGTTTATCCATACTTCTACCCACATTACGTGGCCGCTGAGGCGTGCCTGTTTGTTCTGATTGCTGTACTCGGGCTGGAGCGGTTGGGAAGGTGGGGGCGTGGCCAGCAGTTGAGCCGTTTCATTTTGATTGCCTGTGGCGCGCAGTTTCTTTTCTGGTACGGACTGCATTTATTCGCGAGTGAAAATCTCTGGAACGTATTTCGCTACGAGCCGTGGAATTTCATCAACTATGGCGATCCGGAAGGGAGGATCGCTGTAAACGCCAAGCTGAACGCGTCTCCTGGTCAGCAACTCGTTTTCGTGCGCTATTGGCCCGGTCACGCATTTCACGAATGGGTGCAAAATGCGGCGGATATCGATAGCTCGCGCGTGGTTTGGGCGCTGGATCTGGGAGCGCAGGAAAACCGAAAACTATTGAGCTACTTTCCACACCGCAACGCCTGGTTATTGCAGCCGGACGCGCAGCCACCACGACTGACTGCTTACTCAACGCCTGCGAGCGTGTTTCAAGCGTGCCGTGAAGGTTCAGTGAATTCGTTCCAAGCTGGGCGGCCGCGAATCAGGCTGCAGAAGCCAGAACGTGCGGTTGGGGTAGTAGGCCGTCAGTTTTCTATTTTCTATTGGCCCAAGATCGCGCGCCCAGACGATACGGGATGCGTCGATATCGGCCGCGTTCCACACCCATTCGTTCTGAAAGACATGATGTGGCGAATACTGGACCACGACGACAAGTTTGCCGGGAATTGCGGCGAGTTGACGATTGACAGCAACGCGGCCGTGCGGGTCGCCATGATTGATGACGTCCCAAGTTTCATAGGGCTCTAAACTTGCAGCGACGGCTGTATTTTCGAAAAGGTGCGAGCCGTACCAAATAACAAAATGCGCGAAGCAAAGGAGCGCGATTATTTTGGCCGCTTCCGCGCCCACTGCTACGTTGCGGATGTAAATTCGGCTGATACATTCCAGTCCCGCAACTGCAACCAGAACAAAGAGACACGTGACGGCTGCCAAATAGTGGGGCAAGAGATAGGGAAAGAAGTTTGTGCCCAGAGCGAAAATCGCCAGCGCACCGGCGACATAGAGAAATCGCGAGTCGCGCAGGGCGAACAGAAAAGCAGCCAATGCTATGTACAGCGCAGGCAGAAAGAAGAAGCGGTAGTAGCGAACGCGAAACTCCAGCCGGAGCAAGAAACGAGAGAGTGAATCGGGGGCCAGACCGTGCTCCAAGGCTTGCGCTCGGTAATCCATCTCCTGTTGCGGAGTGAGAGGAACGTGCGGAACCGGAACGGGTTGAAACGTGAGAGATGCCGGAACACCATACTGATATTGACTCAACTGCTCCGGCAACGTGAACCAGCGCTGCGTCACTGCTTTGTTATGCAGCAGGATAAGAACGAAAAATGGGGCAGCCGCCGCAATCGCGAAAGGCGCCAGTTTCAGAACCTTACGTAGCTCTGTGCGCCGCCGAAGGAGTGGGACAAAGAACAAGCAAACGCTGAACAACAGAAGTGTCGATTCAAATTGCCGCGTGATGCAATGAATACCTGCGCCCAAGCCGAGTAGCGCGGCATCGCGTCTCCTGTAGTTCGTGAGCAGACGCGGCATCGCGCCGAACACCAGGCAACCAGCAGCAGCGGCCAATGCACCGCCCCAATAGCAATTCGCCCACAGATTCAGCGGTCCAAATTCGATGACGGCCAGCAGCCCACCAGCTAATGCCCAGCCAGGCGCTACCCATGCTCGCAGCATCCAGTAACAAAGTGAACAAAATAATCCAACAGAGATAAGAACGCCTGTCCAGGGGGAGCCCGAAATCAATCGGCCCAACGCCAACATCAAGCCTTGTCCGAGTGGGATAGATGGAGCTGTACGTCGGCCTCTGAAGGACAAAGAAGGTCTCGAAGAACTGGTGCAGCGGATGAGCGGGATTCGCCAGGCGGAAATGGAACAGCGTGTCGGCGACCAGCAGATGACTGAACTCGTCGTAGACGTCTGGAACCGGAACGGGATGATTCGGCAGCAGCATCAGCCGAAGCGCAATAGGGAGCAGAAAAAGCAGGATCATGCACCACCGGGTCCGAGCGCCGAACGAAACAAAATGCTGACGAAGGCTTCGGCTCCAGATCAGCAAGCCCGCCAGGATCAGCGCGACAAGCGCGAGTTCTAGCAGGTCCGTGGAGGCCAAACCTAGCGGATTTTCAAGCCACGACACTTTTGCTGATTAAGAGGTTTCGCTAGATGCGATCGCGATCAACGATGCAGGCGGCCACGGTAGAAATCGGTCGATCCGACGCCAGACCGGCACCAATAAATCGAACAATCGCAACTGCACTCCACTTAATGTTGTCCTTTTCAGGATTCTGCTATTCAAAATCCAACCGGCATACGTCGAGCGATTGAATTCGATTAGAGTATCCAAATGAAATCCTGCCGCCGCAAGCTTGTTTTGCAGTTCGGATTTCGAGTAGCGACGGCAATGCCGCAGCACTCGATCGAGGCTGCCGTATGCTCCCGGCCCTTGCGGCACCAGGATGATTGCGTGCCCGGCGCGTTTCAAACAAGACCGCAAATTCCGCAACGCCGCAAGATCATCGTCGATATGTTCCAGCACGTTGAGACAAACGACCGTATCCATCTGAGATTTGTATGGCGCGACATCGTGGGTTTCCAGAAGATCGCACTTGGCTATAGCTAGGCCAGCTTGCGAGCCGAGACGCTTGGTCAGATGCTGCAGATGCGTCTCATCAAGCTCGGCCGCGACGTAACAAGTTCCGGGACGGAAGAGAAATTCTGTTAAGTTGCCGATCCCCGCGCCGGCTTCCAGCACATCGCCCTTAATGAAGGGAACGATGGTATCGGCCATCCAGCGGTTGAAGCGGCGGGCGCTTGCCATCTGGACAAGCATGAGCGATGCGGGATCCAATGCCGGTAAGAAGCTTCAGTGTATCTCTGCCGCCGAAACTTTGAACTTCTCGGCGTCGGCGCGCTTCAGCGCTAACCCAAGCCCAGATGCGGATAAATCCGGTTTGAGAAGACCGTTTTTGGCCGTGATTGCGCCGTCGAAAAACATGTGCTCGATGCGGACGTGATCATGAAAATATTCCACATTCATGGCAGGCGAAAGCGCGCAACACAATGTCGCATGAATGGACGGTGCGGTGTGCGCGGAATATGGATAGTGTGAGATATCGCAGAGGTGACCGATTTTGATGAAATTAGTCACACCGCCGCAGCGCGTTACATCTGTTTGCAGCACGTCGACCGCCTGCGCTTCAATCAATAGCCGCGCGTCGTCGAGCGTGTAGTTGTACTCACCGGCGGCTATCTTCATCACAGCGGGAGCACGCTCCACCATGAAACGCAAACCGATGCGGTCGTCGGACGTAACGGGCTCTTCGAACCACGTTACGCCCAGATCTCCGAATTGCTCCGCTTTGTGCAAGGCTTGCTGCCGGTCATAAGCTCCGTTTGCATCGACGTAAAGCTGCGCTTTTCCGGCCAAGGCTTTTTGCACGGCTCGAACGCGCGGCACGTCCTCTTCCGGATGCGTGCCGATTTTCATCTTCACGCAAGAAAGACCTTCGTCCGCCCAGCCTGTTAACTGATGGAGAAGTTCTTTCTCGGTGTAGGAAGTAAAACCGCCGCTTCCGTAGGCGTGAATCCGATCACGGACCTTGCCCAACAGGGAAAGCAGCGGCAGTTGAAGCAAACGCGCTTTCAAATCCCAAAGGCACGTATCGATGGCGGAGATTGCGCCGGCTACTAAGCCCGGCCGGCCCCAATTCCGGACTTTCCGATCCATAGCCGAGTGCAGCGACTGAATATCAAAAGCCTGGCCGCCGAGAACCTCTTTCTGAATAAGTTCTTCGGCGACTTTGCCCGCCGCTTCGTTTGCGTAGGTATAACCGAGCCCTGTAACGCCCTGCGAAGTTAACTCGACGATCACAATTGTGGTCGAGTTCCACTCCGCGGTGCCATCGGTTTCGGGCTGCTTGTCTGTGGGAACCGTGTACGCCGAAACTCGACCCGAAGTGATCTTCGAGGCCGCGACATCCGGATTCATGGCCGAATCCTAAACCAGTTCCTTGATTTTGTCTTTGGCAACTACTTCTGCGATCTTCTGCCAGTCCTTGGTGCCTTTCACCATGGATTCCGCGAAGTGCCAGGCTTGTTCCGGCTTAATCTTTGCTGGAAGAGGAGGTTCGTTCGGATCGATAAAGCATTCGATCATCACCGGACCCGGAGCAGCCAGCGCGTTATCAATTACGTTACCGATTTCCGCGGGGGTCCTCACCTGATAACTTGTCCACCCAAAGCCGCGCGCCACCGCGGCAAAGTCGATAGGCTGCAAGCCGGTGACGTATTCCTGATTGCCCAGCAGAACCATCTGCTCCCACTTGATCTGCGCAAGCTCATCGTTGTGCATTAGAAAAACTTTGACGGGGAGGTTGTATTTCATGCACGTCGCCATCTCGCCCATAAGCATCGTAAAGCCGCCGTCTCCGACCCAGGCGATAACGGGCCGATCCGGATAGGCCACCTTCGCTGCAATCGCATAAGGAAATCCGTTCGCCATGGTGGCGAGATTGCCCGAGCAACTGTGCATCTGGCCTTCCTTCGCCAGAATCTGCCGCGCCCACCAGGTAGTGTTTGAGCCTGAATCACCAGCAACGATAGCGTTGTTCGGCAGGCGCTTGCCCAGTTCCCACGCGACTACTTGGGGCTTCATCGGGACATCCTTGCGTGTGCCGCGTTCTTCCATCAACTTCAACCATTCCTTCATCCCCTTCTGCGCGTCCTCCAGGAACCCGCGATGCTTGTTCCTCTTTAGGAGCGGAATTAGAGCCGCCAGTGTAGCGTGCGAATCCCCTACAAGCGGCACATCGACGGGATAGCGCAGTGCGATGCGATGCGGCTCAATTTCTATTTGCACGCACTTTGCATCCCCCGGCTTCGGATAGAAGGAGATGTAGGGGAAGCTGGAACCGACGATCAGCAGCGTGTCGCATTGTTTCATCGCTTCTTCGGAGGGCTTGGTGCCAAGCAGCCCAATGCCGCCTGTGGTGTACGGGCTGGTATCGGCGACGCAGGCCTTCCCTAGGAGCGGCTTGATAATGGGCGCGCCAAGCGTTTCGGCAATCTGCTCGAGTTCCTTACTGCAGCCGAGCGCGCCACGGCCGGCGAGAATGACTATGTTCTTCCCGTTGTTGAGAATTTGAGCTGCTGCTTGCAAATCGTGCTCGGCCGGTTTCACGGCTCCCAACGAAAAAGCACTGCTGTTCGAATAGCCTTTGACGTTGCGGTTTGAACGTTCGTCGTCGCTCACGGGCTGATCTTGGAAATCGATGGGGATGGTAATGTGAGCCACGCCTTTGCGCGCCAGAGCAGTCCGGATGGCAAGCTCGGTCACATTACGTGCATGCGCAGCGCCCATGATTCGCTCACTGTAAACGCAACAGTTGTCAAACAGTTTGTCGAGCGCAATGTCCTGCTGCGAATACGTGCCAATGATGTCGTGAAACTGCATCCCCGTAATGGCGAGGACGGGCTGCCCATCCATATTTGCGTCATAGAGACCGTTCAGCAGATGAATCCCGCCGGGGCCGGAAGTTGCGAGGCAGACACCGAGCCGTCCTGTGAATTTCGCATAGCCGCACGCCATGAAGGCGGCAGCCTCTTCATGCCGTACTTGCACGAACTTGATCTTGTCCATCTGTTTCCGAAACGCCTCGATGACGCCGTCGACACCATCGCCGGGAAATCCGAACACGGTGTCTACGCCCCATTGCATGAGAGTTTCGACAATAACATCGCCTGCTGTCTTCGCCATTTTGATTGCTCCACTCGTAAGACCCGCCTGCCGAACAAACGTAACGGATCAACGGCGGCAATTTGACGCAGCAACGGTTCGCGTTTGAACACGTCTACGATTCGGGCGGCAAAACTGCCCGCAAAACCCGAAATGAACTCTGCGACGACTACTGCGCTTGTGGCAGCGAAGAGTCTGACGAATGAAGCCCGAACGACGGCTGCTGTGGTCCTCGATCACATACGCGATGGCAGATTCCAGCGTTCCTTGTCGCTAGTTACAGCCGTGTCCAGCTTTGTCAGCGGTCTGGAAGTAGCCTACGAACACTACAAAGGCAGCTACAGCAATCTGATCATGTACAGCCCAGTAATCCTGAGCGGCGTGGTCACTGGCGCCGCGTGCTGTGCATTCTTCAGTCGAAGAGCGGCCGAAACCGCGCTTCGCGTCACATCGGCCATCACATTGGTGGACGGTCTTATTGGTTTCGGTTTTCATGTGCGCGGGATCAACCGCAAACCGGGGGGATGGCGCTTGCCGCTGACCAACATCATCATGGGACCGCCGCTTTTCGCGCCCCTGTTGTTCGGCACGGCTGCTTATCTGGGATTCATGGCCTCTTATTTGAGGAGAGAAGAAGATCCCGAACAGAGTGAACCGCGGTATAGCGGCTGGCGGCGGGAGCTGAACCAAGGGATGTTCCAGAAGCACTTGGCCGCTGTGGCCGCGCTGTGGACTTTTTTTTCGGGCGCAGAGGCCTGGTATTCACATTATAAGAGCCGATTCCGTATTTGGGCGCAATGGACGCCGGTGCTTCTAGCGCCGGTTCACTTTAGCGCTTGCGTTGCCGCGATCTTGAACGAGAGCGCAGCAAAGAAGCTACTGCCTGCCACTTCTGCCATCACGATCGCAAACGGTGGGGTCGGTTTTTTTTATCATGCTCGTGGCATTCTGCGTCGTCCCGGGGGCCACAAGACATGGCTCTACAACATACTGTACGGGCCGCCTATTTTCGCGCCGCTGCTGTTTGCGGCCTGCGGCACGCTGGGGCTGCTGGCGAGTCTGTTGAGGAGGGAAAAACGTGGTTAAGGCCCAAAGCGGAGAGCAGCTTGCTCCAATTGATCCGAATACCAAGCATCCTTTAAGGCAGGTACGTCAGCCAGGCTACTACCCACGATATTCGACATTGAGTCAAAGGAAATTCTGGGACGCTGCCACGCGGGAACTGATCGAGAAGCGCATTTATGACGTTCCGAAAATTCGTTTCTTCAGTCCGGAAGAGTTGCCGCTAATGGAAGCTGTGTGCAACCGGATTCTTCCACAGGATGACCGCTTGCCTGATTTCCGTATCCCGATCGTGAACTATATCGATGAGCGTCTTCACAAGAACGAGATCGATGGGTATCGCTATGAGAACATGCCGCCCGACCGCGAGGCACACAAGCTGGGGTTGGAAGCGATCAACGAAACGGCATACGCTCTGTACAATCAGCCGTTTTTGGACCTGGGACCCCTCAAACAGGATTACGTTCTCAAATCGATCCACGAGGGAAAGGAGATCGCTGCTCACGATATTTGGGGCCGCATGTCGATCGAGCGTTATTGGCATCTGCTCGTACAGGATTGTGTGAGCGCGTATTACGCGCATCCCTGGGCCTGGGATGAGATCGGATTCGGTGGTCCTGCCTATCCGCGCGCGTACACGCGCCTCGAAGGCGGTCAGGCGGAGCCGTGGGAAGAGGATGAACAGCGTTATGAGTGGGAGGCACCGCCCACAAGCATCTCGGATGTTTACGAAGAGAGCGGAGCGGGTACGGAGACGACGCATCAAGGCCAGGGAGGCACGCATTGAAATCGCCGTTTCTGGGCAAATTTGAGAGACCACACGAAGATAAAAGAATTCTCGGACCACTGCAACGGATTTCCCGGCAGTCGAAGCGTTACCTGGACAGCGAAGAAGTGGATTACTGCATCGTCGGTGTGGGTTCTGCGGGTGGCGTTCTCCTGCAGCGACTCGCAAAGGCGGGATTCAAGGTGGTCGGCATGGATGC
Organism: Terriglobia bacterium; assembly: GCA_963846025.1. Lineage (GTDB taxonomy): Bacteria > Acidobacteriota > Terriglobia > Bryobacterales > Bryobacteraceae > Bog-105. Next base: position 245,721 of record CAWJUG010000005.1, on the reverse strand, counting down.
CGGCCCCTTCTGGGACACCGAGCGCGATTGGGTCAGCGATGAAAAAGGCTCACATAAGCTCTATTGGAACGACCTCCGCATAACAGGCGGCAAAGATCCGCTTACCTTCGGCGAGAACAACAGCGGCAAGGGCGTTGGTGGAGGCTCAGTACATTGGGCGGCGTTTGCTCCTCGTTTTCATCCCTCAGATTTTCGTGTTTACACGGAAGATGGACTGGGCGCGGATTGGCCCTTGTCTTACGAGGAGATAAAGCCCTACTACGAATTACTGGAGCGCGAAATCCCGGTTGCAGGTCCGGCTTATTTTCCGTGGGGCGATCCACACGGCTATCCGTACGGTCCTCATCCGCTGGGCGGTGTAGGCGATGTGCTTGTTAAGGGTTGCACGAAACTTGGTATCGGCGTCTGTGCCGGCGGTCCGGTTGCCATTCTTTCGGGATCGCACGGCAATAGACCGCATTGCATCTATCGCGGCTTCTGCATTCAGGGGTGCAAGGTCGGCGCAAAGGCAAGCACGCTGATCACGCACGTTCCCGAAGCGCTAGAGTATGAAGCCGAAGTGCGCGATTTTTCTATGGCGTTTCGGATCGGCATGCGCGATAAGGATCATGCCAACGGCGTGTTCTATTACGATCGCGATGGACATGAGCATTTTCAGCGCGCCAAAGCCGTCATAGTTTCCGGCTACGCAATCGAGACTCCGCGGTTATTGCTGAACTCTGCCGGACCCGGACACGAGCGCGGACTGGCCAATTCGAGCGGCACGGTGGGCCGCTACCTGATGGCGCAGGCCGGCAATGTCGTGCTGGGGCGCTTCTCCGATTTGATTCGCATGTACAAAGCGCCTCCCGCGCACGCGTTAACGGAAGAATTCTACGAGACCGATCCGAAGCGCGGCTTCGCAAGGGGGTTCGCGATTCAGACAGTGGGTCCACTTCCCATTGCGTTCGCCAAACAGATGATGGCGGCGAGGGGCGCCTGGGGTTGGGGCATGCGGCGCGCTTTGATGGATTACAACCATTGGGCTGCCCTGGGTGTGCTGGGGGAGATTCTGCCATGGCCGGATAACCGTGTCGAGATTGCGGACGAGAAAGACGATCATGGAATCCCCATCCCGAAGGTCACGTTCAATCTGCACGACAATGACAAGAAGCTGATCAACTTCGCCAAGAGAAAGGTCATGGACGTGATGTCGGCAGCAGGCGCCGAAGACGTAGTCCAGGAGTCCCGGTATGCACATTTGGTTGGCGCCGCCCGCATGGGGTCCGATCCTGCCACTTCAGTTGTGGATAAATTCGGCCGAACACACGATGTTGCCAATCTGTTCGTCTGCGATGGCAGCATTCTGCCCACGCAAGGCTCGGCGAACCCAGGCCTTACGATTCAGAGCCTGGCTGCACGCACAGCCGACTACCTGATTTCGCAAGGAGAGAAGGTGTGGACGTCAAATCGGCGGGACATGACACCCCCGCCCGTCCGGCGTCATCTGGCGGTGAAGGACAGCTTCACCAAAGGGGTGCCGCGGCTGTTCCACTAACCTGTCCCGCGGTAAAGGTTGCCGTCAAAGCTCTTGCGAGGCGAGCCCGGCTTTTCTCAACAGGCGGCGTAGCGCGCCTTCTCCGCCAGCTCCGCGCTGAACACCTACTACCTGACCTTCGCGGTCCACCAGGACGTAAAGAGGATAACTGTTTGCATCGCAAATGGCCGCGAGAGTTGTGTCTTCCGCGAGAACGACCGTTGAGGATCGGGGGGACGCCTCCAGATACTTCTTCACTCTACGACGGGGCTCGCCCATATTGACTGCAAGTACGACCAGCCCGTCCTTCCCAAAATCTTTGATGATGTTCTCGACGGCCGGCTGATCGCTTTTACAAGGAGGGCACCAGGTCGCCCAAAACTCGAGCAACAAAACCTTGCCTTTCAGCGAGTCATTGGTGATGCGCTCGCCGTCCAAAGTTTTCGCCACAAAGCGAGGCAAAGGCTGATTTACCAAACCCGATGCAAATGCTTTCATGGCGCCCAAGAAGGAAAGAAGCAGACGGACACTTTTCCGGCGAGTGATGCTTTCCATATTGGGAATATTGTATAGAAGCTCAATGGCACGCATCGGGCGGGCACCGACTACACTGAGAGCCGAATGAACAAACGAGTTTCAACTTTGAAGTACGTCTCGATCTTTCTGAGTTTCGCGGCAGCGTTGCGCGCAGCAGGGCCGGGCGTAGACATATACACGACCAAAGATTTGCAGTCGATGAGCCAAGCGCTTTCAAAAGAAGGCAAGCCCTTCGCAAGCAAGGAACTGGCGCGGTACGGGAATCACTACACGATGTTGGCGACGCGCGAGGCCACGGGTTCGTCCGAAGTGCACGAGCACGAAGCAGACATTTTCGTGGTCGAAAACGGAAGAGCCACCATCGTCACCGGCGGCAAAATGGTGAGTCCACACTCGTCAAAAAGAGGGTGAGATTCGCGGTACGTCTATTTCGGGCGGCGAACGGCACATACTGCAATCAGGAGACATCATTCACATTCCCGCAGGCGTGCCTCACCAGTTACTCATCGAGAAAGGGCCGTTTGATTACTTTGTCATCAAAGTGACCGGGCAGTAAATGGCCGTTGCATGGTTGCTGACCGTGCTTGCGATGGGGGGCGTTATTGCCGGCGTATTGCTTGGGCAATCGCGCTTCTGGACTTCTCAAGTGGGCGCGGCCGGCGGCGGATTATTATTCGGCGTCGCGCTGTTTTGGGTTTTACCTGAGATAGCGGAAACATCCGGTTGGATCGGCGCGGCAGCCCTGTCATTGGGGGCTTGCGTTTTGATTGGAGCAGCAGACATGCTGCTGATGCACACCGGACATTCGCCGCGTTCCGGGGCGATTGGTCCGTTGCTGGGGGCAACCGCCATTCACTGTTTTCTCGACGGGTGGAGCGTGCGCGCTCTCGGTGGCAAACCCATGACGGATGTGGCGGTCGCTCTGGGATTGGCACTCCACAAGATTCCTGAGGGATTCGCGCTCGGATGGGTAACGCGAAGGGCTTTGCAGCCGACGAGCAAAGCGCTGCTTCTTGGCAGTGCGATTGAGGCATTGACCGCGGTGGCTGCATTTGTTGAGCCGAAGGCAAATGATTCCGGAATCGCCACCTTGGGCGCGTGGTGGACGGCCGGGGTCCTGGCCGTTATCTCAGGAAGTTTTCTCTATCTGGGCTTTCACGTCGTGATTCCGGAACGGCGTAAGCGCGGAGTTGTGCCGCTATTTATGGGCACGCTGCTGGTGATGGGAGCGGTCGCGTGGGTGAAGAGTGGAACGCGCTAACTCGCTTCAGTTACAGCTTACTGGCTTGCCGGGTTAGCAGTTGGAGTTCTAACCGTCGGATACTTGATTCCAAGTTGTTCGAGATAGTTGTCGTACTTGGACGGGTCATAATAAAAAGGCTTCATAAGCGGCCGGTATTTCTCCATCGTTTTCTGATTGAGCCAGATGGCCGGCTTATCGTCGGGGCGCAGAAAGCTGATGTATTTCGTGTTCTTCGTCTGCACGTTGTTGTAGTAGTCCCACGCGCTCTTCACGAGATCTGGATTCGTCAGTAAATCCAAAAGGGTGAGCGCCTGGACTTTAGCTCCATCGATGATGCCCTTATGTGCAATAGGCGTCGCCATGGAAACTCCGTTGGCCCAGTTGTGGCCAGGACCACCCGGAATATTGGACGGATACATCAGCACCACAGTCGGCACGTTCCAAGAAATATCTCCGATATCGTCCGAGCCGCCGCCCATGGGCTGTTGCTGTCCAAATCCGCCTTCCTGGGAATCAGGCGATTCCTGGCGGGGCACGCGCAATTCTGGAATCTTTTTCGCGAGACCACGCTCCGGCTGTTTCAATTCGTGCTGCAGTCCTTTTGCGAGAGCCTCGTCTTCCGGCGACCACTGCGGCAGGCCGACCTTCTTAATGTTGGCGTACATGTCTTCGGCGATCGCTTTGTTGAAATAGCCAGGCCAGGCCGCGCCCAGTAAGCGTTCCGAATAGTTAGTGTCCGTCATCAGCGAAGCTCCTTTGGCCATGTTGTCGCCAACGCGCCAGAGGTTCATGATGTGGTCATAATCGGCTTCGCGGAAGTAGTACCAGACTGCGGCAGTCGGCGGCACGACGTTGGGCTGATCGCCGCCATCGGTAATGACGTAATGCACGCGTGTAGCCAGGCGAAGATGCTCGCGGCGGAAGTTGTAACCGACGTCCATCAACTCCACCGCATCTAATGCGCTCTTTCCGCGCCATGGTGCGCCCGCTGCGTGTGCACTCTCGCCCTTAAACATGTATTCAATGGAAACTAATCCGTTACTGGCGCTTGGACCATACGAGACGGTGAGGTTAGCGCCCACGTGGCAGAACAACACCGCGTCGACATTCTTGAACTCGCCAGCGCGCACGTAGTAGGCTTTGGAGCCAAGCAACTCCTCGGCAACGCCAGGCCAAAGCTTGATGGTTCCCGGAAGGTGCTCGCGTTCCATGACCTTTTTCACCGCGATTGCCGCGATAATATTTAACGGCATTCCGGAATTGTGACCTTCGCCGTGACCGGGCGCCCCTTCGATGATGGGGTCATGGTATGCGACACCGGGCTTCTGCGAAGCTTGCGGGATGTCATCGATGTCCGACCCTAGCGCAATCACAGGCTTTCCGTGGCCCCACGTCGCCATGAAAGAGGTGGGAATGCCGGCGATTCCGCGTTCGACCGTGAAACCTTCCTTTTCGAGAATGCCCGACAGATATTTCGAAGTTTCGAATTCCTGAAACCCTAGTTCGCCGAAGCTGAACACCATATCGTTCATGACTTGCGCTTGCTTCTTCATGCCGTCGATCTGGCCCATCAGATCGGCTTTGATGCCGGCCTGCTTATCGGCCGCGAGCTGGGGCGATTGCGCGACTGCATGCACAGCGAATAGGGCCGTGAGGAAAAGGAGTTTGGGTTTGAGTTGGTTCATGCGCTTCACTAGCTGGATATTCGGTTGGTGTAGGGTCAGTCTACCGTACTCCGTCAGAGAGCAAAACCGTTCGAATTGCGCGTAGCGGCTGGTACCTGCCCGGAAGCCTTCCGTCACGCCACGGCAGCAAAACCGTCCAACGTGCATGACACCGAAACCGATTTGGGACCGGCTTAATGTTGAACTGCTGGTGACGCAATTTGTTGCGTGGCTGCCCTCGTTGCTGGCCGCCTTCCTGATTGTCCTGTTTTTTTGGCTTGTGTTTCGGGCTACTCGATCGCCGCTGCGGCACATTCTGACGCGAGCTGGCTTCGAGTCTGCTCTTGTCCGCATGCTTACGAACGTTTATCGTTTCGCATTGATAGCGTTTGGCGTCATTATGGCGGCGAGCCAACTTGGCATCAATGTGGGCGCGGCGCTTGCCGGCTTGGGAGTGCTGGGCCTGACAATCGGTTTCGCTGCCAAAGACTCTTTGAGCAACATCATGGCCGGATTCCTGATTTTTTGGGACAAGCCATTCCATGTCGAGCAGTGGGTCACGCTGGGGGACCACTATGGCAAGGTCGCCGAGATCACGATGCGAACAACGCGGCTGCAGACCCGCGATAACAAGTGGGTCATCATCCCTAATGCAACTGTGATCGATCAGATTCTTATCAACCACTCGACGAACGGCGAAACTCGACTACAGGTCCCCGTCGGCATCGGATACGAGCAAGAGATTCCCAAAGCGCGGGCTGTCATACTCGATGCTCTTCGACACGTCAAGTATGTTCTCGAATCGCCGGCACCCGCCGTGGTCGTGAACGATCTGGGTTCATCAAGCGTTGACTTGCTGGTTTTAGCCTGGGTTGCGGATGCTCAAGATGAAAAGCCCGCTTTCTTTGCCGTTATGGAAGCCCTGAAGCTCGCTTTGGACGGCGCCGGTATTGAGTTGCCGTTCCCACAACTCGATCTCACGGTCAAATCCGTTCGAGAAGGCGTGTGGAAAGCGGCTTCCGGCCATTTACTTCATGCGGGCGATGGACAAGCGCGATCTCGTGCCCGCTACCGCAGAACAGTAGCACGGCTCTCCCGGACAGCTTGGGCCTAACTCCGGAAGAGTAGAATTATCCCAAGCTCCCAAAATGCGTGTATTTGTCGTCTGGCTTGCTTTGTTAGCTGGCGTACCGGCGTTCTGCCGGCAAACGCCGCCGAGTCCTCCGGCGCAGAACGTTCCGGAAATGGTCTCGCACGACAGTGCTCCAACGTTTTCGAGCAAAGTGAATCTGGTCCTGGTGCCCGTGGTAGTCCGGGACCGAAGCGGCAAGGCTGTTGGCAATCTCGCCAAAGATGATTTTCGGCTTTTCGACAAAAGTAAGCCACAGGTAATCGCGCGATTTTCCGTTGAAGCTACCGCACACAACACTATTAGTTCGACGGATCTTTCAAAGGCGGCAGTCAGCGCGATCCCCGGGGACGTGGAAACAAAGTCTGTGCCTGCCGACATGCCGGAACGCTACGTTGCTTACGTATTTGACGATCTGAACGTCTCGATTGCCGACATGGTTCGCGTGCAGCAAGCGGCCCAAAAACATTTTGCGGAAAACCTGCAAACTACCGATCGCGCTGCGATATTTACCACTTCCGGCCAGAATACACTCGATTTCACCAGTGATCGAACGAAATTGCATGACACACTAATGCGCATTCATCCCAAGGCGATGTTTGCCGTTACGCCTAACGAATGTCCCGACATCAGCTACTACATGGCTGACCAGATTCAGAACAAGAACGATCAAACCGCATTGAGTGTGGAGACCCAGGAGACGATCGTGTGCGCTCGCCTGGATCCGAGTCAGACGTCAACGGCGCAACAGATGGTGTTATCTACGGCATCGCGGGTTCTGGGCATGTCTGAGCAGGGGACACGCATTGCGCTTGGGGTATTGAAAGACGTTGTGCGCCGGATGTCTGCTATGCCGGGCCAACGGCTCGTCGTTATCGTTTCGCCGGGGTTCCTGACTTTGAATTCAGAGTCGATGGAGAATAAAACCGGAATTCTGGATCGCGCGGCACGCGAGAACATCGTCATCAGCGCGGTCGACGCGCGGGGTTTGTACACGGACGCCACTTACGACGCCAGCCGGCAGGGCTCGTCCACAACACAGGCGGACATTTTGAAATCACAATATGATCGTCAGAGCGCTTCAGCGCAGGCCGATGTGTTGGCGGAGTTAGCGGACGGAACCGGCGGAACATTCTTCCAGAACAGTAACGACCTGCTGGCGGGGTTAAATCACGTAGCTGCAGTGCCCGAATTTGTCTATCTCCTCGGGTTTTCGCCGCAGAGTCTAAAGCCCGATGGCAGCTTTCACAAGTTAAAAGTCGCTTTAGTAAACGACAAAGGACTCTCCATTCAGGCGCGCCGCGGCTATTTTGCTCCGAAGCATCCTAACAACCCGGAAGATTTGGCAAAGAACGAGATAGAAGATGCAGTTTTTTCGAAGGAAGAGATGCACGACCTTCCGGTAGATCTGCACACACAATTTTTCAAACCTGATCCAGCAGATGCAAAGTTGACTGTGCTGGCGCGCGTAGATTTGAGGCACCTCCGTTTTAAGAAGGCGGCCGGCCGCAACGAAAACAATCTTACTGTCGTTTCCGTCGTTTTCGATCACGATGGCAAGTACATTACCGGCGAGCGTAAAGTAATCGAGATGAAGCTGAGAGACGAGACGCTGGAACGGCTGAATTCGGGCATTACGGTGAAATCGAGCTTTGACGTGAAACCAGGAACCTACATGGTGCGGCTGGTGGTGCGAGACACCGAAGGACAGATGATGGCCGCAGCCAATGGCGCGGTAGACATTCCGTAATCGGAGTATACAATGCGAATCTCTCACATGTATTGCTTTTACCGCCTTAGTGGTGGTGAGCGGGTTTGAAATCAACGCGCAAGAGGGGGCCGCCGCACCTCCTCCGCCACAGAGTTCCGGGCCGGTTATCAAAGCGGAGAAGCGTTTGGTCCTGGTGGACGCTATCGTGGCCGACAAGAAAGGAAATTACATTCGCGATCTGACCGCCAAAGATTTTCGTGTCTGGGAAGACAAGAAAGAACAGTCGGTGGAGAGCTTCTCGTTCGAGGCGGGAGCGCCCGGTCCCAATGCGCAAAAGCGGTACCTGGTTCTGTTCTTCGACAACTCCACCATGCAATTCGCCGAACAGGCACAAGCGCGTAAAGCCGCTCAGCAGTTTATCGATACCAATGCGGGCCCCAATAAGGAAGTAGCGGTGGTCAACTTCGGCGGTAGTTTGCAGATTGCGCAAAACTTCACTGAGGACGCGCAGCGTCTGAAGCAAGCGGTGAGCGGCGTGAAATTCTCTTCCGTCTCTCCTAACGGTGACGCAATGGGAAATATGCAACTGAGCCAGGCTGCTGCGGATTTCGGCGCGCGTGACGTGCTGCTGGCGCTGCGTACCTTGGCCAAGAATATGAGTTCCGTACCCGGACGTAAGACGCTCATCTTTCTGAGTTCGGGATTTCCTTTGACGTCTGAGCTTCGCTCCGAGCTGACTGCCGTGATTGACGTCTGCAACAAGAACAATGTGGCTATCTATCCTATTGATGTACGCGGACTGGTGGCAGCCCGTGTCACTTTGCCCGAGCAGGAGCCCGCGTTACGCGGCTGGCAAGGCGTCCATCTCGTGACTGCATCTTACGTCCCGCAGCGAGGCACGACCGGAGGAGGCAGTACGGGCGGAGGAAGCGCGACGACGGGTGGTGGCGCACGCGGAACATCGGGCGGTGCTTCCAGTGGACGTGGCGCCGGCGTTGCTCCAGCATCAAGTCGCGGGCCGTCCAATACGGGCATGGGAACCAGAACGAATAATCCGGCGTTGAACCCATTTTCTAATCCGAATAGTCCCTTCAATCAGGCGCGCTCCATCATGCCGCAAATTCCGAACGTGACCGGCAATCAGGAGGTGCTCTACGCGCTGGCAAATGGCACTGGAGGATTTCTCATTCTCAACACGAATGACCTTTTAGGCGGGCTGCAAAAAATCGGCCACGAGCAAGACGCCTATTACGTTCTCGGCTACACGCCCACGGAATCAAAAGAAGGAAGTTGCCACGAACTGAAGGTGAAGGTAGATCGCGGCGGCACAGAAGTCCGGGCGCGCAGTGGATATTGCACCACGAAACCCGTTGACCTCCTCGCAGGCAGTGCGGTGGAACGAGACTTGGAGAATCGGGCCGCGGCCGCGCGCGCCCGGCACGGTAAAAGCGTCCATGGAGCTCCCGTTTTTCTATACATCGTCAAACACGGCGCGTGTGAACGTAGCGCTGGATCTTCCCGCCGATTCACTACAGTTCGAAAAGCAGAAGGGAAAGCAGCATTCCGAGATGAATGTGCTCGGAATTGTAACGGATGACCAAGGCGATGTGGCCGCACGTTTCAGCGACAATGTGAAGCTCGATTTCGAAAACAAGAAAGAGGTCGAACATTTCCAGGAGCTGCCGATGCATTACCAGACGCAGTTCGACATAGCGGCCGGCAAGTATCAGGTAAAGGTGGTGTTCAGCTCCGGCGGCGAGAGCTTCGGGAAATTACAAACACCGCTGGTGATCGATCACTACGATAATTCGAAATTCGGGATCAGCTCAGTAGCGTTGAGCCATGAGATCCACAAAGTCTCTGACTTGGACTTGAACCTTGACGCTACGCTACTCGAAGATCACACTCCGCTGGTCAGCCAAGGAATGGAGATTGTGCCTTCAGGCTCAAACGCTTTCAGCAAGACCGCCCCAGCGGCTGCCTATCTGGAAGTTTATGAACCATTGCTGCAGCAGCAAAGCAACGATTTGAAAATAGGGGTCAACATGCGCCTCGTCGATAAGAAAACCGGGCAGCCGAAGATCGACACCGGATTTGTGACGCTTGCACCCTACATCAAAGCAGGCAATCCGATGATCCCCATCGGCCTCCGCTTGCCACTTGAAAAATTAGACCCCGGTTCCTACCGCGCGGAATTTCAGGCGAAGGATACGGCCGGTAACGTATCGCTATTGCGCTCCACCGATTTTGAAATCAGATAGGCTGTTGCAGCAGCGGATCCAAGATCCGATCCAACTCAGCGTCGTCTATTCCGTTGAGTGCTACATCACGATGCAAGGACCAATGCTCTACGTGGCTGATCGCGCTATCTGGAATCACGTCCGTCAAAGGACCCAACGTTTCAAGCTCAAGAAATTCGTGATTCGTGAACAGCTCCAGGGAACAGTGGAAGTCGGGATAGGGAGCATTCGCAGCGGCTGCGTAGCGCTTAATGAACAGGTGCGAGCCCAGCAGGTAAGCGCAAAATCCGTGCGGGTGATAAAGACCTGCTTTTTGCGGAGCTGAGACATTCGGATCGCAGGTCAGCGTCAAATACTTTCTGGTGAACCGCCAGCGCGGGTCCGAAAAATCCGTGTAGGCCCACATAACCAGGGGATTTGTGGGAAGCAAGAACTCATCGTGATGGCCGCGCGGCGGAAACGCAATGATCGCCAAACCGCCAGGAGCCATGACAGTTAATGCCCAGGGCGAGAAGCGCCGCGGTTTTGGCCCAGTATTCTCTATCTGGTGAGCAACGGTGATGCCGCCATCGGGTGATAGCGTGATGGAAATTTGTTTGCGCAAGCCCGTCTCGGGCTCTGACTGTTGCCGCAGCGTGAGGGTATCTGATCCAGTTGTTACGTGAACCGGACCGTTATCCAGCGCATAGGTGTCGGGGACCATTTCAGGCGCGATCCACAACCGGTGGCCGCCGCGAATCATCCAGTAGGGCTCACCCGATTTGCCGGCCTGATGGTCGAAAACAGCGAGAAGATTACGCTCGCCCACAAAACCGCAGTGAATCACGCGTGGGCCTACATCGCTGGTTGCGATCAGTTCCACCTCGCCGTTGGTTATGCGATAACAATTCGGCCAGCCGGCGAAGGCAACTCTTTCTATATTGACGGCCGGCATGATTGATTACTTAGTTGCGAAAATCGCATCGACCGGCAGTCCTGTGCGGTGAAACTGCACGTCCGAAAAGCCGGCATTTTTGAGCAGGGTCTGATACTCAGAAGCGGTTCGCTCGCGGCCATCGGTGCAAACCAGCATGTTTAAGTCTTGCATGAGCGTGTGGACGGGCCCGCTCTTGTCATCGTTCATCAATGTCTCGAGTGATCAAAAGCCCGCCGCCGCTCGCAAGCGAACCGTTAATCTTCGATAGGAGAGCCATAATCTTCGGTTCATCCCAGTCGTGCAAGATGCGGCCAAGCGCGTAGAGGTCACCCGCCGGCAGATCCTGATTGAAGAAGTCGCCCGCGGCGAATTGCACCCGGTCCGCTACGGAACTCTCCTCAATGTAAGGCCGTGCAAAGCGCTCCACTTGCGGAAGATCGAATACCGTCGCGGATAAACCAGGGTACGCCTCACAAGCGGCAATCGCGAGATGGCCGGTAGCCGCGCCGAGGTCCACCAGATGATGGAAACGGCTCAAATCAAAAGCGCGCACGGCCACGCGCGATCCGATCTGGCCGAAACCGTGCATTCCGCCCAGAAAACTTCTAGCCGCCGCGTCATTGCGAAAGTAATGATCAAACAACGCATCGCGGTTACCAAAAGTTTGAGCCCAACGATTTGTGCCCTCCCGAACGGCATCGCCAAGATGAGACCAAAGCAGGAACAGCGATTCGTCGGAGTAACGAATGTATCCGGCGAGCGTATCGGGCGAACTGCTTACCAAGTAGCGCGATGCCGCAGGCGTGTTGTGATAGTGATCGCCTTCGCGGCGGAGCAACTTCAGGCCGGTGCAACCGTTCAATAAACGCTCTAATGCATCAGACTGCAGATTCAATTCGGCAGCCAGATCGTTGTTTGTCCGAGGCTGTTCTTCCAATTTGTCGAACACTGCCAACTGGACCGCTGTAAACATGGCCTTTGAGCGGCGGAAAGCGCCAATGAGATCGAGTATGCCTGCGGGATCACCGTGAACTTTCATCGAAATGGTCGAATCCTTTCGGTCGAAGGCGCTTACCCTGGAAGCGCACCTCTCCGGGCTTACCGGAGGTGATGGCGCCGATACGAGTTGCCGAAAACTTGCCCGGCCGCGCGGTAAACAACAGTTCGTAATCCTCACCGCCATACAAAGCATCTTCGAGAGCCGCACCGCGAGCTACAGGAAGATGATCAATTTCAGCACTCACCTTTGATTCAATGCAGAGACGATGTAGATCGATAACCAGTCCGTCGCTGATATCGATTGCAGCCTTGACCCCTAGTCGCCTTAATGCAATTCCCTCAGTAACTCTTGGTTCGGGCCGTGCCGAACGGCCAAGTTCACCCGTTACGTAAATGGCATCTCCGGGCTTGGCGGCGTTGCGCAGCATTGCTTTACCGCGCGGTAGCCGTCCGCAGCACATTACGTCCGCGATCACCTTGTCGAATCGCGACAGATCTCCGCCCGCCAACATGATCTTGTGTTTTGTTGCCAGGGACAACAGTCCTTTGTAGAAACCTTTCACCCAAGCGCCGGCAAGCTTGGCCGGGACGGCGAGCGACACCAGGCAGAAAACGGGTTCGCTACCCATCGCAGCTAAATCCGATAGGCTGCGGGCCAAGGCCTTGTGACCGACGTCCGCCGCCCGATGCGTATCGAGCGTGAAATGCCGCCCTTCGAGCACGAAGTCCGTCGTGAAGACAAGATCTTGATTAGCTCGAGGCCGTAGAATCGCGCAATCATCACCGATGCCGCGGATGAGTGAAGCATCGTGAGCGCCTGCATCCGCCCACTTGCGGATGCGCCGCACAATCTCCAACTCACGCATGAGTTGTTGCTAATACCAAACCAGCAGGCAGTTCTTCACCGAAGGCCCGGCTGGACGATTCAAAGCCGGCATCTTCCCCTGCCAGCTCACGGAGCAATTCAGCCGCGCGTGGGCTCGATTCGCAAGCCCGGCGAACGGATTCGAGCGTTGCTGGTGGAACGTCGCGCGCCGCGTCGCCCGTCCGCTGCGCCATGCGAACTACAGCGTCAAGCAGAGATGGCGTAGGCGTCAGTCGAAGCAGGGCCTCAATCCAGCGACTCACTACACTGGGTGAGATAACCAGATTAATAGGACCGCTAAACAGCTTGCGCGCGCCCAAGCGCGATAGCGACCAGACACCTGCTTCCACCATTTCGCCACGTTTAACCGCCTCTACCAGCAAGTCACCCAATTGCACTTTCGTTTGCTGCGGCAGCAGCTCAAGACTTGCGGCGGTGCGCCACATCTCGCGATAAAGGCTTTGATTGATGCGCTGTTTGTGTTTCTGTTTGGGCAGTAGCACCGGCGATAACCGTTGAAAAATATCACCCTGCTGATTCCTATTCAGACCTCCTGCAATTCGGCCGCAGAAAATCCACCACTCCACCTCGTTTTGCACTTGATTGCCAAATGCGAGCCCCGAGGCGTAAACACGTCGAGCCTGTTCGATGCGAAAATCATCGCCAGTGAATCCAAAGCCCGGTCGAAGGCAAAACCCGGTGAGATTCAACCAGCGCGCTTCGAAATGTGCGTTCTTCCGGCGACCGTCGGCAAGCGCGAGCAGCTTGTCAGCCATCGCGCGAACGGTGTGAAGAGGCCATGACAAGCGCCCCAACCCCAGCGTCTGTTCCAGGCGCGCAGGCAATTGCTCTGGCGGAAATCCGGAAGCCGACTTTGCCGAATGTCTGCTCTATTAGCGCTTCGGCGTTTGCTTGGGTCTCCGCATTCACGACCGCACTGGACCGAACAGCGGGGGCACCCGTCGCGGGTCCAGCGTCGGCCTCGGCTGATTTGCGCAGTTGAAACTGCAATCGCCAGCGATGTTCGCTTACCTTTGAATCCGCCCACGCTTCTAGAGTTCCTACTTCACTCAGTCGCGCGCCAAGGGTTACCGGCACCCGCCGCTCGCCGCCCTTGCCGAATCTGATGACGGCCCGCAAGGGCGCATGCAGCCTGGGATCGCTGGCAGGATTGAAAAGATCTTCCGTTGGAGTCAGCGCGACAACATCACCCGCCGCTGTCCTCCGTGCGGCTGAGGGAACTGTAGAGGCGAAATGCAACCGGCGTGTTGGCCAGCAGTTCCATCTCCGGCTGGTCCAGTTTGATCTCCTGTCCTTCTTCGGTCCCGCGCGGCATCAGACACACGGTCTTGATTGATGAGGAGCCGCTGTCTTGGAGCCCGACATAATATGCCCGAGGCAGGCCGCCACGAACCAGAACGCCTGCGCCGGAAGTGCGCACATACGAGTAGTACGCCGCCCCAACCGCAACGGCCAGATCTAAGTCATGATTTTCGAACACGAGCGGACGCCGCCCGAACCACTGTTCAGCGACATCCCGGATACGATTGCGGAAGACCTGCGGAATGAAGAAGCCGCCATTGAAGAGGATGGCATCCACGCCTTTCTCAGCCGCAGGCGACTTATGCAGGAATTCAGCCAGATGGCGCGTGATAGCGGGATCTGAAACATAGGGCAACCCGAGCTCGCGGAAAACGCTTTGTTTCTCTTGCTGCGGAACATCGCTCAAGGCACACGGCGGCAAGAAACCGCCCATGGCCAGCTCAAGGACTTCATCGCGCGCGATGGATGTTTTGAGAGTGCCCCCGATCAATGCCGAGCCCGCGCCAACGATGGTTACGTCCACAGCGGAGGGGCCGCCCTCTGCAAGCAGTTGCTCCTTCGCTGCAGAACACTGACGCCGTAAAGCGCTCCGTTGGCGCAGTGAAAGCGTCTTGCCCAGTTTCGATTCAGCCAGCCAGGAAATGGTCAAGTCGAGATTGTCGCCGCCCAGCAGCAGATGACGTCCCACCGTCGTGCGTGTGAATTGAACACGATCGCCTTCGCGGTCCACGCGGACTAAAGTAAAGTCGCTGGTGCCTCCGCCTACGTCGCAGACAAGCACAAGCTGCCCATCAAAAAGCTCTTTGTTCGAGCGCGCCAGGTGGCTGGAGATCCAGGCATAGAAAGCTGCGGCAGGTTCTTCGAGTAGAGTGAGATTGCCAATGCCCGCGTCAGACGCGGACTGGACCGTCAGTTCGCGTGCCTCCTCGTCAAAGCTGGCAGGCACGGTGACCACTACTTGCTGTGCGGAAAGCGGAGTGCCTTTGACGCGTTCCCATGACTCGCCCAGGTGCGCGAGGTAGCGCGTGGATGCTTCAACCGGAGATAAGATCCGCCCTTCCTCCTGGGAATCCCATGGCAAGATTCTTGCAGTGCGATCTGCCTCCGAATTCGACAGCCACGATTTCGCGGAATGCACCGTCTTCGTCGGAACCAGCGCGCCTTGATCGCGCGCATACGCGCCCACCACGGGAGGCTCGCTCAGGTAAAGAAACGACGGCAGTGTGCGCAGCGTGGCGCGACGGTTTGCTTCAACTTGCTGCTCGATAGGAAGGACATGAATGGGCGGGAAATCGGCTTCCGCAGCTTCTTGCGGATCGACGTAGGCAAGCGCGGAGTTGGTGGTGCCGAGGTCGATTCCAACGTTCATACCTCTGCTCCGGCGTTCATGCGGCAGCGGCGGCGCGTTCGCGAACGTTGAACTCAAGCTTCCAGCGCCGGCCATCGCCGGCAACGCACCAGAGTTCCAACATTCCTGTCTCCGTCACATTGCTCTCAAGCGTGACAGGCACTACCTCTTCGCGCTCGCCGTCTTTTGCCGGCAAGAGAACTTCGATAGGTGCAAGCTCTTCCAAATCCTCTGGAATTTCTTCGATCAAAGCCCCGGGCCCATCATTCTTACGTGACAGCGAAGAGAAGAACCGGAACTCAGCGGGCTCACCTACAACCAGCGCGAAACGCCGCTGCGGCAGTTCCACTTTGCTGCCTTCTTCCAACCCAAACGGCACTACGGTTAGAGCTTTCATGGGCGCCGGAAGACCGGGCACAGCAGGCAGCGAGCTTTCGATGCCGACATAGTACGTCCGTGGAACTCCACCGCGTATGCGAACGCCTTTCCCCGTTTTCGCCAAGCCATAATAGGCCGCGCCGTATGCCACAGCATGCATCAGGTCCGCCTGCTTGGTTTGGTTTTGTAGTTCCGTAAGCGGCGCTGCGCCTGCCTGTTGCAGCCAGTTATTCAGTATTTCGAATAAGCGCCGTTCGATGGCCCCGGCTTGCAATACACCGCCGTTTAGCAGCAAATGTGTAGGCCGCGCGTTTGCAGCCTGACGCAAGAATTGCGCAAGATGTTTTGTCACTGCGGGATCTGCCGCGTAATTGAGTCCCACCTCCATCAATGCAGCGCGGCGTTGCCGCTGAGGCGCCGCATCTAAAGCGACTGACGGAAAGAATCCATCAAGCAGCAGGTTGCGCACTTCATCCCGTTTGATTTTGCCGCGAAGAGTTCCGCCGATCAGACCCGTGCCACGGCCCAGAATCGTGAGAGGCTGTTCTTTCGGCGACTCAGGACCATCTGAAAGCAGGGACTCTTTCGCGGCGCGGCACTGCTGCCATAACGAGTGAAACTGAATCGCATCCAGCTTGGCGCCCTTTTCAGCGAATTGTTGTTCGGCGTACCGTGCCAGCGCAAGATCCATATTGTCGCCGCCAAGTAACAGATGTTCGCCGACGGCAACACGTTCGAGTTGTAGCTCGCCGGCCTGCTCGGTCACGGAAATCAGGGTGAAGTCGGTTGTGCCGCCGCCAATATCAACTACCAGAATCAGGTCGCCGGGCTTCACCTGCTGGCGCCAATCCGGGTTGCGTTCAATCCAGGCGTAAAACGCCGCTTGCGGTTCCTCGATAATGGTCACTTCCGGATAGCCGGCCTGCTTGGCAGCGCGTTGGGTCAAATCGCGCGCCGCCGCGTCGAACGATGCCGGCACCGTGATCAAAACGGTTTGATTCTCAAGCTTCTGCTCGGGATGCGCAGCGTCCCAAGCCGACCGCAGATGAAGCAAGTACTGCCGCGATGCTTCTACAGGAGAGATTTTCACAATGCCTTCGGGCGCGGCAAGCGGCAGAAGCGGCTGCGCCGGATCGGCATTCTGATGCGAGAGCCACGATTTCGCGGAACTCACCAGACGGCTGGCATTTTCCACCCCGCGCGCCCGGGCCAAATGGCCGATGATGTAATCCGGTTGCGCGTTCCATGGCAGTGACAGCGCGCCTTCCACGAATTCGCTCGGCCCGGGTATATATAACGATGACGGCAGCAGGTCAAGTCCGGACACCTCACCCGCATTCACAAGCTGTTGAACGGGGAACAACTCGACTTTTACGGAGTCGTCTTCAGTACTGGCGTGCGCATACGCGAGTGCGCTGTTCGTTGTGCCGAGATCGATGCCAATAATATAGTCGGACATGTGAAACAGCGAGGGAGTTATTCGACTTCCAATTCAGCCGGCGCGAGCACCGATAGGTCCTGCTTTCCGAGCGCCGGTAAGCTCATCGAAGAGGCCACCCACCCGCGATGCCGCAAGGTACCGCCGGGCACTTTGCCGGAAGGTGGAACGTTGCCAATCAGTTTGAAACGATTTGGATCGGGCGCTTTCGTTGCGTCCAATTTCTGGTACGTCCCTTCCACACCATCCACCACTGGAACGAGCGTAAAGTGACGATTCAAACTTGCTTTGCAGTCGCCATGCAGGGTGCGAACGGCCGCACCAATCTGGTCATCCTCGTATGCGGTAATGTCTTCCATCAGGAAATCGATCAGGCGCGAATCGCGTTGCAAAATCTGTAAGATCTGCAGCGCGCCATCACTGGCCTTGATCTTCGGCGGCTCAACCGGCGCCGGAGCGACAGGTTTCGCTTTCGTAAAACCAAATTGAGATGCTATATCTTCCGGAAGAACACCCGAAAAGAGAATCGAAAAAAAACTGCGAAAAGCCGCTGAAACTCTTGCCAATAAAAACCCTCGTGAAAATTCAGGATAACAAGCGATACCCTGCTTTTAGTGCATTGCCTCTGTTTGTTGCTAGCTCTAGTGATCCATGTCGACCCGTCGCAGAAGCTAGGGCCGATGAAACAGATTTGGGGGTTCTTCGGCTATGACGAGCCGAACTATACCTATACGGCCAACGGCAAGAAACTCATTGGCGACCTTGGCGCGCTCGCGCCTCAACCCGTCTACATTCGAACCCATTTTCTGCTCACAACCGGCGACGGCAAACCTGCTCTGAAATGGGGTTCGACAAACGCTTACACGGAAGACGCTTCCGGAAAGCCGGTTTATGACTGGACCATCATCGATCGCATTTTCGACACTTACCTGCAGGCGGGCGCGAAGCCGTTTGTCGAGATCGGGTTCATGCCAGAAGCATTATCGACGCATCCCGAGCCGTACCAGCATGAGTTTCCGAAATCGAATTTCACGGGTTGGAGCTATCCGCCGCGCGATTACAACAAATGGGGCGAACTTGTTTACCAGTGGGTCGAACACTGCGTTCAAAAGTACGGCGCACGCGAGGTGGCCTCCTGGTATTGGGAGGTCTGGAATGAGCCGGACATCGCTTATTGGCACGGCACGCCGGAAGAGTACGACAGGCTCTACGACTACTCAGTACAAGCTGTAAAACGCGCTCTCCCTGCCGCAAGAGTCGGAGGCCCGGCGACAACCGGGCCGGGGTCGCAGCGATCGAGCGGATTCCTGCGGCAGTTTTTGGATCACTGCGAGAAGCAGCACGTGCCTCTGGATTTCGTGACTTTTCATGCGAAGGGAAGGCCGGCGGTTGTGGACGGGCACGTGCGCATGGGCCTGGAACAAGAAATGGCCAACGTGCAGAACGGAGTGGATATCGTGCGCAGCTTCCCGCAGTTCGCTCGCATTCCGATTGTGCTGAGCGAAGCCGATCCCGAAGGATGCGCCGCTTGTCCGGCGCAAAAATATCCGCAGAATGCCTATCGTAACGGACCGCTGTATGCCAGTTATACGGCCGCTGCTCTCGACGGCATCTTGAAGCTGGCCGATCGAACCAGCGCGAACATTCAGGGCATGCTGACGTGGGCTTTCGAATTCGAAGGTCAACCGTACTTCGCCGGATTTCGCGATCTGGCGACGAATGGAATCGATAAGCCGATCCTAAATCTGTTTCGCATGCTCGGCTTGATGGAGGGCGAGCGCCTTCAGACAAGCGATGGACTTGCCGTTGCCAATGAACATGGCGTGTCCGTGCTGGTGTGGAACTACGATCAGGACGATGTTTCGGGTCCGGCTAAGCACGTTGTTTTGGATGTCGTGGCGCAGAACGGCCCGCGAGTACTCACGCGGCACTACCGGATCGATGGCGAGCACAGCAACGCGTATTCGGCGTGGCAGAAGATGGGATCGCCAGAGCAACCGACGTCGGAGCAGTATGTAGCAGTTGGAACGCGCGGGACAATTACAACTGCTTGAATCCCCGCGCTGGATTCCAGTGCAGGACGGCAGAATCCAAATGTCGTTTGATCTGCCGCATAATTCCGTATCTCTTGTTCAGTTCAGTTGGTGATAAAGGATTCCTCGAAACAATTCGAGCTTCCACTTATTCACACAGATGTATGGCCACAAAGAAAAAGTCGTCTTCGGGATCAGACCCCAAGTCGAAGAAAAAAGTGAAAAGCAAGATGCAGAAGGTGATGCATGAATACAAGCATCACGAACTGGAATCCGGACGCAGCCACAAAAAGGTCAAGAACCCGAAGCAGGCGATTGCGATCGGCTTGAGCGAGGCGCGCAGATCCGGCGCGAATATTCCAGCGAATCCGAACGAGAAGAAGCGCTCAGCGGCCAAGAAGGGCACAAAGAAGTCGAGCGCTTCGAAGAAAAGCACGGCCAAGAAGAGCACAGCAAAGAAGAGCACTTCCAAAAAATCTTCGTCGAAGAAGTCCCCTTCGAAGAAAAAATAAAAAGCCCGCCCGGCTTTGAACCGGGCGGGCGAAAGGTTCGGATTTGAACCTGTCTTAGTAATCCATGTCCGGGCCGTGTCCGGCAGGGGGACCAGCAGGAGCCTTCTTCTCAGGCAGTTCAGCAATCATCGCTTCGGTGGTCAGCATCAATGCGCTGATGGAAGCGGCGTGCTGCAGCGCAGAACGAGTCACCTTGGTCGGATCGATGACGCCTGCCTTCACCAGGTCTTCGTACTGACCGTTTGCGGCGTTGAAGCCGAAGTTCGCCTCGTCCTTGGAGCGAACTTTCTCAAGGATGATTGCGCCTTCGTAACCGGCATTACCGGAAATCTGACGCAGCGGCTCTTCGGTTGCCTTACGAATGATGTCGACGCCAATCTGCTCGTCTCCATCACCCTTCAGATTCGCAAGAACCTTGCCTGCACGCAGCAGCGCCACGCCGCCGCCAGGAACGATGCCCTCTTCGACGGCCGCACGAGTTGCGTGCAGAGCGTCTTCGACACGGGCCTTCTTTTCCTTCATTTCGGTTTCAGTCGCAGCGCCGACCTTAATAACAGCAACGCCACCGGCGAGCTTCGCCAGGCGCTCTTGCAGTTTCTCGCGATCGTAGTCGGAGGTAGTCTCATCAATCTGAGTGCGGAGTTGCTTGATGCGGCCTTCAATCGCCTTCTGCGAACCAGCGCCGTCAATAAGGGTGGTATTGTCCTTGTCCACGGTCACGCGCTTCGCACGGCCGAGGTCTTCCAGGCGCACACCTTCCAGCTTGATGCCCGTCTCTTCCATAAGAGCCTTGCCACCGGTGAGGACAGCAATGTCTTCCAGCATCGCTTTGCGGCGATCGCCGAACCCAGGAGCCTTTACAGCGCAAGCATTCAACGTGCCGCGCAGCTTATTAACCACGAGGGTGGCCAGCGCTTCGCCTTCCACTTCCTCAGCAATCAACAGCAGCGGCTTGCCGGATCGGCAATCTGCTCGAGCAGCGGCAGCAGATCCTTCATATTGCTGATCTTCTTTTCGTGGATCAGAATATAGGGATCTTCGAGAACTGCTTCCATGCGATCGGGATCGCTGACGAAATAGGGCGATAGATAACCGCGGTCGAACTGCATACCGTCGACCGTCTGGAGCTCGGTCACCATCGTCTTCGATTCTTCAACCGTTATGACGCCGTCCTTGCCAACCTTCTTCATCGCCTCGGCAATGATGTTGCCGATGGTGGCATCGCCATTGGCGGAAATGGTGCCAACCTGCGCGATCGCATCTCCGGAAACAGGCTTTGACAGCTTCTTCACTTCCTCAACTACGGTCTCGACAGCTTTCTCGATTCCGCGCTTCAGCGCCATCGGATTGGCGCCGGCAGCGACAGACTTCACGCCTTCGCGGAAGATCGCCTGGGCCAAAATCGTGGCGGTGGTGGTGCCGTCGCCGGCGATGTCGGAGGTCTTCGAAGCAACCTCACGCACCATCTGGGCGCCCATATTCTCCAGCGGATCTCTCAGTTCCACTTCCTTGGCGACGGTGACGCCGTCCTTAGTGATCGTGGGACCGCCAAACTTCTTCTCAAGAACTACATTGCGGCCCTTGGGGCCGAGCGTAACCTTTACCGCATCAGCCAACTGGTTGACGCCGCGCAGGATCGCCTGACGCGAATTTTCGCTATAAACAATCTGTTTTGCAGCCATTATTCCTCTTTGATCTCCTTTTACTTCTTGGCAGATGAACCGTTGGAAGAACCGTTTGCGATCACGCCGAGGATCTCGTCCTCACGCATGATCAGGTACTCGGTTGCCGATTCATCTTGGACGTCGCTGCCGGAATACTTGCCGAACAGGATGCGGTCGCCGACCTGCACATCCATGCTGAGCAGCTTGCCGTCATCGGTTCGCTTGCCTTTGCCAACTGCAACTACTTCACCCTGCTGCGGCTTCTCTTTTGCCGAATCCGGGATATAGAGACCGCCTTGCATAGTCTCGCCTTCTTCGATCCGTTTAACTACCACGCGGTCGTGTAGCGGACGAATATCCATACTTAAAACCTCCACTGAGCCAAAACTCTGAATTTGATTGAATTAGGTGGGCTGGTCGAATGATTGACCGCCCTTAGGTATATTTAGCACACTCGGCATGAGAGTGACAAGTCAGTTTTTTAAGTCTATGAGAACATGTGACTTAGCAGAATAGCAATCTCGGCATTGATAACGTCGGACTCAGATTTGTTTCGCTTGTGTCTGCTGCCCCTTAGGCTGCTATCCTAACCCCAGTATCCCCTCCGCCACATGCGGCGCTTATCCGTATTTCTTGCTATCGCCGCCATCATTATCTCGGCTGCTGTCGGTTACACTCTGAAGCTTCGCGTCGATAAGGCGCGGCATGCGCGCGTGCAACCCACGCCGCCCATCAAGCCTGGCCTAGATGCCATCTCGCCCAGCGGCTGGCGGTGGAAAAAATCCGACCCCGAAACCGGCAAGCCCATAGTGTTGGCGGAAGCCGAATCGGCGCAGGCAACCCATGATCCGGCTACTTTTGAAATCCGTGGCCTCGCGATGCGTTTGTACGACAAGCCAGCCAGCGCCTACACCTATATAAGAAGCGAGAAAGCTCTGTTCGACGAGCGCTCGGGGCTGTTGAAATCCGACGGCCCGGTCATTATCGTCATGAACGTTCCCGCTGCCCAGGACGCCGCCAAAAAAGATGTAGTGGCGAAACGCGTTCACGTCGAGACGTCTGGTGTCGTTTACGAAACAAAAACAGGTAAAGCTAATACGGATCAGGCTGCATCTTTTGTCTTCTCCGAAGGAGACGGGCAATGTATTGGCGTCGAGTATGATCCAAGCACGAAAATTCTGCATTTAAAATCGCACGTGGCGCTCGATTGGATCGGCCATGGCCCGGTAGCGAATAAGATGCACATTGAAGCCGGCGATCTCGTGTACAAAGAGACCGAGCAGAAGATCTATTTGTCGCCCTGGTCTAAGATGCAGCGTCAATCGACGGTGATTCGCGCCCGGAATTCCGTGGTGACGCTTGAAGAGGATTACGCCGACGCGCCGTCTGACACCAGTTCAATACTTCCAGGATCGAAGAAAACGCACTTGCACGAAATTGAAAGTGATCAGGCCTTGGGCACGGACGATCGCGATGGCCGTCACACGGACTATTCGGCCGACAAGATGACAGCCTTATTCGACGAACGCGGAAACCTGGTGAACATTGTTGCGGAGAACAATGCGCGTCTGGTCGCGACTGAAGAGGGTGCGCGTACTTCGCTGACCAGCAATCGTGCAGATCTACGATTTGCCGTCACAACAAAAAACATCAATGGAGTGCTGGGCCAGGAGAGCGATCTCCATCTAGTCTTGGCCGACGGAAATGCCATCGCTGAATCCGTGCCGTTGCCGCAACCGGGCGTGCAACTCGCCGAAACGCGCATTCTTCGTAGCGAGCATCTTGAACTGGATATGAAACCGGGGGGTAAGGACGTTCAGGAGATCCGCACGTCTACTAAGGCGCAGCTCGAATTCAAACCGAATCGGCCCGACCAGCCCCATCGCGTCATCGACGCATCCCGGCTGCGTGTGCTCTATGGAGAAGGCAGCTACGTCGACACGTTTTTGGCCTGGGATGCGGCGGTCCGCACGGACAAACCTGCCTCCGGTGTCCGACCAGCCGCGGCAACTGCAACCGGAAAACCTGCCGGCCCACAGCCGCCGGCCCTGACATGGAGCGATGAATTGAAAGCGAAGTTCACTCCCAATAGTAATCAGGTTGCGACCGTCGAGCAGAACGGCCACTTTCGCTATGAAGAAGGCGTCCGTAGAGCCTCGGCCGACAAGGCTCTGCTGGAACAGACAGTCAATAGGATGACATTGAACGGTTCAGCGCGTGTTCTGGACGATACAGGCTCGGCCTTCGCGGACATGATCGTGATGAATCAGGCGAATGGCGACATGGATGCCATGGGCCATGTTCTTTCGACGCATCAGCCGGATAAGAATCAAAAGCCGGGAACATCCATGCTGGACGATTCAAAAGCCATGCAGGCGCAAGCGGATCGGATGCAGACGCGAAATAACAACACAATCGTGCATTATCAAGGCCACGTCGTGATGTGGCAAGGCGCCAACCGGATTTCGGCCGGCAAGATTGATATCGATCGAGACGAGCAATCACTACACGCATTGGGCGATGTGGTGAGCGAACTGGTGGACAATAGCTCCGGCAAAAGCACGCCTGCTTCGAACGGCACTCAAACCGCAGCGAGCCACAGTGCGGCGGCCGCACCGGCTGACCCTCCCATTTTCACGGTTGTTCGCGCGCCGGAGTTGACCTATCGCGATGATACGCGCGTTGCGCTCTACACTGGCGGCGTCAAATTGACGCGCGAAAAGATGACTGTGGTCTCTGAAGAATTAAAAGCCTTCCTCACTCCGAAGAACAAGGACAATTCAGACCAGTCTTCTCTCGATCACGCCGTGGCAAGTGGGAACGCGACCGTATCGCAGGTCTTGCCTGGAGGCCGCACACGCGTGGGAACGGCGGAAAACTGCGACTACTATACCAAGGACAGCAAAGTCGTTCTGAAGGGCGGCGCGCCTCAGGTGGTGGATAGCTACAAGGGCCTGACGAAGGGGACACAACTCACTTATTTCAGTGACGACGATCACCTCATCGTGGAAGGTCAGAAAAAGCAGCTTGCCTATACGCGCATGAAGAAAAAATAGGATCCGCGAGCATCGGCGCGTTTACTATTATTGAGATATTTGAGACTACAAGCGATTTCGACCCGGCCCGGGTGGCGAAACTGGCAGACGCAAAGGACTTAAAATCCTTTTCGCCGCAAGGCGAGTGCGGGTTCAAGTCCCGCCCCGGGCACCACTTAGGCGACATTGGTACGAAAGTACTGTGTAGGTGTTTGTGCATGTTGTGTCCTCTCTGTGCCTCCAGATACCGCCCCGTGCGCTTTCCTGCATCGATATCGCGGGGATCGGTGAGGAGACGTTGAGAGGCATCGCCAAGCGCGTGCAAGTCATGCTGGCCGAAGGACGTACGATTGTGCTTATCGACTCCGGTGGTCAGACACGCACGGGCGCTGTCAAGGATCCAATAGCCTAAGAGAAGCTCTTATGGACGCCTCCACCGAACTCGCGTCGAACTTCACAGTGGCCCGGTACCACGAATTACGAGCGCACCTCACAAGCAACGCGCCGAACGAGGACGCATGGCGTGAGGTCGTCCAAGCCATACAGCGACGATTCCAGGAACGATTCCTTACCCCGATAAAGGAACTCGCGCGTTTCGACGAGGAGGATCAACTTCCATATCGACCAGGGTTCGCGATCCTAGCGCTCGACTGTCTTCTTATAGACACGATCCAATCCTTCAGAGAAGGTCGGGTGGCTACAGCGGACGTTAGCCCGGCCCACTCCTTCAAGACCTTCTTGAGTGCGCAGCGTTTTGCGGATTTCAGCCGCAAGGATCGTAGCGAATTCTTCCAATACGTACGCAACGGGATTCTCCACAATGGTGAAACGCGCAAGGACTGGAAGATACGAATCGATATCGAGCGCCTTCTCCAACGGGATCCGGTGACGAAAACGCGGACTCTTAACCGCCAACTTTTCCACGCAGCGATCCTGCAGGAATTCCAAGACCTCATCGCGGTTCTGGAATCAGGGGACGCGCAGGCACGATGCGCGTTCCTCCGGCGCGTCGACGCGATGGCCGGTGTTCCCGTTGAGGCACTCCGAAACTTCTACTTCGCCTATGGCTCAAACCTTAAAGGTGACGAGTGTCGGCGAACCGCAAAACACGCCGAGGACTACGGTCTCGCGTTCGTGCCAGGGTTCCGGCTTGCATTCACGAAGCACTCTATTACCCGCCAAGGCGACGCCGCAAATATGAGCCCTGACGCGAGGAGCATTGTGTGGGGCTACGTGTACCGGGTGAGCGACTGCGACCAGGAGAATCTTCGGACACGTGAAGGCGGTTACGAGGAGCGCGAGCTCACAGTGTACTTGACGCCGCCAACGCCTGAGGACGACGCGACGCCACTCACGGCTTTTACCTTTATTGCGACTACGGAATGCTCCGATGACTGCGGCCCACCGATGGCCTACCTGGAAGTGGTCATCCAAGGTGCAATGGAGCGCGACCTTCCAGCGGAGTACCGAGAGGTTCTTCGGACGGCGTACTATACGCGCAAAAAGACAGAATGAGGGGATTAATACCCACTGGATTCACAAAGACGGGAGTTACAGCTATAGAAAGGCAACGAAGTTACCAGAAACTGACCGTGTGTGCATGAATAGTCTACGCAAAATGTGAGCTTTCCGCAGCGTTCTTCTTCCAGGGCATCTCCACGAGCCAAGAGCTCATATGTAGGGATACGATGCGTTTACAGCGGCGCGCTCGAGTTTTGTGAGAAAATCAGCATCTGTTGACAACTTCGGGCCTTTAATCTTCCAATTTTTTCTTTCAACCAAGAGGTGCCCATTGCAGCTTGTTCGACAATTACTGATTGCCTGTCTGCCACTGATTCCGCTGCTGTCTCTGGCCCAGCAGCCCACAATCGTACTCAAAGCGTCAACCCTCCTCGACGGGAAAGGGAAGACGCTGCACACTACGACCATTGTTGTCAGCGACTCCAGAATTGTCGGTATTGGCGGCGCTGTACCCGCCGGCGCGGAGGTCTACGATTTGAGCGGCCTCACAGTAACGCCCGGATGGATAGATACTCACTCGCACATCATGTATCACTTCGATAAAGGACGGCTCGCCGGCCGCGGAGAACCGGCCGAACAGGCCATCCTCTACGGCGAGGAAAACGCAGTCGTCACCTTGAATGCCGGCTTTACAACCATTCAAAGCCCTGGCTCATCGGCGGACAAATATCTAAGAGATGCAATCGCTCGCGGCATTCTTCCCGGTCCGCGCATCTTGACCTCGCTCCAGCCCATCACGGACGAGAAGCTAACTCCCGAGCGCATTCGTGAAATTGTTCGCGAGCGCAAGCAGCAAGGCGCCGACTTCATCAAGGTCTTCGCTTCAAAAAGTATTCGCGAAGGGGGGGCGCAGACTCTATCCGACGCCCAACTCGACGCTGCCTGTGGCGAAGCGAAAGCCCAGGGCCTACGCACAATCGTTCACGCCCACTCGGCCGCTTCCGCAAAGGCCGCGGTACTTGCCGGCTGCACATCCATTGAACATGGCGCTTATCTCACTGACGACGTTTTCGATTTGATGGTCCAGCATGGAACGTACTACGACCCCAACATCGGACTTGTCCTGCAGAATTACCTGGAAAACAAATCAAAGTATCTGGGCATCGGCAACTACAACGAAGAAGGATTCGCTTTTATGGAGAAGGGCATTCAGATCGTGCTCGACACCTTCAAGAAAGCGCTGAAGCACCCGGACTTGAAGATTATTTACGGCACCGATGCCGTCGCTGGTGCGCATGGCCGCAACTACGAAGAGTACATCGTGCGCGTCCGCGATGGCGGACAGGACCCGATGAGTGCATTGATCTCAGCCACCTCTCTTTCTGCTCAATCACTCAACCTCGGAGACCAGATCGGATCCATTGCTCCCGGTATGCAGGCCGACATTGTGGCCTTCGATGGCAATCCGCTGGAAGACGTCACCGCCGCGCGACGCGCTGTGTTCGTTATGAAAGCTGGCCAGGTAGTAGAAAACCTCGCCCACAACGCGAAAAGAGGTGAAAAGAAATGAAGAGAATACTTCTGCACTCGCTGCCTCTCGGCGCGCTGCTCGGCGTCTCCGTGGCCTGGAGCGCGCCGTGCACTGTGGCTAATCCGGCTTGCACCGAGTGGATCACGTTTGCCGGCGGTCCTTCGCGCTCGCTTGTGTACCGCACTTATTCTCTTACCGCCAAGAACACCAGTATCACTCGCGCACTTGTTATGGTTCATGGTGCGGGTCGTGATGCCGACAATTACTTCCGAACCGCCGTTGGCGCTGCTTTCTTCGGTGGCGCGCTCGAAGATACCGTGGTCATCGCGCCGCGCTTGGCGTCGAACGACGGACGCGGCTGCAAAGATACTCTTGCGGCCAACGAAGTGAGTTGGAACTGCGGCAGTTGGCGCTCGGGTGGACCAGCGCTCAGCGACAACAAGGTCGATTCCTTCCTTTTCATGGACGAGATCCTGCGCAAGCTGGCAAATAAAGAAGTCTTCCCGAACCTGCGCCAGATCGTCGTCGCCGGGCACTCCGCCGGAGGTCAATTCGTCACGCGTTATCAGATGGCGAATAAAGTGAACGATGAGCTTGGAGTGCCAGTCACCTACGTGGTTGCAAATCCATCCAGCTATGCCTATCCTGATGCCACGCGCCCCAACGCTGAAGACACCAGCTTCGCAACGCTTTCGCGATGCACGCAATTGCACGACTTACGATAAGTGGCCCTATGGCCTCGAGGATCGTTCGAACGCAGGTTACACCGCGAACATGACCGACGAGCAATTGCGGAAGCAACTTGCATCCCGCCCGGTCACATATCTGCTGGGTGAAATCGACATTCTTCCACTTGGCGGATTTGACTCTTCTTGTCCCGCCATGGCGCAAGGACCGACTCGTTTAGCTCGCGGCGAAGCGTTCGCAAAATTGGTAACTGGTAAGTACGGAGCCAAGCAGAAGGTCGCGGTGGTGCCATTGTGCGGGCATAACGCGCGCTGCATGTTCACGTCCGACGTGGCCCTTCCCATCATTTTCCCGCCAGGCAGTTGAACTGCGACGTTCGGTCGCCAGTGAACGCGCGGAGCGCTCTCGCCTTCAAAACTCCTGTTTTTGGCTTACGCGAACTGCCAGAGCAAACATGCCGAACGCAATCAGCATTATCATCAGCAGCCTTTCCCATGGAAGAGAATCGGACATCAACAGATTGTGCCGTGCGCCCCAATGCATCCTTCCGAATTCGCCCATCGTCCAAAACAGATTTGTTCGATACGGCTTGAGCGGCTTCCAGTCGGCAACCAACGCCTGCAGCATTAGGACGACGTAACACACCGCAGGGGCCGTATATTCTCCCGGGAGAACAACAGACAGCAAGAATGCCAATGCAAGGATTACTGAACCGCAGGTGAACCAAAGAATGCCGAAGTGCAGTGCTTGCGTGAAGGGATAGGATAACCCTAACAGAAGAGATAGCAGCGGTATCAGAATCGCGGGCATCAGAGATAAAACCGCCATCTCCGCTATAACGGCTGCTATCTGGGTTCCGAGCAGTTGCAATCGGCTGACGGGAAGGGCCATCGTGAAGAAAACCGTTCGGTTCGCGCGTTCCCGCAATAAGCCGCCGAGTCCCAGAAATATAACCAGCATTGCGAACGCCCCTTTTGCTGTGCCGGAGTACATGATTCTATAGATGTGCTCGCTATAGTTAGCAGCGCGCAAATCCGGAGTAACATATAACCCGCGAAGTTGGGCGCGATTATAGAAGAAAACGGCGAACAGACAAAATGCGATTAAGACGACCGCGATGATTGCAAATCGCGTCTGGGTCTCCCGCCATGCCTTATACCAAAGCATCCCTGATCTTGCCCTTTTAGACAATCAAAAATCCTGCTGCTGTGTGATGCTCCCAGCTACCACCAACAAACCGACTGACGTAATCAAAAACACGATCAGCATCTGCCACGGAAGCGGCCCCACCAGCAGACATTGATGCGTTTGGAAGTAAGGCATCCCCGTTCCACTCATCATGTCGTGAACGTCGGGAACATAGCGCTCTATCGGCGGTACATCCACCATGACTGAGTAAAGAAGCAAGGCGAGAAAAGCAATTGCTGGAGCCGTATACTCGCCCGCGAAGATGCTGGAAGCCAGAAACCCGATCATAAAAATGAACGCGCCTCCAATCGCCCACAGCAGGCCAAATTGCAATCCTTGCGACCACGGATAGTATTCACCCACTGCCCGAGACGCCGCGCATACCGTCAGTCCCGGCAAGAACGAGAGTACCGCTATCTCCACAATTCCCACGGCGGCTCGTGTAGAAACTAAATGCAGGCGGCTCACTGGCAGCGCCAAAGTAAATCCCGAGGTGCCATGGTCGCGTTCTCTCAACAACCCGCCAACGCCCAGCAGCAGAGCCAGCAGCACAAATAGCTCACGAAGGTATCCCTTGTAAGTGATTCGCCAAATGTACTCGACATAGGTCAGTGGCTTGTCGGAGATACCGGCAGCCTCCGCGTGGAAGACCACGAAGCAAACAGATAATGCCGCAATAACAGCAGCGCTCAGACAGAATCTTGTTTGGGTTTCGCGCCAAGCCCTATACCAGAGCATCACCGCTCTCTTTGACTGTCTCCAGGAATAGTTCGCGTAATCCAACAGGAGCTACGTCTATCGAAACCGGTTCCATGCTGCGAGTAAGTTGCACAATGTCATCCGCGTTTTCACTCGCGAGTAAGATCACCTGGCGTCCGCTGGTCTGGACCTGTCGTATTCCCTGAATGCGAAATCTTTCGGGCACCTGCTGCTGAGTGAAACCCAATGTAATGCGCCGGTAATCTCTCCGCATATCATCCAGTGAGAGATCCATCACCAGTTTGCCCCGATCGAGGATACAAACGTGCTCGGCCACACGCTCAACCTCGGCTATCTGATGCGAAGAAAAGAAGACAGTTGTTCCGTCCGCCGCCGCCGCTACCAGCGCCTGCAGCAATTCTTCAATGGAAACAGGGTCTAGTCCCTCGCTTGGCTCGTCCAGGATCAAGAGTGACGGCCTCCGCGAAAGCGCGAGCAGCAACGCCAGTTTGGTTCGCATGCCCTTGGACAGCGCTTTGACTTTTCGCCGCAACGGCAGTTCGTATTGTTTCAGTAACTGCCGCTCTAAGTCTGGCTGCCAGTCAGAATAAAATGACCGTGTGAAGGCAATCAGTTGCTCAACGGTCATGTAGGAATATAGCTGCTTGTCCTCGGCCACATAGGCCACCTCGCGTCGCATTTCGCGGCTAGCCTTTGGATCGTCAATGGCCCTGCCAAGTACCGTTCCTGTACCTTCGGTTGGATGTGTCATCCCCAGCAGCATCTTGATCGTCGTGCTCTTGCCCGCGCCGTTGCGGCCCAGGAAGCCCGTAATCTGCCGCTGTGAGATACGAAGATTCAAGGATTGGACTGCATGGAACTTTCCATAGTCTTTGCTGAGGTGGTCCGTTTCGATAACGTGGGGCATTGGAGCTCTAATTGTGCCTACTCCATCTGTTCCGCCAATGTCGGGTAGAAGAGTTCCGCCTCGAACAGCCGTCGGATTTCCTGATCCGACAGGCCCTCCTCTAAAAGTGATTCCACAAGGCGTTGAACTCGACTACGGGCCAAGCGAACCTTCTCTGCCCGGGACCTTATACTCCGCTTGGCTGAAACGTACGCTCCTGAACCGTGCCGGAGTTCCAGCACATTCTCGTGTTCCAGTTCCGTATAAGCTTTAGCGACAGTGTTGTGACTGACTACTAACTCTTTCGCCAATGTGCGGATTCCAGGCAGTTCGTCATTCGGCTGAAGAACACCGGTTTCTATCGCGTGCCGGATCTGCTGCATCAGCTGCAGGTAAAGAGGCTGCCCGGCGGATGGACTGAGTTTAAAAACCACGAGTTACGCTGTACCACTGTTAATGTACAGTGACCGGATTGTGAAGTCAAGCGTATTCACAAATTCCAAAACCGGTCTGCAGGCAGCGCACGCGGGGGATTATTGGCTGCTCAATGTCGATACCAAAACACTGCGCAAGCTCATCAACGGCACCTCCGATTGGGTCTATGAGGAAGAGTTAGATGTGCGTGACGGCTTCCGCTGGACTCCTGATGGCAAGCGCGTCATTTTTGGAGTAGAATTTTACTATGTACCGTTTGCTGATCGGATTACTAGGGTTTATCATGCTCGCTTCTTCCACATACGACGCCTCTATCCACGATTGGCAGCAGCAACGGGACAAATCCCTCCGTTCCGAAAATGGCTGGCTCACCTTGGTGGGGTTGTTCTGGCTCAAACCTGGAGATAACAGCATCGGCTCGGCGGATTCGAGCGACTTCGTTCTACCGAAAGGCTCGGCCCCCGAACACGCCGGCACCATACGCTTGGAAGGCGATCAGGTCACCTTTATAGAACCGGATGGGGCGTCACGTCCGCTGCATTACAAGAAACAAGAGAAGCCGGACGTCGTACAAACAGGTTCTGTCTCTTTCTTCGTGATCGCGCGCGGCGATAAGCTCGCGATCCGCGCTAAGGACAGCGCCAGCCCGGCCCTGAAGCATTTTACCGGGATGAAGTACTTCTCCATCAATCCAGCCTTACACTTTGACGCGAAATTCATTCCGAATTCGAAGAAGATCCCTATTCTGAACGTCCTCGGCCAGACGGACATGGAGGAAAGCCCCGGGATTGTTGAATTTACTTATCAAGGCAAAGCGTTTCAACTGCGGCCGATTTACGAAGGGAAGACTCTCTTTTTTCTCTTTAAAGATCCGACTAATAAGGTCAACACCTACCAGGCTGGCCGCATGCTAAACACTCCGCTGCCAGAAAACGGCAAGGTCGACCTGGATTTCAACCGTTCCTACAACCCGCCCTGCACCTTCACGCCCTACGCAACCTGCCCGCTACCGCCGAAAGAAAACACTTTGCCATTTCCTGTTGAAGCTGGAGAGATGCGCTATGGAAAAGGCCACGCCGAATACGACACTCCGTAAGATGTAGGCGTGAACCTTACGGCTGACGCTTCCGATGCCGGTAAGCGCCTTGACGCCTTCCTGCATGAACGTCTGCCGGAGTTCAGCCGCTCGCGTCTGCAATCCTGGATCAAAGAGGGGCGCGTTCTTATCAACGGTCAACAGGTTCGCTCTTCCTATCTGCTGCGCGGCGACGAAGATATTTACGTTGAGCCAGCGGATCTGCCCGCGCTCAAAGCCGTTCCTGAGGATCTGCCGCTCAACATCCTCTATGAAGACGAGGACGTCGTTGTCGTCGACAAGCCGGCTGGAATGGTGGTTCACGCCGGGGCCGGCCACTCGCGCGGCACGCTAGTCAATGCATTGCTGCACCGCTTCGAAAGACTTTCGTCTGGTTCTGGCGACCTTCGCCCTGGCATTGTTCATCGGCTCGACAAAGAAACCAGCGGCGTTCTAGTCGTCGCCCGGACCGACAAAGCGCATCAGGCGCTCGCTTCCCAGTTCCGCGATCGTGAAGTAGAAAAAGTCTACCTCGCACTCGTACACGGCCGTATGAAGACGGCTGAAGGGCGGCTTACCACTCCCATCTCCCGCGACCCGGTGCGAAGGACGCGGATGACAACCAAGCTTGCGAGTGGTCGTAGCGCCTCAACCGAATATCGTGTTCTAGAAGAGCTGGGCACACTGACTTTTCTCGAAGTGCGAATCGGCACCGGCCGCACTCATCAGATTCGCGTTCACCTGGCGAGCATTCATCATCCCATTGTTGGCGACCGTCTCTATGGCGCTCCCGCAGAAGTCGCCGGCTTGCCCCCGCTCCATCGATTCTTCCTCCACGCGCATCGCCTTCGGTTTGCGTTACCAACCAGCGGCCAACGGCTCAGTGTCGAAAGCCCCTTGCCCCCGGAACTGGTGGATTTTCTACAGTGCGCCCGAAAACGTGGCCTAGAATAGAGTCATCCCGATGAAGTTGTTCGCAGTTCCTCTTGCGGCTCTCGCCGTCTTCGGTGTAGCCTCGTTCTCGCAGTCTCAGGACCAGACGCCGTCTCCGTCCCCCTCGGCTCCCATTCGAGCCGAGGTCACCCGCGTGAACATGCTTTTCGCCGTGACTGACAAGCATGGGCGCTTCGTTACCGATCTTAATCGCGACGACTTCGAAGTGTTCGAAAACAAGAAGCCGCAAAAGATTTTAGAGTTCACCTCGGAAACCGATCTGCCGCTGCGACTCGCGATTTTGATCGATACCAGCAATAGCATTCGCGACCGCTTTCACTTTCAGCAGGAAGCCGCCACAAATTTCATCAACAGCGTGATGCGCCAAGAAGATAAGGCGACCATCGTCAGTTTCGACACCTCAGCCGAATTAGTTGCGGATCTCACCAGCGATACGCACAAGCTGGAAAACGCGGTGCGCGATCTTCGCCCAGGTGGCGGGACCGCTCTTTACGATGCTATATATTTCGCTTGTCGTGACAAGCTGATGCAGGATCAGCCGATGTATAAATTCCGCCGTGCCATGGTCATATTGAGCGACGGCGAAGACAATGAGAGCCGCTATAGCCGTGATCAGGCGCTCGAGATGGCACAGCGCGCCGATACCGTTATCTATACGATCTCAACCAACATCAGCCACATCGAAACGGATGGCGACAAAATCATGCGTTATTTCGCTGAACAGACCGGCGGCGTCTCGTTTTTTCCATTTGAAGCGAAAGATCTCAACCAGTCGTTCGAAAATATTGCCAACGAGCTGCGTCATCAATACAACCTCTTCTATCGCCCGGAGCCGCTGAAGAACGATGGCCTCTATCACACGGTTCAGATCAAGGTGAAAGGCAGAAAAGATCTGATCGTGCGCACTCGCAAGGGCTACTACGCCCGCCGTGAGAACGCCGGCGTCTGAACTCATAAAACAAGTATTGGTCTTTTTGTTTAGGGCTATACTGTTTAAGTAGCCTCCCTCCCCGGATTTTCAGATCAACAAAGGATTCCCATGGACGAAAAAGAGCGCAACCGTACTTTAACTCTCACGTTGGGCCAAATCGAAAAGCAGTTCGGAAAGGGCTCCATCCTGCGGTTGGGAGCGAAGGAAGCTATCGTGCCGGTTTCGGCAATTTCCACCGGCTCCATTTCGCTCGATTACGCGCTGGGTGTAGGTGGCTTTCCGCGCGGCCGTATTTGCGAAATTTTCGGTCCTGAATCTTCGGGTAAGACCACCATCGCGCTGCAGGTGATTGCCGAGGCGCAAAAGATGGGCGGCATGGCTGCCTTCATTGACGTCGAGCACGCCCTCGACCCGGTCTATGCGAAGCAATTAGGTGTTGACGTAGACAACCTTCTGGTGTCGCAACCCGATTTTGCCGAGCAGGCCCTTGAAATCACAGCCGCGCTGATTACTTCTGGATCGATCGATGTCCTGGTGGTTGACTCGGTGGCCGCATTGGTGCCTAAGGCTGAACTCGACGGCGAAATGGGCGATTCTCACATGGGAGTGCAGGCTCGCTTGATGTCTCAGGCGATGCGCAAACTGACCGGTATCGTTTCCAAGTCGAACACCTGCCTGGTTTTCATCAATCAGATTCGCGAAAAGATCGGTGTCATGTTCGGCAACCCGGAAACCACCACGGGCGGGCGCGCTCTGAAGTTTTATTCCTCTATTCGTATCGACATTCGCCGCATCGCGGCTATCAAAGACGGCGAAGCGGTGACTGGAAATCGCACTAAGGTGAAGGTAGTCAAGAACAAGGTGGCCCCGCCGTTCCGCGAAGCCGAGTTCGACATTATTTATGGCGAGGGCGTCTCCCGTGAGGGCGACTTGCTCGATCTCGGGGTCGCTAACAACATAGTCGAGAAGTCCGGCTCGTGGTTCAGCTACAAAGGCGAGCGCATCGGGCAAGGCCGTGAGAATGCACGCCAGTTTATGAAGGACAATCCCGATATTCGCGCCAGAGTGGACGTCGAACTGCGCAAGGTTCTCGGCCTGACTAAGTCCACTGAAAGCGACCCCGCTGCACCGCCTCCCACGCCCATAGATAGTGCGAAAACGGTAACGGCTCGCGGGCGCTAGACAGCCCCTGACAAAGACTTGAGCGCCTCGCGCTCAAGTTTCTGAATTTTCAACCTTTTGTTACGCTGAGATTTGAGGGCGCGCTCGTGTCCTCTTCGGTGTTTCAATGGAATCAGTAGAAAACAACGGCGTAGCTATGGAGGATGTTCAATCCTCCGAACGGACGCGTGAAGCGTCAGAACCCGAGGCGGCAGTCCGCGAAACGGACTCGCCCTCGTTGGCGGATGGGGCCGCCGAACGCAATCGTTTGGCAAAAGAAAAGGCAGAATTACAGGACCTGCTGCAGCGGCGGCAAGCCGACTTCGAGAACTACAAGCGTCGCATTGAACGTGAGCGAAGCGACCTTTTTGAATTTGCGGCAATGGACACCGTTAAGGCCCTGGTGCCTGTGCTCGATGACTTTGAGCGCGCGCTCAAAGTGGAAAGCACGGACAAAGAGTACGCGCGCGGTATGGAAATCATCTACCAGCGTCTGTATGAAAGCTTGCGCAAGCTAGGTCTTGAGCCTATCACCGAAGATGTGCCGCTATTTAATCCGCATATTCATCAGGCGGTCGAAATGGTCGATACAAAAGACCACCCCGATCAGACTATCTTGGAAGAATATCAACGCGGATACTACTTCAAAGGACGGCTGCTGCGTCCGGCGATGGTGAAAGTCGCCGTAAATCAGTGAGCTTTCCTCGAACTAGGGACGACAGATTATGAGTGTCGCCAAACGAGATTACTATGAGGTGCTGAGCGTCTCGCGGGATTGCGACGAGCAGACCTTAAAGAGCGCCTACCGGAAGCTGGCGCTCCAGTACCATCCGGACCGAAATCCCGGAGATCATCAGGCCGAGGAGAGATTCAAAGAAGCGGCTGAAGCTTACGCCGTGCTCTGCGATCCACAGAAACGCGCCGCTTACGACCGTTTCGGCCATCAGGGCGTAAGTGGCGCCGCTGGCAATGGATTCAATGGGTTCGACGAATCCGCGTTCGCCGATCTCGGCGACATCCTCGGCGAGATGTTCGGCCTTGGCGGCATGTTCGGCGGCGGGCGCGGACAGCGTTCCCGGGTACAGCGCGGCGAAGACCTTCGCTACGATCTGGAAATCAGCTTTGAAGACGCGATGCGCGGTATTTCGGCCGATCTGCAGATTCCGCGCATGGAAGCGTGTTCGAAGTGCCAGGGAGCAGGCGCCGAGCCCAATGGCGGCTTGGTGACGTGCGCGGCTTGTCACGGCCGTGGTGAAATTCTCTACCAGCAAGGCTTTCTGTCCATCAGAAAGACCTGTCCCACGTGCAGCGGGCGCGGGAAAGTGATTCGCCAGGCGTGCTCGCAGTGCCGCGGTGAGGGGTTCAGTCGCGTTGAAAAGAAACTGAAGGTCAATATCCCGGCTGGTGTGGATAGTGGCACGCGTCTGCGGCTTTCGGCCGAAGGCAATCCCGGTCCTCCGGGCGCGCAGCCCGGGGATCTCTACGTAGTTATCAAGGTGGCAGAGCACGCCATTTTCGAACGTCGCGAAACGGATCTCCACTGCACTCTGCCCATCAACATCGCCCAGGCAACGCTTGGTGCGGAGATCGAAATCGAGACGTTCGATGGCCCGCAGAAAATCAGGATTCCGGAAGGTACTCAGTCCGGCGCCTCCTTTCGCCTGCGCAACCTCGGAGTGCCGCATGTGAACAGCAGGGCTCGCGGCGATCTATTCGTGCACGTTGACGTGCAGGTGCCGAAGAAACTCACGCGCGAACAACGCCGGCTTTTTGAGCAGCTGTCGGAACTCTTGCCAGCCGAAAATGCTCCTCACGAAAAGAGTGTTTTCGAAAAGGTCAAAGATTTCTTCGGCTAACGTTCACCGCGCTGCATACTGCTTCGAAAATTTGTTTCTCGGATTATAAACTTCGAAACTGCCGTCTTCGTGTGCCGTGATCTTCAGATAGTGTCCGGTGTCCGCTTCTTCTGTGTTTGCGATAAACGGGTCCTGTGCATTATGCTCGCTCCCCCCGGCATCCGCAAAGTGAAGCTGCCAGATGTCCAGTAATCCAGGAGATGATTTCACGACATCCCAAGCGGAAGGCGTTGCGCCCTTTTTGGCGCCGTTGTTAAAGATGGCGACCCGCGGCTGAAGGGCGTGCACAAGTGCCGGGCTGTTGCTCTGGTCCAACCCGTGATGAGAGACGACCAGAATGTCGGCGTGTCCCAATTTGTTTACGGGACACATCAACTCCAGCTCTTTGTTCCAGGTCAGGTCTCCCAAATCTACAATCTTCAGTTGGCCAAATGTAAGCACGGTCCCAACTGAGCGTGCGTTTTCCGATGTATCCGTCGCCTTCTGCTGCACACCGGCGCAGTTTTGGTTTTCCTGCCCGGCCCCGGGTAATGGCTGATTGATAAGATTACCGTCCGCGCTGACCACGACCGCATCAATCCCGCGCACCGGCAACGTGTCGCCCGGCTTCGCCACGATGTGGTTTTTGCCTGCGATCGCCTTTTGATATTCGCTGTAAAGATGGTTCATCGCGGCCGTGTCCTCACGATTTGGGCCATGATCGATGAACGTTCCGATTGGCATCTTCGCTGCAAGCTGGGGAACGCCGCCGACGTGGTCCTGATGGTAGTGCGTGATCAGAACGTAATCAATTTTCTTGATTTTTGCCAATTTGGCCGCTGCGACGATCCGATTCGCATCACGGTACGCGTTATACTCCCAGCCGGTGTCGATCAGCAGAGATTGCCCCGCTGGCGTCACAAAAAGCGTTGCTTGGCCGCCTTCCACATCGACGAAAAAAATTTCAAGCGGTTTGTTTGCCGCCGCGACCACCGACACTGCAAGAAGCATTGCACCGGCAACATGAAAAAGCCGCATTCGCCCCGATCCTATCAGAACGGCCAACTGGCGGCCTGATCGGAACAAGTACAAGGCCATTTACGTAAACTCAATTACAAGACCTGAAAAGGAGTGAGTGGATTTGCCCTTCTGCACTAACTGTGGTGCTCGTGTGCACGACGCCGCCGCGTTCTGCTCCAATTGCGGAACGGCGCAGCCACGAGCCACAGCTCAGTTCACAGATTTCCTCGACAACATCAGCAATCGCACCGCCTCCATTCTTTGCTACATTCCAGTCTTTGGCGTCATACCGGCTATCATTTTCCTTGCATCGCAGAAATTTCGCCGGAACATTTGGGTTCGTTTTGACGCTTTTCAAGCTCTTTATCTTTTTGTTGCCTGGCTCATTCTGTCTTCCGCCCTGCCCACCTTGATTTCCGGCCTGCCGGGCTGGGGCCTGGAGCACCTCGTTTTTGCGCTAATCAAATTAGCCGTCATTCTTTGCTGGATTTATCTTCTGGTGAAAGCCGCTCAAACCCAACAGGTTAGGCTGCCTGTCTTGGGAGATTTGGCGGCGCGATCGGCATTCGAGCAGCTGTAGTATAATTATTCATTGACGTGAATAATTACTCAGACGGCAGGATTGGCGTCGTCGGCTCGCGGGGTTACAGTGGCGCAGAACTGGTGCGTCTTCTCCGTCGTCATCGGTTTGTCGATCTTGTTTTGCTTGAGCACCGGGCCGATCCTGGCGATCGCGCTGAACCCCTGGGACGCACGCCCTTAAAAACAATTCCGGCCACCGCTGACGCCATTCGCGAAGAGAAACTCGATCTCGTGTTTCTTGCAACTCCTGCCGCAGCGTCTCTGGAGCTAGCGCCTGCCATTCTCCAAACGGGGGCGAAAGTAATCGATCTCAGCGGTGCCTTCCGGCTGCGTGACCCCGAGGATTTCTCGCGGTGGTACAAAGAGCGCCACACGGCATCATCGCTGTTAGCTGACGCAATTTACGGCTTGCCCGAGTTCTTTCGTGATCAAATCCGTGCCGCTAGGCTCGTCGCCAATCCCGGTTGTTACCCGACGGCCGCTAACTTGGCTATCAAACCTCTCATCGACGCACAAGTTGCAGATCGGTCACGCGGCGTTATCTGCGATGCCAAGTCGGGCGTGAGTGGCGCAGGCCGCCACGCATCGCTGAAAAACAGTTTTTGCGAAGTCACCGAAAATTTCTCCGCATACGGCTTCGGCACCCACCGCCACGTCCCGGAAGTGTTGCAGAATTCCGGGCTGGGCGAGCGTGAGTTCACGTTCACCGCGCATCTGCTGCCCGTGGATCGCGGTATTTTAGAGACCATTTATATACGCACCCAGAGAGTGGAAAAAGCGGTAGATCTATTGTCCGTCTACGAGGAAGCGTATGAGCGCGAGCCGTTCGTACGCTTGTACGCGCCAGGAAAGCTTCCTGACTTGCGCGCCGTGCAGCGCACGAATTTTTGTGATATCGGATTTGTGTTTGATGGAGAAAGCCAGCGCGCCACCATTGTCACTACCATCGATAACCTGGGAAAGGGAGCTGCCGGACAAGCTGTCCAGAACATGAACCTGATGCTTGGCTTCGAAGAAACAGAGGCGCTGCTGTGAAGGTCCTGATAAAGGTCGGCGGATCATTGCTCGATGAGCCGGAATCGCGCAACAAAATAGCCGCTGAAACGGTGGAAGTGGCGCGCGAGTACGAAACCGTGATCGTTCATGGGGGCGGCAAGCAGGTTACTCGTTTTCTCGAAGCGCAAGGTGTTGAGAGTGCCTTTATAAACGGTATGCGTGTATCCGGTCCCGACGTAATTGACAGCGTGACCAAGGTCATCGCAGGTAGTGTGAACAAGAACCTCGTGGCTGCCTTGATCGCCGCGGGCGAAGCTGCCGTTGGGCTCTCCGGAATCGACGGCCGCCTGACAACCGCCATTCAGTTGGATCCGGTATTGAAGTTTGTGGGGCGGCCTGTTAAGACTGATGGACGATTACTCGATCTGCTTGTCAACGCCGGTTACCTGCCCGTTATCGCTTGTCTTGCGGCAAGTGACCAGGGCGTTATCTTCAACGTCAACGCTGACCAGATGGCAGCTTCCTGCGCGGTTGGATGGCGTGCAGACAAGCTCATTTTTCTGACGGATGTTCCGGGAGTGAGAAACGCTTCCGGAAAAGTCGCGTCCGTTCTCAACGCTACTCAGATCCGTGAGCTGATCGAATCCGGAGTCGCCCACGGTGGTATGCAGGCAAAGCTCGAGGCCGCCAGTTCGGCACTTGCTTCGGGCATTGCGGAAGTTTTAATCGCACCCGGCAGCGAAGGAAAAGTTTGCCGGCGCTTGCTGGCGGGAGAATCCATCGGCACGAGGCTGTGTGCGACTGGGGAAACGGCGCGACAAACATGACCACGGCGGCAGTTCACCTTTCCGTTCGCAAAGCCGCTATGCGTGATATCCCGCACATCCTTGCGCTGATCAATTCCTACGCCGCAGGCGGCATCATGCTTCCCCGCACGGAGTTCGAAATGTCGGAAAATGTCCGGGATTTCTCGGTTCTTTACGATGACGACACCCTGGCCGGCTGTGGCGCACTGCATTTTTATACCCCCACCACGGCCGAAGTGCGCTCGCTCGCCGTTCTGCCGCAAATGAAACAGCATGGCATTGGGCGTCTCATTGTGGAAGCCCTGGAGGTCGAAGCTCGGGAAAACGAGCTGGATGCAATCTTTGCGTTTACCTACGTCCCGGGATTCTTTGAAAAGCTCGGATTCAGTGAGGTCGAACGCGGTGAGCTTCCCCTAAAGGCGTGGAAAGATTGCCTTCGCTGTCCTAAGTTCCAGAACTGCGACGAAATCGCCGTCCTCAAGCGCCTCAGAAATGTAAGCAGCATCTCATTCCCGGAGCGCCAAATATCAGGCGCAAGCGAAACACTAA
This sequence comes from Terriglobia bacterium, assembly GCA_963846025.1. Lineage (GTDB taxonomy): Bacteria > Acidobacteriota > Terriglobia > Bryobacterales > Bryobacteraceae > Bog-105. The sequence continues at coordinate 204,353 of CAWJUG010000005.1, read as the reverse complement.
TTCAATTGCCCCATTTAGCTTCGCCGCTCGACGGTATTAAAACCGAATTTCTCCAAAAAAATCGTACAAAGTAAAAAATTCAGGGAATTCTGTATTTTTTTCTGGCACCTTAGGCTTAGTACTAGTATACTCATGGCGCAGGTACTAAAACTACTACCTATTTGGATAGTACCAACTGCTTGGAGGAACCACTTTGCGGGCTTTAACGATGGATATTGAGAATTCCGCGGGTCGCATCTTATGCTGCACCATATTCAAACCGGGCGGCCGGAAGCTTCTTGCGAAAGGCCACATTCTAAGTGGCGAGGACATTCGATTGCTTCAGGCCGAGGGCATGAATCAGGTTTGGGTGACTGAACTGGAGGAGGGCGAAATCGGGGAAGATGCGGCCGTCATGGCAGTGGCCGATGCCATGTGCTGCGGCTCCGTAGAGATCCGGCTCGCAGCTGGCGGCAGAGCCAATTTGATCGCCACCGAAAATTGCTGCGCGCTTGTCGATGAGGAACTATTAAAAAAGATCAACATGACGGGTAGCGTCGTCATCGCGACCGTGTCGAATTATCGGTATGCGCGCAAAGGCGACCGAATTGCCACCGTGAAAAGCGCTCCTTTCGCAGTTGCAAAAGCTCATGTCGAAAGTGTTCTGTGCACTTTGTCGGCATCCGGACCCATTCTGCAGGCCCGGCCTATCAAAGACGCCACGGTAGCCATGCTTTACACCGACCCGGTTCATGGCGATCGCGCCCGTGTCATGTTTGAAGGGGTGGTGCAGCAAAGGCTCGAACGCTATGGCGCCACTTTGAAATACGCACTCGCGGCGGTCGAAGATGAAGACAGGGCGGCGCGCTCCCTGCAGCACCTCGTGCGCAGCAAACCATCTGTGGTTCTCATTGCATCTACAACTGCCCCCTCGGGCCCGGAAGATGTGGTCGGGCGCGCGTTAGTGCGTTTGGGCGCACGTGTCGAACGATTCCTTGCACCGGTCGAACCGGGCAATTTGACCATGCTTACTTATATGGACGACATCCCCATCGTATCGGCTCCTTGTTGCTTCCGTTCGCCGAAGCCGAACATCTTGGACGTTCTCCTGCCTCCGATGTTGGCGAAGTATCGCATCTCCGGTTGGGAGATCGGCTGTCTCGGCCACGGCGGCCTGTTGAATTAGTCGTGCATCTCATCTGATTCGCTCTGCTTGGTGACTTTTTCGCGGGAGTTATCATGAGGTTCTGTACATGCCGGAACAGTTGGAAGCAGACGAATTGGGAGCTCACGTTATCCGGGTTATAGCCCGGTCTCAACGCCTTCCCGTTGAATCTATCAGTCTGGACAGCACATTCGAGGAATTGAAGATTGATTCGCTCGATGGCATCAATATCGTCTTCGAGATCGAGAAGGAATTCGACATCGAAATCCCTGACGAAGGTGTGCAGAATCTCCGCTCCGTCCGCGAAACTGTCGCCGGGGTTCGCCGGCTAGTCGAGGCCAAGGCCCAAACTGTTCATCCGGGTGCCGCTTGAAAGGTGGGGCGTGAACCGGGTTGCGGTGACGGGGCTGGGTCTAGTCTGCGCCCTCGGGAATAACACGACAGAAAGCTGGGATCGAATCAGCCACGGCCAATGCGGGATTCGCCCGTTGGCTGATCCGGGTGCGCCGCCATATAAGTTTCGCTGCGGCGCGCAAGCGCTGAGCTTTCGACCTCTCGACCACTTTACTGAAAAAGATCTGCTGCTTTTGGAGCGTTTCGCGCAATTGGCTACCGTGGCGGCGCGCGAGGCGGTGACGCAGAGCGGTATTAGCTTCGATTCCCAGCTTGCTGATCAATCTGCCGTTATTACCGGAAGCAGTGTAGGCGGCCAGTTTTCTGAAGAAGAAGGCTATCTGCGGCTTTACCGGGAGAACAATCCCCGCGTTGCGCCGCTCACCATCCCACGCACTATGGCGAATGCAGGCGCCAGTCGCATTTCGTTGGAGTTCGGCATTCATGGTCCGGCATATACCGTGGCTACGGCTTGCTCTTCCTCAAATCACGCTATAGGGCAAGCATTCTGGATGGTTCGTAGCGGGCAGGTTAACGCAGCTATCGCCGGCGGCAGTGAAGCGGTTTTCGCGGAAGGCTTGCTGCGCGCCTGGGAGGCGATGCGCGTTGTTTCTCCGGATGTATGTCGTCCGTTTTCAGCGGATCGTCGCGGACTTTCGCTCGGCGAAGGCGCTGGCATGCTGGTTCTTGAGAACTGGGACTATGCGCAAGCCCGGGGCGCCCGGATATTGGGGGAAATTGTCGGGTTCGGTATGAGTTCCGATGCGCATCATATTACTCAGCCCTGTGTGGAGGGCCCGGCAAAAGCCATGGCGTGGGCGCTCAAAGACGCCGGCTTGAATCCGGAGCAAATCGGCTACATCAATGCTCACGGCACCGGGACGCAGGCCAACGATGTCACTGAGTCGCAGGCCATCCGTTTCATCTTCTGCGCTCATGCAGATCGGTTAATGGTTAGCTCGAGTAAGTCCATGCACGGCCATACGCTGGGCGCAGCCGGCGCAATCGAAGCAATCGTCACGATTTTGGCGCTGAAACATAGTATTGTTCCGCCGACAGTCAACTTCACAACGCCGGACCCCGCGTGCAACTTGGACGTTGTCCCGAATGAACCTCGGGTTGCCCATATAGAAGCCGCCATCTCGAATACGTTTGCGTTCGGTGGCTTGAATGCTACCCTCGTGTTCAAAAGAGCTGAAGTATGAAGATTTCCATCGGCGCAGATCATGCGGGTTACGAGATGAAGAGGGACCTGATTGACTTCGTCGAACAGCAAGGCCACACAGTGCACGATGTAGGCACGTTCGAGCCGGAGAAGCCGGACGACTATCCCGATTACGCCACTCTGGTAGCTGAAGACATTCGTTCGGGCAACGTGGACCGGGGAATACTCGTCTGCGGGAGTGGCGTCGGGGTGTCTGTCGCAGCCAATAAGTACAAAGGCATCCGTGCCGGGTTATGTCACGATCACTACTCGGCGCACCAAGGGGTGGAGCATGATGACATGAACGTACTGGTGCTCGGGGCCCGTATAATCGGCCCTATGATGGCGCGAGATGCGGCCGAGGCATTCCTAAACGCGAAATTCAGCGGCGAAGAACGGCATGTCCGCCGGCTCAATAAGGTCAAGGGCATCGAACGGGAAGAATTCCGCTAGCCCACGGCCTGCTCGAGTGCGCTCCGCATGACAGCTCTCGGCGCAGAATCACCGGTCCAAATTTCAAATTGGCAGGCCGCCTGTTCCAGCAGCATCTCGGCTCCGTAGATGACCGTGCAGCCCTGTTCCCTGGCCTGCTTCAATAGCAGCGTCTCATGGGGGTTGTAAACCATGTCGAAGACAAATGCCGCCGGAATGCGGTTGTGGAACAGTGACTCTCCCGTGCGAGGCGACATACCAATCGGTGTGGCGTGTATGAGCACATCATATTCCCCCGCTTGCGCCTGTTTCAGTGATACAACATCCGCTTTCACAACTCGCGCCAGTTCGTGGGCGCGATGAGGGCTGCGGCCGGTGATCGTTATTTGCGCCCCGGCGTCGGCTAAAGCGATCGCTGCCGCCCGGGCCGCCCCTCCGTAGCCCGCAATCAAGATCGAACTGCGAGCCGGCCGGAAATGCCGGCTTAACGGCTTCAGAATGCCTTCCACATCCGTGTTTGTTCCCCGCCATTTGCCGCCTTTTCGCCAAACCGTATTTACCGCACCGATCCTTTTAGCCAGCGGCTCCACGATGTCCAGGTAACGAGTGATCTTCTGTTTGTGCGGAATGGTTACGCTGAAGCCGCAAACTGGCAATTTCGCCGCCAGTTTCATCCATTCGCCTAAGTGTGGTGCGGCAACCAGGAACGGAACGTATACCGCATCGATTCGGCGCGCCTGAAAGGCTCGATTGTGAATCGCTGGCGACTTGCTGTGCGCAACGGGGTCCGCGATCACGCCGTACACTCGCGACTGCCTGCTCAGCTTCTCGCAATGATAGAGCGATCGCATCGATTTGGCCGCGATCTGCCCCGGCGCGGTTCCGCTCCCCCCGCAAGGAGCTGCGTACGTAAATGCAGACCCGAATGCCGGACCCAGAACCCGGCTTATTAACGCTTCCTCGGACATACCGAACGAGATCAGCGTTGCGCCGCGGTGCGCTTTGAGAAATTCGGTAAGCCGCAATGTGTCGGCGGGTTTGTGCGCTGTGGTCACCAGCTTGTAAGCGTCCGCGGGTATCCGCTCCAGCCGCCGCAGGACCGCAGCCAGTACGGGCGTATTGCGGAAGGAGTGGAACGACACGATCAGGGCGGCATCTTTGCGAAGCTCGTTTGCCGCTGTCTTCGCCTTTTCCGCAGACTCAATTTCAAGATCCACTGCCACGGCCCCGGCGGCGCCCGCCGCGCTTAGAATTTCAATTTGCCTTTGCACGCTGCCGGCAAAATGCCCTTGATTCTGTTTCTGGCGGCACGTTGCAAGGATCTGCGCATCGGCATAGCGGCGTCGAAAACTTCGGATGAGCTCATTCCCGGAAGAAGGATCTGCTAAATAGTCCAGCCGGAATTCCAGAAACTTGTTGCCGTCTTTGTACTCTGCTTCGGCCACGCGCATCAACTGCTCCGGGTTCGCAAATCCCAAAGCGACGCAAATACGAGGAAGAGAGGTGGGCAGAGCGGGCATGCGCGACTGGCGGATAGGCGGTTCGTTCAGGATACCAACTCATGAAGTAATTCACCTGGCTTCTACAATGAGACGAAACGTGTCATTCGCTCCTGTCGAAGAACAGCTCACCTACATCAAGAAAGGCTTGGCGGAACTCATTCGCGAAGAAGATCTCCGCGAACGCTTACTTGCGTCCGCCAAAGAAAACCGTCCGCTTCGCGTCAAAGCTGGTTTCGATCCCACGGCCCCTGACCTTCATCTCGGTCACACCGTTCTGCTGCGCAAGATGAAGCATTTTCAGGATCTGGGCCACACTGTCATTTTCTTGATCGGCGATATGACCGGCCTGATCGGTGATCCGACCGGCCGCAACATCACTCGGCCGCCGATGACGCGCGAGGAGATCGAGCGCAACGCCGAAACGTATAAGTCGCAGGTCTTCAAAATTCTGGATCCACAGAAGACGGAGGTCCGCTTCAACAGCGCTTGGCTTGCGCCGCTCGACTTCCGCCAAATTGTCGAGCTCTGTTCCAAATACACGGTTGCTCGTTTATTGGAACGAGACGATTTCAGCAATCGATTCAAAGAAGGTGTTCCTATCTCTGTTCATGAGCTCCTGTATCCGCTGGCTCAGGGCTACGATTCTGTTGCTCTTCAGTGCGACGTCGAAATGGGCGGCACCGACCAGAAATTCAATCTGCTTGTCGGCCGCGAGTTGCAGCGCGATTCCGGTCAGCTTCCGCAAATCGTAGCTACCGTGCCGCTGCTCGAGGGTTTAGACGGTATCGAGAAGATGTCCAAATCGAAGGGCAACTATATCGGCATAAACGAACCGCCGAAAGTAATCTTTCGGAAAACCATGCAGATTAGCGATGAGCTGATGTATCGCTATTATGAACTCCTCACGGATGCGCCCATGAGCCATATCGCCGCTTTGCGCGCCGATATAGCAACGGGCCGTCGGGACCCCATGGAAGTCAAGATGGATTTGGGTCGCCGGCTCGTCGCCGACTACTACTCGGAGCTAGAGGCAGATGCTGCGCGCGAAGCTTTTGACCGCGAGGTTCGTCGAGGTCTGGAGCCGCTGGACACCGAAATGCTCGAACTTCCGGAGATAGCGCGTACCGAGAGGGGTATTCGGATCGACAAGCTCCTCGCCGGCATTGGGCTTTCGGATAGTGTGACAGACGCCGTACGCAAGCTGAAGGCAGGGGCAGTCGAAGTGAACGGCAATATCCATAGAGATGTTCTGCTGGCCGGCGCAACCGGTTTGCTGGTTATCCGCGTGGGTAAGAAATGGAAACGTGTGAAGGCCGGTTCCTGACTTCACCTGGCTTCCGTTGACGTAGAATTAACGCGTACGATCCAAATACTGATCGCGAAGGAGAGAACCATGTCTACTGTTCTGACTGAACCAGTTTCTACAAAGACCCCGATCAAGCAAACCAAAATTCTTATCAACAATAAGTGGGTGGACAGCGTCTCTGGCAAGACGTTTGAAAGCATCAACCCCGCAACCGGCGAAGTCATCGCGAATGTGGCCGAAGCGGATGCTCCGGATGTTGATCTGGCTGTGAAAGCCGCGCGCAAGGCTTTCCATCCCAAAGCCCCCTGGCGAAGAATGTCCGCTTCGGAGCGCGGCAAGCTCCTGACGAAGCTCGCGGATCTGATCGAAAAGAATGCCGACGAACTCGCTACTCTTGAATCGCTCGACAACGGCAAGCCCCGTCACGTTGCCGGCGCCGCCGATCTTCCGCTGACGGTCGCTTGTTATCGCTACTACGCCGGTTGGTCTGACAAAATTCAGGGCAAGACCATTCCCGTCAGTGGCGATTATTTTTGCTACACGCGGCATGAGCCGGTGGGCGTTGTCGGCCAGATTATTCCATGGAATTTCCCGTTGTTGATGCAGGCGTGGAAACTGGCGCCCGCGCTTGCTTGCGGCAACACCGTAGTTTTAAAGGTTGCCGAACAGACTCCTCTGACGGCTCTTCGCGTCGGCGAGTTGATTCTCGAAGCTGGGTTCCCCGAAGGCGTAGTCAACATTCTGCCCGGTTACGGTCCCACCGCTGGCGCGGCGATTGCGCGTCACATGGATGTCGACAAAGTTGCCTTTACCGGCTCAACCGAAGTCGGGCACCTCATTATGAAGGCCGCCGCGGAAACGAATCTTAAGCGCGTTACTCTCGAACTCGGTGGCAAGAGCCCCAATATTGTTTTTGCAGATGCGGATATGGAGCAGGCTATCGAAGGTTCGCACTTCGCTCTGTTTTTCAATCAGGGACAGTGCTGCTGCGCCGGCTCCCGCGTATTTGTGGAAGAGAAGGTCTACGACGAGTTCGTGGAACGCAGCGGCGCGCGCGCCAAACGCCGGACGGTTGGCAACCCTCTAGATCCCAAAACCGAGCAAGGCCCGCAAGTAGATAATGAGCAGTTCAATAAGATCCTGGGTTATATCGAGTCTGGAAAGAAGGAAGGCGCAAAGCTGGTTTGCGGCGGTGAGCGAGTCGGTGAAAAGGGCTACTTCGTAGCGCCCACCGTCTTCGCCGACGTCCAGGACGAAATGAAGATCGCGCAGGAGGAAATCTTCGGCCCGGTAATGAGCGTGATGAAGTTCAAGGATGTGGATGATCTGGTCGAGCGCGCGAATAAGACGATCTACGGCTTAGCCGCTGCCGTTTGGACGCGCGACATCACAAAGGCTCATCGGATCGCAAATGACGTTCGCGCCGGAACTGTATGGGTCAACTGTTACGACGTGTTCGATGCAGCCGCCCCGTTCGGCGGCTTCAAGCAGTCGGGCATCGGCCGGGAGCTAGGCGAATATGGTCTGCAGCAGTACTCGGAGATCAAAACAGTAACCGTCAAGCTCTAGGCCAAAAAAAGAGGAGCAGGCCGCCGCGCCCGCTCCTCATCTCACCAGGAGCATCACTCGACAAAAAGAACCCCTAGGCTGCCAAGGGCATATCCACGGGCAGTTGCGCAACGTTACTCGCAGCCAACTTGGTCAGCAATGCGTTTGTCGCGATCTTAAGTAGCTCATCCACGCGAATGGTCATGTCTAGCTCGGTTGAAAATCTTCGGAGTTGTACTTCGAAAGCCCGGCGCAACATTTTAACGGCAGCTTCCAGGCCAATCGTCGGCACATCTACAACCGCGAAGTTCAAAATGCTGTCCATCAGAACAGTTTCTACGTTCAGCATCTTGTAAATGGCTTTGCGGTTCTTGGCTACGTATTTCACTACCTCACGGCTTCGATACGCAAAATAGTGTTCGCGCGTGAACCAATTGAAGCGTTTCGTATCTAGCGCTTTCAGTTCGCGCGTCAGCGTATTCGCGGCCGACGAAAAGGCCCGGTCTAGAACCTCGGTCTCTTGAATGTCGTAGGTGAAGATGTTAGTTCTCTTGCCTGCGAAGGGGTGAGTGCATTGGTACACCAGAATCGGATAGGCTGTGTGCGGCCTCATCAGCACCTCGGGGTTGGCTTGGAACCATTCGCGAACCCAGCCGCGCATTGCCGTTTGCATCGCCCTGGAAACTGCGGAATAGGTCGGGAAGTACGCGGGAGTTCGTTCTTTGGGCGCCATCTTCCACACGGAGAAATCGATGTTCGATTCGTCAGTTGTTAGCGTTTTCGCTGCGCGCCTGGTTGTCCGCGTCCGTGATGGCCGTCTTTCCGAAGGCTTTGTCAATGCTGACGACCTTAGCGGGCCTGTCGCTCTGGCGAGGCAAAGCCGTTTCCGCTTCTGTATTGCGCGCCGGCATCGTGATCAGTTCGCCCATAGTTTGCTAATGCTCCTCCCAAAAGTACGAAAGCCGGGAACCAGGTCCCGGCCTCTTGTTCGCGAGTTCTTCTCGCGAACGATCCGAACGTAGCATGCTCGCTGGCTCGAACGACCGTTCCCCGAGAGTCAAAACATTTCGCATATCCTGCTAAACGCCTGATTCATAAGGAAAAAACTTTTTTGAGATTTTTTTCCTAGTTTTGTGACTATGTTTTCACCACCAGGCAAAATTGCCCCTTTTCGGGTCTGCCGGAGGTGTATCCTGCCGAGTTGGACCCAATCTGGCCAGGTAGACGCGGTTCTACCGAGCCTGGAGCCCGAAGACCATGCGTCCTGAACATTCGGGCGCGCAGACAAGAGTGCGTCCGCCTATCCCGTGCGAAGCCGAGCTGGCAGGAAAAGGCGGCGTAATGTCGGTCAAGGTAGCCCCGCCGTCCTGAGTTGAAAGAAGCTTGAAATTGAAACTACAGCCGGTCTTAAATCCGCTGCAATGATTCCATGAATACACGTACCAGCCATGTTGCTCGTCGACAAAGCTGATTTGGCTCACGTTTCCAGCGCTAGTAACGGAGCCGGCGGCATCTGAACTACTCTGTGTGGGCAGGCCGGCGGGAACCTCGGCGGTGTTTTGCGCGAATCTACTCGCAGTCGGCGTCTTTATACGAGTGATTAGCTTTCCGCCTCCACGAAACGCCCTTACAAGGGTGGAATCGAATCCCGATGCGGCAACTGTGGGGGACTCGCGGGGGCTGAATGCATCAATACGCCAAGTTAAGCCGCCATCGGTAGTGTCATAAGTGGCGAAGACGGAATTTTTTCCCAGGATATAGGTGACGGGAAGCACCCCGTGTTGATCGTCCGAGAAAACCGGATGCCCATATTTGGTTTCTTTGCTGGCGTCTGCCGCACTCGGTCGAGTAAGCGGCCTCGCGGAATCCCAATGCTGTCCCCCGTTTTGGGTTATGTGCAATTGATTTCCGCGTGGCCCGCCAACTAGCCAGCCGTGTGCAGGCGACGTGAACCCAAGCGCGCCATAAATGGGTGGGGTCGGCAGTTCCCTCCATACCTGGCCCCCATCGGATGTGCTGAAGAGCTCTCCAATGGTCATCGCAGAGCTAGACTCTCGCTGCAGTGCTATCCAACGTGTGCTGAATCAGCGAAAGTGATCGTGGCTCCCCCGTAATTTGCCAACAGATCCTCGGGGGCAGCAGTAAACGCGCTCTCGGTCCACGTCCTGCCTTGGTCCTCAGTGTCGGCAATGACTACCGCCGCATTACCCGAGGGCGCCGCACCGAAGGTAGCGAGTACTGCCCATCCTTGCGAATCGTTCAGGAAAAAAACGGCCTGGAGTGACTGCTGGGAACCCAAAGGGGGCGTTATGTCCGCCCAATCGGCGCCTGCATCGCGAGTCCATAGCAGGTGATTTTGTCCACTCTCGCCGCTGCGAACGAGGACCCAGCCACTTGCCGGCGTCACCGCCTTGGCGGAAATGTCTTCCCCCAAACCAAGTGTTATGACCGGTGATGGAACTTGTGCCTGTACCGATAAAACGCAGGCAGAGATAAGCGCAACAGCATACAACCGACGCAGATCTATTTGGCGCATGATCTAATTCCTTTCGGCTAATTTGGATTTTATTAGGTCTGGCGGGTGCCGTCCTCTGAGTCTTGGTATAAACATCCCGAAAGTTGATATAATTAGGTCGAATGGGCTTCTGGCGTACGCGCCTGTGGGTTCACCAAACCGCACGTTTGAGACGTTTCCCCGCCTCTGGTTCTCCTGTGGTCATTTGCCAAGATCGCCCCATTGGCACTCAGCCTGTTCCTTATAATTTATTCCAACAATCTTCTTGATGAAGTCATCTGTTCAGATCTCTCGTGGAATCGAGTCCCTATTCGGCACTCGTGATGAGAACATTCGCCTGCTTGAAGCTGAGCTGAACCTGCGCACCCGCCTGACGGAGGGCGATTCGCTCGAGCTCGAAGGGGATGAACCGCAAGTGCGCCGTGCCGAGCGCATCCTCGAAGATTATGTCGGCTTAGTCCAGGAAGGTCATGTCTTTTCGAACGGCGACCTGAACAGCTACATGCGCGTCGTCACCGCCGATCCGAACATTAGCCTCCGCAGGCTGGTGGAAAGCGGCAAATCGCGTTCCTTCGGCAAGAAAGTTCTAGCCCCTAAGACAGTCAACCAACGCCGGTATGTGGATGCGATAGAAAATCACGACCTCACATTCGGCATCGGCCCTGCCGGAACAGGGAAAACCTATCTTGCTGTCGCAATGGCGGTATCCGCCCTCCTCAACAAGCGTGTAAGCCGAATCATTCTCACTCGCCCGGCCGTCGAAGCCGGCGAACATCTCGGCTTTCTCCCCGGCACTTTGCAGGAAAAGATCGATCCTTATCTGCGCCCGCTCTACGACGCTCTGTTCGACATGATCGATTCCGAAAAAGTCGAAAAGCTACTGGAGCGCAATACCCTCGAAATCGCGCCGCTGGCATTTATGCGCGGCCGCACGCTGAACGATTGCTTCATCATTCTCGATGAAGCGCAAAATACCACGTCCGAGCAGATGAAGATGATTCTCACGCGCCAAGGCTTCAATTCAAAAATGGTGGTTACCGGCGATCAAACCCAAATCGACCTGCCGAACGGCAAAAGGAGCGGCCTTTTGCATGCCGTTGAGGTCTTACGAGGTGTTGAAGGAATTGCGTTTGTAAACTTCGACGAAAAGGACGTTGTACGGCATCATTTGGTGCAGCGCATTGTCAAAGCGTATGATCGCTACAACGAAATGATCGGCGCTGGCCGCCAATTGGCGCTGAGGCTTGGCTCTGAAAACCCACCGGAAGTGATGCCGGAACCGCCTACAGCCACGACGGTTGAAATTCCGGAATTCCCCTCGCTCGCATAATGTCTGAAAGTCCCCGGTTATCTGAAGGCGATAGTACCTTGCTCTTTCGGGAGCTGCCATCTCATCTCAAATTCTCAACGGGAGAGAAACGCACGCTACGAGCATTCGCCCGTACGGTGTCATCTCGCGTTGTGAACCATCGCGCTTTCACATGCGTCATCAGCGACGATAGCGAATTGCAGCGGCTGAATCGCAACTTTCTTGGCCATGATCATCCCACCGACGTTTTATCTTTCCCGCTTGGCGAGGCTGGAGACGACTTGGGCGAGATTATTATTTCCGCCGAGCGCGCCGAAATGCAGGCTGCCGAATTCGGACACGGCCGTATAGATGAAATTCAGTTGCTGATACTGCACGGGCTGCTGCATCTCGCCGGTATGGATCATGAGAGCGACAGTGGTGAGATGGCCCGGGCGGAACGCAAATGGCGTCAGGAGCTTGGCCTTCCCGCCACGCTGATTTCCCGTACGTATACGCCCCGCGGTGCTCGCGCCTGCGGAAACCGATGACTCTACTTTGCCTCAGCATCGCGATTCTGCTGACGCTGCTGCTCACGTTCGTTTCTTACGTACAGTTGCTCTACCTGGAATCGCTGCGCTTGATTCGCCGTGAAGTGCCCTCGCTTGAGTTTTTTCGTGAAACATTGGTGGGCAAGATCGGTCTCGATCCCGAACATGGCTCGCTCGCTTTTTCGCTCATCAAGCACGTTTCGCTTTTTTCTATAGGCTTGTTCTACCTCTGCGCTCTGGTGCGGCCAAATGCGCCGCACTGGCAAAGCGTGCTTGAGGCGCTTGGCCTCGGATTGCTGGCTATGCTGCTGTCCACCTATCTAGTGCCCACAACTGTCTATCGCCGCACCAAGGGCTTTTGGATGGTCAGGACCGTGCCGTTCATCAAGTTGCTCGCGGTATGCGTTCGGCCACTCGTAGCAGTCGTTCGCCTGTTCCAGTCGCTGCTTGATCTGAACAAGAATACGAACGGCGAAACTGCTCCAGCTGATTCCGTCGAGCACATCGAAGCATTCATAACAGCGGGCGCCGAAGAGGGAATCCTAGAAGAGGAAGATCGCAAGCTGATCCACTCCGTTGTTGCCTTTGGCGACAAAAGCGTGCGGGACGTTATGACTCCGCGCCCCAATATCACCGCTATATCGGTTGAGAAGACGCTTGAAGACTTGCGCCAGCTTGTTATTCATGAGCAATATTCGCGAATCCCGGTCTTCCAGGAAACAATTGACAACATCATCGGGTTCGTCCATGTCCGCGATATGTTCGAACTCGATCCGAAAGATCTCCAATCGAAAGCTTTGAAGGATCTTATCCGGCCGGTTCCTTTGGTTCCGGAAACCAAGCCAGTCACCGGTCTGCTTCGTGAGATGCAGCACGATGGATCGCACATGGTCGTTGTTGTAGACGAATACGGAAACACCGCCGGCGTTGCCACTATGGAGGACTTGGTCGAAGAGATCCTGGGCGAAATCCGAGACGAACACGAGCCCGATCGCGATGTTCGCCAGGAATCAGAAAACGTGTTTGTTGCACCGGGCCATCTGGACCTCGATCGGTTGCAAGACATGCTCGATTTCAGGCCCGATTACGACACCGAATCCACCACGGTCGCAGGCCTCGTCACTGAGTGGCTAGGACATGTGCCTCAAGTGGGCGAAACGGCGGAGCGTGACGGAGTTCGAATCGAGGTACTCGCCGGGAATGAGCGGCGCGTCGATGAAGTTCGCATCTCGCGCGTTCCTGCCCCGTCTCCCGTCGAGGCGATCAGTTGACCCAAGCGGGCCACCGGGCCGGCTTCGTCTCAATTGTAGGGCGTCCGAACGCAGGCAAGTCGACTCTTCTTAACGCGCTGGTCGGTGAGAAGGTCGCGATTACCGCACACCAGGCACAGACAACCCGCACCACCATTCAAGGCGTCTTAACAACCTCTGCTGTGCAGATTGTTTTCATTGATACGCCCGGCATTCACAAATCCGACACGCTGTTCAACAAGCGCATGATGGAAACGGTTCGCAGCGCCCTGGCTGGCGTCGACGTGATTCTGTTCGTAGCGGATGCCACCAAACAAATGTCTGAGGAAGATCAGCACTCCGTTAGCGCCTTGCCGGCCACGGCAAAGTCGATTCTGGTTCTGAACAAAATTGACCGCATTGAAGACAAACGGCTTCTTCTCCCGCTGACGCAGCAATACACAGCCGCGTATCCGTTTATCGAAACCGTTCCTGTCTGTGCCAAAACCAGTGATGGTGTTGAAAAGCTCAAGGACGTTATTGCGGCATACCTGCCTGAAGGGCCCGCACTTTTCCCCGACGACTACATCACCGATCAGCCCATGCGCTTTATTGCGGCCGAGATCATTCGCGAACAGATTCTCCGCGCCGTCCGGGAAGAGGTCCCACACGCAAGCGCCATCCTCATCGACAGTTGGGAGGACACGCCAAAATTGACCAGGATCGCCGCCACTATCTATATCGAACGCATGGGCCAAAAGGCCATCCTCATTGGGAGCAAAGGCCAGATGCTCAAGAAGATCGGTTCGGAAGCCCGCCAGCAGTTGGAGCAGAGGCTCGAGCGCAAAGTATTTCTGTCGTTATTTGTGAAAGTGAAACCCAACTGGCGGGAAGATCCGTCTTTCTTGAGTGCCGTGGATTGGCGTTCGATGCTAGGCTCAGAAGATAATCCTCGATGAAGCGTCTCTTGGTTGTTGCTTTGCTATCGCTCACGACACTAGTTGCAGGCCAAAAGGCTGCTCCTTCCAGCCCTGACGATCGAATTTCCGACCAGGTGCGAATGAAACTCGCAACAGATCCTGATGTAAAGGGCGGTGCTCTCGATGTCGCAGTTCAGGGCGGCGTCGTTACCATCAAAGGCCGCGTCGATACCGACAAGGGCAAATCAAAAGCTACGAAACTGGCAAAAAAGGTAAAGGGCGTGAAGCAGGTTGACAATGAACTGCAAGTCGGACCGCCCACCATTTAAGAGTACGTGTGCTCCGGCCGATTGCAGTCGCGCTTATTCTAGCCGGGCTGGCCGCAGCGCAACAACCCGCACCCGAATCCGTCAAGACATCTGAGACCGAGCGATTAATCCAAACCGCCAAGCTTTGGATTACAGTCAAATATTTTCATCCTTATCTTGCGTACAAGCCCCTTGATTGGGATAAAGCACTGATTGATGCGCTGCCGAAAATTCGCGCAGCGCGGAACTCCGGGGAATATGCTGCTGCACTCCAACTGATGCTCGGCGGGCTGCAAGATCCCGAAACACGCATCGGCGAAGATCGTCAAACGGTGACCGATCCCAGTGTGGGTCAACGGATCTGGATTCATCACGGATTCCCCCCCGAATCTGTAAGCCCTGCAGAGCTTTTCTATTCCGCGTTCGTCAACAGGACGGCAGCGAAAACGGTTCAATCCGTCACCGTTCCTCTTGGAGACGGTTTAAACGCTATTGTCCGGCTCTCGGAAGCCATTCAATCATCAAATCCGTATCCCGCGGCTAAACCGGATGCGTACCCTGACGCCCGCTATCCGTCCACCGAATATCGCATCCTCGCGGCGTACAAAATCTGGGGTGTGATCCACTACTTCTTCGCATATCGCGATCTGATGGATGAAGACTGGGACGACGTCTTCGCTTCGTTCTTGCCGCGTTTCATCGCCGCAAAGGATGCCCGTGAGTACAACCTGACCATTGCGGACATGCTCACACACACTCTCGACTCGCACGTTGCCGCGACCAGCGATGAACTCTCCGATTACTTCGGCCGCGCAGCAGTCGGATTACGCCTGCGCCTAATCGAAAAGAGACCAGTCATCACGGAAATTCTGGACGAACAAGCCAAGACCGCCGGTCTGCGAGTCGGCGATATTGTATCGAGTGTCGACGGAGATAAAATCGCTGATCGGTTCAATCGTGCTCAGGACTACATTTCCGGCTCTACGGTACAACGTCGCGGGTACGATTCCCTTCAGCGAGTGCTAAGCGGGGTGGAAGGGTCAACGGCCACGTTGCTCGTCGGTACGCAAGATGGACATACCAAGGAGGTCAAGCTACAGCGCACCTCGGCCTTCCTCAACGGCCTGCAACAACCGGACCGCAAGGGTGATGTAATCCGTGAGTTGCCGGGGAAAATCGGGTATGTCGATCTCACCCGTTTGCAAGATGACCAAGTACCAGGCATTTTCGAAAAGCTTCAGAGCACGAAAGCGATCATCTTTGACGCCCGTGGCGAAAGTCCGCTCGCTGCACAAACGATCGCATCGCGTTTGACTAGCGCCAATGATGTCGCGGGCGCAATTATGACTGGTCCGGTTGCGCTTTCCCCTGATGTCGTCACGACACGCTCACTCACCTCTACGGCCAGCTACTTCTTTGTCGAAAAAGTGCCAACCTCAATCGAGCCGAAGTATACAGGAAAAACGGTGATGCTCATTGATGAGCGCACTATCGGCAGGGCCGAACACCTCGGCCTATGGCTGGAAGCGGCGAACAACACTACTTTCGTTGGCGCCCCCAGCGCCGGCGCCGATGGCGAAACCTCCAACTTTCTGCTGCCCGGCGGTATCACTGTCACCTTCTCGGGACAGGATGTTCGACACGGCAACGCTGGCAAACTCCAGCGCCTTGGTTTGCAACCGGCTGTGTTGGCCGCTCCCACCGTAAGCGCCATCCGCCAGGGCCGCGACGAGGTGCTGGAAAAGGCTGTCGATTACCTGTCTGGCTCCCCCAGCGGCCGAACTCGCGCATTCTACAGTTCCTTGCGTATCCATTAGAGCGAGTTTCATGTTCCAGGTTCCGAGCAACCCTCGGCATGGTACATTGGTATTTTAATCGCTCGCTCCAGGGCTGCGTAGAAGTGTGTACTTATGGCAAAAGTTTGTGAAATCTGCGGACGCGGTCCGCAATTTGGGCATCGTATCAGTCACGCGCACAACGTGACTAAACGCCGTTGGAATCTGAATCTTCAGACCGTTCATGCGCTTGTGAATGGCGCAGGCAAGCGTATTCGCGCCTGCACCTCTTGCATCCGAAACGGGAAAGTCCAAAAAGCGCGAATCGCGTAATCCCTCCTTGCGTGGAGTCTCAGTTCACGCCGTCTCGCCGTGATTTTCTCGCTGCGTCCACCGCCGCAGCAGCTGTAACTTCGTCCACTAGAGGACAAGATCATCCGAGTCCTGCGGGCAAGCCAAATGTCGTTCTCATCATTGCAGACCAGGTCCGCTGGGATGCCGTAGGCGCCTATGGCATCAATCCGCTCGGACTCACGCCCAACCTGGACGCTATGGCCAAGCGCGGCACACTCTACCGCAGCATGATCACCAACCAGCCGGTTTGCGGTCCTTCGCGCGCCTGTCTGTTCACGGGCCAGTATCCTGCGAAGCACGGGGTGTGGGCAAACGTCGGGAAAGAAATCGGCCTCTCAACAAACGCTGTTACCCTGGCCACCGAGTTCCGCAAAGCCGGTTATTCGGCTAATTACATAGGCAAATGGCATCTGGCTAAAGATGCCCCGGGTCCTGTTCCGCCATCCGGGCGCGGAGGGTTTTTAGATCTTTGGGAAGCCTCAAACGAGCTTGAGCACACTTCGCATCCTTTCGAAGGCGACATCTACGATGGCGATGGTCGCCCGATTCATTTCGAAAACCAATACCGCGTCAATTTCCTAACCAGTCGCGTCCAGCGTTTTTTTCAGAATGTCGGCAAGACCTCGCCGTTTTTGCTCGTAGCTTCCTATCTTGAGCCTCATCAACAGAACGACATGCAGCGAATGGTCGCGCCAAAAGGCTATGCCGAGCGCTACCAGAATCCGTTTGT
Source organism: Terriglobia bacterium (assembly GCA_963846025.1). GTDB lineage: Bacteria > Acidobacteriota > Terriglobia > Bryobacterales > Bryobacteraceae > Bog-105. Next base: position 187,154 of record CAWJUG010000005.1, on the reverse strand, counting down.
ACCGGGCGACTTGCTTCACTTTCCTGGAAATTGGCAGCAACAATTACCGGACTACTACGGCTGCGTGAAAAGTGTGGACGAAGCTGTTGGCGAGATACGAAACGTCGCTTACCGAGAACGGTCTGGATCGTAATACTATCGTGGTCTTTACAAGTGACCATGGATGCCACTTCATGACGCGCAACACCGAATACAAGCGCAGCATCCATGACGCGTCCACGCACGTACCGTTCATCGCGGAAGGCGGCATCTTCGACGGAAATAAGCAAATCGCGGAATCCGTCGCGATGGTCGATTTCATGCCGACTCTGCTCAGCGCTGCCGGTATCGCCATACCTGACACCGTGCAAGGACGTACTTCGTTGCCTCTGCTCTCTGGCAATCGCTCGGGCTGGTCGAACGATGTTTTTGTCTCTATGTCGGAATTCTGGATCGCTCGCGGCTTGCGAACGCCAGATTGGTCGTACGCTTTAGCCGCCCCTCGCGGCCCGGGAGCTTTCAAACCGGAGCCGAATGCGCCCGTTTACTATTCGTTCCAGCTTTACGGCAACCGCGCTGACCCGCATCAACTTGTCAATCTGGCAGGCCGGCGCGAAACCGCTGATATTGAGCGGGGCTTGCGTGAGCGATTACGCGCCATGATGCAGCAAGCCGGAGACAAAGCGGCGGAACTGCGTCCCTGCGAATACCCGTACAGCTAACTCTAAGCGGGACTTACAAAAGGTGCGCCGGAGTTCTGCGTAGCGTGGGCTGCGGCTCTTTTCGCAGAAAGTCATTCACCGTTTCTAGCGAACCGAAGAAGCCAATGAAGCAGCCATCCAACTCGCGTGGCCGTCGCAGGCTCTGGCGAAAATCTCTAATGCGGAATTGATCCACACAACTCAAAGCAGCCGTCCCCATCGGTCTGTATTCATGTGTTCCCTGCACCCACGCGACGCCTTCGGCTTGATCAATCCATAATGCAAAGCCCACAGCACCAGTCTAGTGATCGGCTCCTCACACGGCTGCAGTCTGAGCGCGCGTCTCCCCCGCTTGAAATCGCGCCGCGCTGATGGCCATCTGAAACGCCGCTTTCAACATGTCGACTTCCGCGCTACCGACACAAGGAGATACGCGGCTACATTCTTTTTCAATCGCCCGCAATCGCTCCTGTAACTCCGGATTCAGTATCCGGGTGGCGCCTCCTTGCAGCCAATGTGCGCAACCCTTTGCTTTCTCCCAATCCGCCCCTTCTAGGGCACACGTCAAGCTTTCAAATGCGCCGGGTGCTGTTTCCAAAAAGACTTGCGTGAGCTCGGTCATGAAAGAAAGCGTCTCTTTTTCGCCACTCACTACATCGCGCGCTTTAGAATCCTCGTGACCTCTCGGCGCACTCAGCTTTATCCAATGGACGCATTTGGCCACGAGTTCCCAGGAATGAAAAGGCTTCGCTATAAAATCGTTCATACCCGCCTGCTTGGCTTTATCCCGGTCCTCCTTGAACGCGCTTGCGGTCAGGGCAATGATTGGCACCTGACCGGCCGGTCCTGGAAGCTGCCTGATGAACTTAGTAGCCAGATATCCATCCATCAACGGCATGCGGCAATCCATTAGGACGGCGTCAAACTGGAAGCGCTTCACTGCCTCAATCGCTTCCAGCCCGTTCTCTACCTCTTCCACTTGAAAACCAGCTTGCTGCAGGCTTGCGCGCGCAACAATTCTGTTGGCCGGGTTGTCCTCGGCTAACAAAACCCGCAATACCTGGCTGTCCGATCTCGCCATTTTGGCCGGTGTCCAGCGCATCGCCATGGCAGGCCCGCTGAACGCCAGTGCCCCTTCGGAGCTTGCGACGCCGCACTGGATCGTGAAATGAAATTCGCTCCCCCGGCCCACTTCACTCTCTGCCCAAATCTCCCCGCCCATCAATTGAACAAGCCGATGGCAAATTGCCAATCCTAGGCCGGTTCCTCCAAACTTCCTCGTTGTGGAGGTATCCGCTTGAGAGAACGCCTCGAATATAGACTTCAGTTTTTCGCGCCGCACGCCAATCCCCGTGTCTCTGACCGTAAAGTGCAGGCAAGCGCCGTTGGCATCTCGCGATTGGCATCTTACGTATAATTCCACCTCGCCTTCTGATGTGAACTTGATTGCGTTGCCTAACAGATTCGACACTATTTGGTTGAGCCGTATCGGATCGGCCTGAACGAAAGAAGGAACGCCGGGATGCACTGTGTATAAAAGACGAATGCCCTTCTGCTGCCCCCGGACGGTCATAGTTGCAATGGTGCCCGCCAGGCACTCGCGCAGGTTTAGCTCAACCAGGTCAAGCTCCAACTTGCCCGCTTCCACTTTCGAGAAGTCGAGAATCTCATTGATAACGGTCAACAGGGATTCGGCGGAATTCCTCACAATATCCAGATAGGTTTGCTGTTCCGGTTTCGATTCCGTTGAAAGCGCCAACTCGGTCATACCCAGAATTCCATTCATGGGCGTCCTGATTTCGTGGCTCATGTTCGCCAGGAATTCACTCTTGACGCGGCTTGCCTGCTCAGCGCCTTCCTTGGCCTTGAGCAACGCCAGCTCGGCACGCTTTCTCTCGGCAATCTCTTCCGTCAACTCGCCCGTTCGCTCCGCAACTTTGTGTTCCAAAGACTTCTCGCGTTCCCGGAGTTCCCGCACATGCGTCAGGTGAACCGCTACTATCAAACCTATAGAACTCAGAAGACACAGACAGTAAAACCAGAATGTCTGGTAGAAGTGCGCTCGTAGTTGCAGATCTAACAAGGTGCTCGGCGCACTCCAAGACCCTTCACCGTTGCTTGCAATTACCTGGAATCGATAACGCGCCGGCGGAATGTTTGTATAGAATGCGGTGCGCCGCTTGCCCGCATCCACCCAATCGCGATCAAAGCCCAACAGCCTATATTTGAACGTCACCCGCTGTGGCGCTCGGAAGTTTGGCGTGGAGTAGTGAAACTCCAACTGACCGTCTCCCGGTGGCACTCGCACCTCACTGGAATACTTCGCTTTCACCCCATCGATGAACGCCACGTCCATCGACACCGCTTGCGGCAAGCCCTGGCCCGTGACGTTTCGCGGATCCACGACAGTTATCCCGCGCATAGTGGGAAACCACAATCTTCCATCCCGGCTCTTCCATCCTGCGGGCTGAAAACTGCCATTACATTCGGCGGTATTCATGCCATCCGATTCGCCGTACGAGATCGTCTCAATGTGATTGATTTTCTTGTCCGCGAACTCGTTCAGCGCTTTCCTGCTCGCACGGAAAACCCCTCGGTTACTGCTCATCCAGAGATTGCCGGAGCCATCTTCCAAAATCCGGTATATGGCGTCGTCCAATAAGCCGTTCCTCATTGTGTACGCAGTGAAGTGGCCAGATTGGAAGCGATTCAATCCGCCTCCCTCGGTTCCGACCCACAGCACGCCGTCTGCATCTTCGTAGATGGCAAGCACCACATTGTTCGAGAGACCGCGCCGCGAATCGTACGTCTCAAAACTGCCATTCTTGAAGAGGCTTAGACCGCCACCCGCGGTTCCGATCCAGAGACGGTGCTGACGGTCTTCGTAAATAGCCCGCACCACATTGCTCTGTAATCCGTTCGCCGTCGTGTAGGTTTTGAAAGCTACGCCATCAAACGTGCTCAGTCCCGCTCGCGTGCCGACCCAAAGTTTTCCGTTCGAGTCCACGAACGTTACTAGAACTGCTTCGCTCGGCAGCCCGTTCTCTTTGTGATATGTGGTGAAGCGGCCGTTGCTCAATTTGCTGAGGCCTCGTCGCGTACCGATCCACATGTTCTGATCGCGATCCTCGCAGATAGAGAAGACCAAGTCGTCCGCTAACCCGTCCTTGGTCGTCAAAACTGTGAAATGGCCATCGCGATAACGGTTCAAGCCCCCGCCGTTTGTTCCGGCCCAAAGAGTCCCCTCGTGATCTTCAAAAATGGGCAACACCGCGTCGTTGGATAGGCCGTCTCGATGATCGTAAGTAGTAAAAAGGCTGTGCTGCGTTAAACGAACAAGCCCACCGCCTCCGGTTCCGATCCATAAGCTCTGATCGCGATCTTCGAAAATCGCCCAGACGTCGTTGGCGGGAAGCCCATCTTTGCTGGTATACGAGCTGAAAACTGTTCCCGTCAGCCGATTTAGTCCGCCGCCGATTGTTCCGATCCACAAGTTTCCGCTGCTATCTTCGCGAATAGAGGTTATCGCGTTGCTCGACAATGCGCCTTCTGTGCTGAAGCATTGAAAGCCCGCCCCTTGCATCTTGCACAGGCCCCCGTTAGTCCCGATCCACAAAGTATTCCGGCTCATGTAGAGGGACCGTATATAGGTATTGGGTAAACCGTCAGCCTTGCTGTAGTTGTGAAACTCCCCGCCAGCAAAGCGGCTGAGTCCGTCGTGAGTTCCGATCCAGATGGAGCCATTGCGATCGCGAGCTAACGAGAAGACCCCATTGTCCGGCAAACCATCCTTCGTAGTGAATGCGGTAATTTTCCCGTTGTGAAGACGGTCTACTCCTCCGCCGTCGGTTCCAATCCAGATATCGCCTGAGTCGTCCTCTAGAAGTGCGTGGACCGAATCGCTGGATAGTCCCTGCTGAACAGTCCATGTGCGGAAATGCCGGCTGCTTAGGCACGTCACTCCCCCGCCGATAGTTCCTATCCACAGATTCCCCGCATGATCCTCTAACAGGTCATCCACAACGTTGCTCTGAAGTTCGGGAGTGTTGCTCTTATCGAAGACAAAGAAATGCGAACCGTCGAAGCGCACCAAACCGAGTTCAGTACCGATCCAGAGATACCCAGAGCGCGATTGAACAATGGCAGGCACCGTATTTTGGGGGAGCCCTTGTTCGGTCCTCCATACGTCCTGATGGAATTTGAGAAAAGGCTGGGTAGGATTAGTGCCTGCGTAGGCGCTTCCTGCCGCGATTGCGATAGCCACCCCACACAACGGAAGGGCGACTACCGCGGTGGCGAGGCACGGCACGTTTTTTTAAGCCGAAAATTTACCAGTTCTTAACAAAAAGCCTGTATAAATTACATGCTTCCGTCTATAATCTAAGGAAACTCCGGACAATAGTCAATCACTTTTTCCCGAATGGCTCAGGCTGTCACGCCAAAACCATCGCCCCTCTTCTTGATCCCCCGCGGATAAGAAGCCGTCAAACCGCTGTCAACCGCGCCTGTTCGCGCTCCTTAGCGCCCGCTTCGGAGATCACCCAGAGGATCAAATGAGAAGATTTCTGCTTGAAATGGTAGTGCTGCTGTCCTTTTCTTCGGCGGCCTTTAGTCAAACGGCCTATATTTCACCTGATTTACTGAATGCCGACCCCAATTCCAACGTCAACGTCATCGTGCAGTTTGCAGCCGCAGGCTCAAACAGTTCGAGCCTCGCTGCCGCCTCAGGTATGATGGCGCGTCGCGTTCTGCCGGCCATTAACAGCGCATCCTATTCCATATCAGCGGCGAATGTTCAAGCTCTGGCAAACGCACCAAATGTTGTTTCCATCGTTCCGGATCGCCCGGTGCACATGCTGCTGGACAATACAGCGGCGGCCGTCAATGCGCCTGCCGCGTGGATGTGGGGTCTGGATGGAACCGGGATTGGAATAGCCGTTATCGATAGCGGCATTTCGCCCCATGATGATCTGCAAAGTTCCTACGGCAGCCGGATCGTGTTCGCCGACAATCTCGTTGGTACGGACGCCGCGGATCACTACGGTCATGGCGAGCATGTCTCCGGCATCCTCGCTGGCAACGGAACGGATTCGTTGTGCTGGTTTTGTAGCCGTCACTTTATCGGAATTGCTCCCAACGCCAATCTGATTGATCTGCGCGTACTCGACGAAAACGGGGCGGGAACGGACAGCGCCGTCATTGCCGCAATAGAAGAAGCCATTCAGCTCAAATCGCAATACAACATACGTGTGATTAACCTTTCACTGGGGCGTCCCGTGTATGAGAGCTATCAACTGGATCCACTTTGTCAGGCAGTTGAAGCTGCTTGGCGCGCCGGTATCGTCGTGGTTGTCGCCGCCGGAAACGACGGCCGTAACAATTCAGTTAACAATAATGGTTACGGCACAATCGGCTCTCCTGCAAACGATCCTTATGTCATAACTGTCGGCGCGATGAAGTCCATGGGTACGCCCGACCGCTCAGACGACTTAATAGCGAGCTACAGTTCGAAAGGCCCCACGCTAATCGATCACATCGTCAAACCCGATCTGGTCGCGCCTGGAAATCTGGTTGTCTCTCTCCTCTTGCCCGGCAGTACCCTGCAGAGTCTATACCCGCAAGACTCCGTCCCGGTCGGCTATTACCAATTCACCGATCAGACCCAAGCATCCAATTCTTACTTCACGTTGAGCGGGACCAGCATGGCTGCTCCCGTAGTCAGCGGTGCGGCTGCGCTGTTGCTGCAGCTTAATCCTTACCTGACTCCGGATCAAGTAAAGGCCAAACTGATGCGGACTGCGTACAAACAATTTCCCCAAACAAGCACAGCTTATGACCCCGTGAGCGGGCAGGCTTTCACCAGCGAATACGACATCTTCACCGTCGGCGCCGGGTACCTTGACATTCAGGCGGCGATCACCGATCTCACGCCATTTTGGGGCAGAGCCCAATCGCCGGTGGCAGTATTCACCACCGCTGCGAACGGGAGCACAGGAGCGGCGAATATTCTTTGCACCTCGAACACCCTTTGCTCTGGACAAGTCTGGTCATCGCTGCAACAAGGCTGGACTTTGCAGTCCATTTGGGGTGTTCAGTCAATCGCGCCTGATCAATCCATCTGGGGCGACCAGTCCATTTGGGGAGATCAATCCATCTGGGGCGATCAGTCGATCTGGGGTGACCAGTCCATTTGGGGCGATCAGTCAATCTGGGCCGATGCCGCCTCCGCGCTTACCATTCTGATCAGCGGAGAGCCCCACTAGATCTTTCGAACGGTCCTTCGCAAATCGAATGTTCCGGCCTGCTTAGGTCGATGAGAAACGTTAGGGGTCAATCTCCGACGTGAAGATTCGGTGTGTCGTTTTGGGCTTTCTATGCCTCCCGCCCACTATTTCTCCGGCCGCGGAGGTGAGCGGCGTAATTATCGTTAGCCCGAAGATCATACGGAAAACTTTGCCGCCGGCCATTTACGATTTACGGGCTGCCGGCGCCGGAAACAAAGCTTCGCCGGTTGCCGGCCAAATGGCCGGGACATCAAATGGTTTCGGGCGCGTAGCCGTATGGCTGGAAAGCTCGACTGCGGAACCTCCTGCTCCCATTTCGGCAGTGATGAAACAAAGCGACTTTCGCTTGGAGCCTGATCTGCTCATCGTTCCGGCAGGCTCGACAGTAACTTTTCCGAACCTCGACCCGGTTTTTCACAACGTCTTCTCACTCTCGAAGACACAATCTTTCGATCTCGGCTATTACTGTCAGGGCAAGAGTCGCGACGTAGTGTTCAATCGTCCTGGCATAGTCCAGGTCTATTGCCATATACACCCAGAGATGTATGGCGTAATTGTGATTACCTCAAGCCCTTGGAGCGCCCGGCCTTCGTCCGACGGCAAGTTCGCCTGGTCCAACGTGCCTCCGGGCACCTATCGCCTGGCGGTGTGGCAGAAGTCCGCCGGACTTATTCGGAAACCCCTGGTTGTTAGCCAAGCAGGTGTGGCTCAGATCAAAATCGCGCTTCCCGAAGAAGACGCCGGACGCTAGCGCATGCATCGACTGCCACTTGCGACACGAGCCTTTCTTTTCTCGTTTGTACCTATTTGCGTCCTCCTGCTCGGCATTTCGCTAGCCATTAATACGGCGGTTCATCAGCGCGTCCGGCAGGATTTACGGGATCTTCTGCAGAGCTCAGACCAGATGCTGAACCGCGCTGACGCGGAATATGCGCGGCGGGAATCTGCACTGATAGTCAAGCTGGCCGATAGCGCGGGACTCAAAGCGTCCGTAGGCCTTCTTTCCGAAGCCGGCACGGATCCATCCGCCAGGGCGCAAGCGGGCTCGACGATTGCAGCTCAACTGCGTGATCTCGAATCATCCTTGCCCTATGATTTTCTCGGAGTCATCGATTTACATGGCCGGACCGTCGCAGCCATTGCCGCTCACCAAGTTTCGACAACCACTCTCTCTCCGATTACTGCCAAACCGGGCTTAGCGGTAATCAGCGGCATTCTATATGCTCTCCAGATCGTACCCATCGAAATCGCGGGAGAGACGAGCGCAATTTTGGTTCTAGGCGAGCGCTTTGATCTCGAATCACTTCCCGTCGGCGGTTACGCAGTCCTTCTGAAACGCGGAGTAATCGTGCGCTCGACTTTTCCCAAAACGATGAATTCCGCGCTACAGGACCAGCTAAGCAGCCAATGCCACAATCCTCAAGCCGGATGTGAAGTCAAGCTGAATGGAAAATCCTTTATAGTTTCCAGCCTGACGGCAGCGCAGTTAGGAGACGGCTATCTGCTTCTCGGGCTTCGATCGCTAGAGGAGCCGTTAGCTGCGTTCAGTCGCGCATTTCTGCCCGTCTTAACGGAACTAAGCGTTATCGGAATCGCGTTAGCGCTGGTGTGCACGCTGCTGACTTCTCGCTCCGTGTCGCGGCCGCTTTGCACGCTCGCCGCCCAACTGGAAGAAAGCGCCTCGTCTGGCTCTTTCCCGAACGCCCTCGACGCTCGTAACGGAGCCCGTGAAGTCCATCTGGTGGTGAACGCCTTTAATCGTCTGTCGTCCGCTGAGCGCCGTTCCCGCCAGGAGCTACTCGTTGCGAAGGAAGCCGCCGAAGTCTCGAACCAATTAAAGACGGAATTCCTGACAAATGTCAGCCACGAACTGCGCACGCCGATGAACGGGGTATTGGGCATGAGCGAAGTCTTGCTGCTTACGTCTCTTACTGACGAGCAACGCGACTACACCGCCACCATTCGCGATTCAGCTCAATCGTTCGTCCATCTAATCAGTAACGTCCTCGATTTTTCCGAACTGGAACAGCGCCGTGCACACCTCAATGTTGCGAATGTCGACTTGCGTCGCCTATTTGATGAAATCGTAACGCTGACCCGTACTCGCGCCGAACACAAATCGCTTTCGGTAAACGGGCATTACTCGGCGGCCTTACCTCAAATCATCAGAGCGGATGGTGATCGCATTCGCCAGGTGCTGCTTCAACTGTGCGATAACGCCGTGAAGTTCACGGAACGAGGCCTCATTCGCCTTAGTCTCGATTACCTGAACGATGCGGCCGACGGACGGCGGCTGGTTTTCAGTATCGAGGACACCGGCGCCGGAATCGCACCCGACAAGCTGGATCTCATCTTTCAGCCGTTCACGCAGGCAGATGGTTCCCTGACGCGCCGGCACGGGGGCACGGGAATCGGGCTCTGCATCGCGAGACAGACTGTCGAGCTAATGGGCGGAAGCATTCATGTCGAAAGTATCGAGGCTGTCGGAACCAAGTTCTGGTTTGCCCTGCCGCTCCTGCTGCCTGATCTCGCCGGTCAAACACTAGAATCCACCGCTATGGAGGTCTCACGATGAAGATAGCGCCAACGCTAATCGCTCTCTTGCTGGGCTTGCCTGGTTGCGCCTGGGTTCAGGAAGCGAGCGCCGGGTTATCCGTCCCCGTGACGGTGAGCGCAGGCGGCCGTTATGCGCGCAACACAGACGATGGCGTTACGGCGGCCGGTCTTTCCGGTGGATTCCGGGCCGTTATCGCTCCTAGTCTGCGGCTCGGTTCTCATTGGTTTGCGTACGCAGTTGTTGACGCCCGATCTTCCTCTTACGCTGATTATCAGACCGGCTGGGATGACGATCAGCCAATTACTGCAACATTGACGCAGGGCTACCTGGGTTACAAACAAAGCTATACATGGGGCTCAGTCTTGATCAAGGGCGGTCGTCTGGCCTCGGCGTTCGGCATTTATCCCATCAACTATGACGATGCAAAAACAGCGTTGATCGATCCGCCTCAAAGCTATGCCGTCAACGCTCCCATTCGCCCGGATCAGCTTGCCTGCAGCCTTGACGATCTGATTTGGCAGAGTTACGGGACAGACGTCAATTACCATTGCGGCGGTTCAACCAGGAGCCGTTACGGTCTTGTTCCGGTCACGTTGTACGGCATTCCAGGCGTTGAGACGCAAATTACCTGGAAGCGTATCGACGCCCGCCTGCAGATAACGAACAGCTCGCCCTCTAATCCGCAGTCGCTTACCTCCTCAAGCCAAGCAATTCAATCGACTGAAGGAGCCGGGTACAGCTTTGCGGGCGGCGTGCACGCCGGCTTCTCCGTCTTTCGCGGTCCATATCTGGAATCAGCGGCAACGCAGTTGCTTGCCCCCACACAAAGCGCAAGAGATTTCCCCGCGTCTGGCCTCGGTGTCGACGCCGAATGGTCGCATGGCTTCTGGGCGGTCCAGGGAGAATGGCAGCGATTTCATTTTGCTCTCCCGGGATTTGCCGTTTCTCCGTCGCAGCAGGCCGGTTATGTACAAGTGAAGCGAATCCTGACACCAAGGGTCTACCTTGCCCTGCGCGCTTCTATCCTGCACCCGAACGCCGCAGCAGATTCTACAGGCTACGCCACGCCACAGTTCGATTCGCGCCAGCCCAGTGGAGAGGGAGTTTTGGGCTATCGGTTGAACCGTTTGCAGCTTCTGAAAATAGGGCTTCAATACTCCAACCGCGATGCGTGGCGGCTGGATTCTGACTACTGGCCGGGCGAGTCACGGCTTGCAGTGGAGGTGCAACTCGTCACCTCTTTAAACGCGCTCTCCAAAGTATTCTGAATTCCTTCGACATCCTAGTGGCAATCCTCTATTCTGGTCGGTATGCCTTGGGTCAATCGAATTGCGCAATCTTTATTCCTGCCACTTTTTTTCGGTGTGTTGGCGTTTAGTCAATCAACAGTCGGTACGACGTCACTGAACGGAACAGTTACCGATCCGAGCGGAGCAACCGTCAGCGGCGCAAAGGTAACGGTGCGAGATGCGGATACTGGCTTCATCCGTCAGACTGCAACTACTGCTGCAGGATTGTACAGCCTTACAGAGTTACCCGTAGGTGTGTACGAACTTACTGTCGAGCAAGCGGGCTTTAAGTCTGCCGTCCGGAGCAATATCCGATTAACGGTCGGAACAGTCTCGACTCTCAACATCCAACTCGAAATCGGGACAGCTTCTCAGCGGGTGGATGTTTCAGCCGAGGCTTCCATTGTGGAGACTAGCCGCACCGAGACGAGCACGGCCATTTCCAACCGGCAGATACAAGAGTTGCCGATCAACGGCCGCAACTTTCTCGATTTCACGCTACTTAGCCCAGGCGTTGTGCGCGATCCGACTCGCACGGGCGATATCTCGTTTGGCGGCCAGCGCGGCACGTCTAACAGTCTCCTAATCGACGGGTCGGACGCGAACAACACGTTCTACGGTCAAGCGACGGGACGAACGGGAACCGGGCGCAATCCCTATTCGTTTAGTGAAGACGCTGTGCAGGAGTTTCAGGTCAACACAAATGGGTATGCGCCGGAAATTGGCCGCGCGGGCGGCGGAGTAATCAATACAATCACAAAATCCGGCACAAACTCTATACACGGTGACGTATTCGAGTTCTTCCGCGATAAAGCGCTAAACGCCAATAGCTGGGACAACAATGCGCTAGGACGCCCCAAGCGCGCGTATCACTACAACCAATTCGGCGGCAACATCGGCGGCCCAATCATTCGAAACAAAGCCTTCTTCTTTTTCGATTACGACGGCCAGCGCAATACGACTCCCAACACGGTCGCCGCGGGCGTGCTGCCGGCAGCCACCGATACGCTGGGGCTTTCCGTGCTTCCATCTCTGCAACAGTACTTCGTGTCATACGCGAACAGTTTGAACAACAACGTTTACCTGGGGAAGGTTGACTGGAACCTTACAGACAACCAACACATCATGTTCCGCTATAACGCCAACCGGTTCACGGGATTGAACTATGAGAACGCGGGAGCGACAAGCGCCGTCGGGCACACCGGCAACAGCAACGTGACCACGGATAATGCCGGTGCAATCTATACGGCATCAATTGGGCCTAACAAAGTTTTAGAAGGCCGGTTTTTCTACACGCGAGACTACGAACCGGGATTCGCGAACTCGAATACCCCTGAAACCATCATCCAGCAAAGCGGCACAACCGTAATTTCGTTTGGACGCAACAGCTTCAGCCCCCGCTCGGCAAATATCGATACGTTCCAACCCACCGCCATCATGTCGTGGGTTGCAGGGGCGCACACATTCCGCTTCGGCGCCGATTTCATCTTCCAGCAAATCGCTAATTTCTTCCCCGGCAACTTCGGCGGATCGTTCACCTTCACGAGTTACGACGCTTACGCTCTGAACCAGCCGTCGAGTTTCACCCAGGCCTTCGCCGGCCCTGGCACTACGGGCGCTACGGTTTACCCGAATGTGAACGAGTACGCAGGATTCGCGCAAGATAGCTGGCGCGTTTCGCGCAAGCTCACGATCAACTACGGTCTGCGCTACGACTACTTCAACTACGCGCAGCCTCCCGTTCTCAACCCCGACCCGAGCCTGGCGGCGATGAATATCAAAACGAATCGCATCCACATCGATCCACACGATTTCGGCCCGCGCTTTGCGCTCGCTTATTCACCGGCCGAGAATGGCAAAACAGTAATCCGCGCCGGCTACGGAATCTTCTACGCAGTTACTCCCTCTATCTTCACCGGGACTGCTTTTACGCAGAACGGTATCCAGGTTCAGTCGTTCACATTCAATGGATCTGCAATTCCAGTCAGGTATCCAAACTTGTTGCCCGGCATTCCCACAACGAACCGGACGCCAAGCCTGTTTGTCTTTTCGAACAATTTTTCAAATCCGCGTACGCAGCAATGGAACTTCAACCTCCAGCGGCAGCTAGGGAATAACTATTCCATTACGCTCGGCTATCTCGGACTCCACGCACTGCATCTGCCAAGAACACGGGACATCAATCTTTATCCCGCCTTGCCGGTCACCGACCCGATCCAAGGCGGAGGTTCGTTCGTGTTTTATCAGCACCCCACGGCGCGACCCAATCCGAACTACGGGCGCATCTGGCTGGCCGATAGTGGCGCCGACTCCAGCTATAACGGTGCGTTTGTGCAATTCAGTAAGCGCTTCTCGCAGAACTTTCTGGTGCAGGCTTCTTACACCTGGTCTCACGCCATAGACGACGACCCCGATGCCACTGCCGTCGTATTCGGCACGGATGACACGAAGATTGTGCAGAATAATCTCCAGCCCAATCTGGATCGCGGCGACGCGAATGCCGACATCCGGCATCGGTTCGTCTTCTCGGGCGTGTTCGATTTCAATTTCATACCGAAGAGTGCGAATCCCGTGCTGCGGGCCGTCATCAATGGTTGGGAGATTTCGACAATTGCAAACCTGCAGAGTGGACGCACGTATACTTCGACCATCGGCCAGGTCTCCGACATCAATAATGACGGCAACTTGCGAGATGACCGCACGCCATTCCAAGGCCGCAACGCACTTCGCGGTCCAAATTTCTTGACCGACGACGTGCGGCTGTCGCGATTCTTCCCGCTAGGATCGGAACGAGTGCGGCTCCAGCTCATCGGCGAAGCGTTCAACGCAACAAACCGGGTAAACTTCATCTCACTGCGCACGACCCAATACAACTTCACCGGAACTACTTTTGTCCCGCTGAGCACCTTCCTGACTCCGGCACCGGGAAGCGCCACGGGCGATCCGCGTATTCTGCAACTGGCAGCCAAAATTTTCTTCTAGCTGGCTGATGGCCGACCGGGGAGTTCAACGACACTGCGAGCGCGAGTTGCTTTCTTGCGACCGATGTTGAGGTGATTTCAGGCGGCGATTTGTCGATTTTCAGGCGGCGGCTGGACATCCAGCTTGCTTTCCGCAACCTTCCGCTTCGTTTCGATGAGCTGAAGACGCTTTTCGGCATGCGCTACGGCGTATTTGTGCTGTTCGATGTCGCGATTTTCCTTCGCATCGCGACGTTTTTCCTGCTTTTCCGCCCGTTGCTGCGATTCAAAGCCAGCCTGCGCTTTGAGCCTTTCTTTTCTATGCTTTGAGAGTTCGTTAGAGTAGCGCTGAAACGCCCGGTCATGGTGCGCCTGGTAGCGCGTGTAGCGTTCGAGCTCCGGGCGCACAACCAGTCCGATTTCGGCATTCTTGACGTCTTGCGCGAGCATCGGCTTCTCACATTCAAACGTGATGGCGGCCAAAGGCATCTTGGGTGCCTGGAGGTTGCGCAGCTCGGCGCGACATCCAGAGCGATACGGCCATTTTCCATGACCAGTTCCAGACTTCGAGTGTGAACCGGCTGTTCCTTCGAACAGATGAGCCGGTCGGGAAAATCCACTTTTAGCGTCGAACGGTTCCTATCGCGCGAACTATTGCGATCAGTCCGAGAAGCTTTTTGCTCTCGATGTCTAAGCTGTGGACCGCGCGATGCTTTTGAATAGAAGCCTTCAAGGATGGCGATCTTTGCCCTCCGGAGACTAGGCTCGGTCAACTCGGTCGTATTCATGTCGCAGCCATTTCCCATCCCGCGAATGTTCCGCCAGGGCTGATCAGGGCATAGTGTCGGCGCATCTTGCCGGAGGCGAATACCGGCTTCGGCGATGATCAGGAGTTTTCGTTCAACTGCTGCCACTGCCATCGGATTCGACTGGAAGGCTTCGAAGTCCATCCCAGCCGTAAACTCTCCGATAATGAAATGGCATCAAGGCGTACGGGAACACGCAGCGAGCGGGGTTAAATCGTTGGGAATGGGCCGGATATGGTCGAAGCGATTTTTGTGAATGGGCCGGGCAGATTGTCGCCTCCGCCGCGAGGTGGAGAGCACGTGAAGGAAAGTCGACGATTTTCCAGGTGCGTACGGTCTACATCATTTTCATAGGCGATGAGGGCTTTAGAAGATGAGAAGAGCATGGCCAACAAACGAAACAGCGGTATGCTTGGCTACGTTCGCGCAACGCTGTGCTGTCAGAAGACATATTCTGCAAAGATGGTCATTCGATAGATAATGTGCTGACGAGTTGCGTTACAGATGCACGAGGAGGTCGTTCGTTGTAGACGGGCGCCCTCAGCACGAATTGCTCCTTTTCTGCTACTTCTCGAGTTCCATACTGCTGCTGTTCACGTCCGTTGCGCGCAGATCGCCACCCCGCCTCAATGCACTATTAGGGTTTTCAACCTCAGCCGGCGAGAGATCGCTGAAGTATTTATCAACTCAGACCGAAGTGGGATGTTTAATGCAAATTCTGGACATCCGTTCAACTTGACCCCTGCGCTTAGACCCGGCACAAACGCGGTGCGTGTTCGATTTCTGCAAGCGCCTGGACCGCCAAGCACGGGCAGTCTTGCTGGATGGTCTTATGGCTATGCCATTGCGGTGGATCATGAATTACTTAAACGAGGCGAGTGCGGATTTGCCGACAGACTCAGCTGCGCGTCTGCTACCGGCACTACTCGGTCCTTTCGCGCCGAATCGGGAACGGCGAGATCGACGGTATTGCTGTACGATTCGATCTTTCAGCTCTTATATTTTAGTAATTCAGGTAAACTTCCGGTCATTCGGCAACAACGGGACAGTGATTGGGCTGCCTTAGCGTCGATGCTGATTTCATGGAGGAGTGATCGAGTGCGCTCTCAATCGGAGGTTGTCGGGCTGGCGGGTTCAAAGTACGAGAGGCTTCTTGCAGCGGGTCTTTCGCTAAATCAACGAGAACTGGATGAGTTCCGAGAGAAGCTAAGGTTGAGAACTGGTTCCATTGATCACGCCACCCCTAACGATTTCATTCACGCTCTGGAATCGAGAGGTCCGTTGTGGCTGACAAGGTCTGGCAGGCCCACGACGTCAGTTCCCTTCGTGAATGAGATCGTCTTTGGTCTAGCAGGAGACGGCAGCGCACGAGGAACGTATGTGAGCCTAATAGAACCAGCTACCGGCACACAGCGCTCGGAACAATTTTCGAAGTTGACGGCTGAGGGCCGCATAACCGTAATCACCTTTATTTCCGCCAAGTGACGGCCGAATCGCGACTGACCGGTGCATGTGAAGCCCCTGGCCGTAAGTCGTTCTGGCAAAGAGATTCGCTGGACAGTTTGTAGGAAGCCGGATTCACAGATACGTGAGGTCTGTCAAATCCGGCTTGCAAAACAGCTATTTTCTACGCCTCAGCCAGGCTCAACTCATATCCGCAAAAGGTCGTATCTCGCTTCCAACCCAGCGCCTCATAGACACTCTGTGCAGTCTTATTGGTAATTTCCGTTGAAAGCGTAAGCCGCAACGCGCGAACATCGCGTCCATACTCAGCGGCCTTGCGGAGCAGCGCAGACCCCGCTCCACGCCCTCTTGCCTCAGGAGCTACGAACAGGTCATTCAGAACGAAGATTCGGGCCATAGCACCAGATGAGAAGCTCGGGTAGAGTTGCGTGAACCCGACGGCGGTCTCACCGTCGAGGGCTATGAAGATGACCGACTGATTGTGTTCAAAACGCTGCCGCAGAAATTGCCTGGCGCGTTCAGGCTCGCTTGGCTGGCGATAGAACTGCCGGTAGGCGTCAAATAGAGGGACAAGAAGATCCAAATCCTCCACGGTCGCTTGCCTGACGTCAACTTTGGAATTCGCCATACCCCATCATCCCTGCCGGATTCGCTGGACTGCTGTTAGCTACTATTCGCGCTTTTTCTCACCCAGACGTCTAGGAGTATCATATCTGCATGCGGCGTGAAAAACTCCAGGGCACCCTCGACCTGCTCATTATGAAAACGCTTGCACGAGGTATCGCTCATGGATACGGAATAACCTGCGCCATTCTGAATGCATCTCAGAACCAGCTCCGAGTGGAAGAAGGCTCCCTCTACCCCGCTCTGCGCCGGCTGGAATCGGAAGGCCTGATCAAAGCCGAATGGAAGGCGTCGGACAACAATCGCCGGGCGCGTTATTACGAACTCACGCGCGCCGGCCGTAAACGTCTGCGGGAAATCGAAGATGAGTGGCGCGCACACAAGGCCTTGATCGAAAACTTTCTTGCATTCGAGGAGTAAGGCTCCACAATGATTCGCCGGTTTCTCAATATCTTTCGCCGCAACCGTCTTGAAGCCGAGATACGGGAGGAGATCGAGTTCCACCGCGCGCAATCGAGCGGCTCCTTCGGCAATGCCACGCTGATCGCAGACGGCATGCGCGACGCCAGCACCATCATTTGGCTTGAGACCTGCTTGCAAGATATCCGCTATGGATTTCGGCAACTACTGAAATCCCCCGTATTGCTGGGCGTAGCCGTGCTCTCACTAGGACTTGGCATTGGCGCGAACACCGCAATTTTCACTTTGATCAACGCGGTCATGCTGCAGCTTCTGCCCGTGCGCGATCCGGCGAGTTTGGTGCTGTTAAACGACGGGATCTCAGAGGGAACCACCAATGGCGATCTTATCGGGGACGCAGTCTCCTATCCGTTCTATCAACATCTGCGTGCTCACAACGATTCTTTTCAGGATCTCTGCGCCTTTCGGGAAGGCGAGGACAACGTCATCATGCACGTCGCCGGCGAGCCCGACACACGTACCGGTTACGCATCGGTCCATCTGGTCTCCGGCAACTACTTCGATGTGCTGGGTGTACAAGCGGCCGCGGGGCGTCTCTTACGTGACTCTGACGATAAACCCAACTCTGTGCCTATGGCGGTTATGACGTACGGCCTCTGGAAGAGCCGTTTTAATCTGGACCCCGGCGTTCTGGGTAAAACCGTGTTGTTCAACGGGACCGCTTTCACGGTTGCCGGCGTGGCCGACGCTTCGTTCTTCGGGGAACGGATTCGAAAGTCTCCCGATTTCTGGGTTCCGCTCTCGTTTCAACCGCAAATCGTGACGCGCCAACCGTCGTTGCTCGACGCCATGGATTTTTATTGGCTCAACTGCATGGGCCGCCTGAAACCAGGCATCACGCTCAAAGGCGCTGAAACTGCCGTGAGCGCACAGCTTCATTCGTTTTATCTGGCGCAAGCCGGCGCACATCCCACGGCTGACACTCGCCACAAAATCGAACGAGTGCGAATCGTGTTGAAGGCGGGCGGCAGCGGCATTTCCGGTCTGCGTTATCGCTACGCGAAACCGCTGCGGGTGCTCATGGCGATCGTGGGGCTGGTTCTGCTGATCGCCTGCGCGAATCTCGCCGCGTTGTTGCTGGCACGAGCTTCCGCCCGGCGTCAGGAATTCCTATGCCGTTTGGCTCTGGGTGCCGCCCCCGCGCGCCTGTTCCGGCAGGTCCTTACCGAAAGCATCCTCCTCTCGCTGGCAGGTGGGATGGCAGGGATGTTTTTCGCCTGGTGGTCCGTCAAAGCCCTCGTTCTGATATTGCATTTCGACCCGCTAGTGAAAGTTCAACCCGACGCCCTAGTACTCGCCTTCACGCTTTTGCTTTCCATTGCGACCGGCTTCCTATTTGGCATCATTCCCGGGTGGAAGTTTAGCCGGATGAATGCGCGTCCGCGCAACGCAGCGCCGGTCACCTGGCGCGCACGCAAGTTCAGCAGTACGCAAGCGCTCATCACGATCCAGATCTCACTCTCGCTCTGCCTGCTGATTGGCGCCGGTCTGCTCACGCGCAGCCTTGTAGCTTTGGAAGAGCAAGACCTCGGCTTCACCCGCAGCCACATCTTATTAATTCGCACGGATGCGCATCTGGCCGGTTATGAGCCATCCCAGTACCCGGCCCTCTACCGCGACATCTACGACCGCATCAATCAGCTCCCCGGGATGCAATCTGCCGCAGTTGCGCGCTTTTCTCCGGTCAGCGGTTATAGCTCTGCGGGCAACTTCTCGATTCAGGGTTATCATCCATCCACCGGCAAAGAGATGCGGGTTTGGGACCTGCCAGTTGGACCGCAGTTTTTTGAAACCTTGAAAATCCCGCTGTTGCTCGGGCGCAGCGTCGAAACACGCGATACGGCGGCATCCAAACCAGTGGCAGTGGTTAACCAGACATTCGCCAAGCGCTACTTTCCTGGAACAAATCCGCTGGGCCAGCACATGGAACAGGGCGATCCATTTAAAGCGCCCGGATCGGAAATCGTCGGCGTTGTCGCCGATTCCAAGTTTTTCGATTTACGCGAGGAGCCGAAGCCGATGGTTTTTTATCCGATGTCCCAAAAACCGATGCCCAGCTTTGAACTCCTGCTGCGCACGGCCGCGGACCCGAAGAACATCGCGGGCGAAGTACGTGACGCACTGAAGCAAATCAATAACCGGCTGCCGATACTCGAGCAGCACACGCTCGACGACCAGATCGAAAACCTGCTTGCACAGGAGAAGCTGATCGCCGGTCTCTGCAGCATGTTCGGCTTACTTGCATTGCTGCTTGCCTCTATAGGCATCTACGGCACGCTCGCTTACTCGGTGGCGGGCCGCACAGCCGAGATTGGGACACGTATGGCAATCGGCGCCCACAAATCGCACGTCATCTCGCTTGTGTTACGTGACCTGGTTTTCGTCCTTGTCGCCGGCTTGCTGATGGGACTCCCATTGGCGTTCGGCTCGATCCACTGGCTGGAAAGCTTTTTATTCGGCGTAAGGCCGCTCGATGCCGTGGCGCTCTCGAGTTCGGTTTTGCTGATCGTGGGAATCGCCCTGCTTGCCGGATTCCTGCCCGCACGCCGTGCGGCTAATATCGATCCAATGCGTGCCTTGCGCCATGAATAAACTTGAGCGACCTTCAAGGCAGCGCGAGCAGAAGTTGCAGTTAGGGCGTTAAGAACGAAGCCGCCGGCCGGCCCATCGATCGATTGGATCAATGCGGGACCCCGCTACAGTGTCCCGACCTTCACCAGGTCCTTATGTGTTCGCCAGGCTCGCCAGGTACTCCTCGGGACAGCCAAAGCCTTCGACCGTCACTCCCATGCGTCCCAGCGCATCTATGGCGAGCATGCGCCGGTAGAAATTGAAGGTAATCACATGTGCGAACGTACCACCAAAAGTAAAGGTTTCTGGCGGCTCGCAGAGGGCATCGACAAACGTGTCCTCCCAGGCGCTTCGATTGTGGACATCTGTGAGTACACTGTGAAACGCTGCATCCGCTGCCTCCATGCGCGCCAGCATGGAGGAAGGAGTTCGATCCGATGGGACGGCATTGTCCATCACGGGCATGCTAGCGCCAGTAAGGGCCGCGGCCCAGACTTCCTTGGTCTGGACCATCCGGTCCAGAATTTGGCGCAGAGTCTGATCGGGGCCATCCCAGGGAAAGATTTTCACCTGGTTTTTCAAAGGACAGTCAAGCTGTTCATCTGTAAGCGTCCCCGCCAGATGGAGAAGACGGCGGGTATGCCAGGACTCCTGGCCGGAGAATATATCGAAAAGGTCCATAGATTGACACCCTCCTTTGGTGTCGTCCTTACCGGAACAATGATGAATTCCGTTCGCCGCACGCAGGTGAGTATGTGTCACACCCATTCGGCGATACAGGCTGGGGGAGATGCGAAAGGCCTTTCGGAAGGCCCTGGTGAACGCTTCAAGCGATCCGTAGTCTGCGTTGAGGCCGATGTCCGTCACCGACCATTGTGTACGGGACAACTGCCACGCAGCTCTTTCCAGCAACAGCCTCCGGCGCATGGCCACCGGCGTCTCCTCGATCATCGCCCGGAACAGTCGATAAAACTGCGTCCGGCTTCGATAGGCGTCGCGGGCAAGGCTCTTTGCGTCCTGCTCCTGGTCAAGCGATTCCAGCACCACTCCGCGTAGCCGCTGCGCTTCGTCCACAGGAGGAAAATACCATTTCAGAACCTGCATCCGCCTGATCGGAAGTCCCAAACTAAGCCTCCCGTATTGCGTGCAGGCTTTCAACCCGCCGGTGGCGTCTCGCATCGCCACTTTCTGGGCCAGAGCAGCAACCGACATCAAAACAATGTAAAGAATATTTGACACGCCTTAGCGAAAGGCGCTATGTTACGAATGTCAAATATTTTTGACAAGGGAGCGATCTGGGATGCTGACAAACCTTTCGTATCGGGAGAAGAGTCTTTACGCCTCGCTTGCGGCGGAGCTGGTTGTGTACGGACCTTACTTCTTCCTGCACCAGCAAAACTCCGTCAACAAGGTGGCAGGCATGATTATCGCCATCATTGTGCTGCAAATCATCCTGCAGTCGATTATTGCCGCACTGACGCGGAACCGGGTAACAGATGAGCGCGACCGGTTGATCGAGCTACGAGGGTATCGTGCCGGTTATCTAGTACTGGCATCGCTCATGGTGATCGGGCTGGCCATCTTGTGGTTTCACGCGACCATGGGTCATCTTCGATTGGACAGCCGGATGATGGGCCTTCATTTCCTGAACGTCTTCTTCGGAATGTTGATTATCGCGGATATCACGAAAACCGCCAGCCAGATTGTGGCTTACCGGAAGGCGCTCTGATGCCCGCCATACGCAATCAGATTCGAGAACTACGGGCCAGACGCGAAATGACGCAGCAGGATCTCGCCGATCAGGTCGGCGTCACAAGGCAGACCGTCATAGCCATCGAACAGGACAAGTATTCGCCTTCCCTCGAGACTGCCTTCAAAGTGGCAATCGCGCTTGGCGTGCCGCTTGAGCAGTGCTTCCAGTACGACTCTCGCGGCAAGCGTTAATCAAGCTGGGGCCAGGCTGCCCGATGCGGGATTAAGATTAGTACTTCGAGAGCGGCTTCGCTGAAGCCATATATCTCGCACAATGGGCTTACAACCAGCAGGCGTCATTCCGCCTTCTTCGCCCGATACCCGCATCGGCATCATTATTCGTGTCGCTTTCTTCGTTGCGATTGTAATCATCGGACTGGCATTTCTGAGCGGCCTGCTGGTTGCCGTTTTTGGTGTGCTGGTGGCCGGAACCATCGGGTTATGCGCGACAGGCTTGCTGGCTAATTTGCTGACGATGCGAATTTTCGACCGAAGGCCGTTAGCAGATATCGGGCTCCACGGCGGCCGATCATCGGCTGTGAACTTTATTTTGGGCGTGCTGCTCGGCGGAGGTTCCGCAGCACTGATGCTATTGGCGCCGTTGTTGGCCGGAACCGGGCATCTGGTGAGCCGGCCCCAGTCAGACTTCACCTGGCCGACGCTGGCTCTCTATCTGTTTGCGCTGCTGATTGCGGCGACCGGCGAAGAGATGATTTTTCGCGGTTATGCCTTTCAGCTTCTGATCGAAAAAATTGGGCCTTTCGCGACCGTGCTGCCGGTGGGCGTGATATTCGGGCTCGCGCACGCACACAACCCGAACGCGACCGCGCTCGGTGTTCTGAACACGATATTGTGGGGCATTCTGATTGGCTATGCCTTTTTGCGGAGCCATGATCTGTGGCTTCCGATCGGGCTGCATTACGGCTGGAATGCGGTTCTACCGCTTTTCGGAGTGAATCTGAGCGGGCTTACAATCGATGTAACGAGGTATTCCTACCGATGGGACCTGACTCCGCTCTGGAGCGGTGGAAACTACGGGCCGGAAGGCGGCCTGCTGACCACGATTTTTGCGATCGCGCTCTTCTTTGCGGTTGCCCAGGCTCCGGTAAAAGTGCAAACAGCGCGCATCGCGCACGTCCTCAACGACAGCTTTTAACGGCGATTGCGGGAGTTGCGCTTTTGCTCGCGGCTGTACCCCGACTGCGGGCAGACAAGTTGAGCTTCGATGAGCGCATGGAGATCGAGCGCGGGCTGGATGCCGAGTTCGCAACTATGAAGGTAATCCTGCCGCGCGCCAAGAAGCCCTTGATTGTCAAAAGTGACGGCAGCTATGACAAGAGCGCCTGGGAGAAGGCGCTGCAAGACGGCGGGCCGGCTGCCCGGCTTGGCGATGAAGTACAGATTACGCGGGTTGAGATCGAGGACAAGAGAATCGTTCTGGAGCTGAACGGCGGAACCAAGAGCGGCCATTGGTACGACCACGTGCAAGTCGGGATGGGCGGGACAACGTCGCCGGTTGGAACAAATCAGAGCGCGCAAGCCGCGAATGGGTCACACCTCGCAATTGTATTTTCGAGCAGCGTTCCCTCACTGAAGGCATCGGATATCCGGCAAATGCTCTCGCCGATTTTCGATTTTGAAAAGCATTCCGCTGCCCAACAGTACGTCGATACTCTTCCCGAACCGGTGAAGAAGGCAATCAAGGAAGAACGGGCAATTGCCGGCATGAATAAAGACCAGGTGCTGCTGGCCCTTGGAAAGCCGCGCAACAAGAGCCGCGAAACCAACAGCGAAGGCGATGAAATTGAAGACTGGATCTACGGCGATCCGCCGGGGAAGATCATCTTCGTCCGCTTCGATGAGGGCAAAGTGGTGAAGGTATCGGACTCGTACGCGAACGTGGGCGGCTCCACCATGCCGCCGCTACCGCCGCCTCGTTAGAGCATTTTTTCGACAGCCCTTCAGCACCCAAATCAGATCGGGCTTTTGGTGGCCCGTAAAATAGGGGAGTATGCCAATTAAAGTAGGGATCAACGGCTTCGGCCGTATCGGGCGGAATGTCGTCCGCGCCGGTTTGCACAACCCTGAAGTTGAATTCGTCGCCGCGAATGACCTGACCGACACGAAGACGCTGGCGCATCTGTTCAAGTACGATTCGATTCTTGGTCAGTTGCAGGAGGACATCAAGGCCGAGGGCGACAGTATCCGCATCGGCGATAAAAAAATCAAAATCTTCGCGATTAAGAATCCGGCCGAGATCGACTGGCCCGGCTTGGGCGTGCAAGTTGTAGTGGAATCAACCGGGCGCTTCACCGACGCGACAGATGCCAGCAAGCATTTGCGCGGGTCGGTGAAAAAGGTGATTATTTCGGCGCCGGCCAAGAATGAGGACGTGACAATCGTACTCGGCGTCAACGACGACATGTATGATCCGGCGAAGCACAACATTATTTCGAATGCGTCGTGCACGACAAATTGTTTAGCGCCTGTGGTGAAAGTGCTGAACGATACATTCGGCATCGAAAAGGGCTCGATGACGACGATCCACAGCTACACGAACGATCAGAACGTGCTCGACTTCCCGCACGCGGATCTGCGGCGCGCACGCGCTGCGGCGTTGAACATGATTCCGACCTCGACCGGCGCTGCGAAGGCGATTGGGCTGGTAGTGCCGGAACTTAAGGGCAAGCTGGACGGCTATGCCATGCGCGTGCCGACGCCCGACGTTTCGGTGGTGGATTTCGTTGCAGTGCTAAAGAAGGACACGACGAACCAGGAGGTCAACGGCGCGCTAAAAAAGGCGGCTGAAGACGGGCTGCGAGGCATTCTTGCGTATACGGAAGACCCCGTGGTTTCAACCGATCTTCTGCATAATTCCAACAGTTCTATTGTGGATGCCGAGTTGACGAAGGTGCTGGGAGGAAACCTGGTGAAGGTGGTTTCCTGGTACGACAATGAGTGGGGCTATTCGAATCGAATCGTGGATTTGATTGTGTTCCTGGGGAAGAAGGGACTGTAAAAGCTCGAAGGGAAAAGCGCCTCTTGGGAGGCGCAATCCATGACGCGACTTGCACACCTTCTTGCGCTACTGTGTGCGGTCGCAGCATCGGTCCAGGCAGCGGCTCTGACGGCGGCAGATCGAGCTTTTATTCCATTACTGTTGCGGGCCGATCGCGACCTGAAGAAATTTGCGATCGTGGCGCGACAGCCGGTGAGTGACCGCTTAGACCTGGTGCTTGCATTAGGCACGCCTAATCCGGACTTGACGGCGTACGACGGTTGGTATTCCTGGTTGCGTGAGGACCGGCTTGGAATTTTCTTGCAGGACAGGGGAAATGCCAGCCGCGTATTCACGTTGGCGATTGAGCCCGGACCGCCTTGCCGGATTCATCTTGAACAAATGACCGGTCGAGATGTACTGATCTCCTGTCCTGGCGAATTTGGCTGGCACAACAGCGCCGATAGTCAGAAGTTTGTCTTTGACATCAGAACAAAACAGTTGGTTGGGCATTACGCCTATCCACCGTTCGCAGATTATGTGCTTGGTCCAGGGTGGGCACGGACCCTATTTGGTCACGGATGATCCCCAGCACCTGCTTGCGGCAGATTGGGACGCGAGCGCCAACACCTTTCGTTTGCTCTCGAAAGCCGAAGCAAGTTTTATATTCAAAAAGCTTTTGATTCAGTTGGCGTACCCGGGAGATGGACGTCGAACACCCGCTCTGCCTGCTCATCAGAAGCTCGCGTTTGGGTCTGCGAAAAAGTTTGAGTTGCTATTGAAAAACAGCACGGGCACTGCCGAAGAAAATCCGATGATTGTTGAGCACAGACGCGACGCGACGCGGAAGTTCCCGTTGCCTCAGAGCAGCAGGAAAGAGTGGAAACTCAGGCGGCCTGACGATGCGAAGTCTATTTTCCCTGCTTCTTCCGCGGAAATCGGCGAACAGATTGGGCCGCATCAGGTGGAGGGAGATCGGTTGTGGTTTGGTGAGACCTTCTATAACGGCGAAGGGTGGACCGGCGTGGGCGGGTTTGGCTATTTTGATGCGGCTTCGCGTTCTTACAAGCTCATTTCGCCGCCTGAAATATGGCCGTGGTCAGTATCCGCTTTGCTGGTGGAGCCCGATGCAGTGTGGTTAGGCTTGGTGCATTACGGGGAGGGAGGAAACGCACCCGGGGGATTGCTGCGTTGGGATCGCGCCAGGCAATCTTTGCGACGTTTCGATATAAGGGCTGAGATTCATCAGATCATGCGATCGCAAGAGGCGCTGTATTTAGCCACCGATGACGGCATCGCCGTGTTACGAGGCAGTGAAGTGGAGCGCTACATCATGGATTCGGAGCCTAACGGCAGATTTCACGTGGTGGCGTGCGACGGCGGATATCGGTAGCGTGATCGATAGTCTGGGCCTAGCCCTTCAACTCTCTTAGCACCGCGTCAGTGAATTCTTCCGTAGACGCGCTGCCGCCAACGTCGCCGGTCAAATGTTTACCGTCCCGGTAGACAGCTTCGACCGCTGACTGCAGCTTTTGGGCGGCGTTGGGTTCACCGAGATGGATGAGCAGCATGACTGCCGAGAGCATCAGCGCAGTGGGGTTCGCTTTGCCTTGACCGGCGATATCAGGCGCGCTGCCATGCACAGCTTCGAAAACTGCATGGGTCTCGCCCATATTGGCTCCGGGCACGATTCCGAGGCCGCCCACCAGGCCCGCAGCAAGATCTGAAACAATGTCGCCGTATAGATTGGGCAATAGAAGAATGTCGAAAGTTTCGGGCCGCATCACCAATTGCATTGAGGCGTTGTCGACTATCAGTTCCTTGTACTGAATTTCCGGAAACTGCTGGGCCGTTTCGCGGCAGCAGCGAAGAAACAGACCGTCGGCGAGCTTCATAATGTTCGCTTTGTGAATCGCGGCCACCCGCTTACGTCCATTCTTCCTGGCGTAATTGAATGCGTAGCGGGCAATGCGCTCGGAGGCCGTACGGGTGATGACTTTCAGACTGGTGACGACATCCTTGACAATTTCGTGCTCCAGGCCTGAATACAAATCTTCCGTATTTTCGCGGAAGATCACCATGTCGATGAGCACATCCTGGAATCGGGTCTCGATACCCGGCAGTGTCCGAACCGGACGCACATTTGCGAACAGATCAAGCGCTTTGCGCAGGGCCACGTTCACGCTCTGAAATCCGCCGGCGACGGGCGTCGTCACGGGCCCTTTCAATCCCACCCGCGTTTCGTTGAGTGAATCGAGTAAATACTGAGGCAGTGTTTTGCCCGATTCCAGAATAATCGCCTCGTTCAATTCGGCGCGTTTCCAGCAGATGTCAACGCCCGTCGCGTCGACGGCGCGAACCGCGGAGTGCGCGACCTCAGGGCCGATGCCATCGCCCGGAATCAAAGTGCAATAGTGGGGCACACCTAAATTCTATGTGCGGCGCTGTTTGCCAGAATGGCTGTGATGCCTCGAATCGAGCGAGCGCTGTTGAGCGTGACAGATAAGACGGGAGTTGTGGAGTTTGCGGATAAGCTGCACGCCTTAGGCGTGGAGCTGATCTCAACCGGAGGGACGGCCAAGCTGTTGCGCGAGCGCAAAATTCCGGTGCGCGAAGTAGCCGATGTGACGGGCTTTCCAGAGATGCTCGATGGGCGCGTGAAGACAATTCATCCGCGCATAGCGGGCGGGATTCTGGCGATTCGCTCGAATGCGGAGCACATGCGCGCGCTAAAAGAGCATGACATTCCAGCCATTCAGATGGTGGTGGTGAATCTATATCAGTTCGAAAAAGTCGCTAACAAGCCGGGAGTCACTCGCGAGGAACTGATTGAGAACATCGATATCGGCGGACCCACGATGATTCGCGCGGCCGCTAAGAATTTTCAGGATGTGGCGGTCGTCGTTTCCCCGGAACAATACCCTGCGATTCTCAGCGAAATGGCTGCTAACGACACACGGGTCAGCCCCGCGACATGTTGGGAACTCGCGCAAGAGGCGTTCTCGCACACGGCGGCTTACGATCAAGCGGTGGCGGGACGCTTGGCCCAAATCGATGCGAGAGGGACCGATTCCGGCGGCAAAGATCTCCCGGCCGCGCTGCCTGAGGTACTACGCATTTCTGCGAAGCGAAAAACGGCGCTTCGCTACGGCGAGAATCCGCATCAAAGCGCTGCTCTTTACAGTTTCAATCAGGGCGGGGTTGCCGCAGCCGAGCAACTGCACGGCAAAGAACTTTCGTATAACAATCTGGTGGATCTGGATGCGGCCTGGCAGCTTGTTCAGGAGTTTGAAGCGCCGGCGGCAGCGATCATCAAGCACACCAACCCTTGCGGATGCGCGGAACAAAATTCACTTGTAGAGGCCTATCGGAAGGCGCTTGAGGCTGACCCTATTTCCGCTTTCGGCGGCGTGTTGGCGTTCAATCGGGACTTAGACCAAGAGACAGCAAGCGAAGTGAGCAAGCTGTTTGTAGAAGCAATTGCGGCGCCCGCTATTTCGGAAGGCGCGCTGGCGATTTTAACCGCAAAAAAGAACTTGCGAATCATAAGAGTGAATGCGGGATCTCCGGAGTTAGTGATCAAGTCTATTTCGGGCGGCTTGCTTGCTCAGACCTCCGATACGGCCGAGTTGGACGTGGGCGCGCTGCGGGTGATGACGCGGCGAGAACCGACTGCGCTTGAGCGAGAGGCGCTGATTTTCGGCTGGACCGTTTGCAAGCACGTGAAGTCGAACGCAGTGGTCTATGCCCGGCCGGGACAGACGGTGAGCGTAGGCGCCGGACAAATGAGCCGCGTGGACAGCGTAAAAGTGGGAGCGATGAAAGCAATTCTGCCGTTGCAAGGCACGGTACTCGCTTCGGATGCCTTTTTCCCATTCCCGGACGGAGTGGAGGAAGCCGCAAGGCACGGCGTAACTGCCGTGATTCAGCCTGGCGGTTCCGTGAACGATGAGAAGGTAATTGCGGCGGCTGATGGCTTGAATTTGGCCATGGTGTTCACCGGAATCCGGCATTTCCGGCACTGAGCGAACAACTCTAGTTGCGCAAGGCCATGGCCGAAGCCCAATCGGCAGGCAAAGTGCCGAGCGGAAGCAGTTGGCCTTTTTCCAGATGGCGGACTGTTTTGGCAAAACGGGCAGCATGCGGATCGTGCGTCACCATGACGATGGTCTTGCCGAATTCGCTATTCAAGCGAGAGAGCATGGTGAGGACGTCTTCTGCGGCGGCAGCGTCAAGGTTGCCGGTAGGCTCGTCCGCCAGGATCAGCGCCGGGTCGGTAACAAGAGCGCGAGCGATGGCGACACGCTGCTCCTGCCCGCCGGATAGCTGTTTCGGCAGATGTCCGAAGCGATCACCCAGGCCCACCAGCTTGAGCGCGGTCTCGGCATGCTCCATCCGTTCCTTCTTGTTTAGCCGCGTTAGTTTCAGCGGCAGTTCGACGTTCTCAAGAGCGGTGAGCACCGGAAGCAGGTTGAAGGACTGAAATATAAACCCGATGTTTTCATTGCGCCAATGCGCAATCTGCTTGTCGTTGAGCGTACGCAGATTGGCCCCGAGCACATCAATTTCTCCATCCGTGGGCTTGTCCATAGCGGCGATGAGGTGGAGCAGCGTCGATTTACCCGAACCGGATGGGCCCATTAGAGCCACGAAGTCGCCCCTCTCGATTTGGATATCGACATCATCCAGGGCGATGACATGAAACTCGTCGCGCACAAATTCTTTGCTCAGTTTTTTTGTTTTGACAACTGTTTCGCTCATCCTTTTCCCTTCCCGGCTACTGCCTGGGCTCTACTTTTTCTCCGTCCTTGAGGTTTGCGGGCGGATTCACAATCAGGTCTTCTCCACCAATCAGTCCGCTTTCTATCAGCACTCCGCGTTCTGACGTTCCGGCGGTAGTCACAGCCCTCTTACGCGCACGCTTATCTAAAACCACAAATACATTGTTGTTCTGCAGCGCGGCTTGCGGAATCACGACAACGCGCTTCGTCGCAGCCCCCGCCGTTGATGTTGGCTTGACATCGTTATAAAACACGACGGTTGCGTTCATGTCCGGCCGCAGATAATCGTCCGGATTTTGCACGCGCACCTTCACCTGCACGGTTGCTTTAGCGCGGTCGGCTTCGGGTGAAACCTGTTCGATGATGCCTTGGTATTTACGATCGGGATACGCATCGGTCGTGACGATTCCTTTCTGCTGGGGCCCTAACTTCGGAAAATCGTTTTGACTGATGTCCAGCTCCACTTGCAAATCGTTCAGGTCGGCCATGGTAACGATGTAGCCCTTGGCGCCCTTGTCGCCGACGAAACCGGTGGTGATGAATTCTCCCTTTTCCACGTTGCGATCCAAAATGGTTCCGGTCACCGGCGCTTTGATAACCGTATTATCAAGCTGGGTTTGCGCATAGGCTAGCGCGCCGCGGGCCTGTTCGATCTGTCCGCGAACCTGGTCGATCTCTTCTTTACGAGGGCCCAGAACTGCCAGATCGAGCGTTCGCTGCAAACTGGCAACCTTCGCCAGATCGCCGTCATACTTAGCTTGCGCGTCATCAAGCGACTGCTTCGCAAGAACCCCATCCTGCACAAGTTGCCGCGTCCTATCGAGCGATACTTTGGAATCTGCAAGATCAGCCTTGGCCTGATCTACGTCGGCGCGCGCTTTCTGGACCTCTTCCGGGCGCGAACCATGCTCGTCTTCGGCAAGCTTCGCTTCCAGATTGGCTAGCTGGCCCTGTTGCTGCTGCACCTGCGCACGATATTCGTCATCTTCCAGCCGGACCAGAACCTGCCCGGCATTCACCTTATCGCCTTTATCTACGCCGATCCAAGCGACGCGTCCGTTTACCTTGGACGCAACTTCGATCTTGTGCGCCGCGATGATGTAACCTGTGGCGGTCAGCACAACCTGTTGCTCGGCAGCATTCGAGCCGGTCATCGGCGAAGGGACCGTGATTACGTTGACCGGCACGGCTGCGGTGAGCCGAGTATAAGCTAACACTGCGCCGACGGCCAGCAGTCCCAAAACCGCAGCAATGACGATCAGCTTCAAGACAGGCTTCGGCTCGGAGGCGCGGCGCGCCGTGCGGTCAATCCGAAGACTTTTTAATTCTGTTTCCATTTCCTTCTAAACTGCTACGCTTCGCGCAGCGCTGTCAGGATCTCTTTTTTGGCCGCCTGCCGCGCAGGTAATAAGCCTCCAACTGCCCCCAACAATAATGAGAAAACCAGCCCAATAACCATGATTTCAGGCCCAATGCGGAAATTGAAACTCGTCTCGCTGAAGGTGATGAAATTTCCTAGGCCGGTGGTCACGTTATTCAGCGGCAAAACAATGATGCAGGCGAGTATGCCGCCAATAAGCGAGAGCAAAAGCGATTCGAGCAAGAAACTGAGCAGAATACTTCCTTTAGTGAAGCCAAGGATGCGCAGCGTGCCGATCTCTTTAGAACGCCGGGCAACGGTTGCGTACATCGTGTTCATAGCGGCAAACGAACTTCCCACGGCCATGATGATGCAAACAAAATAACCAAGAAAACTGATGGGGCCGGCTGATACCATTTGCGCCGCGTAGTATTCTTTCTCGGTCATTACCGTTACGTTTAGCCGTCTATCCGCTTCGAGCGATTTTCGCAAGGCGGCCGCGGTAACCTCATCCGTCGATTGCAACAGGGCGGAACTATAGGTGTCGGGACGGTTAAAGTCGGAGGCGACCTGATTGCCGTCTCCAAAGATTTCGCTATCCGTCGCGCTTTCGCCGCCATCCATTATGCCCACCACGGTCCAGTAGCCCCTTCCGAATTTCAACTGCTTGCCCAATTGCGCGCTCGGGTAGCGTTTGGCAACGGATTTTCCCACTACGATCTCGCGCTGTCCGGGGTGGAACCAGCGGCCGGCAATCATCTTCAATCTGCGCATTTGGACGCCCTGAAGGGGAAGGCCGCGCAGAGTAACGTTCGCGCCTTCCGGATTGTCCACGTTCGGCAGGTTGATAATCGAGACCACCTCCAGCGAGGCTTTCGGCTGCCCATCGGGCCAAGTGGCTATACCCGGAAAAACCTTTATGATTTGAAACTGCTGCGGC
This sequence comes from Terriglobia bacterium, assembly GCA_963846025.1. Taxonomy (GTDB): domain Bacteria; phylum Acidobacteriota; class Terriglobia; order Bryobacterales; family Bryobacteraceae; genus Bog-105. The sequence continues at coordinate 155,608 of CAWJUG010000005.1, read as the reverse complement.
GTGAGCAAACTGGTAAGTTCTGCGTTGCCACCTTTCCGCAGCACCAGTAGGCGAAGCGGATCGCCCGTACCGGCGAACGCGGCTTGCAGGCCCGCCACCAAACCCAATACGGCCAACAGCACAGCAACCGTCATCGCTATTCCAGCAGCCGTCATCAGCGTGGTGGTCTTGCGGACCACCAGATTGCGCGCATTGTAAGAAAGAGGAATCGCCATGCTTTTATCCGGCGTATCGCAAAGAATCCAGGATGTTGGTTCGCGCAGCGTTCCAGGCCGGCAGCAAAGAGCTGATGAGTCCCACGGCGACCGCAATACCCAAGGCAATAGTAGCCGTTACAGGCGTCATGGATAGGTGCTGCAACTGAGGGATCACCGCAGCGGCGGCTTTTCCCACTCCGACGCATAGCACCATCGCAAACACCAGCCCGATCACCCCGCCTACAAACGCTATAGCGACCGCCTCACCGACGATCAGCCCGAGTATCTTTTCAGTGGTAAATCCCAGCGTTTTCAGAACACCGACTTCGCCGATCCGCTCGCGCACGGACATGGCCATGGTGTTACCCGAAACCAGGAGAATGGTGAACGTGACTGCGGCGCAGATGCTGATGAGAAACAGCTTGATATTTCCGATAAACGAGACAAAGGTAAGCGCGAACTGCGCTTCGGATTCCGTTTTTGTCGGCCGCTCGGAATTGGCGAACATATCATCCACCGTTTTCGCGATATGAGGAACATCTTCCGGGCTATCGGCGAGAATCGCAATGGTGCTATTCAGATTACGTCGCGCCAAAGGCAGAGAGTCGCGCAAGTAATCGGCGTTAAAGAACAGTGTTTGCTGCGCCTCCGGATCATCGAAGATGCCGACTACCTTCAACTCCAGAGTTACCGGATAGATGTCACCTAATAAGGTGACGCGATCACCGACTTTGAAATTCAGCTTCTCAGCGAGATCGCGTGAAACAATACAGGCGGTCTTATCGGTGAGAAACGCGCGGCGTTGATCGTCGGGCATTACCAGTTGAGTGCGAATGGTGAAGAACTGCTTGGGTTCCACACCCATACGCGCAAAAAAGTTTTTCGAGTCGCGGTTGTCCTTATAAGTGCCGCCGAACCAGTTCCAGGCAGATACTTCCTTCACCCCGGGAACCTTGCGGATCTTCTCCTCATACGCGTAAGGAATCGCTTGCCCGAGCGAGACTTTATGACGAACGATCAGTCGCATCGCCTCGCCAGGCGTCTCTTGACCGAAGTACAAAGCGTGATACATGGCAATCAGCACGCCCAACAGGCAGAGCGAAACCGCCATACTGAGAATCGTGAGAGTGCTACGCCGCTTGTTGCGCGATATGTTTTTCAGCGCGAGCGAGAAGTATCGAAACACTGAGTATCCTTTTTCTGCTAGGTTAACCTAGGCCGGGCCGCCGGTCTGCACGAGATCGGCCAATACCGGCAGTTGCAGGGACGAATAGACGTACGAACCGGCGAAGGCTGACGTTCAATAAGAGTACATGGCCGAAAAGGAGCCGATACCTAACGTTGGAGGCACTGTCTGGACCTCGGCCGACGAGCGCTTCATGCAAGCCGCGCTTAATTTAGCTTTTCAGGCCGAAGCGGAAGGCGAAATCCCGGTTGGAGCCGTGCTTGTCGCCGGAAGCGATATTGTTGGCGAGGGACGCAACCGGCCGATTGCAACATGCGATCCGACATCTCACGCTGAGATCGAGGCTTTACGTCAGGGGGCAGCCCGGATGCGCAACTATCGGCTGCCCGGCGCGACTTTGTATGTGACATTGGAGCCGTGCGCCATGTGCGCGGGTGCAATCGTTCTGGCACGCGTGGAGCGCCTCGTGTTTGCCGCGCGGGACCTGCGGTTCGGCGCGGTTCGCAGTAAGTTCGGCCTGGCAGACTCGGATCTGCTGAACCATCGCGTACGTGTGGAGGAAGGGTTGTTTGCGGCGCAGGCTGGGAAACTGCTTACAAGCTTTTTCAAAACCCGGCGCTCGGCTGGAAATGACGGGTATTAGCTTCCTGCTCAAAATAAAAAAGCCAGGCTTGACAAGCCTGGCCCCACCTACCCTGTCGCGAAAACTTCTCGCCGATGTCAGGCTGCCCGCCGAACCGGAAATTGCAGAATCGGTTTGGCAGACGGTAGTTTCTCTGTTTGGATCGGGAAAGGCTGCACGGGTTCTGCTCTTTCCTTGGTACTTCCATTGAAGTACTCCTCCAACGGATACAAAGCATAGGGCTCTAGTTCCCGGAACGCGCGGCCGAGCCTCTGCTGAATTCGATACACCTCATGGAAGAATTCGCCCCGATCGAGCTTTAGGCGGCGGCAGCAGAGCTTCCAGTCTGCTCCGAGTAAGAAATGGAACCGGAAGAGCCGGTATTGCTGGTCGTCCAACAGTCGCCGGCTTACCAGGCAAAAATCGGCGATGTATTCTTCATTCTTAAGGCCCCACACAGACCTTCGCAAACGGCCGGGGTTCGCTTCTAGTGAAACACGGCTAACGTACTTCTCCTTAGAAGCACACTTGACAAATCGTGCGTAACAAGCACGGAAGATTGTGCGGAACACGCAGTTGCAGGGAGCAGACGATCCGGCACGGCCGGGGCGCAGTCCGAGGCCGTGGCAGAATGTGCATGACTGTTGGGCCAGGGCAAGAGTTTCTGAACGGGTCCATTCCATTTGTTTGTTGTTGTTTTCCCTTTAGAGGTTTTTCGCTCGCAAGAGCGGAAAACTCGTCGGTTGTTATAGGACTAAGATACTGGTACTTTTCGTTTACACGAACAAACTCTGTTTAATTTTTTCAATGTAAAGACGAGAGTTTTCCGAGGCTCTATCCACAAACGATAGAAGCAGTATAGAGTTAGCGGAAATAATAATTTCTGTCGTCTCCCGGTAATTTACACTTGCTGAGTACCGAATTCAGGTACCCTATTTCTAATTGAAATCAATTTTCGGGCCTGAGGCCGTCACGTTTGGAGCACTCCAAGCGCGACTCATACGGTTTGTAATTAACCGCCTTTCGAACGGCGATTTCAGCGAACGTGGACTCGCCCGGATGCTGCGGATCTCACAGCCGCAGATCCATAATGTCTTGAAAGGAAAGAGAAAACTCACGCCTGACTTAGCCGATCGGGTGCTGCGCTGCTTCGGGATGACTATTCTGGATTTGCTCGACAGTTCCGATTTGGAACTACAACTCGCCAACCGTCAGAGCGAACCGCCCTTACCTCCGGACATGCAACCTGCGATCGCCGCACATATTGAGATCGTGCGCGTTCCTGTGGAACCTAAGATTCCCAGAAAGGGTCCTGACCGGCAGTCTTCGCCCGACCACTTCGGTTCCGAAAAGACCGCTTGAGACAGGATTAATCCTAGTCTTCGACTTGTGACTGAATTTCTCTACCGCTAATTTTCCGATTTGGTTCGTGCTTCCGCTTTGAAACGCCATCGAGGCGGCGCCCGTTTCGCTTTGAACCGGCGACCCCCGGGTGACGTGTTGCCCTCTTAAACGCACGTTTCACATAACCCACTGAATCGAGACGACTAAGCTGCTAACTCCGATCAGCGCTGCCAATCCATCTTCGCTGGTGTTCTGAGTGCCTTTTTCACCGCGTCGACACCGCCCCTCAGGCGATTCGACAGGAGAAAAGACACATGACCGCAACCGCCAGCAGGCAGGCAGTAAGCCCACTTTCACGCAATACTGAGCAGGCATCCAAGCGGGATGCATTGATTATGGAGCACATGTCGTTGGTATCGGCTATCGCTGCCCACGTACAGCGATCGCTGCCTGTACACATTGAGTTAGACGATCTGGTACACGCCGGCATGATGGGCTTGTTTGACGCAGCGGTCAAGTATCAAGCGGATAAGAAAGTTGCGTTTTCGACGTACGCGAAGCACAGGATCAGAGGAGCGATTCTCGACAGCCTGCGGCAGTTGGATTGGGCTTCACGGGATTTGCGGAAGCGCTATAAGCAGATGGAAGTCATCAAAGCAGATCTGACCACGAAACTGCAGCGTGAGCCGACTGAAATCGAAATTGCGTCTGCGATGGGACTGGACGCGAGGCGCTGGCGCGCTCTGATGGTGGATTTTCGAAGCCTTGGCAATGCGGCCGCCCAGGCGCGCGCGGAGAGGGAAGAACAGCCCAGTTTAGAGATGCCCTGCGCAGCCACGCACAATCCGGACAACCTATTCGCACGCTCGGAACTGCGCCAAAAATTACTCTCTGCGATGTCGACGCTGCCTTCCCGCTACCGAAAGGTTGTGGAACTTTACTATCAAAGCGAGATGACGATGAAGGAGATCGGAAATATCCTCGGCGTCAATGAGAGCCGCGTTTCGCAGATCCACAAGAGCGCGCTCGAGCGCATGCAAATGGCCCTGGACGGCAGCGGTATTCATTCAACCGCCGCATTCTGAAGATTGGTGCTACTGAACCGTGATTCGATAAGGAAGCAATTGCATAATGCCGCCTTTCAGGATCGCCGGGCCCGGCAGGCCGGGAACTAGCTTGCGCAACTTGCTTTCGGCTGCTGCGTCCGCGTACGAGTCGGTGGACGAACTGGCCAACATTTCGAGGAGGCTCCTGCGGGGTGGATACAAGATAAGGTTCGTGCTGCCGCCGGCCGAAAGATGCGCTTTCTGCCGTAGTAGAGCGACGGCCTGATCCAGACCGCCGAGTTGGTCAACCAAACCATTTTGTTGAGCCTGTGCACCCATCCAAACGCGCCCTTGCGCGAGAGCATCGATCTGATCGTAAGTCTTCTTACGCGCGCTAGCCACTTTTGTCACGAAAGAGCGATAGGTGGCCGAGATGGATTCGTGCAACTTCTGTTGCGCGGCATCGGACAGTGGTTGGTCGAGTGAGTCCATATCGGCTAGCTTGCCGCGGCTGATACCGTCTTCCGTCACACCGATCTTATCGAGTAGCCCGTGGATATTTGGACGAACATATAAAACGCCAATGGAACCTGTTAGCGTGTTCGGGTAAGAAACAACGGGGTTGCCGGTTAGCGAGATGAAGTAGCCGCCGGACGCGGCGACGTCCGACATGGAAATAACAAGTGGCTTTTCGCCCGCCAGCAGTTTCAATTCGTGCAGGATTTCATCCGATGCGACGGCATCGCCGCCGGGAGAGTCGATGCGCAGCAGAACGCCCTTGACGTTATGGTCTCCGCGAAGCTGACGAATCAGCTTGATGAAGGATGTCGAGGAGAGCGTATCGCCATTATCGGGCGAGTCATTCAGATTGCCGCGAAGTATATCGCCCTCGCCTACCAGCATGGCAATATGATCGCCACTGCCGCGTGGCCGCACGGAAATAGGCCTGTATTCTGGTCTTGTTGATATTGGAAATCCCGGTTTTCTTCTTCAGATCCGTGTAGACATCATCTTCATAGCCCAACTGATCTACCAATCCGGTGGCTTTGGCTTGCGCCGCCAGAAACGGGCCCATGTCAAGTAGCGCCTTCATATCGTCGGCTGATTTGTGCCGGCCGGACCCGGTAGTGGCGCAGAAATCGCCATAGATCTGATCCAGAACCTGGTTCAGCACTTCGCGCGTTTCCGGCGTCATGTTGGTTCGCGTGAACATGTCGCCCGCGTCTTTGAACCGGCCGATGTGATCAACCTGTACACCGATCCCAAGCTTCTCCAGGGTGTCCTTGAAATACATTTCCTCGACGTGAAAGCCTTTAACGTCGAGCATGTCGTCGGGTGAAAGAAATATTTTGTCAGCGATGGAAGCGAGATAGTACTCGTGAGATCCGGGCGCCTGGAGGAAGGCGTAGACCGGCTTGCCCGATTTCTTGAACTCGCCTATCTCCTGGCGCAATTCCTCCAGCCTTGCCCAGCCCACCAAAAGCCCGCGGGGCTGAATTACAAGAGCTTTGATGCGGTTATCTTTTGCGGCTTCGCGGAGAGAGGTCCAGATATCGCGGACGGTGGGAACCGGCTGGCTCTGGATGAACGGAATATCTAACGCGACCGGCGCAGCCTCGGGCACATCGCCGCTGAGAGAGAGAACCAATGCCGAATTAGCAGCAACGGCGGGCTGTCTGGTCGAAAAAATCTTGCTGATGGCCAACGCACACACGACCAACACAAGAACCGTTACAATGCCGCCAACTAGAACTCCTAGTAGGAACTTCCCCATAAGAGGCGATAGTCTTCTCCCACTGGAAGAGTAGCAAGTTTCTATTTGCCAGGCGTGCGATTCGCTAACGCGCTAGCTGGGCGGGGACAAGGCCTTTTTGGACGGCGTATTCGACCAAGCTGGCGCGGTTGTGAATGTCCAGCTTGCGCATGAGATTGAGTTTGTGTGCTTCGACAGTCTTAACGCTGAGAGCAAGTTCTGAAGAAACTTCTCTGACCGTACGTCCCTCAGCAAGCAGGCGTGCAACTTCCTGTTCACGCGGAGTGAGCGCGGCTGTTCGCGGATAGCTCGCGCTCGAATCGGCGAGCGCCCGCAGGTCGGGGACTATCCGGGACAGACCGCGATTATTCTGGTCGTCAGAAAAAGCGACTTGGCGTATGCCTGCAATTAGCTGCGGCGGCGTGCTGTCCTTCAACATGTAACCGCGTCCGCCTGCCGCCACGGCGACATCGAGTTGCTCTGGACCGTCCGTTTGCGTCAGGAATAGAATTGCCATTTGCGGCTGAGCATGACAAAGAGCAAAAGCGGCCGGCCGCCCGGCCTCGTCAATCAGATCTAAATCCATGACCAACACGTCAGGCGCGGTCAAACGCACTTTGGCCAGCGTCTCCGCCGCGTCTGAAGCTTCTTCTACGATCCGGAAATCGCTTTCCGCTGAGAGCAAGGTTCGCAAGCCGCGTCTAAAGAGCAGGTTGCGGTCCGCGAGTAAAATTTGACTAATTCGTTTTCCGCGTACCAAGGCTATTTTCTTCCAATCACTTACCCTTATCGGCAACAATGTGCACGACACTTTAGGAAAGTGTTGGATCAGGCGATAACGGCCAAGGCTGATCGGGCTTCGTTCAGTTACTGAAACCACGATTCGACAGCACGCTCGAGCTCAATCCATTCCCATCCGAGGCGCTGAGACGAGCTCACAGGCCGAAATCCCGGCAAGAAATCTACCTTCGTGAAGCCACTTGGTACCTCAAAGAGACTTTTGTCCAGAGGTTCATTTGACAGGGCGAGAATTTCGCGGCGCATCCCGCCGCTGGTCTCGATGATAGGAAGTCCAGGCGGTAATGGGGTGCCGTGACTCACAACTGTGTCGTGGCAATTGGCCATGCCGACTGATCCGGCGTACAGCAGGTACCCACCCTGCGCGCGCGGCCCTTTATTGAGCGGGATGTACCAGCCGTCCTTCTCGATTTCATAAGTCGCCGTGCACGCGCCGGGTTCGGCAACGTGACGCTCTCGCAATAAAAAGTGTCTTGCGACGCCTCCGAACATCTCCTTCCGCTCGCCGGTATCGATCGCTTCGTAATAGATGTCCACCGTCTTTCCGGATTCGTGGACGCGCGGAGGGCGTGCCATCCATTGTGCCAACGACAGAATCCAATCTGGCCCCTGGGATCTCCGTTCCGCGTACTCGCGCGACTGCGTGTCGAGCGCATAGGTGATATGCCGATCGAGTAGATTGACGATCACGGGCATGGGCGGACCGTCCTGAGTCAGGTGCTCAATGCGTTCGTTCTTGCCCTGAATATATCGCGCATAAACGCTGGTTTGCCCGTTGAAGCTAGTTTTGACTACTTCATAGGTGTCAGCCATCGCAGGCACTATGCGTAATGGGAACAGCAGTGCGATGGTCAAAGAAAGGCGCATATGCATAGGCTGTGCGCAATTATCCCCTGTTCTTCAGATCGCCCGCGGACTGCGCCAGGGCGTTCTTCAGCAGGTTCTGCGTGGCTTCATCATCCGTTTCGCGGGCGCGGTCGAGAGCAGTGTGGCCCGAGCGGTCTCGCAGCGCAGGATTTGCCCCGCGGGCCAACAGCAAGGCCACGGCTTTGCTACGGCCCAAGGACGCTGCCAGCATAAGAGGGGTGGCGTTCTCTTCTTTATCCCGGGCGTCGACTGCCGACCCATGATCCAGCAGGAGGGCAATCACGTCCGGGTTGCCTCCCAGAGCTGCATCATGAAGGGGCGTTCCTCCCGTCCGGTTCAGGCAATCGACGCGCGCGCCATGTTCAATCAGTAACTCCGCCATCTTCTTCTGTCCCTTCAAAGCGGCGTCGTGCAGATAGGTGGATCCGGAGGCCGTCGGTTTGCTAATGTCGAAGCCGCTTTCGATCAGAATGCGGGCGATTTCCGTCTGTCCTCGCAGGGTCGCGGACTCCATCGCCTGGTTTGCCGCATCCTGAGAGTCCTTTAAGTGCAGCCCGACTTTCAGCAGCGCTGCCACGAAGTTTCCATTCTTGTAATCCAGGGCTAAATCAAGCGCAGTTTGCCCGGAGCGATCGCGGGCGCTGGGATCGGCGCCGGCATTGATGAGCGGCTGCACCATACTGTCGTAACCCCTCATGGCGGCCTCATGCAGGGTACCTCGGCCATCGAGCGGATGTACGCGCTTGGCATCAGCTCCGTGCGCGATCAGCAAAGTGACGTTCTGTACTTGGCCGTGGAGAATGGCCTCGTCTAAAGGAGTGTTGTCGTGGGAGTCCAACGCGCGAACGTCAGCATGAGCCGCCAGCAAGCGTTCCACGATTTGCGAATTACCGCGTTCGGCGGCAAGATGCAGCACGGTTTCGCGATCGCGGTACGGAATATCGACGCGCGCCCCAGCCGTTAACAGCACCTTAACAAGCTCCACTCTGCCGGTCAAAACAGCGTATTCAAGCGCGGTAGAGCCGGCTTCCCTATGCTGGGCGTTCACATCGGCCCCATGCTCAATCAGAAGCTGGCATATTTCACTGTTACCGGCCCATGCGGCATCCAGCAGGGGCGTACTGCCTAGCCCATCGCGCGCGTTGACATCTATGCCGTGAGCCAGCAGACGAGCAACTTCGTCCAGCTTTCCGGCACGAACGGCCGCATGCAGCAGTTCTGCTGGAGTAATCGGTGCGGCCGGAATGACAGCACCGCCAGTCTGCGGCAGCGAGCTTGCCTGCGAACCGGTAGCCGTCCACGCGCAGGCCAAGCTTAGTCCCAGGCAGAGTGCACGCAGCGCAGTCCGCTCGAACATGCCCACAGCGTAACACTGCTGTGGGGCGTCAGTGGCGCTGGCCGGGAGGAACCTCGCTCAGGGGCGCAGTATCGGCAGCATGCCGCTTTTTGTACAACCAGCGCTTCACGTCTGGCCAGAACTCTTTCAATATCTGAGACGAGGCATCCGTTCCCAATTGAGCGGACCAGTTTTCGAAGTAATCTTTCGGATTCCTGCTATCGGCATAGTAAGACAGGCCAATACCCGCCGCTGCCGCATTGCCGCCTAGTTCCGAAATGTTAATGGTGCTCCTGCCCGAATCTGTTTTCGTGACAAATATACGGCTGATCGAATACATCAGGCGCTTTCCGACGGGCCCGTGAGACATGCGAAAATAACGCGGATCCTGGTGCAGCATTACGGGAAATAAACCCTCAGTCATGAAATTGCCAATCACCTGATCCGCGTAAGAAGTGCCAAGCCGCTTGGCATAGCCTTCCGTGCCTTGACCAAACTCTGGGTGGGTGTTTTGCAACTGATATATTCCGGAATAAATAAGCGCGATACCCACAAGCGGATAGGCAAAGGAATCCTTGGCAGCGATTATCATTTTTCGCTTAGGCGCGAGCGGATGGCCGATACCACTCATTTCCGCCGTACGGTAATTCGGCAGAACGCCGAAGATATATTTGTCCTCTCCCTGTGCCGTTTTCCCCGGCGCGAGTACACCAGGTTGTTCGGAGGGCGGAAGTTGCCCCGATTGCGCAGATTGAGTTTGTGGTGTTGCGGCGGGTGGCCCGGCTGCGGGAGACTGGGCTAAAACTGAGAATGCGGTAAACAAAAAAGCAAGTACAACGTAATACAAATGCGGGTGAATTTTTTTCCTATCGTTTTGGTTAATACGCATTGACGAGTTATCCTGAAGCACCGATAAAAGAGCCTGGCAACGCCCGCACACGTTTCTCTCCCCAGAACACAAATATGGAACTCCGATTGCAAAACACGAATCCAACAGGAGTTATGGCTGAGCTTTCTACCCGGAACGATGAGGTGAAGCCGCGAGATTTTGCGTTCACGGAAGCCTTGGAGCAGAAGAAGGCTTTACGTTCCAGTTCTTTTAAGTATTACATCCATGACGGCGTCCAATGCTGCCGGTTACAGCTTTTGGGTGAATTTACTGCATTGGAAGTGCCGGACCTGGGGGGATGCTGGAATACTGCCAAAACAACTCTAGGCGACCGTAAGCTAGTGCTGGATGTCTGCGGCTTGCGCAGCGCGGATGAAGGGGCAAGAAAGTGGTTGGTTGAAATGGCAGCCGAGGGAGCTTCGTTTATTCCAGAAGCGTATCTCCGCGATGGGCTCGCAGGCGACGGATGCCGCGCCCAAGTTCCTGCGCGGACCGGTTTCTTTTCTAAGCTGTTTTCGCTCTTCCGCGGTTCGCCTGCAGTGCAGGCTGAGTAGCCTAGACGAGAACCGTAAACGCCGATTCGCTTCGCGATACCGGCTGATAATTGGTATTCCGCTCCACTGGCTCCCTTCCCGCCTCGCGAATCAACCTAAGGAGATCTTGCCGCCGCAGATGCTGGGCCGTGGTAGCCCCCGCATCGTGATAGATCTTTTCTTCAACTACCGTCCCGTCTATGTCGTTCGCCCCAAACCGTTGTGCAATCTGCGCAACAGCCGGAGTCATCATAATCCAATAGGCCTTGATATGCGGAATGTTATCCAGCATCAGGCGCGAGACGGCAATTTGTTTCAAATCGTTGAAGCCGGTTGTCGGCTGCAGGTGGGCCAGCGCGGTGTTTGCCGGATGAAAGGCAAGCGGGATGAAAGTTACAAAACCGTTTGTCTCATCCTGTACCGTTCGCAAGCGCACCAGGTGATCTGAAAGATCTTCGGCGGTTTCGAGATGACCGTAAAGCATGGTGCAGTTGCTTTTCAATCCGATCTGATGGGCGGTCCTGGCCGTTTCCAGCCATTCTTCTCCATCAATCTTGTGGTCGCAGATGATGCGTCGAACGCGCTCAGAAAATATCTCAGCGCCGCCTCCCGGCAACGAATCTACGCCCGCATCCTTTAGCCGCTCCAATGTTTCGCCGATCGAGAGCCGCGCGCGCCTGGCAAGATAAGCAACCTCGACCATCGTAAACGCTTTCAGATGCACGCCGGGGTAGCGTTCCTTCAGGCCCGCGATCATTTGGCAGAACCAATCCAGGCTCAGTTCGGGGTGCAGGCCGCCGACAATATGAAACTCAGTCACGGCTTCCGCGTAGCCCTTACCTGCCACTTCCCAGACCTGTTCCAGCGACATTGTGTACGCGTGCGGGTCCTTCGCCCGTTTGCCGAACGCACATAGGCGGCAACTCGCCACGCAGACATCGGTCGGGTTGATGTGCCGGTTGACATTGAAGTACGTTACATCGCCGTGAAGCCGCTCGCGGACTAAGTTCGCCAAATAGCCGAGCGTCAGAAGATCCGAGGAACGGTAGAGGGCAACGCCGTCATCAAAGCTCAGACGCTCGCCGGCCTCAACTTTTTCCGCGATGGGCTTGAGGCGGGCGTCTTCCAATTGCCCCAGCCGGTGAGATTTGGAGTCAAGAGTCATTCAAAAATGTAGCTCCGATGCAACAAAATATCGGCTGCCCAGAAAAGAAAAAACAAGACGCTCACGTACCCGTTCACGGTGAAAAACGCAGCATTCACGCGGGAGAGATCGTTCGGCTTCACGAGGCCGTGCTCATAAACGAGCAGAATCACAACGGCCGCGACGCCGCCTAAGCTCAGTAGGCCTAAGTGGAACGAGTAAACAAGCGCAAGCAGGCAGGCGATCATTCCCACGTGCAACAAACGCGCGATCAATAACGCGCCGGTAACACCAAAGCGCCGTGGGATGCTGCACAGGCCTTCCGCGCAGTCAAATTCAAAGTCCTGACACGCGTAGATAACATCGAAGCCGGCAGTCCAGAACATGACGGCCGCAGTGAGCCAAAGAATCCTGGGGTCTAATGATCCCCGGATCGCGATCCACGCCGCCGCAGGCGCAATGCCTAGCGAAAAACCGAGAATCAGGTGCGCAAACATCGTGAAGCGCTTTGAGAACGAATAGAAAAAAACAATAGCGAGTGCAACGGGAGCCAGCGCGAAACACAGAGGCCCAAGTTCACGCGCCGCCCAAACGAATACGGCAATTGAGACAAATGTAAAACCCCAGGCGAAGGCGGGCGATAACAGCCCCGCAGGCAGATGGCGCTTGGCGGTTCGGCGGTTGCGGGCATCCATGTCGGCGTCAAGAATTCGGTTAAACGTCATGGCCGCGGACCGTGCGCCAACCATAGCAATCACAATCCAGAGGAGTCGAAAGCCCAATCCGGCTATCTGAAAACCGCTTTCACGCCACGCCAGCAGCGCGCCCGTAAGAGCAAAAGGCAAGGCAAAAACGGAGTGCTCGAACTTGATCATGTCGAGCGTCAGGCGTAACCGCCTCCAGAAGCCATGCATATTTATTACGGCGCGCGTCGCGCGACCAACTGCTTTGCCCCTTACCGCTACCATTTTAGGGGATGACCTCAGGTCATTTTAGGGGATGACCTCAGGTCATCGCTAACGGCGAAAAAATGGACGTTCAACAACTGCAACTACTACTAGAGGGCGTCCGCGACGGCCGCACTGATGTTTCCGAGGCCGTCGCACAGCTTCGGCATCTTCCTTTCGAAGACCTGGGATTTGCCAAAGTGGATCACCACCGTGCGCTGCGCCATGGCACACCCGAGGTGATCCTGGGAGAAGGCAAGAGCCCGGAACAGGTGGAGGGCATTGCCGCTGCGTTGCTGGCGCGATCGCAAAATCTGCTGGTCACGCGAGCGAGTTCCGAGATGGCGGCGCGCATTCAGGCATTGTGCGGAGAGGCGGAATTTTTTCCCGCTTCGCGCGTCATTCGCGTGTGGCGCGACCAAACTATACGGGGCAAAGGCAAAATCGTCGCCGTCTGCGCCGGCACCAGCGACTTTCCGGTATTGGAAGAGGCCCGTCTCACGGCTGAAGTGATGGGCAACGAAGTGGATTCTATCTGCGACGTCGGGGTCGCCGGGATTCACCGGCTCCTGCATCAGCGTGACCGCCTGATTGCTGCACGGGTAGCCATCGTTTGTGCCGGCATGGAGGGTGCCCTGCCCAGCGTTGTCGGCGGACTGGTGGGTTGCCCGGTGATTGCTGTACCAACCAGCATCGGCTATGGGGCAAGCTTCAATGGATTGGCGGCGTTGCTGGGAATGCTGAATAGCTGTTCGAGCAATGTAACTGTAGTCAATATCGACAACGGCTTCGGCGCCGGATACGTCGCTAGTTTGATCAATCGGGTGTAACTTATTTTTGCTGCCCTAACACTTGGTCGATATTCTGAATGTATTTGCGAGAGTATTTTGCCTGGTCGACTTCGGAGTTCAAGGCAATTACACTGCTGAAGTGCTTGCGTGCTTCAACTAACAAATCGATTCCGCTGGGCGCCGAATTTGCCGAAGTGTTTAGCGCGTTGAACTTGCTGCTGTATAAAATACCCAGCCGATATTGGGCATATAGGTTCTGTGGATCGTAGCTGAGGGCGGCTTCACAGTGGTTGATGGCCGCATCGTAATGCTTCATCAGATAGTCGCAGTCGCAAAGGCCGAAGTTGGCCTGTGCGCGTAATTCCTTCCAAATATCGGTTTGGGCGGCGCGCTTCTTACTCCCCGTGCCGATAAGCCAGGGCATAACATAGTAGTTGAACTTTCCGCCCGCACCCGCCTGAAAGTTACTCAACGCCAGATATTGCGAATATTCGTTTTCCGCAGCCGGCACGTCGGCCGTTGTTTTGGCGCTGTCGTCATACAGCCGCAGGCTATCGGCCAACCAGAGGTGAGCCTCGGCCTTACTTGGAATCAACCGAACGGAGTCCCGGCCCGCTTTTACCGCGTCTTCGTAAGAACCTTTGCGGAAGAACGCCTGTGACAACAGATAGGCCGCGGTGCCGTTATTCGCATCGTGCAGGTGCACGAAATTTAGCTGACGGATGGCTTCATCAAGATCGCCTTGATCCAGCAACCCGCCCGCATAAGCAATGCGCGCGTCCATGTCATCCGGTTCAATCTGCACAGCTTGCTTGAAGTACTGAATAGCCGTGTCGTAATCATTCAATGAGCGGTACGAACGGCCTGCGAAAGTGGCCGCCTGGTTATACGCCGGGTCAATCTGCAAAGCCGCTTTGAACTCTTCTGCCGCAGCCTTATAGTTCTGTTCGTATCCTTTGTTGAAGAGCTCCATGCCGCGATTGAAATGATCCAGAGCTGCCTTCTTGCGCACTTTGGCGATCAAGATGCGAATACTGACCGTGGAGTCCTGCCCTGGGTAAATTTCCTGCTCACGCGGACCATCAGGCATGTAGCCCTCGCGGTTGCCCTGAATCGTGTGGAGTCCAGGCTGCAGACCAGGTAGACGCAAAGCACTTGCCTTGTTGACAACACCCACGCTCTTTCCATCAACTGTCACTTCCACGCCATCCATATTGGATTCGATAACTAGAGTTCCGAATTTCGGCTGGGGAAGATTCGAAGCGGTGGCGCGGTTTGCGTAAAAAGCGAGCACAGCGTCACCAGCATCAGAAGTGTTCTGTGGCTCAGAGACAGGATGCTGACGGTCGGCCGTGGCTTGAGCGACGTTATATTTGACATAACTGCTCAGATCCATCGGGTCGATGATGCCTTCGTGCACATCGTCGGCCTCGCCTTCGTAACCTTTTACCAGATAGTAAGTGAAGATGCCGTGGCCACCGCCCCAAGCGGGGCCTTCAAAACTGACTTCGCCCGCTTTGCTCGCGCTGAGCACAAACAGCGAGTTATTCGCTAATCCGAGCAGGTCCTGGTCCAGGTGAGCGCGCTCCGCAATAGCGCCGCTATGGCATGCGTCGGCGAACAGAACCTTTTGTTTGGCTTGTATTTCCTTGCTGATAACATCGCCCAGGCGGCTCATCGGATAAGCGGTATTCGCGATGTTGTTCCGATCAATATCGTAGGGCGCCAGGTAGCTGTGGCCATCGATAACAAAACCGTGGCCGGCGTAGTAAATCAGGACGTTATCATTCGACTTAGCCACGGATGGCAGCCAGTTTTCGAGTTGATCCTTTACGTTTGCATAGGTCGCCTGCTCGTCTTTGAGCACATGAACATTTTCAGGCGGGTACTGGCCGCCTTCTTTGCTGATGAGAACGGTATACATGGAGTCAGCATCGCGGTCGGCGTACTTTAGCTGAGCCTCCGGCGGCAGATTCTTGTAATGTGAAATCCCGATAACCAGCGCGTACCAGCGCGGCACCGAAGGGTTCAAGTTTTTATGAACACGACTCGGGACAGTGGGCGCGGCGGTGTTGGTGGGGGTCGGCTTGGTGGGCTGGTTTGGTACCAGGTTCAGATCGCGATGCTGGTCGGGCGAGGTCGAGGTGGGTGGAGCAGATTGCGGCCAAGCGCTCGCCCAACAGCCGGCAAGCAGGAGCAATAAAGTCAGCTTTTTCATTTTCTACTCAGGCTTACTTATGAGCAATTTTGAAATGGTAAATAACGGGGGTGTCAAACGGTTCGGTAGAAGATACTGCAGTATCGTCCGACCCTTTGACAATTACTAAGTCCCGGCTTCCCACGGAAACTGGAGGAAGGCTCGACGGTAACGACTCACCAGGCTGGACCGGCTTCAATCCGGCGTTCTTATCGAGGCATTCGCCGCGCGCGCGGAACAACTCATCGTCACAACGCGGCGTAGCCGTTTCAAACGCCTTTTCATCAGGTGTTGGATCGTGCGAATCTGCTTTTCCCGGTACGGGTTCTTCCACTGCGTGCGGGAATAAAGTCCTGCCTAAATCCAGGGGTGAGATCAGAAAATAGACGATCTCGTACCCGCTCGGGCCTTGCACCCTGAACCAACCCGTGTCGGAATCCGGGATGACGTAATCGTGGCCACTACGTACTTCACGGACCTGTGTCTCGCCAGCCCGGGGAAACAACTGCTCATATTTGCCGGAGGAGCCATGATTGAGAACATACAGATAACCATTTACCCCGGGACGAAGGCGAAAACGGATGAGATCACCTTCGTCGAAGATGTGCGCCGGGTCCATGGTGCGCACGGTACTTCCGTCTTTCTTCTCAAGAATCAGATCATAACGGCGATTTAACTTCGCCTGAGTCTGGCCCAGCACGGCGGCTGAACAAACAACCAGAATAATTGCGATTACGCACTGACGAGAGATCAGCATAGCTTGCCGGTCTTATTTGTGGGAAAGCACCACGTTCACTACGATATGAGGATCCGTTGTCTTTGCAGAGGCCTTATTCACAACGTAAGTAGCTTTATCAGTTTGTCCGGAATCTGTAGCATTGTCCTCGGCTTTAGTAAACACCAGATCGCGCGATTGCACCTCATCCTGTAACTGGGCCACCAGCCGATCGTTTAACTCTCCACCGTTTTGACGTTTCAGCGATGCGATAGTCTCATCCAGGTTTGTCTCCGGCTCACGGCTGAGCAACACGAATAACTTCTCTTGTCCGCTGTCGGCATCGAATTCGAAAGATCCATTACCTGGAACCAAATATTCTTGGCCGGGCGTCAACTTAGTTTCGGAAATACCGGGAGGAGGGTACAGAGGACGCCACTTACCGCTCGCCCCATGTTCAATGATGTATAGATAGCCCGACTGGTTCGACATCAAGCTTAGGCGGATGGAATCGCCCGCGTGAAACTCCGAATCCGGAGATACTTCTTCGAACGTGCCGTCCGCTTTCTTCTTGAGCACGGAATAACGCAAGCCCATAGGAGCTTTTAGGGATACCTTCTGCACGGAGGCAACATGCTTTGTCGTAGTGGGCTTTGCATGTTCCGGCTCAGCCTGTGGCCGCTTACCAACCAGGTCGGCAGCAGACCAAAAAGCGTCGCGGGCGTTCAGCCCGCTGTTATCTTGCGCTCGAATTGCGGGCGCTATAAGCAAAGCTGCTGCTGCGCAGCCGCCTAGCAAAACAGGCAGACGTGACATTTAACTCCTTTTTCTCTATGCTACTGCGCATCGGCGACGCAGCGGAAGCCGATTTTGTCGGATACTGACACATCCTTTGGAAAACCACGGCGCATGTAGCACCGCCATCCTTCTACTGGATCGGCCGTAGGCCCAAAGTACCCGCCTTTGATTACCCGCCAATCGTGCGAGAACTGCTTAGTACCCAGCAACTGCGCCATGTTGCCAATTTCGGCCTTGCCGACTGGGAAATGGCCAGTGGTCCACTCCTCCACATTCCCAGCCATGTTGTAAGCGCCGTACGGCGAGCGCCGGTCGGGATAACTCAAAACTTGTTGCTGTGAAACCGGGACGCTGGTCCAGGCTTCGTTGCCCCAGGGATAGATTCGGCCATCGGCGCCACGCGCCGCCTTTTCCCATTCTTTTTCGCTGGGCAGGCGCTTGCCCGCCCAAGCGGCGAATGCCTCAGCGTCTTCATAAGAAACATTCGTGACGGGGAAGTCAGGATGCAACATAAAATTCTCCGATACGGGCGGTTTGTGGGCCGTCTGGTCACAGAATTTTTTGTAGGCCGCGTTGGACACTTCCGTTTCGTCAACGTAAAACGCCGGCAGGTCCAGAACTTCCTTTCCGTTGGGCGAGCGCGGATCTGTATCGCTGCCAAATATGAACTTGCCGGCGGGCACTAAGAGCATTCGGCCCCCAAGTTTGTCAGTCCTCTCATTCGCAGCAGCCGAGGGCGCTGCAGTTTGTGTTTGGCTTATAGGATTTGGCTTCGGCACAACGGAGGTTTTACGCCAATAAAGATATCCAGCCGCGCACACCAGCAGAGCGAGAACGACAATCGCCGCCAGGACGAACACATTGCTTTTGGGCTTTTCTACTGTGGATGCCAGCGCAACTGGAGGCGTCGATGCCGGCGCGGAGGAACGCCCAGGGGGCTCCGGCATTGCCGCCGCGGGGTGATAAGGAATGGTCGCTTCGGCGTGCACCGGGGTTGTTTCGTTAGGCCGAATCCCAAGCGGAGTCTGCCCTGCGCCAAATCGATTGAGATCCGTGATGAGATCTTCCGCCCGCTGATAACGTTGGGCTGGAGTTTTCTCCAGAAGTATTTTGACGATGTTACAAAGCTCAGGCGGGATACTCGGGTCGAGTTCCGTTAAGTCGGGAGGCGGCTGTTCGATATGCGCCACTTCGATGGCACGATAGGAATCGCCCTCGAAAGGCTTGCGGCCGGCGAGCAGTTCAAACGAAACCACGCCTAGCGAATACAGGTCGCTGCGGACATCGCAAGGTTCGCCGCGAATCTGCTCCGGGCTCATGTAGTAAGTGGTGCCTACGCGTTCCGTGGCTGCGGTCAAGGGACTGGGAACATCCGTCGCCTTCGCAATTCCGAAGTCCAGGACCATGACACGTCCGGTTTTGTCGAGATAAAGATTGGAGGGCTTCAGGTCCCGATGCACTACGCCCTTCGCGGAGGCCCAAACTAATGCATCTGCTACCTGACAGGTGATCTTGGCCGCGTCACGCGGATTTAGCTTCTTATTGCGCCGCAGATACTTGGACAGGTCCTCGCCGTCCACGTACTGCATGATCAGGTAATACAGCCCGTTTGCCGCTCCGATATCAAAAATAGGAACAATGTTGGGATGTCCGGACAGGGTCGCCGCCGTCCGGGCTTCCTGGACAAAGCGGGCCACAATGCGCTCGTCCTGCGCAAGATCGAGCGACAGCACTTTGACTGCAAAAAGAGCTCCGTGTATCCGGTGGCGGGCAAGATACACTTCCGCCATGCCTCCGCCGCCGATCCAGCGGAGGATTTCGTATTTATCGCTCAGCGTGTCGGTCAGCAGATTTTGAATCTGCTCTCGCTTCATTAACTTTTACAACTGTACACGGTGAGCGCGATCGGGTCGGCGAGAGTTTCGGGGAAGGCATTAAATACTGGGGTTTGCAATTTCAATACAGGCTCACGCCTGCATAGCGCCTGCCGACTCAGTCAGTTGCTGGAGCAATGTGACGGAGTTCGACTCCATCCAGTGTTGGACAATCTTGCGCCCCGTGATCTTGTAAATGATGATTATACTTAGCGAAACGCTACGGCCAGTTGGCGCGATGCCCGCAAAGGTCCCCTTATGAGTGCCATGAAAAGTGGCCCGCAGGGCCACCAGGTCCCCCTCGGCAATCAGATCTTCGGCTTTCAGTTCGTAGCACGGAAACGCCGCCTCGAAGATAGCTATGTGCTCGGCGAGGTTCGGATCGGCCACGTAATGCGCCACGAGCGCAGGATCCTTCGGCTTACCGCTAAGGGCTTGCGCATACTCCATAACGAACGCTTTGTTCTCATCCATCGTTAGAATTCTAGTGCTGAGTTAGTATCCGTGTCCCATGAAACCGCACAGAAAAATCAAATTAAAATCAAACAATGGATAGACCGACTTATAATTTTGGGGAATTCCAGCTAAGTCCTTGCGAGCGGTCCCTCAAGAAGTCTGGCGTCCGGGTACCATGCCACCGAAGACGATGGACGCGCTCCTTTGTTTCGTTCTAAGGGCAGAGAGGCTGGTATCGAAAAGGGAACTTATTGAGAGTCTGTGGCCGGACACTTCGTTGGTGATGCGAATCTAACCAACATCATTGTCTCTCTGCGCAAAACGCTGGGCCAGGATGCAATCCAGACGATTTCGAAGCACGGCTATCGATTCACGCTGGCCGTACAGGGCGTACAGACGAGCATCGGAAGTGGACCCGGCTGTCATCAGCAGTGCCCCTCACACATATTTCTTACAGTGTGACTACGGTGCATCCATCAATTCTTACGGGGGCCGATCCGGCTATTATCTGGATGCCGCCGCCTGGGCCGCCTTAGGGGCAGTCAAGCGGGCCTCGCAAATTGTTGACCGAGCGGTTAACGCAAGTACCCGTGTCGGGAACCATGGCTCTCCTGATGCGATCACTAAATGCGGTTCTGGGGGACCGGAGCGCCGAAGCTGCGGAACTGATGCGAGACCTCTCAGATCTGCGCGAGCCAGAGGCCCTGGTCTATTTTGCGCGGCATTATTCGCAGATGGGAATGGCGGACGAGGCGCTGAGCTTAATTGAGCGCGCTTCTTCAAGGCTTCGTCTACTGCCCCGGAGACCCTTCAGCGCGATCCGGCCTTGTCGGCCATCAGAAAGCACAAACCATATCCCACCCTGCTGAGATCTGCAAAACAGCGCGTTTCGCACGGCGCGAGCTGAATGGACCAGTGTCAAAGAAAGAGGATATAGCAGGGCCTAGCAGCTTTGTGATATTCTATACACCGCGAAGTACTTGGCTGTAAAATTGCGCAAAAGAAGATAAATACATGCAGCGTGCCTTGCTTTGTGGTCTCATCGCCGCAGGAAGTATTCCGCTTTGTTTGGCGGCTTACCAAATTTCTGCATCCGCTTTTCATATAGCCATCATTGACGGCGAGGGCGCCATGAATAACATCAGCGGCCGAGTTGCTCAGGAACCCATCGTTCAGGTGGAAGACGAGAACCATAAGCCGGTTCGCGGCGCGTATGTAACTTTCGATAGTCCCAAGAGCGGGCCGGGCGTGACCTTCGCCAACGGGGCGCTTCAATCAGTTGTTGTTACGGATGAACTGGGCCAGGCGGTAGCTCACGGACTCAAGCCAAATGGCCAAACCGGTAGCTTTGAAATCCATGTGCACGTAACGTATCAGGGCCAATCCATCGGTGACACGGTCATTCACGAAGCGAACGTCAGCGGTAAGGTAGCTGACCTATCGCGTAGTCTAGAGGCGGGCGGAAGCAATGCGGTGATCGGGGCTATGGGCGCTGGCGTACTCGGCGTGGCGGTAGGCCCCGAATTTCAATTGAATGGCTCAGAAGTTCCCGATAACGCGAACTTAATGGCTGATGCGCGAGTGGTGTCACAGGACAAGACGGTGCGCATACATCTGAAAGACGACTGCGACTACCTGTTAGCGCCCCACTCGACGGCTCGCATCGAAGATCACAAACTGATTCTCGAAAACGGCAAAGTGCGTAGTCGCCGCAGCGGTAACTGCAAAGTGGCGGCGGGCTTTTGGTTGATCTCAGGCGATCCGGGAACCGACGGTGTCATCGGCTATTCGGGCGGCAATCTGGAAGTAGCGTCGCTGAACGGCACCTTGCAGGTTGCGGGAAGCCAAGGAGCGCTGGCCGGCACAGTTGTTCCGGGTGGATACTCGACATTTGGCGCCGGGCAGGCAGGCGCTTCGGGCGCTGCCGCAGGCGGACCGAGCGGCGCAACTGCATCAACGGGCGCGGCCGCTCCCAGCACCAAATCATTAGTGCTCTACAGCACGGCGCTGGGCGGAGCACTGGCGGGCCTCGGCCTAGCGGTTGACGCCATTCTACAGCCGGGCACGCCAACCAGTCCGTAAGCCCGTAAATTAAGCCCGTAAATACGGATTCACCGCAGAGCCGGACTCAGCGCCGCAGCCGCTGCAATCTTTCCTCGGCAGCGGCCAGGGTCACCCGCTTCTTGGCAAAGCAGAACCGGACAAGGTGCGCTCCATCTGCAGGATCCGCAAAGAAGCTTGATCCAGGAACCGCGCCGACGCCAATGTCCTCAACCAGGTATCGCGTGAAAGCGATGTCATCCGGAAAACCGAACTTCGAGATGTCGCACATGATGTAGTACGCCCCTTTTGGCGTCCAGCAACGAAATCCGGCACTCTCCAAGATTCTTAACAGGGTGTCCCGCTTCTGCTGATATGTCTCGGCCAACCCGGAGTAGTAACTATCCTGCAAATTCAGCGCAGTTACTCCGGCCTGCTGCAGAGGAGCAGCGGCGCCGACGGTAAGGAAATCATGCACCTTTCGAATGGAAGCCGTTAGCTCAGGTGGCGCAATCACCCATCCGACCCGCCAGCCAGTGACTGAATAGGTTTTGCTCAGACTGTTCACCAGCACGCAACGTTCGCGCATTCCGGGCAGCGTGATAGGCGGCACGTGTCGCTCGCCATCGAAGACGATGTGTTCGTAAATCTCGTCGGTGATTAAGAGACAATCGAATTCCTCGCATAATTCGCAGAGCGTCTGCAATTCCGCTCGCGAAAAGACGCGGCCAGTCGGATTGTTTGGCGTGTTTACAATGACGGCGCGTGTTCGCTGGTTGAAGGCCGAGCGCAGTTCCTCCGGGTCGAAAGACCACTCGGGCGCGCGCAGGCGGACGTACCGGCATACCGCTCCACTGAGTTGGGAATCCGGCCAATAATTTTCGTAGAATGGCTCAAAGACGACCACCTCGTCGCCAGGATTCAACAGCGCCAGCAGCGAAGCGATCATGCCCTCGGTTGCGCCGCAGCAGACCGTAAGCTCACGCTCGGGATCAATATCGATCGCGTAAAACTTCCGGTAATAGGCGGCGATGGCGTCTCGAAACGCCTTTGCACCCCAGGTGATTGCGTATTGATTGATGTCGCCGTCGATGGCTTGCTGCGCCGCTGCTTTTAGCTCTGCGGGCGCGGCGAAATCGGGGAACCCCTGCGCGAGGTTTACGGCTCCGTGTTTCAGCGACAGCCGCGTCATCTCACGAATAACTGATTCCTTGAATTCAGCAACACGGGCGCTTTGAAAACGACGGCCCAGGGAAGCGGTTGTCATGTAGTGATTTTAGTTTGTTTATTTAGCGCTTTGCTGGGACCACGGAGGAACGATGCCATTCACGCGCGCGTACGCTACAAGTTGGCCCATGTGCTCGTTGTCATGGACGATAATGCGAAGATACATACCTTCGACCGTGGCCGTTCTGCCCTCGATTTTCACTTTACGTTGAAGATCCGCTGGCGTCACACGTGCGTGGGCTGTCTTCACCGAATCCAGCGAGCGCTTGAGCCAACTGACGACCTGCGCTTTATCGGTTACCGTTTTTTCCAGGTCCGCGGATGTCATATCAGGCGGCAACGGCGGACCAGTAATGCTGAGCAGCCAAAAATTCGATAACGCGATATGCATGAACACTTCGCTAGTGGAACGCACGCCAGGACCGGGACGCCACCCGAATTTGTCCTGCGGTATAGCCGCCGCGAGCGCTATTAGTTGTCTTGAGACGTGTCCCCATTCGCCGTCATACCCCTGCCACAAGCCTTCCAACGGATCTGTCTGGGCGTGTAAGGAAATGCTCAGAACAACGGCCAGTACAAGCTTCTTCATAATCCCTCGATGCCTAATGGCGTCGTTCGCCCTCGGTCGGCATGAAACTCACCTTTCTCCAACACGAGTATTCTCCCACTAAGAGATCGCTCTCCGGCCGTCAGAGAGTAAGCGCCAGCGAGTAATTGCGGCTAAGCGGCAATCCCAGTTAAGCTGAAGGGGGACGGTACTTCTGATGGACTATACGAACGATAAGATTGCCTATACCAATTTCTTCGGCCGGACGATCGTCGATACTAACGCTTTACTGCGGGATCCAAAGGTCCGGCGCACGCTCGAAAAGCTCTCAGAGGCCAATAAATCGCTCCGAGGGCGGCCGGGAATTACCTTCCTCAAGCCGCGCAAATTAGACGGGTAAAGTTCCGGCGCAATGCCTTACAACCTGCTCCTGCTCCCTTTACTGGGCGGGTTTCTCTTCTTCTTCACAGCCCACCTTTTTCGGTTTGGCGCGCAACGCCTGGAAGGCTATAAACTTCTTTTTCAATCCGCGGTCGCCGGTGTCGCTCTGTCTTTCGTCGCGCGTTTGGTGGTGCTTGCACTGGCTGCGACCCGGGCAGGCGTATGGGTAGAGAGCCGCTGGTTTGAGTTCTCGCCATTTGCATTCTCCGCGACCAGCGCGCTGTCCATGATCTTGGGTCCGACAGCGGCACTGATCCTGAATCTCTTCATTCCCCTGGACAGAGCCAAAGACATCGAACTCCGCAGGAACGGCAGCCCACTGATTCGGCTACTCTACAAGGCGGCTAAGGAACATTTTCTCGTTTCCGTGTCTATGGACAGCCGCAAGTGGTACGTCGGCTGGATTGTGGAATCGCCCAGCCTATTGCCGCAGGAGCGGTACTTTCGATTACTGCCTTACATGAGCGGTTATCGGGACAAAGACACCCTTGAGACATTTAGAACCGTTTTCTACGAAGACGTCTTAGAAACGCCCCAACTGGATGCCGACGAACTGGTGCTGACCTTGCCATTGGACGCGGTTAAAATCGCGGGCAGGTTTAACGAGAACGTTTATGACGAATACTTCGCGGAACCAGACCAGGACGAAAACGCTATTGCCGGAAAAGCAGGGGCGTGAAGCGGATGCTGATGTCACTGCTGATTGGCTGGGCAAGAGCGAGCACCGTCGGGAACGCAGGCATTGAGATATTCTTCGCCTGCAGCCGACTGGCATCGCCGACGAACGAGTCTGCGCCGTCGCGCACGGCGTAGTCAGTGATGCGGCCGTTGCGGTCCAGGCTAAAAGTCACAATCACCGAAGACCGCAGTTCCACTGGAACCAGATTCGCGTCGGCGCGATCCGCATACAGAATCGGAACTTCATAGGCCGCGACCTGGGTGGTGCGGCTGATGGTCAGCGCCAATAGCGCAAACAACAAACAACTGGAGACGAATCCGCCGGTTGCCGGAATTGTGAACGGGCTCATCAGCTCGTTCAAACGGAATTTCCACGCTTGCCAGATGTGCTGCCACCGCGACCCACGCGTGTCAAGCATTGCTTGCCGCTCGCGCGAAGCGATCACGCGAAGAGCAGTTCTCAAATGCGAGGGAGGTCGCGTTTGGGGCAGCTTCCGCAATTCGTCTTGGATCATACCCGCCGGCTCCAATTCCATAAACTAGGCAAGCGCTTCCGCGAAGTCCGCGCCTGATTGTTGCGTTAGCTCGCGGCGAAGCGCCTCGCGGCCGCGAAGAATCCTCGACTTTACAGTCCCTAATGAGAGCTGTAAGATCTCAGCAATTTCCTCATAGCTCAGGTTCTGTATATCGCGCAGGACAACCGCAGTGCTAAAGATGGGGTTGATTCTGGTCAGCGCCTGCTCGATCAAATTTCGCGTTTCGCTATCTCGCGCCAGTTTATAAGGAGATGGCCCGGGATCCTGAGCAAATTCAAAGAAGCCCTCGCGGTCCATCATCTCCCTTTCTATCGGGACTTCGTGCCGGCCGTGGCGCGAAAACCAGCGGCGGTGGTTATGCGCCTCATTCACCGCGATCCGGTACACCCAGGTGCGCAAACTACTCTGTTCCCGAAACCCGCCCACGCCGCGGAAAATCTTCAGGAACACTTCCTGGACTACGTCGCAGGCATCTGTCTGGTTCCCGAGCAGGCGATACGCGACGTTGTATACGGGCTGCTCATAGCGCTCGATCAACTCTTCGTAAGCACTGTCTATGCCAGCTCTTAGCCCACGCAAAATGCGAGCATCTTCCTCGGAAACACCTGCTTGGGAGCTCGCCAAGATCGAAAGGTCGTCCGAGTTGCCCATCGTGAGATGCGCCATCGCCTGAATCTTACAACACTGCCGCTGCCGCTATCGATGTTGTTTGGCCAGCTATCTCATTAGACACCGCGTGCTGGAGACAAGTTCCTTCAGCCGGCAAGGATTCGCTGATAGTGGGCTTCGTACCGCGGAATGATAAGTTCCGTACAGAAGCGCTTGAGCGCGGTCCGGCGTGCAGCGCGCGATACGGATTGGTACAGGGAATCGTCCGTAAGCAGGTTCACTATACGATTGGCCTGCGCCTCCATGTCGCCGACAGGCTCCATGAAGCCGTCGATGCCATGCTGGATCAGGTCCGGAACTCCGCCTGTCAGGGTTGCCACCGGTGGCACACCGCAGGCCATCGCTTCGAGAGCCGCCAGACCGAACGCTTCCATTTCGCTGGGAAGATGCAGGACGTGCATGCGGGGGATCAGACGGTAGATATGGTCCTGCTTTCCGAGAAAGTGGACATCGTCATATAAGCCCAATTCGTACGCCAGGCGCTCCGCAGGTCCTCGTTCGGGGCCGTCGCCAGCCATGTACAACTCGGCATCGACTTCTTTTCGGACTTTTGCGAAAGCGTAAATGCAGTCCAGAACTCGCTTGACGGGCCGGAAGTTGGAGATATGCAGTATCCGTTTGCGGCCGCGGCTCTGAGCTTCGGGATCGGGTTTGTAGAGCGAGCAATTCACGAAGTTGTGAATCACTTCAATGGGACTCTGAATGCCGAAGAAGTCGACCGTGCGCTTGCGCATGTACTCGCTGATGGTGGTCACGCCATCGGATTGCTCAATCGAAAACTTGGTGATGGGGAAATAAGAAGGGTCTGCGCCCACCAGCGTGATGTCAGTGCCATGCAGAGTGGTAACGAATGGCAGACGCCGGTTGGTTGTCATTTGTTTGGCGAGCAAAGCGGAAATCGAGTGTGGAATGGCGTAGTGGACGTGCAGCAGGTCTAAGCGATGCCGTTCAGCCACCTCCGTCATGCGGGACGCGAGGGCGAGAGAGTAGGGCGGATATTGAAAAAGCGGATAGGTGGAAACTTCCACTTCGTGGTAGTAGATGCCGGGCGTATCAGGATCAAGCCGGATGGGGTTCGCATAACTGATGAAGTGAACTTCGTGCCCGCGATTGGCAAGCTCAAGCCCAAGCTCAGTTGCGACGATGCCGCTGCCGCCGTAGGTTGGATAGCAGGTGATCCCGATGCGCATGGCCTTAGTGTCGCTGGGTGATTAGCAGTTTATTGAGTCGTCAGGATGATCTTGCCGATGTGGACGGCGCTTTCCATGCGTTCATGCGCGAGGCGGGCGTCGGCGAGCGGGAAAACCGAATCGATGACGGGACGGATGGGGTTCTTTGAAGAGAGTAATGGCCAGACGTCACGGAGCAGCCGCTGCGCGACTTCCCCTTTTTGCGCGGGCGTTCGTGCGCGCATGGCGGAACCCATGACGCTGGCGCGTTTCGACATCAGCTTCGCAATATCCAGTTCGCCGGACCTGCCGCCCTGCGTGGCGATGATTGCGACGCGGCCGTCCAACGCCAACACCTCCAAGTTCCGTTGCAAATAAGAACCGCCGACCAGATCAACGACGACATTCACGCCAGCTCCGTTTGTGAACCGCTTCACCTCAGCAACGAAATCGGATTGTTTGTAGTTGATGGCGTGTTCCGCGCCGAGAGCTAAGCAGGCTGCACATTTTTCATCGCTGCCCGCGGTGACGAGGGGAACTGCACCCCACGCGCGGCCAAGCATGATCGCCATAGTTCCTATGCCACTGCTGCCTCCGTGAATGAGAAAGGTCTCGCCGCGCTTGAGACCGGCGCGAGTAATCAGGTTGTCATAGACGGTAAATATGTTTTCCGGCAATGTGGCTGCTTCTGGGGCGGACCATCCCTGGGGGATCGGCAGTATCTGCGGCACCGGAACGCTGCAAAACTCCGCGTATCCGCCGCCGGCAAGGATGGCGCAAACTCGATCGCCAGGATTGAGGCCGTGAACATCCGGGCCGACGGAATCTATGGCGCCGGCAACGTCGAGCCCGGGAATATCGGAAGCGCCCGGCGGCGGCGGATACTTGCCCTGCCGCTGCAGAGTATCGGCGCGCGCGACGCCCGCGGCCTCAACACGGATGACCACTTCACCCGCCTTCGCAACGGGCTTGGGACGCTCAGCGGGCTTCAACACATCCGGGCCGCCAAAAGAAGAAATCTCAATTGCGATCATGCAGTTAGCCTTTCGAGGAACTCGCGCAAAACGGTCGCGCTATCAGGCGCCCCGCCCAAAGGGATAAGGAGTTCCTTTGCTGTCTGGCGGCGCGCATCCGCGCCCTTTGCGCTATTGAACATTTAGAAACCTGTAAAATTACAAAGACGTCCAGCCAATCAATGTCTTTCGCTCGAGCCAGTCTTCCCACAATCATTCTCACCTTCTTGGTGTTTGCTTTGACGGCCAGCGCGCAGCAGCAGCCAGTGCAACCTCCGCCGCCTCCGCAAACTGCTCCTTCGACACCCCAGCAGAACGTTGCACCGCAGCAAGGTCCCTCCGCCAGCGGAACCAGGGGTTCTGGAGGACGGCGGATTTTCGATCGAGCCCATTTACTGGATGAACCGGGCCCAGCCCACGGAGCGTGGAGGCGCGGCTGCCTTCAGTTTTGAAGGCCTGAACTATCCGGGTAATTCAGATTATGGCCTGGGAGGGGAGATAGGTATTCCAACCGGGCACTCCAATACGTTGCGGATATCCTATTTCCGCATACTGGGCAATGCCAACTCGACACCGACACAGTCTGTGACTTTATTCGGAGAAGCTTACAATGCCGGGGACTATCTCGCATCCCACTACAACCTGCAGAGCGCAAAGATTTCCTGGGACTATCTTTCCTATACGTGGCGGCGCAAGCCCGGAAACATTCATTTCAAAACACTCTACGAGATGCAATTCGCGACGATTTCAACTAGCATAATCGCGCCTTTCAAGGCCGAGACAGAAGACATCAGCGGCAACGTCGACACCAATACAGCCAGCGGATCGAAGAAGGTTTTCCTGCCGACCTTGGGCGGCGAACTGGAGCAGTCGGTAGGCGGTAAGTTTCGTTGGGAGATCAAAGGCTCCGGTTTCGGAATACCTCATCACAGCGTGATTTGGGACGCGCAGGCAGACATCGCCGTTCGCATCAGCAGGTTCGAATTGATTGCGGGCGAGAGAGCTTTCCACTTCAAGACATCGCCGCAAGCTGAGCAGTATTTTTCGGACACGCTTTCGGGCGTTTTTGTTGGTATTCGCTACTACCTTGGTAGTGGACGAAAGTAGTACGGAACAGCTTCCGGAATGTTATCTTGAACGTTCTAGTTCATGACCGCAATCGATCTTTCGAGCGACGCCGGACTGGTTGCGATGGTGCTGCTAACCATCAACATTCTGTTGGGCCTGCTTCTTTCAGCACGCTATAACACAATCCGCAGTTGGCCGAGACGCAAGCTGCCGGTCTTCGACGTACATAATTGGACGGCTTACATCGCACTGGGATTAGTGTTCCTGCATCCCTTTCTTCTTCTGCTTTCGAGTACGGCGGGGTTCCGCGTGATCGATGTCCTGTTTCCCCTGCACTCGCCGAAGCAGACCCTTTACAACAATTTTGGGGCAGCAGCATTTTATTGCGTGATCTTTGTCGTAGTCACCTCGTATTTTCGATCACGCCTGGGCAGCAGATTATGGAAGAAGCTGCATTACGTTTCTTATGCCGCAGCGGCTCTCGTGTTCGTGCATGGGATCCTGATCGATCCGGAGTTGAAGAACAATCCTCCAGATCCTCTGGACGGCGAAAAAATTCTGGTGGAGGTTTGCGCCTTACTGATCGTGATTGCGACGATCTGGCGCATTCGCTATCAACCTAAGAAGCGAGCGCTGAAAGCCTCCGTTCGGAAAGCTGACTATGAGCCTGTTTAGCAGGCCGTTCACCCGGCGCTAGGCCGCGGCCTCCGCGCTTTTGAAAGACTGGCGTCCCTTCACCCACTTCATCACCGAGAGGATGCTGCCGATCACACACAAGAATGCGAACACGATGATGGTCCATTTGAACTCCGGCGTATTCATGATGTGGAGAATGCCGCGTCCGTAAAAGATAGCCAGCATGCTGAGGGCGGTAAACCGAACGGCCCGGCTGGCGGCAACCGTGCCTAGCAGTTTCAAGCGTGGGTAACCCAAAGCGCTGGTTACCGCGACGACCATAGTGAAGGGAAAAGGCGGGGGCAACAAGCAGGCCACCGCCAGGCCCCAAGCACCGTGTTTTTCAAATCTCTTTTTGAGCGCATTGAATTTTTTCTCACCGGCAAGCTTTTGAATGCCGGCCTCCCCCGCTTTGCGCGCGACAAGATCGAGGAAAAAGACACCGAGCGTTGAGCCGCAGACCGCAGATACAACGTAAAACGGCCAGCCGTCATGATTTCGCGCTACGAAGAGGACGACCAGAAGATCGTTTCCGAAGGGCAGAAACAGGAACGACGAGTCCATTACGCCCATGACAAACGGGCCGAAGTAATGGAGGTGGAACAGGAACCGCAACAGCGGGCGGAAAAAGGACGACAACCCGTAGTGTACCCGGCAGCTTTTCAGTAACCTAGATGCTGTGAAACGACGAGCCCTGGTCCGAGTTGCAATCCCTGTTTGCGTAGCTTCTCTCGCTTTGCTGCTGGCTGCCCGAGCGCAAACGCCCAAGCCGCCGCGTAGTGATGAGCGCCATATGTTTCATGTCCTGGTGATAGGAGAAACGAAAGGCTACGAACACGATTCGGTTCCAAATGCCATGGCCACGATCTGGAAAATGGGCCATGAATCAGGGCTGTGGGATGCCATGCTGCGCACCGATACGGAACTGATCACCAAGACCGACCCGAAGGCGCGCAATCAAAAAACATTGAATTACTTCGATGCGCTTGTCTTCGCCAGCACGACGGGCGAACTGGACCTGACGAACGATCAGAAGCGCGACATGCTGTCATTCATTCACGATGACGGTAAAGGATTCGTGGGCGTGCATGCAGCGCTCGACACGAATTACAAATGGCCGGAATATGGCGAGATGATCGGCGGGTACTTCAACGAGCACCCCTGGGGTACATTTATGGCGCCGATCATTACTGAAGATCCGAGTTTCCCGGCGGTTCGGCACTTTCCGAAAGAATTTACGAAGTACGACGAGATCTATCAACCGAAGGACTGGTCTCGCGACAAGGTTAACGTAGTGCTGAGCCTTGACCCCAGCAAGCTGGACTTATCGAATAAGAAGATTCATCGCAGCGACCATGACTTTGCCGTCGCCTGGGCAAAGATGTACGGCAACGGGCGCGTTTTCTACTCAACTTTGGGCCATACGAAAGAAGCATGGGACGACCCCGACATCCAAAAGATGTATTTCGAAGCGATCAGGTGGGCACTCGGATTGACGGAAGGCAGCACAGCGTCGCATCCGAAGCCGATTCAACCGTAAAGTGGCACCGCGCGCGTAACTTGGGCGCGGCATTGATGAACATTTGCGATTTTAGGCTGCTTTAGGCGGCGATTTCGGCTATTTGCTCCGGTGAAAGGCCGTCGAATAGCTTGGCTACGTCATGCGAGACCTTGATGGTCTTCAGTTGAGAGAGTTCCAAGCGCTTTTTGTCGAGTGCGACGGCCGTTTTGTGCCTCTCATCCCGCTGCGCCTGCTGTTTTTCGCGCCGCTGCTCCTGCGCATTCCGCCGTTCTTCTTCGGCTTCCTGGCGTTTCTGCGAAGCAAAGCCAATTTCCAGTTGACGCCTTTCTTTTCTTCGCTGTAGAAGCTCCTGGGAGGCGCGGCGATAAGCGCGATCCTGGGCCGCGTGATAGCGGACGTAGTTGTTGATGGTGGTGCGGACGCCGATAGTCCGCTGCTCGGGGGTCTGCCCGGGCGTGGGCGGCTCCATGGAGAAACAAGCTTCCTGCAAAACCAGCGCGCGCCGGCAGAGCCAGGTGTGCTGGGCCATTTTGACGACCAGTTCGATTTCGGCCGTACCGATTGGCTTTTCCTCTTCGTGCAGCCGTTGGAGAAGAAGATCGTAATCGTCCTGGTGTTCGCACGGGAGAACGTCGAAGCGGCCACAGAGGCCGTGGTTGACGACGTTGTGCGAGACTTTTTCTTTCGCGGCGGCGCTTTTCGGGCCGGTGCTTTTCTGCGCATTGGCGCGATTGGCCTTGAGCTGAGCGCCGCTCGTTTTCTTCTTGGCGGACATGCGATATCTCCTCTTCGGGCGCTTGCATAAATACTCTTGGCCCGATTTAGCCTAGAGCGGCGAAAGGCGCGATGAAGGGTGATCCAACTGCACGATTTGGAGATGAGGCGTTGCGGTTCAGCGGGTTAGAAGAAACGGAATTATTTTTTGCTTTTGTGATCCACTTGCAAAACTCGGGAGTATGGAGGCAGCGCGGCAAAGCTTTATTGCTTCTGGTGCTCGCTCTGAATTTTTTCGGCGGCGAGCTTCTCAGCAGTGATCAGCGCATCCGCAGCGGGCACTTTCACGTCCGGCTCCACGCCGGTGCCTTCCCAATCGGTCTTTGATACCGGGTTGATCGCCTTCGCAAATGGCACTCCGACCGTGAAGTAATCCGCCACCGGATGTCCGCCTACGGGGTGTGCGCCGCCTCCGGTAGTCTCTCCCACGATCGTCGCCCGCTTCTGGTTTTTCAAGTCGTAGGTGAACTCCTCGGCCCCTGAGAACGTTCGTTTTGCGGTCAGCACAAAGACCGGCTGCTTGCTTAGCCGCTCACCGGGCACGTACGACAACGTCCAGAACTGGTGCGTTGTGTCCTCCTTGCGGCTATACAGATCGTTCAGATGCGTGGGCTTGTCGAACAGGTAACTCGCGATTAGAGTCACCATTGCCGGGTCGCCGCCTCCGTTCTCGCGGAGATCGAAAATTATGGCATCGGTATAAGCTACAAACCCCATGGCCGCAACTACCGTGGGAGCACACACGGTCGCATCCGCAAATCCGTTAAATTTTACGTACCCGATGTTGCCGGGTAGAATCTCGACTTTCTCGAAAGCGCAATTATTCCGCCTCATCTGCTGATGCATTCGTGCGATCTCTTCGGGGCTGGGCGTCTGCCGCTCCGGCATCTTAAAAGGATTAAAATTCACGCTGAGATGCTTGTCGTGGCTCACTGCGCGGAGGTCTTTCGTCAACTGCGCGGCAAAAACATCACCATCTGTTATCGAGTCATACTCCCCTGCTCTGTCGTGCTGTTGGAGAGCGTCCACCATCTGCTTGGCCACTTTCGCATCTATGTAGAAGTCCACTAAATTCGCATTCACACCCGCAATCACCCGTTTCCGTAGCGCCGCGTCCAGCGTTACGTTCACGGGCGCGACTCCTGGCGGCAGTGCTCTGAGGCCGAAGCTCTTTACCGTTGGCGGCTGGCCTTCGCTCACAAGTAAGTTGCCAAGTGCCGTCGTAGGGCCGTATCTTTCTTTTACGCGAAAGCGAATATGAGTAGGCTCGCTGCTCTCAATCGATAACAAATCGAATCCGCCAGTCTGTTTGTGAAAAGAGATCATCCCGTCAACAGACTGTGAAGGGTCCACTATCTTCACATAATTTTCGATCTTTGCCCGATCGCCACTATTGAAAACATCAAGCCACACTTGAAGTGCGTGTCCAGCGGGAGTATCCGGTATAGGAGGTTGAGCGAGTCCACACCCGACGCCTATAAGAAACAAGACCAATGTGCGCCGAAGCATTTGGGCGGGCATAGCGTTTAAGACGTACCATAGTCAAAACGACAATGACAATCGCTCGCTGTTCAACTAGATATATTCGGCAAGATCACTAGCCATCAGGACACTAGCTCTGAGTGTCGGGAAGAGCAAGCGTGAGGCAGAAGAATACTTTCACGTCCGAGAGTCTGACAAGGTAATTGGACCTATAAGCGTTTGTGGGGAGTAATCTTGTGAGCCAGGCTCGACGCACGTCCAACGATTTCGTAGGGCTGTAATCGCCGATCAACTCAGAGACCGGGCAGGCGAACGGAAGCCGCTCTCTACCTTAGCGATCCGACCGGGTCCGTTGGCCGGCTGCGCTTAGCGTAACCTGCGCCTCTGCAAGCGGAAGCCCTTTCTGATTTAACAGCAGTTCGGGAAGCGGACGGCAACCCGCAGCAATGATGCCTTGAGCCGAGTACCCAGAAGGGCTAAGATTGAGGCGTCCCGGTCAACAAGGTCATCATCGCGCGGCGGAGGTCTATGGTAAAGAAGGCTGCTGTTGAGATTCCTACCAACGGAAATCGTACCGAGGTTGAAGGTGCACCGAAAAGAATAAAGATCAGTCAAGCCGACATTCCTGCGTACTCGCTTGAAGAGGCAATCAAGGTTCCCAAAGCCATCGCTGACAACTATGCCCGCAAACCCACGCCCCCACTCAAAGTAGCTGCCGCCATGAACGTTCAGCCGAACAGCGGACCATTTCGCATGGTCACAGGGGCTGCTATGGCGTATGGTTTGACGAAGGGAGGCCCGAACGCTCCGCTAATTGAGATTACGCCATTAGGGCTTCGAATCTTGAAGCCGACCAAGGAAGGAGATGATTTAGCGGCGAGGAGGGAAGCTATTCTGAAGCCCCGGGTCGTCGGCAAGTTCTTAACACAATACGACAATAGCCCAGTTCCACGGAGAGACATTGCGTTGAATGTACTCACCACAGAGATGGGCGTCCCGGAGCAACGCGCCGAAGCGGTTTTCGACATGATTATGGAGGGTGCTAGAGCTGTTGCGTTCGTCCAAAAGATTAAGGACAAAGAGTACATCTCTCTCGAAGGAGCCGGAACAGCCGAAGAGGAGGAAACGTACGACGCCGCTGAGCCGATCGAGAAATTGGAGGAAAATGCTACTCAAGAGGACTTCACTCGCACGCTCGTCCCCCGTGCACCTGCTCAGTCGGCAACAGAAGCAGCACTCGTTACAACCACAAAACGTGTATTCATCACTCATGGGAAGAACAAGGATTTCATTGAGCCCATTAAGAAGATTATTACCTATGGGAAATACCTAGCCGTAATCGCCGAGGAGAAGCAGTCCGTATCAAAGCCCGTCCCAGATAAGGTAATGGGGTTAATGAGAAGCTGTGGGGCTGCCATCATTCATGTGGATGTGGAGAAAGTATTGAAGGACGAGGACGAGAAGGAAGTGCAGGTTCTCAACCCGAACGTGCTCACTGAAATAGGTGCAGCCCAAGCGCTCTACGGGAGACGGTTCATTCTCCTGGTTAAGGAAGGCGTGAAGCTTCCTTCAAATCTCCAGGGCTTGTATGAGGTTCGCTACTCAGGCGAGAAGCTAGACGCAAACGATGCCTTTAAGCTGGTAGAAGCGATGCAGGACATTCAGAACCATCCGATTCCAGACCGGTACAGAGAGCAGTAAGACGAGCAATGACCATCATGAAGACCACCGCATCTCTGCTGCCTGTCTTCTACTTGCTACTAGCGGGGTGTTTACGAAATTCGCCATCTACCGCTGCTGGTACTGCGAACTCCTCCGAAGAGTCCACTCCCGTCCTGTTACCGGTTAAGGTGTCTGGCAAGTGGGGATATGTAAACAGCAGTGGAAAGCTGGTCATAAATCCACAGTTTGATGCTGCGGAAGAATTCCACGAGCGACGAGCAGCAGTCTGCTTGGGGAAGGTTTGTAGCTGGTGGGAGAGTCACGGCGATTCCCGCTGGGGATACATCGATGCTTCCGGCAAGGTCGTCGTCACCCCACAATACGCCTCTGCATCCTCCTTTAGCGAAGGACTCGCTTCAGTATGCACAGGAGATTGCTCGGGATCAGACACATCGAAGCCAGTGAGCAGAGGCTACATTGACCGTGACGGAAAGCTGCTCATTCCGATGCAGTTTGGGATTGCAGCGGATTTTAAAGAGGGGTTGGCTCAGGTTTGCATCGGAAAGTGTGACTGGCAAAAAGACAGTGGTTACGATGGGAAGTTCGGGTTCATCGATCACTCTGGACATTTTGTCATCAACCCGCAGTATGACGACGCCAACAACTTCAAGGAAGGGTTTGCAAGTGTCACCATCGGAAAGGGCAATGACGCAAGATCTGGGTATATCGACAAGACAGGAAGAGTCATCTGGCAACCCTCGAACTGAGACCTGTCTACACAAAGCTCCTCAACTCCGATCTTGAAGAACTGCCCTATTCGATGACACTTTAGGCAAAGACACGACGCCTCGGCAAGCTTTCGTAATGAAATTTTCTGAGCCCGGCCTGAAATGCACAGGATCTATCCCAATAAGCGCATCATCGCCAGGCGCTCATAAAGGCACTGATTCGTACTCGTAAGTCGGCTTCGCGTCTGCGCTGCTCACAGCGCTGCTGATAGAATCCTTCGAGTTGACCCTTTCGGACGCGATTCAAACACATATACTTTGGGCGCAGTGGACCGCGGCGGGTGTTCAACTCCTCGGGCTTGCCGGGCTTGGATTATACGTTTTTTTCACATACGGACTACTGAAAACGTCGCAGCGGCAGGTCGAGGTGTCGCAAAACCTGATTAAGGCTGCGATGGATCAGGTCGAAGGCTTGTCAAAACCATGTCTCACGTTGTGGGGCGACCTTCGGAACCCGTCAGATACTCTTATGGAGATTGGCGGTGCGGTCGGTGGCACTATCGTGAGAGGTGATGACGGAAACTTCGTCGTCCAGAACATTGGCAACGGAGTAGCGTTGAACATCAGTTACCAGTTTGAGTCTGTAGATCCTCACCATGGAAAAAGGCTGAAAGGCAATAGCGGCTATCTCCAGAACGTGCTCGCATCTCAGAAGGTCCGTATGCCACTTCCGGTGTCAATGGTTGCCTCCGGTCATTGCGAAGTAAGCTTCCAGTTCGAGAGCCTGGGAGGACGGAGGTATCGTACGGTTGTAACGCTGAAGGGTGGAGTGCTGACTGATTTTCACTTCGTGGAGATTGATGACACGTCAGTCAAGCCAGTCATGACCGAGAACACCGGGGCCGCATATTTGGTGCAGTCGCCTGTCGAAGACGAAGAGCCGGAAGAATAGCATCGCCCGTCAGCTCTCGCCGACTGATCCCGTACAAAGCGATTACACGAGCTAGAAAGCGTGTGCTGATTTTATCCGAGGCGTGTCCCGCATGTCCCCTCCTGAGGTCTCACGGGCTATAAGTGAGATTCAGGGCGGTTTGGGTCTTGGCGTGGCCAAACGAAGACTGCCGAAGTAAGAGCAGCGGATTGCTACCGGGAAGTCGGCTTCTCGTCTTCGCGGTACCGACCGCCCATGATGAAACCGCTCTCTATCTGCGGCGAACCTACTGCAGGCGTCCCCAGGCAGTGTTCCTGCGGGTGCTATAGTTTTTTTCGATCGCTTAAAACGGAATCATGCACACGATGAATCGCAGAATGTTTCTCATCCGAGGGGCTGCTTGTTCAGGTCTCCTCACCGGCACGCGATATCTGTCCGCCAATCCGCTTGGCTTGCCGATCGGCTGCCAGACTTATCCTGTGCGCAAGTCGATCAGTACGGACTTCGCCGCCACCATGAAGGGATTGCGTGCAGCTGGGTTCACTCAGATTGAGCTGTGCTCGCCGTATGGCTACGACGACTTTTCGAGCCTCCAGAAATACAAGCCGCAGGAGTTGCGGCGCATGCTGAACGATTGGGGACTGGGCTGTATCTCCGCGCACTGGGCGCCAAACGAGCTCTTTCAAAAAGCGGACGAGAGCATCGCCTATGCCAAAGAGTTCGGCATGACGCAGATGGCAATCGCCGCGCTTGGACCGTTTAGTCCTAAGACCACCCAGAAAGTTGACGACGTGAAACGTTACGTCGATCCCTTCAACGCCTTCGCCGAAAAAGCCCACGCCGCGGGGATCGTCGCATTGCTGCACAACGAAGGCTTCGTCTCCGCATACATCGACGGCAAACCGGTCTACGACATGATGATCGCCGAGCTCAATCCCGCCACCACCAAGCTGCAGTTTCAGGTCTCTGCCATGCAGGAGGGCTATGACCCAGCGACCTACTTTAAGAAGTATTCGGGCCGCTACCTTTCCATGCACTGCCAAGACTGGGTGAAGGACTCCTCCACGAAGTCTGGCTTTCGCCAGGTTCCATTGGGCAAGGGGGTTGTCGATTGGAAAGCCGTCTTCACTGCCGCAAAAACAGCCGGCGTGACGAATTACTTTGTCGAGCTTGAAGAGGATCCGGCGCTGATGCCGCTGAGCGTGCCTTATCTGAGGTCCCTGAACGTCTGAAGCGAGCGTAATCTCTCGAGCAGAAGCCGTCGTTTACGAAGCGGCTGCCAGGATTCATCAGTTTCAGCCCCGATAAGTCGGCATCACACCAGTCAACTTCCAGTTGGGCCGCTGCTTCGAAGGGTTCGTCACAACACGCCACTCGTATATAATCACTGGACCCTTTTCCTGAGGAGGAAACTACATGCGAATGCTGCTGCGAGTATCGATTCCGGTCGAGACCGGAAACGCCGCCGCCAAGGCCGGAACCCTGGGTTCTACGGTGGAGCAAATTCTTAAGGATCTAAAGCCAGAAGCAGCCTATTTCTTTGCTGACGACGACGGCCAAAGATCGGGCTCCATCGTCTTCGATATGAAGGACTCATCGGAGATTCCAGCCATCACTGAGCCCTGGTTTCTCGCGTTCAACGCAAAAGTGTCGTTTCGGCCCGTTATGAACCCACAAGATCTTGCCAAGGCCGGTCCTTCAATTAGCAGAGCCGCTGAGCAATACGGAAAGTAATCTGGAATTACAATTCCGGTGGCAGCTCGGCCATCGTACTGCCTGACAGCCGGGAAGAGTAGCCGAAGCCGAACAGTCGAGTGTACCTCGTCTCACCTATCAGCCGCGAAAATCTCGACTTTGCTGTTCAGAGCCCTCCGCGTGGACGCGCCGCGTTCCGATTAGGACCGATAAGTCGGCTTCCGTCGGCTAACTTCCGGTTTGCCCGTCACTGAGGAGCTATTCCGCAACGCCATCCGTTGGTGTTGGATTCTTCACGACCTTTATCCCCCGGGATCAGTCGGCTTGATGTTCGGCACCCACCGATTTACCGACCGCTTGTACGCCTGGTAACTTGGGCCGAACCGCGTCGCAAGGCCCGGCTCTTCCACATACACGACAACCAAGTGCAACAACACAAAGAGTAAACAGGCGAACAGGAGTATGGATACTGACCGTTCGTACAATCCAAGACCGATCATCAGGACGACTACTCCGAGGGACATCGGGTTGCGCAAATGGCGAAATGGACCCAGCGCAACGAATTCTTTCGGGAACAACCAGTCCTCTGAACTTAAGATGCCGCGTGTGCTTAAGATGCCGCCGCACCACAAAACCAGCAAACCGCCTATTAGGAGCAAAATCAAACCGGGCACACAGGTCCACAGCGGCAATACAACGAGAAAATGCGAATCGAATCGGCGCAAATACAAAGCGCACCAACCGACCAAAACAATCGCAATCGTCACCCTAATGAGTGTCCAGCAGATGACAACGGCGTTCTTCACGGCGGTTTGAGCGATGCTATCACGAAGGAGGACCTTCAAAGACGAGTTCCGCTCAGTAGCTCGCTCCGTTGCTAACCGGGATTCTGGATGCATGATCCGCTACTCGGAAAGTGGACGGATTAGTACCGCGACGTCCCGTTCGCATCTGGGATCGACCTTTATTGGGAGTGATCGGTTCGAGCGCGTCCGAGTGTGGCCGCCCGGTATTCGCTGGCGAAGGCAGCTTACTGTGCTGTGGCGCCTCAACAAGCTACGCGCTCACCCGCTGAAGATGGGTGTCTTTAAAGAACGTGGGATATTTCAGGCCATAGCCGACGGCGCGATCGATGCCGATGTGGGCCAGCCAAATCGCCGCAAACGCCAAAGGTCCGGGGTGATGGAAAAGGAACGACAGCGCCCCGAGAACGAGCGGCAATGCGTCCGTGTGAACCAGATTGTATAAACCTGCACCAAGTTTCACGTTTGCCAAGTACCCGAGCATAAAGAGATCGGGCCATAAGAACAGTGCCACAAATAGCAACCAGCTTGCGCCCAGAGAGCGATAGAAGAAAAGGCTACATGCAAAGATGGCAGCTCCTTCAATTCGCAGCACGAGTCCAGGTTTCGTCAGCATCACGCGCCTCTTTATTCAGTTAGGCTACTACGCATAGTGGCCGGAATCCCTTTTGACCGAGCGCAGCCAATTCTGTGAAACGGACATAATTTCCCCGCTTTACTGTCGAGCTTCTTCTTCGGAATGCGGAATTTCCTACAATGGCGGGTATGGTCCGACGCTGCCTATTACGCGCGGCCCTTGTACTCCCAATCTCAGTCTGCCTGGCTGTTATTGCAACAGGCCAGTCTGCGCCAGACGAAGTTGTCTTCGATAGCGGCGGTTTGCAATTACACGGTTTTCTCTGGCGGCCTTCAGGCGCTGGCCCGTTTCCTGCAATCTTGTGGAATCACGGTAGCGAGAAGCGGCCAGGTTCGCAGCCGGAATTAGCTCAGTTCTACACACAAAATTCCTACGTCTTGTTCGTGCCACACCGCCGAGGGCAGGGCCGTTCGCCGGGCCAGTATATTCAGGATCTGATTGCTGAGGCACCACCTTCGCAACGTGCTGTACGCATGATCGAACTCCAGGATACGGAGGTGACCGATGTCATTGCTGCTCTCAAATTTCTGAAGACACAATCAATCGTAGATCCGAACCGCATCGCTATTTCGGGGTGTTCCTATGGAGGGATTCAAACCCTTTTAGCAGGAGAACACGAGCTTGGCGTCCGTGCGCTGGTTCCGTTTGCGCCCGGCGCCATGTCGTGGGACAGAAACCCTGAGTTGTCAGGCCGGCTGCGTCGAGCTGTGGATCAGGCTAAGGCGCCTGTATTTTTATTGCAGGCGGAGAACGATTATAGTATCGAGCCAACACGTGTTCTGACTAAAGAGGCCAATAAGCGCGGAACGGATTTCCGCTCGCATATTTACCCCGCTTTCGGCACTACGCACCAGAACGGACACTGGGGATTTTGCTCTACAGCAACCGAGGTTTGGGGCAATGACGTCCTTACATTTCTCGATAAAGAAATGAAGAGCACGAAATGAAGGCTGAGCCGGTTTGAACTGGGCAAACGGGACACTTATTGCAGCTTTGCCGTCAAGATCTCCTCGCCGGGAAGTCTGCTCATCAGCTGAAGGAGCTCTGACTGACGATGTGAGCCCGTCTTGGCAAAAATTTTCTTCAGCATGAATCGCGCAGTGTTGGGCGTTATGCCCATGCTTTGGGCCGCTATGCGCAGCTCCAAACGTGAATGCAGCAGATCGGCCAGACGGCATTCGGCGGGAGTTAACCCAAACAGAGCCCGAAGTATTGCCGCACGACGGGCAGGCTTGGCAGCCGGATCGCAAATAAACACGAGCGCGCGGGGCCATCGCTGGGCAAAGCTAATAACATATGCGAAAAGGGTTTACGAGAAAACCGCTAGGGGACGAGCCCGCTACAGGAAGCAAGAACTACATAACGCCAGGCGGTCTGCAGCGCCTGAAAGATGAGCAGCGGTTTCTGCTCACCAGGGAACGCCCGGCGGTGACGGAGGTGGTGGCGTGGGCTGCGAGCAACGGCGATCGCAGTGAAAACGCCGATTATCAGTACGGCAAGCGACGGCTGCGCCAGATAGATGGGCGGATTCGGTTTCTCACGAAGCGAATCGAGGCGGCGGAAGTGGTTGACCCGGAAGCTCCGAGAGCGGGGCAGGCAGCGGCGAGGGCATTCTTCGGAGCGACCGTGCGCTATGCCAATGCCGCGGGAACGGAGCGAGTGGTGAGCATTGTGGGCACCGACGAGGTCGATCTCGACCGCAAGCACATCAGTTGGGTGTCGCCTCTGGGGCGCGCGTTGATGAAGTCGGCAGCTGGGGATCGTGTAATTCTCCAAGCGCCGGGCGGTACAGAATACCTGACCGTGCTGGAAGTGCGTTACGAGCGCATTTCGGTGGAACCGTTCCGTGAACCACCTGGAGCCGAGTCCTCGGCCGGCCCGGGAGTAAGGACGAATTGTCGATGATCGGAATTGATCAAATCTTTGGTAGCACGGCACGCGCAACCGAAATCGTTTTGGCATCAGAATCCGGAAACGGCCCGGGGATCACTCGGATCAGTATCTCCCCTTTCAATACGTTAAGGCCCAGTTTGGGCACTCGAATCGCTTTATCACCCAGATTCGGAATATCAGCGCCAAAGCTGACACCATTTGTGTCGGCCGACCTGCCGATGCCGCCGAAAATTGCTTTGGTTGCGCTTACGGCTGCCATTTGAGATCGTCCATCGGGTTCGATGCCAAGCATGAGTAACGGCAAATCGCCGCCGCTCCCGGCCTGTCCGGCTTGCGCCGCGAGACTATTTACTAACTGATCTACTGAGTTGGCGACTTCCGTTCCGTTGGCCTTAGCACCTGGAGTTTCGGCACGCCGAAACGTACCAGAAGCCTGGTCCTGGGCAAGCTTTGCCGCAAGGTCATGCGGCGCGTAGTACAAGCACATTTGCTCACGCACTTCTACACGTTCGATTGGTTCACCGATAAATCTCGAGACCTCGTCCTGTGAGAGAACTTCGCACGGTTTCGGCAGCGGATGTTTTAGCCGGCTGTGTCCAGAGCTGGTGATTGAACGCAAATCCACCCCGTTTTCAGCAGCTCGCTCAATGACTGCATTTTTCACGCGGTGAGCTACATAAGCCAAAGCGCCAACAACTACCACTCCGCCTACAGCAAGGCAGCAAAGCAGGACGATCACAATTTTCAACGCGGAGCTGCCCTTTTTTGCTGGTGC
The DNA here is from genome assembly GCA_963846025.1 of Terriglobia bacterium. Lineage (GTDB taxonomy): Bacteria > Acidobacteriota > Terriglobia > Bryobacterales > Bryobacteraceae > Bog-105. Next base: position 113,150 of record CAWJUG010000005.1, on the reverse strand, counting down.
GGCTGGCGCTACGCCCGGCGGATGCTGCTGGCGCACTTACAGGATTCGGCGACACACGGACCGGAGAACCGCATGCGACGCAGAACGCACTATTCGTATTCAGAGGAGAACCACAATTTCCGCAAAAGCTTGGCACTTTTCCTAACCTTCTCCAAGTCAAAAAGTCTACTCCGTCAATGACGGACTTGAGTTAGACGATATCAAACTGCAAGGATGCGGCCGGCCAGGTGACGACAGCATAGAACGTGCCGATCACGAAGAGAGAAATCTACTCCTCTTGTCTGGAATGTTCAGTTCTAGCTAGTATGAGCTAGCCATAGGAAAGATTAACTACTTCGTTAATTCCGGCTCCGTCGTGCCTTCGGGCTGAGTAGGTGTTTCGCCCATAAGATGCAGGCGGGTGCGGGCGGAGAACATGGGCCCGTGTGCGGTCACTACGGGCGCAAACGTCTCGAAAGCCGAGCGGCGGAAGTTTGGTGTCGTCATATATGGCTTCCATGCCACCGCGCATGAAATAGGTCTCGTGCCAGAAGCCAGTGCCACCGGAATCGAGCAGGAACTGCTGCCACCAGCGGCGATGCGGTTCGGAGCGAGCCCAACGCTCCATCGACTCGAAATCCTTCCAATACCAGCGCATTCCCACATGAAGTGGGAACAAGCTATAAATGATGCCATTGTCGCAGTGCAAGAGCCCCTCGGGCCGTGCCTGACCAGCTTTGGAGATCTGAGGGCCGAGACCGAAGAGACGCTTAATGCCAGTGAGCTTGCGTACCCGCATGCCGAGGTAAATGACAACCAGATCCGGGTATGCGCTCAGATCCACAGTCCGCCGGTCGATCCTAGAAGCCATCGGGTCGCTCCTTTCTCAGTAGAGCATCTTCTGCTGGTTTTTTCTAAGCCATTGCGGAGCTATGATGGAGCCGTCATGTCCCAAGTCGCCGACGTCGCGGTAAGTGCGCCGCTCACCATTCTGCAAGAAGAAGAAAAGCTTTTTCAGGAATCGGTGCGCCGTTTTGCCAAGGAGCGGCTTGCGCCGCACGTGCGCGCCATGGACGAAGAAGGCAAGTTCCGCAAGGATCTTCTGCGCGAGATGTTTGAGATGGGCCTGATGGGCATCGACATCAAGGAGCAGTATGGCGGGCAGGGCGGATCGTTCTTCCAATCGGTGCTCGCGATTGAAGAATTAGCGAAGGTCGACCCTTCCGCTTCGGTGATCGTCGATGTGCAGAACACGCTGGTCAGCAATGCGATCGAGCGCTGGGCAAGCGCGCGCGCAAAAGCAAAAGTATCTTTCACGGCTGGCCACGGAAAGCGTGGGCGCGTACGGATTGTCAGAACCGGAATCGGGCTCGGATGCGTTTGCGCTGACGACTCGCGCGGTCTCTGACGGTGACGGATACAGGATTTCCGGCCGTAAGCTCTGGATAACGAATGCCGCCGAAGCAGATATCTTTCTCATATTTGCGACGGTTGATCCGTCGGCCGGTTATCGAGGGATCACCTGTTTCCTGGTTGAACGGAGCATGCCAGGTTTTCAGGTGGGCAAAAAGGAAGACAAGCTGGGCATTCGCGCTTCGTCCACATGTGAACTGATTCTGGATGACGTGAAGGCCGGTCCCGAACAAGTGATGGGCGAAGTGGGAAAGGGCTATAAAGTCGCGATCGAGACTCTGAATGAAGGCCGCATTGGCATAGCGGCGCAGATGTTGGGGCTGGCGCAAGGCGCGTTCGAACATGCGCTACGCTACGCACGCGAGCGCAAGCAGTTTGGAAAACGCATCGGGGATTTCCAGGGAGTACAGTTTGAGCTGGCCGAGATGGCGACGCAAATTGAGGCAGCGCGCCTGATGGTTTATAACGCGGCGCGGCTGCGGGACGCGGGCGAAGCTTTCGTGACGCAGGCAGCGATGGCGAAGTACTTCTGCTCGATGATCGCCGAAGACGTGGCATCTAAAGGAATTGAGGTGCTGGGAGGCGTCGGGTTCACGAAAGATTACCCGGTTGAGAAGCTGTATCGGGACGCGAAGATCGGGCGTATCTATGAAGGGACGAGCAATATGCAGCGCGTGACCATCGCCAAGGCGCTGCTCGACGGCAAATGAGCGTAACGCATTTTTGGCTGTGATCCGTCACAATAGAAAGTAGGTATGTTCCGAAGTAGTTTATTCATGGGTATCTGTCTGTTCGGTTCAGCGTTGCTGCTGTATGGGGCAGTTGCGGCTACGGATCCGACTCCGGATGAGATTCAGAACATCATTAAGAAGTTCACGCAAAAGGAGACAGACTTTGCGGCGGCCCGCGAAAACTATACTTACCGTCAAACTACGAAACTGACCGAAGTAGATCCGCCGGGCGGCAGTTTTGAAGTTGTTGAAGACATCGGCTTCGACGAACGCAACCGGAGAACGTCGCACGTAACCTACGCGCCGGTGGTTTCGCTGACGAATATCCAGATGACTGCCGAAGACGAGCAGGATTTCAAAAACGTGATGCCGTTTGTGATGACGAATGATACTGCCGACCAGTACACCGTCAACTACGTGGGGCGCGAGAAGGTGGACGAGATTTCGTGCTACGTGTTTTCGGTGCGCCCTAAGGAACTGACAAAAGATCGAAAGCGCTTTTTCGAAGGCCAGATTTGGGTGGATGATCAGGATCTACAGATCGTCAAGACTTACGGACGTTCGACTGGGCATCTGGGCCGCAATGAAGACCAGCAGTTCCCGAAATTCGAGACGTACCGCGAGCAGATTGATGGGAAATACTGGTTCCCCACGTATACGTATGCCGATGATGTTTTGAACTTCAAAGACGGTCAGAGCCAGCGAATCAAAGAAGTGATCAAGTACGACCATTACAAGAAGTTCGGATCGCAGTCAACGATTACGTTCGGCAGCGTTGTTCCGGATCAGCAGAAAAAGCCGCCGGAGAACCCCAATAAGCCTCCGCAATAGGATCACCGTTGTGCGCGCTTTACTGATTTTTTTTGGCGCTGTTTCGCTTTGCGCAGCGGCTGACGCTCCCGCAGTTCACGTCAGAAACTTCGATAAGGTGAACGATCATATTTATCGCGGCGGCGCCCCGAGTGCTGTAGGCGTGCAAGAGCTGGGCGCGATGGGCGTGAAGACGATTATCGACCTGCGAGAAGCCGGCGAAGGAACGGAGGTCGAGAAAAAAGAGGTCGAGAAGTTAAAGCTGAAATACATCAACGTTCCTCTGGGTGAGTTCGGAGCGCCTACCAATGCGCAAATGGAGCTACTGCTAGGGCTTTTGCAAGGCAGCTCGGGGGCGCTTTTTGTGCATTGCCGCCGCGGAAAAGACCGCACCGGCACAGTGGTTGCCTGTTATCGCATACAGCACGACGGGTGGAATAACAAACGCGCTTTAGAAGAGGCGAAAGAGCACGGGATGAGCAGTTTCGAGCGAGCCATGCGCGCTTATATTCTGCACTTCGCACCCCTGAACGTACCTGGGCTTCCGCAGGTGGGAGCGGCAACGCCATCCACTGTCAGGTAGAGCAGTTTCAACTACTTATTCGAGCTTTTCGAAGCAACTAAACCACCTATGCCCCAGTCCTATGTTTAAATAAGAGTGACTCACCTGATGGCTGCATTGAATTTGCATCGGGAACGGCGTCGCCGCACGTTTGATCGACGCCTCCGAGAAGCCAAACTATTGTTCAAAGGCGCGACGGATACGGACCATCCGATCATGGCGCATATCATTCCTATACGCCGTTGTAATCTGTCGTGCACGTATTGTAACGAGTACGATACCTTTTCGAAGCCGGTTCCGCTTGAGACTATGCTCGAGCGGATTGGACAGCTAGGGAAACTACGGACCGGCGTTATCACACTGAGTGGCGGCGAGCCGCTGCTGCATCCGGAACTGGACGATATTATCCGCGGCATCCGCAGGAATGCGACGCTGGCGGGACTGATTACGAACGGCTACTTATTGACGGCGGAGCGAGTGCGGCGACTAAACGACGCGGGGCTGGACTATTTGCAGATCAGCATCGATAACGTCATGCCGGACGATGTTTCGAAAAAGAGCCTGAAGGTTCTGGATAAGAAGTTACAGATTCTGGCCGAGCATGCCTACTTCCACGTAAATATCAATTCAGTGCTGGGCGGCGGTATACACAATCCGGAAGACGCGCTGGTGGTGGGGAAGCGCGCGATGGAGCTTGGGTTCACTTCGACAGTAGGCATCATTCACGACGGTGATGGGCAATTGCGGCCCTTAGCTGCGCGCGAACGGGAAGTATTTCTGGAGATGAAGAAGTTCGAGAAGAAGCACTTCTCGCGCATCAATTATTTTCAGGAGAACATCGCTAACGGCCGGCCGAGTAACTGGCGCTGCCGGGCAGGATCACGTTATCTTTACATCTGCGAAGACGGGCTGGTCCACTACTGCTCGCAACAACGCGGTTTTCCTGCGAAGCCGCTGGCCGATTACACAGTGGCGGATATCCGCCGGGAGTACGTCACACAGAAATCGTGCGCGCCGTTCTGCACGGTTTCCTGCGTGCACCAGATCTCTTACTTCGATTTCTTTCGTGGGGAGCAGACGCTCACGGTGGAACCGATACCGCAGGAGCAACTGGTCTCGATCAAAGTTGCGGGCCGTTAGGCTCGATGTTGTGATTTGATGCATCGCACGGGCGTTGCGGCCGATTCACGAGTCGAGAAGCACGACCCGGGTCCAGGGCATCCAGAGCAGCCGGCACGCTATTCTTCCATAATTTATCAGCTTGTATGGTCAGGCCTATTGAAGGATCTGGCTCGTTTGGAATCGCGGAGAGCCAGCGACGATGAACTGGCTTTGGTGCACACGCGCGAGTACATTGCGCTTGTCGAGCGCGAAGTGGCTCAGGACCGACGCCAACTGAGCACGGGTGATACGGACATCACGCCGGAGTCCGCGGAAGCTGCCCGTTTGGCTGCAGGGCTGGCGCTTTCGGCGGTGGATGCAGTTTTCGGAGCCGAGGTTCTGAACGCTTTCTGTGTCACGCGGCCGCCGGGACATCACGCAAGCAGCGCGGTGGGAATGGGATTCTGCCTCTTCAATACAGTCGCGGTGGCGGCGCGCTACGCTCAGACGACTTATGGAGCGGAACGCGTACTGATTGTCGACTGGGACGTGCATCACGGCAACGGAACGCAAGATATTTTCTATCGGGACGATTCGGTGCTGTTCTTCAGCACGCATCAATCGCCGTGGTATCCGGGAACGGGAGCGGCTTCCGAACAGGGCGAAGGCGACGGCGTGGGGACAACCATCAACTGTCCGTTTGCAGCGGGTGCGGGACGGGAAGAGATACTCGGAGCGTTTCGAGAAGTGCTGCTGCCCGCTGCGGAAGAATTCCGGCCCGACCTGATTTTACTTTCGGCGGGATTCGATTCGCGGATCAACGACCCGCTGGGCCAGTTCCGGCTGACGGATCAGGAGTTCCTGGAGCTCACGCGCATGATGACGGACTTGGCGGACCAACAGTGCGACGGCAGGTTGGTATCAGTGCTCGAGGGCGGATACAACCTGGAAGGACTTGCGAAAGCGTGCGAGGCGCACGTGCGCGGGTTGATGGCGGCTTCTAAATAAAACGGCGCCGGTTGCCCGACGCCGAATTACTTTTAGATGAGCGAAGTCTTACCACTCAAACCGAATGGCGGCCTGCGCGCGGCGAGCGGTGGTGCCATCTGGGGGCGCCTGTGTCTGAGTTGCGGCACCGTAGGCCGGATAAGGAATCAAAGCGATACCGAGCGGAACGTTAGCGCCGCCGGATACGTTCGGATTGGCACCAGTCGTGTACTGCTCCGTTTGACGGGGCGTGGAGCCTTCCAGGATGAAGTGATTGAACACATTCTGAGCTTCAAAAAGCAGTGTCATCTTCAGGCGTTCGCCGATGGGCCAGATGTGAGACAGCCGTGCATCGGTCCGGAAAATGGGATTGACATCGAGCGCTGAGATGGATTCGAAAGGCACGCGCGTTGAACCGCCTAGCCCGTTCAACGTGCTGGTGGAATCCAAACCGGCCGGCTCGAACTTGGAGTTCACTGAAATCGAAGGCGGCAGCGGGAATGAGGATCCGAGTGTGGAAATCACCGAAAGCTGCCAGCCGTTGAGAACATACTTGCTCATCCAGCTATCGCCATGGCTAAGCTTTGGATTCAGCACACCGCTAAGAGTGAGGCGATGACGCTCATCCGTTGCCGCCGACCCCTTTTCTCCCTTCTCATCGCCGTTGAAGACCGACGTCGGGAAGGACGGTGCATACAAAATTCCGCTAGAGCCGCCTGGGCCGCCGGCAGCGCCGCCGATATCGTCGTCGATAGTATGCGAATAGGTGTAGGAAGCGTCAGCCTGGAACCAGCCGCTGTAGCGTTTCTGCAATTGCACGAGCAGGCCGTTGTAGTAGCTGTTGGCGTTCGATTGCATCTCAATCACCGAAACGTAGTTCTTGTTGATGCGGTCGGAAGTCAGGTAAAGCGGGGTGGTGTAGCTGCCGACCTGCTGATTCTGCGCATTCAAGACTGCATAGGTGTATGAACCTGTGGGAGCGCCGACATTTGCATCGCTCGCAGAGGTGATGTGGAGACCCCGACTCCAAACATAAGAAACGGTGAGAGCGGTGTCATGAGCGATCTGGCGTTCAACAGCAAGAGTACTCTGCTGTGAATAACCGTTGCGGTAGGCGGGATCGGCATACGTGATGTTCGCGCACGCCACCGATGGGCACACGGCGGTGGCCAAGTGGCCCGGGAAAATCGCACCAGAGGACACGGTGGCGCCGGAGAACGAGATGCTCGGCTGATATAGGCCGTTGCCGAAGAACATGCTTTCGACGGCAGCGGATACGTACCGGTTGAAGAACATGCCATAGCCAGCCCGGATGACAGTCTTATCGTTCAACTGATAAGCGATGCCGAACCGTGGAGCGAGGTTTAAAGCATGGTCCGGGATGTTACCAGTCTGCGGAAACGTGGGATTGACCTGCGTCGGTTGCGGAATGGTGGAGTAGTCGTAACGCACGCCCGGCGAAATAGTCAGCTTCGGGGTGACGTGCCATTCATCCTGCGCGAACACGCCGATTTCGTTGAAGTTAAGATCCACAGAAGGATTTCCGAAGCGCTGGCTATAAGAGGTGTAATTTCTGGCGCCCGTCGTATTGCCCGAAAAGTCCAGGGCAAAGGCCGTCAAAGTAGGATAGCTGTATGTGCCGTATTGGTTGGAGAGGCTGTAGATGTAATCTTCGACGTGCGAATAGTCGACCCCGAACTTAAAGCTGTGCTTGCCGAAAGTCCAGGAGAGAGTGTCCGATCCTTCCAGCCGAAGTTCGCTGGGCAGCAGGCGCGGATAGCTGGTCGCGTATCCCAAGTTGCTGAGGCCGTTTACAGTTAACGCAACGGGCCCGATAGAAGGTAAAAGGCTGGGGCTGGCGGGATCGTACTGCCGATCCTTGAACAAACCGAAGCGCGCCTCGTTAACGATATTGGGGCTTATGACGCTGGTCAGGCCCGATTTCAGGGTACGATCAAAGACTGTCGTGTTCGCGTTGTTGCCGACCGCGTTGCCCGTGGTCAGCGAAGCCTGGGTCTGAATCCCATTCGGAGAACGGAAATCGAGATAATTCAGCTCGGTGGACCAGCGGTTACGCTCGTTAATTTGGTAATCCACCTTGCCAAAAAGAAGGTTTACATCTGCCGTGCGTGACACTAACTGCGGGGACTGGCGGCCTTGGATATAAGAGATCGCTGCAGCGCACTGAGCTGCGCTTGCCGGCGCATTACACCCGTTGCTCGCTCCTGTCCCAACGAATTGTCCATTGACGTTAAACATGCTTGTATTGCCGACGTTTGTCGAAACAATCGGGAAATAACGCCGCTGCAGCTCACCATTAAAAAAGAAGAAGAGCTTGTCTTTCTTGATGGGGCCGCCAATGCTCGCGCCGGCCTGGTGACGCCACTCGGGCGGCCGGAGGCCGTTTGCGGTCGGGTCTGTGGCTTCCAGCGTGCGGTTCCGGAAGAACCAATAAGCAGTTCCGTGATACGCGTTGGTGCCGCTGCGTGTAATCGTGTTGACTACGCCACCTGAGGCGTTGCCGTATTCGGCATTGAAGTTGCTTGAGATGACCTGAAATTCCTGCACAGCGTCCTGCGAGATGTTGTAGGTTCGTGTGCGGCCCGCGTTCTCGTCGTAGAAGTTGTTGGTGGTATCGATGCCGTCAGTGAGGAAGCTGTTCCCTCCCGGGTTGCCGCGAAAAGTGAGTAGACCGAACGACGCATCGGGCGCAACGCCGGGCGTCAGCAGAACGAAACTGTCTACACGGCGGCCGTTGATTGGCAGATCCTGAATCTGCAGCGTGTTCACCACTTGCGAAACATCGGTCTTTTCGCCGTTCACAACCGGCGCTTCGGCGGTGACTTCTACCTTGGTTGTTGAACTACTGACCTGTAATGCCGGCGTCAGGCTGACAGTCTCACCAACCTGAATGGTGATGTTTCTGGCTTCGTAAGTCGCGAAGCCGGCCTTCGTGATCGTGACCGTGTAACCGGGCGCGGGCGTGAGCGAAGGAGCATCGAATACTCCGCCGCCTGTCGTCGTCAGTTGACGGCGAATACCTTTCGATTCGTTTTCAACAGTAACGTTCGCACCGGGTATGATGGCGCCCGTGGCGTCCGTCACGACACCGGCTATACCGCCGGTTCCCGAAGCATTTTGCGCAAACAGGCCACAGCTAGAGGCTGCGAACAGGAACACTATGGATGCAATTTTTCTAACCATTAGACACCCCGACTCAAAGGATAGCCATAGGATATGTCATTTCGATTAACCCGTAAAGAGTTAATGTGACTGTCGCGCCACAGAGTTTGTGGGGCATAGTACTGTTGGCTGCTATACTGCGGTTTCGAAAGACGCTAGGAACAGAATGAGACGGAAAGTAACGGTCATCGGAGCCGGCAATGTAGGCGCCAATACAGCCCAAAAAATCGCTGCCAAAGAACTGGCGGACGTGGTTCTAGTAGACGTGGTGGAGGGAGTGCCGCAGGGCAAGTCGCTCGACATGTTGGAATCCGCGCCGGTTGAAGGTTACGACGTTCGCATCGTGGGGACAAACGGGTATGAAGAGACCGCCAATTCCGATATCATCGTCATCACCGCAGGTTTTCCGCGCAAGCCAGGCATGAGCCGCGATGACCTGCTGCTGGCGAACTATGAGGTGGTGAAGAGCGCGACCGAGCAAGCCGCGAAACAATCTCCCAAAGCGATCCTGATTCTGGTGACGAACCCGTTGGACGCGATGTGCTGGACCGCGCTGAAGGTCTCGGGATTTCCGCGTGAGCGAGTCATCGGCATGGCGGGTGTGCTGGATACGGCGCGCTTTCGCACTTTTATAGCGGAGGAATTGAACGTTTCGTTCGAGAACGTCACGGCGATGGTGCTGGGCGGCCACGGGGACACGATGGTACCGCTGGTACGATTTACCAATGTGAGCGGCATCCCGCTCAGCGAATTGACGGATCAAGCCACTATTGAACGCATGGTGCAGCGGACGCGCGATGGCGGCGCCGAAATTGTGAAGTATCTAAAGACCGGCAGCGCGTATTATGCACCCGCTGCCTCGACTGTCGAGATGGTGGAATCGATTCTCAAGGACAAGAAGAAAGTTCTGCCTTGCGCCGTTTATCTGAACGGCGAATATGGCATCAACGGGTTGTACGTTGGCGTTCCCGTGAAGCTCGGCAAAAACGGAATCGAGAAGATTTATGAGGTCAAGCTCGAGCAGAGCGAAAAGGCTGCGCTACAGAAGAGCGCGGATGCGGTACGTGAATTGGTGCACGTCATAGAATCAAGAATTCAGTAGTTGTTGGAATAGCGCCTCAACCACGAATTGGCTAATCTGTCGAGAGTGGCACGACCGCCTAGTGCGAACAATGCCGTTTATCAAAACGGCCATCCGCGAATCGATGAAAAGCATGCCTGCTTCGGGATGCGGCTAGCGCGGTCGAGAATTCACCGCTGGGGTGTGTTCGCGACAGAATTCATACCGGCGAACCGCAAGGTCATCGAGTATACGGGCGAAAAGATCAGCCGGCGGGAAACCAAGCGGCGTGCCGACGAGCGAGAGTTTACATACCTGTTTACACTTGATCCGTATTGGGCCATTGATGGGGCGGTGGGCGGCTCTGGCGCGGAGTACATCAATCATTCCTGCGAACCTAATCTGACATCGAGAATTGTGAAGGGCCACATCCTGTATGTCAGCGTGCGCGAGATCAAACGGGGAGAAGAATTAACCATCGACTACCGTTTTGACAAGAAAGTGGAGCGGGTGCCGTGCAAGTGCGGCGCGGCACAGTGCCGCGGGACTATCAACCTTCTCGCGTAGAACAGCCGCTTTTAGGGCCGAACCCGCAGATCATTGATGACTTTATTCACTCCGCTGACCTGCATGGCGGCTTGTTCGGCTTGTTGCTTTTGCTGAATTGAATCGACAGTGCCGCGCAGTGTCACGACTTGGCCCGTGGTGTCGACGTCCACACCGGTTACTGTAGACAGGCCCACGTCGCTCGCGAGTTTGGCTTTGACCTTCGCGATAAGCGCAGCATGACTGAGCTTGACTCCAGCTTTATCCGTTTCCAGCCGCAGGTCGCGGCCGCCGTGGGCAAGTTTGTCTTGCGCCTGAGACGCGCCATTGTTCGCTGACCCGGTGTTATCAAGAGCAGTTCCAATTTTTTGGTTTAGTGCTCGGGCCTGTTCTTTAACCTCACGGCCCAGCTTCTTCGCATCCTGATTCAGGCGCTCCGCGCCTTCACGCGCCTTTACCTTCGCCTCCGCCTCTCGCTGTCTCGCCTTTTCCTGATCAGATTGGCTGCAGCCGCCAAGAATTGTTATTAGGATGAGGCAAAACAAGGTCGCAGGCGTTCGCACTGAAGGTTCTCCTGTGGATTCGACACCTGAACTGCTGGCGATGTTACGGGCAGAGGTTTGGGGAGGACGGCGGCCTGACAGGCAGGAAAATTCCTACCCCCCAAAACCGGAATATATGTCGTCTTCGAGAGCTTTTAGACTAGACCCCCACTCAAGTCAATGTATAGGCCAGCCGATATGGAGCCTAGGCAGGAATATGGAAGCATACACAGGCAAGATAAGAAAGACAGTCTCGATTTGCGAGACGCAGCCGCTCATGGTGAAGGGGCTTAAGCACCTAATGGAGTCGACCGACGACCTGGTATTCGGCGCTTCGCATACGAGTCCGGCCGAATGGATGTTGAGCGCTGGCGCGCACAAGACGGATGTCTTGATCATTGATAAGGGACTAGGCGCCAAGACAGTGCTCGAAGCGTTGAGCCAGTTGCCCGCTGAACATGGCATGGCGCGATCAACCGTTCCGGCCGTTGTCGTTTGGGGCATGTCGATAACGGAAGCGGAAGCACTCAAATTTTTGCAAGCCGGCGCCAAAGGCATTCTGCGGAAATCGGCTGACACAGAGAAAATTCTGGCGTGTCTCCGAGCTGCGGCCCAGGGGCGTAGTTGGATGCAAGACTCGGTTTTCCGCGAAACGACACCGTCGGACGCTCAGATTCGGACCGATCTCACGCCGCGTGAGCATCAGGTCATGGAACTGGTGGAACAGGGCTTCAAGAATCGCGAGATTGCACAGGAATTGGGCATACGGCCTGGAACAGTAAAAATCCACCTGAAGCATATCTTTGAAAAGACAGGAGTTCGGGGCCGGCATGGGCTGGCATTGAACGGCCTTCGGCAAAAAGGCGTCATTTCGCTGCTCGCTTCCTAAGGCGGCTTTTGTCCGCTTGACAGTAGGCGAATAAAAGGAGAATATTGCTGATGAGAGGTCACTCTCATGCAGCAACTTGTTCAACTTGTCGGTATCGCACGGCTCGCCTCACAGGGTACGCTCCTCAGTGAAAAGCGCCGGGTGGAGTATCGCAGTCTGCCCACCCGCCGATGGTTAAATCGGTGCCATTCGGAAAGAGTACCGTTCCACTGGACGATTAACCCGTATCGCGGTTGTGAGTACGGCTGCAAATACTGCTATGCGCGCTTTACCCATGAATTTATGGAGCGGCGCGATCCACTCGCATTCGAAACCGAAATCTACGCGAAGGACTGGAACGCGCTCTCCTTCCGCGAAGAACTGAAATCGGCGAAACCTGGACAGATTATCGGCATCGGGACAGCTACGGACCCTTACCAACCGGCTGAGCGGCGCTTTTGTCTTACGAAGCGAGTACTTACAGAGCTGCTTGCGGTGGAGGGATTGACAATTTTTGTCACGACGAAATCGGATCTGGTAGCCCGAGACAAGCAGTTGCTGAAAAAGCTATCGCAACGGAACGAAGTTGGCGTGACGGTCACAGTCACAACGATGGATCGCGACCTGGCCCGTTTAACGGAGCCTTATGCGCCTCGCCCCGACCTTCGGATGAAGGCGGTGGCTGAACTTGCGCAAGCTGGGGTGGGCGTCGGAGTCATCGCGAATCCCGTGCTGCCGCTTATTACGGATTCGAGAGAAAACCTGGAGCAGGTTGCGTTGGCAGCGAAAGCAGCCGGAGCGCGGGAATTCGGAGCGAACGTTCTTTTCCTGCAGCCATCGGCTCAAAAGGTGTTCTTTCCATTCCTGGCGGAAAGATTTCCAGACCATCTGAAGCGATACGAAAAGAGCTTTCAGTCCGGCGCGTATCTGCGTGGAGCGTATCCGGAGCGCATTGCGAAGCTGGTGGATGAGATTCGCACCGGGGTCGGCATTGGGCGGCGCGATAGGCAAAATTTCGTGCCAGATCCGCCGCAAAAATCGCAGATGCTGTTGTTTTAGACCGTTGGGGCGCGCTCGGGTTCGGGCTGGGTGCGTTTGTTGCGCTTCAGAAGTTGCAAAGCTACAGGCAGCAGAGAAAGCGCGATGATGAACAGCACGACTTTCTCGAAATTGGCGCGAATTAACTGCACGCCTCCCAGGGTATAGCCGAGCGTGATCATCAGAGTCACCCAGCCGCAGGCTCCGATGACATTGAACATAATGAAGCGCGAATACTTCATCTTTCCGACACCGGCAATAAACGCGGCAAAGGTGCGGATGATGGGCACGAACTTGGCATAGATGATGGTCTTGCCGCCGTGCCGCTCATAAAATTCGTGAGTGCGATCCAAGTACTCGCGGCGGAAAATCTTCGACTTGGGATTTTGGAAGAGCCGGTAGCCAAGCGTTCCTCCGAGAAAAAACCCGATTCCATCGCCGGCCATGGATGCGATCGCCAGCATCGCGATGATTGTGCCGATGTGCAATTTCCCTGCCCCCGCGACGATGCCGACCGTGAACAGCAGAGAATCACCTGGCAGAAAAAAGCCGACGAGCAGGCCACTTTCCGCAAACACGACCAGGAATAACAAGAGATAGCCTGCCCAGCCGGTCATGCTGGTCGAAAGCAAGTCGATCAGCTTATCCGGATTTGTCAGGCTGTGGAGAAGGCCGATGAATTGTTGAACCAAAAGGGGCCTTAGCTTTGGTACGAGGACAGCAAGCGCGACAGCGCCACTTCATTCATTTTTATCTTGTGCCGGCGTGTCAGGTCGTCGACCACACTTTGGCGAAATAGCGGCTGCTGGATGGACATGCGTTGCTGGGTGATTTCCTGCACAATGGCATCTTTATGCTGGGCGAACTGGCTCATATCAGCCGGGATCTTTTGCGATACCTCGCAAACAAATTGGCCCGTCTGGGCTGCAATGGGGCCGACAACACCGCCCACCGGAGCCTTGAACGCTGCCGACAAAGTTGTTCCTGCCCCGATGCCCTCAGCGGCGCCATCAATTGTGAAAGGAGCTGCGGTTTTCACAGTCAAGCCGTATTGTTTGGCAATTACGTCCAGGCTTTTGCCCTGGCGCGCTTCGGCAGCAGCGGCAATTGCCGCGTTCCGGGCCAATTGCTGCGACTGCGCCTCTGTGTACTTTTGCGTGACGTCGCTCTGAACTGCGGCAAACTCAGCATTGCGCGCGGGCGCGATATTGGTCACTACGCCAAACGCTTGTCTGGTGCCGTTCTGCAGGTCGACAACATCCGTCGTTGCGCCCTTGGCTGCACCAAATAGCGCATTGGTCAGTTCGGGCGCGGTATTCACGTCCGGTAACGCATCTGTCCGGGCGAGATTGTCAGCACGGAAGAACCTGAGGTTGTACTTCTTGGCGATGGCCTCCGCTTGAGCCGGATTCTTCGCTATCTGCGGGCGCGCCGCGTCAACGGCCTTCTTCAGCAGATCTGCCGCCGCTTGCTTTTGGGCATCGGCGAGAAGCTGCGGCTTCACTTCGTCGAAGGTTTGGGTATGCGCCGCCTGCTTGTCTTCGAGTTGAATGATGTGATAACCGTATTCGGTCTCTACCAGCCCGCTTAATTCCCCCGGCTTTAAGCTGAATGCAGTTTTTTCGAAATTCGGCACCGTCTGGCCTTTAACGATCCAGCCGAGTTCTCCGCCCTTTTCAGCCGAACCCGGATCTTCGGAATTCTTCTTTGCCAACTCGGCGAAGTCCCCGCCGTGATGCAACTGATTCAGAATGTCCTCCGCTTTGGCCTTCAACTTAGCCACGTCTTCCTTCGACTTCCCTTGTGTCTTGATCAGGATATGACGAACCTTGACGCGTTCCGGAGTGCGATAGCTGTCGATATTTTCCTGATATTCCTGCGCCAACTGCGCGTCCGAAATTTTAGCGCTCTGCACGAAATCCGCGGTGTTGCCAATAATCAGATCCACGTCACGCTTTTCAGGAATACGGAAGAGGTCGCGGTGGGTATCGAAATAGGCTTTTACCGCGGCGGGGTCCTTGTTCACCTTACCCGTGAAAGCGTTCGGCTCAAAATCCAAGAACTGCAATCCAATCTTCAAGTTCTTACGTTGGTATTCGGCGCGCGCGTCGTGATCTGAGACAACCAGAGCTTGCGCCTCCAAATTCTCCAGGCGCGTAGCAAGCATGGCCTCGCGCTGCTGATTTTCGAAGTCGCCGACAGTCATGCCCTGCTGAGCCAGCATCATTTGATAGGTCTTTACGTCGAAGTTGCCGCCCATTGCGGCCGTAAACTCGGCCGAAATAGCATCCCCGAGTTCCTGGTCCGAGACCTTTAGACCTATCTGGCGGGCTTGATAGGCCATCGCCTTCGCCTCGACAAGTTGACTTATAACTGAGGGGACGTACATGGCCATGACCGAGCGCGGCAGGTTCTGCTGGCCCCGCGTCAGGTTTTGCATGGTTCGGTCAACGTCCGTGGCGGTGATCTTCTGGTCACCAACAGTTGCCAATACGTTCTCGCCTCCGGACCCCATGTTTCCAGGGCCACCGGGGATGAGGTACAGCAACATCGAAATGGCGATTAAGCCTAACAGCACGCCGAGCAGAATGCGCACACTCTTCTCTCGGCTACGAAACAGGTCAAACATAAATTAACGCGGAATCTCCTGCAGGCGTTCAAATGACAATCGGTGGGGCGACCCTCAACGATCTATCTTTTACGTGTATATCTTTTCGTCAGTATAGCTTTAATTTTTATTGTCGCTTATTCCGTTATGCGGTGTATACTTGCAGAAACTTATTAAGTCCGGGTGAACAGAACCGATCAAGTCCTGTTCACGCTGTTGGGCCAGCACGGACCTGGGATCGCGGGGGTATTACATGAGGAATCGCATTCTGCTGCCATTGTTTGCAATGGCATTCGCGTGCTCAAGCACAATCAATCTTTTTGCTCAGGCGACCGCAACGGCGACGCTTCAGGGCACGGTGACGGATCAATCCGGCGCTGTTGTTCCCGGGGCGGAAGTGAAAGTCAGCCAAAGCTCGACCGGCTTGCAGCGGGTGGAAAAATCCAATGACGCCGGCGTTTACGTTTTCAATCTTCTGCCTGCGGGGCTTTACGAACTTCAGGTCACCGTAAAGGGTTTTGCGATTGGCGTCTACAAGAATGTGGACCTGTTTGTAGGGCGCACCACAACAATAGATGCGCAGCTTTCTCCGAGCCAGCAGAGCCAGGTAATTACAGTGGAAGCCAGCGGGGTGGCGACCATAGACTTGGAAAAAACGGACGTTAGCCGACCAATTACTCCTTCCGAGGTTGAGAACCTTCCGCTCAACTCGCGCGACTTTGTTGCGCTAGCAATTCTCGCTCCAGGGGCGCGGCCTGTGACATCGTACGACCCGACCAAGGCGCGGTACGGAATCTTCGCTACCAACGGATCAAGCGGGCGCAATGTAAATATGACCGTGAATGGGGTTGATAACAAAGACAACTCGGTAGGCGGCCCCGTGATGCAGCTTCCATTGGAGGCCATTCAGGAATTCAATATTTCCACACAACGGTTTTCAGCCGCAAACGGGCGCAGCGAGGGCGCGGCGGTCAACGTAATCACCAAGTCAGGGACGAACAACTTTCACGGTTCGCTTTTCTTTCAAGACCGCGATCAGATATTCGACACACTGAACTACTTTGAGCAGACGGCGCATGGCGGCAATGGCCAGAAGGCTCCCTTCAGCCGCCAGCAATTCGGCGGATCGGTGGGTGGGCCGTTGAAGAAGAACAAAGCGTTTGTTTTTTTCGCGATCGAGCGTTCGCGCGAGCAGACCAGTATCAATATTAATGGCACGGCTTACACGAACGACGTGGCGCTGGCAAAAGTTACCGGCCTTCCGCTAACGCCGCAGCCTACTCAAACGATTCCCACGCCTTACTACGACTGGCGATATAACGGCCGGCTCGATTACCAGATCAACGACAAGAATACGTTTTCGGTCAGCTACTCAAACCAGAACAATCGCGGGTTGAATGACCAGAACGGATCAACCAGCGATCTTTCACAGAACAACTTCACGACAAACCAGCTCATTCTTGCGTCTGCAAGCTTGAATAGCGTTTTCTCTCCGACGGTGGTGAATTCGTTCACAGCCGGATATCAGTATTGGAATAACTTGATTTCCACCGGTAATTATCTGACCAATTTGAGTTTCCCCGACTTGCAGGTGGGGACGAACGCAAACGTACCGCAACAAACTTTTCAGAAGAAGTGGCAGTTCAAAGACGACATTGCGATCACGCACGGCAAGCACTCTTTCAGGACCGGCGTTGATTATCTCTCGGAACCAATTCTGGGCGGCTTTTTCATAACGGATGCGACGCCTGTTATCTCCTTCTTTGACGATCCGACGACGATTCTGACAAATACGGCGAAATATCCTCAGGGTTTTGCGACTCCAGGATCGGTGCAATCGATCACGCAAGCGACAACCGGCAATTCCTTTTATGCCGAGCACAACAAGATGTTCGGCGTTTATTTCCAGGACGACTGGAAAGCAAGCCGGCGGCTGACGTTGAATCTAGGGTTGCGCTGGGACAGGGACATGGGTTTGAACGGCGGATCGGTACAGGCACAATCGCGCGCCTACCTTGAACTGAAAGCAATCGGAAGTCCGTATGCGGGTATACCGCACGATGACAACAAAGATTTCAGTCCGCGGATCGGCCTTGCTTACGATATAACCGGCAGCGGCAAACATCTTATCCGCGCCGGTTACGGATTGTATTTTGGCCAGATATTCCAAAATATTCCATTGTTTATGGAACAGCAGGCCAACGCCAGCTTGTTTACGACCGTGGCCTACACGAGTTCCGGTCCCGGCAGCCCGACGGCGAGCGTTTTGCCGAGCGGACAACTTCTTTCGGCCTGGCGTTTCGGCGTGGACCCGATTCCGCCTCAGGCGCCTGGAGCCCTGCAGTTGCCTACCGGCGCCACAGGACAGTTGATGGATCCCAATTATCGGAACCCGTATAGCGAACAGTGGAATGCCGGATACGCATGGCAGGTTACCGGAAACTCAGTGATTGAACTTGAATACGTTCACGAGCTTGGACTTCATGAAAGCAAGACGGTCGTCATCAACCCGACGATCAACGGCGTACGCAATACGACGGCAGCATTCCAAGCGCTGCACCTGCCGGTGCTCGGCGGAATTCGCGATTACATGTCGACCGGCCGCAGCCGGTACGATGCCATGAATGTTTCCTACCGGAGGCGGCTGAGCAAGCGGTTTTCGGTAAACGCGAGCTATGTTTTGTCGCGCGCGCTGGCATACAACGGAAATGCGGCTGCGTTCGGAAACACTCCCACGGACGAGCTGAATTGGTTCGCGCCGCACGACTTGGGTCCGACGCCCTCCGATGAGCGGCATCGTATAACCGTCAGCGGTTTGGTGAATCTGCCCTGGGGCATCACATTCGCGCCTATTGTGCAGTGGGCGACGGGCCGTCCTTACAACGTGACCGAGGGCATTACCGACGTGTTCGGATACGGCAGCGGCGTGGCCGCTACTCACGATATCGTGCTTAACAGCGATCCAACAAATTTAACGGCGACAGCGGGCTATACGTCAACGCAATTAACTGCCTGCATTAACGCCAACGCCTGTCACCAGTTGCCCTACGATTACTTGCGCGGCGAGGATTTCTTCCAGATGGACGCGCGGTTCGGGAAGTTCATCAATTTCGGCGAGAAAGCAAAACTCGAACTTTTCTTTCAGGCGTTCGATCTGACAAATCGGGCTAATTTTGGGACCAGCTATGGGGGCAACATCCGAACCAGCACCTTCCAACAGCCGACTGGGTTCATTACAGCTTCGGGCGTAATCGTTCCCAAGTCGTTCGCGGGCGAGTTGGGCGCGCACTTCACTTTTTAGCTTCTTGTTTTGATTTCAAAGAGGAAAAGCCGGTAGCATAACGCTTACCGGCTTTTTTGCCGCTCCGTGTCAGCGGCGCAGAAAGAAACATGTCCCATCATTCATCGCTTTTCAGTAAATCGGCGGTCGCCTTGTTCTTTGCATTCAGTTGTGCAGCGAGTGCACAGGGCCTGCAGAGCCAGGATCTTTACAAATTTCGCTCAGTAGGGGAAGTGCGGTTCTCGCCCGATGGCAAGCACATCGCATATACAGTAAGCAGCTACAGCGGGCCCGGTCTGGCATCCTCACAGATCTGGGTGATGGATTCGGCCACTCGAAAATCAGTGCGCTTGGCTGGCGAGACGGAGGCGACCGCTCGGCCGCGATGGTCTCCCGACGGACACTGGATTGCGTACATAGGGGGCGTTAACGAGAAGCGCGGATTGACAATCGCTCATGCAGACGGTTCGGACGCGACCTTTCTGGCAAAGATTGTGGGAACGAACTCTCCTTTGCCAGGACAAGGCGAAAACGTTGCATGGTCGCCGGATAGCAAGGGCATCGCGTTCGTTTCCGCCGTGCCGGGGCCTGAAACCGAAGAGGCGAACGGAGACCCGAGGGTGATTACGCGCTACCTTTATAAACCTACTGCCTCCGAAGGAATGTCGCACTTCAACGATAACCGGCGCCTGCATCTTTTCGCAGTGGATCTGGCGACGAAGCAGGTTCGCCAGTTGACGAACGGCAACTACGATGAGCACTCAATCGACTGGTCGCCGGATGGAACAGAATTGCTTTTCGAGTCCAACCGGGAGCCGAACGCCGACGAATTTTTCAACTATGACGTTTTCGCGCTGAAGCTAGCTGACGGCTCCGTTCGAAGAATTACCGCGACCGAAAGCTGCGAATACGCGGCACGCTGGTCGCCCGACGGCAAAATGATCGCGTATCTAGGGACCAAACGGGGTCTGACGGATCGCGAAACCACCATGGAAGACACACATGCCTGGGTGATGGATGCAGACGGCAAGAACCGGCGGGAAATTGGTTCGGCCATCGATCAGCGGCAGCACGGCTTGCACTGGTCACATAACAGCGACGCGGTGTACGTTACGTTCAGCGAACGGGGCAGCTCACGGCTGGCACGGATTCCGGTGGCGAGTGGGCAGCCGGAGGTGCTGATTTCGGACCTGGGAAACGTGGGCGAGTTTTCGGTAAATAACACCGGCGAGATTGCCTACGCATTCCAGACGCCAAAAGACATGGCAGAACTGTATCTTAAACAGGGCGCTGGCGCGGGTCAGGAGCTGACCTCTTTGAACTCAGAGGTACTGGCGAGCAAGCAGATAGCAGAGGTAGAACCGTTTACCTTTATCAGCAACGACAACAAATTCGAAGTGGAGGCGTTCCTGGTTAAGCCTCTAGGAGTGACGGCAACCAGCAAACATCCTTTAATTGTGGAGCTGCACGGCGGCCCCCACGGGCAGAACGGTCCGGCATTTCAGTTTAAAGATCAGGTTTATGCCGCGCACGGCTGGGCTGTTTTGCACGTGAACTACCGGGGATCGATCGGTTATGGGCAAAAATTTGCTGATGCGGTATTCGGCGATCAGGACGGCAATGAAGGCCAGGACGTACTTTACGGCGTCAGCGCAGCCGTCAGGCGCTATCTCTGGATCGACCGCGACCGAATGGGAATTGAGGGTGTAAGTTACGGAGGGCAACTCAGCGACTGGCTTATCACACAGACGAACGAATTCAAGGCCGCCATTCCAATCGCTGGAATATCCAACTTAATCAGCTACAACTACATGACTTACTACAACCAGTATGAGGAGATGGAGTTCGGACAATTTTTTCATCAGGGAAGATTGATGGATGAAGCCTGGGAACGCTCCGCTCTAAAGCACGTGGCGAACGTACACACGCCTACCATGCTGGTTCATGGGGAAAACGATCCCGATGTGCCCATTGCCGAAGCAGAGCAGTATTTTGTTGCTCTGAAGGACGTGGGCGTGGATACGATTATGGTCCGCTATCCGCGAGAAGGACACGGAGTTCGTGAGACCAAGCATCAGATCGATTTGATGGACCGAAGCATTCGCTGGTATGAAGCCCATTTTCCTCGTACGGGAACGGAGCGCGTCACAAACGTTCAGCCCTAATCGCGGTCTGGACCTCAGGCCTGCCGGCGCGGGCAAACGGCGCTTGAGTAGACCCATCGGTCGGCAAGCAAGAAATTCAGAACGGAGCACGCAGCGATGGCTAAGGCGGCGCTCGGCAAAATCGGAATGTTAGCCCGCTGCACCAGAAAATAGGTCAGGATCGTGTTCCCGGCAATTGAGATGCAAGCGTTGCCCGCATGAAAGCGCAACAGCGCAGTTGCTCCTTCGCGAGTGGTTCTGAATGGCCGGTCGACCCACGTGAATTTTGCGTGCCAGACAAAGTTGTGCAAGACAACGATCTCAACTGCGGCAGGCGTCGCTGCGAGGATCGGAAGACGAAAGCAACGGGTTAGTGTCCAAAGCAAAGCCATTTGCAATCCGGCGCCAAACAAACCCACCAAGCTGAATCTGCAGAAGCGCTTCCAGTTGGCGACTGGTTTCGTCATCGTGATGTTTCCTCGCGATATAAAACCCGCACGTGGCGAAACGTCACTGCACTCGCCATGAGTGCCATTCCGAAGATGGCTACCGCGCCGCCGGCATCAAAGAGCAGAAAGGAGTGGCCGCCGATGTGCGAATACGGATGGACCATGACAAAAAGGTTGCCGGCGATTAATAAAATCCGAAGCTCGGTAGGACCAAAGAGACCGTGCGACAGATGAAAGCTCCCCAGAGTGTAGGTCGCAAGATAACTCTCGATTGAGAGCAACATACTTGCAAATAAGCATCGAAATGGGATACGCTTGAATCATGGCAACCGAACCCCGCACCCTCCAAGAAGCGGTTCTGTACTTCGCTGATCTGGCAAACTGCCGCGAGTACTTGGTTGCCCGTCGCTGGCCGAATGGTGTAACGTGTCCGCGTTGCGGCAACACCAAAGTTGCGTTCCTAGAAAAGCAGAATCGCTGGCAGTGCAGCGCGAGACATGACGCGCGTCAGTTCACTTCGAAGACTGGCACGGTCATGGAAGAGTCGCCCATCGGTCTCGATAAATGGCTCATGGCAACGTGGCTGATTGCTAGCTGCAAAAACGGAATCAGCAGCTACGAAATTCATCGCGCACTCGGGGTAACTCAGAAGACCGCTTGGTTTCTTAATCACAGAATTAGACTGGCGTTGCACAACGGCTCCTTTGAGAATCTTCTATCCGGCGAGTGCGAGGCGGATGAGACTTTCATCGGCGGCAAAGCGCGTAACATGCATAAAGGTAAACGCACTGAGCGCATCACTGGAACCGGTACCAAGGATAAGACTGCCGTTATGGGAATCCTTCAGCACGGCGGAAAGGTTCGAACGTCTGTCGTTCCCAACCGTCGCAACAAAGCGGTTCAGGCAGAAATCCGAAAGCACAAGAATTCAAGAACCTTTGGACCGAAATCCCGGTCCCGTATTTATCAAGATTGCTCGACAAAAGCTAAAGGCCACGTTCAAATCACAAAACAGCATCTGTTTGCAACAAAGCCGCAGAGCGTGGCGGCAGGATTGCCCGACAGCGAAGACCAAGAGCCCTTCGGATGCCGCCAACAGCAGCGCTCGCCTCGATGAAACCAGTGCGGCAGGGCCAGCAAGAGCTGTGGGGACAATGCGCGCTACGCTAGATACAGAATGAAATCATCACCCAAGCCCATCTCAATCTCACCCGAACGGCTGCGCGTTGCGACGGCGAGAATCAGGCCGAACGAATGGACGCTGGGGTTGGAACGATTCTGATGAATCGCATTCAGGTCGTGAAGGATCGGCAAGCGGAAGCGGTAGAGCCAGAAGCACGGGCTCCAGCACTAACATCGGCAGTCTTGGAATGCCGTACCCGAACATGTCTCATTGGGTGATCATCTGGACGGCGGCAATGTCGTTGTCATTAAGGGAGTTGTTTCGATCCATCGCTCGGCGGTTCCGATTATGGGGGGTTTAGCTGGAGACGATACGCAACTATCGCAGTTGCGATTAGCATTGCAGGCCATTATTTTCGTTTGGCAGTTTCGAAGCCGGTGTCTGTCCGCTCACCGATCCTGATACCCGCAGCCTTCGTTTGTGTCTGTCTCGTTTGGTACGTCGTGGGCGCTGTTTCGCACTGACGACTTAATCATCCGGCTTTTACGTCAGGTATGGGGTCCATTGAAAACGTAGGTCTTGGTGGATCTTGCCACGCTAAAAATCCGTTGCGCCAAGCGATCGTTGTTAGCTCCGGCGTCCACGAAAACTGCCGCAATTCCGTTCATCATAAACCGCCCTGGAAAAGAAGGAACGTCGCCGCTCACTCAACATGGCAAGCGGCTCTTTCACATTCTGTTGCTCTCGTTATCGCGGCCTTCGATTGCGGATGATATTGCGGTGGGCACCTCAGCGCGTCTATGTCGCCAGTCTATCACTGTTGATTTGCGAAGTAAGTTATTGCGCTCGATCGGCACATAAAGCAGACAAGCATACCAACAGCAATCTGCCAGTGAAGGCAGCCGGAAAGCCCCCAAACCGACATTAACGGAATCGCCCCTAACTGTCGCTGCATGGCTCAACATGAATCCCGTAGCGGGGGCGTTGACGATTTCACACGCGCAGCGTGCCGTAGCTATCGCCACGGAAGCTGGTACGGAATTTGTTGCTACCTATCCAGTTGATGTATCTGGCCTTCTACTTGAGCGCGCTTGCGAATCTGCAGGAAATTTATGAACTGTTCGCAGATGGCCGTTTGCTTCCGCCAGACGTGCTGATGATTTCGCTGGTCGTATCGGCCGCGGCGATGATCCCTGTTCGACTATTCCTCGCCACGGCTATCGCATTCGACTACGAACGGTTGTGGCCGAAATTCTCCAGGTTGTTTCCACTGCTGCTGGTTCTCGACATGCTCTGGGCCTTGTCACCGCTCCTTTTGATTCATCACATCAATGTTGGGTTGGCACTGGGTTTAATAGCGGCTCTCGTGTATATGCCTTTCGCTCAGCGCTCCCTGGTGCTGATGTACAAAAGCAATTGAGGGGCTAGAAGTTGCTTTGTTCGATGACCACGTTCTCGCGAACAATCAGTCTGCCGGGCGCCATCTCGCATATTTTCGGCAGCACGCGCCGGACGTGTTCTTCCAGATCCACGAAGATGAGGACGACCGGCAAATTGCCGCCAGCCTCTACCAAGCTGGAAGTATGAACGTGATTTCTGCCGTTGAAACCGGCGACTGCGTGAAATGCGCTTGCGCCCGCCACGTTTTCCTGCCGCAAAAAGCGTAGAATTTCCAGGTGCAAAGGCTTATGACTCGAACGATCTGACTCGTTTAGGTAAATGGTGACCTGGACTGCAGTACCCATGCCTGAAACTTTATAGCATTCGGGCCAGCGCAGCGCCGGCCGCTGTACCAAGCAGGCACAACACGTTTGTTAAGACAATGTTGCCCGCGCAGGCAAGCCATTGCCCTTGTTCAAACAACGCGAAGGTCTCGTACGCGTAACTGGAATACGTGGTATACCCTCCGCAGAAGCCGACGGCTATCAACAATCTCCAGCGCGGGTCAGCCAATACCCGCTCTCCCGTCCAGATCAGAAAAAATCCCAGAATCAAGCTGCCGGAAACATTAATGAGCAGCGTTCCGATGGGCAGAGATAAAGAGAAAACTCTGGCTGAAAGCTGACCAACTAAATAGCGAAGGTTTGCTCCGGCAAGCGCGCCGAGGGAAATAAGCAGAAAAGTTTGCACGGTAACTCCACTCCTCTCCTTTAGAAAGTAGGAGTTATCAGCCGGAGGCGGTTATGGCGAACTCCATCGCCTATTTTTTAATTTTAAACTGCCGGGCGACTCCCCTTCTGAATCCGATGAAAAATAATTTGACTCGACGTTCCCGGGGCCATTCGAAGAGCAACCATTTTTTCAGAGCGCTGTCTACTTTGTGATGGAGCAAGAAGGTCTAACTGCTAACTGTTATGGGCACTGCCCGAAGTGTGCCTCAAAGGAAGTACAACGATCCCGGCGCAGAAACCCTCTGGAGCGGGCTATCGGACCGGTTGCTTTGCCCTGGCGATGCAACGTTTGTTACGCTCGTTTCTTCCGCCCATTTTGGTTTAAGGCGGAGCCACGCCGAGTAGACCTGCGACGCCATTTCGAAAAGAAGCAGCAACCGATGGCGCCACCGGCCAAGCCGGCGACCGTACCTTCCGGTCTATTTGGTTGGGGCGAAGAGATTCTTCCAGGATTCATCAAGCGTAATCCAGCGCTCGCTTTCCTCCTGCCAACTCGGAGCCATGTGCGGCACGTGGAGCACGCCATGCCCTTCGGTACAAAGTAGTTCGGTTCCCCACCAATCCAGCAGCAAACAGCCCGGGCAGCCGATTCTAACCGGGAAACACAGGAGCCGTAGACAGACGCGGCAGCGTGCCCTTTGGTCGGCAATTGCCCAGAAGAAGACGCCCATCGCGGCGAGGATGTAAAGCCATAGAAGCAATGGTCCGCTGCCTGGGTCGCGCGAACCGAACAAGATAGCAGATTGAGACCGCGCCCATTCGAGGCCGGCGACGAAAACTAGACTCAGGGCGAGTAAGACTTTTCCGGCGAAAAACAGACCGCGGCGCAGGGCGGTGTTCCTGTTCGAAGGCCGAAAAGCGATACGGATCTGGCGCAGGCGGACGTGTGCCGCCCAGAAACAGAGAATTGCTGTAGCGAGCACCGCAATTCCGAACAGCCGCAAGGGCGCCCAAACGGCATCTTCTAAGAAGGAGGTGCGCAGTTGCGATCTGAAGAAGTAGTACGTTACGTCCTCAGAAATGCGTACCAACTCGTTATCGAGTTGTACGGCGGTGACACCAGGGCGCAAACGGGCAATTACATCCACGCGATCTGAGAGCCAGCGTGTCACCACAAAAATCGAACTCTGCCGAGTTAAGAATTGGAAGTTGTCCGGCAGCACTGCGCTAATCGGGTAACTTTCCTTCCCGATGACGATTTTCGATCCGAGAATCCTCGGGTTGCTGTGAAAAAGCGTCGCCCAAGTATGGTGATCGATCACGACGCCAGATTCCGACGGGATGGAACCAAGGGAGGGCGCGACGCGCAGCACCTTAAAAAGCGCGGGTTCCGTTCTGATAACGAGTGGATGCACGGCAGAGCCGGTGGGCCAAGCCATCTGTTGGCGAGTCACATGAAATCCGGCGACGCTTTCGAGAAGTTTGCTGTGCGATGCCCAAGCGGGAGTGACATCCGAGGGCAATTCTTTTTCTCCGCCGCCGACTGTTGGATGGAGCCAAACAAATAGGAGCCGCCCGTTCGAGGCGCTAGAGCCAGAGAAGAAAAGCTGGCGAGTAGCGGGAAATCCACCGGTTGCGAGGCCGAGAATCAGCAAAACAGTAGCGAGGCCAGCCAAGCAGGTCCAGGGGGATCGCGCCCAGTTACGGATTTTGGCCTGAACTGGATCCTGGAGAGCGAAATGCCAGACAGCATCCGGGAACAAACCCAGACAGTTGCGCACCAGCAACCACGCTTCGCGACGTTCCCAGAGGCCGGAGTAGAAGAGAAATTGCCAACGGTGCCAAATCTCGGCCAGCCACTCCCGCTGCCATTCCTCGCGCTGAGCGGCAGGCACCAGGCGCGATGCAACGGACACCATCAGGTTGCAAAGCCGAACGGAACGCGGCGGTTTGCCCGCACTTGGCATAAATGCTCCTTAACGGGGTGCCATTTTCAGCGGCGCACCTTAGCGGCTGCTAATTTTCCCAGCAATGGATAGCGCTGCTGCGATGCCTCCAGAACCTCTGAACCGGCGCGCGTAATCCGATAATACTTGCGGGCGGGCCGCTGCTCGGCGCTGGCCTTCTTGTCGGGCTCCCATTCGGACGAAATCCAGCCCTCCGTTTCCATGCGCCGGAGGGCCGGGTACACCGTGCCGCTGGGCAAGCCGGTCGCGTCCATGATGTCGAACCCATAATTGCAGCCGTTATCGAGCGTCTGCAAAATCATAGCGGCGGTGTGCGAGAGTTTGGCCGAACTACTCATACCTAATCGAATGCTACACCCATTTCTTCGAAGTAGCGCCCTCGCTGCCCGCTTTTTTACACCAGCTTGAGAAGCTCAAACTGTGGCGCCGGAACATCTTCGAAGGTGATGCGTTGGCCAGACAACAGCGCATCGCGCCTGTAACGCAATATCCAGTACCACGCAGCAGCTAACAAGATGGCGCCAAAGATGAACCGCAGCGGCTTCAGCAGCATACCTTCCTCTATAGAGCCGAGCAACGGAACAAAAATCATGACCGCGAATACAGCGGCCAGAAGACGCATAAGCAGCATGCGGATGTCGGGCTGGCTACTGCAGGTAAATGGAATTTTCTGAAAGCGCGCGAGCAGAAACTCGATCAGAGTGACGCTGAGCAGCGTTACAAACAGCGTGTGAAGGAGTGCAATTTGCCAGCCGAACTGCAGGAGGGTTAAAGGAAAAAGCGCGACTAATTGCCATGTCAGAACGCAGACCAGCATGATCTTTCGTACTGGGCGTCGGGGGTTCGGCGATGGTTCCTCAAGGATGGAACGAAAAATCCAATTAGCACTTAGGGCAGCCGGCATATCGAACACAAACCGGAGCCCGGTAGCCAAGAAAAACGCGACCATCAGCGGAATTGAGAGCAGGGCCGAATTCGGAACGGCAGATTCAGTGTGGCGGTTGAGGCTGTCCATAGCTGTCTGGAGGGTGAGGACCAAGCCGATGCCAAGATAGCCCCCGAGAAACATCAAATGACGTTCGCTCCGCAGCAAAGCGCTTCCAATGAAACTGGCACAGGCACGTTCGAAGGTAGACGGGAACAGCAAGCGCAAGAGCCGGTTTGGAATTCCAATACGGTGACTGTGATGCGCACCACCCACCATGTCGAGCGATTCCGCGAGCCTGACAAAGCGCTGCCGGTAGCAGAGCGCGTAAGCGCCCAACGATATCAAAACGGCCGCCGCGGTTGCAAAAAGCGCTGTGTGCGCCAACGTTTGCGTCGCAGGCTTGGCCAGGTGGGCCAGCGTTTCGTAAATACCGAGGAACCAAAACGAAGGCAGCCAATGCGCGTATCCGGTCGCGCCGCTCGACAGGTGTCCTGAAAACAGTTGCAGAAGCATGTTGGAGAAAAACTCAGTTAGAAGCAGGACGACGAGCAGAACGCGGACGCAGAGTGAGACCGCCGGGAAAAGGCGCTTTGGCGTAAGCAAGATCAAGACGCCGACAACGCCGAACACAACAAAGAAGCTGAACAGACTGGATAGGAAAACGGTCGTCGCGTGACTGCCGATCATTAGCAGCAGCATGGCGAACGTTCCGCCGTGTCCATCGCTGATGGTCACAATGAACGGAAAGAAGAAGGCCGAAAACGCGTTGACGTCCACGGCAAACAGAACAGCCAAACTGAACAGAGCGATGAAGTTCGCAACGAAAACGTTCCGAATGGGGATAGGCAGAATGGCGAGATTCGCAAAATCGCGCCGGTCCGGGAAAAGACGGTTCCAGCGAAGCACCATAACCAGACCGGTGATGGTCATGGAGAGGACCACGAAGAAGTATTCGTCCGCAACCGAAGATTGATATGAGTTGAAATTCTGATGCCGGAACCACTGCATCAAAGTTGAGTACTTGTCGAGTAAAAAGATGGAAGCGAAAGCCCCCGGCGAGGCCAGGATTGCCAGCACGGCGCCGAGGCCGAGATTCATCCCGCCTTCGGTTTCTTCTTCTCCTGCGAGGAGTCGACGAACAAAATGGCCGACGAGGGTCCAGAACTGATTGCGCGGCAGTTGTACGTTCCGAAGATGAGCCATATCAGACAGTTGTGAGCGCACTGACTATTTCCTGCGCGGCGTCTTGCGCATCCACTTCCTGCACCAGGTGAGAAAAAGCAGCCTCGAGCGAAGGCATAGCCTGGAAGCGCTTTAACTCTTCGATTGTTCCGTATGCGACTTGCTTGCCTCGCTGGAGAATGATGACGTGTGAGCAAACCTTTTCAACGACCTCCAGCACATGCGAGCAGTAGAAGATAATCTTGCCCCGTTGACGGAGAGCGGAAACGAGTTGCCGGAAGATGAGCGCCGAGGTGACGTCCAGACCTGAAAGTGGCTCATCGAAAACGATGATTTCGGGGTTGTGGATCAAGGCCGCGATCAGAAGAATCCGCTGGCGCATGCCTTTTGAATAAGCGGCGATCGCAGTATGGCGATGAGGGTGCATTGCGAACAGTTGCAGCATCGCGCCGGCACGTTTTGCGATTAAAGAATCCGGCATACCGCGCAGCCTTCCGACCAGAGCCAGATATTCTAAACCAGACAGAAACGGATACAAATTCGCTTCTTCCGGCACGTAGCCCAATAGGCGCTTGTATGCCGCAAGATCCTGCTGGATGTCCGTGCCGTTGAAGAGGACATGGCCGCGCGTGGGTTCCATCAGACCGGTGATGATTTTGACCGTGGTGCTTTTGCCGGAACCATTCGGCCCCAGATAACCAAGCGCTTCTCCGGGACTGACGGAAAACGAAACGTTATCGACCGCGGGTATGGTGGCGTAACATTTCGTGAGCGAACAAACTTCCAGCATCAATTAAAGTAGAATACTACATAGCCGAAGTTGCAAGCCGGAAAAGTACTGCTGCGGTCTTAGCCTGCGGCGGCTTTCCCGTTGGAGGTTTTCGCACGGATGATGCGCAGAACGGTCTCTTCCACCTGGTCTACAGAAAGGCCGGTAGTGTCAACCAATTCCGCGTCAGGGGCCTGTACGAGGGGAGCTTCGGCGCGTCTGCGGTCACGCTCATCGCGTTTGTGCAGTTCGCCGGCGATTACGTGTACGTCCGCTTCCTGGCCTTCCTGCCGTATTTCCAGCGTACGCCTGCGTGCACGCTCTTTGGGATCGGCATCCAAGAAGATTTTGACTTGCGCTCCTGGAAAGACAACCGAGCCGATGTCGCGGCCTTCCATAACGACGCTATTCTGCTCGGCCATCTGGCGCTGAAGTTTGAGAAGCGCCCGGCGTACTCCAGCTATCGAGGAGACCTTAGATGCTGCATCGGAGATGGCTCGCTCGCGTATTGCGTCGGTGACATCCTCATCATTCAAAAAGATGCGCTCATCGCCGATCGATAGCCGGATATGGGCTTCTTTCGCCAATTGCTCCAGGCGGTGCATGTCGTTCAAGCTGACGCCGAGCCGTATAGCCCACAAAGCGACGGCGCGATACATGGCCCCGCTGTTTATGTAAACGTAGCCCAGCTTGCCGGCGACGCGCTTTGCCAAAGTGCTCTTACCGGCTCCGGCCGGACCGTCGATGGCCACAACGATGCGCTTGTCACTCAAATTGATTTTTGGCCCTTGCCGCGAACAAAGGCGCCCCTTGGGCTATCGTAGCTGGCCTTCGACTTCGCGCAGCCAATCGGGGCGTTTCAGCACCTCTCGCGGCTTGCTGCCATCGGGCGGACCAATAATGCCGTCGCGCTGCATCACATCGAGAATACGGGCGGCGCGACCGTAGCCAAGTCGCAGACGGCGTTGCAATGTGGACGTCGATGCCTTGCCCATCTCGACGACGACGCGAACGGCATCTTCGTACATTGGGTCCTGCTCGCCCTCGAAGGCTTCGGCCTCTTCCACCTCCTCTTCGGACGGCGGGGTTAACAGGAAGCTTTCGTCGTATTCCGGTGTTGCTTGTTCCTTCCAGAAATCGACTACGCGATTTGTTTCGGCTTCCGTTACATACGCCCCATGCACGCGTGTGAGGCGCGATGATCCGGGAGGGAGAAAGAGCATGTCGCCTTTGCCGAGTAGATGTTCGGCGCCCATGGAATCGAGAACCGTTCGCGAATCCACCCGGGTGGCGACCCGGAAGCTGATGCGCGACGGGAAATTTGCCTTAATCAAACCAGTGATCACGTCAACGCTTGGCCGCTGGGTGGCCAAGACGAGGTGCATGCCGACCGCACGCGCCATTTGCGCCAAACGAGTAATACACTCTTCCACGTTTGCGCGCTCCAGCATCATGAGATCGGCGAGTTCGTCGATCAGGATCAATACATAAGGAAGCGGGCGAAGGTTTTCGTCTTCTTCGAGATCGTCAAAGAGACCTCGCGGCTCCTGCCTGAGCTGCGCCATCTTGCGATTGTATTGATCGATGTTGCGCACGCCGTGCGAGGCGAGAAGCTTCAGCCGGCGCTCCATTTCGAGCACCGCGTTACGCAAGGCATTGGTGGCTTTCTTCGGCTCCGTAATGACAGGCGTGAGCAGATGGGGAATGCCTTCGTAAATCCCAAGCTCGACGCGTTTGGGATCGACCATGATCATACGGATCTCGTCCGGCGTGGCTTTGTATAGGAACGACATGATCATGGCGTTCAGCATCACGCTTTTCCCTGATCCCGTAGAACCGGCGATAAGCAGATGAGGCATACTCTCAAGCGAAGCCACTTTGATGCGGCCGTTAATATCTTTTCCTAGCGCAATGGTCATGCGCGAGGGGGAATCCCTGAATGCGTCGCATTCTAGGATCTCGCGGAGGCCGATGAGTTCACGTTTGGTGTTCGGAACCTCTATGCCTACGGTCGGCTTGCCTGGTAACCGTTCAATCAGCACGGATTCGGCCTGCAACCCGAGACAGAGATCTTCGGTAAGCGTTGTGATGCGGCTATATTTGATGCCGGCTTCCGGTTTGTATTCGAATGTGGTAACGACCGGCCCGGGATTGATTTGAGTTACCGAACCACGGACGTTAAACTCTTCGAGCTTGGATTTTATGCGGCTGGCAACTTCTTTCAGTTCCTGTCCGTCAAAGCCACTTCCTGCGGGCACTTCATGCAGCAATTCGGTGCTGGGCAAACGGTAAGGACGCCTTTTCTTGCCAGACCTAGGCGGCTCTGAAAACGGTTCCGAAAAAACGGTTGGTGCGGGTTCGGGATCTTCTTCGATGGACTGGGGAAGGCTGCCCGGTTGATGTTCGAGCGTTCGGATTGGGATCTCGTACTCTTCTTCCATTCCCGCCGCAGTTTGTTGCCGAGCGCCAGGCTCAAGATCAAACGGAGGCGTATTAGGCACCCCGGCGTTCGAATCGATGACCGGTGCAGCTTGCCTGCGGCGTTTTGGGCGCGCGGAATCGATTTGGGCGCTATCTTGTTGCCGCGCCTGCTGAACACTCCTACGGGCGGCGCGTTCGGCTGCACGAGCTTTGGCGCGCTCGACAGCCCGTTGACGGCTTGCTTCACGAGCCGCTTTCCAGCGATCGGCCAAGGCTTGACACTTTGCTATAGGGCCGCGAAGCCAGCGCATAAGCGTCGAAACTTCAAAAGTGGAGGCAAAGTAGAGAGCGACAACTCCCGACGCAACAGTGATAATGGCTGCGCCTGCAACTTCAAAGCGGGACAGCAGGTAATCGGAGATGACCATGCCGACGATGCCGCTGGGATTGATTACGCCGCTGATGAGCCAAGGCCTTGGAATCAATCCACAAGCCGTGGAAAGACAGAACCAGAGGGCGAGGCTGCCAAAAACTCGGAACCATGGGCTTTCGATAGAAGACGAACGCACCCATTTCCAGCCGAGCGCCCAGATATGCACCGGCAGCAAGAAGACGCTGATGCCGAATATCTGCAGGAGCAAGTCGGCCCATTTGGCTCCGAACAGGCCAAGCAGATTGTGGACGTGCGTTGTGCCAGTAGCCGTGTTCCAGGAGGGGTCGGCCGAAGAATAGGAGACCAGGCTTAGCGAAACCGCCAAACCGAGCAGAAACAATAAGAGACCGACGGCTTCATTGAGCCGGGTATGGCGAGACGGTGAGAGAAACGTCATCCGCCGTAGCGGAAGAATACTGCCAGAGCGCTTCCATTATGACAAACATGGGAGCGGAAAGAAATTGCCCGCCACTAGAGAAAAGTCCCAGGCGGGTATTATGGTGATGCGTGGAGGGTGAGGTTCGGGGTTCCGCGTTTAATTACTGCTGTATCACCTCATGCGGGCTACCAAAATCGTCGCTACGCTTGGGCCTTCGACCGATTCGGATCGGATACTCAGGCAATTCTTCGAGGCGCGCGTTGATGTTTTTCGCCTGAACGCCTCACACGGAACGCAGGACGATATCGCACGGCGCGTTGCGATGGTCCGCGAGCTTTCGAAGGAATACCATTCGGAATCAGCGATCCTCCTTGACCTGCAAGGGCCAAAGATTCGGCTGGGCACATTCCCTCAAGGCCCGCATGTCTTAGAAGACGGCGCGATCTTCACGATTACGACCGATCCGGTGGAGGGCAACGCTGAAATTGGGTCGACATCGTATAGCGAATTTGCCCATGATGTGAAGCCGGGAGACCCAGTATTGATTGCCGATGGGCTGGTTCGGCTAAGAGCGCTGAGTAGCGACGGCGTGGCCGTGCGCTGCCTAGTGGAAGCCGGCGGAATGATCAGTGACCGCAAGGGCATTAACCTTCCTGGAGTAACTATAAGCACGCCATCGCTTTCGAAAAAGGATATGGTCGATGCCCATTTCGGCGTGGCGCAAGGCGTGGATTTCTTTGCGTTGTCCTTTGTGCGCAACGCTCGTGACGTGTTGCGGCTGCGTCACCTGCTCGAAGAAGTGGATGCGAAGCAGCCGATTGTAGCGAAGATAGAAAAGCCGGAAGGCTGGCAGAATCTGGATGCGATTCTGGAAGAAAGCGACGGCGTGATGGTTGCGCGCGGGGACCTTGGGGTCGAAATGGCTGCCGAACGCGTGCCCGCTATTCAGAAGGCGATTATTGCGAAGGCTCGCGAGCGGGGTAAGTTCGTGATCACGGCAACGCAGATGCTCGAGTCCATGCTTGAACATCCGGTGCCGACGCGCGCTGAGGTAAGCGACGTGGCTAACGCCATTTATGATGGAACCAGCGCGGTGATGCTTTCGGCTGAAACGTCGTCTGGAAAGCATCCGGTGGAGTCGGTGCGAGTGATGGACCGGATCGCGTGCGAGACCGAAACGGCGTTGCGCAAATTGGGATTTGCGGACATTTGGCGCGAAGGCGACCTTAGCATTCCAGAGATCATCGCGGCGGCGGCCTATCACGCGGCGCGATCGGCCGGCGTGGTGGCGCTGGCAGTGGGCACTACAGGCGGCGCGTCGGCGCGGTTGCTGGCGCGATATCGGCCGCCGGTGCCAATTTATGCGTTCACATCGAGTGAGACAGTGGCGCGCCAACTCTCTATCATTTACGGCGTGGATCCGATCGTCGCACCAGTAATGGAATCCACCGATCAGATGTTGCACGAGATGGAGCTAAAGCTTATTGAGAGCGGGCGCGTAAAACCCGGAGACAATATCGTGTTCGTGGCCGGGCAGCCCGTTGGACTGCGCGGCTCAACCAACATGTTGAAGCTGCATCGCGTGACAGGGATTCCGGCCTGATGTACGATGCCGTTCTGATCGTTTCTTTTGGCGGCCCTGAAAAGCCGGAAGATGTTTTGCCATTTCTCGAAAACGTAACGCGGGGACGGAACATCCCGCGCGAGCGTTTGCTTGAAGTGGCCGAGCATTACCAGCATTTCGGGGGCAAGAGTCCGATCAACGATCAGTGCCGCGCTTTGCGTGCTGCGCTGCGCCAAGAACTGGAAGCCCATTCGATTCAGCTTCCGATTTACTGGGGCAATCGCAACTGGCATCCGCTCCTTGTGGATACATTGCGAGAGATGCGAAGCGATGGGATCACACACGCGCTTGGCTTCGTAACATCAGCCTACAGCTCTTATTCCGGCTGCCGCCAATATCGAGAAGATATTGCGGCGGCGCAAGCGGAAGTTGGCCCTGGCGCACCGAAAGTGGATAAGCTGCGCGTGTTCTTCAATCATCCGGGCTTTATCGAAGCATCGGCAGACCGGGTGCGAGACGCGCTGGCTGAGTTTTCTCCGGAGGAACAGCAATCGGCGCAGCTCGTGGTTACCGCGCATAGCATTCCGTGTTCGATGGCGCAGACCAGCGATTATCAAGAGCAGCTTCGGGAGACGGCGAGGCTGGTTGCGGAGCGCGCCGGATTTGATCGAGTGGCAGCTTGTGTTTCAGAGCCGAAGCGGACCGCCGGCGCAGCCGTGGCTGGAACCAGATATTCTGGATCACTTACGCGCGCTGCATTCCAGCGGAATAAGAAATGTGTTGGCGGCGCCGCTGGGCTTTATTTCAGATCACTTGGAAGTTCTTTATGATCTGGATACCGAGGCGTACGACCTAGCGCAGAGTCTAGGCATGAAATTTGTTCGCGCGCAGACTGTGGGCACGCATCCGGCATTTATTTCAATGGTTCGCCAGCTGATAGACGAGCGGCTGAATCCCGCTCAGCCGAAGTTGGCGCTGGGCGCATTCGGCCCTAAGCACGATTTTTGTCCGGCGGATTGCTGCCCAGCCCCTCAGCGAGGCGGTAGACTTCCCGTTTCGGAAGGCCCACGCGTTTCGCGACCCCTTTGATCGCTTCCATGCGGGACAGTCCTTCTTCTTCCTGCAGCCGGGCAATCTCTGCGGCGACGTCGAGATCAGTTTCGCGCTGTTCGCCTTTGCCTATGACCAGGGTCATCTCGCCACGAGCAGATTGATTCTGAATCAGATGAGCGCGAATATGGGCGGCCGTCCCGCGCACGAACTCCTCGTAGACCTTGGTCAGTTCGCGGGCGAGAACAAGGGGACGATCTTTGAGAAGTTCTGTCACGTCGGCAAGGGTTTCCAGAATTCGGTGCGGACTCTCGTATGCGATTACCGTACCTGGGTGTACTGCAATCTGCGATAGAACCTTGCGCCGCCCGGCTGCTTTGCCCGGAAGAAAACCGATAAACCAAAACTCGTCCGTAGGGAGGCCAGACCCTGCTAAAGCAGCAAGCGCTGCGGACGATCCCGGCAGCGGGACCACGCGAACGCCCTGTTCGACCGCGGCAGTGACGACGCGATAACCCGGATCGGATAACAGCGGTGTGCCGGCGTCGCTTACGAGTGCAACGTTTTCACCACGCTTCAGCGTATCCACGATGTCCGGCACGCGCGCAATCTCATTGTGCTCGTGATAGCTCAGCAGCGGCTTGCGTATGCCGTAATGATCGAGCAGCTTTAGGGTTTGGCGTGTATCTTCGCAGGCAATCAGGTGCACTTCCTCGCGGAGTACGCGCAAAGCACGAAGCGTAATATCTTCGAGATTGCCGATCGGCGTGGCCACAAGGTATAAAGTGCCGTCCAAGCATAGGAGTTTATCCTGCACGGCTGGCAATGCTCGGACGCACGCTGTACTGTAAGAGTGAATACCGATGGCTAAGCCTCAGCAGCCGCCGATTGCAGACGAAGTACCGCTTTATATCCGTTGGAGCCCGGACCGTTCTGCATACAGTATCGAATTGCGCTTGGACCTGGTGACAAAGATAGCTGCACAGGTGAGCCTTTCAGAACAGCTTGGGACGGAGCTGGGAGGATTTCTGATTGGCACTTTGCCGGCAGCGCACACTCCCACGATTCGAGTAGACGATATCGAGATGGTTTCGAACGGCTCGGATGACGACACTGTATTCCTGCCGGAACCGGGCGAGTTTCAGCGTTTCCCTGATGCGCGGAGCAGAGCGGGAGCACGCCCCTGGACGGTAGTCGGCTTCTTTCGGACGCATGCGCGAATTGGCCCGATGCGGCCGTCTCTGGCGGACCGCAGTATTCTTACGCAAGAGTTTCACAATAGCCCTTATGTGGTGCTGCTGATTCAAGCAAGAGCGCCGCATACGGCGGCTTTCTTCGTTGCAAATAATGGCCAGGTTTCGCAAGAACCATCGGTGCGTGAATTCGAGTTCGACGAGGGCGAGTTCAAGGCGCTGCCGGAGATTTCCGCCGAGACGCCGGAAGATCAACCGCCGCGGTCACGAACTGAAGCCGAAAAAAAGAAGCTGCGGGTGTGGGCGAAGGTCGCGGCGCTCGTGCTGATTGCTATATGCGCATGCGCGCTCATGTGGTCATTTGCGCGGCAGGCCACTCTTCCGCACTGGTTGAGTTCGGGAAATCAACTTCATCTGGCGATGACACCAGAAGATCATCTATTCCGCATTTCCTGGAACCATGCCGCCAACGAGCTGGATCAAGCCATCGGGGCGACCTTGATCATCACGGACGGGAAAGCCCGCTCGGAGCTGCAGTTAGGGATGGACGATTTGAGGCTCGGGTCGGTGGAGTACCAAGCGAACAGCTCGCAAATCAGCGTGCGTATGATGCTGAACACGCCGACCGGGCCGGTCATTGGTGATTCGGCTGAGTGGACGGCACAGTTGTAATTAATAAGCCTGTGCCTAAGTGGAGTTCTTAGTTCCGTATCAGAACGTTGAATTGCCCCTGCCGGGCGTCAAGAATAACGCTAGCGCCGGGGGCAATGCGTCCTTGGGCGACGAGCGCGGCAACGGGCTGTATAAAATTCCGCTGTACCGTCCGCTTTAGTTCCCTTGCACCATATTCGATGCTGGTGCCCTGGTCTAACAGTAAATTTCGCCCCGCTGGCGTGCACATGAGCCGGAAAGCGCGTGCGCCTAAACGAGTCGCGATCAGACGGGTGAAGCTCGCGAAGATGTGCTCGAGAATCCGTTCGCAAGCCGGCCGGCTGAGGGGCTTGTAGGTGATGACGGAATCGATTCGGTTCACAAATTCCGGCGAAAACTTGTGGCGCACGGCAGCCATGCCGATATTTTGAATCTTAGCTAGGTCATGCTGGGCCATCGAGGGTATCATCGCTTCGAACCCGAAATCGGGTTTGTTGGCCCGCTGTATCGCTTTTGCTCCCAAGTTGCTGGTGAGGAAAATGAGGCTTCGCTCAAAATTAACGGTGGTGTTGTCGCCGAGCCGCAATGCCGCCTTATCGAGGATTCCGAGCAGCAAGCGCGTCATGGAAGGCGCGGCTTTCTCGATTTCATCGAATAACACTAGCGAAGTGTCATTACGTTCGGAAGCCACTGCGTTGAGCTTGGCTTGTGTCAGCATGGGTTGCGTTTCGCGATGTCCCAGATAACCAGGAGGCGCGCCAATGAGCTTGGCGATCTCGTGCTCCATCTGAAACTCTCCACAATCGACTCTGAGCAGGTTTTTGCTACTGCCGTGGAGGACTTCCGCGAGCGCTTCCACAGTCCGGGTTTTGCCAGTTCCCGTGGGCCCAAGCAGCAGAACAACCCCGGCGGGGCGTCCTTCCGGCGCAAGCCCGGCCTGCTGCATTTGAATGTAAGGAACGATCGTATCGATCGCTTCCGGTTGCCCGACAAGTAGTTGATGCAGTTGGGCGGCCAAACCGCCGGGATCATCCGGCAGGGACGCGCGTTTAGAACGCGCTGACTGAATCTGGGATCGCATTCGCCTCCACGTTTTTCGTTCACGAATTTACCCTTCTGAATCGGGCAAACGGGCGAAATTTGGCGTTGAGCCCGGAGGTTCTTGAAAGAAGAATCAAGAGCCAACAATCCTGTTTTCAGCCACATGCGGCGGTTCGCGCGAACCTGGAAATAAACACTGCCAGTTTGTGACCGCCTCTCCGCAGCTGGCGAAAAACCTGACTAACGCACGGAAAGCGATCAGGAGTTGGTGCGACTGCGTCCGGACTTAGGTGATTGCGGGTGAATAGTCTGCTGGTCTTCCAGCATGCAAACAAATTTCTCTAAACGCTTTGCTCTTGTTTCGGGTTTCTTCGCTGTTTGCAAACGAAAGAGAATGGCGTACCGGTTTTGGCTGCTCAGCGTCTCGAAGAACTTCTTTGCTTTGGCGCTCTTGCGCAGCCGCGCTGCGAGGTCATCCGGGATTTGAGCGGCGCTTACGGCGTCGTAAGCCGAGTCCCACTGGCCGTTTATCTTAGCGCGATTAATCGCTTCGAGGCCGGCCGGCTGCATGCGCCCTTCTTCTATCAGCGTTAGGACTTTCTCGCGATTCACCTTGGACCAAATACTCGTTCGACGCCGTGGCGTGAACCTCTGCATCCACGTTCCCTCCGGGCCTGATCGCCTTTGACCGTCGATCCAGCCATAGCAGAGAGCAACATCAAGCGCTTCCGCATGAGACACGGACTGAATACCCGCTGCCCTTTTTGGCGATCTGGACCCATACACCTGAAGAGGTAGCGTGGTGCTTGTGCAGCCATGACAACCAATCTGCCTGACTTGGAAAGATAATCACCGGCCTTCCACATAGTCTAGAACTGCGGGCCGTCTGTAATACACTCACGGATTGCTGCTCTCCCTCAGACACATTCAGAAAAACTTCGGCGGCGTGACGGCTCTTCGGGATGGAAATCTCGAGGTGCACGAAGGCGAAGTGCATCTGCTGATGGGCGAAAATGGCGCAGGCAAGTCCACGCTGATGAAAATTGTCGCCGGGCTTTACCAGCGCGATGGAGGCGAAATGCTCTGGCGAGGGCAACCCGTGTCCTTCGCGCGTCCTTCGGAGGCGGCAGTAAACGGCATTGCGATGGTGCACCAAGAGTCGCTTCTGGCGGGTCACCTCACCGTTGCCGAAAACATCTTCCTGGGACGCGAATCGCTTTCGAAGACCGGTTGGGTGAGTCGCGGCGCTATTGCCGATAGAGCGCGCCGCCTGATTTCCGAAAACGGTTTTCGTCTCGACCCGGCAACACGGGTAGACCGCCTCACGCCCGCGGGTAAACAACTTGTCGAAATCTGCCGGGCGATCTCGCAAGGCTCTAGCGTGCTCATTTTTGATGAGCCGACCTCATCGTTATCCGAAGGGGAGACGCGTGAGGTTTTCCGGATTGTTCGTGAGCTGTGCCAACGCAAGCTGGCGGTCATCTACATCACCCATCGACTGGAAGAGCTGCGCTCTATCGGAGATCGCGTCACCGTCCTCCGCGACGGCGCGACCGTGCATACTGGGCTGCTAAAAGATTTAAGCCGCGAGCAACTCATCCAACACATGGTCGGCCGCCCGGTCAATTCCATATACAGCCGCGAATCGTTGCCTCGCGGAGACGCGCTCTTGCGCGTTAACAACATTCGCCGGGGATTGCTGCGAAACATCTCTTTCGAGGTTCACGCCGGCGAAATAGTGGGCCTGGCTGGACTTATGGGCGCTGGTAGAACGGAACTCTGCCGCGTGGTTTTCGGCCTGGATCCGCCTCATGAAGGGAGCATCGAGATTGCCGGACGCCCGGTCACCCCCAAGAACCCGAGGGAAGCTGTTGCAGCCGGTATCGCTCTGATTCCTGAAGACCGCCAGCATAACGGCCTGGCTTTGAATCTGCCCATTGTTACGAACATCACCATGCCGGATCTGGGCCGCGTCAGCAGATTCGGGTTTCTCAATAAGACCGAGGAGTTCGCGCTTGCCGAGACGTATCGCGAGCGCCTGCGCATTCGCTGCAGCAGTTCCAGGCAATTAGCGGGGCGGCTCAGCGGCGGCAATCAACAAAAGATTGTCATT
Source organism: Terriglobia bacterium (assembly GCA_963846025.1). Classification (GTDB taxonomy): domain Bacteria; phylum Acidobacteriota; class Terriglobia; order Bryobacterales; family Bryobacteraceae; genus Bog-105. The sequence continues at coordinate 72,924 of CAWJUG010000005.1, read as the reverse complement.
GCGAAATGGGTGGCCCGCGGCGCCCGCATTTTTCTTTTCGATGAACCTACGCGCGGCATTGATGTGGGGGCCAAGCAGGAAGTCTTTGAAGAGATGGACCGCCTGGCGCGTTCTGGCGCGGCCATCCTGATGGTCAGTTCCGAGCTGCCGGAATTGCTTCAAGTAGCAGACCGCATTCTGGTTATGCGCGAAGGTCAACTCACAGGTGAGTTGCCGGGCCGTACAACACAAGAAGAGATTATGCGCCTGGCTGCGCCGGTCGCGGCCCATTCCGTCGCGGATGAAGCTTAAATGAGACGGCTTCAGAAATTTCTTCCGTTTGCCACACTGATTGCTCTTTTTGTTGCGCTCACCATTGCCACCCCGCACTTTATGACGGTTATCAACCTGACCAGCGTGGCGCGGCAAACCGCGGTGATCAACATCATGGCTCTTGGCATGACACTGGTGATCATCACCGGCGGCATTGATCTCTCGGTCGGCTCCATTTTGGGTATCTCTGGACTGTTCGGCTGCATGGCAATAGAGGGCGGCCACTCAATACCGATTGCGATAGCCGCCGGGATCGGTACTGGTCTGCTGTGCGGAGTATTGAACGGCCTGATGATCACGCAACTGCGCATCAATCCGTTCATCGTGACGCTCGGCACGCTGGAGGCTTATCGCGGCTTGGCGCTTGTCGTCTCAAAGGGTCTGCCGGTGCACGGTTTGCCGGAAGCTTTTTCTTTCATGGGCGATGGCAACCTGCTTGGTGTTCCGTTCTCGCTCTGGATCCTGGCTGCATGCGCTATCCTGATGCATTTCCTGCTGGAGAATACAAAGCTCGGCCGTTACTCCTTCGCAATCGGCAGCAATTCGAATGCCGCGTACTATGCCGGCGTACCTATTAAATTCCATCTGACCGCCGTCTATGCCATCGCCGGTATGCTGACGGGATTAGCCGGGATGATTGAAGCATCGCGCTTGATGACGGGACAACCGACGGCCGGCCAAGGCTACGAATTGGAAGCCATCGCGGCGGTTGTCATCGGCGGCGGAAGCTTGCAAGGCGGGGAAGGCAGCGTTGTCGGAACATTGATCGGCGCGTTCATCATGGGCCTTCTTTCAAACGGAAGCGATCTGCTCGGGATCAATCCGTACTGGCAACAGGTGGTAATTGGAGGAGTGATCATTGTAGCGGTCGGCTTGGACGAGCTGCGCAAGCGCCGCTTCGCGACTGCTTAGGCGCGCGTATTTTTACTTGATTTCTCGCGTAAGTTCCTCATTTGTAACTGAACGTACTTACTGGCGTCTTTGAAGCGAGGAGCAAAGAATGTCAGCACTACAAGAGTTGTTAGTCGAAGAAATGCAGGACCTTCTGCACGCCGAAGGTCAACTTGTAAAGGCCCTACCCAAAATGGCGCGTGCCGCAAGCGATCCAAAACTCAAACAAGCCTTCGAGAAACATCTGGAGGAAACCAAAGGCCATGTGGAGCGCCTGAAACAGGCCTTCGAACTGCTCGGCGCAAAGCCGAAAGCAAAGGTATGCAAGGCGATGCAAGGACTGGTCGAAGAAGGTTCCGAACAGATTCAGGAAGGCAAAGAGAAGGAAGACGCTGTCGCCGACCTGATGCTTGTCGCTGCCGCGCAGAAGGTGGAGCATTACGAAATCTCGGGTTACGGTACGCTGCGCACCGTCGCCGAACAAATCGGCCAAACCAAAGTGGCCAAGCTGCTGGCTCAAACATTGTCAGAAGAAGAGAAAACGGACAAGCTGTTGACTCAGCTTTCGCCGCCTCTTCTGGAGGAAGCGAATCAGCAGCCGGCCGAGGAAGAGTAGGTCCTACCATTCGCGGGCGTGCCGGTTTGTGCCGCGCGTCCGCTTTTTGTTTAATCCACCAGCCCGTGCTTCATCGCGAATCGAACGAGCTCTCCCGTGCTATGCAGGTTCAGCTTCTCCATGATCTTTCCGCGATGCGAATCCACCGTATAGACACTTAGATTCAGGCGCGTGGCAATCTCCTTGTTTGTCTTCCCCTCGGCAATTAGTTGCAGCACCTCACGTTCACGGCTAGACAAGAGATCAATGGGGTCCGTCAGGTTCTGCCGGTAATCGCTCAGCAGCGCTCCGGATACAGCCGGGCTGATATATCCATCGCCTCGGGCGACCGATCGCACGGCGTTCACCAGTTCGGTGTCGATGGCATCTTTGAGGATGTACCCTCGCGCGCCCGCGCGTAAAATTTCGCGCACATAGACTGCCTCCTTGTGCATGCTGAGAACCAGCACACGCACTCGCGGGTTCGCCGCGACCAAGCGCCTGGTCGCCTCAATACCGTTTAGCTCCGGCATTGCCACATCCATCAGCACGATGTCGGGCTTGAGCTTCTGGGCCAGTTCTACTGCCTCGCGACCGTTCGCCGCTTCTCCGACCACCTCCAGATCGGCATTCGCGGAGAGAATCAGCTTCAGCCCTTGCCGTACGATGGTGTGATCGTCGGCCAGCAGGATTTTGATACCCCCGCTTGCTGTCGTTGTTACAGCCATCGCTATTGAGCCGCGCGCGACGCAGCCACAATATCTTCTTCTTGATGCGGCGCCCCGTTCTCGCCTAAGTACGTAACGTGAAGCTTGTCTTCATTGAAGTCCATTACGGCGAAGCCGAATCGTCCAAAGGCGGGATTCATGCCGGCAACGAAATCCTGGTACTGATAGCTGACGCCAGGTGGATTCACCTGTTTCTCCGCGAGGATCGGAACTCCACCGTATCCGATGCAGCGGCCGTAGCGGACTTCGGGCCGCGCATCGTAAAACGCGCAGCGATGTTCGTGCCCCCACCACCAGGCGAGAATCTGGTTCTGGTCCGTAACGGGCTTCAATGCTGACAGAATGTCAGCAGACGCAGGTTCGAATGCACTGAACGGCTGATGATGCGTCAGTAGAATGCATTTTTTGTTCCGGGCTGAATTACGCCTTTCAAGAATCCATTGCGGCTGCGGCTCGACCAGCGTCCCATCAACGTAAGCCGTGTCCAAGCGCTAGAATTTGCCAGAAATCGTTCTCAAGCCCAAAAAAGCTGCACTGCTGCTGCCTGCGGAAACGGGGCTCAGCCAGCAAGTAATCGAAGTAGTCGTGACCACCGGAATACATGTCGTGGTTTCCGTTCAGACAATAAGAAGAGATCTTGTCCACTTCGGATGCGCGCACCGGCCAGTACTTTAGAAACCGTTCATCATACTCGAACTTATACCCTGCATAGTAAACATCTCCCAGGTGCACCACGTGCACGTCGCGGTGCTGGCTGTCCGCTTCCTCAATTAGCCGCCGGGCTGACTTCGCCACGTCCTGCGCTCGCGGCACTCCCGTGCCCCAGTCTGCCAGGAGCACGATTCGCGCCTTATTGCTGACAGGATTGATCGGCGCCGGCCCTTTGTTGAAAGGCCTGGGACCGCCTTCCGCCTTACATAGAGCTTCAGCTACGAGGCAGCTTGACCATCCCAGATCATGAGGGCCGAAGTGACTGAACAGATCGACGATCGCGTTGCCTCCGCTGCGCAGTATCGCAGTCGTAAACGGGACTTGTGAGTTGGCCACAAAGACATCATGCGAAACCAGATTGTTCTTGTTGTTCGCCACATACTGCTGTAGGGTGGACTGCGTGGCGCTGGTTACAGCATCACGGGGCATGAACAGCGGATCGCGTTCCGGGTGATTTTGCACTCTTGTTTGCGCGCTCTCCAGCTTTTCCTTTGCGCATTGCAGATCTGCAATCGTCACGCCTGTCTTTTCGCGCCGTTGCAGCGCGTCCGCGTCTCCCTGTTGTTGCAATTGAATTTCCGTGTCCATCGCGCTCTGAAGCGCTTGCATGTGGCGCATCATGAATGGCTTTTGCAAGAACTGTAAGATCATGTCTCGTATCCCTTCACACTTTATCCGAAGGGCAACTAACTTCAACGCGCAGTCCTTTGCCCGGGTCATTTTCTACCCGCAGTGTTCCTCCGCAGCCGCGAGCCCTGGTCTGCATGCCTGCCAAACCGAGGCCGGGCGATGCCTTTCGGTGTTCAGGGTCGAACCCATGGCCGTTATCCCGAATCTGCAGAACCAATGAGCTGCCGCTCTCCGTCAAGTCCACGTTCACTTGCGTCGCTTGAGCGTGTCGCGCCACGTTCGTTAACGCCTCTTGCGCGATCCGGAATAGGTTGGTCTCGGTGTCGTCTTTCCATCTGCGCCCATCCACATTGCTCTGATATCTCACTTTGATTCCAGTTCGCTGGGAAAAGCTCTCCGTCAGCGAACGAAGAGCCGCATCCAAGCCAAAGTCGTCCAGGATGGTGGGGCGCAGTAACTGCGACATCTCGCGTACATCCTGAATGGCCCGATCGACGAGGCGCATACAATCTTCCAGCCGGTCTTCCGGCGCGCCACGCATGGCCGACAAATTCGCCTTGATCGCAGTCAACGCCTGTCCCAGTTCATCATGCAATTCGTGCGAAAAGCGCCTCGCCGTCTCTTCTTGCGTCTCGAGGAACTGGTACTGCATCTGCACCAGTTCGGCAGATTGTTGCTCCAGTCTGCCAAATAGGGCGGCGGAAGCTCGTGCTGCCCAAAGGGCGCATAAGAGCGACAATCCCACGCATCCGGCAAACAACCAGACCGTCCATCGCAGCAGCCCGTGACCTTCCTGGAAAATGCTCTCCCGCAGCAACTCGGCCTGCGCATACGCCGATTCCAGGGCGTTACTCATATTCGCGCGGGCGGCATTGATCTGCTGCAGCAGTTCAGCACGGCCCACTACATCCCGCTGTCTCGCCAGCTTTAGCCACTGCGCGTTCAGAGCGCTTTCCTGTTTTTCTATGTCGTCGATGGCCGCTTTTGCAAGTGCTTGCCGATTCGTAAAGAGTTGTGTGTTCTGATCAATCTGATGAACCGCCCGCAGCGCTACCAGCAGCGCCGAAAACAATAGCATGGCCGATATACAGAGCCCAACCAGCAGAAGCCTCTGCAAATGGGCTCGCGTCACCAGTTCCGTCTGCGGCATGATGACGATTCTTTCATTAAAACGAGGCTTTGCATATCCCGTAAATTCGGGATTGAATCATGCGCATTGAGGTGATGGCGTCCGAGCCTCCGAACAGGCAAAGTAGAGATGTGAGCGGCGAGCCGAACCAGCAAATGAGCAGCAGCCAAAACAATCAAGAAGCTAAAACATTAGCTGCTGCTTACGCGCTCAGTTCAAATACAAACATCCGCCACAGTTGAAGGAGAAACCCACAATGAAAAAATTCGTTACGTCCACTCTGTTGACCGCCGCGGCGGTTCCTTTCCTGATGGCTGCTCCTGCAGCCAATAAGGCGCAGAACACGAACCAGTCTTCGACGGCCACTTCCACCACCACCAAAAAGGTGCACAAGAAGAAAGCCAAGAAGAACGGCACCAGCAGCACGGAAAACAGCACTACCTCTACCAGCACATCCAAGTAACAGCCGCTGGATTCCATTCCTTTGACCCGATCCGGTTTTGCCGGGTCGGGCTTTCTTTTTTTAAGTGGGATGCGCAAGGCCGATTTCATTGACGATGATCACGCGCTCAGGCGTGCGGTCAAACTGGAACCGGATGGTTTTCAGCTTGCCGGGATCGAAACGGCGATCTTGGGCCGCGAACGCGGCGAGCGGAATCGAGATGGATTGGAAGACCGGCTCCGACGGCTTTGAATACCAGTCGCTGTCGAGCCAATCCAGCTTGGTGAACTTCACCTTGATAGGTGGGAGCAGCGTGCCGAAGCGGCTCAAAGGCAACGCCACGGTAACTCCATCCAGTGACTGTGCCGCAACGCTGAAATCCGTCACCTCCGGCTTTGGCTCTTCTTCCTCATCCGCGGTTTGGTTGTCCTTCTTCTTGCCTGGTGCAGGCGCCTTTTCGTCAGTAACCGCAATCGACAAGGTCAGCTCGGATTGCCCATTCAGATTCCAGTCCTTAGCTGCCTGTAGCGGCAGCTCCACGGAATACGCGGGAATAGGCGCAGTCTTCGCGCCCTTGGGTGTTTTTCGGTTCCAGCCGATGAACACGCCGTTTTCATCACGATCGCCATGGCGGAACGGAATCCTTCCCTCACGCCAGAGCGTGAGATGATCGCCGTGAATCTGGCCACCCGGCACAGTCGTTGTGGTCACATCTGTGTCTTCGTTGAAATCGCTGATTACGTGATTTGTCGAATCGAGATATCGGTTTTCGTAAAGCGTTCGCGGCAGCCAGTTTCGTGCCTTGCGATAGTCCTGAAACAGCGGCACGTATTCGCGCCGGCCATAGAGCGTTGCTTCGAGGAACGCTGAAATGTAGACTTTCGCAATCTGGCGCTGGTCTTCTCCTGTTAACAGCGGATGCAGGTTCAGAAACCAATTGCCAGGGGCACCGGTATCCGTACGGCCCCAAACCGTATTGAATTGCCCATGGTTCGCCCGATAGATGTACAGCTCGGATTTGAAATACGGCCCAATTCCGCTGAACCGAACGTGATCCCATTGCCGGCTGCCCATGAATGAGGAAACATCCATATCATTGGCGCCTTGAATGGTGAAGTAATTAACGTCTTGAATAACGCGCCATTGACCTGCCGGTTTGTACTGGCCATCGACAGGCGCAATCGCGACCACCGCTTTGATGGGGTAGCCGTAATGAAACGCAATCGTTGCATCGTCTGGGTAATAGGACAGCTTATTGAAGAGGGCCGCTGTGGCCGCTGCCTCGCCACCGCGCGAGTGCCCCATCAGCGCCACGTTGTTCAAATCGATTTTGCCGAAAAATGGGTTGCTTGAGGTCTCGTTCCACTTGTGCCACAGCTTCAAATGTTCCAGCAGCATCCAGCCCCGCGCTGACTGCTGCTTTGGCGGGTCATGAAACAATCCGCTGTTCAAAAAATTCTCGTCTATCGAAGCGAAAATAAAACCTCGGCTCGCCAGCAATTCCCCCAAATATGCATAGCCGGTATCTGAAAACTGGCTCATATTGTGGTTGCCGTGGACCATCAGAACAAGCGGAAACGGACCAGCGCCGGCGGGATACCAGACACGCCCATTCAACGGCAGCTTGTCCATCCCAAATCCCCAATAGCGCTTCCTAACCCACGCCTTCCACCCTTTGAAGTCTTTGAAGAACGCCGATGCATCTACAGTGCCCGTGCGGATCGCGACCGATTTAGCGTAATCCGGTCTGCGAATGTCCGTACCAGCTCCGTAAATTAGCTGTTTAACAGCAAAGCTGCCGCGCTCCGCAGGATTTCGAGCGTTGATCGCAGGCGGGGCCGCGCCGTTTTGCACAATTTGAATCAGTTTTTCATCTACACCGTCGTTGCGTAGAAAAACGAAGAGTCCCACGTTTGCCGCCAATGCCAGAACGAAAACCGTGAATGTGGCAATTTTTTTCTTCACGTTTAGGCTGCTAAAGTGGCCAACCATAAACGTCGCGAGCGTTGCGCCTAAACAAGCTTCAACGAACAGTAGCAAGGCCGCCATGGAATAGCCGAGGGGACCAAACCAAAGTAGTGAAATGAACAGGAGCGCACCAATGAACAGACCGGCAGTCCAGCGCGGCAGCCTGCGCAACAAAGCGAGTAAAAGGACGAACACCGCAGCAACCAACGGAATTCCGAGGACGGCTATCAACACTGCAAACAGCAGGTCGGCGGTGAATCCGAACCCGGATTTCAGATTGATGGCGCCGATGACGATAGCCCAAATAACCGTCGCCATCGCTGCCCAAAGCGCACCTTTGCGGGCCTCGGGGCCCGGCTTGATGTCATTCCAAACCGCGACTACCCAGGCCCAAGCCCGACGGCATAAAGTGGCAACGCGCTGGCGCATGCTGCGCACAGATACGAGTTCTAGTTCAGCGTTGTTCAATTACGATTAACGATATCAATTTGCTTATTCCGGGACCTCAGTATACTTTTTCACATGCGCAGCTTCCTGGTTCTTGCGGCCTGGTGCGCCATTCTCAGCGGTAATCCCGTAGTGGAGAAAGTTGAGCCGCCCAATTGGTGGATCGGACACACCATCAATCCCGTACGACTGCTCATTCGCGGAAGAGAACTCAACGGCGCTGCGCTAACCGCACCGGCCGGCATGAGCGTTTCTGCCGTGCACGTGAGCGCATCGGGCACTTACCTGTTTGCCGATCTAACGATTCCCAGGAACACTCGTCCGGGCAGTTATCAACTCGTGCTGAAGAACGGCCGAGGGACCGCAGGCGTGCCGTTTCGGGTTGATCCGCCGCTACGCAATAGTGATCGGCGCCTTGGATTCACGAGTGCTGATGTTGTGTATTTGCTCATGCCCGATCGTTTCGCTAATGGCGATACCAGCAATGACGATCCGGCGATCTCAAAAGGCGAATACGATCGCACCAATCCGCACGCCTATCATGGCGGCGACCTCCAAGGCATTATCGATCATTTGCCCTATCTGAAAGAACTCGGCGTTACGGCGATTTGGATGACGCCGATTTACGACAACAGCAATCAATGGGGCGAATACCAGGGTCAACGGGTCACCGATTACCACGGTTACGGAATTGTTGACTATTACGGAGTCGACGAGCATTTTGGAACTTTAAGCCTCTTACAGAAGCTCGTGCATGAGGCGCACGCTCTGGGAATCAAGGTTATTCAGGACCAAGTGGAGAATCATGTTGGTCCGCGCCATCCCTGGGTGGCTGACCCGCCGACTCCGACATGGTTTCATGGTTCCGCGGCGGCACACCTCGACGAGAACTGGCAATTCTGGTCAATTGCCGATCCGGCCGTATCCAAGGATCTAAAGCGGATGGTGGTGAATGGCTGGTTTGGCGGCACGCTCCCGGATATGAATCAAGAAGATCCCGAAGTCAGCCGCTATCAAATCCAAAACACGCTGTGGTGGCTGGGTGAAGCTGGCTTTGATGCCATCCGTCAAGACACTTGGCCGTACGTCGCCCGTGGTTTCTGGCACAACTGGATGGCAGCCATCAAGCGTCAGTTCCCCGGCGTAAACGTTGTCGGCGAGGCACTGGACGGCGATCCCGCAACCGTGTCGTTTTTCCAAGGCGGTAAGACTCGCGAGGGCATTGACACGCTGGTGGACGCTTTATTTGATTACCCGGTCTACTTCAAACTTCGCGACGCCTTCGGCAGCGGAAAATCGCTCGAAGAAATTCCGAAGATGATTGGACACGACTATCTTTATCCCAATGCGCAATTGCTTTGGACGTTTATCGGCGATCATGATGAGCCGCGCCTCATGAATGCGCCCGATGCCACGCTGGACGGGTTGAAGCTTGCCAGCACGTGTATTTTCACGATTCGCGGCGTGCCGATGCTGTATTACGGCGATGAGCTCGGTATGAGCGGGCGGCGAAGATCCGGACAATCGGCGGGATTTCCCTGGTGGCTGGCCCGGCGATCCGGCCAATGCATTTACGGAAGCCGGGCGTACTCCACAACAGAATGCCGTATTCGAGCATGTGAAAAAACTTGCGCACCTGCGCGCCAGCATGCCCGTCCTCTCCCGGGGTTCGACGCTAAATCTTGTTTTGCAGGACCAGCAATGGGCGTACGCACGCCGTCTCGGGAGTGAAATAGCAATCATCGTTATGAATAACGACGTCAAGCCCGCTCCTATCGAGGTCCCGCTCCGGGAGCTTGGCTTGCCGGCTGCGGTGCGTTTACATGGGCTATTAGGGCTTATTCCGGAAGCGAGAGCCCTGGATAGCCGATTGGAGGTTTCACTTCCAGCGCGCGGCGCGGAGATCTTTGTCGCTCGTCCGTGACATTCATAACGATGCTCAGCGCAATAGTGAGACTGACGCAATTCGCCTGCTTACTCTGCATTGTGTGCGTCGCTTTGAAGGCCGATCATAAGAAGCCGAACGACAAGCAATTGGCGTGCACAGCCGCCGATCATCTCGATATTCGCTGTTTTGGGGCGTCGACCGATGAACAATGCAACGAGAAGTTCATCCAAAAAGCGATAACAGCGGCCTATGCGACCGGCCCAAATGTAGTTCTCATCCCCGCGGGCCGATTTCGCGTCTGTGGGCCGATACAAGTCCCCACGTCGATTCATCTTGCCGGGGTGGGCTGGGAATCGGGTGGCGCGGGCTCCGAATTACAAGCTTCGAATTGGAATCCAAGCGCGCAATTTCCTTTCAACATGATGATTTGGATGACCGGAACTGCGACTCCCGGCGCCTATTTCCAGCTGCCGAACGGCGGCTCAGCTGTCCCGATCTATGACACCACGCTCGAACGCTTCTGGGTCAATTGCGCTGGTCAGCCCAACTGCGGGGGCGTGTTTCGTTTGGGCGCGCAGGAGAGTAGCGGAACGCGCGACCTGGTGATCGGCAACTTCACATACATCGGTCTATTCGACGAAGGCGTGAATTGCCAGGACGCGTGGAAAACCAACCCGGGCGTCACGCCCCCGCGCGGCTGCCTTATCAACATGAGCAAGTGGGGCTCCGGAGAAGAACTAGGAGACGAAAATATTTTTGTCTATCCGACTGCCGGGAGCAACGCCGTGACTTACTGGCTGGAGGGTGTTGGACATATGACCACGCTCACCGGAACTCTTAACTGTTCCTCCACATCGGTCAAGTACGCGGGTTACATCACGGGCGCAAACATACACGTAGGACGCCTTCACGTCGAAGGCTGTGGTTCCACCGCGCCATCAACGGGCGCGGGCGCGCTCTATCTGGGTGTTCCGCCCGCTTTTCTGAAAGGCATGGACATGCCGCTATATGGGGGGACCTTCGACAGCGTGGACGTGCCGATTGTGATCCCCAAAAACGGATCGTTCGACATAAAGGTGCTCTCCGGCAATTCATTCGATTACGGCACCCTCAACCTGGCGTATTCGCCTGCGCACAACATCAAGTGCTCCGTTTACTTTTGGGATGGGAAGAACGAGCTATCGGCCTGTGGCGGTTCTTCTGGCTCGGGTGGAAGCGCGCAGCAACAAGGGGCTGAGGCGGAGGGCTGCACTACGGCAGCGTCGACCGGCTCAACCTGCACTGTTTCCATGACCTGGCCGGCGGCGTACGCTGACACGAGCTACTATGCCGTGTGCTCCGGTTCGGGAACGGTCGCGGGTCACCCCGAAATTCTCGGCTTATCGAAGAGCGCAACAGGAGTGGTGGTTACTGTTCGAAATGGCGGCGCGGCTGAGCCGGTGCCATCAAGTTGGTCGAAGATTGATTGCGTGGCCTTGGCGAAGTAAGCTACTCCGACCTTGCCACTTGCAAATGGCTTAACGAATTGGCGTACTGTGACACACCTTTGAATAGCGCTTCAGCGATTCTTTGCCGTTCTTCGGCTCGCGTCAGCAGCCGTCTCATCGTGTGGGTTCGACACGAACCCGACCTCCGCAAGAATAGAAGGCATGCCTGCTCCGATCAGGACAACAAACGGCGCCTGCCGAACTCCGCGGTCGCGCGATTTCGAATTCATTTTGACCGATTCGGTCCATAGCGCCGACTGCACATCCTGCGCGAATTCGTGCGATTCCTCTTTCTTCGTCTGAAGCACGGCTTTGTGTAGCAGATCGTTGAGGTCAGAGATAGAACTAGCCGAGGCTGCGTTTTCGCGAGTTGCCAGATCGAGTCCGCTCCTATCGGAAGTCAAATTGAAGAAGTAAGTTTCAACACCCGTGGCGCTGGGCTCGGGCGACGAGTTGGCATGAATCGAGATGAAAAGGTCAGCCTTTTCGTCATTAGCGATCTTGGTCCGTTGCTCTAGCGGAATAAACGTGTCGTCGGCGCGCGTGTAAACTACTGTCGCGCCCAGTCGCTGATTGATTAGTTTGCCGAGTCGAAGCGCAACGTCCAACACCAGGTCTTTCTCCATGAGTCCCTTGGGACCAATGGTGCCCGTATCGTGTCCGCCGTGCCCGGCATCGATTACGACTTTGCCCATTTTGAGCCCGAAGATGCGAACCAGCGACTTCTCGCCCTCGCTATCGGCTTTGGCCGGCGATGCTAAATCGGAGGTGCGCTTTATAGCGGTAGAGGGTACAACCGTTGGTGCAAACACAGGGGACGGTTGCGGCAACACGACTGGCTGGCTCACAACGGATACAGGCGGCGGCATCATCTTCGTCCCGGGCGCCGAAGCCGGTAGGTTATCGACGGGCGCCGGTGTTGCACTAGCAGGCGGACTCGCCATCGGGATCGCGGTGTTGACGGCTGCAACAGGCCAGTCCACCCGTTGTGACAAGTTCGTCGGATGCCTGGCAGATAACGCTGCTATGCTAGTGCCCTTGGGCCGAATCTCAATGATCAGGCGGTCGGGATTCACCAACTGAGAGGCGTTTACCTCCGCAGGACCCTGCAAGTCGAAGACAATTCGGGTCTTCCCTGGACTCACCTGCGCTACACGAATCTCTTTCACGCGCTTATCGTGTATCGCTATGCGCTCCAAACCGTGGTGAAGATTCGCTGGAGGCCGCAAACCGGCCAAATCAAAGTAGACACGTGAAGGATTTTCAATCTGATCGGACGTCAGCTTATAACTGCCCTGCGTCTGAACAACGACGCGCGTAACGTCGCCAAAAGACCAGAACCGGATGTCTTGTAAGTGCGGCGAGGTGGCGGGTTGCCCATGAAGGGTAGACGCCAGCGATAGCAGCGTCAACAAGGCGCAGGCCAACCCAGTCGATTGGGGAAGGTGGTTCGTCATTCGCTGCCGCGAGCTTTGTTTGTTCAAATTATAACCGGAAAACGCTCCGCTCGATGCTACTATTTGGGCATGCGAACCGCCGGATTTGTACTGGTGGGCGGCCGTAGTGCGCGAATGGGACGGGATAAGGCCATGCTTCCATGGCGCAATCAGGCACTAGCAGAAAGTATCGCGGCGCAGGTTCGAGAAGCTGCAGGCAACGTGGTATTGGTTGGCCGGCCAGAACTTCAAAAGCACGACGGCCATCGAATGCCTTCCGGATGTGCGGCCAGGTCTGGGGCCTCTGTCTGGCATCGAAGCAGCGCTTTTGAGCGGGCGCGGCGATCTGAACCTTATCGTCGCTTGCGATTTGCCTCTCCTCGAAACCAACTGGCTGAAGCTGCTTCTCGAAACTGCCGAAACTCATCAGACGAACTGTGTGATCGCAAGCGACGTAGAAGGCCGAGTGCATCCCCTGGTCGGGGTTTACCGCGTGGAGTGCCTGCCGGCTGTTCGAAAAGCATTAGATGGTGGGCGGCTCAAGCTAACGGAAATCGTCGAGGAACTGGGCACGCAGTACGTGAGACTACCCGCCCCGATCTGGAACGTAAATACGCCGCAAGAGTGGGAACGCTGCCAGGAATTTGCGAATGGCCGGTGAGAGCTATCCGCACTACATCGAGTTCCGCAATATTTACAAGTCCTTCGACCACCCCGTACTGAAAGACGTCAGTTTCTACGCTGACGCCGGAAAAACGCTGGCAATCATTGGCCGCAGCGGTGTCGGCAAATCCGTGACATTGACCCACATCATGGGTTTCATGAAGCCCGATCGAGGCGAAGTGATTGTCGACCATACCGACATCACGGATATGACCGAACAGGACCTGCGACGCATTCGCAGGAAAGTCACGATGGTCTTTCAGTCGGGCGCATTATTCGATTCGTTGACTGTGGGCGAAAATATCCTCTTTTCTCTTGAATTGCGCGAAGACTACAACGAGCAAAACAAAGTAGATGTAGTAAACGGCCTGCTGGACCTGGTGGATCTTCGGCACGTGAAAGAGTTATATCCAGCCGATCTATCTACCGGTTATAAGCGCGCTGTTGCGATTGCACGCGCCCTGGCTGCGCAGCCCCAGTGCATACTTTACGACGAGCCAACGACGATGGTGGACCCGATCATGTCGGACGACTTGGGAAATCTAATGCTTCGCCTGAAAAAACAGTTGGGCCTTACCGCCGTGGTCGTCACCCACGATCTCGACCTCATGCGCAAAGTTGCCGATACGGTTGTGTTCCTTTATAAAGGCGAAGCAATTTATTTCGGCCCTGTTTCCGAACTAAGTAAGAGCGAGCATCCGCACGTCAAACAATTCCTCGCCATGGATAACGTCGAAGTAGCCGGAAAAATTGACGAGACTTAACTCCCCGACAACCGCTGCTTCATGCCACTCCACTCTCGTTTGAACCAGTTGTCATGCGGTTTTTTTGATTCCAGCTTGTTGGTGTCGATGCCGCTTGCTTTGCTTGTCTCTGCACTTTCGCCGGGACGATAGTCCTCAGTGCCTATCAGATGAACGCGAGTGCCATCAAACGAATATCTTCGCCGTCGCAGCTTGTCATCGTCGTCTTTGGTGATTAGCTCAAACGTTCTGTCGAACGCGTTCGGGTCAGCCGGATCAACGTGCACCGGGAAATATCCCACCAGATCACGTTCACGATAAGAGGTCTCAAAGCGATGATGGCGGCGATTCCAGATGAACACGCGCCAGGCATCGAAGTCATACGGCTCCAGTTCGGAAGCAGTAGTCCAGAGCCAGTTATGCTTCACCCCTTTCTCTTCATCCTGTACGGCGCCCAGATCGAAGTAAGAGGTGATGCGCTTGCCCTCGGCGTACTGCGCCACTTCGTCGGGAATCGACATCAAGAGATTGTGTGAGAGCACCCACCCGACCTGATTGTCCTTAGTGCGAACCAGCGCCCAATCTTCCATTAAGACGGGCTTCTTCAGTTCTGCCATTTTCTTCTCGGCAGCTTCCTGGTCCTTTCGCGTTTTCTGTTCGGCAATGCTTTCCGCGCCGTCCACTTTTTCTGTCGAAATCTCCTGCCAGTTTTCCGGTGGCTTGGGTGGCTGCGGAGCCGGCGGCAAAAACGATTTCTTTATGGCGCGTTCTTTTCTCCTATGCCGCTCAGGTTGAGGGCGTTCGAAAACCGGCGGCCGGGGAGGCGTATTCAATTTCGGCGTTAGCTGATAAGCCAAGACGGCTACGGAACCACCTTCCGCTATTCTTGCGAACGCGGGAGATTGCCGGTTCGGCTCGATATGTATGTTGAGGGATTCGTACACGCCGGCGCTGCCCTCCGATGGATATGTCAGATACCGCTGATCGTCGCGATGAATCCGGTCCATCTGCTCCTGGGTCAGAAGCTGCAACGAATCTACCCATCCCTGCTGGCCCTTGCGCGTCCGCACTTTCACCCACCGGCGGCGGACATCGATGATGTCGACAAGCTCGCCGTGATTCAGCACCGCAGCCGTAACGTTCTTCTGGGTCAGCTCACGCCGCAGATTTAGTTTTTCCGGCGCCACGTATGCTTGGCCGATAACTTCGACGGCTTCCCGGCCACAGCCGGCCAGAACACTAAATGCGATTACAGCTATTACAAACTTCGCTAAAGCAACCGCGCCATTTCCTTCAGAATGCATCTGTCCATCACTACAGGAAGCCCAGCGTCCTCGGCCTTCTTCGCCGCTTCTGGATTGACTACGCCTTCTTGCATCCAAATGCAGCGGATGCCCTCCTTCTGTAATACGTCATCGATTACTTCCGGTACGCGCGCTGGACGACGGAATATATCGACGATATCGACAGATCCAGGAATATCCTTCACGGAAGGGTATGCCTTTTCACCCAGCACTTCCGTCTCTCGCGGATTAACGGGGATGATCCGGTAGCCGTGGCGCTGCAAAAATCGAGATACGCCTAAGCTAGCGCGCGCCGGATTGTTTGACAAGCCGACGACTGCGATGGTCTTGGCGTTTCGAAACAGGTCCGTCATTTGTCGGTCGGTCATCATGCTGGGTAACGGCCTCTTCTTCTATTGCACCATCAAGGCCAAGCAAGCTGCGGAAATGCGCCACTTCTGCGTTTGTTAGCGTGCGGTAAGCGCCAGGTTTTAAGGTTCCAAGATCCAGGAACCCGATCTTTACGCGCTTGAGCTTTTCCACCAGCCGCCCGAAATGCTTAATCATGATGCGGATCTGGTTTTGCCGCCCTTCGATCAGCTTTACTTCGTACCAGGGATTGATGCCTTTGCGGATCAGTTTCAGTCCGGCAGGGGCAGTCCTGCGTCCGTGAATCGGAATGCCGCGCCGAAACTGCTCTTCCTGGTCCGGCATTAAAGGACCATTCACTTTCACCAAATACGTCTTTGTCACGTGACTCGCGGGAGACATCATCTTGTTTGCGAAGTCGCCATCGTTGGTCAGCAGCAGCAGCCCTTCGCTGGCATAATCGAGACGCCCCACAGGATACAGGCGGTCATGCAAGCCCTTAAAAAACGAGAGCACGGTCTGACGGCCTTCCGGATCATGCACGGTAGTTACTACGTTTTTAGGCTTGTTGAATGCGAAGTAGAGATGATGCTTGGGTGCGGACAGCACGCGACCATCGACCTTCACTTTATCGACGGACAGGTCCGCCTTGGAACCGAGTTCTGTTACCGTTTTGCCGTTGACGGAAACGCGTCCAGCAAGAATCAGTTCCTCGGCTTTGCGGCGGCTCGCGATGCCCGCACTCGCGAGTATTTTCTGGAGGCGTTCCTCAGGCATTGAAATCTTCGGCAGGCGCAGCCGGAACGTGCTCGGCTTGCGTAACGGGCGGCTGAACGGTTTCCTGCGCGGTAGTTTCTTCGGAATCGCTCAGCGCCAATCGTCCCAACTCTTCGAATTCCTTTAGCGTCGGCAATTCGGCCAGCGATCCTAATCCAAACTGCAGCAGAAATTCGCGCGTCGTCTTGTACATGATCGGCTTGCCGAGGACATTCTTTCGTCCGGCGGTTGCAATCAACTTGCGATCGAGCAGCGTCTTCAAAACGCCCGCGCCTTGGACGCCTCGGATGTCCATAACCTCCGGCGCGGTAATCGGCTGTTTGTAGGCGATCACAGCCAGCGTCTCCAGCGCCGCAAGAGAAAGCTTCAATGGGGCCTGGAGATTCTTCACGAATCGGCGAACAGCCTCGTGGTGCTCAGGCTTGGTCGCCATCTGGTATCCGCCAGCGATCTCTCGTACGGATAAGCCACGATCGGGGGCTGAGTACTCGCTCACCAATTGAGCGAGTACTTCTTTCACGCGGTCCATCGGCTGCTCCACCGCCGCTGCGATCTGCTCGGCTGAAAGCGGCTCGTCGGTTACATAGATCGCCGCCTCAATCACCGCTTTCAGCGCCGCGGCAGCTTCCGGGGCCGGTTCTGTTATTGCTTCCGCGACAAAGAGTGTCTCTTGAACATCTTCCGCACTCGCTTCAGGGGCTGCCGCTTCAGACTGATCCGCCATCTCCGTGACGTCGTCCACGGCTCCGGCTTGTTCCACTTCTTCCATGCCGTCCGTCAGTGATATTCCTCTTCTACCGCCGCCAACTCTTCCGCGTTCTCTCCGGTTTCAGACAACCCGGGGCCGGGACGAAGGCCGATATCGCCGAATGCTTCGCCTTGCGTGAGTTCGACGCTTTGCCGCTTCACTAATTCCAGAATGGCGAGAAAAAGGCAAATCATAGCGCGGCGGCTGCGTTGCTTTTCGAAAAGCTCCGTTGCGGAGATCGCCTGTGTGCGCCGCACCCGCATCAGTTGGGTCTTCAGGAACTGAATCATATCTGGAACGCTGACGTCTTCTGCGCCGATTTGATAAACCGGCCTTGTTTTGGCGCGCTCCAAAACACCCTGAAATGTTTTAACCAAGTCGAATATAGTTACAGCAAGCCCGGGGCCCTCGTCTTCCTGCAGAAACTGCCCTATCTGCGGATTCGACCAGATCGCCTCTTCAATGACACGTTTCTGCTGTAACATCTCAGCGGCATTCTTAAAGCGCTCGTGCTCGATTAAGCGCTCCACCAGTTCCTTGCGGGGATCCTCTTCAGGCGATATTTTTTCGAGTTCCGGGTCTCGCGGCAGCAGCATTTTGCTCTTGATGTGGATGAGCGTGGCTGCCATGAAAACAAACTCGGAACTGAGCTCGATGTCGAGTTCCGTCGCGCGCTGCATGTATTCGAGATACTGCGCCGTGATGTTCGAAATAGGTATGTCGTAGATGTTGATCTGCTGTTTGCGAATCAGATCCAGAAGCAGATCCAGCGGGCCCTCATACTGTTCGAGATGAAAGTTCAAGGGCGATAACACTAGCTACACGATAGCACGCAAAACAGCCGTTTTACGGCCTTTTCACGCCTCTGCCAGCGTGTTCACCGTAAGCGGGCGGCGAGCCTCATAAGCCGCAATCGCATCGTCTTGCTGCAGAATGTAGCCGAGCTCGTCAACACCCTGCAACATGCACTGTTTTGAGAACTCATCAATGGGAAAGTGCACCGTTGAGCCATCGGGCAGAGTTAGTTCCTGCTTTTCGAGATCGACCTTAACAGTGGCCGCAGGATCTTTTTCTACTGCTGTGAAGAGCGCCTTGTGCACTTCATGCGCAACAACAATCGGCAAGAGCGAGTTCTTGAGCGAATTGCCGCGGAAGATATCGGCGAAAGACGTACTGATGACCGCGCGGAAACCGTATTGCGTGAGTGCCCAGGGAGCGTGTTCGCGCGAACTGCCGCAACCGAAATTATCACCTGCCAGCAAAACCTGCGCGGCGCGTCCCTCAGCCCGGTTGATGATAAAGTCCGGCTTGGGATTGCCTTCAGCGTCGTATCGCCAGTCGTAGAACAACTGTTTATCCAGCCCGGCTTTCGAAGTCGTCTTCAGAAAGCGCGCCGGGATGACTTGATCAGTGTCTATATTGTCAATCGCGAGCGGAGCCAGCCGGCTGGTAAAAGCAGTAAATTTCTCCATAATGATCTCTTAGAGAAGAGTACGCACGTCAGTGACAACGCCGGTCACGGCGCTTGCTGCCGCCGTTAACGGACTTGCGAGAAACGTGCGGCCGCCTTTCCCTTGACGCCCTTCGAAGTTGCGATTGCTGGTGGACACACTGTACTCGCCCGGAGCGAGTTGATCGCCATTCATGGCAATACACATGGAGCAGCCCGCCTCCCGCCAGTCGGCCCCCGCCTCTTTGAACACGCGGTCCAGACCTTCCGCCTGCGCCTGGATTTTGACTTGTTGAGAGCCGGGAACGACCATCACGCGGACATTTGGATTCACTTTGCGGCCGCGCAGGATGTCCGCCGCGGCGCGCAGATCGGATATACGCGAGTTCGTGCAGCTTCCGATGAAGACCACATCCACACGATGGCCGAGCAGCGGCTTGCCCGAGGGCAGATCCATATACCGAAGAGCTTTGCCCAGAGACTCACGCTCTAGCGGGTCATTGATTGCGGAGGGATCGGGAACCGGCGCGCCTATCGAGATACCCATGCCTGGATTCGTGCCGAACGTGATCATGGGTTCTAAAGCGCCGGCGTCAATTTCGATGTGCTTATCGAACTGCGCGCCTTGGTCGGACGGAAGCTGTCGCCACATCTCAAGCGCTCGGTCCCAAGCTGCGCCTTTCGGAGCATACGGCCGGCCGGAAAGATACTGGTACGTCGTTTCATCAGGAGCTACTAACCCTGCACGCGCCCCGCCCTCGATCGACATGTTGCAGATGGTCATGCGCTCTTCCATCGAAAGCGATCGAATCGCTGAGCCCGAATATTCGAAGACGCAGCCCGTCCCACCGCCAATGCCGATACGCGAAATCAAATTCAAAATAATGTCTTTAGCGCCTACACCCTGCTTTAGCGTTCCTTCCACGCGCACTTCAAACGTTTTTGAGCGGCTCTGCAGCAGACATTGCGTCGCAAGCACATGCTCCACCTGGCTGGTTCCGATGCCGAAGGCCAGCGCGCCGAAAGCACCATGTGTGGCGGTATGGCTGTCGCCGCAAACCACAGTCATCCCAGGTTGCGTCAGACCTTGCTCCGGCCCGATGATATGAACGATTCCCTGCTTGTCACTGTGCGGTCCAAAAAACGGAATACCGAAGTCCCGGCAGTTCTTTTCGAATTGCGTGATCTGCGCTTCCGCCACCTTGTCGAGGATCGGCAGTGAACGATCATAAGTCGGGATGCTGTGGTCGGTGGTGCCGATGGTAAGGTCGGGACGCCTCACCCTCAAGCCACGCTCGCGCAGCCCCGAAAAGGCTTGTGGTGACGTGACTTCATGCACCAGGTGCAGATCGATGTACAACAGCGCCGGCGCGCCGGGGCGTTCCGCGACGATGTGATTGTCCCAGACCTTTTCAATGATCGTGCGGGGCTTAGCCGCTCCGTTAGCTTGCGACATATAGTTCTTTACTTCTTTAGTTTTGCAGAACGCAGAAAGTGCATCGCGCCCGGTAGGGAAACGGCTGCTCGGGAGCGGATCATCTCATTAGGGTTCGCAAACGGCCAGGGATCGCGAGGACAGAGGCGTTTTCAGGGAAGCGTTGAGACCTTCGAATTCGTCATTTGAAAAATCGAACCCATTTCCTGTAAGTGGAGCGGCTGCTAGACGTTGCGTAGCAGATGAGCGCTGCGCCTCGCCGTCGCTCGGGCTTTTGTTGGCGTCCTCGGCGCTGCGAGCTTCCTGGAGCCGGCGAAGTTCGGCCATATCGCGCCCACGCTTGCGGTCGAGGCGAGCTTCCTGGATTTGGAAATTGCGGAACTGCTTCTCATAGGTCAAGTGCGTTTGCAAGAGGATCATGTTGTAGCGAGTGTCTTCCGGACGATCCTCGAAGGCCGCTTCGAACTGCTCGTGGCCATGGGCGTAGAGAGCGAATTCGAGAGCCAGGATGCGGCGCTGACGCCAGTGCGTGTTGGCGATGGATTGGACGAGTTCGCATTCGGCTTGTCCTACTGGCGCGAGGTCGCGCTGAAAGGCAGCCACGAAGGAGGCGTATTCTTCTACGTCATCGGTAGGGAGGAGGACGGTTTGGCCGGTGAGGGCGGTTTTGACCGCGTTCTGAGAAGATTTCGCGCGTCCGGCAGCGGTGCGCGGACCCGTTGAAAGCTGGGCGTTCGCGCGGTTTGCAGCGAGTTGCGCGGGGGTGACAGGCTGAAATTCGTGTGGGTCAGAGATGGGCGCTGCGACCATCGTGGGCTGGGCGGTTACGCCCCTTGCTGACGCGCGGGGTTCTGTCACGGCGGTTTGATCCGCAGGTACTTTTCGGGCCAGCTTTTTTGCACGGCGCTCGGCGGCGCGGCGAATGGAACGAGGTGTCATTTGGTTCTACCTTTTCGCCCAAGATCGCGCACTGGCCGTGCGGTTTTGCCGAATTCGGGCTCTAAGTTATCGAAAGCAAGGGGAATTGAGAAGTACGATTTTTGTCACCGAGGTTTGTACGTTGGGAAGGCGCCCATTGGAGGAGCCTATTCATTCTTCTGTGCCGGTCGGCCAAGGTCAATAGGGCAGGACAGGGGACATTCCCGCCGATGGCGAATCGACGGCGGAGGGAAAACGTTGCTTGTGCCATCTGGGCCATCCATAGCAGGCGGACCACAGAGTCCCGAGAAACAGAGTGCGGAAGTGTTTTTGAAGACTGGCGTCACAGGCGGACAGCTATGTAGTCAAGCCACCAAAACGCTCGATTGTTATAAATATTTGACGGCCGCCGCGCATGGCGGACTATGTTGTAGGAAGAGCAGATATGGGCATGAAGCTGCCACCCGACGAACTCGCGCTGTACCGGGGCATCGATGAATTCTTTGGCGCGACTGGGATCCTATCGGGGTTTCTAAGCTAGATGGCCCTCGCGACGAATACTATAGCTATGTGCCTCAGGTGTTTCAACTGGCGCGCCGGGGAGCACCGGTTTTGGAGATCGCAGAGTATCTACGCACCGTCGTAGAAGACCGCATGGGTCTCTCGTCGTGCGTTGATATGGAACTGCCAATTGCCGCGAAGATCCGAGAGCTAAAGCTTTCTCTCTTGCCGGAGAAAGTGTGAACGCATGTAGGTTGTCTTTTGCGACGCTGGGAAGTGTAAAGGAGGGCGATCAGCAGCCTGACCGCGTCTGTTTGAAGCAGCCGCTTGAAGCAGCCGCGTGCTGATAACAGCCCGTGATAGCAGGAATATTAAGTTGAACCATTCGGCACCCGCCAATTGTCGTGCGCTTTCCGATGTTGTGTGGCGGCACGGACAAACCTATTATTGAGGTCGCGAAACCATTTTTCTGCTTCTGTTACCTTGTCGAGGTCTAGGATAAACACCGCACATTCCTCGAAAGATTTAGGATGAATGAGACGGTTTCGAACATCCTTTGCGGCGATGAGTGGTTCGCGTCCTACCTCGACAAGTTGCCCGAAGGCTTGTTCCGCGGCTTTATAAACACCCTTAATCTTTAGCGAAAGCCCGGTAGGTTTTGCCATTTTGTTCAACACTTGGGCTACGTCCTTTTCAAACGTCACCAGCCGAGCTGCTGATAAGTCGAGCAGCAATAGCCTGTGCTGCTCGACGACTGCTTCAGTTAACGCGAAAACGGCTCGGATATAGCAGCGTTGCGCGCCTGCCGCTTCGCCATCAATTTCAACGGGGCCTCGTCGACCGAAGGTCTTTTCGAGCCGTCGTACATCTCCTAAGAGAACTTGCAGAACGCCCTGGATTTCTTCAACCCTGTTGTAGAAATGGCTCATGATGCAGACGCGCTCAAAACATTCTTTGCGTTATCCGTTTAATACGTATGATAAAGGACACTATCAATAATTTATTGAGGGAAGAGAATGCTGACTATCGCGCATACGGCCCAGGGTCAAGCGTCGGCGCCGTGCTGCGAATGAAGGTGGGCGATTAGTTCACGCAGGGGCGGCGCGGATAGGTGCGCCCTGCATCAGAAGGTGGCAGGGAACATGAAGCGCCCTGCCATGACACGCAGCTTTGTGACCGGCGCGCTGATGTTTCCTTCGTGGAATCAACGTCGGAGGGCACCGAACATTTCGCCCAAGCATGCTTGCGAGAGACTTGGCCGCTTATGACGTCGTAAACGTCGGGGCTGCAGGAACACTTGTAGTTCGCAAACCTGGGCCGCGAACCAAATTCCTTGCTGAACTTCGCCGGAAGCTGCCGTTCAAAGCGGAAGTTGCGTTCTGCAATGCCAGCGATCTTATCCGATTGGACATGGAGAATCCGTTTGGAGCTGAGCCAGCACACCCGGATATCGTGCAGTTTGTGAGCATTCTTTCACAAGATAGCCGGAGCAAGGCTTCCCTTCCGATCGCATTTCCGGCGGGTGAGGAGTGGTTTGTACGAATCATCGGCTTGAGAAATCGCCTCGTATTCGGAGTGTACCGGCGCCACATGAAAACAATCGGTTATTTGGGCAACATCGATAAATTCTTCGGTGTACCGGCGACAACACGTAGCTGGAGCACGATCCGTTTAGTGCTGCGGATTCTCTAGCTTTACGCCGTGACAGCGCGCGCCGAAAGCAACTCGCAGATGGCATCGCCTACTTCGGACGTGCTTGCAGGGGGTCCGCTTGGCTTCAGATCGGCGGTTGTGCGGCCGCTATCCAATACCTTTTCGATTGCCGCATTCACGGCCTGTGCTTCTTCGACCAGCCCAAAACTGTATTCGAGCATTGCCGCTGCAGAGCCGATCGCGCCCAGCGGATTGGCTTTGTTTTGGCCCGCAATGTCCGGAGCCGAGCCGTGTACGGGTTCATACAGCCCGACGCGCACGCCGGACGCCTTTTGCGCGGCAAGAGACGCCGAAGGCAACATGCCGATGGAACCGGCCAACACCGCGCCTTCATCGCTTAGGATGTCCCCGAACAGATTCTCTGTGAGCAGAACATCGAACTGCTTCGGATTCAGAACCAGTTGCATGGCGCAGTTGTCCACCAAAATGTGATCGAGCTTGACATCCCGATATTCGCTCGCCACTTGGACTACGACTCTGCGCCACAGTTGCGAATTCTCGAGCACATTCGATTTGTCGACGCTTGTCACATGTTTGCGCCGTTGCCGCGCCAGTTGAAACGCCATGTGCGACACACGCTCAATTTCGGGTCGCGTGTACGTCATCGTGTTAACGGCACGTTCTTCGGCGCCGCTGCCTGAAATGCCACGCGGCGTTCCGTAATATAAGCCGCCGGTCAGTTCGCGAACGATCACCATATCGGCGCCGTCCACCAGCTCGTTCTTCAGAGGCGACGAATCGAGCAACGCCCGATAAGAACGCACGGGCCGCAGATTGGCGTAAACGCCTAGCGCTTTCCGAATACCGAGCAGCCCACGTTCCGGCCGTGTCTCCGGCGGGCGCGTTGTCAAACTCCGGCAAACCCACTGCGCCCAGCAAAATCGCGTCGGCCTCTAGGGCCAGTTCGCGCGTACGCTCCGGAAATGGACTCCCAGTCTGCTGAATCGCCACTCCGCCTAGCAGGCCTTCGGTCAACTTGAGATCGTGGCCTTGCAGGCTCGCCACCTGCTGCAATACCTTGACGGCTTCGCGTGTGACTTCGATGCCGATGCCATCACCCGGCAGAATTAGAACTCTTAATTCCATCGCCTACTTGGCAGCCGTGTATTGAAGCGGCGGGGCTTCCGGAACGGGCTCAGCTCCGAGGATCTCCTTCAACAATGCGACAATCTCGTCGTTGCGAAGACCTTTCTTGTTGTCAGCGATATGGGTGAAACGAGTGTAGAGCTTCTCCAATTGCTCGCGCGAAAGCTGGAATCCCAGATCTTGGGCGCGCTGCTTCAGAGCGTGACGCCCGCTGTGCTTGCCCAGCACGATGCGGCTCTCGGGAACGCCAACGCTGGCTGGGCTCATGATCTCGTACGTAGACGGGTTCTTTAGATAACCGTCCTGGTGAATGCCAGCTTCGTGTGCAAATGCGTTCTCGCCGACAATTGCCTTGTTTGGTTGCGGACCGAATGTAATGAAGTGCGTCAGCATTTGGCTGGAGCTGAACAGCTTTTCCGCGTGGATTTTTGTTTCGAATGGCAGCCGATCATGACGCGTCTTAATTGCCATCACCACTTCTTCCAGCGCCGCATTACCAGCGCGCTCTCCGATGCCGTTGATGGTGCACTCGATTTGCCGCGCACCGGCCTTCACAGCCGCCAATGAGTTTGCAACTGCAAGACCTAAATCGTCATGACAGTGCACGCTGACAACGGCTCTGTCGCCCAACAGCGTCACGATGCGCCCAATCAGCTCCCCGTATTCGTCAGGCACGGAATAGCCCACAGTATCTGGAAGGTTTACCGTGCGTGCGCCCGCTTCGACCACCGCCAGGCAAACTTGTTCCAGGTATTCCAGTTCGGTGCGCGTGGCGTCTTCAGCAGAGAATTCAACGTCATCTGTATAGCTGCGAGCCAAAGTTACTGCGGCAACAGCGCTGTCCAGCACTTCCTGCCGGCTCTTTCTCAGCTTGTATTTCAAATGAATGTCGCTGGTGGCAATGAAGGTATGAATGCGCGGCCGCCTGGCGTGCTGCAACGCACTCGCGGCGCGTTCCACGTCCAATGTAGAGGACCGAGCGAGCGCCGCAACTTGGACCCAAGGGAATTGTCGGCTTACGGCATCTACGGCTTCATAATCCCCTTCGGACGCTATCGGGAAGCCAGCTTCGAGGATGTCTACCCCCAGATCCACCAATTCACCAGCCATTTTTAGCTTCTCTGGCGTGGTCATACTGCAACCCGGCGATTGTTCCCCGTCGCGAAGAGTAGTATCGAAGATATAGACTCGGCTCATGGTACTCCTTGGTGGCAACTTCCTCATGGTAAATTTTTCTCTTGGATTATGCAAATTTATAGTTTTAGAGGTTAGTATAAGCTATGATCATATAAGCGCCTAGGCCGGGTGGCGTATGGAACTCTACCCCCTAAAAGTATTCTTGACGGTGGCTACGGAGCGCAGCTTCTCTCGCGCTGGCGAGAAGCTTCTTCGTACCCAGCCTGCTATCTCTATTGCTATCCAACGTTTGGAGAGCGATTTAAAAGAAAAACTGATTGACCGCTCAGGCCGTGAACTGCTCCTGACCGATGCTGGGCGGGTTGTTCTGGAGTACGCTAGGCGCTTTCAGAACATCGAAGCTGATCTCGAAAACGCGCTACGTGAGCTAAAGGACAATTACGCCGGCCGCTTGGCCATTGGCGCAAACGAATCCACAACTCTGTACCTCATTCAACATATCGAGCAGTATCGGCGCTTGTTTCCCAAAGTCAAAGTGCAGGTCCGGCGCTCGGAATCAAGTAAGATTCCGTCGCAGTTGCTAGACGGTGAACTTGAACTGGGCGTTATCAGCTACGACCCCGGCAACGACCATCTGCAGTCAACTGTGATCTATACCGACCGGCTCACGCTAATTGTCTCTCCGAAGCACCGGTTTTCCAACCGCGCCGAGATATCTATCGCGGAACTCGATATGGAAACGTTCATTGCACATAACGTGTTGTCACCCTATCGCGAAGCCGTGCTGCGCGAGTTCCAGCGTCAGAAGGTGCCGTTAAACATGGATGTCGAAATGCCTACCGTGGAAACGATACGCCGTCTGGTGCAGGATAACGAGGGCGTAGCGTTTCTGCCGCGCATGTGTGTAGAGCAAGAGATCAAGCAAGATACCTTGCGCGAAATTCGTGTCAAGGAACTGAACCTGGAACGTAAGATCCGACTGGTCTATCCTGCACGCCGCGCTTTGAGCCACGCCGCCCGAGCGTTCTTAGAAATCGTAAAGCGCGCCAGTCCCGAAACGGAGTCTCTACAGGAACCGGCGTGACTTCGGCTGGCGCGGGCCATCGCACTTCAATTGCGGTGGTTGGCGGCGGCATCATTGGACTTTCGGTAGCTTGGCGTCTTGCTGAGCTTGGATACGCAGTTGCAGTCTTTGATAAGGGCGTTGCCGGAGGCGAGGCAAGCTGGGCTGGCGCCGGTATGCTGGCGCCCGGCGGAGAATTGGATTCGCCTTCACCGTTAGCTGCGTTAGCTCTCAACTCACACAAGCTATACCCGGCGTTCATACGTGCGCTGGAAACGCTGTCGGGGTTGGCGATTGATTACCAGGAATGCGGCGGGTTGGATATCGCGTACTCGGACGATGAACTGATAGCGCTGGAAGCGCGCGCCGAACGCCAGCTTGCCATGGGAATCCATTCGAAGCGCATCCATCCCGGCCAGGTAGCGACGTTCTGGCCTCGCATCCGCCGCGAAGGACTGCTGGGTGGACGATTTTATCCTGCGGACGCCATCGTGAATCCGCGGGAGCTGACACATGCCCTCAAGTCCGCCTGCCGCAAGTGCAGCGTAACGATCTCCGAGTGCTGCCGAGTGAAAGGGATTGAGGTCTCCGAGAACGGAGTATCCCTTAACACCGAGTGCGGGGTTCGGCGCTTTCAAATTTCTGTTATTGCCGCCGGCGCGTGGAGTAGTGAGATTCGAGTTAACGGCGTGCCTGAACTGCCCAAAGCTGAGCCCGTCAAAGGCCACCTGATCGGATATGTGCAGCCTGATCAGACCTGCAATACTATCGTTCGCCACGGTCACACTTACTTGCTGCAGCGAGGAAACGGGCTGCTGATCGCGGGCTCGTCGCTTGAACGCGTCGGTTTTGACCGGGAACTCGATCCCTTCATAGAAGCTGATATCGCCCGACGCGCCGGTTTCGTGATGCCGCATCTGACCGAAACGTCACCTTCCGAAAACTGGATGGGTTTTCGGCCGTGGAGCGACGATCTGCACATGAGAACGTGGCACTCGCCACGCCTTTATCTGGCTTACGGGCATTTTCGTAACGGCATTCTGCTGGCCCCCGCAACCGCTGAGCACGTGGCCGCAGAGGTCAGCGCCAATTGGCAAACGCCGTAGTTCGCTTGCGCCGCAACTCGTCAAGCAAGCCGGCCACCCGTCGACGCCGGGTGAATAGCCTTTCGAGCAGTTGCTGCAGGGCATCTTCGTCCGAATCCAGCCAGCTTCTTGGAATCTCTTTCTGGGCAGAATCGATCACTTCCAATGGAAAATTCTCGACGATACTCAGCCAGGGCTGAAAGGAATCGATGGATTGCACCTCGTCGTAAATGCTGGTTCGAAAATACAGGCCTTGGAGCGGAGAGTCCAGAAACTGCCAGTTGGCTCCGCTGAACGCGAAGCCGTGGTCAATCATCTGCGCGAAAAATCCGAGCCGGCCGGGAGTTTCCCCCTTCAGGGGCGTCCAGTTCTTGGCTCGTGCCCGGAAGAAGACGGCCTGACGCGAATCAGCGTTCCCCACCCATTTGTCGAAGACCAGGATGCCCAGAAAATCACTTCGGTTCTCCACCTTGTGGAGCAGATTGTCGGGTAAGAAATCAAATGTAGCCACACGCTCAGGGTGAACTGCCATTCGCGAACCGAAATGCAGGCCTGGCGGAACGGGCTCCCGTCTGCTGCCCAGCGTGACGTAGAGATCTGTGTTGGCAACCAGAAATTCATCGGTCAATTCAACGACGGCGGTATCAGGAACGTGAATCTGGAGGTAGCGCAGGAACGCGCAAGCCAGCCATTCATTGACCAGAATGCGGCGATGCTGGGGATTATTGACAAATTTGACGACGTAAAACTGACCGTCTTCGCCCTCAATCAAATGCGACTGCGCTCCTCCCCGCATTTTGCGGATCAGTTTGCGAGCGCGTATGGGCATGCGGGCGGTTGAATGAAGGCGCGAATGAGAGAATCAGGCGTAGATCGGTTCAGTTGTAAATAGTTCAAGGAGCAGAGATAGACAGTATGCCTGATGACGCTTCAGAGAAGCAACCCTTGCGAAACGAAGACGAAGTAGCGTTGGAATTGATGAAGTTCATTGCCGTGACGACCGGCTACGGTAGAGGGACGCCTATGAGCGGCTTCGCGGGCAAGGGTGCCCGTTCTAGTGAAGAATATGCCGACACGCTTCTGGACCTGTTTGAACGTTGCCGCGCCGTCGTCAAGAAGCCAGTTAGCAAATAAGGCAATCTCCCGCCACGGCATAACGTGACGGGAGAGATGCGTGCTAGCGCCTCCTGAGAGACGACGAGCTTTTCTTGCTTGAGCTCTTTTTCGAGGCACCCTTCTTTGCTGGCGAACTCTTCTTGGCAGCGGACTTCTTCGCAGCCTTGCTGGGCGCCTTCTTTGCGGCGCTTTTCTTTACACCCTTTTTTGCTGCGGCTTTCTTGGCCGGAGCAGCCTTCTTGGTTGCCGCGTTTTTGGTTGTCGCCTTTTTGGTTGCCGCCTTTTTGGTTGCTGCCTTCTTGGTTGCCGCCTTCTTCAGCGGGACGGACTTGCCGGCCGTTTTCTTAGAAGCAGATTTCTTAGCCGCAGACTGACTCGGCACCGACTTGCTGGAACTCTTGGCGGGTGTCTTGGTTTTCGAACGTTTTGCCGCGGTGCCTTTGTCTTGCGACTCTGCGCTCTTTTTTGCGGGAGCATCCGAGCCGCTGGCCGCTTCTCCGTCGCCCGATACGCTGCCAGGGTGATGGCCAGTTGATTGGCCGGACTCCTGGCTACGACCCGACGCATGGGAGGACTCTACGGGACTCTTTTTGACTTCTTGCTCTTCGTCCTCATCCTCGTCGTCTTCGTCTTCGTCGCCGTATTCGTTTTTATCGGATTCCCTCTCTACGTGCTCGTCTTCGTATTCGAAATCCTCATCATCGTCTTCCGGTCTAAGCTTGTATTCGAAACTCACGAACTCCTCCTGTCGTACATACGCTCACTACGCATCCAGATGATGCAAGCAGCAAAATGATTTCACAAGCTGTGACGATTGGCAAGTGCTAAATGAAAAAGCCTGGTTGGCAGCTATCGTCCGGGCTTCAGAAGAATGACTGAAATGGGGGGGTTACTGGAGACTGGCGGTGTGAACGATCCCTCTGTGCGATAGGGCTTGCGCAGGTAACCGGCGAGAAGCCGCAACGTGCGCAGCGCCCTCTACCGGCTTAGTTTTGTGAGTGGTCCTGCTTCCGCTTGCCAACGTGAGCCTTGTGCGCGCACTCTTTGTTCTAGCTCGGACCCCACGGCTGTCATCCACATAAACAGCCGGAATCAGCAAAACGTCGCCCGTTTCCAAGTAATCCGTCGAGCGATTCACAGCCGCGATGCGATTGGGAGTTAAGTGAAAAGATCTGGCAATGCTCTCCAGCGTATCTCCAGCCTGGACGTGATGAAGACGCCATGCCTGGCGGCTGGCGGCCGGCACGGTTTCTAGCGCAGCCATCGTAGTGTCCGCTGATCCCTTCGGTATGTGTACGTCGAACCCAGCCGGCGCGAGCTGTTTCAGCAACGAAGGGTTCAGGTCGTGAATGACCGACACCGGCTGAAGAGTCGCATCTGCAATCAGATTGAGGTTCGTTGGGGCAGTCAGATGAATGGAGTCGTATTCAACGGGAGTGTCCATCTCTACTGATTCCAGCCCGTAATCCTTGGGATTCTTGGCTATGATCGTCATCGCGACGATGATAGGTACATAGTTTTGAGTTTCATGAGGCAGTGCGTTGCGCTTCATCAACTCCCAAAAATCGGCGTAGCCCGTCCGCTCAATGGCCCGGTCCACAGCGCCCGCACCGCAGTTATAGGCGGCCATCGCCAGATACCAGTCGCCGTAATGAGCGTAGAGATCCTTCAGGTACTTCGCCGCAGCGCGGGTGGCCTTCTCGGGATCCAGCCGCTCGTCGTAACCGACGCCGCGATTCAGCGAATAGGTAGATCCAGTTCCCGAAATGAACTGCCACATCCCGACTGCCTGCTTATTCGATACGGCCCTGGGAAGGAATCCCGATTCTGCCTGAGCCAAATAGATTAGCTCTTGTGGAACGCCCTCTTCGGCAAAGATCCGTTCAATCAGCTCTTTGTATTTTCCCGATCGCCGCAGCCCTG
This sequence comes from Terriglobia bacterium, assembly GCA_963846025.1. Lineage (GTDB taxonomy): Bacteria > Acidobacteriota > Terriglobia > Bryobacterales > Bryobacteraceae > Bog-105. The sequence goes on along the minus strand of CAWJUG010000005.1, from coordinate 42,250 downwards.
ACAGCAAAATGCTGCGGCCGCGATCAGTTGAGAAGTAATGAACAAAACTGAGGACGGGATCGGAAAGCTCAAGTGGGATGCCAGAGGTGGTCTGGTGCAGTTCTTCGGTTAGCTTTGGCGCTAACTTCTCGTCCACGGGGAAGGTCATGTGGCTGATCTCGTCGATCGGCGCTTTATCGAACACCACTGCGTCCTGCTGCGTCTGACCGGCCCCGAGCTTTTCAATATCGAAGCGGTATATCAAATCGCAGATTTCATCCAGCCGGCGCTCGATCCGCCGCTGGTCGGGCGCATCGTCCGAAGCATTCAGCAGTGTGTCCACCGCCGCGTCAAATTCATGCCGCGCACCAGCCAGGTCGCCTTCGAAATACATTTGCCGGCCTGCGTTGAGATGTGCATCGGCGCGCTTCAGACGCTCATCCGCTTCGGGCGAGTGAGGAAGAGAATCGGTATCGGTCTCGAGAATGGAACCGAAGGAGTTCACGCCGTCCGCGTTTACGTCAACTGCGTCGGATGCGCTACCGGATACCGCTCGCGACGCCAACCCAATTCCCGTCGAGGTCAGATGGCCATCGGCCGCCAGTAATGTGCCTACCGAGAGCGCGCCAAGAATAGCGATCCCGGTGAGGACTGGGTTTAGTCTTCGCATCAATCGATAAGGAATGCTTATGTTCTATGGCAACTGTAACGGCACCATTACTTTATCTTACCGTCCTTATCGGGTCAAGCGCGGAGTTTCCGAAATTCATATCCACTTTTGAAGCCCGATATTGATAATAGAAGCTTAGCTTAACCGTTTCAGTAACTTACGTGCGTAAGACACTTCACGGACGGACACTCCTACGGTCCTCAGCGGGTCGGAACGGGTTGCAGAACTCGATTGGAGATGATGCGGTCAATCATGCCGTACTCCAATGCCGCTTCCGGCTCCAGAATGTAATCGCGATCCACGTCGCGAGCGATTTTGTCGACGTGCTGCCCAGTGGCATCCGCAAGAATCTCATTGAGGTTCTGGCGCATCCTTAAGATCTCTCGCGCGTAAATGTCGATGTCGGCCGCCTGCCCGCCTAAGCCGCTCATCGACGGTTGGTGAATCAGTATCCGAGAGTGCGGAAGGCTAAACCGCTTTCCCTTTGTTCCGCATGCCAAAAGCACAGCCGCCATGGATGCAGCCTGACCAACACAATAAGTGACAATGTCAGGTTCCACCAGCCGCATGGTATCGAGAATAGCCAGCCCGGCGGTGATGGAACCTCCAGGTGAGTTCAGGTATAACGAAATGTCCCGCTCAGGGTCCTCGGCTGCCAGAAATAACATCTGTGCAATCACGAGATTAGCGACGTTATCGTCGATAGGAGTACCCAGAAAGATGATATTTTCCTTGAGCAGTCGCGAGTAGATATCGTAGGCACGTTCGCCTCGCGAGGTCTGCTCGACGACCATGGGTACGAGTACTGAGTTGTTCATCTAAGCTCCTTTACAGCAAAGCTTCCGCAGTATTTCACAGTTAACGGCAAGACCTATCATATAGGATGCCGGCGTCGTCAAAGGACATTCCGGGCTCGTCCAAAAGGCTATTGACTCTCTTGCCCAGGCAAGCCGATAGTAGAGGAAGTATGTTGTTTTCTGCAAGTTGGATGTTAGGCCAACTTGAACCTGGAAAAAGTTTGGCAAATCGTCCGCAGTTGTGACACGCTCTCTCTAAGCTTTTTGTGATCTACAGACGATTAGGTTCATAGCACGACGGAGCCCGCGCCGAACATGAAGGTTCTCATAGCCGACGATAACCAAATGTCCCGGGTACTCCTGCGCAGTTCAGTGGAACGGTGGGGATATGAAGTGGTGCTCGCGTCAAATGGCCTGGAGGCCTGGGACGTTCTCGCCCAACCCGAAGCGCCGCCCATGGCGATTCTCGATTGGATGATGCCGGATGTCACTGGCCCCGAACTCTGCCGTCGAGTACGTGAGAGCTATCGCGAACCGTACACTTATATCCTGCTGTTGACGGCGAAAAACACCAAGAACGATACAGTCGAGGGCTTCGAAGCGGGCGCCGACGATTACATTGTCAAACCGTTCGATGAACATGAGTTGCGGATGCGGCTCAGGGCCGGGCAACGAATTGTCGACCTGCAGATGAAGCTTATGCAAGCACGCGAAGAGTTGCGCGAGCGAGCGAATAAAGATCTTCTGACGATGCTGCCAAATAGGCCAGCCATTGCGGCTACTCTCGACCGCGAAATCTCCAGATGCCATCGTGACAACCGCACGTGTGGCGTCATTTTGTTGGATATTGACCACTTCAAGAAGATCAACGATACCTACGGTCACTTCGCAGGCGATTCCGTTTTGCGAGAAACAGCAATGCGGCTGCGCGGCAATATGCGCGAGTATGACCAGGTGGGACGATATGGCGGCGAAGAGTTCCTGGTTGTGCTTCCAAATTGCGATTTGGCTCAAGCGGCGAGACAGGCAGAGCGCATGCGCCACAAACTGCATTCAGAAACAATGCGCGTCGACGGCGCGGAACTGAACGTTTCAGCCAGCTTCGGGGTTACGGTTTCCGACTGCTCAGAGCATACGCCCGACATTTTCGTCCGCGTTGCCGATGAGGCGCTCTACCGCGCAAAAGGCAGCGGGCGCAACTGTATCTCCACTCTCACCTTGAAAGAATCGTCGGTCGCTCTAGCGCTTTAACTCACTCGGTCGTGCTGATTCGAGAACGGGCTAGCGCGTTATACTGTGTTCTGTTGCGCCCGTAGCTCAGTTGGATAGAGCGTCTGGCTACGAACCAGAAGGTCGGCAGTTCGAATCTGTCCGGGCGCACCAAATCCCGCAGGCATTCTTCTCATCCGCACTCCCAATTCGAACTTACCGGCTCTTTCCACAAAACACCCCAGCAGGACCCCTTCAGTATCTCGCTGCGCGTTCATAATTCTTCCTCCTGTTGTCGCGCTCGCTTGGCATCATCAAGCCATGATTCTCGAATGAAGCGACGTCCTGGGGCTTGTAAAATTGTCCGTGCTGCAAAGGTGTTTCAACTGTGTGTCCGTCCTCCTTGGGAAATGGCGATGGTCGTTTTTCTTTCGTCTTTCATAGTCAGTGCAACCTGGAGATCGACTTCAGCAACGTGTGATCCGGGACGATATCTCTTTTGGCGTCAAGCTCACTCAACCACCGCCCCAGCAAATCGGAATGTCGGGCTAGACATCGTGCAACCTAAATCGCTTCAAATCCGGGCATGGAAACGGTCACGAACTCGGCTTTGAACCGACAAGTTCGGCAGGCGTCAAACGCTGATCTTGAGATCTTGCCATCTCGGCAAAACAGAATCGATAAAGTGGAATCCCGAAAATCTCTCTCATGGCGCACCCTTTGCAGCAATCATCAATGCTGAATTGGGATCGGACCCACCTCAGATCCGTTTGCGAGGTCGACTATTTCTCCTGCTCGTCCGTCGTTGAGTTTGTCTGCTATAATCCAGCCCTTCATTAGGTCGTGCGGATCATCCGGAAGCAGTGGAGAAAGATAGGCGTAACCAACTTTCTTGCCCCGAACGAGGTGAAGGTGGGCAGGCGCCTCTACGCCCGCAGACATGGCCTGTGGTGTCATTAGGACACAGCCGGTATCAATCAGCGAAAGCAAAGCTTTGCGGCCACTGCCGCCACCCACCGACATGGCATCGATTGCGTCTCGCATGCATTTGTCATCTTCAGCGACGATGCCATCGTAAATCTTCGTTGGAACCGGACGCAGGACTCTAGCATGAGTCAGTCTGAGCCGGAATTCCAAAACGTTGATCGATCCGATTCGCATTTCTCCAGAACCGCTAAGGTTGTCCTTTTGAATTTCAACGGGGAGGATTGCTGATTTTCCCTCTGCTTCGACTACAGCCTCAAAACAGAGGGATTCCACGAGACAAGACGCACAGGACGCGTCGTCCTCAACGACCGCGATATGGAGGTATCGTCCGTCGGGACGGCTGAGTACGCTTGCTTCGACGAAAAATTTCAATCCTATATCTTTTAGCTGAAACGAGACCTTCTGCCCGCCCATGACCGTCGATACTGTGGCGATGCCGAGCCATAGGGATCTCAGAACTCCAAAGCGCACCATAGATGTAAGGAATACCACGTACGGTCCCGTCTGCCAATTCGGATCGTAAGGAAATATCACCTGCCTGTAAAAAAGAGAGAGGTCCAGTTAAAGGTCGGCAGTTCGAATCTGTCCGGGCGCACCAAATCCCGCAGGCATTCTTCTCATCCGCGCCCTCCCAATTCGAACTCCCTGAATGGCTCTAATCTGCTTGGGATTATCATTCGAGCAGGAGCTCTAAAAGTGTCAGATCATCCCACTAGACGGCATTTCTTCTTTGGTTCCTTGCTCGCAGGAGCGATTCCGATTGGCGGATTCGGCAGTGAGCCGTCACTTAAAGCGCTCGGCTACAAGTCGCCGAATGAGAAGTTGAACATCGCTTCTATTGGGGCCGGCGGCAAAGCGGCCAGCGACATATCAGCTTGCGCCCTGACAGAGAACATTGTCGCCCTATGCGACGTCGATGAAAAGCGCGCGGAGAAAATCTACCAGCAGTATCCAAACGTTCCCAAATACAAAGACTTTCGAGTGATGCTCGAGAAACAAGGCAACGACGTTGACGCGGTCATTGTCACCATTCCCGATCATATGCACGCTGCGGCCGCGATCTTCGCCATGGAGCACGGCAAGCACGTCTATGTGCAGAAACCGCTAGCGCACACCGTCTGGGAATGCCGCGAACTGCAAAAAACGGCGGAAAAATGCAAAGTTGCCACCCAGATGGGAAATCAGGGCTACTCGAACGAAGGATCGCGGCAATGCGCGGAGATGATCTGGAATGGCGAGATTGGAAACGTGACTGAGGTGCACGCCTGGACCAACCGCCCTGCGTGGCCTCAGGGTTTGACGGAGAACCCGCCTACATCGCCTGTCCCGAGCTATCTCGATTGGGACCTTTGGTTAGGCATTGCTCCACAAGTGCCTTATAGCGAGGATTATCTACCATTCACCTGGCGAGGCTTTTACGAGTTCGGTAGCGGGGCGCTCGGTGATATGGCGTGCCATATTCTGGGCGCTCCGAATATGGCCTTGCGCCTGGGCGCTCCTACGTCCGTCGAGTGCCTGAGCCAGGAGGGCCGAGGCGACATTTATTTCCCGGCGAAATCGGTCGTGCGCTTCGATTTTCCAGCTCGGCCCGGGATGCCGCCCGTGAAGATCTTCTGGTACGACGCTATGCGCGAAGAACGGCCAACCTTCCCCGGCGCGCCACAAGGCGAAATCCTTGGCGATTTGCCGCGCAACCGCTCTGGCAGGGCGAATCCGGACATGGAACCCAAAGAGCGTCAAATTATCGGAGGCGTCTTTACCGATCAATTCTTTAACCCTGTCGAGTTGCCGCCACGGCCGCCGCGGCCGGCTCCCGCTCAACCGCTAGATGCCCGTGCGCAACGAGATGCCAAGTGGATGAAATTGATCGAAACCGGCACAAACGGCAGCCTGTTTGTCGGGGATAAGGGCATGATCACGACCGGAACGTATGGAGAGTGGACGCGGCTTATTCCTGTCGAGAAAATGCACGGTTATGAATTTCCCGCAGAAGTGCTTCCGCGCTCCCCGGGTCATTATCGCGATTGGATTCGCGCCTGCAAAGGCGGCTCGCCGGCCTGCTCAAACTTCAACGTAGCTGCTCCGTTTACCGAGTGGATCGCACTGGGCGCACTTGCCATCCGCTTCAACTGCAAGCTGGAATGGGATAGCGATAAAATGGCGATCACGAACAATGCGGAAGCGAATCGGATGCTGAAGCCCACCCCGCGTAAAGGGTGGGCTGATCTTCTGCCATGACTTCAGCCGATTTGCACGGCGCCTCATCAACGCAGGGGGCGGAAAGGCCTAGCAGGCGCGCCGCGCTCGGATGGTTAGCCGCGGGCATGACGGCCTCGCCAGCAATTCTGCGCGGCCGCTACCGCCTGTTTGCCGACTCGCCAAAGGAGTATTCGGATCGCTGCATTCATGTCGTGCAAGGGTCGATAGTTGTCGATCTGCTGAATCAGTTTCGGTTCCCCGACTATTCACAAAAGCCGCCGCTGATTGAACGCTGGTTACGCAAGCCGGGCAGTTTCACTGCCGAGGATGCGGCGCTCTACCGCGATTCCGGGATTACCGCCTTCGCACTCGGCGAAGGCGCACGCGACTACAACGAGGGTCTTCGGTTTTTCGCTGAATGGAACGGTTTCATCGCGGGCTACCCCGAGTGGCTGATGCGAATCGGCAATGTCGCCGATTTCGATCGCACACATAAGGCCAAGAAGACTAGGATACTACTCACGCTTCAGGACTCAACACATTTTCGAGCGCCGGACGATGTCGACGTGTTTTTCTCGCTCGGGCAACGGCTATCGCAACTGACCTATAACTTCAACAATCGGATTGGAAGTGGATTTCTGGAGCAGCGCGATGGCGGCTTGTCCGTGTTTGGCCTTTCCATCATGAAGCGGATGGAACAGACCGGTATGGCAGTCGACGTCTCACATTGCGGCGATCAAACTACGCTCGATGCGCTCGCAGCGGCCACCAAACCGGTCGTGTTTACGCACGCGAACCCGCGCGCTCTACTGCCAGGTCATTTGCGAACGAAAACCGATGAGGCGATTCGCGGAATGGCCAAAACCGGTGGCGTCATGGGCATCAGCTTCATACGCTTCATGGTGCGTGATCGCGAGCCAGTGGGATTAGAAAACGCTCTAGATAACTTCGACTATGTACGCAAGCTGGTCGGCGTGGAGTACCTGGCCGTCGGTAGCGACTATGACATCATCGGCAACGCCAACCCCATCGGCGGCGGATTTCAGCCAGCGACGCAGCCCAATTTCGCGCGCTATGGTTTTCACGCCGGGCCCGACGGCCGCCTTGGGACTACGGGGCTAAACGGTCCAAAGCGGATGTTTGATCTTACAGAAGGCCTGATCAGCCGCGGATACGGCGACTCCGATATCCAGCTCATTCTGGGTGGCAACGCCGTCCGTGTTTTCGGAAGAATCTGGCCTTCGGCAGCTTAACAGTTCACAGGTCTATTTCCCGCTGAGGGTCTGAGGACTGCCTACGCCCGTGCAGAAATCCCAGCCGGGAACAGCGAAGTTCCCGATGTTAAGACCGCAGGTTCCATACATGATGTCGCGCAGCCCTTTGACATTGCCCAGATGTTTGTAGATCTGGACATTTTCCGCTTGGCTTGACGCCCGCAATTCACCGGCAGAGTTGATGATGCCGGCTATAGACGGTGCTGAGACGCTTGTTCCGCCCACCACATACCACCCCGCACCGAGGACAGCATTGCTGTCGTAGACCCATACCCCGGTCGCGGGATTGGCATCGAACGATAAATCGGGCGTCCCGCGCGCTGGGCCCACCAATCCGCGGATACCATCCTGGAAAGCAGGCCGGGGTTCAACCATACTCGGCCCTCCGCCGGCATCCTGCCATGTGTTCTCGAGGAGAAACTCGCCCGAGATACTGTCACGTGAGATAGAGGTTCCTCCTGCCGAGATGACATTCGGAGAAGTGCTTGGATAAGATGCACCAGGCGTATCGCCCGCGGACGCGATGTAGACCACGCCGGGAGTGGTAAAGAACGCATCTGCTTGAGTTTCTTCTGAAAATTCAGAACCGCCCCAGCTCATGGAGACTTCGCCGCCGCCATGTTGGACCACGATGTCACTGGCTAGAGCCACAGCCGCAAGCAGATTTGGATAACTGCTGTCCGCCGCTTCGACAAGAAAAATTCTCGCGTGGGGCGCCATAGCGTGCGCCCATTGCACGTCTAATGACTCCTCGACTTCCCAACCTCCGCTAGGATCCTGAGCGGGTTGTGAACCCTGGGCATACACGGTTGTTAAATTCGCAGAAGGCAGACCAAACTGCTGGGAGAAAAGCGCGAGATCTGCCGCAGCCGTCGGATTGTCGAACGCATCGACGATCGCAATTGCGCCAGCGCCCCCGCTTGGATTCGTACTAACCACATTTGGATTACAACCCGCCGTGGACGTGCTTCGGGCGACCAACTGATAGACACACGCGATAGAAGCGGGCGTCTCGAAGAAATAACCCGGGAATGGGGGTGAGCCGGCAGCTTGCCGAATACCTTGGAACCACCCTGTCGGAGGCATGAACATAACCAGATGAGTATGTGCCTTCACACCGACGTCCCCTGCCTGTTCCGCTGTCGAAGCCGGACGTCTCACCTGTCCCTTCCATTGGTGCGGTGCGCTTAACGCGGGAGCAGGAGCTTGTCCAAAGCTCAAAGGCATGCAGATGCTTGCAGCAAATAGGCAGTAGAAATGACGCATATGTCTAATACCTTTTCGGCTCCCGAGTTGATGAGGTTTATAGTTTGTGCGCGGAATCTGACCGGCTATATATTTAAAAACACATGCTTAAGCCCGCAAGTACCATGCAGCCCAGCGTTTATTCCACACGGTGCTACGATGAGGCGCGGAATGGAAACAGGTCTCAGAAATCGGGTCGCAATTGTCTCTGGCGCAAGTCAAGGTTTAGGCCGCGCAACGGCTGTCGCCCTGGCAGCGGAAGGCGCGCATCTCGCGCTCTGTGCAAGGAACATGCAGGCTTTAGAGCAGTTGTCGAACGATCTGCGCCAGCGGTTCGGCGTCCAAGTGCATTATCAGGCTTGCGATGCACGGGACGGGGCGGCAACCGAAGAGTTCGTCCGCAATGCGCACGCATTCTTCAATCGAGTTGATATCTGTGTGACTAACGCGGGCGGTCCTCCGGCCAGGCATTTTCTGGAAACGACGCAGAGCGAATGGGAAGAGGCTTTCGCGCTTAACCTGCGCAGCGCCATCGATTTCGCTAAGGCCGTTATACCGCACATGCAAAAGCAGCGCTGGGGACGAATTATCACCATCAGTTCGATCACGGTAAAGCAGCCACAGCCGCAATTAGTTCTGTCGAACGCCATTCGCGCCGGCGTGATGGGTCTGGTGCGCAGCTTGGCGAACGAGTTCGGCAAAGATGGAATCACTGCCAACAACGTGGGCCCCGGATATACTGCGACGGCCCGCTTGCTCGAACTCGCGGAACGCAGGGCGGCGACCACAGGTAAAACGAATAAGGAAATCGAGCAGACCTGGATTGATCAGATCCCCGTCGGCAGATTGGGCAAACCGGAAGAGATAGCCGACGCCATCGTCTGGCTTGCATCCGAGCGTGCGGCCTTTATCACTGGCCAAACTATCCTAGTGGACGGCGGAATGTACCAGGGATTGTAAGGAACAGAAGGGAGAATGATCGTGAGCGAAAACGAAGTGAAGCACGTGAAATGGGACGAAGTTCCGGTGGAAGCTGTGAACCCCTTAATCGACCGCCAGTTTGTGGTAGGTGACCAGGTGATGGTAGCGAAACTGCTGCTTCGGAAAGGCTGCGTAGTGCCTATGCACAGCCATGTCAATGAACAGATCACAAACATCCTGTCCGGAGCGCTCCACTTTAATGTCGGCGGCCAGGAGATCACGGTTAGACCGGGCGAGTATCTATGCATTCCGCCGAACGTTCCGCACACGGCGGTCGCCCTCGAAGACACGATCGACATTGATATCTTCACGCCGCCGCGTGAGGACTGGATCAACAAGACCGATCAGTATTTGAGAAGATAGGCCGGACTCAGTTCGTCTCCTGGGCAATACCACTGTACGTCCATTAGTCTAAGCATATAGATTTAGAGCTGTTTGACCGATAAGACTGTTATGTGGCTCAGCATACTAATTGCATTGTGGCGCGAGGAAGAGGGCCAAGACCTTATCGAATACGCTCTCCTCATGGCGTTCATCGCGCTTGCCGCCGTTGTCGTTCTATCGGGCGTCAAAACCAGCGTCACAAAACTTGTGGAACAGTATCAGCGACGCCCTGAGTGACGCCGTAACATCGGCGGGCTAAGGTATACAGTTCAGCAATTGAGCGCGAATAAACGTTTGGCGTCCCCAAGGGGATTCGAACCCCTGTTATCGCCGTGAAAGGGCGGTGTCCTAGGCCGGGCTAGACGATGGGGACGCTTCTGGAGTGCGGACTACTTCAATTTACCAGAGGCCGGCCGCCATGCCTCGATTACAGGCGAATCCCTTAAAGCGTATGTAAGTACGCAAGTATATTTGCCTTTTCGTCAGCGCTCAACGTGTCCGCATAAGCTGGCATCCCATTGCCGCCGGTGTTGATCTGGGCAAGGATGTTGGCGTCGTTCACAGCCTTCCCGTTTTGCAGCGTCTTTCGTTTGAAGAGACCTTGCAAGGACGGTCCCATCTTCTTCTCGGGCGAGTCCACATTGTGGCACATAAGGCACGCCTCAAAGCTCTCTTTCCCCTTGGCGGCATTCCCCTTGACCGCCGTAGCTTTCGCCTTCTGTCCACCTTGCCCGGCCGCCAAGACGGCCGCTAAGGTCACGCAGAATACCGCAGAACCCGCAATTGCCAACACACGTTGCCTCATTTTGTTGATTCGCTGGCCTCCCCTTTACGCCGCTTTGCACTCTTAGTCTACAAAAGCGGCTGCCCCTTAGACGCGCCGTGCCCTAACATGAGATGGGTTTAACGCAAGGGAAACTTCATTTTCGTAGTGAACCGTCTAAATTGCTACCGGTACTCCATCCAGCGCGGCCGAGCAATCTCGTTTTTCTGCGTGATAATAAGAACATCCCGTGAGCGTGGCAGCTAAAGCGTTTTTTGGTCAAAGTAGGCCTAGATCGGCACGCCGCCGCGCAGGCATCGGCGGGTGATTGTAGGAGTGAGCGGCCCGTTCGTCGGTACTCTGATCCATTCTGATCTCTCGAAGAAGGTAAGTTCCATGATCAAACGAGCAGTCGTCTGCTCTGCGATAGTTTTTTCTCTGATCCAGATAGCGGCTCCGTGCGTTATGGCCCGTGAAGCCGGAATCCCTAACATGACGATTCCGCCTAAGGCTGGGAAAGTGGACCTATTCCCCGAAAGCGCCCTGAAGCCCGGAATGAAGGCGGTGGCGTGGACCGTATTCGAAGGAAGTAAGCCGGAGCCCGTACCAGTCGAGATCGTCGGGGTCTGGGAAAACATGTGGGGACCCCATCAGGACATCATTATCGGCAAGATGACCGGAAAAGCGGAGCGCACCAATGTTGCCGGAGGCATGAGCGGTAGCCCGGTTTATATTGACGGCAAGCTGGTGGGCGCCATCTCGTTGCGGCTGAGCGTATTTTCGCCCGATGCAATCTGCGGCATCACGCCTATACGTCTCATGCTCGAAGTGAACGATTTTGATGGATCGCGGCCTCCCGACAGCCGCACTCCTGACAAAATCTCGGTGGCCTCCGCAACCGCGCCGATGCCCAGCGAACTGCTGGCGCGCGTGATGGCTGCAAGCGGCCCCGGCACGTTACCCATGACGACTAGCATGACCCAGATCGCTACCCCCATCGCCATGTCCGGATTCACAGACGAGGCAGTGAAAGAGTTTGCACCTATCTTCAACCAGTTGGGCATGAGCGTTTCGCAAGGCGGCGCCGGTGGACAGTTGAATTCGGCGACCCCCGCGAAGGACTGGCGGACGGCCTTACAGCCGGGCGAGAGCGTAGCGGCCGTTCTCGTATCGGGCGATATGACCATGACCGGCGGCGGCACTGTCACTTACAACGACGGCAAGCGCATTTTGGCGTTTGGGCACCCGATGTTCAATTTGGGCCCGGTAGACATGCCGCTGGCCAAAGAAGAGATCCTTACCACGCTGGCATCGTCTTACCAGCCAACCAAAATGGGCAATGCGTCTGAAGTGGTAGGCGCTCTCCGGCAGGACCGGCACAGCGCAATCAGCGGCGAACTCGGGGCAACTGCGCAGATGATTCCCGTCACTATGCGCGTTAAGAGCTACGGGATCAAGAACACTGTGCGAAATTCGCGCGACTTCCACTTCAATGTCTTCGTCGATCAAAAGTGGACTCCGTACCTGATGATGGCGACGCTCTTCAACACGCTGTCCAACCTGAACGATTTCTCCGAAGAGGCAACCTACCGGCTCCATGGTGAACTGCAAGTCGAGGGGCAGCATCGCATTGAGCTGACCACGATGCAAGCGCCCGCTGAGACGCCGGTACCCACGCCGATGTTGCTTGCCGGTTGGTGGGGCGATAAGTTCAACCGCTTATTCGTCAACTCCAACAAGCTGCCGAACGTGACAGCCGTAGATGTATCGGTGGACCTGCTGCCGGAGCGGCGTATCGCCCAGATTGAATCAGCTTGGATCGCGGATAACAAGGTCACTCCCGGCACAGAAATTCCGGTCAAAGTTTTTCTGCGGCCCTATCATGGCGACCGCATTGAACGAACGGTTAACGTCAAGATCCCGGCAGGCTTAAACAAGGGTCAACATCAAATTCTGTTTAGTGATGCCGAAACATTGGACCGTTTCCAGAACATCGCCAGCTCCCTAAATCGTATTGAGGACGTCCCGCAGACGGTAGCGATGTTAAACGAGGAGCGCAGCAACAATCGCATGTACGTGTCGCTGATTGAATCGCAGCCCACGGTCTATTCCGACGAAAAGGTGCTGCCCAGTCTGCCTGCGTCCGTTCTGAACGTGATGCAGAGCGGCCGCGCAACCAATCACCAATTCGTCAGCTCGCCGGAAAGCGCGCACGAACAGACTTCACTGCCGCTCGACGAGGTCGTCACCGGCAGCTATTCGCTGAAAATTTACGTGAACTGAAAAGCTCTACCGAACTCATGCACAAAACCTGGGCCTTGTACGGGGCCGCCGCTCTTGCTATGCTCGCGGCCGCACCCTATCTTTGTCTCGCAACGGATACTCGCGTTTGGGATCAGTCAGATCAGTCGGATTTTACGAAGGGCACGCCCAAAAACCTCTCTATTCGCAGCGACGGCCGCATCACTCTCGCGCCCACATTTAAAGAACTGGACAGCACCAACGTTCCTTATTTATGGACCATCGTTCAGGACTCCAAAGGAACGCTCTATTACGCCGGTGGTGCACCTACGGGCGCAACAACCAAGATCTATGAGCTGCCTGCGAACGGCAAACCGAAAGCTTTAGCGGAGCTGACGGGACTCGAAATTCACGCGCTCGCGGTCGACAAGGAAGACCGCGTCTATGCTGCCGTATTGCCCGATGCGAAGATCTATCGCATCGACAGCGCCGGAAAGCCGCAGTTATTCTTTGATCCGAAGTGCAAATACATCTGGGCCATGGCCTTCGACAAAGCCGGCAACCTCTTCGTCGCGACCGGCGATGCGGGATTGATATACAAAGTAGCGCCGAACGGAGCAGGCGCTAAGTTCTTCGACACGGAAGAGACGCACGCCCGTTCCATGATCATCGATGATTCGGGAAATCTGATCGTCGGCACGGAGCCGAGCGGCCTGGTGATGCGCGTTACCCCGGCAGGAAAGAGCTTCATTCTGTATCAAACGAATAAACGTGAAGTAACATCTGTCGCGGAACATGACGGAGTTATTTACGCTGCTTCCGTGGGCAATAAGACAGGCACAACTTCGATCGCGGGACCTCCGCCTGTGCTTCCGTCAACTCCTGCCCCTGTAACTGCCGCCGGCGCACCGCGAAGTGGCACGCCGCCGCCTTCGCTTCCTCCAGCCGTAGGCTCACTGAGCGCTGCCGTGAGTGGCGGCTCGGAGTTTTACCGCATTCAGAAAGACGGTTTTGCGGAACGGATCTGGAATTCTTCCACTGATTTGGTCTATGCCATAGCCTTTGATGCGGCCGGCAAGCCGTTGCTTGGTACGGGTAACCGCGGATTGATATATCGCGTGGATTCAGGCGACCTCTCTACCCAGCTTCTGAACGCGCCGCCGACCCAGGTAACCGCATTTTGGCAAGGCCGCAACGGCATAGTCTACGCAGCTACCGGAAATGTGGGGAACGTCTATGCTATCGGGCCCGGGAGCGAGATGACCGGCACACTCGATAGCGACGTCCTCGATGCCGGAGAATTCTCGCACTGGGGCAAGGTGCACCTGAATCCCTCCGGGGCTTTAGGCGACGTCTCAGTTGAAACACGCAGTGGCAATGTCAGTAATCCTCAGAACAACTGGAGTTCCTGGAGCAAAGTGAGCTTATCGGAAACCGGCGGACCTATTCAATCGCCGCCAGCACGTTTCCTGCAGTACCGGTTGATGTTGCATTGCTCGGCTGGAGGCCAATCGCCAGAAGTCAGTGCAGTGGATATCGCTTATCTGCCGAAGAACATCGCCCCCAAAGTGGGACTGGTGGAGATTGCTCCCTTCAATTACCGCGAGTCCCCAACTACATCTTCCCTGGAACGCAGCGTGGCCGCCTCGGGCTCTCCCATGACGCTGACGCTTCCTGCTGTGGGACAGAAGCGGCCGGGCAGTCTGGGTTCCCTTGAGGGAACGGGCAGCGCCACGCTTCAGTACAGCAAGGGCTATGTAACGGTGCGCTGGAGTGCGAGCGACGCGAACGGCGACGCTCTGATCTATAAGGTGGAAATGCGCAGAAAGACGGAAACCACTTGGCAAACCTTGAAAGACAAGTTGCAGGACCGCTTCTATGCCTTCGATTCCACGGCATTTCCGGATGGCGATTACGTCCTGCGTATTGTCGCAAGCGACAGTCCGGGCAATACGCCAGCCGACGCACTAAGTTCGTCCCTCGAAAGCGATCCGTTCACCATAGACAATACGCCGCCCGAGATCACGAACGTCTCCCTCGCTGATACCGGTGCGCAGCGGGCCATCCGGTTTACTGCGAAGGATGCACTGAGCTGGATTGATAAAGCGGAATATTCGGTGAACGGCGGCGAATGGATCCCGCTGCTGCCCGAGAATTTGGTGACTGATTCCCAGGTTCTCACGTATCGCGTTCCTGCCGAGCTAGGACAGACCGTCACCGTCCGAGTTTTCGATGAAGACGACAACGTGGTTGTGAAGCAGCTATCGAATCGCTAGTCCGCGGGAATGATTTCCTCTAGGGAAACCTGCAGGTTGAGGCTCTCGCAGCGCAATACGTTATCTTCAGCAGTAACGAGCCCGCTTTGAGGCGTGCCGATCCACGCTTGTTTGTCATACGGATCAATGATCCATAGAGTCGATACGCCAAAGTTCAGAATTTCGGTCAACTTGCGATGTAATCGGCTGAATCGATCGTCGGGCGAGAGGATTTCCACCCAAAGCATGGGAGGCGTTTGTGTTATTTCATCATGATCGTCGCGAGGCAGCACACAGATATCAGGGATACGCACTCTACTTGAAGAAATGCGAAAACGTTGTTCGACTCTGACCTCTAAACCAAAACCTTTAACCTTCCCCTCAAGCCAAAAACCCAGCCTTGTCTGTGTGACACTATGCTTACGCTTGCCCACGTTTCGGTCTTCTAAAGCTCCGTCCACATAATCGCAGTCCGGCTCGTACTCTGTATTCAGATATTCTTCGAGGCTAACGTGGACGGCCGTTGTCGCCATATATATAGCCTAACGCCGTTTTGTCTTGATCACGACCGGCGTGCCTTCAAATCCGAACTGATCGCGCAGCCGGTTAATCAGAAAGCGTTCGAGCGAAAAATGCATCTTGTCGGCTTTGTCTGTGAATACGACAAACGTCGGCGGCCGAATAGAGGCCTGCGTGATGTAGTAAATGCGAATATCGCTCTCGAATTTCAGACTCTCAATAAATCTGTTCAACTCGCCCGTGGTAACGCGCTTTGACGCCGCATCGTAGGAGCGCCGAATGGTTGAGAAGATTCGTCGAATGCCTTCGGCATTTTTTGCTGAGGCAAAAATGATGGGTGCATAGTCCAGAAACTTCAACTCGTCGCGAATCGTTTCGGTGAATGCGCGCTTGCTCTTTCCCTCCGCCGCATCCCATTTGTTCACGACCAGGATGACGGCGCGCCCTTCCTCGTGAGCGTAGCCCGCGACCGTCGCGTCTGATCCCACCACGCCTTCTGTTGCGTCGATAACCAGAAGAACAACATTCGCCATGCGAATATGGCGTCGCGCCATAACCACACTCAGCTTCTCGGTCATCTCAGTGGTGCGGCCCTTGCGGCGTATTCCGGCCGTATCGACAAAACGATAAGAAGTGTTGCCTTCCCGGATGGTCTCGTCCACAGCATCGCGCGTGGTGCCCGCAACGGGAGAAACGATCGCCCGCTCTGTCCCCACCAGCGCATTTAGAAGAGTAGATTTCCCAACGTTGGGCCGCCCGATAATTGCTACCTTAATGCGGCGTTCCTTGATCTCTCCGTCCTCTTCTGTCTCCGCCGCCTGCTGTTTTGGAAACGGCGCCGTGACGCTGTCAAGCAGCTCCCAAAGGCCAAGTTTGTGCTCGGCCGACACTCCCACCGGGTCTCCTAAACCCAGCGAATAAAATTCATGCACCAGGTTCTCGCGGACCTTCGCGTCGATTTTATTCACCACCAGAGTAAGCGGCTTATTCAGCGGTCGCAGCAGTTTCGCCAGATCGCGATCCGCGGCCGTAATCTCCGTGCGCCCATCGATGACGTACAGAATATGCGACGCAATATCCAGTGCGACGCGTGCTTGCTTCAGAATCTGACTGGGAATCAGATCCTGGTCGTCCGGAATAATGCCGCCCGTATCGATCACGCCAAATCGCTTGCCCCGATACTCCGCTTCACCATAGATGCGGTCACGAGTCATTCCCGGCTCGTCCCCTACGATGGAGCGCCGGTTGCCCAGAATCGCATTGAACAAAGTCGACTTGCCCACGTTGGGACGGCCCACAATAACGACGGTCGGTAAGAGTTCCTCGTCAGCCACTTTCGCTCTAAGCTTCGCACAAGCGCGCATTCTCCTTCAGAAGCTGCAAAACCAATCCGCATGCGACCATGAAGCTTGGAAATGTCGTCCGGAAACGGAAATCTGAATACTCGAAATATCGCCATCATCGCGCATGTCGATCACGGAAAAACCACGCTGGTGGACGCCATGCTGCGGCAGAGCGGCATCTTTCGCGCAAACGAAGAAGTCATCGAACGCATGATGGATTCGAACGAACTCGAACGCGAACGCGGTATCACAATTCTTGCGAAAAACACGGGAGTGCGCTATCACGGCACGAAGATCAACATAGTCGATACGCCCGGACACAGCGATTTCGGCGGCGAAGTCGAACGAGCGCTGAAGATTGTCGATGGAGTCATGCTGTTGGTGGATGCGAGCGAAGGTCCGCTCCCGCAGACGCGTTACGTACTGATGAAAGCTTTGGAGGCACACCTTCCGCCTATCGTTGTCATCAACAAGATAGACCGGCCGGACGCGCGCGTGCAGGAGGTGCTCAACGAGATCTACGATTTATTCATCGATCTCGATGCGACCGAAGATCAACTCGATTTTCCTGTCGTTTACACCAACGGAAGGGCGGGAATCGCCAAACTGGAACTGAGCGATGCCAGCGACACTCTGCAGCCGCTGTTCGAGACGATTTTGAAGCACATCCCGGCTCCGAAGGGAGACCCGGACGGCGTGCTGCAACTCTTGGTCGCAAATCTCGATTACAGCGATTACTTGGGCCGTCTGGCAATCGGGCGTGTCTTCAACGGCACGCTGAAGCACGGCGATGAAGTCAGCATTGTGAAGTTGGATGGCGCTCTTCAGAAGACCCGCATCACAAAACTGTACTCATTCGAAGGCCTGAAGCGAGTCAACGAAACCGTCGGGAGGCCCGGGGACGTGCTTGCCATCGCTGGCGTGGAAGGCATCACGATTGGTGAAACTGTCACCAGCGCGGAAACCCCGGCGGCGCTTCCGAATATTCAAATCGATGAGCCGACCATCGCTATGACGTTCACCATCAACAATTCGCCGTTCGCCGGGCGTGAGGGAGAATTCGTAACGTCAAGAAACCTGCGCGACCGGCTGGATAAAGAACTCCTGACCAACGTTTCCATCAAGGTTGAAGAGGCGGGTGGCCCGGATGCGTTCAAGGTGATGGGCCGAGGTGAACTTCAACTCGCTATTCTCATCGAAATGATGCGGCGCGAAGGTTATGAACTGCAGGTGGGCAAGCCCGAAATTCTGACGCGCAAAATAGACGGCGTGCTGCATGAGCCGCAGGAGCTGCTGGTCATTGATTGCCCGGAGGAATTCATCGGCGTGGTCATAGAAAAGATGGGTTCGCGCAAGGGCAAAATGTCCAAGATGGTTAATCACGGCTCTGGACGTGTGCGCCTGGAATTTCTCATTCCATCGCGCGGGCTCATCGGCCTGCGCAGTGAAATGCTCACCGACACTAAAGGCACCGCGATCATGAACTCGCTATTTCACGGCTACGTCGAATGGCAGGGCGAGATTGCGATGCGTCCCACCGGGTCGCTGGTTTCCGACCGGCCCGGCGTCGCCACCAGTTATGCAATCTATAATCTGCAGGAGCGCGGGGTCATATTTATCTCGCCGGGCACGGAAGTTTACGAAGGAATGATCATCGGCGAGAACGCGCGCGATGCCGATCTGGACGTGAATATCGTCAAGGAGAAAAAGTTGACCAACATGCGCGCTTCCACTTCAGACGAAGCTATTCGTCTTATCCCCCCGAAGATCCTGAATCTTGAACAGGCAATCGAGTTTATCGCGGAAGACGAGTACGTTGAAATTACGCCGAAATCCATCCGGCTGCGCAAGAAAGTTCTCAAGGCGAATCAACGCTGACCGTCACGCCACGTCAGGCAGCAGAAACCGCCACGACTCGCCAAACGACTTCATTACCGCTTCCGCCGCTATATAACCGCTTCGCACTGCGCCCTTCCATAGTTGCTGGCCATCCCGATCGCGTCCAGTCGCCCGCGAGAAATAAGTTCGGCAGCTCGGTCGCGCTGCGCGGCCGTCTCTCTTCCAGGCCCGGTGCAGCCGAAAAAGTTGCGCGCACTTCTTTCACCACATGCGCCCGCTCCAGCTTGGCGTCTTTTGCCTTTGGGAAGAACTCTTTCAATTCGCGCAGAGCAAGTTCGATGACCTCTGCACGCGGCATTTCGGTCAACGTTCGCGACGCGCTGACTACCAGTTGTATTTGACGTCCACCGTCTTTATTGAACATCCACTGAATCGTACGGTCTAGCAGCGTTGCATGGGGCAGATTGGTAATCGCGCGGTCGAACCACAGATGTATTCCCGTGATGGGTGAGTGACTGAAGCTTGAAAGGTCAACTTTCAGTCCAGGCGCCAACGCCCCAATTCGCTCGAAGGGCACGGCCAAGACGTAAGCATTGGCCGTCACACGCTCCCCATTCACCGTGATCTCCGCTACGCGCCCGTCTTCGATCCGCACGCCTTGTACATTGGCGCGCTCTTGAATCTTCACATTCGGGTAGCGCGACCACGCGTTTTCAGAATAGAGTTTGGCCAGCGGTACGGCCGGAACGCCCATCTCATACGAATTCGCTCGTGCAAGAAAGCCGAGATAAAAAACCTGCAAACCGTGACTCGCCGCCATGCGATCCAAGTCTTCGTTTATGGCGCTCACCAGCACCTGCCGCCAAAACCTATCAATGACCTGTGGCGGCTGACCCTTCTCCTGCAGCCAATCCAGCATCGTGATGTGATCCAGGTTTGTACGTTTTCTGTATTCGTACTTCGCGGCAAGTAGAGCGCTGGCGACCGCCATTTTCCCCGGCCAATTCAAAAAACGTAGTTTTGCGAATGACCCGGTGAAGTGCAGCGGGGCAGGCAGCGCACCGCGCCGCATGATTGAAGTACGTCCGCCCGGCTCAATCCAATAAAATTCGCGGTGAAAACGAATCCGGTCTCGAACTTCCAAACGGCTGTAGAAATCGAGCAAGTTAGTACAGCACCGCAGCAGCACGTGTTGGCAGTTGTCAATGGTCGGGCTGTTTTCGTCGGCGCTGTTGAGCGGGTAAGAAGTCGCGCGGCCTCCCAGGAACGGCCGTGCCTCGAACACCGTAACCTTCTGCTCCGCTGACCCAAGAGCCACTGCCGCAGCCAGCCCCGCAAGGCCGCCGCCTATAATCGCAACGCTATGTTCATCGGACAAGCAGCTTAAACGCTCTCCACCGCTTCCGCAGCGTGCGCGTACTGTTCAATCATGTTTTCCATCAACCGCAAACCGCAATTTCGCTCAAGCGTCAAGATGGATTCCGGATGGAATTGCACGGCTTCAATGGGAAGGTCACGATGACGTACGCCCATGATGATTCCGTCTTCAGATTCGGCTGTAATTTCCAGGCATGTGGGCAACGTCGCTCGATCTGCATATAAGGAGTGATAACGGCCCACCCGGAATGGTGACGGAATACCCTGGAACACTCCGCGTCCATCGTGTGTCACCAGCGAAGGTTTGCCGTGCATCGGATAGCCAAGGACTTCCAATTCGCCGCCGAACGCCTCAACAATTCCTTGTAGCCCGAGACATACGCCAAATATTGGAACTCCGCGTTTCGCAAGCGCCCTCATCAGTTCCGGCACGGCGAAATCGGACGGGCGTCCAGGTCCGGGCGAGATCAACACGATATCTGGATTGACCTTTTCGACAACTTCGAGTGCCGCGCTCGAACGGTACGTAGATACCCGCGCTCCAGTTTGTCGCGCATAATTCGCCAGCGTATGAATAAAGCAATCATCGTTATCCACCAGCAAAAGATGGGTGCCCTCGCCGACGCGGCGCATCGCCTGCTCCTGGGTGACGCGGTGCGCTGCCGGAAACAATGCGCGGAAAAAGTTTGTGGCTTTCAATCGGCATTCAGCATCTTCTGACGCCGCCTCGGAATCGTAGAGCAGCGTTGCACCGGCGCCATATCGTGCTACACCGTTCTTCAGATGAACCGTGCGAATAGTAATCCCGGTGTTAATATCGCCGTTCAGGTTCAGCATCCCCACCGCACCTCCGTACCATCCCCGGGCGTCATTTTCCAGGTCTTCAACCGCCTGCGCAGCGGCTTTTTTAGGAGCGCCTATCACAGTCACTGCCCACATGTGCGTGAGAAACGCATCTAGTGAGTCGAAGCCTTGCATCAGCGTTCCCTTCACGTGATCCACGGTGTGAAACAGTCCAGCATACGATTCAATCAGGCGTCGCCCAACCACGCGTACGGACCCAGGCACGCACACGCGGGACTTATCGTTGCGGTCCACGTCGCTGCACATGGTGAGTTCCGATTCTTCTTTCGTCGAATTCAGCAGCTCACGGATACTTTCTGCGTCGCGCATGGGATCGCCGGAACGGCGCGCAGTTCCGGCAATAGGACACGTCTCCACAGTCTCGCCTTCTACGCGAACAAACATCTCAGGGGAAGCGCCGATCACCTGCTCATCCCCCATCTGCAGCATAAATTCGTAGGGACTAGGGCTATTCTTCTGAATGCGTTGAAAAAGCTCAGAAGGACTCCCGTGAAACGGTGCGCTGAACGTTTGCCGCAGCACAACTTCGTAATAATTGCCTTGCCGCATGCCCTCGCGCACGGTCTCCACCTTGGCCATGTACTGCTCTGACGTGTGATCCGAAACGATCTCGGCGCGATTCGGCCCGGGGCGACTGTTTTTGACCAAAGAGGCCGTTCGCGGCAGCCCTTCCGTGCTACCTGCCTCGCCAGCGAAGTCGTACCGGTAACGCTCAATCACCTCCTTCTTGCGATCCATGAAATAAATCTCGTCGCAAAGAAACAAGTGAAGACCTTTGTGCCCGTCGCGCGGCAGCCGGAGTTGAATGGGGTCGAACTGCAGAAGCAAATCGTAGCCAAAAGCTCCGATAAGCGCCAGCCGCGAATCGCGCGAATTGCGAAACTCCTCCACTATGGTGCGGAGAAGGGAAAAAGGTGACGGCTGTTTGCTGCGCTCTTCTTCGGCAAATCGTTCGGGCAGCGGTTTCAACTCCACGCGGATTGTCTCATCCGTACAAACAGTCCGTGCGCTGTGCGTATGCTCCTCGAGTAAAGGTCGCAGCAAGCCCAGCAGAATATTCCCGCGCCGGTTGAGCGCACTAAAGTCCACCGTGCGGCCTCGGCCAACAATCTCTAGCGGAGGCGCGACACTTGCAATATCCCAACGCGAGTAGCGCTCCGGATATTCATAACCCGACGAGAGATACACACCGCGTTTTTTGTCAAGCTGCCGCAAGAGCCCGCTCAAACCTGTTGCGTAGGGAATCGTCGAGCTGGTTCTTGTGATAGTAATTCCGCGCGGAGTGGTGTAGCGCAACTGCGGCATAGCCTGTTAAACGACCAGAATACCAATGGATCGACGCTAGCCGGCGAAACGCTTTTCCAGCGCAATCGATGTTCTAGCAGGCCAGTTCTTCGCGGGTTACCTGCAGTTCGCCCAGACGCCCTAGCATCGCGAGCGCAATATTCTCCGCGCCGAAGCATTCGCGCGCGATCATCTGTACTTCGCTGCGCGTCACAGATTCAATACTATCCAGCATTTCATCCAGTGACATGAATCGGTCGAAATACAGTTCCTGGCGCGCAAGATTCGACATACGGCTGGATGTTGATTCCAGGCTCAGCATCAAGGAACCCTTCAGGTGATCCTTCGCTCGTTGCAGTTCGTCTTCACCAATCAACTCCTCCTTCAGGTTTCGAAATTCCTGCATAACCGAAGTGACAACTTGCTTGGCAGTTTCCGCAGCCGTGCCGGCATAAACCGTGAAGCAGCCGGTATCGCTAAACAAATTGAGCTCTGAGTACACCGCATACGCTAAGCCCTGTTTCTCGCGTATATTTTGGAACAGGCGTGAGCTCATGCCGCCGCCCAGCACAGTGTTGAGAACGTACAGCGGAAACCGTAACTCGTGAGCGAGCCGATACGCCGGCACACCCATCGTGATGTGGACCTGTTCGAGAGAATCCTTCTTCTTCAGTATCAGCGGAGCATGCGGTTTCGGAATCACGTCCGTAGGCAGCCCGCCGCGCTGCGGAAAATCTTCAAACTTATTGCGCACTAAGTTCACAATGTCATCGTGATCCAGATTACCGGCGGCCGTGATGAGAATGTTGGCGGGCGAATAAATGCGGCTGTAGAACTCGTGGACTAATTCCGAAGTGAACTTTTTGACCGTTTCCTTCGTGCCCAATATCGGCTTACCAAGTGGGTGGCCTTTCCAGAAACTACTGATGAAGGTTTCGTGCAGGACAAACTCCGGCTGATCCGCCTCCATCTTGATCTCTTCGAGAATCACTCCTTTTTCTTTTTCGACATCGGCTTCGCGAAATAACGGGCTTTGCACCAGGTCGGCGAGTACATCGAAGGCGACCGGCAAATGCTCATCCAGCACCTTTGTGTTGAAGCTCACAAGCTCTTTGCTCGTGAACGCATCCAGACCACCACCTACCGAATCAACTGAGCGCGCAATATCTTCCGCCGAGTAATTCTTGGTCCCCTTGAATACCATGTGCTCGATGAAATGCGAAATTCCGTTTTCAGCGCCTCGCTCGGCACGCGAGCCGCTGCCGATCCATATACCCAGAGAAACAGAACGGACGTATGGCATCGATTCGGTAACAATCCGAAGCCCGTTGCTTAAACGTACGCGCTCAATTTCGCGAGTATGCGGGATAGCCAAAACCATGTGCCAAAAACCTTTCCAAGTGTACGCAGGTACACGCTACCAGCGCACAGATTACGCATGACCATTGCGCGCGTTTAAAATAAATCTTTATGCTGCAAGTACTTGAGGACCAAGCCTTAGTGGGAATGGAGCTTCCCGACCTCCAGAAAGTGCTCGGCCCGGAGCAGCCCGCCTATCGCGCCAAACAACTATTTGACGCGCTATATCGGAAACAAGTGGCTAATTTGTCAGAAATCTCCACTTTGCCGCAAGTACTTAAAAACAGGCTACTTACAAAGAATCCTTTAGGCCTGCCAAGCGCGGAGCGGCGCTTCGATTCCGTCGACGGAACCCGCCGTTATCTGCTTCGACTAGAGGATAACAGAACGGTTGAAGCGGTTCTCATGCCCGAGCCCGCGCGCGACACCATCTGCATATCCAGCCAGGTTGGCTGCCCTGTCGACTGCAAATTCTGTTTAACCGCACTGATGGGCCTGGAACGCAATTTGACGGCCGGCGAGATTGTCGGGCAGGTGCTTTATCTGGCCCGCGAGAATGGCCTGAACGCAAGCGCGACGCGTATGAATGTGGTGATGATGGGGATGGGCGAGCCTCTGCTCAACCTCGACAACGTTCTGAAGGCAACTCGCCTGTTGACAAATAAGCAGGGCATCGGGATCTCCGAAAAGCGGATCACCGTATCCACCTCCGGTATCGTGCCGAAGATTCTCGAACTTGGTCGCGCTGCCATCAGGCCGAAGCTCGCCATTTCGCTCAACGCATCTACCGAAGACCAACGGCGTCAGCTCATGCCCATCACCCGTAAACACCACTTGGCGGATTTGATGGACGCTTGCAAAGCTTACCCGCTCAGACCTTGGGAGAAGCTCAGCTTCGAATACGTGCTACTGCGCGGCGTGAACGATACGGATGCTGACGCAAAGCGGGTCGTCCGTTTGCTGAGCAACCTGAATTGCAAGGTGAACCTGATCGCCCTGAATCCCGGCCCGGGCATTCCTTTTGAAACTCCCGATCCCGAGCGTGTCGCAAGCTTTCAAGCGATTATCCGGCGTGCCGTTCCGTGTTTCATTCGTAAACCGCGCGGCCGGGACATCTTCGCCGCTTGCGGGCAGTTGAAGAGAGTTGCGCCGGACCTGGTGAGTATTGGTTAAGTCGTAATCACTGCTGCTTAGGTCGGGGCCGAATCGATGATATTGTAGGGGCGGCAATGCGACGTTTGTCATGCGTTTTTGTCAGCGGATGCGTGCTGTGCGCGCTCTTTGTTTTTGCACAGACCCCTGACCGGCCTAACGAGCGCTGGACCCAAGAAAAGGCGACCCGATGGTATGCGGGCGAGCCATGGCCCGTGGGCAGCAATTACATTCCGGCCGACGCCATCAATCAGCTAGAGATGTGGCAGAAGAGATCTTTTGATCCAAAGGAGATCGACAAAGAGCTGGGCTGGGCCGAATCGTTGGGAATGAACACGATGCGCGTGTTTCTGCACGATCTGCTCTGGAAGCAGGACGCGGAAGGTTTTAAGCGCCGTATCAATACGTTCCTGCAAATATGCGACAAGCATAAGATAAGACCGCTATTCGTTTTGTTTGATTCGGTATGGGATCCTATGCCGCATCTGGGGAAGCAGCATAAACCCGTACCGGGCGTGCATAACTCGGGCTGGGTACAAAGTCCGGGGACAAAGGCTTTGGAAGATCCTGCGCAGTACCCACGGCTGAAAGCGTACGTGGAGGGAGTTGTCGGAGCATTCGGCAAGGATCAGCGTGTACTGGGATGGGACATCTGGAATGAGCCGGATAATGGCGGCGGCGGGAATTACAAGGATCTGGAGCCGCCAAACAAAGAACAGCTTGTGTTGGCGCTTTTACCCCAGGCATTCGCGTGGGCGCGGGCGGCTAAACCCACCCAGCCGCTGACGAGCGGCGTGTGGCAGGGCAATTGGTCTGACCCGGCGAAACTGGAACCTATGGCGAAAGAACAGCTCGAGCTTTCCGACATCACTTCCTTTCATAACTACGCAGACGCAAACGATTTTGAAACGCGCATCAAATGGCTGCAGCAGTATGGGCGGCCGATCATTTGTACGGAGTATATGGCGCGCCCGCTCAAAAGTACTTTTGAGACCATCTTGCCGATCGCCAAGGAATACAAAGTAGGAGCAATCAACTGGGGATTTGTGCAAGGAAAGACGCAGACATATTTCCCGTGGGATTCCTGGCAGCACCCGTATGTGTCCGCCCCGCCGCCCGTGTGGTTTCACGACATCTTTCATACGGATGGAAAACCTTATAACGATCAGGAAGTCGCGTTTATCAGAAAAATGACGGGAAAGGATTGAGGTGGCGTGCCACTCCGTTGGCAATCGCGGCTCTGTCGAGTCACGAGTAATTCAGACATGCAGCCCTTACTCGTAAGTACTGTGCATGTGATTAGTGCGGTAGCTGGACTAGATGCATAGCCATTTTGCTCATGTCTTCGAGAACGTGTTTGCACTCCGGTCGTTTGAACGTGATTATCGCGCTAGGGTTCGATGCTTGTGCTCCATCAAATACTCCAGAAACGAATCGAACCCTTTCATACTCCAGCAGTTGCTGACACCCTCCTACGCACTCAAACATGTCGGTTCCTTTAACACCCCTGCTTTGTGGTGGAACGGCCGCATCGAAGATTTGCATAACCTCATGTTCAGACGCCGCGCCAGAAATCACTAGTCCACACACACGGTCCCCCATGCCAATATAGGCTCGCAACGCCACACCCGGCGCAACCCGGAACGTGCCGTGCGCTGATTTGCCGTAAAGGCGCGCCAAATCGGATTTAGAAGTTTGGCTCCGGCTCACAGGACAAAGCGCCAGTGTTGTCACGATAACGAGCAAAGCCGCCTTCATGATTTCATTATCGGCGCGGGCACGGCTTTTATAGCAGCCGGCCTAAACGCCTGACCCTCTGGACGCCACAAGAGATAATTTGCTTGTCGCCCGACTCTCTCTCTGAACCTGTTTAACGCCAAAGTTCTGCTGCAAGATCCTGATATGGGCGCGGTCAGCGGCCACAGCTATAATCGGAGAGCCTTATGCTAGAGGCTTTCGGCCTATCCGATCCAGGCTGCGTTCGATCAAATAACGAAGATTATTTCATCAACGATCCGGAGAAGGGCATTTTCATACTTGCCGACGGCATGGGCGGCGCGAACGCCGGCGAGTACGCTTCTCATTTGAGCGCGGAAGTGCTATATGAATTCCTGCTCCGTGCGCCCGATAGAGACGGTCTAGACACGCTGGAGCAGGCGTTCCTTGAGGCGAACTGGTTCGTGCGGCAAGCCGCCAGCAATAACCCCGAGCTGGAGGGCATGGGCACTACACTGCTGGTGGCACGTGAACTTAGCCAGAACAAACTGCAGGTTGGAAGTGTGGGAGATAGCCGGGCTTATCTGTTATCCAAAGATGGGCTGTCGGTCGTCACGCAGGATCAGACCTGGGTTGCCGAAGTTGGCGTACGCCTCGGTTTGACCGATGAAGCGCTTAAGAAACATCCTATGCGGCACGTATTGACGATGGCGGTCGGGTCGGCTGAACAACTCCGAGTACAATCCCATGTCGTCGAGATGAGTTCCGGAGATCAAGTCCTGCTCTGTTCCGATGGGCTGCACGGCGTGCTGAACGAAAATTTGTTGTTAGAGGCGCTCGATTCAGAGAAATCTCTACCGGAGAAATGCCACTACCTAATCGACGCCGCGAAGCAGAAGGGCGGGCCTGACAACGTAACGGTTGTCGTGATCCAGCTCGTTTAGCATTCCGCGGCGATTGTTCTGGCCGGTAGTTCGGCCGGAGTAACGAGGCCGCAAATGAAAGCATTTCCCTTCTCTTCCCTTATTTCCGTTGTCCTTTCTCCCATGCTGGTGATGACGCCGTTGTGGGCTCAGGCACAATTGCCGAGCTCTGTAATGACAGGCGCTGAGCCGGATACGCTTCAAATTCGCGTATTGAATACAGACAACCTGCAGTCCATGGCCCATACAGGCGCGAAACAAAACCTGAGCGTCCAGGTGGCGGACTCATCCGGAGCAGCCGTGTCGAATGCGGCGGTTACTTGCCGGCTGCCGGACAGCGGACCTACAGGAATATTTGGCGACGGCACGCATGCCGCGGTCGCCTACACGGACAACCAAGGTCGCGCGACGATTGACAAGATTGAGTGGGGCGCTGCTGCCGGGCCGGTCGCTATTCGGCTAACGGCCACGAAAGGAACAGCGCACACCGGCATTCTCGTCGAAACGAATTTGGTAACGGCTGGTATCGGAACGCCGGCCCTTAGCGACCCGGCAGCAGCACCGGTTTTGCCGCAACTCGAGCAAACTGTCGTGGCGGTACCTTATGTGGCAAAAGCGGAAGCTCAACCGGCCACTACCCAGCCCGTTGTAGCTCAGCCAACTGTTTCCGTCATGAGGCCCGCTGCTAAACCCACCCGACAGCCTGGTGAGATCGCAAAACAAGCGGGAGCCGGCGATCCCGGCCCGGACAGACTGACGCCGGTCGCCGCAGACCCGACTGTTTCCGTGACGCATACCGCAGCGGCCGATGCTCCGCACAGCAGCCACGCGAAATGGTACGTGCTGCTTGGCGTCGCAGTCGCGGCCGGTGCTGGCGCGGCTTTCGCGATGAAGGGCAAGTCCAGCACTTCCAGTTCGACGAACTCGTCGTCGCTATCGATCGGCAATCCGAGCATCAGCGTAGGCCACCCGTAGCCGCCGAACCGGCAGTCGAATCGAGTTGAGAACATGAAACACCCGAAGTTTGCTGCAGCGACAGCGCTGCTTCTATTTACAGCAGCATTCAGCGCTGCGCAGGTCAAGAGCCCGCCGATCGGCATTGCGCGTCTGGCTGATGCCAGCGTAAGAACTCTTTACGGACTGTCGGATAACGTGATTGTCGACACGCGGAGCGCAGGGTCATTTGACGCTGCAAGTTTTTCCGATCAAGCCGGATTAGTTGCGAGCCACGGGCGCATCCAGTTGGTAAAAACAAATTTCGCGTTGCTGGGCGAGTATGACAGCGCCGAGCCCCGGCCCTTGCTGAACGTCGATGGCGGCGCTAGTTCGGCAATCGCGTGGCTACCAGGAAGCGAGTCGCTGTTGCACTGGAACGGAGAGAGCTTTGTACTCACAGCGGTGCACGGCCTGGATCGTTCGGCGCGCGTAACTTCAGTGCGCGTGCAGGGCAAGAACATAGCTCAGCTTTTGCTGGCAGGTTCCAGCGAATCGGTTTCCGAAGCCAGCGTATCAATGGAATCGGGCAATCTGGTTTCCTTGAAGACGGTACCGGGCGTACATGGTGCTGCTTTTTTTTGGCAAGGCGCGGCCATTCTGTTTCGCGACTCGAACGGCCTCGAAGCGATGGCGCGCGACGGCGCGATCCGAACAATCGCCGCGATTGTTGCAGATGTCGCTTTTGACCACATATCCTCTAACTGGGTTCTTGTAACCTCGCCTTCTGATGGACGCACCTGGGCTCTTCATGTGGAGGACGAAAACATTCATTTATGCGAAGTGCCGGCGGTTGTCACGCGCGAGGTGACAAAGTGAAAATTCTGCTGGCTGCTCTTTTTCTGTGCGCGGGCCTGCAGGCACAGACATCGGGATTGAGTTTCTATTTGGACAACGGCGGACAACCTTCGACGCAAAGCTTCCCGTCTAGTTATAGCTTTCCGGATACGCCTGTAGGAAGCTTCAGCAGCGTGATCGTTTGGATGAAGAACACATCTACCAGCACTGCCCAAGTTTCGTATATCAACTTCCTGAATGGCACAAACCAAAACAACAATTTCATCAGTGACTTACTTGGCGTCTCGCTAGCTCCAGGAGGCCAACAGCGCTTCATTATCTACTTCGTTCCCGCGGCTACGGGCGTCACAAGCGCTAGCGTGCAGATCACAGTTGGCGCTAGCGCCGTGGTGAATTTTTCCGTGCAGGGGAACGGTACGGCCGCTCAACTCGGCTTGAGTTGCAGTAACGCTTCTGTGTCGCGATGTAACGGCAGTATTCTTCAGCCCAATGAGTTTACACCGGTGAATTTCGGCAACATCGCGACGACATCCTCGTTAACCGCGACTTTCACTCTCACCAATGGCAGTACGGCCAGCATCAACCCACAGCAATTGATTATGTTGAAGACGGCGACAAACAATCCGAGTACTGGTTTTCAACTCGGCGCTTTGCCGAACACTATTGCAGCGGGATCATCGGCAACATTCACGGTAACATTCGCTCCGGGCAGCGCGGGGGCTCAACAAGTTACTCTGATGGCCGGGCAGAATCCATTCCTATTGCAAGGGACGGGCACCGCAAGCGTCGTGGGTGACATTAGCTCATTACAGATCACCTACACCGATTCCACTGGCCAGAATCTAACAGCGCAGGCGGCCAGCCCCATCAACTTCGGAACGACGGTTTCAGGAAGTGGGGTGAACCCGACGCTATTGTTCACCCTAAAAAACCCCGCAACCACGATCGGCGCAGTTACTGTGCCCTCTTTATCAGTGTCGGGCGCGGGTTTTGCTATCTCAGGAACTAACCCCGCTCCGGTTACGATTCAACCGGGCACATCGACGACGTTTACAGTTGCGTTTTCCGGCTCCGCTACGGGCACATACACGGGAACGCTGCTGATCGGCAGCAGGTCGTTCAGTCTTACCGGACAGAGCATCACGTCTTCGCTGCCAACGCCGAGTCTGACAGTTGATCAGCAGCCGCTGCTTAGTCAGCAGCAGGCCCATGTAACTGTCCAACTCGGGGGAACAGCGTCAATTGGGGAAATCGGCACGCTTACAATGCAGTTCACGCCATCGGTTCCTAACATCAGCGACGACCCAGCGATTGAGTTTGTTGCTACAAGCGGACGCCAATTACAAGTGACGGTAGCCAACGGGGCTCAAGTAGCCACTTACAACGGGCAGTCCGCCCTCACGTTCCAGACGGGAACCACCGCAGGCACAATCAAATTCACAGTACAGTTTCCAAACCAGGCGGCGGTTACGCAGTCGTATACGATCTCGCCTTCGCAAGTGCAGATCACATCCGGGCAGGCTGTCCGGCAATCGCCCAATCTGGTGGTCACGCTGACCGGCTTCGACAATTCGTACAGTGCCGGGCAGCTTTCGTTCATTTTCTACGACACCAGCGGGAAGGTTCTGACGCCTAACGCCATTTCAGTGGATGCGACATCCAGCTTCCATCAATACTTCTTCGGAACAACCCAGGTAGGAGGCGCGTTCTCAGTGCAGGCGAGTTTTCCTGTTTCGGGTGATGTGACGCAAGTTGGTTCGGTGGCGGTGACGCTCGGCAACTCGGTCGGCCAGACGTCCAGCACTCAGACTTTCCAGTAGCAGTTCGTTTCCTGCGCTACCGTTGGAGCATGCCGCCGGTAGCGCTGACAATCGCGGGGTCGGACCCGAGCGGCGGTGCCGGCATTCAAGCGGATCTCAAGACATTTCATCGATACGGCGTTTACGGCGAGTCCGCGATTACGCTGATTACCGTGCAGAACACGAAGCACGTTGCACGCGTGGAGACATTAGCTCCCGATCTGGTCGTTCAACAGATTGAGGCTGTCGTGTCTGATATTTATCCAGCCGCGGCGAAGACCGGCGCACTGGGAACTCTTGACATCGTGCGTGTGGTAGCGGCCTTGGCCGAATCGTTCCGATTTCCGTTGGTGGTTGATCCCGTCATGGTGAGTAAACACGGATCGCGTCTGCTTTCCGCCGAGGCAGAAGAAGCGTTAAAGCGTGAGCTAATGCCTCACGCCGCTTTGGTGACGCCGAATATTGCCGAAGCGGAAGTGTTGACTGCCACGTACATACAAAGTGAATCCGACATGATGGAGGCGGGACGCCTGCTGCTCGATTCGGGGTGTCAGGCTGTGCTCGTAAAAGGCGGCCACATTGCCGGAGCCCCGACCGATGTTCTGTGTACGCACAAGGGCGTAACACGCTTTCCGGGCGTCCGGGTAGATACTGCGCACACGCATGGATCCGGCTGTACTTATTCGGCCGCGATAACCGCAGGACTTGCGCTTGGGAAGAACTTGGAAAGTGCCATTGCGGAGGCGAAGCAATTTGTACAGCGGGCTATTGAAACTGCGCCGGGGCTCGGTTACGGCCACGGCCCGTTGAATCATTTTGCCTAATACTTCGGCACAGTCGGGTCCACCTTATCGCTCCACGCAAGAATGCCGCCGGTCATATTACGAACGTTTTGGAAGCCATTCTGCTTCAGGAGGTCAACGGCCTTCTGACTGCGGGCGCCGCTTTTGCAGTGCATGACGTATTCGGCGCTGCGATTTAATCCGCCCAAATGCTTGGGCAACTCACCTAGCGGAATCAGTTGCGCACCGGGAATCCGAGCGATCTGATATTCATGTGGTTCGCGAACATCGATCAGGGTGAAATTGTCGCCTCGGTCGAGCTTCTGTTTCACTTCTATGGGATCAACAACACCGTCTGCGGCAGGACTTGGCGCAGGCGTTGGCCGTACGCCGCAGAACTCCTGGTAATCGATGAGCTTCGTCACGGTTGGATGGCTGCCACAGACCGGGCAATCGGGGTCTTTGCGCAACCGCAGCTCCCGGAATTTCATATTGAGCGCGTCGTAGAGCAATAGGCGGTTCTTGAGAGTCTCACCTGTGCCGAGAAGAATCTTGACAGCTTCGGTTGCTTGGATGATGCCGATCAGTCCCGGCAGAATTCCCAATACTCCGCCTTCGGCACAGCTCGGGACAAGGCCTGGAGGCGGCGGCTCGGGATAAAGGCAGCGATAACAAGGTCCGTCTTCGAAAGCGAAAACGGTCGCCTGCCCCTCAAAGCGGAAGATGGATCCGTAGACGTTTGGCTTTTTCAGCAGCACGCATGCGTCATTGACCAAATAACGTGTCGGAAAGTTGTCGGTGCCGTCCACAACCAAGTCATAGTCTTTGAGAATGCCGAATGCGTTTTCGCTGGTCAGCCCAGTATCGAACTTGTCAATTTGCAGGTTGGGGTTGATCTCACGCATGCGGTCGGCTGCGGAATCGATCTTCTTGCGGCCAATGTCCGACGTCCCGTGAATTACCTGCCGCTGCAAATTCGAGGCATCCACTACATCGAAATCGACGATCCCGATCCGGCCAACTCCGGCGGCAGCCAGGTACAAGCCAAGCGGCGCCCCGAGCCCGCCCGCCCCGATCAGCAGCACTTTGCCTTGCTTTAGTTTGAGTTGCCCTGCCATTCCGACTTCGGGAAGGATCAAATGGCGGCTGTAGCGTGCTATCTCTTCATTCGTTAGAGCGGCCGTGTCGGGTTCCGTAAGTGCTGTAGCCCCGCCGGCAATGCTTGGAACGATGGAGATAGTCTCAGTTCCCTCTAGTCTTGTCTCGTCCTTGTCCAGATAGCGGATATCTTCGTCATTGACATAGACATTCACGAAACTGCGCAGCTTGCCTTGCTCGTTGTATAGATTTTTCTTGATATTCGGATATTGCGCGGTCAACTGATTGAGCGCCTCTCCCACTGTCCCGCCGGTCACTTCCACCGAATCACTTTGGCCGGTGAACTGCCGCAATGCAGTTGGGATCACAATTTTGGCCATATCAACTCCTCTGTATCTGCTGTGGTCTGATCTGCGTCAGGAAGAAAGCTCCGGGCGTGATCGAATTTTCCGTTATAAACGGAGAGCACGACAAACGAATACCAGGGACAGGAATTCTTAAGATCCGTCTCTGAGAAATAAGCATCTGCGTCGGGGTGCGAATGAAAAATTCCGATAAGGTCGAGGCCGCGGGCACGTGCAGCGCGATCGGCTTCGAGCAGATCTTCGGGCTTCAACTCATAGCGAGCATCCTGCTCACCGGAAAACGAGTTCTGCAGCGGTAAGGCAGCAACTACTTCTTTGTTTTCGCCTCGGATACGCCCTAGCATCGCGCCGCAACACTCTTTCGGGTACGTTCGTTCCGCGTGCAGGACCATGGTTTCCCAAGGAGTCGTCTCTATTTCAATCATTCCAGAAAGGTTCGGTCAGGTACTTCTGTCCGCCGTCGCAGAGGACTGTAACAAGCATTCCATCCTGACCCTCTTTAGACAGACGCTCAGCCACGCGAGTCGCAGCTAAAACGTTGGCTGCAGCGGAAACTCCGACCAGCAGCCCTTCGTCACGAGCCAATTTGCGCGCCATCGCATAAGCATCTTCGGTCTCGATCCAGATATTCTCAACCGCCAGAGTGGGATCGTAGATGCGCGGCACAATAGAGCTCGGCAGATGTCTTGTTCCCTCTAATCCGTGTAGGGGAGAGGCTGGTTGTACCGTGATACATTTTACGTTCGGCAGATCGCGATGCAGGCGGCGGCTAATGCCGACGAAGGTGCCTCCGGTGCCGATGGCCGCCAGGAAGTGCGTGACTCGTCCGGCGGTCTGTTCGATAATCTCAGGCCCTGTGGTTTCGTAGTGCGCCTGCCAGTTGGCCGGATTGCTGTATTGGTCAGGATAGAAGTATTGGTCGGAGTCGGCCTCGAAGATGCCTTGGCACACGCGGAGAGACCCATCGGAACCTTCTGCCGGATCAGTAAGTACGAGATCGGCGCCGAATGCCTTCAGGATCTGAATGCGCTCCGGCGAAGCATTTGCCGGAAGGCAAAGCTTGACTCGATGCCCTTTGGCGGCGCACACCATCGCATAGGCGATTCCGGTGTTTCCGCTAGTGGAGTCAAGTAGAATCTTCGACTTAGTGAACTGACCCGTCTTTTCGCCCTGGAGGATCATGTTCAGGGCCGGACGATCTTTGACCGAACCGCCTGGATTGAGAAACTCGGCTTTAGCGAAGACTGAGACCGCACCCCGGCGCGCTGAACGGATCTCCAGCAATGGTGTGTTGCCGATGCCCGAGAGCAGATCTGTCTGCGCAAGTCCATTCACAAGGGCAGGCATCTTCTTCCAGTTTATGTCTATCGTATTTTGGGGGAATCCAACCGCGATTGGCTAGGCCGGAAGCCAATGCTTGAGAGGTTCAAAGAACGCCTGAACGAAGGATTGGGCAGTTTGAAACGCCTTCTGCGTGTTGCCGTTGTTTACATTGACGACCACGCGCACTAGAGCAGTGTCGCTGCGGTTGTAGCGAATAGAGTCAGCGACGGTGTAGATCTTCGCGCTGTATTCACTGGCGATGACACGGTTGCGCGATTGATACCAATAAAGTACGACACTTTGGTTTTCTCCGCGGGCAACGATATAACGATTTACGTGAATGGGGTCGCTCTGTCCGGGAATCGCGATATCGACAGCTCCGGACTGCGAAGGAGCCCAACCGCTTCCCGGCAGACAGTTCTTGGGCGAATGCGGCGCTTTACCGGTTCGCTGCGTATCAAAATACGCTACGAATAACGTTGCTATTTCGCCGGTACGCCGGTCCTGATAAACGCGCGATAAGATATCGTCGGCTTTAAGAACGTCCAGCGTTTCCTGATCTAACTGGACGTCCTGCATAAGTGTCCAATCGGTGTCGCCCAGAGAGAAAAGACTGAGCGGTTTGTGGAACGGCAAATTTTCGTGCCGCGAGAAGCCGTAGAAGAGGCCAGCCTGCGCCAGCAAAACTATGCTCAGTATGCGAACGCTACGCAGCTTCCAGAAGTTGCCCATTTTGCTCTATGCCCTATTGACCCGTTTAGCTATGACGCTTAGGAGGCGGTGCGTGACGATCAGGGCCAGAAGCGCCACGATGAAAACGATGTAACCTTCCGTCTCGTGAAATAGGCCCTGGGCCAGTTCGGTGTTCACTTCCGAAAGGAGCCCGGTTAGAGCGACGCGAATTCCATTTGCGCCAATGGCGATGGGTATGGTCGCAAGCAGAAGCGCCCACCTCATCCAAACGCGCTTATCCATGAAATAGGCGTACACGAGTGAGAGAAAACCCAGCGACAATAAGGAACGGATGCCACTACATGCTTCCGCGATGTCCAGAGTCTGACTTGGCAACTGTAACGTGTTGCCAGCCCGTAGCACCGGGATACCCATCCAGCCGATCATGATTTCGCCCAACTCGCTGGCGAGCATTTGCAGCCGCAGAGTCAACTGGGCGTAGATGATAGCCGGGATAGGAATCATGAACAGCAAGAGAAAAAGCGGGAACGCCAGCGCTCTGATCCAGGCAGCGCCTCCAATATAGAGGATGACGCCAACAAGGGCGATGAGGAATGCAAGCCGCGCGGTAAACAACTCCGCTCCGAGAGTTGCGACAATCGCCTGCAGCGCAGCCAAAATAACGAGAACCAAACCCCAAGGATTTGAGCGCAATGGCAGTTCGGCCAGTTTGTCGCGGCGTTGCCAAACGATAAACCCGGCGACGAGCGGGACAAAAAAACCGTGCCCCATATTCTCGTCGGTGGCCCACTGCAAGCCCATCCGATAAAGGATCGTGGCGTAGCAAAGAATTAGGAGCGCACCAAACCACACAATCGGCTGCCATTCAAATCTGGTAACCGGTGGTGAGGCCTGGGTCGACGGAGCTACAGGCACGCTAACCATTAAAATGCCGGGTCATTCCCAGTAAAACATAGTGGGCGGGGATACACCAGCTTTGCCCGTTGCACTACGACCATACTCCTCCGGAGTGCATGGGAAGAGGAGATCGTCTCAGGTGATATGGATGAAAGGAAGGATTATTGTGTACCCATGCTTCAAGACCTGACGTACGCATTACGGCAGTTCCGAAAATCTCCGGGGTTTGTACTAGCTGCCGTGCTCGCTCTGGCGCTCGGCATCGGCGCGAATGTCACCATTTTCAGTACGGTGAATGCCGTCGTTTGGAACTCCGCCCCTTTTCGACGGATAAAAGATCCCGCACGTCTGGTTTCCATCTATGAACGCAATCCTGCCCTGCTTGCGTTTATTTCCGAACGTCTTCCGGCGCGATTGAAAAACTATTTGGCGTGGCAGCAGCAGGCGCATTCGTTCGTAGCCATGGGCGCGTACGATTATTTGTCTTTCGATCTCACCGCCTCGGAGAAAGACGGCAATCGCGAACCCGAACATGTGCATGGCGCCTCGGCGACACCCAGTTTCTTTCCGTTGCTAGGAATAGAACCTAGGATCGGGCGCAACTTCACGATGGAGGACACGCAGCCAGGGCGCGACCGGGTAACGATCATCACTGATGATCTGTGGCGGAGCCGGTTTGCCAGCGATCCCGGAATTGTCGGAAAGACTTTGCGCGCAAGCGGTAACGAATACCGGATCATTGGAGTTCTGCCGCCCGCGTTCGAATTGCCGGCGGACTCGCAAGGGCTGGAACAAAGTAAACCGAAGCTGTGGGTGCCCATGCACTTGGACCCAAACGCAGCCGGCGATATGGCGCTCATCGTATTCGGACGGATGAAGCCGGGAGTTACGCTGGCAGAGGCCCGCGCCGAGATGCAAGTCATCGGAAGACGGCTGCAGCAAACCTATCCCGACATGGATCGCGGGTTCGGCGTGAACGTGTTTCCGACGATTTCCGAAGATGTGGATCCGGATTTGCGCCGCAGTTTGTATGTGCTACAGGTGGCCGTCGGTTTCGTTCTGCTAATCGCGTGTGCCAATATCGCAAACCTGCTGCTGACCAAAGCGGCCGCTCGCGAAAAAGAAATGGCGGTGCGGTTTGCGCTTGGTGCGAGCCGCTGGCGCATCATCAAACAGACGCTGAGCGAAAGTGTTTTGCTGAGCGTTTGCGGAGGAGCGTTCGGTTTACTGTTTGCCTTTTGGGGCTTATGGCTGGTCGGGTTTTTGGCGCCGAAAGAGGTACATGGCTTTCATGAACTGACCATCGATCCGCTTGTGCTCGCGTTTACTGCCGCCGTCACGTTGCTTGCGGGAATCCTTTTCGGGCTCGCGCCAGCACTGCATTCGGTGAGACGAAGCATTGCCGAATCACTCGGGCGGGAGTCGCGTTCCGTAATTAGTTCGGCCAGCCGATTCCGAAGCGCTCTTATCATCGTGGAGATTTCTTTGTCGCTGATTCTTCTAGTCGGAGCCGGGCTTACGATCCGGAGCCTGGCGTCGCTAATGCGGCTGGATCTGGGTTTCCGGCCCGATCACGTCCTGACGATGGAAATCGCTTTGCCCGGCTGGCGATATAAGAATCGTGATCAGGTGGCGGCTTTTGACGATCAGCTCTTGCAGCGGGTTCAACAGCTACCCAGGGTGCGCGCGGCGAGCCTGACCACGGCGCTGCCGATGCGGAGCATCAGCGAGCAAGGTTATACATTCCCGGGAGTTCCGATGGACCCAGTCAAGCCGAGGGTTACAGACTGGGCGCGCGTCACGGAAGACTTTACCGCGGCCCTAGGGACCCGAATTCTAAGAGGCCGGAACATTACCCACCAGGACGTCGTTTCGGCACAGCCGAATGTGGCGCTCGTGAACGAAACATTTGCGCGGGCGAACTGGCCGGGACAGAATCCGCTCGGCAAAATTGTCGTATTCGACGACGAGCAGCACAAACCGAGCAACTATACCGTGGTGGGCGTGGTCAGCGACCAGCATCAGTTTGGACCGGATGCAGCGCCGCATCTGCAGATCTATTTGCCGGGGCATCACATGCAAGCGATGTCGCTGGTCGTGCGCACGGAGGGCGATCCGCTGGCCTTAGCGAATGCGGTGAAGCAGCAAGTTTGGGCAATTGATAAGGACCAACCCGTATCGGATGTCGACAGCATGGAGAATATTTTGAGCGAATGGATAGCGCCGCGGCGCTTCACGATGACCGTGCTTTTGAGTTTCGGGGCAATTGCGCTGCTACTTGCAGGCGTTGGCCTCTACAGCGTGCTGGCCTACTCGGTAACGCTGAGAACGAAGGAGATTGGCGTTCGCGTGGCGTTGGGCGCTGAACCGAACTCAGTCATCGGATTGGTGTTGCGCCAGGGCGCCTGGATGACGATTGCAGGCATAGTTGCGGGGCTGGCGGGCGCATTTGCGCTAACGCGCTTCATGCAAAGCATCATTTTCGGTGTCAGCTCGTTCGACCCTGTGACGTTCGCCGGTGTGACGGGCGTGTTGATCGCGGTCGCCATCGCGGCGAGTTATCTGCCGGCGCGCCGTGCAGCACGAATTGATCCCATGGAAGCGCTGAGAACCGAGTAAGATCGGCTCTGCGCCGTCTGCTTTGCAAAGTTGCAGAGCATCATCAGATCCGAGATGTTCCGGTCGAATGACATGCCCTCGGCGAAACTTACTACATCCGAAAGAGCACACGTCAAATAAGAAAATCTCATGAGCAAAGCAGTTGACAATCTAATGAAGGCGATGGAGCGAGCGGCGGCTATCCGCCCAAAGGTGGGAGGATTTCCCTATCTGGCCGAGAGCTTGCGGCAGGCCGGAGTCACCCGCAACCTCTGGTCTCTACCCGCGTGCCAGAGCCTGTTCCTTACCGGCGAGGGGCCGGTCGTGATCCAGGGTGTGCCCTTGGTATCTGGTGCTGTGGACGTACCGGCATTTGACCGGGATGCCCTCATCGCAGCGTTGCGAATCGATCAGGCCGGAGAAAGTACTTTTCCAGAGTTTCTCGAAGCCAGTTGGCGTGCGGGAATTGTTCGCTATAACGTGGATTTTGCCGCCCATACCGTCGCCTACTTCGGCTGCAATGGCGAGGAATACATCGAAGCGTATCCGGCGGTCGAAATCAGTTAGTGCAAATCGCACAACATCGTCATTTTCGAATCGGAGGCATTTCCCCCAATCTGGGTCGGCTCGGCCTCAGTCACTACCGACAGGTTGCCAAAGCTCGATACGATTTCCTTCCGGGTCGGTGACCCAGCCGAACTTTCCGAAGTCATAGCTTTCGCGCTTCGGATCGACCGTGACGCCTTCATCTATCAAACGGTCCAGCACTCCATCCAGGTCATCCACCTGAAGATTGAGCATCGCTTTCTGTGCCGGCGGGAAGTATGCATTGTCTTGTTTGAAAAAGGCGAAGACGACTTGGGCCCGTTGCGTCGAGGCGGGGAACGCGAATGATCCCTCGGACTTCACTAGACCGAGATGCCGCTCGTACCATTGATACAGAGCTTTTGGATCATCCGCTCGCAAAAATATACCGCCAAAACCAGTGATTGAAGCCATGCTGCCTCCTATAAGAATCGTTTGTCCGTACGAGCTATATGTTTGGGGTGGAAGACGAAAGGTCGGGGTTCACGCCCCGGCCTTTTAATTTATATTGTCATGACTGCGGGAGCGGCGCTGGGTTCGACAGGGGCTTTGCGGCGGAGGATGGCAGCGGAGAGGAGAGTAATGATAAGGCCGACGGGCAGGGGCTCCATTAAGGTGTAGGCCATGTTCACAAAGGGGTTCTGATAAAGCTGCTGAGAGTGCTGTATGGCAGCGACCTGCGCGGCGGTGGTGGCGGGGTCAAGTCCTGAGGACTGGACCTTGTGAATCTGCGCGGCAAAGTAGCTTTCCATGAAGTGGGGCATGAAGTTGAAGTACACGACCTCCCACGTCGCGACGTAGCAGACGGTAGTGATAAGAGTGATCAGGATGCCGCAGGCGAAGGCGCGGCCGAAGGAGATTTGGCCGGCGAGAGTGTTGTCGCGGTAGCTGCGGATGCCGAAATAGATTAGCAGGAACGACACCACCATGGTGGTGTAGCCGAGAGCCAAGCTGTGTCCGGAGCCGATCTTGTCGGCGATGAGAAGCGAGCCGCCCATAAGGACGGAGATGATCAAGCCGGAGATGAGGCCGAAAGTGAGGACGGTTTTCTTCATATGAAACTCCTGGTGCGAGTGAGGATGGAGTCACGATACGGTGTAACGGGGCCGGATGTCGTCATCCTTTCGGATGATTTCGCACGAATGGAGCGGAAATCATGCTTTCGGGTGACGCTGTCATGGCAGGAGGCATAGTTCTTTGCCGCGCCGGACGGCCTGGGTGCGGCGGGTGGCTCCAAGCTTGTGGAAGGCGCGGGCACAGTGTGTCTTGACAGTGTTTTCGGAAACGAAAAGCTGCGTGGCGATCTCGCGGTTGCTGAAGCCGCGGGCGATCAGGGTGAGAATTTCGAGCTCGCGGGCCGTGATGCCAAGGGTCTGCTGCTGGGCCGTGTTGGGAGCGAAGGGTCCGAGGGCGGGGACTTCCGCGGGGACAAGCACTTCCTTCACCACGACCGTTTCGCGGACGGTTTCGCGAGTGCGCGTGATGCGGAGGCCGAGCCAGATGCCGAAGCTCGCGAAAAGGATGGCGACGAGAGCGCCGTAGAGCTCGACGGAGTGCTCGATGATGACGAAGCGGTATTCCGTGTATTGGAGGGTGGCGATGAGGAGGCCGCCGACGAGACCGAAGATGAGGACGTGGCGCCTCATGAGGGATTGTAAAGAAGTATAACGGAGATGGCGAGGAAGTGGTTTCACCGGCCAGAAAACAGAAGGGCGGAGGCGTGATGCCCTGGCCCTTTCATTGTTTGCGCGGCGGCCGGCCAGTTCGTAAGCTCTGTTCCCATACGTTCTCCAAAAACGCAATATGGAGGATAGCTTTCGCCGCTTGATCGATTGCGGTAGATTATGGCACGTATTGGTTCAAATAGCGCTTTGCCATAACGAATCCCATCTTGAAATCCGAACTAAAATCCGGCCCGTGATTGCTGTCCCCGCCATAAAGCGGGTCTTCCTGTTCAATGCTCATGGCGCCCGAGTAGCCAACGTCCTGTAGAACGGTGAAGAACTCGCGCCAATTGATGGAGCCCATCCCTGGAATACGGTAGCGCCACCAGCGCGCGTTGTTTACGGGATTGATGCCGCCGGCGCGCAGCACGGGCCAAAGGATCTCCGTGTCTTTCAGGTGAACGTCACGGATTTTGTCGGCGAAATCGCGGGCGGTCTGAATAGGGTCCATGAACTGGCGGACCAGATGGGATGGATCGTATTGAAGACCGACGTAGGGCGTGTCTCCAAAGGCCTTGAAGAGGGCTTCGAAACCGACGGGACTGGTGGCCAGATTCGGAGATTCCGGGTACGGTTCCCAGAGAATAGCGACGCGGTTCCGCTCGCACGCTGCGAAGTATTTCTCGTTGTATACACGGACAATCTCATCCACTTGCTGCAGAAAAGGTTTTGAAGGATCTTTGCCGGATTGCGTGCCCATATACGGCACCCCAAGCTTGCCGGCGAGGTCGATGGCTTTGACGAAGAATTCGTTTTCGCGTGCGCGGCGTTGCGGGTCAGGATCGATGTGATTGCCGTCGATCTGAAAGGCGGATACGTGCATCTCGAACTTCGCGAGGGTGGCTTTGACATCCTGAACCTGCGCATCGGTGATGGTGTTCGCGTCAAGCGTGGAGCGCATGCCTGCGCTCAGGATCATGTTGGTGAAGCCCTGCGTCTTCGCGAATTCGACGTTTGCAGGCGTGTATGGGCCTAGAACTCCGAGCAGCGGCTTCCATTCGGTGTGAGGCTGACGCCGTGGGCGAGGCTGAGCTTGAGGCGTCGTTTGCGGTTGAGGCGACTGGGATTTCAGAGAAGTGGCTGCCAAAGCGAGGGAGCCAACGAGCGTGCGCCGGGTCATAGGTGCAGTGTATATCGTGGGCGTTCGCGGCCCTGGTTGACTTGCCACGAATCAGCAGCGGGATCGGCCTACGCGGCCCGTTCGAGTGACAAGATGATCGCGGTCTCTTTGAAGC